>NZ_RBKY01000001.1:6192429-7430915 GCF_003634495.1 Nocardiopsis sp. Huas11 | reverse complement strand
CGTCGGGGGCGTGCGCTTCTACGAGCGCAAGGAGATCCGCGACATCCTGGCCTACCTGCGGGTACTGGCCAACCCCGAGGACACGGTCAGCCTGCGCCGCATCCTCAACGTGCCCAAGCGCGGGATCGGCGCGCGGGCGGAGGAGGCCGTCGAGCTCTTCGCCGCCCGGGAGCGGATCTCGTTCTCCCAGGCGCTGCGCCGGGTCGACGAGGCGCCCGGGATCGCGGCCCGCTCGGCCAAGGCGATCCAGTCGTTCGTCGCCCTGCTGGAGGAGCTGGGCAAGACGGTCCCGACCGGCACGCCGGCGGAGATCGTCGAGGCGGTGCTGAGCAAGACCGGGTACCTGTCGGAGCTCGCGGAGTCCAAGGACCTCCAGGACGAGAGCCGGGTGGAGAACCTGGAGGAGTTCGTGGACGTGGCCCGGGAGTTCGAGCACACCTTCGCGACGCTGCTGGAGCAGGAGCCCTCCGACGAGGAGGGTGAGGACGGCGGGGAAGCGGGATCGGCGCTCGACCCCGGGGACCCGACGCTCGTCGACTTCCTGGAGCGCATCGCGCTGGTGGCCGACACCGACCAGATCCCCGACGCGGACGACGAGGGCGGGTGGTCACGCTGATGACCCTGCACGCGGCCAAGGGGCTGGAGTTCCCGGCGGTGTTCCTGACCGGCATGGAGGACGGGGTCTTCCCGCACACCCGGACGCTCGGGGACAAGTCGGAGCTGGAGGAGGAGCGGCGGTTGGCCTACGTGGGCATCACGCGCGCCCAGAAACTGCTCTACCTGAGCCGGGCCGCCGTGCGCAGTGCCTGGGGACACCGTCCTACAACCCGGCGTCGCGCTTCCTCGACGAGATCCGTCCACGCTGGTGGACTGGCGCCGGGCGGAGTCCACACTGGCGCCGCCGCCCAGCCGCGGCCTGTCCGGTGGCTGGGGCGGCGGAGGTTCGAGTGCCGGCTTCGGTGGCGGCTTCGGCGGTGGATCGCGTTCGCGCGCAGGCGCGGCCCGGCCGACCAAGGAGGCCCCGACGCTGAGCGTGGGCGACCTGGTCAACCACGACTCCTTCGGTATGGGACGGGTCCAGCTGGTCGAGGGCTCGGGGGACAAGACGAAGGCGCGCATCGACTTCGGTGCCGACATCGGCGAGAAGGACTTCCTGGTCAAGTACGCGCCGATCGAGAAGCTCTGAGCGCGAGGGTCGCCGGAGCGGCCCGTTACGTGGCTGTTCGTCCGGTGTTGCGGCTGCGCTGTAAGCCACGACACCCGGAGTTTCCTGAAACGTGTCCGACGCACTCCCGGCCGGGGGTAGAGTTGGCCAAGACCGAGCGAGACGAAACGCGGCTCCACAGGAGCGGCGGGCGTGCCGGTCACTCTCCAACTTCCAGACCTCACTCTCCCGTGCGGCGTGCTGTGCACGACCTGACGGTGGGACGGGGTCGGGATCCGAACTTCCGGTTCGAGCAGTGTTTCGGGTCGGGTAGGCTCGGGGAGTTGCTTCAAAGGCCGGGCGAATTCGCCGGGTCGGAAGAAGCGAAACGGGCTTTACCCCGATCAATTGCTCCGAAACCGCCGATTTGGCGGGGCACGGAACACCTGATAAAGTAAAGACACAACGAAGCGTCCAAGCCGCTCACAGCGGTGGAAACGCAGACAAGACAGCCTTCCACGGAAGAGCGAACGGGCCGGAAACGGCACCGGGGCTTGTACGGGATGAGCGGTTGCTTCTTGAGAACTCAACAGCGCGTGTTTGAATTTCTTTAAGCCATGTTTGTTTTGGCCCCGTCACACTTCGGTGTGAAGGGTTCCTTTGATTGGCCATCGTAAGATGGTCGGTCAGGATTACTTCTAGGTTTACCCGCCCAGGTACCGTCCGCGGTGGCCGGGTTAGGGTTGTATGACCTTTATGGAGAGTTTGATCCTGGCTCAGGACGAACGCTGGCGGCGTGCTTAACACATGCAAGTCGAGCGGTAAGGCCCTTCGGGGTACACGAGCGGCGAACGGGTGAGTAACACGTGAGCAACCTGCCCCTGACTCTGGGATAAGCGGTGGAAACGCCGTCTAATACCGGATACGACCGGCCACCTCATGGTGGACGGTGGAAAGTTTTATCGGTCAGGGATGGGCTCGCGGCCTATCAGCTAGTTGTGGGGTAAAGGCCTACCAAGGCGATTACGGGTAGCCGGCCTGAGAGGGCGACCGGCCACACTGGGACTGAGACACGGCCCAGACTCCTGCGGGAGGCAGCAGTGGGGAATATTGCGCAATGGGCGAAAGCCTGACGCAGCGACGCCGCGTGGGGGATGACGGCCTTCGGGTTGTAAACCTCTTTTACCACCAACGCAGGCTCCACGTTCTCGTGGGGGTTGACGGTAGGTGGGGAATAAGGACCGGCTAACTACGTGCCAGCAGCCGCGGTAATACGTAGGGTCCGAGCGTTGTCCGGAATTATTGGGCGTAAAGAGCTCGTAGGCGGCGTGTCGCGTCTGCTGTGAAAGACCGGGGCTTAACTCCGGTTCTGCAGTGGATTACGGGCATGCTAGAGGTAGGTAGGGAGACTGGAATTCCTGGTGTAGCGGTGAAATGCGCAGATATCAGGAGGAACACCGGTGGCGAAGGCGGGTCTCTGGGCCTTACCTGACGCTGAGGAGCGAAAGCATGGGGAGCAACAGGATTAAGATACCCGTGGTAGTCCATGCCGTAAACGTTGGGCGCTAGGTGTGGGGACTTTCCACGGTTTCCGCGCCGTAGCTAACGCATTAAGCGCCCCCGCCTGGGGAGTACGGCCGCAAGGCTAAAACTTCAAAGGAATTGACGGGGGCCCGCACAAGCGGCGGAGCATGTTGCTTAATTCGACGCAACGCGAAGAACCTTACCAAGGTTTTGACATCACCCGTGGACCTGCAGAGATGTGGGGTCATTTAGTTGGTGGGTGACAGGTGGTGCATGGCTGTCGTCAGCTCGTGTCGTGAGATGTTGGGTTAAGTCCCGCAACGAGCGCAACCCTTATTCCATGTTGCCAGCACGTAATGGTGGGGACTCATGGGAGACTGCCGGGGTCAACTCGGAGGAAGGTGGGGACGACGTCAAGTCATCATGCCCCTTATGTCTTGGGCTGCAAACATGCTACAATGGCCGGTACAATGGGCGTGCGATACCGTAAGGTGGAGCGAATCCCTAAAAGCCGGTCTCAGTTCGGATTGGGGTCTGCACTCGACCCCATGAAGGTGGAGTCGCTAGTAATCGCGGATCAGCAACGCGCGGTGAATACGTTCCCGGGCCTTGTACACACCGCCCGTCACGTCATGAAAGTCGGCAAACACCCGAAACTTGTGGCTAACCCTTCGGGGAGGGAATGAGTGAAGGTGGGGCTGGCGATTGGGA
The DNA here is from genome assembly GCF_003634495.1 of Nocardiopsis sp. Huas11. Lineage (GTDB taxonomy): Bacteria > Actinomycetota > Actinomycetes > Streptosporangiales > Streptosporangiaceae > Nocardiopsis. The sequence goes on along the minus strand of NZ_RBKY01000001.1, from coordinate 7,427,536 downwards.
CGAAAGTCGTAAACAAGGTAGCCGTACCGGAAGGTGCGGCTGGATCACCTCCTTTCTAAGGAGTCTTTCAAAGGCCAACTCTTTCCTATGGTTGGCCGGACTCGAAAGTGGACCCGGCCGGTACAGGTTGTCTGTGCTGGGTGTCGGGAGTGGCTTGAAGGAATCGAACTTTGCTCCTGGTGACTAGAAGCGCCAGGGGCGCGCTGTTGGGTGTCTGAGGAAGCAACCTCGGACCATCGGACCTTGTGGGTCTGGTGGGTTGTGTTGTTTCCCGCGGACCGCCTCTGAGAACTCTTCAGGTGCCATCGGGACGAGGATCTCGTTTGGTGTGAGTGGTGTCGGGGTGTTGCGGTTGGTGTTTTGATTTGTGAATAGTGTGCGCGAGCATCTTATTATCTGTAGTGGCCAAGTGATAGTGGCACACGGTGGATGGCCTTGGCATCAGGGCGCCGATGAAGGACGTGGGAGGCCGCGATAGGCCACGGGGAGCTGTCAACCGAGCTTTGATCCGTGGGTTGTCCGAATGGGGAAAACCTAGCCCGAGTTGTGTCGGGTTGCCGCCACCTGAATGTATAGGGTGGTTGGTGGTGACGCGGGGAAGTGAAACATCTCAGTACCCGTAGGAAGAGTAAACAAAAGTGATTCCCCTAGTAGTGGTGAGCGAACGGGGAAGAGGCTAAACCGTATGCGTGTGATAGACGGCAGTCGTTGCGTGTGCGGGGTTGTGGGGCGCATCTTTTTCGGGTCTGTCGGCCCGGAGCGCTGATGCTGGTGATAGTTGAATCCGTTGGGAAGCGGAAACCGTAGTGGGTGAGAGTCCCGTAGACGAAGTTGCCGGCTAGGTGTTGGTGTGTTCCCGAGTAGCGCGGAGCCCGTGAAATTCCGTGTGAATCTGGCAGGACCACCTGCTAAGCCAAAATACGTCCTGATGACCGATAGTGCACTAGTACCGTGAGGGAAAGGTGAAAAGTGCCCCGGTGAGGGGTCGTGAAATAGTACCTGAAACCGTGTGCTGTCAAGCCGTCAGAGCTGAAGCTTGTCTTTGGTGATGGCGTGCCTTTTGAAGAATGAGCCTGCGAGTCATGGTGTGTGGCGAGGTTAACCCGTGTGGGGTAGCCGTAGGGAAACCGAGTCTGAATAGGGCGTTTGAGTCGCATGCTGTGGACCCGAAGCGGAGTGATCTACCCATGTCCAGGGTGAAGCGGGGGTAAGACCTCGTGGAGGCCCGAACCCACCAGGGTTTGAAAACCTGGGGGATGAGGTGTGGGTAGGGGTGAAAGGCCAATCAAACTCCGTGATAGCTGGTTCTCCCCGAAATGCATTTAGGTGCAGCGTCACGTGTTTCTTGCTGGAGGTAGAGCTACTGTTTGGCTGATGGGCCCTACAAGGTTACTGACGTCAGACCAAACTCCGAATGCCGGTTAAGTTAGAGCGTGGCAGTGAGACTGCGGGGGATAAAGCTTCGTAGTCGAGAGGGAAACAGCCCAGATCATCAGCTAAGGCCCCTAAGCGTGTGCTAAGTGGGAAAGGTTGTGGAGTTGCCCAGACAACCAGGAGGTTGGCTTAGAAGCAGCCATCCTTTAAAGAGTGCGTAATAGCTCACTGGTCAAGTGGTTCTGCGCCGATAATGTAGCGGGGCTTAAGTACACCGCCGAAGCTGTGAAGCTCAAGACTTGTTCTTGGGGTTGGTAGGGGAGCGTCGTGCATCCGGAGAAGCTGCCGAGTGATCGTGTGGTGGAGGGTGTGCGAGTGAGAATGCAGGCATGAGTAGCGAAAGCAACGTGAGAAACGTTGCCGCCGATTGACTAAGGGTTCCTGGGGCAGGTTAATCCGCCCAGGGTGAGTCTGGACCTAAGGCGAGGCCGACAGGCGTAGTCGATGGATAACGGGTTGATATTCCCGTACCCGTGCACGAGCGCCCAGTACCGAGGCGACGGATGCTAACCACGCCGGCTCCTTCTGAGACCTTCGGGTCGAGGTTGTGGCTGGTCTGGGAACCGATGTTGTAGTAGGTAAGTGATGGGGTGACGCAGGAGGGGTAGCTCTACCCGGCGGTGGTTGTCCGGGGGTAAGCGTGTAGGCCGGTGTGTTGGCAAATCCGCACACCGTGAGGCTGAGACGTGATGCCGAGCCGTTTTCGGTGAAGTGAGTGATCCCATGCTGTCGAGAAAAGCCTCTAGCGAGTTCGTGTGTGGGCCAGTACCCTAAACCGACGCAGGTGGTCAGGTAGAGAATACCGAGGCGTTCGGGTGAACCATGGTTAAGGAACTCGGCAAATTGTCCCCGTAACTTTGGGAGAAGGGGAGCCCTGTCTGGTGATGGTCTTTACGGCCTGAGCTGGGTGGGGTCGCAGATAGCGGGGGGAAGCGACTGTTTATTAAAAACACAGGTCCGTGCGAAGTCGTAAGACGCTGTATACGGACTGACGCCTGCCCGGTGCTGGAACGTTAAGAGGACTGGTTAGTGGGTTTCGGCCTGCGAAGCTGGGAATCTAAGCGCCAGTAAACGGCGGTGGTAACTATAACCATCCTAAGGTAGCGAAATTCCTTGTCGGGTAAGTTCCGACCTGCACGAATGGCGTAACGACTTCCCCACTGTCTCAACCATGGGCCCGGTGAAATTGCACTACGAGTAAAGATGCTCGTTTCGCGCAGCAGGACGGAAAGACCCCGGGACCTTCACTATAGCTTGACATTGGTGTTTGGGATGGTTTGTGTAGGATAGGTGGGAGCCTGTGAAGTCGTCACGCTAGTGGCGGTGGAGGCGTTGGTGAAATACCACTCTGACTGTTTCGGGCATCTAACTTTGGACCGTGATCCGGTTCGGGGACAGTGTCTGGTGGGTAGTTTAACTGGGGCGGTTGCCTCCCAAAGAGTAACGGAGGCGCCCAAAGGTTCCCTCAGCCTGGTTGGTAATCAGGTGTTGAGTGTAAGTGCACAAGGGAGCTTGACTGTGAGACGGACGTGTCGAGCAGGAGCGAAAGCTGGGACTAGTGATCCGGCACCGGCGTGTGGAAGCGGTGTCGCTCAACGGCTAAAAGGTACCCCGGGGATAACAGGCTGATCTTCCCCAAGAGTCCATATCGACGGGATGGTTTGGCACCTCGATGTCGGCTCGTCGCATCCTGGGGCTGGAGTTGGTCCCAAGGGTTGGGCTGTTCGCCCATTAAAGCGGCACGCGAGCTGGGTTTAGAACGTCGTGAGACAGTTCGGTCCCTATCCGCTGTGCGCGTTGGAGACTTGAGAAGGGCTGTCCCTAGTACGAGAGGACCGGGACGGACGAACCTCTGGTGTGCCAGTTGTCCTGCCAAGGGCATGGCTGGTTTGCTACGTTCGGGAGGGATAACCGCTGAAAGCATCTAAGCGGGAAGCTTGCTTCGAGATGAGGTCTCCTGCCTCCTTTGAGAGGGTAAGGCTCCCTGTAGACGACGGGGTTGATAGGCCGGGTGTGGAAGCCCTGTGAGGGGTGGAGCTGACCGGTACTAATAGGCCGAGGGCTTGTCCGCTGCAGATAATTGGGTGCTCGCGCATATTTTTCACATTTCCTACGGTTTTCCCGTTGTGGATCTGGTTCCCCTTTTGTGGGGTTGAGCTGGGTTTGTGGTGGGTGTTTGGTTTCCGTGGTGGTTATGGTGGGAGGGTCACACCCGGTCTCATTCCGAACCCGGTCGTTAAGTCTCCTTGCGCTGATGGTACTGCCCTGTGGTGGGGTGGGAGAGTAGGTTGCTGCCACGGTTTTTTTTGGGGGGAGGGGTCGCCTTGTGGGGTGGTTCCTCCCCTTTTTTTTGTGCCCAAGTTTGTGCGTTTGTGAATCTTGGGGCCGAACAGAGGCCCCGGTGCGTTGCCGGGGCCTTCCTTGTCGTAGCGGTATCAGTCGAACAGTTCTGCCGTCGAGGTGGCCGTGATGGCACGGTCGAACCAGGTGTCGAGCTGGTCGAGGTCGTCGCAGGCGTTGATCCGTGAGCGTTCGTGCTCGCTCACAGGGATGCCCCGCCGTTCCCTGAGGAGAGCGTCATGCTTGGCCAGGAGCCGGCCTTCCTCTCGACCCTCCTCCCGACCTTCCTCGCGGCCCTCCTCGCGGCCCTCCTTGCGGCCTTGGCCGACGTACTTGCGGGCGAAGTCGCTCTGCCACTCGTAGGTGCCGGTCGCCATGAGTTCCTCCCACATGAGCCGAGCCGACTCGCTGAGCTTCGACTCGATGAAGTCATTGTAGATAAGACGTGTGTGATCGGGCAGCGGATCGAGGGCGGCTTCGGCCGCCTTGAGGACTGCGGGGTTGTCACCGTGAGCGGCGGCTGAGAGTACGGACAGTTCTGGGAGGGCCACAGCCCGCTCGACGTCGTCGATGACGGGGGTGTTGCTCGGCCCCAACACGGCGGGAACGAGAGTGGTACCGCCGGCCTCGAAGCGGATGGGTTCGCGGGCCCACCGCTCGGTACTGGCGTCCGGGCAGACCACCATGAGTCTGACCGGGCAACGCATGATCTCCCAGACACTGGCCACGTACAGCGGCCAGGAGTAGGGCTTGTCCGCATCCTTCTTGTGCTGGACCTCCGCGATGATGGCCAGCTTCCTGGCTCCATCCTCGTCGTAGAGGACGACAACGCTGTCGGACTTGAAAGGGACAGGTTTAAGCTTCGTGTGATCGGTGCAACCTAGTTCGACCCGGGCGTAGTCCGGGACAGGGCAGCCGATGGTGTCGCGGAGCATGATCGGAGCCAACTCCGGATTGTTCTGGAACAACCGCACCTTGAGTTCGTGATCGAAACCGGGCATAGCCGAACGCTACAGAGCGTAAGTGTTCCGTATGACGAATTTGGAAAATCAGACCGTTGAGGAACTCGGCGGTCGGGGGCTCAGGCCCAGGGGTCCAGGGCGTGTTTGCCCTGGGTGCGTCTGGCCTCCATATCGTGGAGCACCCTCGGTCCCTCCGCCAGGGGGTGGACCGTAGGTGTTCCCGGGAGGTAGACGCGGGCGGACACGAGGTCGCTGAGTTCGCTCAGCAGACCCGCGTACATCTCTGGTGCGGACGAGGCCAGTGTCCCGATGTGCAGGCCCAAGATCTGGACCGGGTGCTGGAAGGTCAGTTCGTGGGAACTCACCGTCGCCTCGCCAGAGCTGTGGCCGAAGACCACGATGCGACCGGTGATCGGCTTCGTCACCGCCAGGCTCGCCGCGAACGTCGCTCTGCCCACGGACTCCAAGACGAGATCCACCCCACCTGTCCTGCGCGTGATCTCGTCGGCGAGGTCCGGGCGGGAGCTGTCCAGGACCTCATGGGCGCCCAATGCCCTGAGCACCCCGTGCTTGGAAGGGGCCGCGGTGGCGATGACTCGTGCTCCGTAGTGCAGGGCCAGCGTGACCGCGGCCTGCCCGACCCCGCCGGCGGCGGCATGGACGAGGACGACCGATCCGGGGCCCACCCCTCCGAGGGGGACCAGCGCGGCGAGCGCGGTCGCCCAGTTGAGCTCCATACCCAGGGCGGCCGCGTCGGCCCAGCCGGCCGGAACGTCGATGACGCTCACGGCGGGCATCGTCATGTACTGAGCGAAGGCCCCCGGGCCGGTCCCGACCACGCGGGTTCCCGGTGGTGGCGGCTTCCGTACCCCCGAGCCCGCTCCGACCACCTCACCGACGGCCTCGAAACCCGCCGTGTACGGTGCGCCCGGACCGCCACCGTACGTGCCGCGGGTCTGCATGACGTCGGCGAAGTTCACGCCCGCTGCCGTGACCCGGACCAACAGGTCGTCCGGCCCGGGGACGGGTGTGGGGACGTCGGTCGCCAGTGCCAGGTCGGACGGTCCCTGACGGGACCGCTGGATGAGGGCGGACATGACCGGAGTTCCGGCGCGGGGCCGGTCGTCGAAGATGTGCATGGCCTGAACGTAGAAGCCTCACGCACGCGTGAGGGTCAACCCCTGGACCGGCCGTGTGAATCGCGAGCAGCGCGCAGGTAGGCGTCGAGAGTGTCCTGCTGGGCGGTCAGATCGCTGATGCGCGCGGCCACGTTGTCGCGGTACCGCTCGACCTCGTCGAGGAACTCGTCGCACACCGAGGTGATGGGCGTGCCCTCGTCCCCCAGATGCGGCAGGACCTCTCGGACCAGGCGCAACGGCAGTCCCACGTCCAGGAGCGAACGGACCCGGCGCACCCGGGCGATCGTGAAGTCGCAGTAGTCGCGGTAGCCGTTGTGGTGCCGGCCGGGGGCGATCAGCCCTTCGTCCTCGTAGTGCCGCAACGCCCGTACGCTCGCACCGCTGAGCCGGGAGGCCTGTCCGATCCTCATATCCGGCCCAACACCGGGACGGCTCGGGGGCTTCCGGGTCCGGGGGCCGGCGCGCGCCTTTCCGGCTCCACCTTTTCCCGGCCGCGGACCCGCGGCCGGGAAAAGGTGTTCAGCGGTGTGCGGCGGCGGTTCTGGCCTCCAGGGAGAGGAAGAACTTCTTGCGCTCCAGTCCGCCCGCGTAGCCGGTGAGCGTGCCGTCCGCGCCGATCACGCGGTGGCAGGGCACGATGATACTGATCGGGTTGCGGCCGTTGGCCATGCCCACCGCGCGTGAGGCGGTCGGTCGGCCCAGTTCCTCCGCGAGCCGGCCGTAGCTGGAGGTCTCCCCGTACGGGATCGTCGTGAGCCCGGCCCACACCCGCAGCTGCCACGGGGTGCCGGCCGGGGCCAGCGGCAGGTCGAAGTCGGTCAGCTCACCCGCGAAGTAGGCCTCCAACTGACGGACCGCCTCCTGGAAGGGCGCGGGGTCCAGGACCCAGTCCTCGGGGACCGGTCTGGGCGCGCCGTCCTTGGCCGGAGTGAGTACGCCGCCGAGGGCCTCCCCGTCGCCGTACAGGGTCAGTTCCCCGACGGGGGAGTCCATGACGGTGTAGCGCGTGGGGCCCGGGAGCGGGGTCCGGAACTCCTGCACCTCGATCCTTCTGGGCGAGCGCCGCTCGATCGCCATGTCCATGGGGAGTACGTCCTGCTCGATGCTCATGCCGGGTCCCTTCGTGTGTTCGAAGTCTGTCGTGTTCGGCGCTATGGCCGCCACCTCGGGTGTCATGTCGCGCTCGGGGCGTCCGCCGGGGTGTCGGCCAGGGACGCCCACAGCAGGTGGTTGGCGTAGGAGCGCCACGGACTCCACTCCCGGGCGGCCCGAGCCGCGGCTCCCGGAGTGGCCGCGCGGCCGTGGGCCTCCAGGGCGAGCCGGACACCCAGGTCCCCGTGCAGGAACACGTCGGGGTCGCCCAGACCGCGCATCCGGATGTAGCCCGCCGTCCAGGGGCCGATGCCCCGGAGCCCGAGGAGTTCGCGTTCGGTCTCCTCCCGGTCGGAGCCCGGTCCCAGGTCGACCTTGCCGACCGCGATCGCCTCGGCCAGGCCGACCAGGGCGCGCCCGCGGGCGACCGGGATCGACAGGTCGGCGGGGTCGGCCTCGGCCAGGGTCTGCGCGGAGGGGAACAGGTGGGTCAGCCCGCCGCCGGACGCCTCCAGGCACGGGGGCAGCGGCCGGCCGAAGCGTTCGACGAGGCGGCCCGCGAGGGTGCGGGCGGCGCGCACGGACACCTGCTGACCGAGCACGGCGCGCACGGCCAGCTCCGCCGGGTCGACGTGCCCGGGAGACCGCAGTCCCGGGTGGGTCTGGACCATGGGGCCCAGGAGCGGGTCCGCGCCCAGGACCTCGTGCACCGCGGTGGGGTCCGCGTCGAGGTCGAGGAGCTGGCGGCACCGGCGCACGGCGCTGGACAGGTCACGGGGCTCGGTCAGGCGCAGGCGGCACAGCACGTGCCCCTCGCCCTCCGACAGCTCCACCAGTCCCGGGCCGTGCGGCAACGGCAGTGTCCGCCGGTACACCCACCGGGAGGCGCGCCCGTCCCGCGTCCCTGAGGCGGCCGGGCCGTTCCCGCCGTCCAGCTCGACGAACTCCTCGACTCCCGGTACGGCTCGCGCGCCCAGGAAGGCGAGCATCGGGCCGAGCTCGATGGGCGCCCGGTAGGGCAGGCGCAGCGTGATCGATCCGGTCGGTGCCACGGACTTGGCGCGGTGGCCCCCTTCGCGCATCTGTGTGGGGGAGCGGTCGAACACCGTGCGCATCGTCTCGTTGAACTGGCGCACGCTGGCGAAACCGGCCGCGAACGCCACGTCCGTCATCGGCATGTCCGTGGTCTCGACCAGGATCCTGGCGGTCTGGGCGCGTTCGGTGCGTGCCAGGGCCAGCGGGCCGGCGCCGACCTCGGCGGCGAGGAGCCGGTTGAGCTGGCGTTCGCTGTAGCCCACGGCCGCGGCCAGGCCGCTGACGCCGCCCCGGTCGACCGCGCCGTCCTGGATCAGGCGCATGGCGCGGCCGACGACGTCGGCCCGCATGTTCCACTGGGGCGAGCCGGGGGTGAGGTCGGGACGGCACCGCTTGCAGGCACGAAAGCCCGCTTCCTGGGCCGCGGCCGCGGACGGGTAGAACCGGGTGTTCACCCGTTTGGGAGTGACCGCCGGGCAGCTCGGGCGGCAGTAGATGCCGGTGGTCCGCACAGCGGTGTAGAACACTCCGTCGAAGCGGGCGTCACGGCTGTGTACGGCGCGGTAGCGCTGGTCGTCGTCCATCACGAGACCCATGTTCGCCGACGCCGGTCACCGGTGCTGGCGGTTTTCGGACACGGTGTCCGGCGCCCGGCGGGGTGGTCGCGTGGCGGTCGCGGGGCGTCAGTCGTTCGGCGGGTAAGGGCCCGGGCCCCCGGTTCCGCCCTCGTGGGCGCCCTGCCCGCCGCCCGCGTCCTCCTCATGGCCGTGCTCGCGCAGGTACTCGATGTAGACGGGGCGCAGGGCCTCGTGCACCTTCGGGTCGGACTCGGCGGACAGTGCCTCGTAGAGGAAGCCGGAGGCCTGGGCGATGCTCGCCCGGCTGCCCTCCTCGTTGCCCGCCGCCGCCTCGGCGGCCGGGATCATCCGCAACAGCTGCCAGAAGAACCGCACGTCCCAGCGCTTGCGTGCCAGTTCGGTGGCGCGTTCCCGCAGGTCCTCTGTACTGGTCTGGTCGAAATCGGTGCTGTTTTCTCCCATGGTCGGAAGATACCCGCACCCGTGCCCGCCATCCAGCAGTGACCTGCGTTACGCTGCTGACGAGTTGATCATCTCCGCTCCGTCCGCCCGGCGGCGCTCTCACAAGGAGCACGGGGGGCCGGGGAAACGCACTGAGGGGTTTCGCCATGTCAAAGGGTGCCGCACGGGTCGTCGTCGCCAAACCGGGCCTGGACGGGCACGACCGCGGGGTCAAGATCGTGGCCCGCGTGCTGCGCGACGCGGGTGTGGAGGTCATCTACACCGGTCTGCGGCAGACCCCGGAGATGATCGTGGCCGCCGCGCTGCAGGAGGACGCCGACGCGATCGGGCTGTCGGTGCTCTCGGGCGCGCACATGACCATGTTCGGCCGGGTCATGGAGTTGCTGCGGGAGAACGACGCCACGGACATCCGGGTCTTCGGCGGGGGCATCATCCCCGACGCCGACATCGAGGAGCTCGAGCGCATGGGTGTGGCACGCGTCTTCACACCGGGGGCGCCGACCTCGGAGATCGCCGACTGGGTCCGCGAGAACATCCGCCCGGCGCACGCCGCCTGAGGGGCGCAGCGGGGCAGGTCGGGCGTCCGCACGGTTCACGGCGGCCCCGTCGCCGCTGTGAGCTGGATCGGAAGCCCGGGGCCCGGTGATGTTCGTCGCACCCGCGGGTCGCCCCACGGTGGGGCGAATCGGGCGTTTGGTCTGTTATGGATCGTGTCTCTGGTCACACGAATTCCCATTCCGGCGTGCCTGGGCTGCGGCATGAGCGGCTTTCGGGGCGGCATCGGCGGGGGCAACACGCCCCCGGTGTCCGGCGGCCGGATCGCGGGCGACTAAGCTTTGCGCATGTCGCGGGTGGCAACGCCGCGGCGATCTCGATCTCTGTAGACGGCTCGGCCCCTGGGGCCGCGCGTTGTGTGACTCCTAGAGCGTCACCGCCGATCCGGACGAGGCCACCCCGGTAGACATCCTGAGCCAGCGAGTTACAAGGACGGACCCTCGTGGACCTGTTCGAATACCAGGCGAAGCAACTCTTCGCAGAGTACGGGGTTCCCGTACCCCAGGGAAAGGTGGCGAGCACGGCCGCTGAGGCACGTGCCATCGCTGATGAGTTCGCCGCCGCCGGAAAGCCCCGAGTCGTCGTCAAGGCGCAGGTCAAGACGGGCGGTCGCGGTAAGGCCGGCGGTGTGAAGGTGGCCGACGGGCCGGAGGACGCTCAGGCCAAGGCCGAGCAGATCCTCGGTATGGACATCAAGGGCCACACGGTCCACCGTGTCCTGGTCGAGGAGGCCTCCGACATCGCGGAGGAGTACTACTTCTCCTTCCTGTTGGACCGGGCCAACCGGACCTTCCTGTCGATCTGCTCCGCCGAGGGCGGTGTCGAGATCGAGGAGGTCGCGGTCACCAACCCCGACGCGGTCGCCAAGATCGCGGTCGACCCGCTGACCGGCGCCCCCAAGGACGTCGCGGCTGAGATCGTCAAGGCCGGCAAGCTTCCGCAGGCCGCCGCCGAAGGCGCGGCCGAGCTGATCACGAAGCTGTGGGACGCCTTCGTCGGCAAGGACGCCACGCTCGTCGAGGTCAACCCCCTCATCCTCACCAAGGACGGCCGCGTCGTCGCTCTCGACGGCAAGGTCACGCTGGACGAGAACGCCGAGTTCCGCCAGGACCTGGAGAGCCTCACCTTCGCGGAGGAGGGCGATCCGCTGGAGGTTCAGGCCAAGGCCAAGGGTCTGAACTACGTGAAGCTCGACGGTGAGGTCGGGATCATCGGCAACGGCGCGGGTCTGGTCATGTCCACGCTGGACGTGGTGGCCTACGCCGGTGAGGAGCACGGCGGGGTCAAGCCCGCCAACTTCCTGGACATCGGTGGCGGCGCCTCGGCCGAGGTCATGGCCAATGGTCTGGACATCATTCTGGGCGACCCGGCGGTCAAGAGCGTGTTCGTGAACGTCTTCGGCGGCATCACGGCGTGTGACGCGGTGGCCAACGGCATCGTGCAGGCGCTGGAGCTGCTGGAGTCGCGCGGTGACGATGTCTCCAAGCCGCTGGTGGTGCGTCTGGACGGCAACAACGCCGAGCTGGGCCGCCGGATCCTGACCGAGCGTGCGCACCCCGCGGTGCGCCAGGTCGACACGATGGACGGCGCCGCCGCACAGGCCGCCGAGCTCGCGGCGAAGTAGGGGACTGACACACCATGGCTATCTTTCTGAACAAGGACAGCAAGGTGCTGGTCCAGGGCATGACCGGCTCTGAGGGCACCAAGCACACCCGCCGCATGCTCGCCTCGGGCACCAACATCGTGGGCGGGGTCAACCCGCGCAAGGCCGGCCAGAAGGTCGACTTCGACGGCGCCGAGGTGCCGGTCTTCGGATCGGTGGCCGAGGGCATGGCCGCCACCGGCGCCGACGTCACGGTCATCTTCGTTCCGCCGAAGTTCTCCAAGGACGCGGTGTTCGAGGCGATCGACGCCGAGATCGGCCTGGCGGTCGTGATCACCGAGGGCATTCCGGTGCACGACACCGCGGCGTTCTGGGCGCACGCCAAGGCCCGGGGGAACAAGACCCGCATCATCGGCCCGAACTGCCCCGGTTTGATCTCCCCGGGTCAGTCGAACGCGGGCATCATCCCGGCCGACATCACCAAGCCGGGGCGGATCGGTCTGGTGTCCAAGTCGGGCACGCTGACCTACCAGATGATGTACGAGCTGCGCGACATCGGCTTCTCCTCGGCGGTGGGCATCGGCGGGGACCCGATCATCGGGACCACGCACATCGACGCGCTGGCGGCGTTCGAGGCCGACCCCGACACCGACGTGATCGTGATGATCGGTGAGATCGGCGGCGACGCCGAGGAGCGGGCGGCCGAGTTCGTCAAGGCCAACGTGACCAAGCCCGTGGTGGGCTACGTCGCGGGCTTCACCGCCCCGGAGGGCAAGACGATGGGCCACGCCGGCGCGATCGTGTCTGGTTCCTCGGGTACGGCCGCGGCGAAGAAGGAGGCCCTGGAGGCCGCCGGAGTCAAGGTCGGCAAGACCCCCAGTGAGACGGCCAAGCTGGTGCGCGACCTGTTCTAGGTCCCACCGCTCGACCCGCTGGGTCTCTCGCGACTCATACGGCTCCGCCCCGCTGCCCTTTCGGGCGGCGGGGCGGAGCCGTTTCGTCTGTCCTCAGCCGTTCCCGAGCTCGCCTCGGCCGCTGCCACTCGACCGGCGGCGGTGCTGGAGGTGCTGGCCGACGGCCGGGCCGGCCACGAGCATGCAGAAGAACCCGAGGAAGACCAGGAAGCCGACGACGTTGCCCTGGACCAGCGTCGGCAGGCCCCACACGAAGAACAGGAAGCCGCCCCAGGCGATCAGCCCGCCCATGTTCACGCCGTGACCGGTGGTGTCGGGCCGCCCGCCCTTGGTCGGCCGTTCGACCGGGGCGCGGGCCCCGGTCACCGCCGGAGCGGTCCCGGAGTCGTCCGGCGCGACGATCGCTCCCGGGCGCAGGTGGGACGGAAGGTCGTCGAAGAGCGGCAGGAGGTCGGTGTTGGTGACCGCGTGCAGCGCGGCGTCGGACCGGCTCTCGTGCTCGTCGAAGTCCAGGCGGCCCTCCGACAGGGCCGTGCGCAGTCGGGCGAGCGCGTCGTCGCGCTCGTCGTCGGAGATGCGGTACGGGTGGTCGGGGCCGGGGCCGGGGCCTGCCATGCGCCGTCCAATCGAGCTGGAGTATCCATGGTAGGACGCGCGCCACGGCGAGACGGTTCCGGTCGCAGGGAGACGACACGCGCGGCCGGGATACCACGGAGCATTCCGGTGCCTGGCAGCATAAGTCGGGTGAGCACGCCAGGATCTCCCCCCGACCGCGGACCCGCCCCGGAGCGGACCCGTCCCACCAGTGACAGCGCCCCCGGCGGGTCGCGTCCGATCTACGCGACCGGGGGGATCGCCGCGGCGACCGCGGCGGGCAGCGGACTGGCCGTGATCGTCACGCTGACGATCATCGGGTGGGTGGCCGCGCCCCACGACACCTTCGGCGAGGAGATCGTCGACCTCCTCCAGGGCGCCGTCCTGGCCTGGCTGGTGGGCCACCACGTGTCCTTCGCGATCCCGGACGGCCAGATCGGGCTGCTCCCGCTGGGGCTGGTCCTGCTCCCCGGACTGTTGCTGTACCGGTCGGGACGCTGGCTGGCCCGGGCGTGCGAGATCGCCCGGCTGCGGCACGTGTACCGGGCCGCTCTGGCGATCGCGGGCCCCTACGCGGCGATCGCGGGGACGCTGGCGCTGGTGGCCCGGACCGAGGCCATCGAACCGAGCATGCCGCGCGCGCTCGTCATGGGCTTCGCGATCGCTTTCCTGGCGGGAGGCCTGGGCGCGCTGCGCCAGCTGATGCGGGACAAGGGCGTGCCCGTGCGCGACCTGTTGGCGCTGATGCCGGCCCGGTCGCGTTCGCTGCTGGTGGGCATGCTCGCCTCCACGTCCGGGCTTCTCCTCGGCGGACTCCTGCTGTTCGTGGTCGCGCTCGCGATGAGCCTGCCCGAGGTCGTGGAGACCACCCGCATGCTGTCCCCGGGGATCGTGGGCGGGGCGCTGCTGATCGTCATCCAGCTCGCGTACCTGCCCAACGCCGTGGTCTTCGCCGTCTGTTACGCGCTCGGTCCGGGGTTCGCGGTGGGGGAGCTGACCGTGGTGGCCCCGACGGGGGTGTCGGTGGGCCAGCTGCCCCTGTTCCCGATGCTCGCGGCCCTGCCGGACAACGGGGCGGCTCCGGCCATGTCCCTGGTGTCGTTGGCCCTGCCGTTCGTGGCGGGCGCGGTCGGGGGCGTGCTGACCCAGCGCAGTGCTCCGGACGTGGTCCGGGAGGCCGCGCCGCTGTGGGGGTTCGTGTGCGGTGTGACGACCGGGATGCTGTGCGCGGCGCTGGCGGAGCTGGCGGGCGGATCGCTCGGGGCGGAGCGGCTCACCGAGGTGGGCCCCTCGGCGTGGCAGGTCGGTCTCGTGGCCGCGCTGGAGGTGGGGGTGGCCGCGGCGATCGCGGCGTGGATCGCCAACTGGTGGTACTCGCGCCGGCTGCGCCTGGCGGCTCAGGAGGAGTCCGAGCGCCCGGCCGCCGCGGAGCCCGAGCGTCCGGTCGCCGATCTGCCCCCGGACGTCCCGGTCGGCGAGGGGCTGGCCACGGTCACGCCGTTGCGGACCCGGGAGGACGAGGCGCCCGCCGAACCCGAGTCCGCCGAACCGACGCTCGCGGAGCGGCATGTGCGGGCGCGCGGTGAGCGCGAGCGGGCCCGGGCGGCCCGGGCCGCCGCGCGCGCGGCCCGGGCGCAGGCCCGTCGGGAGCTGCGGGCCGCCCGGAGGGAGGCCAAAGCAGCGGCCAAGAGCGAGGCCAGGAGCGAGAAGCCGCGCTGGTGGCGGCGGGGGAAGGACGCCAACGAGGAGGAGATGTACGGCGTGACGTACGAGGCGGCTCCGGACGAGGTCGACGCCCCCAAGAACTGACCCAGACCGGCAAGGGGCCGGCGGGTGATCCCGATGGGCGCGTCCGGGAGCGGGCGGCCGGAGGGGCGGCCCGGCTCCGCTCCCCGCTGCCCGACGCTGAAGGCTGAGGCGCAGGTCGCGGGCTGATCGCTGTGGGCGAACATCCGGGCGGGAAGAAAACTCGGCTCCTTTTTATTGAGTCTGATTGACTCAACTAGGAGGATTCATGAGTGAGACTTCCGCCAGCGTGACCTTCCCGGTGCTGCCCCTCGACGACGACGTCGTCCTCCCGGGCATGGTCGTGCCGGTCGACATGTCCAACTCCGACGTACGCGCCGCCGTGGAAGCCGCCCAGGCGGTCGCCAGCTCCGGCGACTCCGCGAAGGGGCCCGAGGTCCTGATCGTGCCGCGCGTGGACGGCTCCTACGCCGCCGTGGGCACCGTCGGCGTGGTCGAGCAGGTGGGCCGCACCCCCGAGGGCAAGCCCGCCGCCGTGCTGCGCGGCACCGCGCGCGCCCGGGTCGGCAGCGGCACCACCGGACCCGGCGCCGCCCTGTGGGTCCTGGCCACCGTCCACACCGCGCCCAAGGACCAGCCGGGCCGCGTCCAGGAGGCGGCCCGCGAGTACAAGTCCCTGCTCACCAGCTACCTGCACAAGCGCGGCGCCTGGCAGGTGCTGGACGGCGTTCAACAGGTCAGCGACCCCGGGCTGCTGGCGGACCGGGGCGGTTACTCCCCCTTCCTGACCGCCGAGCGCAAGCTCGAACTCCTTGAGACCTACGACGTCCTGGAGCGCCTGCGCCTGCTCAGCGAGTGGACCCGTGAGCACCTCGCCGAGCTCGACGTCTCCGAGACCATCGACCGCGACGTCGAGGAGGGCGTCGAGAAGCAGCAGCGCGAGTTCCTGCTCCGGCGGCAGATGGAGGCCATCCGCAAGGAGCTCAACGAGCTCGACGGCCGCTCCTCCAGCGAGGAGGAGGACTACCGCGTGCGGGTGGAGGAGGCCGACCTGCCCGAGCACGTCCGCAAGGCCGCGCTGGCCGAGGTGGACAAGCTGGAGAGGGCAGGGGACTCCTCTCCCGAGTCCGGGTGGATCCGCACCTGGCTGGACACCGTCCTGGACATGCCCTGGAACGAGCGCACCGAGGACGCCTACGACATCGCCGGGGCGCGCGAGATCCTGGACGCCGACCACACCGGGCTGGACGACGTCAAGGAGCGGATCACCGAGTACCTGGCGGTGCGCAAGCGACGCGCGGACCAGGGGCTGGGCGTGATCGGCGGGCGCCGCAGCGGAGCCGTGCTGGCGCTGGTCGGCCCGCCCGGGGTCGGCAAGACCTCGCTGGGCGAGTCGGTGGCCCGTGCGATGGGCCGCAACTTCACCCGTGTCGCGCTCGGCGGCGTCCGCGACGAGGCGGAGATCCGCGGGCACCGGCGCACCTACGTGGGCGCCCTTCCCGGCCGGATCGTCCGCGCGATCAAGGAGTCCGGGTCGATGAACCCGGTCGTGCTCCTGGACGAGATCGACAAGGTGGGCTCCGACTTCCGCGGCGACCCGACGGCGGCGCTGCTGGAGGTGCTCGACCCCGCTCAGAACCACACGTTCCGCGACCACTACCTGGAGGTCGACCTCGACCTGTCGGACGTGGTGTTCCTGGCCACCGCCAACGCCCTGGACACCATCCCCGGGCCGCTGCTGGACCGGATGGAACTGGTGGAGCTGGACGGCTACACCGAGGACGAGAAGGTCGCGATCGGCCGGGACCACCTCCTGCGCCGGCAGGTCGAGCGGGCGGGGCTGGTCACCACCGAGGGCGACCCGGAGGTGGAGATCACCGACGACGCCCTGCGCACGCTCGCCGCGGAGTACACCCGTGAGGCGGGTGTGCGCGGGCTGGAGCGGACCATCGCCCGCATCCTGCGCAAGATCGCCGCGGCGGCGGCCCTGGGCGAGGCGTCTCCGCCGGTGCGGGTGGACACCGGTGACCTGAGCGGCTACCTGGGGCGGCCCCGGCACACACCGGAGACGGCGAGCCGTACGTCGGTGCCGGGTGTGGCGACCGGCCTGGCGGTGACGGGGGCCGGCGGCGACGTCCTGTTCGTCGAGGCGTCGCTGGCCGACCCGGAGTCGGGCGCGAGCGGGCTGACGATCACCGGCCAGCTCGGCGACGTCATGCGCGAGTCGGCGCAGATCGCCCTGTCCTACCTGCGGGCCCGGGGCGCCGAACTGGAGCTGCCGGTGGGCGACCTGAAGGAGCGCGGCGTCCACCTGCACGTGCCGGCGGGCGCGGTGCCCAAGGACGGTCCGAGCGCGGGCGTGACGATGACGACCGCACTGGCCTCACTGCTGTCGGGCCGGGCGGTGCGACACGACGTGGCCATGACGGGAGAGGTGTCCCTGACCGGCCGGGTCCTGCCGATCGGCGGCGTCAAGCAGAAGCTGCTGGCGGCGCACCGGGCGGGGGTCACCACGGTGCTCATCCCCGAGCGCAACGAGCCGGATCTGGACGACGTGCCCGAGGAGGTGCTGGGTCAGCTGACCGTGCACGCGGTGGGCGACGTGCGCCAGGTCTTGGAGCTGGCGCTGGAGTCGGCCCAGCGCGTGGCCGAGGGGGTCTCCGCCGCGGCCTGAGCCGCACGTGACCGCCCTCGGCGGCCCGAGGTGGGCCGCCGGGGGCGGTTCGTCGTTCGTCGTCCCTGCGCCGGGCCTGGGCCGTGTTCTTTGCGGCATTCCGGGCTCGCGGCCGTCAGGACCGCCTCTCGCTGCGCCTCTGTGCTCGTGCAGCACCACCAGGCTGAACTTCGCCCATCGTCTTGCGAGAGACGGCCTGACGGCCGCGAGCTCACCCGAAAGCCCGCAGAAGAACACGGCCTAGCCCTTCGCCGCCGCCTTCTTCGCGGGTTCGAAGATCGCGGTGACCAGGTCCGTGCACCACTTGAGCAGGTCGAGGTCGCGCAGCGGCTTGGCGCCCATGCCCCCGGCCTTGGGGACGGGGACCAGCAGCGTCTTGGCCGCCTCCTTGCGGATCGACTTGGGGTACAGCCGGCGCAGCCGCAGCTCCTGCGACTCGCGCAGCTCCACCGGGGCGAACCGGATCTGGCTGCCCTGCATGACCACGTCGGACAGCCCGGCCGACTTGGCCAGCACTCGGAAGCGCGCCACCGCCATGAGGTTGTCCACCGGCTGGGGAGGCGTCCCGAACCGGTCGTTGAGCTCCTCGTAGGCGGCCAGCACGTCCTCCTCGCAGGTCACGCTCGCGATCCGCTTGTAGGCCTGCAGGCGCAGCCGCTCCCCGGGCACGTAGTCGTGCGGGATGTGCGCGTTGATCGGCAGCTCGACCTTGGTCTCGACCTCCTCGGCGGCCTCCGGGTCGCCCTTGAGCTCGGCCACGGCCTCGCCGACCATGCGCACGTACAGGTCGAAGCCCACGCCGGCGATCGTGCCGGACTGCTCGGCGCCCAGGATGTTGCCGGCGCCGCGGATCTCCAGGTCCTTCATGGCCACGTACATGCCCGCGCCCATCTCGGTGTGCTGGGCGACCGTGGCCAGCCGCTCGTAGGCGGTCTCGGTGAGCGGCTTCTCCGGCGGGTAGAGGAAGTACGCGTAGGCGCGGTCGCGGCCGCGCCCCACCCGGCCGCGCAGCTGGTGCAGCTGGGACAGGCCGTAGGTGTCGGCGCGGTCGATGATGAGGGTGTTGGCGTTGGGCACGTCCAGACCGGACTCGACGATGGTCGTGGAGACCAGGACGTCGAAGTTCTTCTCCCAGAAGTCGACCATCACCCGTTCGAGCTGCTGCTCGTTCATCTGGCCGTGCGCGTAGGCGACCCGGGCCTCGGGGACCAGGCGCTTGATGGTGGCGGCGACCTTGTCGATCGAGGCCACCCGGTTGTGCACGAAGAACACCTGTCCCTCGCGCATCAGCTCGCGCCGGATCGCCGCGGTGATCTGCTTGTCCTCGTAGGGGCCCACGAACGTGAGCACCGGGTGGCGCTCCTCCGGGGGCGTGAGGATGGTGGTCATCTCGCGGATGCCGGTCAGGCCCATCTCCAGCGTGCGGGGGATGGGCGTGGCGGACATGGCGAGCACGTCGACCTGGGTGCGCAGCCGCTTGAGCGCCTCCTTGTGCTCGACCCCGAAGCGCTGCTCCTCGTCGATGATGATCAGACCCAGGTCCTTGAAGCGGGTCTCGGCCGACAGCAGCCGGTGCGTGCCGATGACGACGTCGATCTCGCCGTTGCGCAGCCCTTCGCGGGTGGACTCCACCTCGCCGTCGGTCTGGAACCGCGACATCGGCTTGACCGTGACGGGGAAGGACGCGTACCGCTCGGTGAAGGTGGACAGGTGCTGCTGCACCAGGAGCGTGGTGGGCACCAGGAGCGCGACCTGCTTGCCGTCCTGCACCGCCTTGAAGGCCGCGCGCACGGCCACCTCGGTCTTGCCGTAGCCGACGTCGCCGCAGATCAGCCGGTCCATCGGGACCGACCGGGCCATGTCCTTCTTGACCTCGTCGATCGCCGCGAGCTGGTCGGGCGTCTCCACGTAGGGGAAGGCGTCCTCCAGTTCGCGCTGCCACGGGGTGTCGGGACCGAACGCGTGGCCGGGCGAGGCCTGGCGTGCGGAGTACAACCGGATGAGGTCGCCGGCGATCTCCCGGACGACCTTGCGGGCACGGCTCTTGGCCTTGCTCCACTCGGCGCCGCCCATCTTGGACAGGGTCGGCGCCTCGCCGCCCACGTACCGGGTGACCTCGCCGAGCTGTTCGGTGGGCACGAACAGCCGGTCACCGGGCTGGCCGCGCTTGGAGGGCGCGTACTCGATGAGCAGGTACTCGCGGGTGGCGCCCTGGATCTGGCGGCTGACCATCTCCAGGTAGCGGCCCACACCGTGCTGCTCGTGGACGACGTAGTCGCCGGGCTTGAGCTGGAGGGGGTCGACGGTGCCCCGGCGCCGGCTGGGCATCCGGCGCATGTCGCGGGTGGAGGACTTCTGTCCCACCAGGTCGGTCTCGGTGAGCACCACGGTGTGGACCGAGCGCAGCAGGAAGCCGTGGTCGACCAGGCCGGTGGTGACCGTGGCCACGGCGGGCGCGGGCGGCTCGGCGAGGTCGGTGGCCAGGGAGGCGCCCAGTCCGGCGTCGCGGAGCATGGCCACGAGCCGTTCGGCCGGCCCGTGCCCCTGGGTGACCAGCACGACGCTCCAGTTGTCGTGCAGCCAGCTCTTGACGTCGGCCAGGGCCCGTTCGGTGTCACCGCGGTAGCTGTCGGCGGGCACGGCGCCCACCATGACGGCGTCCTCCTCCTCGCCGGCGCCGCGCGCACCCTCGTCGCCGGGGCTGAAGGGGGTCAGGCCCCACCAGGGCAGTCCCAGCCCGGTGGCGGTGGAGCGCAGTTCGGAGATCGACATGTAGGCGGACTCGCCCAGGTCGATGGGGGCCTCGCCACCGGAGGCGGCGTTGATCCAGGAGGCGTCGAGGAACTCGGCGCTGGTCGCCTCCAGTTCGACGGCGCGGGTGCGGATGCGCTCGGGGTCGCAACCCACCACGAGCGCGTTCTGGGGCAGGTAGGTGAAAAAGGGTTCCATGCGGTCGGCGAGCACGGGCGCGAACGCCTCCATGCCCTCGACCGAGACGCCGTCGGCGATCTTGTGCAGCACCTCGCCCAGGGACGGGTGCTCCTCGGCCAGCGCGCGGGCCCGCTCGCGGACGGCGTCGGTGAGCAGGAGTTCGCGGCAGGGCGGCGCGAACAGGCCGGAGGCGGCACTGGTGCGCGGGCCCTCCCCGCCCTCGTCGGCGGCGATGGAGCGCTGGTCGGCGACCTGGAAGTAGCGCATGTCCTCGACGGTGTCGCCCCAGAACTCCAGGCGGAGCGGGTGCTCCTCCGTGGGCGGGAACACGTCCAGGATGCCGCCGCGCACGGCCATGTCGCCGCGCTTCTCGACCAGGTCCACCCGGGCGTAGCCGGTGTTGGTCAGGGCGGAGACGACGTCCTCCAGGGCGATGTCGTCGCCCGGGCGGATGCGTACGGGCTCCAGGTCGCCGAGTCCGCCCACGAGGGGCTGCAGGACGCTGCGCACGGGCGCGACGACGACCCGCAGCGGGGTGGTGAGGGGGTCGGAGGGGTCGGGGTGGGCCAGGCGGCGCAGGACCGCCAGCCGCTGGCCGACGGTGTCGGAACGGGGTGAGAGCCGCTCGTGCGGCAGGGTCTCCCAAGCGGGGAAGAGCGCGACGGAGTCCGCGGGCAGCAGAGAGCCCAGGGCGTCGGTGAGGTCGGCGGCCTCCCTTTCGGTGGCGGTGATCGCCAGGACCGGGCGGTTCGCTCCCACCGGGGCGTCGGCGGCGAGCGCCCCCACCATGAAGGGGCGTAGCGCCGCGGGGGCGACGAGGTCGAGATGGGGATCGCGGCCGCCGCGGGCGGTCTCGATCGCGCTGTGCAGTGCCGGGTCCTTGGCGACGTCGGCGAGAAGTCCAATGAGGCTCATGAGCACCAGAAAGTGGGAGTGGTCCGATTCAGGCGGATGATCGCGGCCTGTCGCGGCCTGCACGATGGAGCGGCGGCTGCGGGAGTGGCCGCCCGGCACCCTTCAGACTATCGATTTCGTCGGGCTCGTGTCGGCAAGGAGTCGGCAAGAAGGACGTGATCCTCCGGCCCGGTGGGAACGGTCGGGCGAAGGGACGTGAACCGCCTGCCCGCCCGCGCGAACCGACCGGGCCGGAGCCGAACGGCACCGACCTGGTACAACGTCAGTACAACCGGCTCTGAACTGGGGGTATTCCAGACACGGGGGCGGATGTCGGTCACAGCGGGGGTGGGGCGCCGGAGGCGTCCGTTGGGGGAGGGCCGCTTCTGCACGAAGCGCCACCTCGGCCCGTGGTGAAGGGTGGGGGTGGGGCGCCGTAGGCGTCGGTTGAGGGTGGGCCGCTCTGGCGCGAAGCGCACCCGCGGCCGGTGGTGGGTGACGGGCGTGGGCGCAGCGCCGTAGGCGTCGGTTGAGGGTGGGCCGCTCTGGCGCGAAGCGCCACCTCGGCCCGTGGTGAAGGGTGGGGGTGGGGCGCCGTAGGCGTCGGTTGAGGGTGGGCCGCTCTGGCGCGAAGCGCACCCGCGGCCGGTGGTGGGTGACGGGCGTGGGCGCAGCGCCGTAGGCGTCGGTTGAGGGTGGGCCGCTCTGGCGCGAAGCGCACCCGCGGCCGGTGGTGGGTGACGGGCGGGAATACGCTAGGTGCGTTTCCCGGGCTCCACAGAGGAAGGACGTGCGCGGTGAGTGCCAACAGGCATGGAGGCGTGTCGGAGGGTGCGCGGCCCCGGTCGGATGCCCCGGTCTTCGCCCCGGGCCCGGACGGACTGGCCCACCTGGAGCTGATCCTCAACGGCACGTATCCGCTGGCCGGGTTCATGACCCGTGACGAGGCCGCTTCGGTGCGCGCCGAGGGTCGCCTCCCCGACGGGCGGGCGTGGCCGGTTCCGGTCACCCTGGACGTCCCGCCGGAGCTGGCCGACGCCGAGCGGGTCGTGCTGACCGACCCCGAGGGCGCGCCGCTGGCCGAACTGGCGGTCGGGGAGCGGTGGTCGGAGGAGGGCGAGGGAGCCGGCGCGGCTCCGGTGCACCACCTGGCCGGTGTCGTGACGCTGCTGCGTCCGCCGACCTACGGGGTGCTGCGCAAGCTCCGCACGTCGCCGGCCGAGGTCCGGGGCCAGCGCGAACTCGACCCCTTCTCGGACCGTCCACTGCTGGCCGTGGTCACCGACCGGCCGCTGCACCACCGCGCCCTGCACCAGATCCGGGCCGAGGCCGACGCGCTGGGCCGGGCCGAACTGCTGGTGCTGGTCGACGCCGGGCTGGAGGACGAAGGGCTGGCCACCGCGGTCCTGGCGGCCGAGCCGCTGCTGCCCGCGCGGACCCGGTTCCTGGTGTGCACGCTGCCGCGCGCCGCCGCGCGCACGGACGGCGTGGTGGGCGGCCGGTGGAGCCCGCCGGACGTGGCGCTGGCCGCGCATGTGGCCGCCGCCTACGGGGCGAGCCACCTGGTGGTCGAGTCGGGCCCGCAGGGCACGCCGGCGGCCGAGGCCGGGCGCAGCGCGTCGCCGCTGCCGTTCGTGGACCCCAAGCCGTGGGCCTACGACACCGGGGAGGGCCTGTGGCGGCCGGCCGCCGAGGTGGCCGAGGAGCTCCGGCGCGCTGAACCGACCGACGCCGAGCTGGCCGCGGAGCTGGCGCACGGGCGCGAGCTGCCCGCCTGGTTCACGCCGGCGCGCGTGGGGGCGGAGCTGGCGCGGTTGCGCCCGGCCCGCACGCGGCGCGGGCTGACGCTGCTGTTCACGGGCCTGTCCGGGTCGGGCAAGTCCACGATCGCGCGCGGTGTGTGCGACGGCGTGCGCAGGGCGGGCCGGACGGTGACGCTGCTCGACGGCGACGTGGTGCGCCGGATGCTCTCCAGCGGGCTGACGTTCTCCCGCGCGGACCGCGAGCTCAACATCCGCCGGATCGGCTACGTGGCCTCGGAGATCACCCGGCACGGCGGTGTGGCGGTGTGCGCGCCGATCGCCCCGTACGCGGTGGGCCGCGCGGAGGTGCGGGCCATGGTGGAGGAGTTCGGCGACTTCTTCCTCGTCCACGTGGCGACCCCGCTGGAGGTGTGCGAGGCTCGCGACCGCAAGGGCCTGTACGCCAAGGCGCGGGCGGGGGAGATCCCGGAGTTCACGGGCATCTCCGACCCCTACGAGGAGCCGGTCGACGCCGACCTGGTGGTCGACACCGTGGGGTCGGACCCGGCCGACTCGGTGGCCCAGGTGCTGGCGGCCCTGCGCGAGGGCGGCTGGCTACCCGACCAGGACCACTGAGCCTGGAGCGCGCCGGACGGGTCCGAGGGCCCGCCCGGCGCCGACGCGTGTGCGCCCACGAACCACCCGAGCAGGAAGCGAAGGCCAGATGACCCAGACACCACCGTCCGACGAGCGCGACGGGGACCGGCCGCAGGGCCACCGGATGCTGCGCCTGGTCGAGGTGATGGAGACGTTGCGGCGGGAGTGCCCGTGGGACAGCTCCCAGACCCACGAGTCCCTGGCCAAGTACCTCATCCAGGAGGCCTACGAGACGCTGGAGACGATCGAGGAGGGCGACGTCGCGCTGCTGCGCGACGAGTTGGGCGACGTGTTGTTGCAGGTCGTCTTCCATGCGGCGATCGCCGCCGAGCGCCCGCGGGACGATCCGGCCCACTTCACCGTGGACGACGTCGCCGACGCCATCATCGACAAGATGACGCGCCGCCACCCGCACGTGTTCGGCGGGGCTGAGGTGTCGGGCACCGACGAGGTGTGGTCGAACTGGGAGGCGATCAAGGCCGCGGAGCGGTCGGCCAAGGCCCGGCGCGACGGCGGGGACGGCGTGACCTCGGTCCTGGACGGTGTGCCCTTCGCCCAGCCCGCGGTGCTGCTCGCCTACGAGCTGCAAAAGCGCGCGGTGCGCAACGGTGTGCCCGCGGACCTGGTGGGCGACGACGGCGGCGAGGGCGGCGAGCTGTTCGCCGCGGTGGCCGCGGAGCGCGACCAGGGGCGGGACGCCGAGACCGACCTGCGGTCGGCGGCGCGTCGGTTCGACGCCCGGGTGCGCGCGGCCGAGGAAGCGGCCCGGGCCGAGGGGCACGAGCCGCGGGAGCTCTCCGAGGAGCAGTGGCGCGCCTACTGGGCCGCCGCACAGGGGTGACCACAGGTCGCCCGCCTGCGGCCCCGGCCGGCGCCGGTCCCGATCAGCCGTTCCGGCCGGCTCCGCCACCGCTGCGGTCCACATCGCGCACGTCGATGACCTCGGTGGCGGGGTCGCCCGGGGCCTGCCCCTCGCTGAAGGTGGCGCGGGGACGGCGGGCGGTCTGGCTGATCGTCAGCCAGAGGCCGATGACCACCCAGTTGGCCATCAGGGCCGACCCGCCCGCCGACAGGAACGGTGTGGTCATGCCGGTGAGCGGGATGATGAGCGTGGCGCCGCCCAGCACGATGAACACGTCGAAGGCGATGAGGAACGCGTAGCCCAGCGCGGTCAGTTTGAGGAAGGCCTCCCGGGCGCCCAGGGCGATCCGGAACCCCCGTTCGGCGAGCAGGAACAGCAGGGCCAGGACGGCGAACAGCCCGGTCATGCCCCACTTCTCGCCCACCGACACCAGGATGAGGTCGCTGTCGGCGGCGAAGATCTCCTGGACGAACCCGTCGCCGAAGCCGGTGCCCAGGATCGCGCCCTCGGCCAGTGCGAACATGCCCTCCACGATCTGGAAGCTGCCGCCCGGGCGGCCGTAGACCTCGGGGTCGAAGGCGTTGAGCCAGATCTCCACGCGGTTCTGGACGTGGTCGAACAGCAGGTAGGCCACGTAGGCCCCCGCCGAGAACGCGACCAGTCCGATGAGGACCCACGACTTGCGCGCCGTGGCCGCGTACAGGATCGCCAGGAACGTGCCGAACAGCAGCAGCGACGTGCCCAGGTCGCGGGTGCCCACGAGCAGCAGGATCGCCACGCCCCAGCCGACCGCCATCGGGGCCAGGTCCCGGGCGCGCGGCACGCTGAAGACCTTCACCCGGCCGATCCGGATCGTGCGCGTGACCACTCGCATGACCTCGCGCCGGCGTTCGAGGTAGGAGGCCAGGAAGATGACCAGCAGCACCTTGGCGAACTCCGAGGGCTGCATGGAGAAGGGGCCGATGAGGATCCAGCGGCGCGCGCCCAGCACCTCGTGGCCGAACGGTGAGAGCGGGAGCAGGAGCAGGAACAGGGCGCCGGCCGCGATGAGGTAGGGGTACATGGTCAGTCGGCGGGGATGGCGGACCAGGACGACGCACGCCGCGCACAGGACCATCCCGACGACCGCCCACAGGAGCTGCCGGTCGGCCTCGCCGTGCCCGGGGTCCTCGGGCCGGGTCATCTGCAGGGCCCAGATCAGGGTGATGCCCAGGCCCGTGAGCGTCGTGGCCAGTGGCATGACCACGGGATCGGCGTAAGGGGCGAGGAAGCGCAGCAGCACGTGGAGCGCGACGGAGCCGCCGCCGAGGACGGCGAGGTACCAGCCGACGGACGGCTCCAGGGCTCCGGTCACGGACAGCGACGCCGAGCCCAGGGCCGCCGCGACGACCACGAGGGCGCCGATGAGCAGTCGGAGTTCGGAGCCGCGCTGGGGGACCGGTGCCAGTGCGCCGTCGGCGGTCTCCGGATCGCTCCGCGCGCTGCCCATGTCGTTGTCGTCCCACCGTCCGCCTGAGGAACCCGCCGCCGGGCCCGGGGTCCGGTCCGGTCATCGTGAGGGCAGATCAGGATCAACTCTAGGGGCGGTGGCGTCAGATCCGCATCAGGCGTGCCGCGTGGTGCCCCGAGGGTCCAGGGACACGAGTGGCGCGGAACGCCGCGCGGACTTCGCGCTCGGCCCTCGGGCGCCGACCTCAGACGTCGACCTCAGGCGCCGACCTCAGGCGCGGGCGGGAGCGTCGAGGTCGATCGCCTCGGCCGCCCTGGCGATCCTGCTGGACAGGCGGCCCGGTCCGGACAGCAGCGGGGTGGCGCGCACGAGAGCGTCGCGCGCGGCGATCCCCAGCCGCGTCCGCGGCGCGAGGAAGGCCATGCCGCTGTCGGCGATGTCCTGGTTGGCCCGCACGAAGGGCCGCATCCGCGCCTCATAGGCGGCCAGAGCGCAGATGTGGTCGTCCTGGCGTCCGAGCTCCTGGGCCAGGACGTAGGCGCCGACCATCGCCAGGCTCGTGCCCTGCCCGGACAGGGGGGAGGGGCAGTACCCGGCGTCGCCCAACACGGTGACCCGGCCCGTGCTCCACCGGTCCATGCGGATCTGGGTGATGGAGTCGAAGTAGAAGTCGGGGGCCTGGTCCATGGCCGCGAGCAGACGGTCGGTGTGTCCGCCGTGCCCGTCGAAGGCCGTGCGCAGTGCCCGCTTCTGTGCGTCGGGGCCGGCGCGGTCGATTCCGTTCTCCATCCGCAGGGACAGGCCGAGCAGCGCCCTGGCGCCTCCGGTCCGGGAGGTGCGGGAGACCCCGGACAGGCGGCCGGGGGTGTTGTACAGGGCGACCTCGCGGGGCGTGCCGAGTTCCTCGGGGACGCCGAAGATGCTGATGTACCCGCCGAGGAAGCGCCGCAGCGGCTCTTCGGGGCCCAGGGCCAGGGCGCGGGTCGACGAGTGCAGCCCGTCGGCGCACACCACGAGGTCGAAGGTGCGCGGCGCGGCGTGCTCGAAGGTGGCCAGGACCCCGTCCGGGCCCTGGTCGAGTCCGGTGACGCGGTCGCCGAAGACGTACTCGGTGTGGTCGCGCGTGGGGTCGACGAGGAGGCGGACCAGGTCGCCGCGCGGCAGTTCCTCGGCGCGGTCCGGGGCGGACAGCGCGTCGGGGGAGAGGACGGCGCGGTCGCGGCCGCGCCGGCCGACGAAGCGGATCCGGTCGACCTCGGTGGCGGCGGCGCGGATGCCGTCGAGCACGCCCATGCGCTCGGCGACGTCCACGGCCGCGCCGCGCACGTCGATGGCGTAGCCGCCGGCGCGGAGCTCGCGGGCGCGTTCGACCACGGTCGCGGCGATGCCGTGGTGGTGGAGCCAGTGGGCGAGCGCCGGTCCGGCGATACCGGCTCCGGCGACGAGGATGTGGCGTACGGCGGCCATGCTCTTCACTTCCGTCCGTGAGAAGGCGTGACCCCACGCTAGATCATCTACTTACCGTCCGGCAAGTAACTTACCGGACGTTTGGTTAGGAGTAGACTGCGGAAACAGATCCACGAGGGACGGGAGTGGCGGGAGTGCCGAGGGCGCAGAGCGACACCAAAGCCGAGATCCGGGCCGTGGCCCTGGAGCTGTTCGCCCGCCAAGGCTTCGACAAGACGAGCCTGAGAGAGATCTCCGAACGCCTGGGCGTGACCAAGGCGGCGCTGTACTACCACTACCCCTCCAAGAACGACCTGCTGCTGGCTCTGCTCGCGCCACTGCACGAGGACATGGACGCGCTCTTCGCCCGCTTCGGCGACGGACCGGTCGAACCGCCCGCCCTGCTCGGCGCCTTCTACGACGTGTGCGTGCGCCACGGCGCGCTGCTGATGGCGGTGCTCACCGATCTGGGCGCCCTGGAGGGGGTCGGACTCGTGGACTCGGTCCTGGAGTGGCGCGACCGCCTGGACACCATGCTCGTGGGGGCCGACGCGCCCACGCCGGCGCGTATGGGCGCCATCATGGCCATCGGCGGGCTCCAGGACGTCGCGGTCGGGTTCGACGCGCGCGAGGCCGCCGCCCACCGTGACCACGCGGTTCGCGCCGCGCTCGCCGCGCTCGCGGTCGGAACGTCCGGTATGGACTAGACCAATTCGACGGGGTGGGCACCCCACGTGGGACCCCAGGGTCGCTAGTCTCTTGGATGGTCCTGGTTCTGCGGACCGAACACCCCTAGAGACGGAGAGACACCGTGGCGTCCATCGAGTCAGTACACGCAAGGGAGATCCTTGACTCCCGCGGTAACCCGACCGTCGAGGTCGAGGTCGTCCTCGACGACGGCATCAGCGCTGTCGCGGGTGTGCCCAGCGGCGCCTCCACCGGCCAGTTCGAGGCCGTCGAGCTGCGTGACGGCGGAGACCGCTACGGAGGCAAGGGCGTGACCAAGGCGGTCACCGCCGTCAACGACGAGATCGCCGACGAGCTGCTCGGGCACCACCCCGACGAGCAGCGGCTCATTGACCGCGCGCTGATCGACCTGGACGGCACGCCGGACAAGTCCCGGATCGGCGCGAACGCCATCCTCGGCGCGTCCCTGGCGGTGGCCAAGGCCGCCGCCCTGGAGGCCGAGCTGCCCCTGTACCGCTACATCGGCGGCCCCAACGCCCACGTGCTGCCCGTCCCGATGATGAACATCCTCAACGGCGGCGCCCACGCGGACAGCAACGTCGACATCCAGGAGTTCATGGTCGCGCCCATCGGCGCCGCCACCTTCTCCGAGGCGCTGCGCTGGGGCACGGAGGTCTACCACTCCCTCAAGGGAGTCCTCAAGGCGCACGGCCTGGGCACCGGCGTCGGTGACGAGGGCGGCTTCGCGCCCAACCTGGACAGCAACCGGGCCGCCCTGGACCTGATCGTCGAGGCGATCGAGAAGGCCGGCTACACCCCGGGCACCGACATCGCGCTCGCCCTGGACGTGGCCGCCTCCGAGCTGTTCTCGGACGGCGTGTACACCTTCGAGGGCAAGACGCGCTCGGCCGAGGACATGGCCGCCTACTACGGCGAGCTGGTCGACGCCTACCCGCTGGTCTCCATCGAGGACCCCCTCGACGAGGAGGACTGGGACGGCTGGAAGAAGCTCACCGAGCAGATCGGTGCCAAGGTCCAGCTGGTCGGCGACGACCTGTTCGTCACCAACCCCGAGCGCCTCAAGCGGGGCATCGACACCGACACCGGCAACTCGCTGCTGGTGAAGGTCAACCAGATCGGCACGCTCACCGAGACGCTGGACGCGGTCAGCCTCGCCCAGCGCAGCGGTTACACCGTCATGATCAGCCACCGTTCCGGCGAGACCGAGGACACGACCATCGCCGACATCGCGGTGGCCGTCAACGCCGGACAGATCAAGACGGGCGCCCCGGCGCGCAGCGAGCGCGTCGCCAAGTACAACCAGCTGCTGCGGATCGAGGAGGAACTCGACGACGCCGCCGTGTACGCGGGCGTGTCGGCCTTCCCGCGCTTCGCCGCGCGCGGCTAGTCTGCCCCAGTGCCCCGCGAATCCAAACAGCCGCCCACAAAGGCCCGGAAGCCGACCAAAGGCGACAGGCCGGGCCGTGCTGCGCGAAAGCGGGGGGCCGCGGACTCGAGGGTGGGTCGCACCTCACGGGTGCGGCCCACCCTCACCAGCCGGGCCGCGATCCTGGCCGTGGTGGTCTGTGTGATCGCGCTGAGCCTGGCCTACCCGCTGCGGGAGTACATCCTGCAGCGCGCCCAGATCGCCGAGCTCCAGGAGGAGCGGGCGCGCATGGAGGCCTCCGTGCGTGAACTGAGCGAGCGCGAGGCGGCGCTGGACGACGACGAGTACGTCGAGCAGGAGGCCCGGACCCGGCTGCACTACCAGTACCCGGACGAGACCGCCTACATCGTCATCCGCCCGGACACCGACGCCGACGCCGAGGCCGAGGCGGCGCCCTCCGAACCGTGGTTCACCGCGCTGTGGCGGTCGGTGGACGAGGCCGACAGCCCCCGCGACGACGCCTTCTGACCACCGCGCGCTTCCACACGATGGTCTGTGCGCAAGCACCTCCACGGGCGTTGGCGAGTGGAGGGTGGGTGGTTCTGCGCCGTAGGCGTCGGTTGAGGGTGGTAGCCGGTCTCTGCGCGGAGCGCCCCGCACCGGCGTTGGCGGGTGACGGGTGGGTGGTTCTGCGCCGTAGGCGTCGGTTGAGGGTGGTAGCCGGTCTCTGCGCGGAGCGCCCTACACCGGCGATGGCGGGTGACGGGTGGGTGGTTCTGCGCCGTAGGCGTCGGTTGAGGGTGGTAGCCGGTCTCTGCGCGGAGCGCCCTACACCGGCGTTGGCGGGTGACGGGTGGGTGGTTCTGCGCCGTAGGCGTCGGTTGAGGGTGGTAGCCGGTCTCTGCGCGGAGCGCCCCACACCGGCGATGGCGGGTGACGGGTGGGCCTATCCTGAGAACGCCATGACTTCCGCAGATCAGCCCGCTCCGGGGCACAACGACGACGCCCCCCGCACCAGCGGCGGGGCCGCCGACGACCAGGTCTCCGACCGCGACGTCGCCGCCATCGAACTCCAGCTGGGACGCACTCCGCGCGGTGTGCGGGGGATCGCCCACCGGTGCCCCTGCGGTCTGCCCGATGTGGTGCGTACCGCTCCCCGTCTGGAAAGCGGTGAGCCCTTCCCGACGTTGTACTACCTGACGTGCCCGCGCGCCGCGTCGGCCATCGGCCGGATGGAGAACGACGGCCGGATGCGTCTGATGCAGGAGCGTCTGGGGGAGGAGCCCGAGCTGCGGGCCGCTTACACCAAGGCGCACGAGTCCTACATCGCCGAGCGGGACGAACAGGCCCGGATCGACGGTGTCGAACCGCTGCCCGAGGGCATGCAGAGCACCGGGGGCATGCCGACCCGGGTCAAGTGCCTGCACGCGCTGGTGGCCCACGAGCTCGCCGCGCCCGGTACCAACCCCTTCGGCGCCGAGGCGCTGGAGGAACTCCCGCACTGGTGGGACAAGGGCCCTTGCGTGTGCGTCGACGAGGACGCCCCCGAGGGCGACGAAGGGAACAGGTCATGAGCGGTGTCGCGGCGATCGACTGCGGAACGAACTCGATCAGGCTGCTGATCGCCGACGTGGTCGGCGTCGACGGCGACGAGGTACAGGTGGTCGACCTCGACCGGCGCATGGAGGTCGTGCGCCTGGGCGAGGGCGTCGACGAGACCGGCTCGTTCGCGCCCCAGGCCCTGGAGCGCACCTTCGACGCGCTGCGCGGCTACGCGGAGGAGATCCGGGCCCACGGCATCGAGCCGGGTCCGGACACGGTGCGCATGGTGGCCACCAGTGCCACGCGCGACGCCGACAACCGGCAGGTGTTCATCGACGGCGTGCGCGAGATCCTCGGCGTCGAGCCCGAGGTGGTCACCGGCCTGGACGAGGCGGAGCTGTCCTTCGTGGGCGCCACCGCCGAGTTCGAGGCCGAGGCGGCCGAGGGCGGCGACGGCGGCTTCACCCCGCCGTTCCTCGTGGTGGACATCGGCGGCGGCTCCACCGAGTTCGTCCTGGGCGGCTCCGGTGAGGACGACGAGCTGGTCCGCGCCTCCCTGTCGGTCGACGTGGGCTGTGTGCGGATGACGGAGCGCCACCTGCGGGACGACCCGCCCACCGCCGAGCAGATCGCGGCGGCCACGGCGGACATCGAGGCCGCTCTCGACAAGGTCGAGCAGGTCGTGCCGCTGCGCGAGGCCGGCTCGGTGGTGTGCGTCGCGGGGACCGCGACCACGGTCGCCGGGATCGCCCTGGACCTGCCCGCGTACGACCCCGAGCGCATCCACCACACCGAGGTGGGCGTCGGCGACCTGACCCGGATCACCGAGGAGCTGCTCAAGTCCACCTCGGCGGAGCGGGCGGAGATCGGTGTCATGCACCCGGGCCGGGTGGACGTGATCGCCGCCGGAGCGCTGGTGCTCTCCCGCGTGCTGGCGCGCACCGGCGCCGACCGCTTCACCGCCAGTGAGCACGACATCCTCGACGGTGTCGCCTGGAGCCTCATCGTGGAGTGAAGCGCCCCGACGGGCGACCGTGTGACCAGGGGCGATGCCCCTTGCCACGCGGCCCCGGGGTGAGACGCGTCACCGCCCGATACCCTTGTGAAAGCTTTCACAACCCCTCTGACCTGCGGATATGTCGTGCGGGTTACGGGGAAAGTGGTGCGAAGGTGATCAGATGTGAACCTTCACTGCGCGGAGGGCTTGTGAAAGAATGCACAAGCAGGCGCCGCAGAGTCGCGGTCACCCACCGCGGCTCAGACGGGACCCCGGCTGGACGACGGCAGGGCGACCGCAGACCAAGAACAGACGCCGTTGCCCCGGGAGGGGCGGCGGAGAACCCCAAGGGCGGATATGCGATGACCGAGAGCAGGAACTACCGGCTGGTGCACGGCGGCGGGGACGACGCGGAGATCCCGCACATCCTCATCGTCGGCGGTGGGTACCTCGGGATGTACACCGCGAGGCGACTGGAGAAGAAGCTCGGGGCCGGCGAGGCGCGGATCACCGTCATCGACCCGAACTCCTACATGACCTACCAGCCGTTCCTGCCCGAGACCGCGTCCGGCAACATCTCGCCGCGACACGTCGTCGTTCCGCTGCGCGAGGTCCTCGACCGGGTGCGCGTGCTGGGCGGCCGGGTCGTCCGTATCGACCACGCCGACCGCACCGTCCGCTACGAGCCCAACGTCGGTGAGCCGGAGACGCTCCACTACGACCACATCGTGCTCGCGGCCGGCGCCGTCTCGCGTACCCTGCCCATCCCCGGTCTGGCCGAGAACGGCATCGGCATCAAGACCGTGGAGGAGGCCGCCTACCTCCGCAACCACGTGCTGAACCAGCTCGCCATCGCCGACTCCACCGACGACGAGGCCGTGCGCGACAAGGCGCTCAACTTCGTGTTCGTCGGCGGCGGGTTCGCCGGCGCCGAGGCCATCGCCGAGCTGGAGGACCTGGTCCGCGACGCGGTCCGGATGTACGGCTCGATCGGGCTCGAGGACGTGCAGTTCTACCTCATCGAGGCCGCGGACAAGATCCTGCCCGAGGTCGGCCCCGAGGTCGGCACCAAGGCGCTGAACCAGCTGCGCCGGCGCGGCATCGACGTGCGGCTCAAGACCTTCCTCGAGTCGGCCGTGGACCAGCGCATCAAGCTCAGCGACGGCGCCGAGTTCGACGCGGGCACCCTGGTGTGGACCGCGGGCGTCAAGCCCAGCCCGGTCGTCTCCGCCAGCGACCTGCCCCTCGGTCCCAAGGGCCACATCGACACCAGCGAGTTCCTCACCGTCAACGGTGTCGAGAACGCCTTCGCCGGTGGCGACAACGCCCAGGTGCCCGACGGCAACGGCGGCTACTACCCGCCCAACGCCCAGAACGCGGTCCGGCAGGCCCCCGTGCTCGCCGACAACGTGATCGCGACCCTGCGCAACGGTCGGCTCAAGGCCTACCGCCACAAGAACCTCGGCGCGGTCGCCGGGCTCGGCCTGCACAAGGGCGCCGCCCAGCTCTTCGGCAAGATCAAGCTGAACGGCCGTCTGGCCTGGTACGCGCACCGCGCCTACCACCTCTTCGCGGTCCCGACCTTCAACCGCAAGATGCGCGTCCTGTCGGACTGGACGCTCGCCTTCTTCCTGCGCCGCGACTTCGCCGCGCTGCCGGAGATGGTCGAGCCCCGCCAGGCCTTCGCCGAGGCCAGCCGGCCCCAGGTGGAGGACGGACAGCTCCGTCGGGTCAGCTGATCCGCGGCGGCCCGCCGCACATGCGAGAAACGACCGGTTTCCTCAGGAAGCCGGTCGTTTCGTGTCCCCATCCGGCCAAGCCGATCCAAAGTGGGCAATCGGCCCGGCCGGTATGATGGGCACGCCCTCGTAGCCCAATGGAAGAGGCAGGCCCCCTAAAAGGGTCACAAGTGTCGGTTCGAGTCCGACCGGGGGTACTCGCGTTTCGGGTCGCCGCTCGTTCCCCACCCCGTGGGGTCAGCGGTCGGGGAGCTGTTGTTCCATGAGGAGCTGGAGCTGGGTGAACAGCCGTTCGCCCGGATCGCCCATGTCGATCCCGCTGACGGCGGCGGCGCGGCGCACCCGGTAGCGCAGGGTGTTGGGGTGGATGTGCAGCCGCTCGGCGGCGGCGCGGGCGTCACCGAAGGCCTCCAGGTAGGCCAGCAGCGAGTGGACCAGGTCGGCGCCCCCGGCGCGGTCGTGCTCGATGAGCCGGCTCACCCGGGGATCGCGCAGCGACGGGTCCGCCCGCAGCTGGGCCAGGGTCTCGCTGATGAGCACCCGCGAGCGCACGTCGGAGATCGTGGCGACGTCCCGGTCCAGGTCGCGGCTCATCGCGTCCAGCACCCGGTCGGCCTCGGCGCGGGAATCGGGCACCTCCGCCAGGCTCTCCACCCGCGAACCCACGGCCGCCTGCACCTCCAGCCCGAGCGCGGCGCGTGCGGCGGTCACCGTCTTGCGGGTCAGCGCCAGCACCGACTGCTCCACCCCGCGCCAGCCCTCACGGGAACGGGCCAGGTCGGGCAGCAGGACGTAGACGCGCCCCTGGAGCTCGGTGACCAGGGCGCTGCGCCGATAGGCCGCGGTGTGCACGGACACCAGGTCGATGAGCTGGCGGCGGCGCAGCTCCCGCTCGGGCCGGTCCGGGCGGTCCTCGACGTCGCCCTCGGCGAGCAGGAAGGCGACGACCAGCGCGCCCCGGTCGGCGTGCACCTCCACCGTGTCGGCCAGGGCGCTGGCGTCGATGCGCCCCTCCAGCAGGCTCGACAGCAGGTCCTCGCGCAGGCGCAGGCCCGCGCTGGCCTGGGTGCGCTGCCGGATCATCTGCAGGGCGGTCGTGCGGGCGGCGCCGAGCAGGGCCTCCTCGGCGTGCTCGGACAGCGGTTCGGAGCCCTCCTGCACCCAGATCGCGCCCAGCGGCTGCCGGCCGGCGTGGATCCCCACCGCCAGCCGGCGGCGGATGCCCAGCTCGGGGTGCTCGTCGATCCGTACGACCTCCTCGCCGGAGCGGAGCTTGGCGAAGACCCCCCAGTCGCGCAGCAGCGCCAGGTAGGGCTCGGGTCCCTGACGGCCCAGCACGGACAGGCGGCGCAGCTCGTCCACCTCCGCACCCGAGGAGTAGGCCAGGACCCGGCTGGCCGAGTCCTCGATCGCCACCAGGCCGCGGGTGATCTGGGCGATGGTCTGCGCCATGGAGAACAGGTCGCCGCCGGACTCGCCGACGTCGGCCGTGACGTTGAGCCGCGCGTCGTCGACGATGCTCTGGCAGACCGACTGCAACTGGTCCCAGCGCACCTCGGGCCGCACCGCCAGCAGGGCGATGCCCGCCTCCTGCGCCTCGGTCCGCAGGGTGCGCATCTCGTCGACGGCTCCCGAGCGGGGCGAGCGTCCGGCCCGGGGCCCCGTGGCGGATCCGGTGCCGTAGGCGTCGGACGCGGACCCGTGGCCCCGGCCCTCCGCGAAGCGGCCCAGCGGTGAGGGCGGGCGGCGGGTGGGAGGCGGAAGCACCTCCTCGGGCGGGGCGTGCGAACTGGTCTTGACCGCGACGGCCGTGGCCCCCTGTTCGGCCAGGACCCGGATCAGCCGCCGTGCCGCCGTGCCGCGCACCCCGATCAGCAGCACCAGGTCCCCGGCCCGCGCCTCCGAGCGGTCCTCCGGGTCCACGATGACGACGTTGTCCACCTGGACATCAAGACCGTGCGGTGCCGCGGCCACGTCGACGACCGGGTCGCCGAGGGCGAGCAGCAGCCGTCGCAGCGGCAGACCCGGGTTGTCCTCGCCTTCTGGCTCCGGGTGACCAGGAAGGATGTCGGGTCCGACGCCGGACGTGTGTGACGGGTCGGGCTGCGGTCGACGCGGGCTCGGTCGTGGGGCATCAGTACTCATATAGGTCCCATTTTGTCCTAGCGAACAAATAAGGGGGGCAAAGAGTGGCCTGCCCCACAAGGTTCGCACGGCCTTGTTCTGAGAGCGTTGAGTCAGCCCAACCCTGCTTCATTCAGGGACATTCTTTTCAGGGAGGTGCCCATGGACGCCGTGACCAACGTCCCGCAGCCGAAGAACGAGCCCGTTCTGAGCTACGCGCCCGGCAGCGCCGAGCGCGCCGAGCTCGTCGCCAAGCTCGAGGAACTCGGCAGCCAGAGCATCGACCTGCCCATGCGCATCAACGGCGAGAGCCGGATGGGCGGCGGCGAGCGCATCGACGTCGTCCAGCCGCACCGCCACGCCGCCGTCCTGGGCACCATGGCCAACGCCACCCACGACGACGCCCGCGACGCGATCGCCGCGGCCAAGGCCGCCGCCCCGGCCTGGCGCGCGATGTCCTTCGACGACCGCGCCGCCATCATCCTGCGCGCCGCCGAACTCCTGGCGGGCCCCTGGCGCGCCACGATCAACGCCGCCACCATGCTCGGCCAGTCCAAGACGGTGCAGCAGGCGGAGATCGACGCGGCCTGTGAGCTCATCGACTTCTGGCGCTTCAACGTCTCCTACGCCCGCACGCTCATCGAGCAGCAGCCGCTGAGCGTGCCCGGCGTGTGGAACCGCATGGAGCAGCGGCCGCTGGAGGGCTTCGTCTACGCGATCACGCCCTTCAACTTCACCGCCATCGCGGGCAACCTGCCCACCGCTCCGGCGCTCATGGGCAACGTGGTCGTGTGGAAGCCGTCCCCGACCCAGCAGTTCGCCGCCGAGCTGACCATGCGCCTCCTGGAGGAGGCGGGCATGCCCGCGGGCGTCATCAACATGGTGACCGGTGACGGCCTGGCCGTCTCCGACGTCGCGCTCAACGACCCGGACCTGGCCGGTGTGCACTTCACCGGTTCCACCCGCACCTTCCAGCACCTGTGGAAGAGCGTCGGCGAGAACATCTCCAACTACCGCAGCTACCCGCGGATCGTCGGCGAGACCGGCGGCAAGGACTTCATCGTCGCCCACAAGTCGGCCGACCCGGAGATCCTGCGCACCGCGATCGTCCGCGGCGCCTTCGAGTACCAGGGCCAGAAGTGCTCGGCCGCCTCGCGCGCCTTCGTCGCCCGCTCGGTGTGGGAGAAGATGCGCGAGGACCTGGTCGCCGAGACCGAGGCCATCAAGATGGGCGACGTCACCGACCTGTCGAACTTCGTCGGCGCCGTCATCGACCGCCGCTCCTTCGACAAGCTCGCCAAGGTCCTGGAGGACGCCAAGTCCGACCCGACCCTGTCGATCATCGCCGGCGGCACCGCCGACGACTCGGTGGGCTACTTCGTGCGCCCGACGATCATCGAGGGCACCGACCCCACGCACGACGTGTTCCGCACGGAGTACTTCGGTCCGGTCGTCGCCGTCCACGTCTACGAGGACGAGAAGTTCGACGAGGTCCTGGAGATCGTCGACCAGGGCTCGGCCTACGCCCTGACCGGCGCGATCCTGGCCAACGACCGCGCCGCGGTGGCCAAGGCGACCGAGGCCCTGCGCTTCACCGCCGGCAACTTCTACATCAACGACCGGCCGACCGGCTCCATCGTGGGCCAGCAGCCGTTCGGCGGCGGCCGCGCCTCCGGCACCAACGACAAGGCCGGTTCCGCGCAGAACCTGTCGCGTTGGGCGAGCCCGCGCGCCATCAAGGAGACCTTCGTCGCGCCGACGAACTCCTCCTACCCGCACATGGGGTAGGTCCACGGTCCGCGCCCCCTCAGGTCACTGAGGGGGCGCACCACATCACCCCCCGAGGAATCCACCGGTGCGACCGGGCAGATCCCCGGCCCCACTTCATCGTCCGCGCTGACCGACCGGTTCGCGCACGTCTTCTTCGAGGTCTCCATGCTTCGCAAGCCACTGCTGCTCGCGGCCCGGTCCGCGACCTGCCGCAAAATCGTCGAGCGCACGCCCCTGACCCGTGGGCTGGTCCACCGGTTCGTGGCGGGTTCCACCCTCGACGAGGCCCTGCCCGCCGTCGCGAACCTGGCGCAGGACCGCCACATCACCCTGGACTTCCTCGGCGAGGACACCACCGACCTGGCGCAGGCCACGGCGACGGTGACCGCCTACCAGGACCTGCTGGCCGCGCTGGGCGAGGCCGGGCTGGGGGACCGGGCCGAGGTGTCGGTGAAACTCTCGGCGGTGGGGCAGTTCCTCAACGCCGACGGTGAGAAGATCGCCCTCGACAACGCGCGCCGCATCGCCGAGGCCGCCGCGGCCATCGGCACCACGGTGACCCTCGACATGGAGGACCACACCACCACCGACTCCACGCTGGGCATCCTGCGCGAGCTGCGCGAGGACTTCCCGTTCGTGGGTGCGGTGCTCCAGGCCTACCTGCACCGCACGGAGGCCGACTGCCGCGACCTCAGCGGAGCGGGCTCGCGCGTGCGCCTGTGCAAGGGCGCCTACGACGAGCCCTCCTCCGTCGCCTTCCGCGACAAGGCGGAGGTCGACAAGGCGTACGTGCGGGCTCTGCGCGTGCTCATGGAGGGCGACGGCTACCCGATGGTGGCGTCCCACGACCCGCGCATGGTGGCGATCGCCGGTGAGCTCGCGGCCGCCAACGGCCGGACCGCCGAGGACTACGAGTACCAGATGCTCTACGGGATCCGGGACGCCGAGCAGGTCCGCCTGGCCGCGGAGGGCAAGCGCATGCGCGTCTACGTGCCCTACGGCGACGAGTGGTACGGCTACTACATGCGCCGTCTGGCCGAGCGCCCGGCGAACATGCTGTTCCTGGCCCGTTCGCTGGTGACCCGCAACTGACGCCGTGTCCCGCGGGGGCGGGCACGGGGTGGGCTCCGTCCACGGCGCCGTCCGATCGCCGCCCACGGGTCTTCGCCCGGGCCGGGGTTCCCCGGCCCGGGCGGCCGTGTCCCAACGGTGACCCTGCGCCCGGAACCGCGGAGTGGGGCCGTACGTTACCTTGTGGGCAGCAAACCACGCGTGAAAGGCCATTACGAGACATGCGGATGCGGAGTTCCAACCCCGTCCTCAAGCGGGCTCTTCAGCAGTCCGGCCGAGCCGGTCAGGGCTACGGCCAGCCGGGTTACGGTCAGCAGGGCTATGCGCAGCAGGGGTACGGACAGCCGTACCCGCAGCCGGGCCACCCCCAGCAGGGCTATGGCCAGCCGGGATACGGCCAGCCCTATCCCCAGCAGGGCTACCCGGCCGCTCCGGCGCAGGGGGCCGGCGCGGGGCGCATGACCATCGACGACGTCGTCATGCGTACGGGCATGACGCTCGGCGTGGTCGTCCTGCTCGCCGTGATCAACTACTTCCTGTTCACCGCGAACAACGGCGCCAACGCCGGACTCGCGCTGATGCTCACGATCGTGGGCGCGCTCGGCGGCCTGGTCCTCGGTCTGGTCATCGCGTTCAAGCAGAGCACCAACCCGGGGCTGATCCTCACCTATGCGGGCCTCGAGGGCCTGCTCGTCGGCGGTATCTCGGCCCTTCTGGCGACCCAGCTGGAGATGAGCACCGGTCAGGCCGGCGCGGGCGGCTCGCTCGTGACCCAGGCGGTCATCGGTACCGTCGCGGTCTTCGGTGTGATGCTCGCGCTGTACAAGTTCCGCATCATCAAGGTGACGGACGGCTTCGTCAAGGCCGTCGGCTTCGCGGTGCTCGGCGCGGCCGCGCTGATGCTGGTCAACTTCGTGGCCAGCTTCTTCATCGCCGGCGGTATCGGCCTGCGCGAGCCCAGCCTCCTGGGCCTGGGCATCGGCCTGGTCTTCGTCGTCATCGCGGCGCTGACCCTGGC
This sequence comes from Nocardiopsis sp. Huas11, assembly GCF_003634495.1. Classification (GTDB taxonomy): domain Bacteria; phylum Actinomycetota; class Actinomycetes; order Streptosporangiales; family Streptosporangiaceae; genus Nocardiopsis. The sequence goes on along the minus strand of NZ_RBKY01000001.1, from coordinate 7,388,091 downwards.
CATCGAGTTCCGCGGGATCGAGGAGGGCGTGCAGGCGGGCATCCCCGACAAGTTCGCCTGGCAGTTCGCCTTCGGCCTGACGGTCTCGCTGGTCTGGCTCTACATCGAGATCCTGCGCCTGCTCTGGATCATCAAGACGCTGTTCGCCGACTAGCACGTGCGGCGCGGGCCCGCGTGAGTGCGGGCCGATACGCCAAGGGCCACCCCCGGGAGACGATCCCGGGGGTGGCCCTTCGTCTGTACGGGTGCGGTGGCGTTCGGTTCGCGCTCAGGGCCCCTCGGGACGCGGAGCGGGGATGGATCGGTTCCTGCGGCGGCGGTCGTGCTCTGTGACGATGGCCTGCGCGTACCACTGGGGCAGGCCGTACTCGTCGGCGAGCCAGGTGGACCGTTCCGAGCAGCGGACCAGTCCCGGCCCCTTGTCGAGAGCGTTGAACCACTCGTGGAGTCCTCGGCCGGTGACGGTCGGGATGCGTTCGATGAGCTTTGCGTGGATCTCCGGCGAGTGGGTAACCGACATAGGCACCTCCGGCAGTGCGTTGGCGAATGGCACTTATCTGTGACCCTGCATCAGGATCACGGATTGGACAAGCCCCGGCCACCAGCTTTTACCTTGGCGGTAGGAGTTCGTTGGCTCGGACGGTGTAGGGCGGCGGTTCGGGACACGCACGCGCGGGTTCGGTATGTCGCGTGACGGACCGTGTGAAACCGGGGCGCGGGTGAGGTTCGGCGCGGTCACGGACACGGCCTCACTTCAGGTCGTGGACACGGCGCGGGGCCCGGCGCGCGAGGGCGGATTCAAGGGGTCCTCGCAACACCTCGTTGATCAAACGAGTGTAGCCAGACGCTCGGCTGGGGTTTCCCAGCCGAGCGTCTTGCGTGGACGCTCGTTCAGTTCCTGAGCGACATGCTCCAGATCCAGCCGGCCATGAACGGACAGGTCCGTGCCCTTGGGGAAGTACTGGCGCAGCAGCCCGTTGGTGTTCTCATTCGATCCGCGCTGCCAGGGGGAGGCGGGATCGCAGAAGAACACCGGCACCCCCGTGGCCACGCTGAACGCCTTGTGGCCGGCCATCTCGCTGCCCTGGTCCCAGGTCAGCGACCCCCGCAGATGATCAGGCAGCGCGGTGATCAGTTCGCTCAGCACACCCCCGACCGCCTCGGCGGTGTGCTCGCCGGGCACGTGCCCCAGCATCACGTACCGGGTGGAGCGCTCGACCAGGGTGATGATCGCGGACTTGTTGTGCGCACCCGTGATCAGATCGCCCTCCCAGTGCCCCGGCACGGCACGGTCCTCGACCTCGGCGGGGCGCTCGCTGATCATCACCATCGGATCGGTGAACCGGCTCCGCCTGTGCTCGGGTGAGCGGTGCGGCGTGCGTCGGAGCCGGCCGGTGCGCAACGCCGCGGAGACCTCGCGTTTGAGCCCGCCGCGGGACTGGACGTAGAGCGCCTGGTAGATCGTCTCGTGGCTCACACGCATGTCCTCCTCGCCGGGAAAGTCCTCAACGAGCCGGTTGCTGATCTGCTCCGGCGACCACCGCTTCCGCAGTCCCTGGGCGACATAGTCCCGCAGGCGGCCCGGGGCAGCGAGTTTGGCGGGTTTGGGACGCACCCGTTGGGCGCTCGCCCGACGCTGGGCGGTATAGGCACCGTAGGACCCATCGGCGTTGCGGTGGTGGTCGAGTTCGCGTTTGATCGTGGAGGCCGGGCGCCCCAGGTCGCGGCCGATCGCCCGCCGGCTCCACCCCGCTCGGTCCAGATCCGCGATCCGCTCCCGGTCTGCGAGGGTCAGAAAACGCGGGTGGACCTGCTTTTGGAGTGTGTCCAGCGCTGCTGGAGGACTGGTCATGGACTCTATGGTGGTCTGTCCGGTGGAGTAGTTCACACGGCGGCCATCAGGGTAGAACCTGGAGTTGCGGGACTTGCGTACCCCGTGGTCCCAGTCCCGGGCGGTGCGTTCGTTGATCCCGGCTCGTCGTGCGGCTTCTGGGCGGGGCACGGCGCTGTTGCGCAGGCGTTCGTACTCCTGGCGTGCCGGGTGCGGTCGTTGCTGGCGTTGGGAGCGCAGCCCGGCTTTCCTGGCCCAGGAGAACGCGGTGTTGCGGTTCACCCCGAGGCGGCGTGCGACCTCGGTGACGCTACCGATCTCGGCCATCTGCTCGAGGAACTGTGTTCGCAGACGAGCCAGTTCCTTCTTCGAAAACGACACGGTGGCCGCAACCTCCCCAAAGTCAGGGTGTTGCGACCACCGCTAGAACCCAAGGAGTGCGCGCCGGGCCCCGGAGGATGCCGTACCGTGTCCGACGAGCGGACGCGGCCTAGCTCAGCCGCTCGAAGACGGCCGCCATGCCCTGGCCGCCGCCGACGCACATGGTCTCCAGGCCGTAGGTCTTGTCGTGGAACCGCAGGCCGTTCAGGAGCGTGCCGGTGATGCGCGCGCCCGTGCTGCCGAACGGGTGGCCGATGGCGATGGCGCCGCCGTTGACGTTGAGCCGGCCGTCGACGTCGATGCCGAGCTGGTCGGCGGAGGGCAGCACCTGGGCGGCGAAGGCCTCGTTGATCTCGACCAGGTCGATGTCGCCGATGGCCATGTTCGCGCGGGCCAGGGCCTGCTTGGAGGCCTCGACCGGGCCCAGGCCCATGATCTCGGGGTTCAGACCGGTGACGCCGGTGGAGACGATGCGGGCCAGCGGGGTCAGGCCGAGCTGGGCGGCCTTGGTGTCGCTCATGATGACGAGCGCGGAGGCGCCGTCGTTGAGCGGGCAGGCGTTGCCCGCGGTGACCGTGCCGTCGGGGCGGAACACCGGCTTGAGCTCGGAGACCTTCTCGTAGGTGGTGCCGCGGCGGATGCCGTCGTCGGTGCTGACCACGGTGCCGTCCGGGAGGGTCACCGGAGTGATCTCCCGCTCCCAGAAGCCGTTGTCCAGGGACTTCTCGGCGAGGTTCTGGGACCGGACCGCGAACTCGTCCTGGCGCTGACGCGAGACGCCGGTGATCTGGGCGACGTTCTCCGCCGTCTGGCCCATGGCGATGTAGGCGTCGGGCAGGGCGCCGTTCCCGCGCGGGTCGGTCCAGGTCTCGGCGTTGCCCTCGGCACGCTTGACCGTGCGGGCCTTGGCGTCGTCGAAGATCGGGTTCTCGTTGTCCGGCATGTCGCTGGTGCCGTTGGCGAGACGGCTGACCATCTCCACGCCGGCGGACACGAACACGTCGCCCTCGCCCGCCTTGATGGCGTGGTAGGCCATCCGGGTGGTCTGGAGCGAGGAGGAGCAGTACCGGGTGATGGTCGTGCCGGGCACGGTGTCCAGGCCGAGCTGGACGGCGACGATGCGGGCCATGTTGAAGCCCTGCTCACCGCCGGGCAGACCACAGCCGAGCATGAGGTCGTCGATCTGCTTGGGGTCGAGCTCGGGCACCTTGGCCAGAGCGGCGCCGATGATCTGCGCGGTGAGGTCGTCCGGGCGCAGGTCCTTGAGCGAGCCCTTGAAGGCGCGGCCGATCGGGGAGCGGGCTGTGGCGACGATGACTGCTTCGGGCATGGTCTTGGTCCCTGTCGGTGTGGAGTGCGGCCGCGCCGGGCGGACGTGCGGCCTCGTACGTCGGTGCGCGCCCTGGCCGTCTCGAACGCCTGGTAGATCGCGTGATCGGCCACGGCACGTCTTGTTACTGCCCAGTTAACCTGTTCGCCCGCCTTCGTCGCCACCCGGGGGCTGCCTTCGCGTGTCGGTACGGTGGTTTCCCGGATGGCGGGCGGCGTCGGTCGGCGCGGCGACTCCGGCGCTCGCGCTCGCCTGCGTCCCGTCCCCCCGCTCGCCCGGAGGCGCGGTGTTCCGCGGCGCGGGGTCCTGGTCGTCCGCCGGGGCCGGCGCCCGACGGTCCACCCCCGCGGGGTCGTGTTCGCGCCCGCGGAAGGGCAGGCGCACGAGGGCTGTCCAGCGGGAGCGGCCGCCGGCGCGGGTCCGTTCGGCGGGCGCGACCTCCGTGCCCGGTGTCTCGGCGGCGATGACCGCGGCCTGGTCCACGGGCAGAGGGCGCGAGGTGCGCTCGGCCTCGTCCAGCTCCGGCAGTAGCCCGAGCGCGGCGCAGGCCGAGGGCAGGACGGCCGAGGCCGCCTGGGCGTAGCCGCGGGCGGAGGGATGGAAGCGGTCCGGCCCGAACATGGTGGCGGGGTCGGTCCGGAAGTCGTCGGAGAGCAGGTCGCTCAGGGAGACCGTGCGCCCGCCCGCCTCGGTGACCGCGATCGTCTGGGCCGCGGCGAGCTGGCGTGAGGCGCGGCGCGCCACCGAGCGCAGCGGCCAGCCGATCGGGCGGACCGTGCCCAGGTCGGGGCAGGTCGCCACCACGACCGCGGTGCCGTGCCCGACCAGCGCGGCGGTCGCCTCGCGCAGCTGGGCGACGGCGTCGTTGGGCCGCACCCGGCGGATGACGTCGTTGGCGCCGATGAAGATCACGGCCACGTCGTAGCGGGAGGCGGGGTCCAGGGCGCCGGCGTGCGCGATCTGCGCGGTGAGGTTGGCCGAGGTCGCGCCGGGGGAGGCGGTGCAGCGCAGCCGCACCCTCCGGTCGGCCGCGGCGGCCAGGCCGCAGGCCAGCAGCACGCCCGGTGTCTGGGCGGCCTCGGCAACGGCGAAGCCCGCGGCGGTGGAGTCGCCGGCCATCAGCATGCGCAACGGGGCGCCGGGGCCGTCGCCGTAGACCCCGTTGACCTTCGGCCGCTGCCACGCGGTGACCCCGATCATGCGTTTGGCGAGCCTGACCTGCAGGTACAACAGCGCCAGGGTCCCGCCGCCGACCAGGGTGATCCCGCCCCCGCCGAACGCGGTGGCCGCGGCAATACGCCGTGCGCGAGCGGCTCGCAGCATCGGACAACCTCCGAGGGTCGGACCCGCCTGCTCTCGGCGAGCCGGTTGCAAGCGAGGTTACCGGCGGGAAACCCCGGGGTCACGTACCTGCGCGGCACACCACCGGGTCCGTCGAGTGAGCAAAATCCAACGGCTCGGAGCAGGCGGTGACGTGTCGGCGAGGGCTGGAGCCGGAGGCTCTCGGTTGAGGGTGGTAGCGCCCGTCGCTTCGCGTAGCGATCTCCCGGGTGCGATGGCGGGTGACGGGTGGGAGGGCTGGAGCCGGGGGCTCTCGGTTGAGGGTGGGAAGCTTCCTCGCACGGGTTCGGGAAGCTTCCCGGAAGCGCCAGGTGGTGGCGTTAGAGTCAGGGATGGGCCGGACCGGCCCATGGCCCCGGGCGCCGCCGGGGCGTGCAAGAGGCGGGCCGAGGACCCGGTCGCCACGACGTTGAGGAGCCACCATGCGGGTACACGATTCACTGATCGATCTGGTCGGGGACACCCCGCTTGTCCGTTTGAAGAAGGTCACGGAGGGGCTGGCACCGACGATCCTGGCCAAGGTCGAGTACTTCAACCCCGGAGGCTCGGTCAAGGACCGCATCGCCCTGCGCATGGTCGAGGCCGCGGAGAAGAGCGGCAAGCTCAAGCCCGGCGGCACGATCGTCGAGCCCACCTCCGGCAACACCGGGATCGGGCTGGCGATGATCGCGCAGGAGAAGGGCTACCGCTGCGTCTTCATCTGCCCGGACAAGGTGGGCACGGACAAGCTCTCGGTGCTGCGGGCCTACGGGGCCGAGGTCGTGGTGTGCCCGACCACGGTCGCCCCCGACCACCCCGAGTCCTACTACTCGGTCTCGGACCGGCTGGCCGCGGAGATCCCCGGCGCCTGGAAGCCCAACCAGTACGAGAACGTGAACAACCCGGAGTCGCACTACCACTCCACCGGCCCCGAGATCTGGGAGCAGACCGAGGGCCGGATCACGCACTTCGTGGCGGGGATCGGGACCGGCGGCACCATCAGCGGCGCCGGCCGCTACCTCAAGGAGGCCTCCAAGGGCGCCGTGCGCGTGATCGGCGCCGACCCCGAGGGTTCGGTGTACTCGGGCGGGTCGGGTCGCCCGTACCTGGTCGAGGGCGTGGGCGAGGACATCTGGCCGGGCACCTATGACACCTCCGTGTGCGACGACATCGTGGCGGTCAGCGACAAGGACTCCTTCCTGATGACCCGGCGCCTGGCGCGCGAGGAGGCCCTGCTGGTGGGCGGCTCCTGCGGACTGGCGGTGGAGGCGGCGCTGAAGGTGGCCCAGGACGCGGGGCCCGACGACGTCGTCGTCGTCCTGCTGCCCGACGGCGGCCGCGGCTACCTCGGCAAGATCTTCAACGACGAGTGGATGGCGGACTACGGGTTCCTGTCCACCGTGACGGAGGAGGCCACGGCCGGCCAGGTGCTGGCGGAGAAGGGCGGCGAGATGCCCGACTTCGTGCACTCCCACCCGGACGAGACGGTCGGCACCGCCGTGGCGATCATGCGCGAGTACGGCGTCTCGCAGCTTCCGGTGATGAAGGAGGAGCCGCCGGTCATGGCGGCCGAGGTGGTCGGCTCGGTGGCCGAGCGCGACGTGCTGGACGCGCTCTTCGACGGCCGCGCCGAGCTGGACGACCTGGTGGAGACGCACATGGGCCCGCCGCTGTCCACGGTCGGCACCGGGACGCCGGTCAGCGACTGCGCGCGCCTGCTGCGCACCTCCGGTGCCCTGGTGGTGCTGCGCGACGGGCGCCCGGTGGGAATCCTCACCCGTCAGGACCTGCTCGCGCACCTGTCCGGGTAGCCGCACGTGTGCGCGGGGCCGGGGCACGGCCCCGGTCCCGCGCTCCGGACCTTCGGCCGGCCAGGGTGCTCCTGCCTGCGCGAACCCCGGGGGCGGTGCGGACAGACCGCGCGGGACCACGCATACTCGGACACTGCTAATGTTCGCGACAGTATTACTGGCAGGTAATAAATGGGAGCACGCGTGTCGCGGCTGTTGTCCTGGATCATCCGCTCCGTCTGGTCGTTCGCCCGGAGCAACGCCGAAATCCGTGCGGACTCCAAGGCGTCCCGGCGGTTCGCGCGCTTCGGCGTCGGGTCGGCGATCGCCTTTCCCACGGCCACCCTGTACGGCGAACCGTGGATCGAGATCGGCGTGCACACCGTGCTCGGCGCGGACATGACGCTCGCCGCCGGGATGGGCCCCGACTACGACCTGGGCGAGGGGACGGTCGTGCGGATCGGCTCCGGCTGCGCGATCGGCCGGGGGTCCCACATCGTCGCGCACAAGTCGGTGGACATCGGCGACCACGTCTACACGGGGCCGTACGTGTACATCACCGACCAGAACCACTCCTACACCAACACCGAGATCCCCGTCGGCCTGCAGTGGCCCGTGGACGACCCCGTCAGCATCGGTGACGGCACCTGGATCGGCGCGAACGCGGTGATCCTGCCGGGCGTGCACCTGGGGCGCAACTGCGTCGTCGCGGCCGGCACCGTGGTGCGGCCCGGCCGGTACCCCGACCACAGCGTCGTCGCGGGCGTGCCCGGCAAGGTCGTGCGCGAGTACGACCCGGAGCTCGGCTGGGAGCCGCCGATGCGCGGCACCGGGACGCCCACCCGGGTCCCCACTCCGGTCACCGGACCGACGCCCGACCTGCCCGTCGAACCGCCCGAGCCGGGATCGGCCACGCGCTTCCCGCCCGCCTGACGGGTCCCGGGCGAGCACGCCCGGCGGTCCGCCGCGCGTGCCCGTGGGGTGCGCGGTGACACGGGCCCTGCCGTTGGCGGCGGCCCGCGCGCAGGGGGTGGTGGGTGTGGATATGAACGCCGACCATCTGGCCGCCTACCGGCTCGACCCGCACGGCAACCCGGTCGGGAACCCCGAACGGTTCTCCTTCGACCTGACCGGCGCCGCTGCGCACCGCGACGCCCAGGTCCGCCACGCCCTCACCAGGCTGCTGCACTGGACCCAGCGCACCGGCGCGGCGGCGATCGCCATCGAGGACCTGGACTTCACGGCCGAGAAGACCCGGGAGAAACACGGCCGCAGGAAACGCTTCCGGCAGCTCATCATCCGGTATGCCCACCGCCAGGCTCCGGGCCCGGATCGTGTCGATGGCCGCCGAACTCGGAATCGCGATCGTGGCCGTCGATCCGGCCTATACCTCGATGTGGGGCGCCCGGCACTGGGCCGAGCCTCTGACCAGCAGTAAGCGTACGATGACTCGCCATGACGCCGCTGCGGTGGCCATTGGCAGGCGCGCCCTGGGACACCCGATTCGGCGTCGGACCCCGCCGCCCCGTACCCACCGGAGCGATGGGTACGGGCCTCGGACCGTCCAGACCGAACCCGGTGCTGTGGGGTGTGAGGGACCCCGCCGCCCTGCCACGGAGCGCGCACACGATGCGCGTGCCCGGGCAGGGAAGGAGAGAACGCGGGGAACCAGCGCGTCCACCACCGTTCGGGACGCGCGCAGTGACAGGAGATGGGTTCAAGACCCACTCCTGAACACTGAATAGGAACGGTTCCCGTGGTCGTTGCGAACTAGGGTGGCGACATGACGTTTGACGGGTTTGAAACGCTGGCCATCCACGCGGGCCAGGAACCGGACACCGGCACCGGGGCCGTCGTGGTACCGATCTACCAGACGAGCACCTACGCGCAGGACGGCGTGGGCGGGCTGCGCCAGGGCTATGAGTACTCGCGCACCGGCAACCCCACGCGCGCCGCGCTGGAGGAGTGCCTGGCCGCCCTGGAAGCGGGCACGCGCGGTCTGGCCTTCGCCTCCGGCATGGCCGCCGAGGACACGCTGCTGCGCACGGTCCTGTCGCCGGGCGACCACATCATCATCCCCGGTGACGCCTACGGGGGCACCTTCCGCCTGGTCTCCAAGGTGGTCGAGCGCTGGGGCGTGACCTGGGACGCGGTCGACCAGAGCGATCCCGAGGCCGTGCGGGCGGCGCTGCGCCCCCAGACCAAGGTGGTGTGGACCGAGACGCCCACCAACCCGCTGCTCAACATCACCGACATCGAGGCGGTCGCGGCGATCGCCCACGACGCCGGCGCGCTGTACGTGGTGGACAACACCTTCGCCTCGCCCTACCTCCAGCAGCCGCTGACCCTGGGCGCGGACGTGGTCGTGCACTCCACCACCAAGTACCTGGGCGGGCACTCCGACGTGGTCGGGGGCGCGCTGGTCGTGTCCGACGCCGAACTCGGGGAGCGGCTGGCCTTCCACCAGAACACCATGGGGGCCGTTCCGGGGCCCTTCGACTCCTGGCTGACCCTGCGCGGGGTCAAGACCCTGGGCGTGCGGATGGACCGGCACAGTGCCAACGCCGAGAAGGTCGTCGCCGCGCTGGAGAGCCATGCGGCGGTACGGAGGGTGTACTACCCCGGCCTGGACGGGCATCCGGGGCACAAGGTCGCCGAACGGCAGATGCGTGCCTTCGGGGGGATGGTCTCGTTCGCTCTGCGCGACGGGGAGAAGGCGGCCCTGGCGCTGTGCGAGCGAACCGAGGTCTTCACGCTGGGGGAGTCCCTGGGCGGGGTGGAGTCCCTGATCGAGCATCCCGGGCGGATGACGCACGCGTCCACCGCGGGTTCCGCGTTGGAGGTCCCGGCCGATCTGGTGCGGATCTCCGTCGGCATCGAGTCGGGTGACGACCTGGTGGCGGACCTGCTGGGGGCGTTGGAGAGCTGACCGCGGCCCCGAAGGGTCGAACCGGCCGGTGTGCCCGCACGGTCCTGCCGTGAGGGTGCGCCGGCCACGCTGCCGGGCCCTTCACGGCGTGTCCTACGTGGTGCGGGGGCTCTCGCGGGGGGTCAGACCGCGGAGGGAGTGCGCTCGCGGAGCACGGCCCGCGCGGGGGCCGGGTCGGGCGAGCGGTCGCGGCGCTCGGTGGCGCCGTTGGTGAAGCGCAGACCGACGACGAGGCTGCCGGTGCGGGAGAGGGCACTGTTGTCGTCCTCCTCGCGGAGGGAGCGGTAGCGCCCGCGGTTGTCCTGGCGGCGGATGCCGATGGAGATGGCGAGGAAGAAGCCCGCGGCCAGCCCCAGGAGCACGAGTCCGATGAAGGCGATGAAGACGGGGATCATAGGGGTCACCTTTGGGTCGAGGGTGGTCAGTTCGTCGTCCGCCCCCTGCTGGTGCGAGGGGGCCCGGTCTGTCGTGTCACGTGGTGCGTTCCGTCGGTGGTGGGCGGAAATCGGTCGGATCGGGCTGTGCTGTGGTTCTTTCCCGGGGAGGTGTCCGCTGGGCGGCTCTGCCGTGTACTCAGTGTGGCCTTCACCTAAGATGGGCCTATGAGAACCGGATGGACCTGTTTTGCTGGTGTACCGCTCACCTTGTTGGTACAAGTTGACCTGATCCACTGATACCCCCCAGAGGGCTGACTTATGCGGGCAGAAAGTAGATATCGACAGATCGCTCGGATCCTGCGACGGGAGATCCAGGAGGGAAGCCTGCCGCTGGGCGGTCAGCTGCCGTCGGAGAAGCAGCTGGAAGAGCGCTTCGACGCGTCCCGCAACACGATCAGGCTCGCACTGGGCATGCTGCGCAACCAGGGCCTCATCCTCAGCAGGCCGGGCCGCGGCCACTTCGTCCAGGACGTGGTGCCGGAGATCTTCTACGCCACCCGGACCAAGGGCGGGCCCGACGGTCTCAACGAATCGGCGCTGTCCGGGCAGACGCTGGAGGAGCTCCAGCTCCTGAGCGCCACGGCGGACATCGCCAGCCGGCTGCGCGTCCCCGAGGGGGACATGACCGTTGTGCGCCGCATGTACCGGTTCTCCGGAGAGCAGTCCGGCTCCATCAGTTCGGCGTACTACCCCATGGAACTGGTGCAGGGCACGCCGCTCATGCTGCCCGAGGACGTCGAGAGCGCCCTGGTGGTGCTGCTCGAACACGGGCACCGGCAGGTCGGCTACGTCGACGAGCTCCAGACCCGTATGCCCACGCCACAGGAGACGTCACAGCTCGAACTCCCCCCGGGAGTACCGGTTCTGGACGTCCATCGCACCGACTACTCCGAGGAACGCCCGATCCGACTGGTGCACACTGTGTATGCCGGGCACAGCATCCGGTACCAGTTCGAGCACGGCAACCTCAAGGCCTACCACCGGGACTGAGCCAGCACATGAGCACGTCGAGGAAGACCGTGGTCGCCGACCATCTGCGCGAGGCGCTGTCGCGGGGTGAATACCAGCCGGGCGACCGCCTGCCGGGCGAGGAGGAGCTCGCCGAGCGCTTCGACGTCTCCCGTGCCACCGCGCGGCTCGGTATGCGCATCCTCCAGGACGAGGGCCGCATCACCATCCAGGCGGGGCGGGGCGCCTTCGCCGCCGACCACCAGCCCATCATCCACCTCGCCACGCCGATCTCCGGCGGCAGCGACTCCGAGCGGTTCGAGGCCGGCTACCAGCCGCACCTGCGCGAGGCCGGCTACTACCAGGTCGACGAGAAGATCAAGGTCAGCCTGGACACCATGCGCCCGAAGGTGGCCAAGCGGCTGCGCTTCGAGGACGACGAGAACGGCCCCTACGGCGGGCTCGTGGTCATCCGTTCCTGCGACCGTTTCGTCGAGGGCGGGCTCTGGCAGTCCCAGGTCACCTACTTCCCCTTCAGCATCGCCAACGGCACCGCGCTCATGCATCCCGAACGCCTGGACGAGGGCGTCAGCGCGGTGCTGCGCGAGCTCGGGTACCGCGAGGACTGGAACTGGGACATCGTGGGCGCGCGGATGCCGTCCCAGGACGAGGCCGACTCCTTCGGGCTCGGCCCCGGGATCCCGCTGCTCGTGCAGGAGCGGGTGGCGCACGAGGGCGAGCGCCCGCTGCGGTTCACCGAGACGATCATGCCCGCCAACCGGCACCAGCTGCTGTACTCGGGCGGCGACGCCCCCGAGGAACTGCTGCTGATGGCCTCGGACGTCAACATCTTCGAGCGCTGAGCCGGGTCAGCGCCGCCGGTAGCGGTCCAGGACCACCGGGCCGAGCAGGTCGGCGTCGGCGTCCACGACCCGCACGCCCCGGCGGCGCTCGACCAGGGCCCGGAAGGCGCGCAGCCGGGGGTCGTCGGCCAACAGGACGAAGGTGACCTCGGCCCCCTCGCGCAGGACGGCGTCGAGCTCGGCCAGGGTCGCCTCGACCGTGCGCGGAGCCGGGGGCCAGGCGAACCGCGCCCGCCCGTCCTCGGACAGGTGGGCGGTGGGCTCGCCGTCGGTGACCACCAGGACCCGGGGCAGGAGACCGCGGTGCCGTCGCACGTGAGCCCGTGCCAGGCGCAGGGCGTGGTGCAGGTTGGTGCCGGGCGCCTCGCTCCGGTCGTGCGCGACCAGCGCGGCGGGGGTGAGCTCGACCGCGCGCTCGCCGAAGCCCACCACCTGCACCCGGTCCTGGGGATGGCGCGTGCGGACCAGGGCGAGCAGCGCCAGCGCCGTCCGGGCGGCGGCCTCGTGCAGCGAGCGCGTCACCATCGAGTGGGACAGGTCGATGAGCAGGCAGACCGCCGCGGCGGACTCCGGCTCGGTCTCGGCGACCCGCAGGTCCTCGGGGAGCAGGGGCGGGCCGGCGGAGCGGGCTCGGCGCAGGGCCGCTTCTCGCGCCGTCGCGGAGGCGTCCAGCGGGCGGTCCTCCTCCGCCTCGTAGGGCAGGAACGCGCCGGTCATCTCGCCCGTGGTCCCACCGGGGCCGGAGGGGCCCGCGTGGCCGCCGGGGCGCGCGCCGCGGCCCCGCTCGACGTCGCGCAGCGCGGCCTCGCCCAGTCGGCGCAGTTCGCGGGGGCTGAGACCGTGGTCGGCCGCGTCGAGCCGGGTCCGGGCCGCCGCGCCCTCGGGGCCCAGCAGCCGCCGCAGCTCGGAGGGGTCGGTCTCCGCCAGCGCCGCGCGCTCGCCCGACCCGTAGCGGGACAGGGCGTCCGCCAGCGCGTCCAGTGCCTCGCGGTCGGCGTCGGAGTCCGGATCGGCCGCCGCCACCAGGGCGAGGAGCTCGTCGACGGCCCTCAGCTCCGCGTCGGTCGGCGGGTCGGGCTCGGCCAGCGGGTCGGGCCCGCCGGTGTAGGCCCGGTATCGGTGTCTCATCCCCACCCGTCTCCCACCATCGCCCGGGGTGACCGCTTCGCGGGCGGTGCGGGGCTTCCACCCTCAACGGAGGCGCGGAGCGCCCGGTCTCCCACTCGCACGTCTCCCACCAACGCCCCGTCCCCTCTGGTCAGAACCGGTAGACGCCGCCGTCGGCGACGGTGTCCTTGGACAGCCTCCGCTCCAGATAGAGCCCCTCCAGCGCGAACTCGACCACCGCCGCCGCCAGTCCCGGAGTCGGCGGGCCGTCCTGCTCCTCGGGAGCCGCGCGGGAGATCATGTCCGCCAGCCCCGGCACCCCGCCGACCCGGCGCAGTAGCTCGGCCGCGCCGACCAGGTCCCCGGACTCCACCGTGCCGCCGCCGGAGAACCGGTCGGCGAGGGGCGACAGGTCGGCCTCCCCCAACCGCTCACGGAAGACCTCGGCGGTCGCCCGGCGCAGCAGGGCGTGCAGCAGCTCCGCCTCCCGGCCCTCGGCGGCGATGTCGAACTCGACCTTGCCGAGCAGCGGCTCCACCACCGCGGGCAGGTCGCACACGCGGGCGACGGGCACCTCCTCGCCGACCAGGGCCGCCCTGCGCAGGGCGGAGGCGGCCACGGTCTCGGCTGCGGCCACCGAGAAGCGCACGGAGACCCCCGAGCGGGGATCCACCTTCCTGTGCGCCCGCACCAGCCGGGTGAAACGCGCCACGGTCTCCAGCAGGTGCGAGGGCACGCACGTGCCCGGCGGCAGGGCCGCCTCCTGCCGGATCAGCGCCAGCTCGTCGGCCAGCTCCGGCGGGTAGTGGGTCCTGACCTGGGCGCCGAACCGGTCCTTGAGCGGCGTCACGATCCGCCCCCGGTTCGTGTAGTCCTCCGGGTTGGCGCTCGCCACCACCAGGATGTCCAGGGGCAGCCGCAACGTGTACCCGCGCACCTGGAGGTCGCGTTCCTCCAGCACGTTGAACAGCGCCACCTGTGCGCGCGCGGGCAGGTCCGGCAGCTCGTTGACGCAGAACACGCCCCGGTTGGCGCGCGGCACCAGCCCGTAGTGGACGGTCTCGGGATCGCCGAGCGAGCGGCCCTCGGCCAGCCGTGCCGGGTCCACGTCCCCGATCAGCTCGCCCACGCCGGTGTCGGGCGTGCCCAGCTTCTCGCCGTAGCGCTCGCGGCGGTGCCGCCAGGCCACCGGCAGGGCCTCGCCCTCCCGTGACGAGCGCCGCCGGCAGCCCGCGCACACCGGGGCGTAGGGGTGGTCGTTGATCGGACAGTCGGCGACGGAGGGGGACCACTCGTCGAGCAGGGCGGCGATGGCGCGGATCAGCCGGCTCTTGCCCTGGCCGCGCTCGCCCAGCAGCACGATGTCGTGCCCGGCCAACAGGGCCCGCTCGACCTGCGGCAGCACGGTCGCGTCGAAGCCGTGCACACCAGGGAAACGGGCCTCTCCGGCCCCCATGCGCCGGAGCAGGTTCTCGCGGACCTCGGCGGCGACGGGCCGGTGGACGTGGCCGGACGCGCGCAGGTCGGCGAGGGTGCGGGGGAGACCGGGCGGTGGGGGTGAGTCGTGGATCACCCCCGCAGTGTACGTACCGGTCCCGGCGGGCGGGTGCGGGGATCGAAGGTCCGTCGACGTGAACAGGGACGGCGCGGCGGGGGAGTGGAAGAATGGGAGGGACGGCGAAGACCCAGATCCGGCGCGAGGCGCCGGTGGAAGCGGGGTGGCGGCAGGTGGCACGGTTCGGCGATGCACTGACGACGGGGGCCGACCTCGTGAACGCGGCCGAACGCGCCGTCATGGCGGCCTTGGAACAGATGGAGGGGAGCGCGCCGACGGAGGCGGGCGGCGGCGCCGACCTGCTGTGCTTCTTCGTGTGCGGCGCGGACCCCGAGGAGGTGACCCTCGCCGGCAAGCGCGTGATGGCGCTCGCCGGGGACGCCGTCACCCTGGGGTGCAGCTCCACCGGCGTGATCGGTGGCGGCCGCGGCGTGGAGGGCCAGGGCGCGGTCAGCGTCTGGTGCGCGAGCCTGCCGGACGTGGAGATCACCCCGTTCCGGCTCGACACCGTGATCGAGGGCGACCACCTGGCCGTCGTGGGCATGCGCGAGCCCAGCTCCCGGGACCGGGCCGCCATCCTGCTCTCCAACCCCTACGAGTTCCCCACCCAGGCGTTCGTGCGCGAGTCCACCGACGCCCTCGGCGGGCTGCCGGTCGTCGGCGGCATGGCCGACGGGCTGCGCGGCGAGGAGTCGGTCCGGCTCTTCGTCGACGGCGACGTCGCCGAGAACGGTGCGATCGGCGTCCTCGTGGGCGGCGACGGCGTGCTGGGCACCGTGGTCAGCCAGGGGTGCCGACCGATCGGCCCGAGCATGACCGTGACCAAGGCGGAGGGCAACCTGCTCGTGGAACTGGCGGGCACCAACGCCTACGAGAAGCTGGAGGAGCTGGTCGAGGGCCTGTCCGAGGAGGACCGGGAGCTGGCCTCGCAGGGGCTGCACATCGGCATCGCCATGGACGAGTACGCCGACCACCACGAGCAGGGCGACTTCCTGATCCGTTCGCTCAGCGGCGCGGACCCCGAGATCGGCGCGCTGACGATCGGCGACATGGTGGAGGTCGGTCAGACCGTGCGCTTCCAGGTGCGCGACGCCGGGACCGCCGACGAGGACCTGGCGCGCAGACTCGCCTCCTTCGGCACCGACCGCAGCGTCGGCGCCGGCCTGCTGTTCTCCTGCAACGGCCGCGGCTCCGCCCTGTTCCCGCGCTCCGACCACGACGTGCTCGCGGTCCGCCGCATCCTGGGCGTGGACGCGGTGGCGGGGCTCTTCGCCGCGGGGGAGATCGGGCCGGTGAGCGGGGTCAACCACGTGCACGAGTTCACCGCCTGCCTGCTGGCCTTCGCCCGCTGAGGGCGAGTCGGACTTTTACCGCCGTATCACCAACACTCGCCACAAGCTCCTTGAGTGTGCCCACACCAGTGTGATTACTAAGAGTGACCTCTTTTGGTGCTCCAGGTGATGTGTGGGGATGGCGCGATGTCCGACGACCGGTGTGAGAGCACCGCGGTACGAACCCTGACGGCGCTGGGCGCGGCCGTCCTGCTGCTCCCGACGGCGGCGCCCCTGGCGCACGCTCAGGAGGGCTGGCTCCCGCAGGACCTGGAGTCCGCGGACCGGGTCGGGCTGGTGCTCGACGACGGGTCGCTGCGCCTGGACTCGGAGAAGACCGGCGCCACGGCCGCGCCCCGCCGCGAGCCGGGGCGGGCGGGCAGCGGCCTGGCGACCTTCCCCGAGCAGCCGTTGACGGAGGCCACCGACGTCCTGGACGTGCGGCTCCAGACGGACGGCGCGGCCGAGGACGTGACCGCCGAGGCGCGCGGGACCCGGTCCGACGGCATGTGGACGGAGTGGCACCCCGTCCCGGAGGGCGGCGGCCGGGTGATCCTCGACTCCGGTGTGTCCCACGTCCAGCTCAGGGTCGAGCTGGACGGCGCCGACTCCGCGCTGGACGGGGTCCGGCTGCGGCCCCTCGAACCCCTCTACGCGGAGCCGGACGCCGACGACGAGGTCGACGGCGGCGGTGACGTGGATGGGGACGGCGGCGACGGGACGGGTGAGGCGACCGTGCCCGACGCGCCCTACTCCGCCCGGCTCTTCGCGACCCGCATCGGCCTGGTGGGCGGCACCACCGCGAACGGGCACACCGTGCGCCCCGACGACCACTTCGTCGCCCTGCCCTCCCGGCGGGGCCTGGCCACGCGCGGCGGCGGCGAGTACACCGTGCGCGTGTGCACCACCGGCGCGCTCGGCCCCGAGGGCAGGGGCGACACCGAGACCCACGAACCGCGCTGCGCCTACCTGCCCGTGTGGGACGTGGGCCCGTGGAACATCACCGACGACCACTGGAACGACGACCGCCAGTCCTGGCGCGACCTGGACCGCGGCCGCCCCCAGGCACAGGCCGCCTACGCCGAGGGCTACAACGACGGCCTCGACGGCTTCGGCCGCCGCGTGGCCAACCCCGCCGGGATCGATCTGGCCGACGGCGCGTTCCGCCACGGCCTCCAGCTGCCCACCAACGGCTGGGTGGAGGTCGACTACCTGTGGACCGGCGAGTACCGGGCCCGCGCGGAGATCGCCACCAGCACGCAGAGCGACCCGGTGATCGTGCGCGGCGGGCCGGGTACCGAGTTCGACCCGGTGGGCCTGGCCGCCCACAAGGCCAACGTGGACGTCGCCTGCCGGACCGAGGGCGACGCCGCCACGGGGCCGTTCGGGACGGGCGGCACCTGGTACCGGATCGGTGAGGGCCACTACGTGCCGGCGGTGTTCGCCGACGGCGGCGCCGAGGCCCCGGAGTGCGGTTCCGGCACCGGTCTCCCGACGCCGTGACCGGCGGCGGGGCCGCACGGATCGGGGGGTGGATTTTGCGGTTCGTACTCGCTTTGAACAGGGCGAATGTGTTTCGATCGGGACAATGACGGCTGCACACGAGTTCTGGGTGTTCGCCGCTGTCCTGGCGGTGGCGGCGGCCGTGGCGCTGCTCGGAAACCTGCTGCGGCAGCCGCTGATCGTCGCCTTCATCGCCGTCGGGATCCTCGTCGGTCCGGTGGGCCTGGGCCTGGTCTCGCACGACGGCGTCATCGAACTCCTCGCCCAGACCGGCATCGCGATGCTGCTGTTCATGGTCGGTCTGCGGCTGGACCTGCACCTGATCCGCACGACCGGGCCCGTGGCCCTGGCCACCGGCATCGGCCAGGTGGTGTTCACCTCGGTGATCGGCTACGGAATCGCCCTCGGCCTGGGCATGGACTCGGTCACCGCGCTCTACGTGGCCGTGGCGCTGACCTTCTCCTCCACGATCATCATCGTCAAGCTGCTCTCGGACAAGCGGGAGCTGGACCAGCTGCACGGCCGGATCGCGGTCGGCTTCCTCATCGTCCAGGACATCGTCGTGGTCCTGGTCATGATCGCGCTGACGTCCTTCGGGGGGTCGAGCACCGAGGCCATGCCCGAGCGCGTCGCGCTCACCGTGGGCACCGGGGCCGGGCTGCTGCTCGGGCTGGCGCTGCTGTCGCGCTTCGTGCTGCCCTGGCTGCTGTACTACATCGCGCGCTCGCAGGAGCTGCTGGTCATCTTCGGCGTGGCCTACGCCGTGTCCGTGGCGGCCGTCACCGAGTGGCTCGGCTTCAGCCTGGAGGTGGGGGCCTTCCTCGCCGGCATGTCCCTGGCCTCGACCACCTACCGGGACGCGCTCGGCGCCCGCCTGGTGAGCCTGCGGGACTTCCTGTTGCTGTTCTTCTTCATCCAGCTCGGCGCCCAACTGGAGTTCGCCGACGCCACACGGCAGCTGTTCGAGGCCGTGGTGCTGTCGCTGTTCGTGCTGGTCGGGAACCCGATCATCGTCGTGCTCATCATGCGCCTGATGGGGTACCCGGTGCGGATCGGCTTCCTGTCGGGGCTCTCGGTCGCCCAGATCAGCGAGTTCTCCCTGATCCTGGCCGCGCTCGGACTGAGCCTGGGGCACATCACGAGTACGACGCTGAGCCTGGTGACCGTGGTCGGCCTGATCACGATCGGTATCTCCACGTACCTGATCCTGTACTCCAAGCAACTCTACGACCGGGTCAAGCGCTGGCTGGAGCCGCTGGACCGGATCGGGCGGACCCGTCGGCTGCCCGCCGACCAGGTGGGGCGAGCGGACGTGATCCTCTACGGCCTGGGCCGGATGGGCCGCAGCACGGCCCACCGCATCGCGGAGGCCGGATTCGACGTCCTGGCCGTGGACTACGACCCCCAGAGGGTCGCCCGGAGCATCCACCCGAGGGTGACCACGGTGTACGGCAGCGCCGAGGACGTGGAGTTCCTGGAGGCGCTGCCGTTGGCGACCACGCCCATGGTGATCAGCGCGATCCCGTCGTCCAACGTCGACCTGGTGCTGCTGCACGCGCTCCAGCACCACGAGTACGCGGGAACGGTGGTGCTCTCCACACTGACCCGGCGCGACGCCGAGAGGTTGCGCGCGGCCGGGGCCGACATGGTGGTGGAACCCTACGAACGGGGCGCCGACACCATCGTGGACCTGGTCCGCGAGCACGCGGACGGGGACCGGTCGGATCGCTCAGAGCACTCTGATCGCTCCGAAAGCTCCGATCGCGCAGAGCACGCCGATCGCTCCGAACGTCCCGGCGGGCCGGGGCCGGAAACCGGGCCCGACACCGGGGCCGGTTCCGGCCACGCGCCTACCTGACGCGCACGACCTTCGTGCCGGCCGCGCGGTCGTGCACCGACCGGCCGCCGGTGCCGAGCGCGGCCATGGACTCCCCGAGCGAGAACAGGTGGCCCGCGACGGGCAGGGTCTGGGGGAGGCAGAAGAGCGCCGAGCGGCCCACGGCCTGGCCCTGGGAGAGCCGTCCGCCGTCGGCGGCGGAGACCACCTTGATCCCCAGCATCAGCTTGCCGAGGGTGCGGCCCCAGGTGACCAGGTACAGCCAGTCGTAGAAGAACAGCAGCAGGCCCCACCCGAAGACCCAGAGCAGGGACCACAGGGCGATCTCGCCGTCGGTGGAGTCCGTGCTGCCGTTGATGGCCACGGTCACGACCATCATGGCCATGAAGAACGCCACGGCCGTGATGCCCGCCAGCACGTAGTCGATGGTCCGCGCGGCCAGGCGGCGACCGAACGAGGCCTCCTCCGGGGCGGGCGCCGGAGCCGCCGCGGGCGGGACCCAACCGGGCGGGGTGGTCGGCTCCGCGCCGTGCGGGTACGGGGCCATCTCCCACCCGCCGGTGGAGTGGGTGCTGCGCTGAGGGGGGTTCCAGTGGGGCGAGGACATCGGTGTGGGCGTCTCTCCGTGGGGCGTGGTACTCCGGGGGCGTCGCGGGCCGGCGCACGCTTCAGAGTACCGACGGCCGCAGACACGGCACACGCCCTCGACCCCGGGAACACCGAAAGGGGCGGCCGTGGCCGCCCCTTTCGGTCAACGCCGTGTACCGGTCACATGCCGCTGTAAGGGACCGCGTCGATGATCTCGACACCCAGGCTCTTGCCGCTGGGGAGCTTGTAGCTCACGTTCTCACCCACGCGCTTGCCGTTGATGGCCGCGCCGAGGGGCGACCTGGGCGAGTAGACGTCGATGGGCGCACCGCTCTCCTCGCGGGAGGCGAGGAGGAAGGTGACCTCGTCGTCGTCGCCGTCGAACTTGACGGTGACGGTCATGCCGGGACCGACCACGCCCTCGGTGCGCGGGGCCTCGCCCACGCGCGCGGTGCGCAGGATCTCGGTGAGCTGGAGGATGCGGGCCTCCATCTTGCCCTGCTCCTCCTTGGCGGCGTGGTAACCGCCGTTCTCCTTGAGGTCGCCTTCTTCGCGGGCCGCCTCGATCTTCTCCGCGATCTCGATGCGACCACGCCCCGACAGGCGGTCCAGCTCTCCCTTGAGCCGGTCGTACGCCTCCTGGGTGAGCCAGGTGACGTTGTCATCGCGGGTCTGGGTCACGGGAACTCCTTGAGTGCTAGTAGCAAAGGCCACCAGGCGGCCAGAGCTGAACTTACGAGAATATCACCGCGTGTCGTGACGCACGGTCTCCTCATCGGAGGCCGCCGTCGCGCGGTGTGCGGTGACGCGTCGGTTCAGCGGTCGTGGCCGGGACCGGTAGGGGCGGTCTGTGCGATCAGTCTTGCGAACCTTGTTCCCTGCACGAGGCCACTTCTACCGTGGAAGCCTCTCGAACCGTGTCAACGGTCGTGGTGACCATCCGGTTCCCGGCCTCGACGGTGGACCTGGTCTGGCCGACTTCGACGTGCTGGCCGTCCAACGCGGTGATCAGGCAGTCGGCGCCACCGCGGCTGTTCACCTCGTAGGTGATGGCCGCCTCGTCGGACGACGGTACCGAGTACGACACCACCTGGTGGTACACGCCACCGCCCAGGCCGCTGTAGTTCATGACGGAGTAGCCCCAGCCGACGGCGCACAGCACCGCGAACACGGTCGCGATGACGAAGAAGACCGGGCCGTTGCCGTGCCGCTTGCGTAGCGCGGGAGCGGAGTCGGCACTGTTCACGGGGTCTTCTTCCGGGGTCGGCTGCATCGGGAATCTCCGAACAAGGGGACGGTGTTGTCTAAGATATCCCCGACCTGACAGCCCCCCTACTCGGCCCGTCCGTGAGTCGCGGGGACCGATGGCGTGGGGCGTCCGGACGGCCGCGACCACGCGTCCGCCCACCGAGTCAAGGAGATCCCTTCCGTTGTCCGAGCGCCTGCGGCTTATGGCCGTTCATGCCCACCCCGATGACGAGTCCAGCAAGGGCGCGGCCACCATGGCGCGCTATGTGAACGAGGGCGTTGACGTGCTCGTCGTCACCATGACCGGTGGCGAACGCGGTGACATCCTCAACCCCGCCATGGACCGCCCCGAAATCCTGGAGAACATCGCCCAGGTACGACGTGAGGAGATGGACCGGGCCCGCGAGATCCTGGGCATCCAGCAGGAGTTCGCCGGGTTCGTGGACTCGGGCCTGCCCGAGGGCGACCCGCTGCCGCCGCTGCCCGAGGGCTGCTTCGCCACCATGCCGGTGGACGAGGCCGCCGAGCCCCTCGTGGCGTCGATCCGCCGGTTCCGTCCGCACGTGGTCCTCACCTACGACGAGCAGGGCGGCTACCCCCACCCCGACCACATCATGACCCACAAGGTCTCGATGCGCGCCTTCGACACGGCGGGCGACCCCGACGCCTACCCGGACGCGGGCGACCCCTGGCAGCCGCTGAAGCTGTACTACTTCGTCTCCTTCCCGCCCGAGCGCTTCGACGCCCTGGCCGACGTCCTGGCCGAGCGCGGCATGGAGAACCCGTTCGCGGAGTGGGTGGAGCGGATCAAGGACCGTGACCGCCCCACGTGGGAGATCACGACCCGGGTGCACTGCTCCGAGTACTTCGACGTCGCGCACGAGGCGCTCAAGGCGCACGCGACCCAGGTCGACCCCAACGGCTTCTGGTTCGCGATCCCCAACGACGTGGTGGCCGAGGCCTGGCCCACCGAGGACTACCACCTGGTGCGCTCGCTGGTGGACACCGAGGTCCCTGAGAAGGACCTCTTCGACGGTGTCCGAGAAGCAGTGAGAGTATGAGTGGCATGAACACCCTTCTCACTTCCGCTGTCGTCCTGGCCGACAGCGTCGACGTGGACCGCGACGCCGTGACGCCGGGCGTCCTGGGCTTCCTCATGGTGGCCGCGATCGGCGTGGCGCTCTACTTCCTCATGCGCAACATGTCGGGCAAGCTCGGCACGCTGCGCAGCGCCGAGGAGGCCGAGCGCTCCGCGGCGCAGGCCGACGAGGACGGTGCGGACGAGACGGACGAGGCGGACGGCGCGCCGGCCGAGGGGGACCGCGCCGAGGTCACCGCCGCCGCCGGGGACGCTCCCGAGGGCGACGCCCCGGCCCCGGACCGCGGCGCCTGAGCTCGGCCTCCCGCCCTGCCCGCCGTGACCCGCGGGAGGGGCGGGACCCCGTGCCCGCCTTGGTGGCGAGTGGCACAGTGGAACCATGCCGAACCGTTTGAGCGACGCGACCAGCCCGTACCTGTTGCAGCACGCGGACAACCCCGTCGAGTGGTGGCCCTGGTGTGAGGAGGCCTTCGCCGAGGCGCGCCGGCGCGACGTGCCGGTGCTGATCTCCGTCGGCTACGCCGCCTGCCACTGGTGCCACGTCATGGCGCACGAGTCCTTCGAGGACCAGGCGACCGCGGACCGGATGAACGCTCTGTTCGTCAACATCAAGGTGGACCGCGAGGAGCGCCCCGACGTCGACGCGGTGTACATGGAGGCGACCCAGGCCATGACCGGCCAGGGCGGGTGGCCGATGACCGTGTTCGCCACCCCGGACGGCGCCCCCTTCTACTGCGGGACCTACTTCCCGCGCGACTACTTCCAGCGGCTCCTCGAAGGCGTGGCGAGCGCCTGGCGGGACAAGCGCGACGAGCTCCTCGACCAGGGACAGCGCGTGGTCGACGCCCTCTCGGCGCCGCGGACGCTGCCGTCCGCCGAGCCCCCGGGGGCCGACCGGCTCGACCTGGCCGTGCGGGCGCTGGTGCGCGACTACGACAACGCCGAGGGCGGCTTCGGGACCGAGCCCAAGTTCCCGCCGTCGATGCTGCTGTCCTTCCTCATCGCCCAGGACGAGCGCACCCGGCCGTACCAGACCGCGGACGAGCCCACCCCCGCCGCGCTGATGGCCGGCGGGACCGCCCTGGCGATGGCCCGAGGGGGGATCTACGACCAGCTCGGCGGGGGCTTCGCCCGGTACTCCGTCGACAAGGGCTGGGTCGTGCCGCACTTCGAGAAGATGCTCTACGACAACGCCCTGCTGCTGCGCGCCTACACCCGGATGACCCGTCGGCCCCCGGAGCAGGGACCGGTCACGGCGAACGAGCACGCGGTGCTGCGCGCGGTGGCCGAGGAGACCGCCGACTGGATGGTGCGCGACCTGCGCACAGCCGAGGGGGGATTCGCCTCCGCCCTGGACGCCGACAGCGAGGGCGAGGAGGGCACCTACTACGTGTGGACGCCCGCCCAGCTGCGGGAGGTCCTGGGCGAGGAGGACGCCGACTTCGCCGCACGCACCTTCGTGGTGACCGAGGAGGGCAGCTTCGAGCGCGGGTCCTCCGTGCTGCGGCTGCCCTCCTCGCCCGCCGACCGGTGGCGCTACGACCGGGTCCGCGCGGCCCTGCTGAACGCCCGGGCCGAGCGCGTGCCGCCGGCGCGCGACGACAAGGTGGTGGCCGCCTGGAACGGGCTGGCGATCGCCGGCCTGGCCGAGGCGGGCGTGCTCCTGGAGCGCCCCGACCTGGTCGGTGCGGCCCGCGACGCCGCCGACCTGCTCCTGACCACGCACATGGTGGACGGGCGTCTGGTGCGGACCTCGCGCGATGGCCGGGCCGGGACCAGCGCCGGCGTGCTGGAGGACTACGCCGACGTCGCCGAAGGGCTGCTCGCCCTGCACGGGGTCACCGGGCAGGCGCGGTACGCGCACGAGGCCGGGCGCCTGCTGGACACGGTCCTGGAACGCTTCGCCGACGGCGACGGCGGGTTCTTCGACACCGCCGACGACGCCGAACAGCTCTTCAGCCGCCCCCAGGACCCGACCGACGGTGTGACTCCCTCCGGTCGCTTCGCCGCGGCGTCCGCCCTGCTCACCTACGCCGCGCTCACGGGGTCCGAGCGCCACCGGACGGCCGCCGAGTCGGCGCTGTCGGCGGTGTCCCTGTTGGCGGAGAAGGCCGCCCGGTTCGCCGGCTGGGGGCTGGCCACGGGGGAGGCCCTGCTCACGGGCCCGCGCGCGGTCGCCGTCGTCGGCGATCCGACCGACCCCGCCACCGAGGAACTGGTGCGGACGGCACTGCGGTGGGCCCCGCTGGGGACAGCCCTGTCCCGGGGGGACGGCGTCGACGACGGGGGAGTGCCGCTGCTGCGGGACCGGACCCCGCGCGGCGGCCGCCCGACGGCCTACGTCTGCGAGGGCTTCGTCTGCAAGCTTCCCGTCACCACGCCCGACGAGCTCCGCGACCAGCTCACCGCCACCTGACCCGGCCTCCCTCAGCGGGCGTCCCCTCCGGACGAGGCGCGCGCCCGCGGGGGGTTCCGCGTCCACACGAGCCCCACCAGAACCCCGGGGCCCGAGCACGCAACCGGGAAGGGCTGCGCCGCAGGCGTCCGGGTGGTGGCGGGCGACGGGCGGGCCTGCGGGGGCGCCGGAAAGAGGGCACCAGGGGGAGAGCTAGTGGAACTCCAGCCCGTTCACGATCCGGTCGACCACGTCCGGTCTGTGGTGCGGCTGGCGGACCTCCATGTACACGGTGGTGGGCTCGCCCTCCATGTGGACCGCGACGCTGGTGAAGGCGCCCGACCCGTTGCAGTCGGGCCAGTCCCACGCCGTGCCCACCCAGTCGCTCAGGGAGAGCCCGCGCTCCTGCGGGGTGCCCTCGCAGGCGTCGGCGTCGGCGACGCCCTCCAGGGGGCGCGAGCCCGGGATCACGGTCGTGTACACCCCGTAGGAGGGCACCTCCGTGTCGGCCCAGCGCTCGGTGTCGGTGGCCACGAGCATGCCGGCGCCGGCGCCCGCGCTCGTGGCGGCCGGACGGGCCTCCATGGTCGGGTGGAAGTCCTGGGCCCACGCGCGCGGGACGGTCATGGAGATCTCCTGGGGAGCCAGCCGCACCGTGGCCAGGGACTGGCCGGGGGTGCCGACCGAGGCGGTCAGCACAGCGGTCAGGGCCACCAGGGCCGCGGCCAGCACGCCGGCGCGGCGCCACGGCATCCGGTACCGCTGCCACCACGGGTCCGCGCTTGGCAGATCGGGCGCCATGCGGATCGCCCTGACGCGGTCGGTGAAGGTTTTGGCGTCCGCTGGACGGCTTTCTCGGTCCACCGAAAGTGCGGACAGGATGAGGTCGTCCAGTGCCGGGGGCAGCCCTGGCCGGATCCGGCCAGGTGCGATCCGGACCGGCGGACGCGAGGGCGGACGCCCCGTGATGAGCTCGTAGGCGACCGCGCCGAGCGAGTACACGTCCGAGCGGACGTCCAGGTCACCGCCGGGAATGCTCTGCTCCGGCGACATGTAGCCGGGGGTCCCCGCGGCCGCGGTGAAGCCCGAGGCCTCGTCGATGGACTTGGCGAACCCCAGGTCCGCCACCAGCACCCGCTGTCCCACGGGTGACGACTGGAGCAGCACGTTGGAGGGCTTGATGTCGCGGTGGATCGTGCCGTGGTTGTGCAGCACGGTGATGCCCTGACCGATCTCGGTCAGCAGCCGCAGCGCCTCGTCCAAGGGCAGCTGACCTCGCTGAACGAGGTCGGAGACGCTGCCCTGGTCGGCGTAGGTCATCACCATGTACGGGCGCCCGTCGGGCAGGACGTCCACGTCGTGCACGGCCACCAGCCACGTGGAGTCGGTCTGGCGCAGGATGCGCGCCTCCTCCAGGAAGCGGTGCTGGATGTCCATCTGGTGCGCCCAGTTCTCGGCGAGTACCTTGATGGCGACCGGATAGTTGAGCAGATCGTCCTGGGCGAGCCATACCGTGGCGAACGAACCGGAACCCAGGCGTCGTATGACGCGGTAACGCCCGAAGGCCTCCGGTTGACTCATTTCCGCCTCGGTCTGTCAGGGGGGTGCGTACGCGGTCGTTGCCCACTAATACACCATGTACGCGTTCGCATTCGCTTTCGTGGATATGATCCACGTCTTCGGGTGGCGCCGGTGGGTGAGGGCGGCGAAACTGGGTGGAATGCCCGGACAGTCGTGTGCACCATGGGAATGGTGGCCGAAACCCGGTGTCACCTGTGCGGCGGGCCGACAGGAGGTCGGCCCGCGTCCACGTGACGCGTGATCCATCGTGGACGCTCACGCGTCCTCCAATCGGACGGATGTCTGCCGTCAGCCAGGGAGAGAGCCAGCCATGAGCAGTGGCGAATACGAAGACCAGGCCGACCGTTCGGCTCCGAAACCCCGCCGACGGGTGGCGAGCAACGTCGACGAGGAGCTGGAGGAGCTCGCACGCCGCGCCAAGGCGGGCGACGCCGCCGCCCTGGACGACCTGCTCCGACGGATCCAGCCCGAGGTGCTGCGCCGGTGCGCCCGGTTCCTGCCCTACCGGCAGGACGCCGAGGAGGCCTGCCAGGACGCGCTGCTGCGCGTGGCGCGCAAGATCGACAGCTTCAAGGGCGACTCGCTCTTCACCACGTGGCTCTACACCGTGGTGTCCAACTCCGCGCGCCAGACCTACCGTTCGATGAAGCGCCGTTCGGCCGAGTACCCCACCGAGGCCGAGCGCATGCCCCCGCAGAGCGACCCCCGCACCACGAGCGTCATCGCCGGTTCGCGCATCGACCTGCTGGAGGCCCTCGACCAGCTGGAGAAGGAGCGCCCCAACCTCGTCGCGCCGCTGGTGCTGCGCGACCTGTGCCAGATGGACTACAACGAGATCGCCTCCGAGCTGAACCTCGCCCTGGGCACGGTCAAGTCCCGTATCCACCAGGGACGCAAGCACGTGCGCAAGTCCCTGGCCGTGACGTAGAGTCCCGCGGCGAACTACCCTGGATCCCATCCCCGTCGGCACATTCAGCCACAGGAGTGTGCGTGCCGGCCATGTTCCAGCTCTGAGAGGTTTCGCCCATGGGGCTCCGTGACCCCCTGTACTGGCTCTATGAAAGGCGGCTGGAACGCCGCCTGACCAGCCAGGAGATCCCACGTCACGTCGGTGTCGCGATGGACGGCAACCGCCGGTGGGCGAAGAGCAGCGGAAAGCGGGCGGCCGAACAGGGCCACCAGGCCGGTGCGGACAAGATCTTCGAGCTGCTCCGCTGGTGCGACGAGCTCGGGGTGCAGGTCGTCACGCTCTGGATGCTCTCCACCGACAACCTGACGCGCGACGAGTCCGAGCTGGGCCCGCTGGTGCGGATCATCGAGGCCACGATCGCCCGGCTGCGCGAGGAGGGCTGGAACACCCGCCCCGTCGGGGCGCTCGACGTGCTGCCCGACTCCACCGCCCGCGCCCTCAAGGAGGCGGAGTCGGCCACATCCGGCAACCCAGGCCTGGTTGTCAACGTCGCCGTCGGGTATGGGGGTAGACGTGAGATCGCTGATGCGGTTCGGTCACTCCTCCACGAGGAGGCGGCCAAGGGCACCGGTATCCAGGAGCTGGCCGAGCGCCTGGACATCGAGGACATCGCACGGCATCTCTACACGCGCGGTCAGCCCGACCCCGATCTGCTCATCCGCACGTCCGGGGAACAGCGTCTGTCCGGCTTCATGCTCTGGCAGAGCGTGCACTCCGAGTTCTACTTCTGCGAGGTCTACTGGCCCGCGTTCCGCAGGGTGGACTTCCTCCGTGCACTGCGCTCGTACGGCGCGCGCAACCGCCGCTTCGGCTCCTGAACCCCTCAGCAGCTCCCAGACGGCCGTCTCCTTAACGCGGTGTTCACCGTGTGTAGGGACGGGAGCCTGGACCCGGGGTCCACGGGCGCGTAGCGTCGGAACAGGCGGGTGGCGATCGTCCACCCGTTCGGGAGGCCCCGGCTCATTGAACTCCTGCGTCACCGAGGAACTTCGACGAGGAGGGCCGGACCCGGCCCTCAGGGGCTTGGTCCCGGTCCTCCATGATCCCGTGACAGTAGGGTGCCCCAGTGGTGCCCAAGGGGAGAACGAGTGGCTAGTTCCTCGACCGATCGCCGCGACACCCAGTCCCCCACCGCCCCCGTCCCGGAGGCCGGAGAGGGCATGCGCGTCTACGTGCTCGACACCAGCGTCCTGCTCGCCGACCCGATGGCCGTGACTCGGTTCGCCGAGCACCAGGTCGTCATCCCCGTGGTGGTGATCACCGAGCTGGAGAGCAAGCGTCACGACCCGGAACTCGGGTACTTCGCTCGTCGGGCGCTCCGCCTCCTGGACGACCTGCGGGTCGCCAACGGTCGCCTGGACGATCCGGTACCCGTGAACGACCAGGGCGGCACGCTGCGCGTCGAGCTCAACCACAGCGATCCGTCGATCCTGCCGGCGGGTTTCCGGCTGGGCGACAACGACACCCGGATCCTGACGGTGGCTCGCAACCTCCAGGCCGCACCGCACGGGCACGAGCCCGGCCCGGACGGGGAGGAGGGTGACGTCGTCCTCGTCAGCAAGGACCTGCCGATGCGGATCAAGGCCTCCGCCATCGGTCTGCCGGCCGACGAGTACCGCGCGGAGCTGGCCATCGAGCACGGCTGGACGGGCATGGCCGAACTGGACGTGCCCGCCCACCAGATCGGTGAGCTGTTCGAGGGCGGGACGAGCGACATCGAGCAGGCCCGCGACCTGCCCTGCCACACGGGTCTGGTGCTGGTCTCCGAGCGAGGCAAGGCGCTGGGCCGGGTGCAGCCGGACAAGTCGGTGAAGCTGGTGCGCGGCGACCGGGAGGTGTTCGGTCTGCACGGCCGCAGCGCCGAGCAGCGGGTCGCGCTGGACCTGCTCACCGACCCCGACGTCGGCATCGTCTCCCTGGGCGGGCGCGCGGGCACCGGCAAGTCGGCGCTGGCGCTGTGCGCGGGCCTGGAGTCGGTCCTGGAGCGCCGCCAGCACCGCAAGGTGATGGTGTTCCGCCCGCTGTACGCCGTGGGCGGCCAGGAGCTGGGCTACCTCCCCGGCACCGAGAACGACAAGATGACCCCCTGGGGCCAGGCGGTGCACGACACCCTGTCGGCGGTGACGACCGAGGAGGTCATCGAGGAGATCGTGGACCGCGGGATGCTGGAGGTCCTGCCGCTCACGCACATCCGCGGGCGCTCGCTGCACGACGCGTTCGTGATCGTGGACGAGGCCCAGTCGCTGGAGCGCGGGGTTCTCCTCACGGTGCTCTCCCGGCTGGGCGAGAACTCGCGGGTGGTGCTCACCCACGACATCGCCCAGCGGGACAACCTGCGGGTGGGCCGCTACGACGGCGTGGTCGCGGTGATCGAGAAGCTCAAGGGCCACCCCCTGTTCGCGCACGTCACCCTCACCCGCTCCGAGCGCTCCCCGATCGCCGCGCTGGTGACGGAGATGCTGGAGAGCTGATCCGGGCAGGCCCCGAGGGGCCGTCCCGACCCGAACCGGCCGACCCGGGCTCTGCCCCCGCCCAGGTCGTCCGGTTCCGGGCCCTGTCCCGGCCCCGGGCCGGGCACGTTACTGCGCGGTGCCGCTCAGCAGCCAGCGGGTGACGCCCACCTCCATCAGGGCGCGGTCCTGCCCCTGGCGCTCGAAGGGGACGCGGATGTCGTAGTCGTACCGCTCCTGGAAGGCCGCCACGACGTCCGGCGGGAAGTCCCCGTGGTGGACGGTGACGCGGCCCTGCGCGACCACGGGCGCGTCCGCGTCCTGGAGTGCGAGGGAGACCCGGGGATCGGCGGCGGCGTTGCGGGCCTTGACCGACCGCGCCCCCACGCTGATCCACCAGCGGTCGCGCAGATGGGCGAACCACACCGGGGTGGTGTGAGGAGACCCGTCCGGCCGCAGGGTGCACAGCCACCGCCTGTTCTTCTGGCGCCCTCGCAAGCTCGGCCGCGTGCTCGGGGCGCCGGAAGCCAGTGTTCTTCGTCGTCGACTTGCCTGGCTCGCAAGCTCGCTGGCGGCCCCGTCTCCTCCTGCAGAACACTGGCGCGCCCCGAGCGAACCCCCAGGGGATCCGTCAGCCGAACAGCTACCTCGAAACCCTCGGGCCTACGGCTGACCCCCGGCCTACGGCGCGGGTGCTCGGGTCAGCGCATGGCCGCGACCGTGCGGCCGAGCCGGCGCAGGCGCGCCAGGTTCGCCTCGTAGCGTGCGCCGACGACCAGCAGGAGCGCGCCGACCACCGCGAACGGCACCCAGTTGGGCAGCAGCAGGGTCAGGTCCCACAGCGGCGGACCGAAGGCCCGCAGCGAGGCCAGGACCAGAGCCGCTCCGCCGATCACCAGCGCGGCCTGGAGACGTCGGCGCAGCCCCCACACCACGACGGCCAGCCCCGCGACGAGCACGGCGGGCACCCGCCAGAGCAGGTCCTGTTCCCCCAGCACCAGCCCGACCGTGGGCAGCAGGAGCAGGGCGAGCCCGCCTCCGTAGGCCGCCCAGCTCGACGGCGGGACCTCGGCCTTGCGGCTCCACTCCCAGCCCAGGACCAGCGCGGCCAGCGCGGGCACGATGGTGTAGGCCTCGGCCACCCCCACGTCCCAGGCGGCCAGCACCGTCCACAGCGCGATGAGCATCAGCACCCCGCCGACGAAGGCCAGCGGCCGTCGGCCGGGACGCAGCGCGCTGGCCAGGGCGATGACCCCGAGGATCGCCAGGGCGAGCGCGACCAGTTCCGGCCGGGGCTCGGCGAGCGCGCCGAACCGGTCCGGGCCCGGCGCCCGGACCGACGTGTGCGCGAAGGAGCTGACGGCCAGGGCCACCACCGCCCACACCGCGGCCGGGGCCTCCGTGGCCTCCAACAGCGGCGACCGCAGGCGGGGGGCGACCGCGGCCACGCCCGCCACCACCGCGAGGGGGCCCAGCGCGGCGAGCTGGACGGGCATGTCCAGGGCCAGCGGCAGCGCCAGCGCGAGGCCGCCGGTGGCCGCCGTGGCCAGGGCGGTCGCGCCCACGGCGGTGATCGTCGTCCGGGACAGCGCCGCGGCGAAGGAGGCGGTCACGGCGACGAACGCCAGCACCGCGGCGGTCGTGAACGGCTCGACCAGGGACCAGCCGAACCCGACGAGCAGGACGAACAGGGCGGTCGACGCGGGCAGCCGGCTCAGCCGTGTGTCGGCCAGGCGCGCCGCCCACAGGGCCAGCCCGGCGCCCAGCGCGAGGGTCCACACGAGCGCGGTGAGGAACGGCGCTCCCAGGGCGACCGGCAGCGGGAGCAGCGCGGCCGGACCCGCGAGCGCGGCGGCGTGCAGGGTGCGGGGACGGTCCACCAGCCAGGCCGCGAGCACGGCCAGCGCACCGGCCACGAGGCAGCCGAACGCGAAGGCCATCGCGGAGTCCTGTGGCGCGGGGAATCCCAGGACGGCGTGCACGGGCCCGATCAGCGCCTCCGGGGGCACCGAAGCCGCGTCGTGGGCGCGGGAGGCGAAGGTCACGGCGGGCAGTCCGGGCGGACCGGCGATCAGCGGGGCGATCGTCAGCAGCACCAGGCCGGCCACGCTGTACGGGGACACCGCGGGCGCCGGGCGGAGCGTGGGACGGGGCGCTTCACCGTGCGCGACGGGCGGGGTGCCCGGGGCCGGGGCGCCCGGGGCCGGGGCGGCGGCTGGTGCGTGCGAGGCCCACGGCCAGGCGTAGGGGAGGCGGCCGACGACCAGGGCGGCCGTCGCGACCACCAGGACCGCCAGCGCCGCCAGGGCCCAGACGGCGGGTAGGTGGCGGACGGTCGCGGTCGAGTCGACCAGCAGCGCGCCGACCAGGACCAGGGCGGTGCCGCCGATCCCGAGGACCGACGTGTGCACCAGGCGGACCGGAGAGCCGGAACGACCCGTCCCCGGCCGGCCCAGGCGGCGCAGTTCGAGGGCGCCGAGCAGTGCGGCGCACGCCAGGAGGACGGCGGCGACCAGGCTCGTGTACCGCTCCGGCAGCGCCCACACCAGACCGAGCAGGAGCGTGGCGAGCCCGGTGGCCGTGGCGACCCAGGCGTGCGGACGGTCGCCGGTCCTGGCCACCGACAGCGTCAGAGCGGCGCCGACCGCCAGCGCCCAGACCACGGCGACGACGTAGGGCAGGCCCAGGACGACGGGCAGCGGCACCAGCGCCGCGGGGACGGTCAGGGCCATCGCGGCCGGCACCGACCGAGGGTCGGCGAGGCGCACGGTCCCGATCGCCAGGGCGGCGGCCACGAGCAGGCCCAGCGCCGACAGGGCGGCCGCGCCCGCGCCGGGCTGGGCGGAGTACCCCAGGACGGTGGACGCGGGTTCGAGCGTCCGTGCCAGCGGCGCCGACCACATCGCTGGCTGGCCGACGAACACCGGGGCCGACGGCGAGCCGTGGACCACGGCCGCCAGCGGAGCACCCGGCAGCAGGAGCAGACCGGCCCAGGCCAGGAGCGGACGCGGGTCCGGCGCCGATCCGCGCGCGAACGGCGGAGCGATCCGGCCGAGCCGCAGGGCGGTCGCCGCGGCCACCAGGGCCAGGACGGCCAGGAGCCACCACTGGATCCGGTCCGGTTCGGACATGAGGAGCAGCGCGAACAGCAGGGGAGCGCCGGCCAGGAGGACCACCAGCCACAGCGCGGCGGCCGCCGCGTACAGGGTGGTGGCCGGTCCGCCGTCGCGGTCCCCGGTGGTGCGGCGCGCCGCCAGGGCCGCCGCGAGCGCGGTCGCGCCCATCAGGAGCAGGGCCGCCGCGGACGTGTACCACTCGGGCAGGGCCCACAGCAGCCCGGTCAGCATGGTCAGGAACCCGGTCACCGCGGGGACGCGGTTCCGGTGGCCGGTGCGCAGCACCACGGCCCACACGATCAGCGCGGCGCCCAGCAGCAGTGCCCACACGGCCGCCGCCACCAGCGGCAAGCCCAGCAGGAGGGGGACCGGCAGCAGCGCGGGGGGAGCCACCAGGGCCACGGCGGGCACGAGGAGCCCGCGCCGCAGCAGCGCCACCACGCCGACGGCCAGGGCCGCACCGGCCAGGATCGCGGCCAGCTGGACGGGCCCGGCGGGGGAGTCCGCAGCGTAGGAGGTGAGCCCGAGGACGTCGGTCGCCGAGCTCATCGCCAGGGAGGGGTCGTCCGTCCACGCCCGCCAGGGCACGCGCGGCAGGACCGGCAGGTGGGAGGGGCCCGCGACCAGGGGGACCAGTCCGAGGGCCAGGAGCGCCGCGACCGCGTGGAACCGCCCCCGCGCGACCTCGGAGGGCGTGGTCCGCGGCAGCCGCACGAGGAGCAGCGAGGTCGCACCCGCGACGAGGAGTGTGACCGCCACCGACCACCACCGCAGCGGGTCGGTGACGGAGGACATCAGGACCACGGCCAGGGAGGTGAGCCCGATCGCGGCGGCCCACACGACCAGCGCGACCACGTGCAGGGTGCGCACCGGGACTCCCGGGCGCGGGGCGCCCATCCGGGACTGGACGAGGACGTCGAGCAGCGCCGTCACCGCGAGAGCGGTCAGCGTCCAGGGCCAGCGGCCGTCCCACGAGGCGGCGGTCACGAGCAGCAGCGGGACCGGCTGGAGCAGCAGGACCGCGATCACCCGGGGGGACCGCAGGGGGGCCAGCAGCGGGTAGAGGACCAGCAGCCCACCGATCACCGCCAGCGCGGCCGCCGCGTATCCGGCGGCGTTGGTGATCCCGTCGGAGATCAGGTAGAGCGCGAGCGCGTCGACGCACAGCAGCGTGGCGCCCAGCGCTCCGAAGGTCTCGGCGGTCGAGGTCAGCCCGCGACGGTGCAGGGGCACGGCCACGCCGGCGAAGAACAGGGTGGTCAGGGCCAGGACCAGCGCGCGCGTGCCCGTGCTCAGGTCGCTCCAGGTCCACACGGCGAACACCAGGGCGGCGATGCCGACGAGCAGCGCGCCCAGCCCGAGGATGAGGTTCTGGGCCGAGAGCCGGGAGAGCTCCGACCGGCGCGGCGCGGGCGGCGCCGGAGCCCGGTGGTACTCGCCGGCGGGGAAGGGCGCTCCCTGGTGCGCCGCGGGCGTTCCGGCCGGGGCCGGCCCCGCGGCGGGAGTCAGTGCCTCGACCGGGGCGGCCGGTCGGCGGGCCCCCGACTCCCGCCGCAGGAGCCGGTGCACCTCGGTCCGTTCCGCGCGCAGCCGGCGCGACCGGTCGGCCAGTTCCATGAGCTGGGTGTCGAGCTCCCAGAGCCGCTGGGCGAGCGGACCGACGAGAACGAGGGCGCACCGCGGACAGGCCGACGCGCCGGGCCGGAGCGGCTCGGCGCAGTCGGGGCACCGCAGGGGCGGGGCCGCGGAGGGAGGGGATCCGTGGGCGTTCATATCGCCCATGGTGGTGCCTCACGCGGACGGCGGCATCCGTACGCGTACCTAGGCGCACTCCTCATGGAGCTCGTGACGGCCGCCCCGGGTGACGCACGACGGAGGGGTCCCGGGAGTCCGGGCCGCGATTCCGGTGAGCTCCGTCTCCGCGACGAGGGCGGCGAGAGAGTCACCACACCCGTCACACGAGTTGACCAGCTCTTGACTCTCCGTGATAGCGCGCAGGTCAAAGCCCCGCAATGCAGGCACATTCCGTGATGTGACCCAAGCCATAGTAAATATGGCGTTACGTGGCCGTGACGATGATGCAGGCTGAACCCGCTGCACTGAGCACCCCCACCCGTGTGGGGCCCATGGCGCGGACGGTCGAACGGCACGACCCTTCCCACCGCGCTTCACCCCGGGCCACATGGTGAGCGGCGAACAACACCCACGGACCCTCCGTTCGTGAGCGTCAACGCGCGAAAGGGCGACTTTGCTACACCATCGGATCTCACTGCGTCACGTCAGCGCCATCGGCGCGGCGACGCTCGTCGCGGGAGCCACCTTCACCGTCGCGGCCTTCGCCCAGAGCGGCGAGGTCGAGCCCGACCAGGTGACCTCCGCCGCCGTGGCCACGGCCGCCCCCGAGGCCGAGACCACCCCTGAGGACGACTTCTTCGCGGCACGGCCCACTCCGTCCGAGGAGGACCTGGCCGCCGCGCGCCAGGAGTCCCGCAGCGCCGCCGAGGCCGCCGCCGACGAGGCGGTGCGGTCCTCCAGCGGCGAGGGCGAGGACGTCCCGGAGCCCGAACCCGAGCCGGAACCCGAGTCCGAGCCCGAGTCCGAGAGCTCCGCCGCACCGGTCCCCGCCGGGTCGGCCAAGGAGATCGCCCAGCAGATGGTGCTGGACCAGGGCTGGAGCGCCGACCAGTTCTCCGACTGCCTCGAACCCCTGTGGGAGAAGGAGTCGAACTGGAACCACACCGCTGAGAACCCCAGTTCGGGCGCGTACGGAATTCCGCAGTCGCTGCCCGGCAGCAAGATGTCGTCCCACGGCGACGACTGGCGGACCAACCCCGCCACCCAGATCGCCTGGGGCCTCGACTACATCAAGGACCGCTACGGGGATCCGTGCGGCGCCTGGGCCCATTCGCAGGCCAACAACTGGTATTAATAGGGCTTTCCCCTGCCAATACCCCCTCTTGGGAAAGGCAATCGTGCTACTCAATCGCATGTCGCTGCGCAGTACGGCGGCGGTCGCCGCGGCGACCCTCGTCGCGGGTGCGACGTTCGCCGTCTCCGCGTTCGCGGAGGAAAGGGTCGACCCGGACGTCGCGGCCAGTGCCGCGGTCGAGGAGACCGCCCCTGACGCCGCCACCGACGAGGAGTTCTTCGCCGCCTCGGAGCAGCTGACCGAGGACGAGCTCGCCGATCTGCGCGCGGCTTCGGCCGGGGAGCGTGACACCGCCCTCGGCGAGGCCGGCCGCACCGCGCAGGTCGAGGCCACCGCCATCGAACCGGAGGAAGAGGAGCCCGAGGAGGAGGAGACGGAGGAGGACACCGGCACTCCGCCGGTCGGCGGTGGAGACGCCGCGGGCCTCAACTGGGCCGGCCTCGCCCAGTGCGAGTCCGGCGGTGACCCCACCGCGGTCAACTCCGCCGGCGGCTACTACGGCCTCTACCAGTTCAGCACCACCACCTGGGAGTCGGTCGGCGGGACCGGCCTGCCGTCGGAGGCCAGCCCCGACGAGCAGACGCAGCGCGCCCAGCAGCTCTACAACGCCGTGGGCGGCAACTGGCAGAGCCAGTGGCCCCACTGCGGTGTGCACCTGTTCGACTGACCCGCGGACGATCCCGTCCCGCGCCGGCCCTCGCTCATGGAAGCGGGGGCCGGCGCCGTTGTACGGGGGCTCAGATGTTCGGCGTGAAGGTCTCGAAGACGTCCTCGGGCAGATCGGCGTAGAAGTCGGCTTCCTGGACCGGGACGTTCACGCTCATGAGGTAGAAGGCGCGGTCGCCCTGGTAGTCCGTGCTCATGGCGTAGGACCAGAACCGGCGCTCCTGCGTGGGCCACGAATCGTTGGTGAACTCCGCCTCGACGCGCGCCACGTCCCAGCCGTCGCCCAGATCGTGGTCGTCGACCTCCTCCAGGTCCAGCTGCCGGTAGCCGGGCATGGTCTCGCCGCCGGTGTCGGTCCCGCCGTCCGTCGACTCCAGGAACTCCGCGCTCGTGCCGGTGAAGTCCTGCTCGGTCCAGCCCGACACCCACACCTGGTGGTCCCCTCCCTCGGCCAGG
The DNA here is from genome assembly GCF_003634495.1 of Nocardiopsis sp. Huas11. Classification (GTDB taxonomy): domain Bacteria; phylum Actinomycetota; class Actinomycetes; order Streptosporangiales; family Streptosporangiaceae; genus Nocardiopsis. The sequence goes on along the minus strand of NZ_RBKY01000001.1, from coordinate 7,351,431 downwards.
ATCGCCACGATGGTGTTGTCGATGTCGGAGTCGTCCACGTACCACCCCTGTGGGTGGTCCACGGAGAACCAGTCGGACTCGAAGGTCTCCAGGGAGTCGTAGGACGGCGGTTCCTCGCCGCTCTCGTCATCGTCATCGTCGTCGTCATCGTCGGTCGCGGGGCCGCCGGTGGCGTCGGACTCCAGCTCGCCCGGCTCGGCCTCGCCCCCGGCGGGACCGCCGGCCCTGGGCGCCGCCTGGTCGGGGTCGCCGCCGCGGTTCATCACCACCATGAACGTGACGACCGCGATGAACAGCAGGGCGACCGCGCCCGCACCCGCGCCGAGCAGCATCCGCGAGGAGCCCGAGCCGCCGCCGGCCGCGCCGGAACGCACGTGGGTGGGAGCCGGCCCGCCTCCACCCGGGCGACCCGCGGACGGGCGACCCGCGGAGGGGTGGCCCGCGCCCGGGTGACCCATGGGCGGGTGGACGCCGCCCGGGACGGGGCCCGCACCGGGTCGTCCGGCCCCGTACCCGTGGGGGCCCGGAGGCCGTCCGTGACCTGGGAAGGGCGTGGCGGGGCCCTGGTGCGCGCCGTGGGGAGCCCGTGGTGGCCCCGTGAAGGCTCCGGAGGGCCCTGTCCCGACCGGGGGACGGTAGCCGCCGCTCGGAGCCGCGTAGCCGCCACTGGGGGCCGCGTGACCTCCCATGGGAGTGGTGTGGCCGGGTCCGCTGCCGTACCCGGCGGCGCCCGCGCCCGCGACCATGCCCGCGGCGGTCGCCGCACCGGTCGTGCCTCCGGCCGCCGCCGGGCCCACCGGGCCGGATCCGGAACCGGTCGCGCCGTCACCGTCGGCGGCGCCCTGCCGGAGGCCGCGCAGCAGTTCGAGGGCCTCCTCGACGGTGAGCCGCCGGTCGGGGTCGCGCTCCAGCAGGCCCCCGATCACCGGGGCCAGCCACCCCGCGCTCGTCATCGGCGGCAGCTCCGCGGACATCACCGCCGCGATCGCCGCGGTGATGCTGTCCCGGCGGAACGGCGAGGTCCCCTCGACCGCGGCGAAGAGGGTCACCCCGATGCTCCACAGGTCGCCCCGGTGCTCGGCCGGCCCGCCCTCCAGCCGTTCCGGCGGCATGTACTCGGGCGAACCGATCAGCGCGCCCGTGCGCGTGATGCTCGGACCGCCCTCCATGGTGGCGATCCCGAAGTCGGTGAGGATGACCCGGCCGTCCGAGGACATCATGATGTTGCCGGGCTTGATGTCGCGGTGCAGCACGCCGGCCGCGTCCGCCGCCCTGACCGCCTGGAGCAGCGACTCGGCGACCGTGGCCGCGGTCTCCAGGTCCAGCGGTCCGTGCTCCTTGAGCCTCTCCTGGAGCGAACCGCCCTCGACGAGCTCCATCACGACCCACGGGTCGCCCTCGAACTGGAAGACGTCGTGAATGGTGATGACGCTCGGATGGGAGATCCGCGCCGCCGACTGGGCCTCGCGGCGCACCCGGGCGTGCGCGTCCGACCGTTCCTCGTCGGTGAAGTGCTCGGGCAGGAGCACCTGCTTGATCGCCACGACGCGCTCCAGAGAGGGGTCGAAGGCCTCCCAGACGACGCCCATGCCTCCGCGCCCCAGTTCGCGGCGGAGGACGTAGCGGTCCGCGACGGTGTGTGCGCTGTCGCTGTTGCTCGACATGTACTGCCCTCTCGAGGCGGGCTGTGATCAGGTGGGGGTCGAACCAGACGTACTGGTACGCAAGTGCGACGTCCGCCCGGCGCCAAAGGTTCCCGGCGGTGGGGGAGCGAAGCCGAACCGGGACCCGGCCGCGCGCACACCGCAGGGGCGCCCCGCTCCAGCGGGGCGCCCCTGACCGGTCACGACCGCGCGGACTACTGGGAGTTGGTCATCTTCAGCACGTCGAGGGCGGCGTCCAGCTGCTCCTCGGTGAGCTTGCCGTCCTTGACGTAGCCGCGCTCCAGAACGACCTGGCGGATCGTCTTGCGCTCGGCCAGCGACTGCTTGGCGACCTTGGCGGCCTCCTCGTAGCCGATGTAGCGGTTGAGCGGCGTGACGATCGAGGGGGAGGACTCCGCGTAGGTGCGGCACTGCTCCTCGTTGGCCTCGATCCCGGCCACGCAGCGGTCCGCGAACAGGCGCGAGACGTTGGCCAGCAGGCGGATGGACTCCAGCACGTTGCGGGCGATCATCGGCAGCTGCACGTTGAGCTCGAAGTTGCCGCTGGCGCCGCCGAAGGCGACGGCCGCGTCGTTGCCCACGACCTGGGAGGAGACCTGGAGCATGGCCTCGCACAGGACCGGGTTGACCTTGCCCGGCATGATCGAGGAGCCCGGCTGCAGGTCGGGCAGGAAGACCTCGGTCAGACCGGTGGTCGGGCCCGAACCCATCCAGCGGATGTCGTTGGCGATCTTGCAGTAGCCGACCGCGATCGTCCGGAGCTGGCCGGAGAGCTCGACGAGCCCGTCGCGGGCGCCCTGGGCCTCGAAGTGGTCGCGGGCCTCGGTCAGCGGCAGACCGGTGTTGGTGGCGATCTCCGCGATGACCCGGGAGGCGAAGCCCTCCGGGGTGTTGATGCCGGTGCCGACGGCGGTGCCGCCCAGCGGGAGCTCGGCCACGCGCGGGAGGACGGCCTCCAGGCGCTCGACGCCGTAGCGGACCTGCGCGGCGAACCCGGCGAACTCCTGGCCGAGGGTGACCGGCGTGGCGTCCATCAGGTGCGTGCGGCCGCTCTTGACGACGGACGCGAACTCGACCGACTTGCGGGTGAGCTCGTTCTCCAGGTGGCGCAGCGCCGGGATCAGCTCGTTCTGCACGGCCGAGGTGGCGGCGATGTGGATGGACGACGGGAAGACGTCGTTGGAGGACTGGGAGGCGTTGACGTGGTCGTTGGGGTGGACCTCCAGACCGGTGCGCTCCTTGGCGACCGTCGCCACGACCTCGTTGGTGTTCATGTTGCTGGAGGTGCCCGAACCCGTCTGGAAGACGTCGATCGGGAACTCGTCGTTCCACTTGCCCTCGGCGACCTCCAGGGCCGCGTCGCGGATCGCCTTGCCGAACTCGTCGGTGATGACGCCCAGCTCGGCGTTCACCTTGGCGGCGGCGGCCTTGATCTGGCCGAGAGCGGCGATGTGGGCGCCCTCCAGCCCTGTGCCCGAGATCGGGAAGTTCTCGACGGCACGCTGGGTCTGGGCCCGCCACTTGGCCTCGGCGGGAACCTTGACCTCACCCATCGAGTCGTGCTCGATACGGAACTCACTCATCTGTACTTGGGGCGGATACCCCCGCTTTCAGGCGGGAGAGGAAGCCCCGTCCTCCTTCTGTGTGGTGTAGGCGTAGCCGTCCGCACGCTGCAGTAGCTGGACGTGCTTGTGGTTGACGTCCCGGACGGTGCCGTGGGCGGTGGTGATGTTGAAGCTTCCTGAGGCGCGTACCGCGACTCGCCCGGTGTGGGTCCCGGCCTTCTTCCCCTTGGGAACGACGGCACGGACCAGGTCGCCGGTGGCGAACCCGAAGAACCGTTTGGTTCGCGGCAGCCGCAACCGGGGGAAGCCGTACTTGTCGGGGCGGGTCCGGGCATAGGTCCCGCGCCCGGAGCACCCGGCCACCAGAATCGTGCGGATGGTCTGGGTGACGGTGTCCAGCTTGCCCACGCACAGAGCGTCCAGCGTGTGCGACTTGGGTAACTGGTTGCGGGTGCGGTTCCACTTGGTGCGCCCGCCCGAGCCGACATGGGTGGGCAGGCGGGCATCGAGGGCGCACCATAGCGACCACCGGGTGGCGTTGACCGCGGCGGCGTCCCGTAGCGGAGCCTTGGCTCGGGCCAGTACCCGCGTGGCGGCCTTGGGGGCGAACCCCTCGACCGGCCGGTCGGCCTTGGCCTGGTTGCAGGGCACACACGCCAGCACCAGGTTGGACACCCTGTCAGTTCCACCCCGGGAGCGGGGGCGGACATGGTCGATATTGAGCGGAGTGTTCATCACTCCGCAGTAGACGCAGGCACGGCCGAACTTGGCCAGCAGGTACTCGCGCACCTCGTAGCCGTGCTGGGTCCCCTGTTGGTAGCCCACACCTTCGAGGGGCCCGTCGACGGACAGGGCGTGGGTGTCGAACGCCACCCGCTCCACATGCACCGCCCCGACGGGTGCCCACCCGGTGAGCCGGTCGACCCATGAGGTTGTGGTGTCCACTCGGTGCTGGAGCGATGGGGGAAGCCAGCCGCGGGGCCTGGCCCGGTTCTCGAACCGGGGCGGCCGGTAGCGCAGGTTCGAGGTGCGGCGGCGCCGACGATAGCCGGACCGCTGGGCGAGCTTCCTGCGGATGGTCGCGCCCCGGTGGTCGAGCTGGATCGTGTACCGGCCCCGGCGTTGCCCTGCCTGGTGGGTGAACACGGCGATGCCGGTGTGCTTCGATCCGGGGTCGATTCCCAGTTCGACACCGTCCACCTCGGAGTCTTCGATCGTGCGGTCTTTGAGGCGGATCACGAGCGGGGTGTGCCGGTGTACCACCGCCCGGCCCTTGGCGAGGAGCTTGCGGGCCCTGGCCGGGTGGCAGGGCTGCAACGGGGTGCCGTGCTTGTCGAGTACGAACACACACGGGTCGCTCTCTCTGGTGTGGGCCTCACGGCCCTTCTCCCCGGCCCCGCAGGGCTCGGGAGTGACGCCGGAACCGCCAGGTGGGGCGGTACCGGTCTCCCCTCGCACATGTTCCGCACCGGGTACCGCAGATCTGTTACCGCTGCGGTGTCCGCTCCCCGTTTCGTCCCTGATCCTTGGGGTGTCTGCTGGCGCGGATTCCAGAGCAGGCCGCTGAGGAAGCACGGCCTGGTGGGTCTTCTGTCCTGTGCGGAACGTAGCCATCGAGGTCACCTCCTCATGGGTGATGGCTGGTGCTGGTAACGGCGGCTCTCAACCACACAGGCTGAAAGCCCGGCCCTTCAGGGCCGAGATCCCGTTACCTCTCCTGGGAAATCCTGTGAGACAAGCCTGCCAGACGCACAGAAGCACGGAGCCACTCACCCTGAGTTGGGGGTGTTGCGCGTGTCATGTTGACATCCGTGCAGGTGGGGGCGGTCGTGATCAGGAGGTGATGCCGCGCTGGGGGCGGCGCCGCACCAGGCCCAGGAAACGCCGTCGGCGGGGCGCGCGTACGCGCACGACCCCGAACACGCTGAAGCCGTCGATCTCCACGACGGGCGGCGTGGGCAGTTCGGACCGCTGAGCGTTGGTGGAGCGCCGGCCGAGGAAGCTCCAGCCGGTCATCCTGACCTCGACACCCTCGGGGACGTCGATCTCGACCCGTCCGAGGAACGCGTGGACGACGACCCTGTGGTGGTTGCGCAGCAGGAGGGCCTCGCGCATGTCCACGTCGACGCGGCCGAACACGGCCGCGATCATCTCACCGGGCATGGCCACCCACCGGCCGCGGCGGGCCACACGCGAGAACAGCCCGATCACGGGCTGGGGGTCGAGCCGGATGGGCTGCCGGTCGGCGGGGACGAGGTCGGCGGTCACGCCGGGCAGCTCGCCCAGGGTCCTGGCCTCCTGCACGAGTGCGGACCGCTCCTCGAACTCGTCCAGGTCCAGACGGCCGTCGGCGGTGGCGTCGCGCAGCACCTTCAGGACCCGTTCGCGGTCGGAGTCGGAGGCACGGAGCCTGGCGGGGGACGGTTCCTCACTCACGTCGGACCACACTAGAGCAACCGCCCCCTCCCGCGCGTCCCCTCCGGGTGGGCGCGGGGCCGGTCGGGGCTGCGGCCGTAGGCCCTCGGTTGAGGGCGGTAGTCCGTCCCCCGCGCAGCGCCCCCGAACGATGGTGGGCGACGGGCGGGCCCGGGGGCCCGGGCCCACCCGCGGCTCAGAGATCGATCAGGACCCGCCGGGCCACGGAGCTCGCCGAGGGGCGGGAGGCGGCCAGCGGGCGGACCGCCATCCGCACCAGCGCCCGGACGTTGTCGTCGCCCGCGACCCGGTTGGCGCTGAGACCGCCGCAGCGCGTACAGCGGTGGACGATCATCCACTCGCCGTCCGGGCGTGCCGCGATGCTCACCGCGTCCATGCGGCCCCGGCAGTCCGCGGCGCGGTCACCGGGGATCCGGCGGTCCACGTGCAGGCTGGCCAGGCAGGTCGGGCAGTGGTTGCGGTGCGCGGTCCCCGGCGCGGCGGCGGGGATCTCCAGCCGGCACCGCACGCAGCGGAACGATCCCGACCGGCCGGCCTCGCCGTGGGCGTGCAGGACGGTCTTCGGCCGCTGGGTGCGCCGTCGGCCGCGCGTGTTGCGTCGTCCCATGCTCACACCTGCCCGAACAGGTCGAACGGGAAGGGCGGATCGGCGAGCGGGCGGACGGCGAGGCGCATCAGGACGAGGTGGTTGTCGTCCGTGGACACGGCGCTCTCCGACAGCTCGTCGCACATGGCGCAGCGGTGGATGAGGCGCCACGCGCCGCCGCGCGGGACGGCGATGGAGATCGGGACCATGCGGCCGCCGCAGTCGGCGGGGCCGCCCCCGAGCCGGTCGAGGACGTGGCGTGAACTCAGGCAGCTGGGGCAGTGGTCGCGACGTGTGCCCTCGGGGTCGAGGACGGAGGTGGTCAGGCCGCAGCGCACACACGTGAAGGTGGAGGTACGCAGGACAGGGCTGGGTTCGGTGGTGGACACCCGGGAACTCCTTGCTGGACATCGGAATCAGGCAGCAGGAGCAGGCCGAGCGGTTCTCGACGGTGCGGTGGGTCCGGCGTCAGGGGGCCGTGGTGAGCGGCCGGGAGCGGACGACGCCCGCACGGTGGTGAAGCGCGCTCGGCGCGATCCGGGTCATGAACAGCCTCCTGGGAGCCCGGTCGGCGGTGGCGGTCCCGGGCGGGTGGTCGTGGTGCGGCCGATCCTAGGAAGTGGGCCGATCCCCGCGCAACGAATTTTCTCCGGGGCGCCCCCGAGCCCGAACGGTGGTGGACCGGGGCGCCGCCCCCGGCCTACGGCCCGCCCGGTGCGGGCACGGGCCCGGCGTCCCGCGCACGCCCGCCCGCGGGCGGAAAACTCGCTGGATATTCCCCTGCGAATTTGCCACCGTGGCCTCATGACCACATCTGATCCGGGCCGGAGTGTGCCTGGGAGCGCATCCATGGGCCCCAGCGACTCCAGCGCCGTACCCGCGCTCCTGCTACGCGGCGTCGTCAAGCGCTTCGGTTCCCTGACCGCGGTCGACGGCCTGGACCTGGACGTCCCGCAGGGCGTCGTCCTCGGCCTGCTCGGGCCCAACGGCGCCGGCAAGTCCACCACGATGAAGATGCTGACGGCCCAGAGCCTGGCCGACGAGGGCGAGATCCGCATCCTGGGCCACGAGATCCCCGCCGAGTCGAAGTGGGCGCGCGCCCGCATGGGCGTCGTCCCCCAGCACGACAACCTCGACGAGGAACTCACCGTCGAGCAGAACCTGAGGATGTTCTCCTTCCTCTACCGCGTTCCCCGCCGCCGGCGCCGCGAGGCCATCGCCCGCGCCATGCGCCTGGCCCAGCTCGGCGACCGGGGCGACACCCTCGTCGACGACCTCTCCGGCGGCATGCGCCGCCGGCTGCTGATCGTCCGCGCCCTCCTGCACCGGCCCGAACTCGTCCTCATGGACGAGCCCACCGTCGGTCTGGACCCGCAGGTCCGCCAGGACCTGTGGGGCGTCATCAACGCCCTGCGCGCCGAGGGCGTCACCGTCCTGATGTCCACGCACTACATCGAGGAGGCCGAGCGCCTCTCCGACGAGGTGGCCCTCATGGCCGCGGGCCGGGTCGTGGAACGCGGCACCCCCGCCGACCTCGTCGCCAAGTACGCGGGGGCGACCGTGGAGGAGTACGAGCCGGGGGACGACGGCATCGACGCCCTCGAAACCCTCATCCGCGACCACGGCTTCACCACCCGGCGCACCGGCACCACCGTGTCGGTCCTGCGCGCCGAGGAACTGCCCGAGTCCCTGCGGGACCGGCTGGACACGCCGCTGCGGCGCGCCAGCAACCTCGAGGACGTGTTCGTGACCCTGACCGGGGAGAGTGTGGAATGACGCTTCGACAGACCAGGGAGGACGCCCGGCCGGAGATCCACGCGCGTCCGGGGCGGTTCGAGGCCGACGCCGTCATGGGCGTGGTCGCGCGCGAGTGGATCCTGTACGGCCAGTCGTGGCGGGCGACCACCTTCGCCGCCGTCGTCGAGCCGACGCTGTACCTGCTGTGCTTCGGCTTCGGGATGGGCGCCCTCATCGGCACCCTCGCCGGCTTCAGCTACATCGACTTCCTCGGCACCGGCATCGTGGCGGTGTCGGTCATGTTCCAGTCGATGATGCCCGCCGTCATCAACACCTTCATCAAGCGCCGCTTCCTGCATACCTACGAGGGCATCCTCGCCACTCCGATCGACGTGCGCGAACTGGTCACCGGCGAGGCGCTGTGGCTGGCCATGCGCTCCGGCGTCTACGGCTGCGTTCCGTTGCTCGTCGCCATCGGGTTCGGGTTGCGGCCGGGGCCGGGCATGCTGCTGGTGCCGTTCATCGCGTTCCTGGCGGGTTTCGCCTTCGCGCTCTTCGGCATCTGGATCTCGGCGGTCATCACGTCGGTGCGGTCGATGGACTACGTCTTCAGCGGCCTGTTCACCCCGCTGTTCCTCGTGGCGGGGACCTTCTTCCCGCTCACCGAGCTGCCCGACTGGGTGCAGTCGGCGGCCATGGTCAACCCGCTCTACCACGCCGTGGAACTGATCCGCGGGGTGGTCTTCGGCGGTCTGGCGCCCGGGACGGCGCTGGTCCACGTCGGCGTGCTGCTGGCCTTCATCGTCCTGATGTGGTTCCTGGCGGGCTTCCAGATGCGACGCCGCGTCGTCAGCTGAGCCGGCTCCGGCACAGGCACTGACACCGGCACCGAAAACGGCGGTGGCGCGGGAGGAGACCTCCCGCGCCACCGCCGTCGTGTGTGCGGACTACTCGCCGCCGCTGGGCGCCCAGCGCAGCTCGAAGCTCGCGCGCTCGCCGTCGTCGGTGACGCTCAGCGCCACGCCCACGGCGCCCCACTCCTCCGGGGCCGCGACCTCGCCGGCCGGCATGACCTGGCGCAGGTCGACGTATCCGGCCAGCACCGCGTCGTCCAGCTCCTGCATGGTCTGCTGGAACACCTCGTCGTCGGCCAGACGGCCGGTGCCCGTCGTGCCGTTCGCGACCACCACGGCGTCGCCGTCGGTGCGCACGTCGGGGAGCGGGTCGGAGTAGGGGCCGGCGATCTCCGCGACGAAGTCGCTCAGCACCTGCTCGTCGCCGCCGACCGCGCGGTACTCGTAGGTGACGTCCCCGTCGGCCGCTGAGGAGTCCGCGAAACCCCGGTAGTACGTGGGGCCGCCGAACATGGACCCCAGGTCCACATCGGTGAAGCCGTAGGCCGTCGACGTGCCCAGCAGGCCGCCGAAGCTCTCCGGGATCGGCAGGCCCATGGAGTTGAACGAGCGCTCCATCTCGGTCTGCTCACCGCTGCTGAGGAAGGGGACCCCGTCCTCGTAGGCGCTGGTGGCGGCCTGGTCCAGCCCGGCGCCGCCGAGTGCCACGACGGTGTCGTCGGACAGGCCGCCCATCGCGGTCACGCTCGCTCCGGGCTCCTGCGCCAGCCAGGACAGATCCTCCTGGTCCGCCTCGAAGCCGAACACGTCCATCCGCGCTTCGAGGAAGTCGCCGTCGATCCGCACGGACGCGGTCGCCCGTCCCGACACCGCGCCGGTCTCGCTGGGCAGCTCCGAGGCGACCTCCTGCGCGAACTCCTCGATCTCCATCAGGCCGCCCAGGTCCAGCCAGCCGACCGACACACTGCCGCCGGGCACGTCGGACAGGTCACCGGAGAAGGTGTCGTTGCCGTCCAGGGGGCCGTGCGCCTCGATCTGGCGGTTCAGGTCGGCGATCGCGGCCTCGTTGAACGACAGCAGCGCGAAGTCGTCCACGACCTCGAAGGCGAGGTCGTCGCGCTGGCTCGCGAGGGCGCCGAGTTCCTCCTCGGCGAGCGCCTCGTCGGTGACCGAGAGCGCGATCGCGCCGGAGACGCCCTGGCCCTCGGAGGCCTCCTCGTCCGTGGTCGGCCACACCGAGCCGCCGACGCCCTGGCCGATCCACTCCTCCACGTCGGACTGGTTCGCCTCGGGGAAGGCCTCGACGAAGCCCTCCGCCATCATCGTGGAGGTGTCGCCGTCGGGCTCGCCCATCTCGTCGAGCATCTCCTGGGGCAGCTGGTCCACGAACCGGAGCAGGTCGATGGCCTGGGATCCGTCGATGGACAGGTCCAGCTTGCCGAACGCGATCGAGTTGCCGGGCAGGACGGTCTCGGGCTGCGGCCCGCCGAAGTCCACCAGCGACACCGTCGCCCAGACGGTGCCCGCCATGACCACGACGGCCACGCCCGCGGCGGTCGGGATCAGCCAGCGGTTACGGCGGCCACCGCCGGAGGGCGGCATCTGGCCGCCCGCGTACTGGCCCCCGTAGGGCGGGCCGCCGGGAGGGCCGCCGGGCATACCGCCGCCGGGCATACCGCCGGCGGGGGCGCCGTGCTGCGGGTACGCCGGCTGCTGCTGTCCCGGGGCGCCGCCGTACGGAGCGGGGTAACCCTGCCCAGGCTGCCCGGGCTGCTGTGGCTGCCACTGGGGCTGCTGTGGGGGATCTGGGTAGGACATCATGCCTCCGACGGGGAATCACTGTGCGCGTGGGCGCGGTCAACGCGCCTGGGCGCGGGGTCAACGTGGGTTCTGATGCAGGGTCACCCCGGTGTGGTTCGCTTCCGGAACCGGTTGTGCGGACCGATCCGGCAAGCGTCCGGTCAGGGAGCGGAGGTCAGGTCCACGCCGCTGTAGGCCGAGAGCTTGCTCACGCGGTGCTCGCTGCGCACCTCGCGGACGGTGCCGCTGCGACCGCGCATGACGAGGGAGTCGGTGATCACCCGCGACGCCTCGTAGCGCACGCCCCCGACCAGCTCACCGTCGGTGATGCCGGTCGCGGCGAAGAACACGTCGTCGGACGAGACCAGGTCGTCGGTGTGCAGCACGCGGCCCAGGTCGTGGCCGGCCGCGATGGCCTTGGCGCGCTCGTCCTCGTCCTTGGGCCACAGCCGCCCCTGGATGACGCCGCCCAGGCACTTCATCGCGCAGGCGGTGATGATGCCCTCCGGGGTGCCGCCGATGCCCAGCAGCAGGTCCACGCCGGTCTCCGGGCGGGCGGCCATGATCGCGCCCGCCACGTCGCCGTCGCTGATGAACTTGATCCGGGCGCCCGCGTCGCGCACGTCCTGCACGAGCTGCTTGTGGCGGGGCCGGTCCAGGATGACGACCGTGACGTCCTGCGGGGACTTGCCCTTGGCGCGGGCCACCGCCCGGATGTTGTCGGCGACCGGCGCGGCGATGTCCACGACGTCGGCGGCCTCGGGGCCCGCGGCGAGCTTCTCCATGTAGAAGACCGCGGAGGGGTCGAACATCGTGTTGCGCGGGCTCATCGCGATGACGGCGATCGCGTTGGGCATGCCCATGGCGGTCAGCGTGGTGCCGTCGATCGGGTCGACGGCCACGTCCCAGCCCTGGCCCCCGCCGTCGCCCACGGTCTCGCCGTTGTAGAGCATCGGGGCGTTGTCCTTCTCGCCCTCGCCGATCACCACGGTGCCGTTCATCGACACGGTGCTGATCATGTGCCGCATACCGCGCACGGCCGCCCCGTCGGCGCCGATCTTGTCGCCCTTGCCGACCCAGCGCGCCGCGGCGAGCGCCGCGGTCTCGGTGACGCGGACCAGCTCCAACGCGAGGTTTCTGTCGGGCACCGAGGACTGCGCGGTGGAGCTCGCGGACTGCGACATGGAGGTGACACCTTCCATCAGGGATCAGGGCGGGGATGCACCTCTTAGGGTAGTCACCCGACGTGTTCTCCGACTGACACGGGTCGCGGAGGTGTCACACCCCCGTCCGGCCCCGGCCGGTCCGCGCACGGAGGCGGTCACGGTCTACGCTGGCCTGACCCGGACGGGAGTGAGGGCGTGACAGTGGACAAGACGGACAGGCCGGAGAAGGCCGTGCGGGTCTCGCCGCGCGGAGCCGCCACACGCAGTGCTCTGCTCAGGTCGGCCGCGCAGGTGTTCCGCACCGTGGGCTTCGCCAAGGCGGGCGTGAGCGAGGTCGTCTCCGTCGCCGGGGCGAGCGTCGGCAGCCTCTACCACCACTTCACCGGCAAGGCCGACCTCTACCTGGCGCTGTACGAGGAGTTCCAGCAGCGCCAGCAGGAGCGCACCCACCAGGCGGTCGTGGACGCGCGGGCCGAGGGTGAGAGCGATCCCACACGGCTGATGAACATCGCCGCGCGCGCGTACCTGCTCGGCAGTATCGAGGAGCGCGACACCGCGCGGCTGTTCTTCAGCGGCGACGGCCCTCCCGGTTTCGACTACCAGCTCCGCGCCCGGCTCACCCAGTGGAGCGACCGCAACGTGGCCCTGTTCCGCAAGGCGGACGAGCCCGTGGACGAGGCGCTGCTCATCGTGGTGAGTGGCGCCATGCTCCTGGCCGTGGCCGAGGTGGTGCGGCGCGACGACGCCGACGCGCGCAAGCTCGCCGACGACATCACGGCGCTGCTCTCCCAGTTCGAGCGCCGGTTCTGAGGCTCCGGGCGCCGAGCACCGGGCGTGCCGGGGCGCCGGTAGCGGCACCCCGGATCAGAGGGGTCCCGGACCTGGGGCAAGCTGGGAAGCGACATGAGTGAGTACAGCCGGTCCAACGCCACCTTCAAGAACTACGCCATCTCCCTCGGGGTCCTCGTCGTGATCCTGCTGGCCATGGCGTTCGTGGTCTCCGCGCGCAGTGGCGAGCACATCCCCTCCGTGGACTACCGTCCCGACGTCGACGTCCTGCGCGAGTCGGCCGACTACCCGGTGACCGTGCCCGCCGAGGACCTCGTCGAACAGGGCTGGACGCCCACCAGCTCCACCCTCGACGTGACCGGTCCCGTGCGGTGGAGCGTGGGCTTCGCCACGGCCGCGGACAGCCACGCCCGGCTCGTCCAGAGCGACGGCGACGCCGCCTCCGTGATCGCCGAGAGCGTCGACGACGCGCAGCCGGTCGGCACGGTGGCCGTGGGCGGCCGGGAGTGGCGGCACTACGAGTCCGATGACTGGGGCGCCCTGGTCCTGGAGGGCGACGGGGTGACCCTGGTGGTGGCCGGCAGCGCCGACGTGGACGAGCTCGCGCATCTGGCCGAGGGCCTGGAGACGGACGGCACGGACGAGGCGGACGAGACCGACGAGACGGAGACCGCCGCCGAGTGACCGGGCCGGGCGCCCCGCCGGGACGGGCGGCGCCCGAGTACCCCGGACGGCACAGCACCCCGGACGGCACGAGACGAGGGACCCGCGCTCGGCGCGGGTCCCTCGTCTCATCACAGGCGGGTGCTACTCAGCGCGCAGGTCGCGGCGCAGTTCCTTGGGCAGCGAGAAGGTCAGGGTCTCGTCGGCGGTGGTGACCGGGCTGACGGAGCCGTAGCCGTGCGCGGCCAGCTTGTCGAGCAGCTCGCGGACCAGGATGTCGGGCACGGACGCGCCGCTGGTCACGCCGACCGTGGTCACGCCCTCCAACCAGGCGTCCTCCATGAGGGAGGCGTTGTCGATCAGGTGGGCGGCGTCGGCGCCGGCGTCCAGCGCGACCTCCACCAGGCGGACGGAGTTGGAGGAGTTGTCGGAGCCGACCACGATGACCAGTTCGCACTCCGGCGCCATCGCCTTGACCGCGTCCTGGCGGTTGGACGTGGCGTAGCAGATGTCGTCGCTGGGCGGGTCGAGCAGGTTCGGGAACTTCTGGCGCAGGGCGTCCACGGTCTGGGTGGTCTCGTCCACCGAGAGCGTGGTCTGGGAGAGCCAGGAGACGTTGTCGGGGTCGCGGACCTCGACCTTGTGCACCTCGTCGGGGCTCTCGACGATCTGGATGTGATCGGGAGCCTCACCGCTGGTGCCCTCGACCTCCTCGTGGCCGATGTGGCCGATGAGGATGATGTCCCGGTCCTCGGAGGCGAAGCGCTTGGCTTCCTTGTGCACCTTGGTCACGAGCGGGCAGGTGGCGTCGATGGTCTTGAGCTGTCGCCGTTCGGCCTGTTCGTGCACGGCGGGGGAGACCCCGTGGGCGGAGAAGACGACGATGGCGCCCTCGGGCACCTCCTCGGTCTCCTCGACGAAGATCGCCCCGCGTTCCTCCAGGGTGCGCACCACGTGGGTGTTGTGCACGATCTGCTTGCGCACGTAGATCGGCGCGCCGTACTGCTCCAGGGCCTTCTCGACGGTGATGACCGCACGGTCGACACCGGCGCAGTAGCCCCGGGGGTTGGCGAGTAGCACACGGCGTTGGTTCGTCGCAGTCGTCGTCGCAGTCATGTGTTACATCCTAGGTGCCGTGAACGGTCTGGTGTCCGAGTGTGAGTGAGCGCATTGAAGTGGGCAAACCGGGCGGATCGACGGTCAGGGTAACGGTAGTGTGACGGGGGGTATGCGGTTCCGCTTCGACGTGGCGAAATCGTTCACTTATCGCCCGCTCATGGTGTTCCTCCCTCCTCTATCCTGGTTCACCATCACATCTGTTATAGGCGGTTCGCCCTCAACTCGGCCTTGCCTGGTTTGCTGGACGCGCGCCGCTGGCCCAACCGCCGAGATCATCAGGAGCCCCCGTCCTATGTCGAATCCGACGATCGCCACGAAGCTGAAGACCCTGGTCCAGGGCATCTTCGGCCGAAAGGAGCCGGTCACAGCCACCGTTTCCGCCACCAAGGACGAGGACACCGCGTCCGAGACCACGGCCGAGACGGTCGAGTCCCCCGCCGAGACCCCCGAGAAGGCCGCCGGCGAGGCCCCCGGCGAGTCGGCCGCGGCGGAGGACGCCGAGAAGAAGGACGAGAAGAAGGACGAGGCCGTCGAGGCCGCCGAGCCGGCGGCCGAGGACGACAAGGCCCAGACCGAGGACGCCTCCGCGGAGAAGGCCTCCACCGAGGCCGCCGTCGACGAGGAGTCGGACGCCAACGCCGAGGCGGTCGAGGCCGCCGAGGTCGTCGAGGCCCCGGACGAGGCCGTCGAGCCCGCCCTCGCGGTGAACGTCGAGAAGGACGGCGCGGCGATCGCCGAGGAGCTCGCCGTGGCCGAGGCCCACACCGAGGTCGCCAGCGACGAGGTGTTCGACAAGGTGCGCAAGGGCGCCGCCCCCGCGGCCGAGGACCTGGCCGTGCCCACCTACGACGCCCTGACGCTGCCGTCGGTCCGCGCCCGGCTGCGCAAGCTCACCATCGAGCAGGTCCGCGACCTGCGCGCCTACGAGGTCGCCCACCAGGGGCGCCCCGAGTTCGTCAAGATGTACGACAACCGCATCGCGAAGCTGGAGTCCGGCGAGTAGACCGGCCCCGCCGACACACCGAGCCCTCTTCCGGACCGCGTCCGGCGGAGGGCTCGACGTGTGTCAGGCCTCGGCGATCGCGCGCGGCGCGCCCGCGCGGCCCCCATGGCGGCCCGGCTCCGCCGGAGGTGGGGCGCGTGCGGGAACCTCGCGGCGGTTCCACGCGTCTACCCTGCTGACGGGGCGTACCGCGCGCCCCTCGTGCGAAGGGCTCCACATGATGAAGCGACCTCTGGCCGCCGCCGTTCTGGCCGCCGCGTTCTGGGTGACCGGCTGCTCGGTCGACCTGCCCTGGGGCGACGGATCGGTGTCCGTGGACGAGGACGGCGTCAGCGTCGGCAACGGCGACGGCGAGGTCTCCGTCGACTCTGAGGGCAACCCGGCCGTGAGCGTGGACGGGGACGGTTCGCTCACCATCGCCAGCGCCGACGGCACCGTGACCGAGGACTGCGAGGGCCGCACGGTCAACGTGACCGCCAACGCGGGCGAGGTCGTCCTCAACGGCTCCTGCGAGCGCGTGAACGTCCTGGGCAGCGACATGACCGTGCACGTCGGCAGCGCCGAGACCATCAACGTCGTGGGGGCCGACAACACCGTCCACCACGCCACCGGCGAGCCCTCCATCATCGACGTCGGCACCGGCAACGAGATCTCCGCCGGAGGCGACGCGCAGGCCTGATCCCGGCCGCCCCCCGCCTCCCCGGCGGCGACGGCCCTCGGGCACGCGGGGCGGGGGATGAGCAGGGCTGTCGTACCCCTGGCCTAGGCTCGGGTGTCATGGGCATGGAGAGTTCCGCCGAGGCGCCGCAACCGGTCAGAGTCGTCCTCAACGCCGTCGGCCAGTGGATCGGCCGCCTCGGCCGGATCTGGGTCGAGGGCCAGATCGCCGAGCTCAACCGGCGCGGCCGGATGGCCTACATCACGCTGCGCGACCCCGTGGCCAACGTGTCCGTGCGCGTGGTCTGCCAGACCTCGGTGCTGGACGCGCAGAGCCCGCCGCCCGAGGCCGGCGCCCGTGTGGTCGTGCACGCCAAACCCGACTTCTACGAGGTGCGCGGGACGTTCTCGCTGCGCGCGCTGGAGATCCGCCACGTGGGCCTGGGCGAGCTCCTGGCCCGCCTGGAGCAGCTGCGCCGCACCCTGTCCGCCGAGGGCCTGTTCGAGGCCGCGCGCAAGCGTCCGCTGCCCTTCCTGCCCTCCACGGTCGGCCTGGTCTGCGGCCGCGACTCCGCCGCCGAGCGCGACGTCCTGGAGAACGGGCGCCGCCGCTGGCCCGCCGTGCGGTTCGAGGTGCGCCCCGTCGCCGTGCAGGGCGACCGCGCCGTGCGCGAGGTGATGGAGGCGCTCAAGGAGCTCGACGCGCGCCCGGAGGTGGACGTCATCATCATCGCGCGCGGCGGCGGTTCCCTGGAGGACCTGCTGCCCTTCTCCGACGAGGCCCTGGTCAGAGCCGTGTCGGAGGCGGGAACGCCCGTGGTGAGCGCCATCGGCCACGAGCAGGACGCGCCTCTGCTGGACTACGTCGCCGACGTGCGCGCCTCCACCCCCACGGACGCGGCCAAGAAGACCATCCCCGACGTGGGCGAGCAGACGGAGCTGATCCGCCAGCTCCGCGACCGGGCCCGGCGCGTGCTCCAGGGCGCGGTGGACCGGGAGCTGTCCTGGCTGCGGGGCATGCGCTCGCGCCCGGCGCTGGCCGACCCGGTCCGCGAGATCGACCGGCTCACCGAGCAGGTCGTGGACCTGCGCGACCGGGCACGGCGCAGCCTGACCGTGGCGCTGGACCGCTCGGCCGACGGGCTCGTCCACACCCGGGCCCGCCTGCACGCGCTGTCCCCCGCCACCACACTGGCGCGCGGCTACGCCATCGTGCAGCGCCAGGACGGGTCGGTGGTGCGCTCGGCCGCCGAGCCCGCGGTGGGGGAGGACCTGCGGATCCGCTTCACCGAGGACAGTTTGACCGCGACCGTGGCGGACGTGCACCTCGCCGACGGCGACGCCCGCCACGCCGGGGACGGCACGGATGACGCCGCCACCGACGACACCGCGGACACCACCACCACCACCGACGAGGACGCCGACGACGCACCCGCCGGGGAGACCGAGCGGTAGTGGCCGGGCGTGCCGCCGCCGGGACGCCGGACACCGGCACCGCCCCGGGCTCGGCCCGGGACATCCACGCACCCACCCATCGACGTAAGACGGAGCAGACATGGCCGACAAGGGCGCAGCCGAACCGAAGCAGAGCTATGAGGAGTGCAGGGAGGAGCTGACCGACGTCGTGCGCCGGCTGGAGTCCGGCGGCCTCAGCCTCAAGGACTCCCTTGCCCTGTGGGAGCGCGGCGAGGAGCTGGCCAAGACGTGTGAACAGTGGCTGGAGGGGGCCCGCGCCACGATGGCCGCGGCCATGGACGAGCGCCGTGGTGAGACCTCCGAGGACGGGGAGACGCCCTTTTGAGGTCCGCGCGCGTGAGCGGTCCGGCGGCGGGGGAGGCCGCCGCGGGCGCGTCGGGGCGGCCGGGGCCTCGCACGGCAGGGTGAGGATCCGCCGGGCACGCTCCGGGAGCGGTGCCGGTGGCGCTCGCCCGCTACTTGCGGCCGTTGAGCTCGTCGCCCAGTTCGCGGATGTTGCCGGGCAGTCCGCGGAACACGCTGACCACCAGGACCAGCGCGGTCCCCAGGAACAGCCACGGAGCCACCTCGGCGAGGCGGGACGCCAGCCCCAGCAGCAGCACGCGCGCGAACCCCTCGTTGCCCAGGGCGAGCACGGCCTCGGCGGCGACCACGGAGGCGAAGAACGCGATCGGCGGGCTCACCGACAGTGACAGCAGGTCGCTCGGGCGCACCAGTACCGCGGTCAGCAGGCAGGCCAGGGTGAACACCACGCCCGGCGGCGCGGAGGTCTCCGTCCAGTGCGCGACCATCGTCCCGCCGAAGCTGCTGATGATGATGAGCAGTATGCCGCCGCGGCCGGTCAACCGGGGTGGCCGCCAGGGGGTCGGGGTCGGGCGCGGCCCCTGTACTCCCTGGGGTGCCTGCGAACGCGCGTCGGGGCGCGTCGGCTGTCCAGCGGCTGGTCCGTTGTGGCCGCGGTCCTGCGTTCGCACGAAGTACGGGGCGCGTCCGGGTTCCGGACCGTCCGTCTTGCGCTGAGGCACGACCGTACGCCTCCCAAGTTTGTTACTCACAGTGTTTAGTGTGTCACTTCTGGTGAAGTTCCCGGGTCTTTTCCGGGGATCGTGTCGTCATTTCGGCTACTTGACACCTTCCGCGCCGAACACCCCCTCCTCACCCTTGGACACCAGGATGGGGCACCGAGGTTCTGGTGGAAATCGGTCAGTGCGCCCACACGGGCCCCGTGCCGGGGGTGCGTCACCGTCCGTGAGCGTCTTCGACTTCGGGGTTTTGGGTCGATCCATTGAGCCCGTTTTCCACGCACCGAATATCGTCGACAGAGCTCGTGTCCACGTCGGTCAGTTCAGGGGCGGCCGCCGTGCGCGGCCGTTCCTCCACCCCGGTGGGCCGGTCCAGTTCACCGTCCACGAGGCCGATCTCGTGGAACCGCCGTGCCGTCACCAGTACCCGGTTCTCCAGCGATCCCACCGTCTGGTTGTAGGCGCTCACCGTGCGCGTCAGCGCCCGTCCGAGCCCCTCCACGTGGCCGCCCAGGGTCGACAGGCGGGAGTGCAGCTGCTTGCCCAGGTCGAACACCGCCCGGGCGTTCTCGCTCAGCGCCTCCTGCTGCCAGGCGTACTGCGCCGTGCGGAGCAGGGAGATCAGCGTCGTGGGGGTCGCGATGTGCACCCGCTTGGCCATCGCGTGCTCCAGCAGGCCCGGGTCGTGCTCCAGGGCGGGGGCGAGGAAGGCCTCGCCGGGGATGAACAGCACCACGAACTCCGGAGCCGGGGTGAACGCGGCCCAGTACGACTTGGCCGCCAACTGGTCCACGTGCGTGCGCAGCTGCCGCGAGTGCGCGCGCAGCCGGTCCTCGGCGGCGCCCTCCTCCCGCGCCTCGACCGCGTCCAGGTAGGCGGCCAGCGGCACCTTGGAGTCCACGACGATGTTCTTGCCGCCGGCCAGGCGCACCACCATGTCGGGGCGCTGGGAGCCGTCCCGGGTCGCGGCCTGCTCGTCGAAGTCGCACTGCGCGCTCATCCCCGCCAGCTCCGCCACCCGGCGCAGCTGGAGTTCGCCCCACCGGCCGCGTGCCTCGGGGCGCCGGAGCGCCGTGACCAGGGACTGGGTCTGGTCCCGGAGCCGTTCTGAGCCCTCGCGCACGGACTCGACCTGCTTGGCCAGCTCGGCGTGGGCCGCCGCCCGCCCGGCGTCCACCTCGCGCAGCTGGGTCTCCACGCGGTTCAGCGTCGCGGTCAGCGGTTCCACCATGCGCTCCACGGCGCGGCGGCGCTCGTCGAGGTCGCCGTCGGCCGCGGCGCTGACCGCGCGCAGCCGCCCCTCGGCGAGTTCGAGGAAGCGCTGGTTGGTCTGGTCCAGGGCCTGGGCCGAGAGGGCGCGGAAGCGGTCGGCGAGCTGTTCCTCGACGTAGGCCGCGCGCTCTTCGGCGGCGCGCGCGTCGGCCCGGGCCTCGGCGTCGCGCCCGCGCGCGAGCGTCCAGCCCACGGCCACGCCGATGGCGAGTCCGATCAGGAGCATGAGTACGAGTACGAGGCCGTCCATGGCGATCCATGGTGTCAGTTCGCGGGTTCCGGGGGCCCCTCGCCACGCAGGGCGGGGGAGAAGCCCTCCCATAACGGACATCGGTGCGACGTGCTTCACATGCGTTGGTTATTCGTTTAAGCTCGGAGTTCACCGAGTGATCGGTAGGGAAACCAGCAGCGAGGCTGCCGACGAACGGAGAGACATGACCGCACCGACCGACGCCGACCGCGCACGGCGCGCCGACGAAGCCCTGGCCGCGCTCGACCTGGAGGGCAAGGTCCGCCTGCTCTCCGGCGACTCCATGTGGTCGATCGCCGCCAACCCCGCCATCGGGCTCGGCCGACTGGTCATGTCCGACGGCCCCGTGGGCGTGCGCGGCGAGCGCTGGACCCCTGACGACCCCTCCATCCAGCTGCCGAGCCCCACGGCGATCGCCGCCACCTGGGACCGCGACCTGGTCCGCGACGTCGGCCGCCTGCTCGCCCAGGAGGCGCGCCGCAAGGGCGTCCACGTCCTGTTGGCCCCGGCGGTCAACATGCACCGCTCGCCGCTGGGCGGGCGCCACTTCGAGACCTTCTCCGAGGACCCCTACCTCACCGGCGAGATCGGCACCGCCTACGTCCTCGGGGTCCAGGACGGCGGAGTGGGCACCACCGTCAAGCACTTCGTCGCCAACGACTCCGAGACCGACCGCTTCACGGTGGACGTGCGACGAGCGCACGCTGCGGGAGATCTACCTCGCGCCCTTCGAGAGCATCGTCCGCGGAGCCCGGCCCTGGGGCGTGATGTCCGCCTACAACAAGGTCAACGGCACCACGATGACCGAGCACGGCGAGCTCAACACCGTGCTGCGCGAGGAGTGGGGCTTCGACGGGTTCCTCGTCTCCGACTGGACCGCGGCCCGCGACACCGTCCGCGACTGCCTGGCCGGGCTCGACGTGGCCATGCCCGGCCCCAACACGGTCTACGGCCAGCACCTGCTCGACGCGGTCCGCGACGGCCGGGTCCCGGAGGAGGCCGTGGACGCCCTCGCGCGGCGCGTCCTGCTCCTGGCCGCCCGGGTGGGCCTGCTGGAGGGCGCCGACCCCGTGGTCGCCCCGGCGGACCGCCCCGGCGGCATGGACGGCCGGGTCCTCGCGCGCGAAGTCGCCGCCCGCTCCTTCGTCCTGCTGCGCAACGAGGCCGCGCTGCCCGTGGACCCCGGCGCGGTGGACCGGATCGCGCTGATCGGCCTGGCCGCCTCCGAGGCGCGCACGAGCGGGGGCGGCAGCGCGAGCGTGTTCGCCGAGCGCACGGTGTCCCCCCTGGAGGGCCTGCGCGCGGCGCTGCCCGACGGTGTCGAGCTCTCCTACGCCGTCGGCGCCGACCCCCGGGTGAGCCTGCCCGCCGTGGAGGTGCCCATGACGGCGACGTTCTACGCGGCCGACGGCCGGGCGCTCGCCTCCGAGCCCCTGCCCGACGGCACCGCCCGCTGGATCGGTGAGCTCCCCGACGGCGTCACCAACGCCGAACTGGACCGGATCGAGGTCAGCGGCGACTTCACCCCGACCACCTCCGGCGAGCACGTGTTCGGCGTCACCGGGGCCGGGCGGTACCGCCTCACGGTGGGCGAGCGGGTGCTCTTCGACGGCGGCCTCGACTTCGAGGGCGACGACCCCGCCGCCGCCATGTTCGACCCGCCCGCCACGACGGCCGTCGTCCCGCTCACCGAGGGCGAGAAGGTCCGCGTGCGGGTGACCAAGGCCCACCAGGACCTGGGCATGGGCGACTTCGCGTTCATCGGCTTCACCCTGACCCACCGCGGCCCGATGGCCGGTGACGACGAGCTCATCGAGGAGGCGGTCGCCGCCGCCCGTGGCGCGGACGTCGCCGTCGTCGTGGTCGCCACCACGGCCGACGTGGAGTCGGAGGGCTTCGACCGGAGCACGCTCACCCTGCCCGGCCGCCAGGACGAACTCGTCGCGCGGGTCGCCGAGGTGAACGACCGCACGGTGGTGGTGGTCAACACCGGCGCCCCGGTGACGATGCCCTGGCGCGACGATGTCGCCGGCGTCCTCCTGACGTGGTTCGGCGGCCAGGAGCTCGGCGGGGCCCTCGCCGACGTCCTGCTCGGCCGCCGCGACCCCTCCGGCCGCCTGCCCACCACCTGGCCGACCCGCGAGGAGGACGTGCCGGTCCTGGGCGTGGCCCCCGAGCAGGGCGCCCTCGACTACGCCGAGGGCGTCTTCGTGGGCTACCGGGCCTGGGAGCGGGCGGGCGCGGAGCCCGCCTTCTGCTTCGGCCACGGGCTGTCCTACACGAGCTGGCGCTACGACGCCGTCCAGGTCGACCTGGCCGACGGCGACGACCCGGGGGACGCGTTGGCGGTGATCCGGGTTCGAGTGACCAACACCGGGGGGCGCGAGGGGAACGAGGTCGTGCAGGTCTACCTGGCCCCGCGGGAACCGGGCGACCGGCCCGCGCGCGTCCTGGCCGGATTCGCCGCCGTGCACGCGCGGGCGGGCGCCTCCGCCGAAGCGGTGGTGACCGTGCCCCGCTCCGCCGTGCGCCGGTGGGCCGAGGACGCCGACGAGTGGGAGTTCGTCCCGGGCGGCTACGACGTCCTGGTCGGCCGCTCCTACGCCGACACCCGCCTCACCGCCCGCATCGAACTCCCGTAGCCGCGCACCCGCGGGCGCGGCGTCCTCCGGGGCGCCGCGCCCGGGAGCGTGCCGGCGCGGGCGGTCAGGTCTCGCGCTGGACCAGCACCGGCGTCCACGGGGACAGGTGGACCTCCGTGCGCTCCGTGACCGCCCGGACGATCTCCTGGGCGGTCGCCTCGATGCTCTGGGGTTCGAGGCGGACGCTGGTCAGCCGGGGCCGCAGCATCCGGCAGAGCATGAGGTCGTCCGCCCCCACCAGGGCGGTTCGGTCGGGCACCGGGACCCGCGCGTCCCGCATGGCCCCCAGGAGCAGTCCGCTGAACTCGTCGTTGTAGCCGAACACCGCCTCCGGCAGCCCTTCGTCCAGCCACGTCCGGACGACCTCGGCGGCGCTCTCCGGCGACCAGTCCATGTCCAGGGACCGCACGGTGGCGCCGACGCCGGCGCGGGCCGCGGCCTCCTGGAAGCCCTGGAGCCGGAGGCCGCCGATCCGGCGGAGCACGTGGCCGCGCGGCACCACGGCCGCCAGATCGCGGTACCCGCGTCCGACCAGGTGCTCGCCGGCGCGGGCGCCGACGCCGACGTCGTCCATGGTGAGCGTGGACACGCCGGTGCCCTTGGCCGCCTCGGCGGCCACGCCCGTCGCGATCACCTGGATGTCCGCCTTGTGCAGCAGTTCGATCCCGGCCGGGGTCAGCCGCTCGTGCTCCACGATGACGGCACTGGGGCGCATCGCCGCCCACGTGCGCGCCGCCTTCACGCCCCGGTGCCGCTCGCCGCCGTACTGGAGCAGCGTGTACCCCATGTCGCGCAGCCGCAGCGTGAGGTGGTGGTGGAACTCCGTGGCCAGGGGGCCGTGGACGACGTCCATCTGGACGTACAGGACCAGATCGCTGGACCCCTTGCGCAGCGACCGCGCGCTCGCGTGCGGCACGTACCCGAGCTCGTCGGCGATGGAGCGCACCCGGGTCCTGGTGCCCTCCGGGATGCGCGAGCCCGGGGCGTCGTTGAGCACGTACGACACGGTCGCGGTGGACACTCCCGCGCGTTTGGCGATGTCGGTGATGGTCGCGGGTCGGGGGCGGATCGAAGTCATGCGGCTATCTTGCCCTGCCTGTCGAGGAGTCCGATGCCCGGGACCGATCCCGATGTGAACTCCTGATGTCCAATGTATTGACAAGGTTAAACGCTTAACCTAGCTTAATCGCATAACCGGAGCCTGAACAGGCATTTCTCGATCTCGTGGGTTCACACCAGGGAGAACCAGATGTCCGAAAACCCCTCCCCCCTCTCGGACGCGGAGCAGACGAAGAACCCGGCCCCTGTGGGCAGGCGCGGCATGCGCCGCCTCATGCCGATGCTGGGACTGGGCAACCTCGCCGTCTACGCCTTCTACCTGGGCATCGGGGCCGTCCTGCTGCCCCTGCAGGTGCAGGCCCTGACCCCCGGCGACGAACAGGCCGCCGTCGCCAACCTCGGAGTGGTGTCCGGCATCGCCGCCGTCTTCGGCACCGTCTTCAACCCGATCGGCGGCGCGCTCTCCGACCGCACCCGCTCGCGCTGGGGGCGCCGCAACCCGTGGATCCTCGGCGGCGCGGTGGCCGGCTTCCTCCTCGTGTTCGTCCTGGGCTACGCCGACTCCCTGCTGATGACCGTGATCGGCTGGTGCCTGGCCCAGGGCGCCATGAACCTGCACCAGGCGGCGCTCACCGCCGTCATCCCCGACCGCGTCCCCCTGGGCCGGCGCGGCACGGCCGCCGCGTTCATGGGCGTGGCCCTCTCGCTGGCCGGCGTCGTGGGCACGGGCCTGGCGTCCCTGTTCACCGCCCGGCTCCCGATCGGCTACATCCTCCTGGGCGGGCTCGTCGTCGCGGTCGCGGTCCTGCTGACCTCGCTCACGCACGACCCCCGCGGCGACGAGGTGCCCGAGCGGTCCGCGACGGCGCCCGCCGGCCCGGCGGCCGCCCTCGGACGGTTCCTGTCCGCGCTGGGCCACCGCGACTTCGCGCTGGTCTTCGTCGGGCGGGCGCTGCTCTTCCTCGGCTACTTCCTCATCCTCGGTTTCCAGCTCTACATCTTCGACTACTTCATCGCGCTGCCCGAGGGCATGGAGCCCGCCGCCGCCGTCACCGTGTTCACCATGGTCACCGCGGTGGGCACGATCGCGGTGACCGCCATCGGCGGGCCGCTCTCGGACCGCCTCGACCGGCGCAGGCTCTTCGCCCTGATCTCGGGCACCGTGTCCGCGCTGGCGATGCTCATCCCGTACTTCGCCCCGACCTGGACCGGGATGCTCGTCTTCGCCATCGTCAACGGCGGCGCGTTCGGCTGCTTCATGGCCGTGGACACCGCCCTGGCCACGCTGGTCCTGCCCGACGACGCCGACGCCGCGCGCGACATGGGCGTGCTCAACATCGCCGCGGCGGGGCCGCAGATCATCGCCCCGTTCATCGCCTCCGCGATCATCCTGCACCTCGGCGGCTACGGATCGCTCTTCCTCGTGGGCTCGGCGGTGGGCCTGCTGGGCGCGCTCGCCCTCGTGTTCGTCCGCGGAGTCCGCTGACCCCCCTCGACCGACCGACCGCCCCCGACCGACCGCCCCCGATCGACCGACCACCCAGGCCGTGCGCCCGCCGGCCGCTCGTCAGGAGACCTCCCATGCGACTCACTACTTACGAGGCCGGAACCGGCCCCCGCACCGCGCTGCTCGTCCACGGCGCCATGTCCGACCACGGGACCTGGCACGCCGTCCAGGCCGACCTCGTCGACCGCGGCTACCGCGTGATCGGTGTGGACCTGCGCGGCCACGGCCGCAGCCCGCGCGGCGAGTACACCGTGGCCGCGCTGGGCCAGGACCTGGTGGACACGCTGCCCACCGGCGCCGACCTCGCGATCGGCCACTCCATGGGCGGCCTCGCGCTGTCCCTGGCCGTGGAGGAGCTCGCCCCGGCCCGCGCCGTGTACTCCGACCCCGCCTTCCGGTTCGGCGCGGCCACGACCGCCGCCACCGGCGCCATGCGGTCGATGGTCGAGCAGGCCACCGCCGAGAGCGTCCGCGCCATGAACCCGCGCTGGAGCGACGCCGACATCGCGGCGGAGCTGGCCGGGTTCGCCGCCTTCGACACCGCTTTCTTCGACGTCATCGGCGAGGCCGCGGCCCAGGACCGGATTCCGGCCGAGCCCGTGGTGCCCTCCCTGGTCCAGCTGGCCGATCCGAGCTTCACCGTCGACGCCGACGGCGCACGCCTGCTCGCCGAACGCGGATTCACGGTCCGCGTGGTCCAGGGCGCCGGGCACTGCGTCCACCGCGACGACCTGCCGGGCTTCCTCACCTCGCTCGACGGCTGGATCTGACGCCGCCCACCCCCCAAGAAAGGTCCGACCATGTCCCTGCGCGTGTCCCTGCCCCGCCTGTCCGCCTCGGCCGCCCTGGCGGCCGCGGTCCTGCTGACCGCCTGCGCCCCCTCCGCCGACCCGGCCCCCGACCAGGACTCGGAGGCCGGGGAGGACTTCCCCGCCGCGCCCCTCGACGGCCTGCGCGTGCTCCTGGCCAACGACGACTCGATGCTCGCCGCCGAGGAGGACGGCTCGGACGGCCTGGGGCTGTACGAGTTGCGCTCGGCGCTGTGCGCGGCCGGCGCCGACGTCGTGGTCCTCGCCCCCTGGGGCTTCCAGTCGAGTATGAGCAGCGCGATCTCCCACCGCGGCTCGTTCGGCCTGGGCACCCACCCCGGCCTGCCCGAGGAGTACGCGGGGGACTGCGCCGCCGCCCCGAGCGGCGGCGCGGTCCACGGGCTCTGTGTCGCCGAGGGGCCCTGTGAGGAGGACTCGCCCAGCGCCACCCCGGTCGACTCCGTCACCTTCGCCCTCCACCACGGGCTCGCCGAGCTGGAGGGGTGGGACGGTCCGCCCGACCTGGTGCTGTCGGGGGTCAACTCCGGCCCGAACGTGGCCTCCCAGATCGCCAACTCCGGCACCGCCGGGGCCGCGTTCGCGGCGCAGGCCGCGGGCGTTCCCGCGATCGCGGTCAGCGCCGGCCTGGACGAGGACTTCACCGTGGCGCCGACGACCTACACGGCGGCCGCGGAGTTCAGCACCGACCTCGTCGCCCGGCTGGTCGGAGCGGACCTGTTGACCAGCGACTACATGATCAACGTCAACTTCCCCCACTCGCCGGAGGGCGCGGCCGCCCCCGACGTCCGGTGGACGCGGGCGGGGACGGGGACCGTCCTGGTGCCGGAGTTCTCCGGTGAGGACGCCTACGAGCTCGGACTGCGGGTGTGCGAACCGGACGCACCGGGGTGCGTGCCCGAGAACCGGGAGGACGCCGACAGCACGGCGCTCCTGGGGGACGGCGCGGTCTCGGTCAGCGCCCTGACCTCCGACCGCACCTACGCCTCCGGTGAGGACCCCGCGGACGTGGAGCGGCTGGCGGAGCTGGTCGGCGCGCTCGGCGACTGACCCGGTCCGGCCCGGCCCGACCTGACCAGGCCCGCGGCGCCTCCGCGCCGCGGGCCGGACCGTATCCCGGGCGCCGCGCCGGGCCCGTCCTCGGGCCCGGCGCACGCCGGGTGCGGGACCGCCCGCCGGGCCGGTCCACCGGTCCGGGGAGGGCTCAGGAGAGCGCGGAGACGGGGGAGCAGCGGTCGAGCGCTTCGCGCCACGCGTCGACGGAGGACCAGAACCGTTCCGCGGCGGGCTCGGGGGTGAACATCCACATCCGCTCCCAGGCCGGTGACGCCCGCCCCGAGATCTCCGACACCGCGACGTAGGGCCGGGGCCCCCTCACCGGGTACCAGGTGTACTCCAGGGGTTCGAGCAGGGCCATCAGACGCTCCTCGACCCCCCGGTCCGGGCGGACCTTCACCAGCATCCACGGCCGGTACCGGCGCAGGACCTCCAGGCCCCCGGACACCACGTCGGGTTCGGTCCCGGCCGTGTCGATCGTCAGTACCGTCGGGTGCGTCGAGGCGCGTTCGTTCCACCGCGACAGCGTGGCCACGTCCACCGCCACGTGGGTCAGGTCGGTCCGCGTGGAGCGCACGAGCCGGTTGCACATGTCGTTGTGCGCGGCGCGACGCAGGTGGGCGGTGCCGTTGTGGTTGCTCAGCGCCAGCTCGACCACGGTGAACCCCAGTTCGGCGGTGGCGGAGACGACCCGTGCGGCCGAGGCGATCTCCGGAGTCGGCTCGAAGGCGAACACGGGCCTGCGCGAGCGCGCGGCGGCCAGGGCCGCGTACACCCCGATGCCCGAGCCGATGTCCAGGACGGCGCCCGGGCGGGTGTGGTCGAGCATGGCCAGGAAGCAGGCCAGGCTGTCGGGCTCGTGCCGCGCGAGCCCGAACTCGGCCAGCCGCCGGGGCACGGTGAGGTCTCCGGACAGTTCCAGGGCGAGACGGTCGGGGCCGCAGCGGCGCGTGTCCGTGTCCAGCCGGGGCAGTGCCACGGTGAACCTCCGGCTCCACGGCGGTACCCGGGCCGGGTCCAGGCCGCCCAGCCGTCTGGGCAGGTGGACCCGGATGCGCCGCGTGGCGAAGCGGATGAGCGGGTAGCGCCGTACGAGTGCGCGCAGTTGGTCGGTGACCACAGTTGCCTTCCCCCCAAGGAACCATTGCCGCCCGCACGGTCCGAGGGCGGCGGACTCCCCCTGGGCCGCCGGGATGCCGGACGCCGTGGCGTTCCGGTCCCCGCTTCAGTCCTCGCGCGACTTGGTCGGCCTGCGCCGACGCCACGTCCCTCCCGTGCCGGCGGCCGTACGTCGACCGGGTCTGCCAGGGGTGCGCGCGGTACCCCGCAGGGGCGCCGCGGGTTCGGCCCCAGGCCTCCGGCGGTGTCGTTCAAACCTACTGTGAGTAGTGTCATCTGCGCAGCGCGTTTCGACGATCGGTCCCGCTTTCCGACCTGCACGGACCGGTCGACCCGTTGGTCCGCATAGACTCTGGCCTTGTGAGTCTGACTATCGGGATCGTCGGCCTGCCCAACGTCGGCAAGTCCACCCTCTTCAACGCCCTGACCAAGAACGACGCTCTGGCGGCGAACTATCCGTTCGCCACCATCGAGCCCAACGTCGGGGTGGTCGGGGTGCCCGACCCCCGGCTGGCCAAGCTCGCCGAGATCTTCGCATCGGCCAAGGTGCTTCCGGCCACCGTCGACTTCGTCGACATCGCCGGCATCGTGCGCGGCGCCTCCACCGGTGAGGGCCTGGGCAACAAGTTCCTGGCCAACATCCGGGAGAGCGACGCGATCTGCCAGGTCATCCGGGCCTTCGAGGACGCCGACGTCACGCACGTCGACGGCGACGTCGACGCCTCCCGGGACATCGAGACGATCAACACCGAGCTGATCCTCGCCGACCTGCAGACCCTGGAGAAGGCGCTTCCGCGACTGGAGAAGGACGCCAAGCGCAACGCCAAGGACAAGGACTCCCAGGAGCTGCTCAAGGCCGCCCAGGAGGCGCAGGAGCTGCTGGACGGCGGTGTCTCGCTGTCGGCCGCCGAGGGCGTGGACCTGGACCGGCTGCGCGAGCTGAGCCTGCTCACCGTCAAGCCGTTCATCTACGTGTTCAACCTCGACAGCGACGAGCTCGCCGACGAGGCCCTGCGCGCCAAGCTGCAGGCGCTCGTCGCTCCGGCCGAGGCGATCTTCCTGGACGCCAAGATCGAGGCCGAGCTGGCCGAGCTCGACGACGACGAGGCGCAGGAGCTCCTGGAGTCCATGGGCCAGACCGAGTCGGGCCTGGCGCAGCTGGCGCGGGTCGGCTTCGCCACCCTGGGCCTGCAGACCTACCTGACCGCCGGGCCCAAGGAGGCCCGCGCCTGGACGATCAAGAAGGGCGCGACCGCGCCCGAGGCGGCCGGGGTCATCCACACCGACTTCCAGCGCGGCTTCATCAAGGCCGAGGTGGTCTCCTACGACGACCTCGTGGCCCACGGCGACATGCAGTCCGCCCGCTCCGCGGGCAAGGTCCGCATCGAGGGCAAGGACTACGTGATGTCCGACGGCGACGTGGTGGAGTTCCGCTTCAACGTCTAATCGCGGGAGTGATGCCACGTGGCCACGATCGAACCGGTGCGCCCGGAGGAAGACGACGCGATGGGCAAGCGCGCGGTCTTCGATGAACTCGCCGCTGTGATCGCGGACGAGATCGAGGCGCAACTCGGGGTGCACCGACCGGTCGGCGAGATGCCGGAGCTGATCGCCGACGCGATCCTGGACGCCTTTCGTGTCGAGCGCGCCGATCAGGCGCCGTAGTCCGCCACCATCCACTCGGCGCGGCCCCTCGGTCGGACGGTGGCGCCCTCGGAGTCGTCGCAGCAGGTCGCGACGGCTTCCCAGTCGCGTTGGAACACGATCGAGTGGAGGACTCGCATGGCTCGCCCCTACGCACCCGGCCCGAAGCATTTCACCTTCGGGGTCGGCGACGGCGATGAGCTGCGGCAGGTGGTCGTCGCGGACCCGCAGGAAGCCTACGTGGAGTTCTCCACGTACTTTCGGGGTCGCGACGCCGATACCTACCGGATCGAGGACGAAGCGGCGGGCCAGAGCCTGGTGCTCATGCCCGGCGAAGGGGTGATCGCCCGCACCGAAGGGGCGGACGGGCCTCGGACCGAGTACCTCCTGGCGGGCAGGGCCAACCGCTACCTGCCGAGCGCGATGCTGTTCTTCGAGAACGGGTATCGCGGCCTCGACCACTTCGGACAGTGGTTCTCCGGCCGCGCCGACCTCGACGCCCCACCGGAGACCCGTGGGGCGGCTCGGGCGGCCACGCTCACGACCGAGGCCGCGGCGATCGAGGGACTCGCTCGGATCTGGGCGGATTCGGGCATCGAGGACCCGAGCGGCCGGTTCCACGTCTTCTTCGACTCGTGCGATGCCGACCAGGACCGCGCCGAACGGGCCGAAGCGCTCAAGCTGATCGCCTTCCTCGGTCTCGAACGAGTCGACACCCCTGCCGGAGCGGCCGACGGCGAAGTCTGGGTGCGCACCGACCCGCGTCTGGACGCCGCATTCGAACGGTGGTCGTGAACCGACGGTTCGAGCCGGGCAGTGGACGCTGAGTCGATTCCCCGGAGCGGCCCGTGCCGGATTCAGCCGCGGCGGGTGCTCGTCGGCGCGGCCATCGGGACGAACGTGCGGTCGCCGGACGTCGCGACGGAGTCGAGGAACGCTCCGGTGAGCGCGAGTGTGCGGGCCGCGCCGGTGTTGCCCTGCCGACGCGCCACGCGTGGCCCGAGCCGCCGCAGCAGGCGGGTGCTCGCGCGCAGGGGCCGCATGAACAGCGTCACTTTCGCGATCAGCCCGTCCTCGTCGAGGTTGACGAACTGGGCTTCGTTCATGGCGATGCCGTCCACCGACGTCTCGGCGAAGAGCACGGCCCCGGAGTCCACGCGCTCGACCCGGACGTAGCGGATCGCGGTGACGACCTCGAACACGTCGCGCAGGAGATCCACGACCTCGTCCCTGCCGCGGAACACGAACTGGTCGGTCACGGGCGAGACGACCACGGCGCCGTCGGCGAGCGCCGCACCGGCCGCCCCGGCATCCCCGTGCTCGCCGGCCTGGATCCATACCGTCAGCGCCTCGTCCATGGTCAGGTCCTTCCTCGGGTCAGGCGCTCCGCGATGACGACGGTGCCGGGGGCCGCGCGCCCGCCGGGGCCGGGCCGTGGGGTGAGGGACTCGGATGTGAGCCGTGAGCCGCATGCGTCGCAGGTGACACCGGACTCCAGCGGCGCGCCGCAGTCATGGGTGAACTCCACCGGGGCCTGCCCGCCGCTGCGCCACCGGTCGCCCCACTGCGTCAGTGCGACGAGGATCGGCACGAGCTCTCGGCCGCTCTCCGTCAGCGTGTACCGCACGCGTCGCGGGCGCTCGCTGTACTCGACTTCGTCGAGGACCCCTTCGCGGACGAGGAGAGCGAGGCGGTCGGTCAGCAGCGCGCGGGAGAGGCCGAGGTCGCGGACGATGTCGTTGAACGTGTCGACGCCGAGGAACACGTCGCGCAGGATCAGCGGTGTCCAGGTGTCGCCGACGACGTCGAGGGATCGGGCGAGGGAGCAGGCGAACTCGGCGAAGCGGTGGCGCGACATGCCTTCACGATAGAGAGTTCAGTTTCTGAACTCAATGCCTCGGCTGCACGGGTGAGCGGCTTCCGGTGCCGGGCGCACCGAGCGGGAGCCGATCAGCCGAGCTCCTGGGCGAGTCCGATGAGGATGCCCTCGGGCCCGCGCACGTAGCAGAGCCGGTACGCCTCGCCGATCTGGACCACCTCGTCGACGAGTTCCGCGCCGCGCCCGCTCAGCCGGTCTAGGGTCGCGTCGAGGTCGTCGACCGCGAACATGACACGCAGGTAGCCCAGCGCGTTCACCGGGGCGTCCCGGTGGTCGGCGACGACGGACGGCTCGATGAAGCGTGAGAGCTCCAGTCGGCCGTGGCCGTCCGGCGTGCGCACCATCGCGATCTCGACGCGCTGGTCCGCCAGACCGGTGACGCGTCCGGCCCACTCGTCCTCCACGACGGTCCGCCCTTCGAGCTCGAGTCCGAGCTCGCGGAAGAACTCGATCGCCCCGGCGAGGTCCTCGACGACGATGCCGACGTTGTCCATCTTCACGGTCATGGCGAGAGCCTACGCGGATCGGCGCCCGACGGCCCGCGCGGGCGCGCGCGGTGAGCCGCGGGTCGGGCGGCCGCGGTCGACGCCCTCACCCGCGCGTCAGGGGGTCGGTATTCGCCTCCGACAGTCGCAGGAGCCGCTGCGAGGTGGTCTCGTCGGCCGGTGTCATCACGGTCATCCGGTGACCGGTCTCCGCCAGGTTCGCCGAGACGAAGTTGAGCTGCAGCAAGCCGATCGACGGGCTGTTCAGGCGCTTGGTCTCGAGGTGCTGGGGCAGGACGTCGTGGCGGTCCCACAACCGGGAGAACTCCTCCGACCGTCGCCGCAGCTCTCTGATCGTCGTGGCCGCGGTGTGGCCCGCCTCGGTGCCGGCGACCGCGCGCAGCTGCGCGACCATCCGCGTGGCGACGACGCCGTCGTCGACATAGCGGCTGCGCCAGTCGGCGTTGGTGAAGAACTGCAGCGCACAGTTCCGCTCGGCGGGCGGTATCCGGTCCACGTCGGTGAACAGGAACCGGTAGGAGCGGTTGTAGGCCACCACGTCGAACGCGCTGGTCTGGAGGCACGCGGGGTAGGGATCGAGTTTGTCCAACACCGGTCGGTACGCCGCCAGCAGCGACGCGTCGAGAGCCGGCGGCGCGGCCACCTCGGTGCGCACACCGGCGAGGCGTTCGAGATGGCGCTTCTCGGTGTCGTCCAGGCGAAGGGCCCTGCCGACGGCGGTCAGGACCTGGGCGCTGACGTTGATCGGTCGGCCCTGCTCGAGCCACGTGTACCAGGTGACGCCCACACCGGCGAGGACCGCGACCTCCTCACGTCGCAGGCCGGGCGTGCGTCGGCGTCCGGTGGAGGGAAGGCCCACCCGGTCCGGGGTGAGCCGCTCGCGCCTGGTGCGCAGGAAGCCGCCGAGCTCGCGCCTGATCTCGGGGGTCCGTGAACCTGTCATGGTCCGACTATGCCCCACCTCCCGAACGGTGGCCAGGTTCGCTCGGTACCCCCATCAACAGGCTCCTGGTACCAGGATGAGGATCCTGCCAGGGTCGGGGCGTGACCAGAGAATCGAGTTCGCAGACAGAGACCCCGTCCCCGCGGCACCAGGGGGACCACGAGAACCGCAGCGCCGGCGCGCAGGCCCCGTCGCAGACCATCGAAGGAAGGTCACCTGGGACGCTGGGCCTGGCCGGCCTCCTGACCGCGCTGTCCGCCCTGCTCCTGTCGGTGGTGAGCTTCGCCGCGGCGGGCATCGCCCTCCCGAGCATCGGCACCTCGCTGCAGGCCTCGGCGTCCCAGCAGTCGCTGGTGGTGTCGACCTACTCCCTGGGCTTCGCCGCGCCGATGGTCGTCGGCGGACGTCTGGGCGACCTGTACGGCAGACGACGGCTCTTCCTGTACGGCATGGCCGGATTCACCGCGTTCTCGCTGCTGGCGACGCTCGCGCCGACCATCACCGTGCTGATCGCCGCTCGCGCGCTCACCGGCGTGTCGGCGGCGGCGATGGTGCCCCAGGTGCTCGCGACCATCACGGCGTCCACGCGTGGACGCGAACGCGCCCGGGCGGTGGCATGGTTCGGGGCGACCGCGGGCGGGGCGACCGCGGTGGGACAGGTCCTCGGCGGGGTCCTGCTGTCGGTCCCCCTGTTCGGCGCTCCCTGGCGTACGGTCTTCGCGATGAGCGTCGGCATGGGCGTCGCCGCGTTCCTCGCCGCTCTGCGGTGGATGCCCAGGACCGACGCACCGGGCGCTCGTTCGCTGGACCTGATCGGTACCGCGTTGCTGGGGGGTTCGCTGCTCGCGCTGATGATCCCCCTGTCCCAGGGGGGTGCGCTCGGCTGGCCCGGGTGGTGCTGGGCGCTGCTGGCCGTCAGCCCCCTGGCGTTCGCGGCGTTCTGGACGCGGCAGCTCCGACTGCACCGCCGTGAGCTGGTCCCGCTCGTTCCTCCGCCGCTCCTGCGCCTGAAGTCGTACGGACTCGGCCTCGTCATGGCCCTCCTGCTCCAGTCCTCCTTCGGTGCGTTCACCTTCCTCTTCGCACTCTCCACGCAGACAGGCCAGGGCTGGTCCCCGATGAGAGCCGCCCTCGTGCTGCTGCCGTTCACGCTGTGCTTCCTCGTCGTGTCGATCTGGTCGGGCAGGCTGGCGCCCCGCTTCGGGTTCCGCCGGCTGCTGACGGTCGGCGGGTTCGTTCAGGCAGCGATGCTGGCGACGACCGCGGCATCGGTCCTCCTGCGGAGCCCGGGTATGAGCGAGTGGACGCTGGGTGCTCTGCTGGTCGGCGTCGGGGTCGGCCAGGCGCTCATGTTCGGGCCGCTCGTCGGCGCGATGATCGCCGACGTTCCGCCTTCGTCGGCGGGAGCGGCCTCCGGGGTCGTCCAGACCACACAGCAGGCCGCCATGGGGCTCGGAGTGGCGGTCGCCGGGGGGCTTCTGGGCACCGCGATGGCCGGCCCGGCCGCGCCACTCGGGCAGGTGTACGTGACGGCCCTCGCGGTCTGCATGCTCGTCCAGGCCGTGTTCGCCATCGCGTTCGCCCTGCTCGCCCTCGCCCTTCCCGGACGGGTCGCGCCACCTCGTGCGGCGGTGTCCCGCCCCTGAGCTCCGACCTGGCTTCGGGCACGGATGAGGAAGGTTCAGCCTGGATGCGGAGACCCTGGGGCCGGCGTGGTCGGGAGCGAACGCCGTGGCCCTGAGACGGCCCGCGGTCAGCCGCTCCCCGAGCGCCACCCCTCCGCCTCCACCGCGTCCGGCCTGCGCTGCCTGAGGCCGGAGACCAGCGCCCAGCGATAGCCGAAGCAGGACACGACGAGCGCGGCCACGCACAGCACGGTGAGTGCCACCTGCCCGAGGGCCAGCCCCGTGGCGGCCCCGATCAGGCCGCCGGACAGGAGCACGCCCACCCACCACCAGCGCGGACCGCCCAGCGCGATCCCGCCGTAGACGGCCGATCCAACGAGGGTTCCCGCCACGAGGAGGATCCCCAGGCCGCAGAGGACGATGGCGACTGGAAGCAGGTCGTCCGGGGGATCGGTGTCGGTGTACACGGCAAGGGGGGCCGCGGCCAGCAGGAAGCACAGCACACCCAGGACGATCGCGGCGGTGGCGGCCAGGGTGAGCTTCGCGGTCGTGCCGAGCGGTTCGGAGTACCGGTCCAGCGTCGCCGACCACGAACCCCACATGATCCAGCCCACGATGGTCAGGAAGACGCCCAGGATGAGCGGCACCACGAACACGGGGCTCTCGTGGCCGTCCTCGACGAAGTTCATCAGCAGGCCGATCGGTATGGACAGCACGAGGAGCGCCAGGCCCGCCAACGCGCTGTAACCGAACCCGCGCGCCATCCGACGCGCCGGATGCCTCTTTCCCACTCCGCGCTGCACGGGCCCACCTCTTCCGCCGACGTTCTGTCCTGGTCGATGCTCCGCCACTGTAGGACTGCGGAGGTCACCACGGCCAGAGGGGGCGGTCCGGGCGGCCTGCGGAGGCGGCCGGCCCAGGCTCGTCGGTCACCTCGACCGCGGACCCGGGACGGCGCGGGCCGGGGCGTCAGGGGCGGGCGCACCCCACTGTGAACCGGGAGGCGCGGTGTCGCGATACTCCCTGGGGAGGTGGTTCGTGCTCACCGAGTACGTGCGGGACCATGCGTTCACCGTTGCCTGGTTCGGCCTGATGTCCATGGTGTGGTTCGGCTGGGGCCAGGAGGATCCGCCCGGCCCGTGGCGGTGGCGGCTGGGGGTCGCCTCGGTCCTGGGCATCGCCCTGGCGGGCCTGTTCGGTGTCGCCACGGCCCTGAGCTGGTCCGGGGAGTCCGCGCTCGACGGCCGGTACCACTGGTTCGGCGTTCTCGTCGGCGTGGAGGTGATCGCCGCCGGCCTCGGGTGCCTGCTCTTCGCCCGCTCCGGGAACGGTCGCTGGATGGCCTGGTGGGTGGCCGTGATCGTCGCCTCGCACTTCCTGCCGCTGGCCGTGCTGCTCGACGACGTGTCGATCGCCGCGGTCGGGGTGGTCCAGGGGATCGCTTTGGCCCTGCTGGTGCCGCGGCTGCGGCGGAGCGAGGTCACCACGAGCCGCTACGTGGGGCCGGTGATGGGCGTGGTGCTGCTGGGCTTCGCCGCGGTCTCGGCGGCGCTGTTCGTGGCCGAGAGCGGCCTGCCCTGGCGGGTGTGAGGGCGGCGGGTGTGACCGGTAGCGGCCCGCCCTGGTGGACCTGACCGCGCCCGCCCTGGTGGACCTGACCGCGCCCGCCCTGGCGGACCTGACCGCGCCCGGCCGGTGCGTCGTCCGGCCGGCGCGGTCCGCGATCAGCCGTCGCTCGGCAGCGCGCACCCGTCGGGGCCGCAGGCCTCGCCGTCCTGCGCCGCGCCGACCGTCGTCAGCGGAGCGTGGTTCGCCCACGCCTGCTCCAGGGCCTGGCCGAAGGCCTCGACCGGCTGGGCGCCGGAGACCCCGTAGGCACGGTCCAGGACGAAGAAGGGGACTCCGGAGGCGCCGAGCCGGGCGCCCTCCTGCTCGTCGGCGCGGACGTCGGCGGCGTAGCGCTCGGGGTCCTCCAGCACCGCGCGCGCGGCGTCGGCGTCCAGCCCCGCCTCGGCGGCCAGGTCGACGAGGCGCTCGACGCCGTCGAAGGCGGAGCGCTCCTCGGCGAAGTTGGCCCGGTAGAGCAGGTCGATCAGCTCGTGCTGGCGGCCGTGCTCACGGGCGAAGTGCAGGAGGCGGTGCATGTCGAAGCTGTTGCCGACGTCGCGGCCGGCCGTGCGGTACTCCAGGCCCTCGTCGGCGGCGTTGGCCGCGATGCGCTCCTCGGCCTGCAGGGCCTGCGCTTCGGAGAGGCCGTACTTCTTGGCGAGCATCGGCAGCACCGGCTCGGTCACGCCGTGGGGGCGCGAGGGGTCCAGCTCGTAGGAGCGGTGCACGACCTCGACCGCGTCGCGGTGCTCGAAACCGGCGAGGGCCTTGTCGAAACGGGCCTTCCCGACGTAGCACCAGGGGCAGTTGATGTCGGTCCAGATCTCGACGCGCATGGGGCGACTTCCTTGTGGCTGTGCTCGGGCGGGAGCGTGCGGCCCCGCCGTGGAGGTTCTCTCCGCTGAGCTCCTCAACACCCGTCCGATTTCGGGCATTCCGGATTAAGCGACAGCTGTCGCTTACGCAGGGGAGTGACCCTCGTCTCGCCGTGCGGTGCTTCGGCGGCCGGTCCGGGGTCGGACTGGGCGGCGCGGCTGGCGCGAAGGGGACATCTTGCTCTCTGCCAGGTAACTAATCCCTTTCCGGCCCATCCGAAATGGGGTTCTCTAGGGCAGTTCGGTGGTGAGTTCGGTGGCTTATTGCCGTATTGTGCACCTTTTGGGGTGTTTGGTTGGTGCGTGCAATGTGCCCTTGACGGGGAAACGCGGAGCCGCCATGTCCGCTCCCAACCCGCACAATGCCTCACTATAGGGATGGGGTAGACAAGGCATGGCGGATACGCCGTCCGGATCGGGCGGCACGGACCTGTGTGCAGGAGGCGGGGATGGCGAAGGCGTCACGGCGCGGCACCGCCGCGCGTGACCTGGAGGACGACGCGGAGCTCGGTGCGCCGCGCGCCCGTCGGCCACGGGCCGGTGCGGGCGGACGCTGGTGGGTCGGCGTGGGACGCGCCGTCCTGTGGGCGTTCATCATCGTCGTCATCTTCAACGGCATCTGGTTCCCCCTCCGCGGCGGGCTCGCCCTGCCGGCTCCGTCCGAGGAACCCCAGGAGACCGAGACGGCCGCGTTTCCCGAGACCGCGGCGGCGGCCTTCGCGCTGCGCTTCGCCGACACCTACCTCGACACCGAGGACCCCGAGGCGCGCCTGGAGGCGCTGGCCGCCTACGTGCCCGAGGGCGAGGCCGCCGCGCTCGACGCCGGCGCCGACAGCCTCACCGGGGAGAACCTCACCGTCACCTCGATCGACGTGGCCGACGACAACAACGCGGTCGTCGTCGTACGCGGTGACGTCAACGGCGGCGCGATGAGCCTGGAGGTGCCCGTCTACGCCGACGGCGAGGCGCTGGCCGTGTCGGGTCCGCCCGCGCTCCTGGCCGCGCCGACCCGCGCCTCCCTGCCCCAGCCGGCGTCCGTCGACGAGGACGCCCAGGCGGCCGAGGCACTCCAGGGCGTGCTCAACGGCTTCTTCGACGCCTACGCGGAGGGGCCCGAGCACCTGGAGCAGTACGTGGAGCGGGGCGCGGCGATCACGCCCCTGCCCGAGAACAGTCTGAGCATCGTCGAACTGTCCGACGTCGTCGTGCCATCCCAGACGGCGACCGGGGATGATGACGTACGACAGGTGGCGCTGACGGCGCTGTGGTCGGTCCTGGACTCCGACGGAGCCGAGGTCGGCCGGCTCAGGCAGAGCTACCTCGTCACGGTCGTGAACTCCGGCAGTGAGTGGCGCGTACGTGACATCCAGGGTGCCCCGCACTCGTTCGGCGACTGACGGGGCCAGTAGGCAAGGAGGACGAGAGAAACCATGAGTACCACCGAGACGACGGGGGAGGGCGGGACCTGACATGCTCCCCCTCCTGTCTTCAGCATCGGACGTCTTCACCTCCTCGGGTGGCGACCACCTCCTCATCCTCGCCGCGGAGGCGAACCCCTCCACGGAAGCCCCCGACACCGGGGGCCTCGCCGACTTCCTGCGAGGCTTCTTCGGTCCCCTCTTCCTGGTCATCGTGTCGATCGTCGCGGTGTTCTTCCTGTTCACGAGGGAGATCACGCGCTTCGCGCAGTTCATCATCCTGGCGATCTTCATCGGGATCGTCTTCTACGTCCCCGGCATCATCGAGGTCATCGCGGTGGCGCTCGCCCGAGCGATGGGCGTAACGGCGGAATAGGCGAGGGAGGCCGGGACCGTGGATCTGCCCACGTACACCAACATCTGGCGTATCGAGAAGCGGCTGTACAAGCTCTACGATTTCCGGCTGCCCATGCCGCTTCCGGTGGGCACGTTCGGGGTCGCCCTCGGCGTGTTCGCGCTGTGGGTGATCCTGCTCAGCATCCTCAACGCCCCCTTCGCGTTCGGTAACGGCTGGCACCTGGTGATGTGGGTCGTGCCGCCCGGCGTCATCACGGTGCTGGCCACCCGGCCGGTGATCGAGGGCAAGCGCCTGACCGAGCTCCTGATCTCCCAGGCCCGCTTCCTCACGGAGGCGCGGGTGTACACCCGGTTGGCCCCCGAGTACGAGCCGGCCGAGGTCCGGGTGTCGGTGCGCGTGTGGCACCGGGACCCGGAGGCCGGGCCCCTGCCCGTCGTGGGACGCCGCCGCGTGGAGCGTGCGGCGGTCGAGCCCGAGCAGGCCGCGGTGGAGGACGCCGTGGCCCGCCCGGAGGCGGCGCCTCCGCTCGTCGGGCTCCCCGTGTCCGCGGCGGAGGCCGCGGCCGCCCCGGCCGAGGACACCGAGCGGATCGAGGCCGCCGAGCGGATCGAGCCCGTCGAGGCGGAGGAGCTCGCGCGGGCCTCTGCTCCACTGGAGCGGTCGGAGCCCTTCGCGGTCTCCACACGGCCGGAACCGGTCGACGAGCCCCAGCCCGAGCCGGAACCCGAGCCCCGGCCGCGGCGGGCCGTCGAGCCCGAGCGCCGTCCCGCGCGTGCGCGCGAGCGCGAGCGCGCGCGCGAACCAGAGCGAGAGCGCGTACCGGTGGCGGCCGCCGCCCTGAGCGGACGCCGTGGCGACGACGCCGTGGCGGGTCGGGCCGAGGAACCCGTCCACGACCTGGAGGACGGGGTCCGCGACGACGACGCCGTGCGGCGCCCCGGCATGGGCCGACGTGTCCTCAACTACTTCGGCTTCGGCCTCGGTGCCGCGCCCCCGGAGGCTCCGGGCGAGGCGACCGGCTCCGGCGGCGGCGATGGCGCCGCCGAGGAGGAGGACTTCACGGACTTCGACCAGGAGGCCGTGCACGCCACCGAGGACGAGGAGCGGACCGAGAGCCAGGACTGGTTCGCCCGGCTGCGCGCCTCCTCGGGCGAGACCCCGGTCGGACTGACCTCCAAGAGCGCCTACTCCGTCGGTGACACCGGTGCGATGAGCCGGGAGGACCTCGCCGACGCGGTGGCGGAGACCGACCACGACCGCCGGCGCGCCGAGGAGGTCATGGCCGCGCCCGAGAGCGCCGACGACGAGTCGCCGGCCGCCCGACGGCTGCGCGGCCGCGCCCAGGGGATTCAGGTGACCCGGGACCTGGAGGAGCGCCGCTCCGACCAGGCCAGGGAGCCCGCCCCGCAGACACCGCCGCGCCCCCAGGGCCAGGGGCAGGGACTGCCCGCCCGCGAGGAGGGCGACAAGCCGGAGCCGCCCCGTCGCCGGGGACGGCCGCACGCCGCGCCCTGGGAACTGGAGCGCGGAGGTGTGGTTCGGCGCGGGTCCGCCGAGCCGGACGGTCAGGCCGACCTGTTCGACTACGCGGCCCGCTTCGCGGCCGCCACGGGCCGTCCCGCCGCGCCCGAGCCCGCCGCGGCGCCCTGGCTGCCCCCGGCCGCCGCGACGCCCGCCCCGGAGCCCTCGGTCGAAGAGGCCGATGGGGCCGAGGAGTCCGAAGCGACCGAAGCGACCGAGGAGGTCGCGCGGAGCCGGACCGAGGCCCCGGCCGACGACGCCGGGACGGCCGACGCCGGCGAGCCCGCCGTCCAGGACGGCCCGGCGACCACGCTCGGCGACGCGCGGACCCCGACCGGCACCGACGAGGCGGCCCCCGGCGAGGCACCCGCCGACACGGACACGGCCACGCCGCGGCCGTCGGCCAAGCCCGCGCTGGAGATCGACCACGGCACCGGCGAACAGGCCGCCCTGCCGCCGCAGCCGAACGAGGGCGCCCAGGAGCGCGGTCCCGAGTGGGACGAGCACATGTCGGTGCTCGACCAGCACCTGATCAAGGCCGACACCCCGGCGCCGCCCCGTCCCACGTTCGCCGACGTCGTCCCGGCCCAGGAGCGCGACGTCGAGGCCACGGACCCGGGTGAGTGGTTCGACGACGGCAAGAAGCGCCACCCCGACCAGCCCAAGGTGGGCGACCGCGACAACCCGGTGATCCCGGCCGGCGAACTCCGCGAGGCCGCAGAGGCCGCTGAAGCAGCCGAGACCGCCGGGGCAGCCGAGGCGGAGGAGACCCGGGCGCCGGAGGAGACGAAGGAGCCGGAGGCGGGCACCGGCGAGGCCAAGCCGCCGACGCAGCTCGACCACGGCACGGGCGAACTCGTCAGCTTCGTGGAGGTGCGCGACGAGCCCGCGCGCGCCGTCCCGCGCCGCACGCCGGGCTCGGTGGAGGGCGCGTCCACGGAGCGACCCGCCGAGGCCCCCGCCGCCGGTACCGAGCAGCCCACGCCGGCCGCCGAGCGCCGGACGACCGACGCGCCCGCGTTCGCCGGCAGCTGGACCGTCGAGGAGCCCGCACGCGCCGCCGGGCACCGCCCGCGTGACACGGACGAGGGAGCGACCGCCGAGCGGTCCGCCGACGGCCGGACGGAGGAGGACACGGGCGTCACCGCGCGCCGCACGGCCGAGGACCTGGCGGCCGCGGAGGCCGCCGCGCTGGCCCGCCGCCGCGCGGCCGCCGCCGAGGGCCCCGGGGTCCGCGACCCGCGGGCCAACCCCAGCATGGCCACGACCCGCGGGGACGAGCGGAGCACCGCGGCGGCCCCGGAGAACGGGAACGAGGACACCCGAACGGAAGCGCCGGCCGCGCCGGCCGCGCCGGCCGCGGAGGGCGGGAAGACGGCCACGCGAACGGAGGCCCCGGCCGAGGACGCCCCGCACACCTCCGTCGAGCACGATCCGCACGACGGCGTCTTCCACCGCGTGGCCCAGAACGCCCGCCGGCTCGGCCAGCTCTTCGGCCAGCCGGCACCGGGGGAGGAGCCCGCGCCGCCGGGCCAGGACGAGTCCAAGCCCGCGCTGGAGCTCGACCACGGCACCGGCGAACAGGACCGGCTCGGCGACACCCCCAACGGGGTGCCCACCCACCGGCCCGACCCGGAG
The DNA here is from genome assembly GCF_003634495.1 of Nocardiopsis sp. Huas11. Lineage (GTDB taxonomy): Bacteria > Actinomycetota > Actinomycetes > Streptosporangiales > Streptosporangiaceae > Nocardiopsis. Next base: position 7,309,147 of record NZ_RBKY01000001.1, on the reverse strand, counting down.
CGGGTCGAGCGCGAGGAACCCTCCTCCGACTCCGGCGGCACACGCGGCTGGCGGCGACTGGCCAAGGTCGTCACCGGCGGCGCCGCCCCCGTGCGCTCGGACCTGCCCGCCAGCGACATCGAGCGGCTGCGCACCCCGCTGGACTCCCCGTGCGGGCTCGTCGTCCTCGGCTGCACCGGCGGCGCCGGGCAGACCGTGACCACGCTGATGATCGGCCACACCCTGGCCGCCCACCGCGACGACCGCATCGTGGCCGTGGACGTCAACCCGGGGCCCAACGGGCTCTCCCGCCGGGTCGGCGCGCAGAGCCCCGAGACCCTCACCGCCCTGCTCGCCAACGCGGACTCGGTCGAGGACTACGCGCACATGCGCGCCTACGCCAGCCGCGCCGGGACCGGGCTGGAGGTCGTCCAGACCCTCGACGACCCCTACGTCCAGACCCTGGACGAGCGCGACTACACCCAGCTCACCCGGCTCCTGGGCGGGTTCTACTCGGTGACCCTGCTCGACCCGGCGGCCACGGGCGTGGCCCGCTCCCTGCCGGGCGCGGACGGCCTCGTGCTGGTCGCCCCGGCCAGCGCCGACGCCGAGCGGGCCGTGTCCATGACCTTCGACTGGCTGGACGGCAACGGCTACGGCGCCCTGCGGGCCAACTCCGTGCTCGTCGTCAACGGCGTGAGCAAGCGCAGCCTGGGCGACGTGGACGCCGCCGAACGGGTGGCGCGCGGGCGGTGCCGCGCCATCGTGCGGATCCCGTGGGACGACCACCTCGGGTCGTCCTACACCAAGATCGACGTCGGTGCGCTGCGGCCCGCCACCAAGCGCGCCCACGGCGCTCTGGGCAGGGTTCTGGTCAGTGTGCTCACGGGCTCCAGATAGCTCCTGCGGGCCCGTGAGCGAGGCTCGGGCGGGCGGAGCGTCCCCGCCCGCCCGGCGTCGGGTCAGCGCCCGACAGGCGTGAAGTCACGCGCCGCGAGGAACTCGGGGCGCGGTCGGCCGGCGCTGAACGGTTTCGTGCACGTGTTCTCGACGCTGTTGAACACGATGAACACGTTGGACCGGGGGTAGGGCGTGATGTTGCCGCCCGATCCGTGCATGCAGTTGGAGTCGAACACGGTGACGTCGCCGGCCGCGCCGGTCAGGACGTCGATGCCGTGCCGGTTGGCCAGGAAGGACAGCGAGTCCTGGTCGGGCGTCCCGATGTGCTGGCTCACCAGGGAGTCCCGGTAGTGGTCGTCCGGGGTCTCGCCGACGCACGAGACGAAGGTCTTGTGCGAGCCCGGCATGATCATCAGCGCGCCGTTGTGCGTGAAGTTGTCGGTGAGCGCGACGGAGAAGCTGACCGTCCGCATCCGGGGCAGGCCGTCCTCGGCGTGCCAGGTCTCGAAGTCCGAGTGCCAGTAGAACGAGCCCCCGCCGAAGCCGGGCTTGTAGTTGATCCGGCTCTGGTGCACGTACACGTCCGAGCCGAGCAGCTGGCGTGCGCGCTCGACCAGCCGGGGGTCGTTGACGAGGTCGGCGAAGACCCGACTGATCTTGTGCACCTCGAACACCGATCGGACCTCGTTCGAGGAGGGCTCGACGACGACGCGCTCGTCGGCCCGCAGGTCCTCGTCCGCGCTCAGGCGCTTGAGCTCCGCGCGGTAGGCCTCCACCTCCTCGCCGCTGACAAGGGAGCGCGCCTGGGTGTACCCCCGGTCCCCGTAGTTCCTGACCTCATCGGTGCTGAAGGGACCGCTGGTCGCGTCCCCCCACACGACGGGGTCCTGACGGTAGAGCAGGGCCGGCTCGGCGGCCTTACGGGTCGGGTAGTCGTCCGCGGTCGGAAGATCCATCTGCAGAGTCATGGCCGATCCCCTCGTTGGGGTTCATCCTCTCTGAGCTCGAAGTCTTTCCTTACGACACGTGAACTTAACAAATCCAGAAGTCGCCTTTTAGGGCGCCCTTCTGTGTCGTGTGTTTATCGGTGATTCGACTGGGTATGAGAGTCATACTATATGGGGCAAAACAAAATGACCTCTCAATGGTCGCGGTGCATGCCGTCCTCCCTTTGCCGCTGTTACCTGCGCGGTGTCACCCCGGGTGGCCGATGGGATCGCCTTCCGTGAGTTGTGCCAGGTCGTCCGGTTGCGGCGCTCCCGGCCGAGGACACCGCGCCAGGGCCTTGTCTGCCAGTGTGCGCTAGACCACTAAAAAATGGTGCAAACCCTGGTTCAAAGTGCGGCGCGCGTCATCCGCCATTCCTGAGGAATTCGGCCCAGGGGTACTGGCACAATGCGCGCTGTCACCGCACAGTAGTGGGGTCCGCTTCCCTCACCCGCTTCTGAGGAGTGACAGTGCCCCCGTTCCCCCGCGTTGTTCACGGCGCCCTCGCGTCGGCCGCGGCCGCCCTTCTGGTGGTCGTCCTCGGCTGGTCCTCGCCGGCCGCCGCCGACCACGTCCTGCCCCCCGCGATCCCCAGCACCTCCGCGGCCCAGACCCAGCTCGACTCCCTCACCGTCCAGGCCAAGGGACCCCAGACCGGCTACGACCGAAGCCTCTTCCCGCACTGGAACAACATCGACCCCCCGTGCTCCGCCCGCCAGGTGGTCCTCGGACGCGACGGCCACGACGTCGTCACCGACTCCGGATGCCAGCCGACCAGCGGCAGCTGGTGGAGCGCCTTCGACGACACCTGGGTCCACGACGACCCGTCCCAGATCAGCGTCGACCACATGGTCGCGCTCAGCGAGGCCTGGAAGACGGGTGCCGCGAGCTGGACCACCGGCCGCCGCGCGGACTTCGCCAACGACGTGCAGTCCTCCCAGCTGTGGCTGGCCACGCCCTCCAGCAACAGCTCCAAGGGCGACAGCGACCCCTCGGAGTGGATGCCGCCGAACACGGGCGTCCACTGCGACTACGTCAAGTCCTGGGTCAACGTGAAGTACCGCTACGACCTCACCGTGACCTCGACCGAGAAGTCCGCCATCCAGAACACCATCGACACCCGCTGCTGACGCGGCGTCGCGGCTCGCCCGGCCCGCCCGGGCGAGCCGCCCCGTCTCGGACGGGGCCGTTTGCGCCCTCGTCGCCCCTTCGTGCCCACCCGTCACCGTCGCGGCCGAACACTCTCACCGGATTGGGGCGCGCCGGAACCCCGTCCGCTTCCTCACCTTCCCGGTGATGCTCCACTATGGGTTGAGCACGGGCGGGCGACGCGACCAGGAGGGTACAGATGACCAGCACCAGGGGGACACGGGGCGCGACCCGTCTCGCGGTCCGCTACTTCGACGACCGCGTGCTGTTCAGCGACAGCGAGGCCTGGGCCTACTTCCGCCTGCCCACGGTGTCCTACGAATTCACCACCCCCGAGGAGCGCCAGGGCCTGGCCACCAACATCACCATCGCCCTGGCCGCCATCCGCATGAACGACGCCGAGGTCCACCTGCGCGTCGCCCACCGGACCTACCCGGCGGCCCAGTGGGCCACCGAACTCGACCGGACCGCCGACGCCGGCCCCGGCTGGTACGACTACCTCGACGAGACCTACCGCCACGTCTGGGCGAAGGACTTCTGGACCAAGGAGGTCTACCTCGGGGTCCGCCTCGGCCAGCGCAACGCCGGCGCGGGACTGGGCCTGTTCTCCCAGCTCGTGGGCGCCTACCAGCGCACCGAGCAGGTCCTGGGCATCGACGACGCCGCGATCGACGACAAGGAGATCGCGCGCTGGACCGACCAGTCCGAACGCCTCGGCCGCGCCCTGGCCGCCAGCTCCCTGCACGCCCGCCACGCCACCTCCGACGAGATCGCCTGGCTCGTGCGCCACGCCGTCAGCGGCACCGCCGAGGAGGTGCGCCCCTCCGCCACCGGCCGCCGCACCTGGGGCCGCGGCGAGATCGAGGCGCTCGTCGACGGGGTGGTGCACAACGGCCGCTCCTCCCTGCGACTGGAGCAGCCCGCCGGCTCCACCCACGTCGCCTTCCTGTCCTTCGCCCGCTTCCCCGACCTGATGCCCTTCCCCGACGGCGAGCCGTGGCTGCACCACGCCGACGCGCTGCCCTTCCCCGTCGAGATGTCCCTGCGGATGAAGCTCATCCCGCCCGCCAAGGCCAGCAAGGACGTGGGCCGCAAGCTCGCGCACGCCCGTGACATGGACGCCCACATCCGCGAGGCCGGGGTGGAGGCGCCCATCGCGCTCGCCGAGCAGATCGACGCCGCCCGGATGCTGGAGCACGGCATCACCAAGGAGCGCCTGCCGTTCGTCTACGGCTGGCACCGGCTCATGGTGTCCGCGCCCACCGAGCGCCTGCTCGGGCAGCAGGTGGAGGCGGTCGTGGAGCACTACCGCGACATCGGCATCGACGTCATCAACTCCACCGGTGACCAGTTCGCGCTCTTCAACGAGTCCCTTCCGGGTGACCGCATCCGCCTCAACGCCTACGCCCAGCGCCAGCCCCTGCGCACCATCGCGGGCGGCATGCCCACCGCCACCGTCGACGTCGGCGACCGGGTCGACCACACCGGCGGCGGCTGGGTCGGCCCCTACATCGGCGAGACGATCGGCCGGGCCCGCTCGATCGTGCACTTCGACCCCATGGTCGCCGCGGCCCGCAACCGCCCCACGGCCATCGCGATCACCGGCGAGCCCGGCGGCGGCAAGACCACGCTGGCCCTGCTGCTCATCTACCAGCTCGCGCTGCGCGGGGTCACCGTCGCCGCCATCGACCCCAAGGGCGACGCGGAGTCGCTCGTCGAACTCCTCAAGCACCGGGGCCGCAAGGCTCGCATCATGTCCCTGGGATCGGCCGAGCCGGGCCTGCTGGACCCGTTCGCCTTCGGTGACGACCTGCCCGCCAAGAAGACCATGGCGACCGAGACCCTGCGCCTGCTCCTGCCGAGGATGAGCGAGGAACGCGAGTCCGCCATGATCCAGGCGGTGGCCGCGGTCGCCAACCAGCCCCGGCCCTCGCTCGCCAAGGTCGTCGACTACCTCATCGGCGCCTCCGACCCGGCCTCGCGCAACCTCGGCGCGGTGCTCCAGTCGATGTCGGAGATGCGCCTGGCCAGCCTGTGCTTCGACCCGCAGGGGGACGCGCGGATCGACACCGAGGGGTGGACCACGGTGTTCACCCTGGGCGGGCTCACCCTGCCCGACTCCGGTGTGGGCCGCGACGACTACTCCTACGAGCAGCGCCTGTCGGTCGCCCTGCTCTACCTGGTCTCGCAGTTCGCCCGGCGGCTCATGAACGGGCTGGACCGCCACCTGCCCAAGGCGATCTTCCTCGACGAGGCGTGGGCGGTGACCTCCACTCCGGAGGGCGCCAAGCTGGTCCCCGAGGTGTCGCGGATGGGGCGCTCGCGCAACACCGCGCTCATCCTGGTGTCGCAGAACGCCGGCGACCTCCTCAACGAGCAGGTCACCAACTGCCTGTCGTCGGTGTTCGCCTTCCGGTCCAGCGAGCGCTTCGAGGTGGAGAGCGTGATGGCGCTGCTGGGCGTGGAGCCCACCGAGGACCACCTGTCGGTGCTGCGCAACCTGGGCAACGGCGAGTGCCTGTTCCGCGACCTGGACGGCCGGTCGGGGCGGATCGGCGTCGACCTGGTCTCGGAGGACCTGCTGCGCTGGCTGGACACCAACCCGACCCGTCGCCACCCGGGCCCGGAGGACCTGGTGCGCGCCGCCACGCGCGAGGAGTGAGGCGGGGGAGCGGGAGCGCGGGGGCCGGTCGGCCCCGGGGCGGTGCCGTCCGGGACCGTGCGCCGAGGGGTCCGGTGGCGGTCGAGTAGGGCGCGGTCCCGGGCCGCGCATCGGACAAGTCGTGGCAAAGGTGTGCGGGACGCCAGGTTCGGGGCGCGCCCCGGATGGGCATTTCCTACCCTGCCGGGTTCCTCCGCCCGGTGTTCGTCCCCGTCGCCCCACCACGACCGAGCCACCACTCACGAGGGACCGCCCATGAGTGAGGACGTCCTCCAGCCACCCCCGTCCACCCCCCTCCCGCCGCCCCCGCCGGAGAGCCGCCGGCTTCGGCCGCGTCCTGTCGTCGACCCCGCGCTTCCCCTGTCGCTGCGCGAACGGCTGCTCGAGGGACGCCGCCCCGAGCCCTTACCGTTCCCCTACGGCACGAGCGAGGACTCCACCACCCGCTCGGCCCGGGTGCGCGAAGGGCTGGCGCAGGTGGTCGGGGTCGGTTTCACGCTGAGCCTGGCCCTGCTCACCGCCGGGTGGTACCTCGGCATGGTCATCGCGACCATCAGCCTCGTGGCCTTCGTCGCCGCCCTCGGCTTCCGCAAGGACGCCCACCGGGTCACGCGGCTGGTGGGCGGACTCGTCGGCGCCGGCGCGCTGGCGACCACCCCGGTCTGGCTCATGGACGTCGTCCCGCAGGATCCGGTGACGGGGGTGCCCTGGCTGCTGTTCGGGGTGCTCGTGGCCATGGTGGCGGCCGACGCCTTCACCTCCCGGGTGGCCGGCGCCCCCGGGGAGCGGGAGAGGGCCGCGGTCATCACCGCCGACGACGTCAGCGAGGTCGACCACGTGCACCTGGCCACGGTGCAGCGTGTCATCGACCAGGTGGACGAGGCCGGCGCGGTGTTCCACGGACGGGGCTCCCTGGACACCGACCGGGCCCTGTGCGTCCTACGCGACCAGGAGTGGCGCATCGCCGTCCTTCTGGCCCGCCAGCGCGAACTGCGCCGAGCCCACCTGCGCCGCTGGCAGCGCGCGGCCTCGCCACGCGTGCGCGAGGCCCTCAAACCGCAGCGGGAGCACCTGCACGCGGTCGAGGAGGCGGTGCGCGCCCGGGTGGCGCAGATCGCCGAGTACGGGCGCCTCGTGGAAGGCGCCGTGTCCGCCCACCGCGAGTGGGAGCAGTGCCAGGAGGCGCTGGACTCCACGGCCGAGTACGCCGACCACGCGGCGTCGGCGGCCTTCCTCGGCATGGCGTCGGGGCCCGTGGCGGAGCTGTCCACCACCGCCGATCTCGCGCGCGAGGTGCGCGACGAACGCGTCCGGCTCCTGAGCGAGCACACCCTCGTCCGCGGCCTGTCCGTGGCGCCGACCCTGCCCGAGGGGCCCGGCGACCGGGCGGCCTCGCTCGGAGGGCGGGCCGGGTAGCGACCGGGTGGGGGACCGCGCGTCCCCCGCCCGGTCGCGGCGGCCCCGCCGGGGCACGCCCCGCCGAGCTTCGGCGCGCCCATGCGCGGGTCGGCGGGACCACGCGCCACCGGCGCGCCGTGATTGACCGGATGCGGACAGCGAGGGGCCCGGGACACCGTCTCGGGGGACCGACAACTCTGACATATTGGCCGCATGAGTGAAGTCCGGGAAAGCGTCGACCACTTCCGCGCCACAGCTCAGGAGGGCGTCGCCGCCCTGCTCGCGACCGGTCGGGGCGGGTACGTCGACATCTGCCAGGGAGCGCGCCGCCGCCTGCTCGACGTGCTCGAACCCGGGACCGACCCCGAGGGCCCGCAGGTCAGGGCGGCCCTGGAGGGCCTCGCGGCCTACGTCGACGACGCCATGGAAACGCACATGCAACGGCAGCGCCGCTGGCGCTCGCGCACGGACAGCGAACGCCTCACCCGCGCCTTCCGCGCCCTGGACGAGTCCGGGATCATCGCCCGCGAGGACCACATGTGCTGTGACACCTGCGCCGGGGGCTCCCTCCGCCAGGCGGTCCTCGTCCACCAGAAGGCGCCCGAGGGCCCCTCGATCCGCGGCTACGCCTACTACCACGAGCAGGACACGCGGGCCGCGGTGCGCGACGGCACCCTCATGGTCGGCTTCGGGGCCACGCACGAGATCCGCCGGGCCGCCGTCGGCGAGGAGGTCGCCGAGACCCTGCGCGCCCACGGGCTCACCGTCACCTGGAACGGCGACCCCGGTACCAAGCTCGACGTGGCCGTGGACTGGCGCCGCCGCCGCTGGGGGCGCGGCGCAGCGCACCCGGGACCGGCCGTGGCCGGGGAGCCCGAGGTCGAGGTCTCCTACCGGCACGAGTCACCGCCGGCCTGGATGACCCACTACCAGGGCCGCGTCACCGTCCGCGAACTCGCGCGCATGGTGCTGCCGTGGCTGCCGCGCGGGCACGCGGCCACCCTCACCAGCGATCGCGGGCACACGATCGAGGTCTCCCGGGACTTCGACCTGCTGCGCGTGCTCGGGGACGTCCGCACTCTGCCCCGCGAGCGCCTGGAGGAACCGCTCAGCCGGTGGGCGGTCGGCGGTGTCTGGCCGGAGGAGGACGCCCGTTCGTCCCACACCGGGATGCTCGACGTCATCTACAGCGACGACTCGGCCGAGGGGATCGGCGGGATCGACAGCGCCGAGCCCATGGAGACGGCCGCCGCACGCGAACTCGTGCATCGGCTGACGCCGGCCGAGGGCAACTTCGCCGTGTTCGTCGCGAGCGACGAGTCCTGTGTCCAGATGATGTGGGAGGCCGGGCCCCGGCTGTGGATGGAGAGCCCCTTCCCCGCGCAGCGCCTCTCCCGCGGCCGGTTCGTCACCACGTCGGAGGCGGAGGAGATGGTGCGGATCCTGGCCGACGAGCGCCGGCTCGCGCTGGGGGAGCTGGGGGAGCTGGCCGTCACCACCTGGTGAGGCCGCCGGGCGCCGGGCGCGCCTCAGGCGTGGTTCTGGCCGAACGCCTCACCGAAGCCGAAGAACGCCCTCGACTTCGGGGGCACGAGCAGGAGCCCGCCGATGACCAACTGGAACACCAGCGCCAGGGCGTAGATCCACAGTTGCTCGCGTGAGTAGACCAGGACCGAGAACAGCGTGAACACCAGCAGCACCGCCACCACGATCTGCACGATCACCACCGCGCCGTACAACAACCGCGAGCGGGTCATCAGACCCACGGCCGCGAAGGCCGCGAACAGTCCCCAGGCGCCCAGCATCGTCACCGTGCCCCAGCCGTAGTCGTCGGAGCCGTCCAGGACCTCGGCGACGTACAGCGCCGTGAGGACCATCAGGTAGAGCGCGTTGACGCCCAGCATGGCCGACGCGGCGATCACCGCGACCGGCTTGGGCGCCCCGTCGCCGCCCCGTGCCGTGCGGAGCGGACCCGTCCCGCCCGCGCCGTAGCGCTGGTCGGGGGCGAACCGGGCGGTCGCGCCCGGCTGCGGACCCGTCCCGGGGACGCCCTGCGCGCCCTGGGCGGTCATCGGGTGGTAGCCGGTCCGGGTGCCTCCGGCCGCGAACCCGCCCGAGGGGGTCGAACCGACCCGCCCCGTCGGCCCGTGTGCCGGATCGGGGGGCTGGGGACCGGTGCCCTGCTGCGGGCCCGTCGGTCGACCCGGTCCCGGCCCCTGCTGTCGCTGCTGCTGCCCCGGCGCGTGGCCCTGGTGGTAGGCCTGCTGCGGCTGCGGCTGCGGCTGCGGGACCCGGGCCGTCGGCGGTGTCTGCGGCCGGGTCTGGTGCGCGGGCTGCGCGGGGCCGCCGGGGGCGCCGTACGGCTGGGGCGTGTGCGGCCCCGAGCCCGCCGGGGACTGGCCCCCGGTCCCGCCCTGGCGCGCGGTCGGATGTCCACCGGGGGAGCCCGGGTGCCCCTGGTGACCCGGCGCCGACGCCATCCCGGTGTGGGCGCCCGAACCCCCGTGGCCCGGCGCGGGGAAGGCCGCAACGCCGCCCGAAGGACCTCCGGGCCCGCCCTGGGCGCCGGTGTTCGGACCGGTCGCGGCACCGCCGCCCGACCCGTTGCCCGCCGCGCTCTTGGCGCGCTTGAGCAGGGCCAGCGCCTGGTCCGGATCGGGCCGCTGGGCGGCGTCCCGGTCGAGCAGGGCGGCGATGAGCTCCCGCAGCGCGGCGCCGGCCGCGTTCTCGCTCCCGGAGACGGCGGTGAGCGGGGGCGGCACCGGCGCGGTCAGCACGGCCGTGATGATGCCCGTGATGCTGTCCCGCTTGAACGGCGACCGCCCTTCGAGCAGGGCGAACAGCGTCACGCCCAGGCTCCACAGGTCGGACGCGGGCAGGGCCCGCTCGCCCTCGAACCGCTCGGGGGCCATGTACTCCGGAGAACCGATGTACACGCCCGTCTGCGTCAGTGCGGTGCTGCCGTCGACGTTGGCGATGCCGAAGTCGGTGAGCACGGTGCGGTCGTCGTCGGTCAGCATGATGTTCGCGGGCTTGACGTCCCGGTGGGTGACGCCCGCGGCGTGCGCCGCCTTCAGCCCGCCCAGCAGCGACCGGGCGGCCTCCTCGACGCGCTCGACGGGCATCGGGCCGTGCTGCTCCAGGTGCTGGGCCAGGGACCGTCCGCTGAGCAGCTCCATGACGATCCACGGGCTCTCGCCGTCGTCCAGCACGTCGTGGACGGCCACCACCGCGGTGCTCTGGATCCGCGCGGTCGCCTGCGCCTCGCGCATCGACCGGGCGTGCGCCTCCGCGCGCTCCTGCGCGTCCATGCCGTCGGGGAGCAGGACCTCCTTGACGGCCACGTCGCGCTGCAGGGCGGGATCCCACGCGCGCCAGACCGTGCCCATCCCGCCCGCGCCGAGCCGCTCCTGGAGTTCGTATCGGCCGACGGAGGAGCGACCGGGGGAAGACATAGGGGCGCATCCCTTCTGGCGGTGGGGGACGATGCGCAGGCCAATCTATCCAAGAAAAGCCCTACCGCGGCGCTTTTACGGTGGCGGCCGACGTTGTACGGATCAATCCCACTGTAGGCCGCGTTGCCGGACGTGCCCCACCTCTCGCGCGAGCTGACCGGTAGTGGTCAGCCTCCGGCGCGGGTGTTTCAGTGCGCCGCGGCCTTCCACGCGTCCCGGCTCGGCCTCCCACAGGCTTTCCCTATGGTTTCCGTGAGATCGTCCATGGTTGTCCTTTGGATGTGTTTCGACTTACTCTGTGGGCCGTGACCAGGCGTGATGCACCTGACGCCCCGCCGGAATTGGAGTTGTGATGCGTTTCTCCCCGAAGGTCCTCGCCAAGTACGAGGGCGACTTCACCTTCCTGAAGGCTCCGAGCGAGCTGCCCGCCGCCCAGTACGACCCGGCGGTCGCGCAGACGGTCACCAGGATGCTGAACGACATCGAGAGCCGCGGGCTCGCGGCCGTCGAGGAGTACGCGCGCAAGCTCGACGACTACTCCGGCGAGTTCGTCCTGGACGAGAAGGTCCTCCAGACCAGTGGCGACCGCCTGCCCCGGGAGCTGCGCGAGGCGATCGAGACGGGCTCGCGGCGGACCCGGGCCTTCGCGGCCGAGACGCGTCGCCACCTCCAGGACTTCGAGTACGAGACGGCGCCCGGCGTGGTCTGCGGCGTGCGCTACGTGCCGATCCGCCAGGTCGGCGCCTACCTGCCCGCGGGCCGGTTCCCGCTGACGGCGAGCGCCTTCATGACGGTCGGCGTGGCCAAGGAGGCCGGCGTCCCCCTCGTCACGGCCGCCACGCCCCCGGGACCCGACGGGCGCGCCAACGACGCCGTCCTGTACGCCGCTTACCTGTCCGGCGTGGACCGGGTCTTCGTCCTCGGCGGGGTCCAGGCACTGGCGACCCTGGCCTTCGGCCTGCTCGACGAGCTTCCGGCGGACATGATCGTCGGCGCCGGGAACGCCTACGTCGCGGAGGCCAAGCGCCAGCTCTTCGGACGCGTGGCCATCGACCTGCCGGCCGGACCCTCCGAGGTCGCCGTCATCGCCGACGAGACGGTGGAGGCCGAGATCGTCGCCGCCGACCTGCTGGGCCAGGCCGAGCACGGCCCCCAGTCGCCCGCCGCGCTGATCACCACGTCCGCCGAGTTCGCGCGGCAGGTCTCCGACGCCGTCGACCGCCAGCTCGCCACCCTCTCGACCCGCGACATCGCCGGGCCCGCGTGGCGGGACTTCGGCTCGATCACCGTCGCCGAGAGCCGTGAGGTGGCGGTCGCCCTCATGGACGACCTCGCCCCCGAGCACCTCGAGGTGATCACCTCCGACGACGACTGGTACCACGACCGGCTCTCGAACTACGGCTCGGTGTTCCTCGGCCCGTGGAGCACGGTCGCCTACTCCGACAAGGGCATGGCCGGGACGAACCACACCCTGCCCACCGCCGGAGGCGCCAAGCACAGCGCCGGCCTGTCGGTCTCGCGCTTCGTCAAGCCGCTCACCTACCAGCGGGTCGCCCGCGAGGCCACTCCGTCCACGGCCGAGGCGGTGGTGACCATCTCCGACGCCGAGGGGATGGAGGCGCACAGCCGCACGGCCTCCTACCGCCTGGACCGGTACCGGGGCTGACGTCAGGCGCCTGGGGTCCGTGAGGGCGCCTGGGGACCGGGGCCGTGAGGGCGCCGGGGCTCCGTGAGGGTCGCCGGGGGACCGTGAGGTCGCCTGGGGTCCGTGAGGGTTACGAGGGGCGATGGGCCGGACCGGAGATGGACCGACGGACCAGGGACATGATCTCCTCCGTCGCCCGCGAGACCACCGAGTCCTCGCGGGTGACCAGAGCGAGTGTCTCGGTGAAGCGCGGCTCGAACGGGTGGGTCCGCACTCCCTTGGGGATCCGCCTCGCGCGCCGCAGGGAGGCGCTCACGATCGTGGCACCGGTACCGCCGGCGACCAGGGTGAGGGCGGACTCGACCTGCTCGACCTCTATGAGCGGCTCCAGGGCCACGCCCTCCCGCTGGGCGCGGTCCAGCAACTGCCGCCTCGTGGGGTCGAGCCAGCCGCTGTGGGTGTCGTAGAGGACGAGGCCCGCCGACGCCAGGTCCTCCACGGTCGCGGGGCCGCGGACGCGTCCGTCGTCCGCGGCGGCGAAGAGGACCTCGTCCCGGACCAGCGGTTCGTACTCCAGTCCCTCGGCCGTCACGGGCAGGACGACCAGGCCGGCTTCGAGCCGACCGTCGCTCACGGACTGCGCGACGTCGTGGGAGTTGAGGCCGACCATGCGGATGCGCACCTTCGGGTGCTTGGCGTGGAACTCCTCGACCAGGTTGGACAGGCCGTAGTAGTTGGCGTTGCGCGGGACGCCGAAAGTGGCCACCCCGGCCTCCAGGGAGCGCAGGGCGCGCATGGCGTGCTCCGCGTCCTCGACGGCCTGCAGCGCGCGCACCGCGTACACCTGGAGTTCGTCCGCGGCGGCCGTCGGCACGAGGCGCCTGCTGCCCCGGACGAAGAGCCGCGTCTCCAGGTGCCCCTCGAGTCTGACGATGAGTTCGGACACCGAGGCCTGGGAGACCCCGAGGTTCTCGGCGGCCCGCGTGAACGTGCCGGACTCGACGGTCTTGAGGAAGGCGCGCAGCTGGGCCAGCGTCATCGACATAGGGAAAACCTAACAGGAATATGGATTTGCCCAGGGTTACCCACAGGTGGCCGCTGGCATGGCGTCACCGCGTCACCGCGTCACCGCGTCACCGCGTCCCCCGGACTTCGGGTCGCCTCTCGGAAAGGAAACACCGTGACCGCAGACATCCCCTCGGTGCGACAGGAGCCGCAACTGCGGCGTGCCCTGGGCACACTCGACTCCTACGCCCTCGGTTTCGGCGCCATGATCGGATTCGGGTGGGTGGTCCTGACCGGAGGCTGGCTCGAAGCCGCCGGAACCCTCGGAACGGTCATCGCCCTGGTCTCGGGCGGGCTCATCATGGTGGTCGTCGGGCTCGTCTACGCGGAGCTGACCTCCGCGATGCCCAAGGCCGGCGGTGAGCACCACTACATGATGCGCGGCCTCGGAGCCCGATGGGCCTTCGTCGGATCGTGGGGGGTCACCGGCGGATACATCGCGATCGTGGCCTTCGAGGCCGTCGCGCTGCCCCGCACCATCGGCTACGTCTTCCCCCAGATCGACCAGGGGCACCTGTGGTCGGTGTTCGGTTCCGACGTCTACCTGGTGTGGGCGCTCATCGGTTCGGTGTCCGCGCTGGTCATCACCGCGATCAACTACGCGGGCATCAAGGCGGCCGGCCTGGCGCAGACCTTCGTCGTCCTGTTCCTGGTGATCGTCGGCGTCCTGCTGATCTTCGGTTCGGGCATGAACGGCTCGGTCGCCCACATGGAGCCGTTCTTCACCGGCACGGCGGGGCTCTTCACCGTGCTCATCGTCGTGCCGTTCCTCTTCGTCGGCTTCGACGTGATCCCGCAGACCGCGGAGGAGCTGCGGATGAGCCCTCGCAAGGTCGGCAGGCTCATCGTCGTCTCCGTGGTGATCGCGACCCTGTGGTACGTCGTGGTCGCGCTCACGACCGCGTCCTCGATGCCCCTGGACGAGCTGCTCGGCTCGGAACTGGCCACCGCCGACGCCATGGGCGCGCTCTTCGACAGCCGGTTCATGGCCCACCTGCTGATCGCGGGCGGCATCGCCGGCATCATCACCTCGTGGATCGCCATGATGATCGGCGCCTCGCGCCTGATGTACGCCATGGGCAGGTCAGGGATGCTGCCCCGCTGGTTCGGCAGGGTGCACCCGCGGTTCCGCACACCGTCCAACGCCATCGTCTTCATCGGGGCGATCTCCATCGTGGCGCCCTTCCTCGGTGAAGGCGCGCTGGGCTGGCTCGTGGACTCCGGCTCGCCCAGCATCGTGCTCACCTACCTGATGGTCTGCGTGGTGTTCCTCGTGCTGCGCCGCAAGGAGCCCGGGATGGAGCGCCCCTTCAGCACCGGCGCCGGCCGGCTGGGCTTCGGCGTCGGGGTGCTCGGACTCGTCCTCACCGTGGGGCTGCTGGCGCTCTACATCCCGGGGATGCCCGCGTCGATCCACCCGGTCTCCTACCTGATCTTCGGCGCGTGGTGGCTGCTCGGCCTCGTGTTCGTGCTGCGCATCCCGCGCGGGGTCCACGGGGGAGTGGACGCGGAGGAACGGCTTCTGGACGCGCTTCGGCGACGCCGGTCCGGCTGACCCCGGCCCGCTCGTCCACGACACCGCCGCCGTGCCTCCCGGTCCCGGAAGGCACGGCGGCGGTGTGCTGGGGGCCGGGCTTCGGTCTCAGGGGTGGTTTCCGGGGCCGGGCGGGCGCCTCACCACTCGTGGTGCGCCATGACGTCCCGGGCCAGCGCTTCGCGGTCCCCGTCCTGGTCGATCCGGACCAGGTCCGTCAACCGCAGGAGTTCGTCGGCGGGGACGCCGGCGGGCGTGCGGGGCCCATCCGCCGAGTCCGAGTCCGAGTCGGAGTCCGAGCCAGGGCCGGAGGCGGGGTCCGAGTCGGAGCCGAGGTCCGCCTCAGGTGCGGGGTCCTGGGTCGGGTCCGGCGGTGAACTCTGGCCTGTACCCGGGGCCGCGTCCGGAACGGGAGTCGCAGGCGAGGCCAGTTCGGCGTAGAAGTCGGGTGCGATCTCCCTGCGGGTCAGAGCGGCCTCACTCGGTCCGGCCAACTCGGATTCCAGCAGGACCACGTCTCCACTCTCCTCGCACGTGGTCGACGCGATCTCGCATCCGCTCCGGAGCGGATCGGGCGGACCGCCGAGGAACGCCCCCGTGGGCGCGCTCGTGAGGACCAGCCGTCGGCCGGACCCGTCCTCGTAGGTGATGGCGAAGGCGTGACCGGCCTCGGTGACCTGCGTACCGACGGGTTCCCAGGCGGGATCGTCGAGTACGGCGATGGCGTGCGGGTAGGCGGCGTAGGTCGCCTCCGTGGCGCGCAGAGTCCGTTCGTGGACCTGGGCGCCGATGACGGCCTCCGCAACGGCGCGCAGCAGAAGCAGGCCGACCAGGACGCACACGACGACCCACGTCCGGCGCTCGCGGGTCACCGCGAGGACGAGGGCGACGACGGACGCGGTCAGTGCCGCCGCCACCGCCGTACCCGTCGACCAGGGAACGGCGGGCGCGAGGTGGTCGGTGACGACCGTCTGGACCCAGGCGGCCACCGCGGTGGCGGTGAGGATCCCGGCGACGGTCGCGGGCCGCGCGAGCCCCGAGCTCCGCAGGAGCGCGGTCAGGAGGGTCAGGCCCGCGGCCAGGAGCACGATCGAGCCCGTGGCGAAGGCGAGCCCGCGACCGATTCCACCGCTGCCCGGGAAAAGCGCGTCCAACGACCACGAGAGCGCCGCCGACGCCAAGGCGATACCGACGGCGTAGGGCACTCCGAACAGGAACAGGACGAGTGCCCGTGTCGTCCGGCTCGGGTCCGTGCGCACGGGCGGTGTGGAAGTGGGTGGTGTGGGGGTGGCGCCAACCTGCACGATGAATCCCCCACTCGGTCCGCACCTGGAAGGCGCCGGACAGGGCTCGGTCTCGATGAGCGCACCGCGTCGGAGCCCGGTCGTGACCTCCTGCTTGTTCGCCACGGTAGCGGAGGCGGTCAGCGGACCTGGATGGCCCCCGACTCGCCCGTGTCCGTGCCGTCGGTGCCGGCGGTTGCCTGTGCTTGGGGTGGTCTGGGGCTGCTTGGGACGACCTGGCGCTGCCTGGGGTCAAGGCCCTCGGGGGCATCGGCGTCGCCGGTCGTGCAGCGGGGACTGTGGCTCGGAGAAGTCATCGCGGCCACCATCGGCATCACGACGGCGGCCACCCCCGCTGGGGCTCGCGCCCTGTGCGTTCCTCTGCGCCATCCGGGATGACGAACACGGCCCATCCCGAAGACGTGGGGACCCAGGGGTGAATCCCAGGTGTACGAAGAATGAACTCGGGGACTCGAATGCGCCGGAAGTCGTGCCCTCTCAACGTGGAAGCGGTACCCCGCACGGGTTTCGGCCCTGCGCCAACCGTGACTGGGGTTCCCACGGAAGGCGTTCTGGGTACTGAGGCCCAGCCCGATAGGTCAGCTGGTGTCCACTTTTGGCCAGGAACGCGAGTGTGATGCCGCTCATACTCCCTTGCGGGCCACGAAATTGTGGCCCAGGGGTATTGGGGCGTTTCGGAACGCCGCTCATGTCCACTACCTGCGGAAACATTGAGCCATGCCCGATATGTCCCCATGGGTAGGAGTGCGTCCGTGACGGGAACGGCAAAACCGGTCGCGTTGCTCTCGTTCCAGATACCCGTGATGACGCACCATGGATGATGGGGTAGAGACATGCGGGGGTCCGCCGTCGCGGGTGGCCGGTAGTCGGCGTGCGCGCGGCTCGGGCCTCGAGTCTGCCAACGTCCCCTCGGCACGAACCACGACGCAGGAGCCAGCAGATGACGCATCAGCACGTCCACCGGCGGGGTTGGCGACGCCTTCTGATGACGTTCCTCCTGCTAGTCGGTTTTCTCGTGCTGCCGCTCTCCAGCGCTCAGGCGAACCCGCTGTGCCCGGGGCAACCCGCGCCCCTGCCGGAATCGGCGGGGAGCGGTTCCGACGGCCTGCTGGTTCCGCCACAGTCCCAGTCGGCCATCGAGGGATCGCCGGACGGGCTTCCCCCCGACGCCAGCATGTACGGCCAGTACGGAACGGCCGGGACGCAATGGCACATGATCACCGAGTCGTGTGTGGACGGAATCTCCAACGGCGCCCAGGCGACTCTGGCGAACACGGCATGGGATCTGTCCCAGACGATCAACCAGTCGACGATCACCGTCTACCAGGCGGCCACGTCCGACGGTCTCCTCTCCAGCTTCAACGAATTGGTCGAGAACGTCGTCGTCACACTTCGTGAGGGAATCTGGCGACCGCTCATCCCGACGGTGGTCATTCTGGGGGCGCTGTGGCTGGGATGGTTCGGCCTCATCCGCAAGCGCATGACCCTGACCATCGAGTCGACCGTGTGGATGGTCGGGGCCACGGCGCTGGGAATGTGGATCCTGATCAACCCGGCTCAGGTGATGGGTCTGTCGAGCGGCCTGGTGAACTCCGGAAGCCAGCTGGTGACCAGCACGGTGGGCCAGGTGCCCTACGGGGGAGGCTCGGGATCGTGCCCGGCCGGAGCCGAACCGCCGGAACGGGCGGCGTGGGAGTCCGAGGCGGACTTCCAGGTGCGACGCAACGCCGACATGCTGTGGTCGAGCCTGGTGTGCCAACCCTGGGTCGCAGGGCAGTTCGGGAACGGGGACATCGCGGAATCAGCTGCGTACGTTCATTCCACTGATCTCATTTCGGCTCAGGCGATAAGTCGCATGGAGCAACAGCAAATTTCTGATGGGGAAATCGACGCAACCGAACTCTTCGAGGATAAGCAGGCTGCCTACGAAGCAATTTCATCCGATGTGGAAGAATATTACCCCAGTGTGTATCCACTTTTCTCGGGTGACGATCAAGGTAGTCGGCTGGGTGTGGCGACGCTGGCCCTCTTCGCCTCGATCTTCGCGGGGGGTCTAATTCTGGCGGGGTCGGTTGCACTCATCGTTCTGAAGATCGCTTTCTTGCTGCTCTTCTTGCTGTCGCCGATATTCCTGCTCATTGGGATTCACCCTGGATACGGGCGAATGGTCTTGTTGCGGTGGGTGGAGCTGATGATCGGTTTCCTGTTGAAACAGATTTTCATCGTGCTGCTGATCTCCCTGTTGGTCATGTGCTACGGGATGGTCATGTCGACCAGCCTTGGATGGGGATTGCAGATGATTCTGCTCGCCCTGTTCACGCTGGCGCTCTTCATTTACCGAAAGCCGTTCGCCTACCTCTTCGCCTCCGTCAACGCCAACACGTTCACCTCACGCATCGTCAGCGACACGGCGCAGAGTCGAGCCCTCAGCAGGAGCGCGGCCGTCCTGCCCCCTGTCGCCAACCTGAAGGCTCAGGCCTGGGGCCTGCGCCGTGCGCCGATGATCGCCGGTGCGGCCGCTGGGGTTCCGGCCGGGACGGCGGGCCCTGGCGCGACGGAAGGGGTTGTGGGAGAAGAGCCCCAGTCCGAAGGCGGTCCGGTGCGGGGCGATGGCACCCGGGTGCGAGGAGCCGCCGGTTACGGCCGGGTGCGTGACAAGGGCTCCCCGCCACCACTCCGGATGAACCGCGAAGCGTCGACGGCCAGCGGGTCGCGGGCGACGACCGCGAGTGCGAGTCGGAGCAGTGACCAGGCACCGACACTGAGCGGTGGCGGAGGCGGCGCCATTCCGCCTCGGCCGAGCGGTGGCTACACCGGCACCGGCGACAGTGGATGGGCTTCGGTCTTCGGCACTGGCTCCGGAGATCGTGGAGGAACGCACCGGCGTGAGGACAGCAGGGGAGGTCCGGTCGGTGGCGGCGAGCGCCCGTCGGCTCCTAGCCGCGCCGCCAGTTCGGAACGGCCTGAGCCGAGCAACGGGCGAGGGATCTTCAGCGGTCGTGAGGAGACCCCCGCCAAGGGGAGTTTCGGTGGCCGCGGGTCTCGCTGGGGAGCCCCCCGTGAGCGACGTGAGCGGCCCGTGCCCCAGCGGCCGGCGCGGCCCGCGCCGAGCCCGCCCAGCGGTCGGGGGGACGGTGACGGGGGCTGGCTGACCGGATCCGGCAAGCGCAAGGACAATGCTCCTATCACTCCCTTCTGGGGGGAGAGCAGTTCCTCCAGCACGAGGGACCGCAAACGCGATGTGCCCTTCTGGTTGAACGACGACTGACGGACAAAGGCCCCGAGCAATGCCGAACCCTCTCCCCGAACGCGCCCAGCGGGCGGTCTTCATCGGACTCGTCGTCGTGCTGGTCGCGTTCGGGTTGTATCTCAGTGTCGGAGGCTTCGGCGGAGATGAGCCGGAAGCGGATCCGACGGCCGAACCTACGGACTCCGGTCCTCCTTCGGTCGGGCCGGATGACACCGGTGGGCTGAGCGGCCTGTCCACCGTGGCCCCCAGTCCGATCGAAACGACGGACGAGGGCGACCTGGACGTCTTCGAGTGGTTGCCCTTCAGCGAGGAGGAGTTCCGCGCGGCCGGGGCGACGGCACGCACCTTCGGTGAGGCCTACGGGACGATCGACTACACCCAGTCCCCGGAGTCCTACTACGCCTCGATGGAGGAGCTCGCCACTCCCGAGTACGCCGAGGTCCTGTCGGAGGCGACCCGTGCCGGTGCCTTCTGGGACGAGATGTCCGGGGAGGAGGCCGTCGCAGAGGGCAGGGCCGAGATCGAGACGGTCCGGACCTTCGGGGACGACTCCATCACCTTCGTCCTGACGATCCAGTCGATCACCGAGACGGGCGACGCCGAGTTCGACGAGGAACTCGGGGAGTTCGCCATCACCGTCGTTCGCAGCGGAAACCGGTGGAGGGTCTACGACTTCCAACCGGGCGACGCAGGACAGTTCGGGGAGGAGTGACCCGTTTGATCCCCCGTTTCGCAACCCCCGCCTCCTCTGACAAGGGCGCCGCGGCGCTCTGGGTCGGCACCGCGGCCGTCATCGGCGTCGCGCTCATGATCATGCTCGCCATGTTCGTCATCCCGGTGATCTCGAACTCGACCCAGCAGGTCGGCTCGATGCTCGCGAACGGCCTCATTTGCGGGCCGAACGCGGACGCGGAGCAGCCTGACGCGAGCGGTTACGCGATGGACTCCATCCCGGAGAACTACCTGGAGATCTACCAGGAGGTCGGAGAGGACCGAGGGGTTCCATGGAACATCCTCGCGGGCGTCGGCCAGGTGGAGTCCCATCACGGGCGCTGGGAGGGCCCGGGGATCACCGAGGGACACAACGACTGGGGCGCGGCCGGGCCCATGCAGTTCGGTGCGCTCGATGGTTCCGCGGCGGGGAACAGCTGGGGTGGCGAGCCTATTCAAGCCGTTGAGGACCGACCGGAGATCGGTTACGGGCTCGATGGCAACGGCGACGGGATCGTGAATGTCTACGACCCGGCCGATGCGATCCCCGCAGCTGCGGACTACCTGCTCGCGCACGGTCTGGATGACGACGTCCGCCAGGCGATCTACGGCTACAACCACGCCTGGTGGTACGTGGACGACGTCATGGAGTGGGCCGGGGAGTACTCCGATGGTGAATTCGACACCACGGACTCGGTGCGTACGGCCGTCCTCTGTGAGCTGGACGAGGAAGGTGCTCCCATCGGCCGGGCGCCGGACGAACTCACGCAGGCGGTCATCGACTGGGCACTCGACCAGCGAGGGAAGCCCTACATCTGGGGCGGGACGGGGCCGAATGGCTACGACTGCTCGGGGCTGACGATGAAGGCCTACGAGAGCATCGGCGTCGCCATTCCGCGAGTGTCGCAGGATCAGTGGGGATTCGGGCCGGAGATTCCGCAAGGGGAGGAACAGCCCGGTGACCTGGTGTTCTTCGATGTGACCAGGGCAGGAGAGCCTCCAGGGCCCGGCCACATGGCCATGGTGATCGGCGACGGCCTGATGGTCGAAGCGTGGTGTACCAACTGTGGACCGATCGCCGTCCGGGAGTACGATAATCCCAATCGTGCGGACATCGTGGGCTTCACTCGTCCGCTTGAGCACCCGGACGTGAAGGCCCAGCTGGAGGCACAGGATAATCGTGGCTGATGAGGAAGTTGCCACAAAGAAGAAGGGGCTTCACGGTTGGCGAGCGGCGGTCGCGGTCTTCGGCTGCGGCAGCCTGGCCGCCTTCGGTGTCTTCGGGGTCGTCGTCGGTTTACTCGGAACCTTTCTCTCAACGCTGGCTGATGGTGTGGACGCAGACTCTCCTCCAGCTGAACTGGCCCAGACCAGCAGCCAGCCACGAGAAGAGTTTCGCGAGGACATCTTCGACTTCTGCGACATTATTACCGATATATCTGCAGTAAGTATCGCACTTACGTCGGAGGTTGGTCGTCCCGAGGACACTTCGGTCGATGGTGGCGACCCGAAAGACGACGATCTAGTCAGGTCGGACCAGTGCGCCGGCATTATGCGGCCCGCATCTTCATCTGCAGAGCCTTGGGACTTCGAGTTCTCATATCGAGCCATTATTTATTCTACAGATGACGACCGTGAAGAGATCTCGGCATCCGATTTGGAGGATTGGCGAGCGGAAGTTCAGACATCCGGGATGTCTGTCGCCGAAGACGGCGAAATCTCCATGGCGGATGAGGCATATTACTACTACGGCGAACCCGCGAGTGGTCCGGGAACTCGTTATGTCGTTGTAGCGAGAAAGCGAAGTGCGGTGTTCACGATCGAGCTCAACTCGCCGAACGACATATCGCCCACTGTTTTCGAAGGCGAAGTCCTGAAAATGGACGCGCGACTGGACAATGATTTCGGGCAGTTCATCCCGAGGTGAGTCCCTGACACCGTGAGGCAGTGCTCTGGTGGTGTCAGGCGACGCCGGCCATGAAGTGGTGGCGGCACAGGGTCGCGTAGGACTCGTTGCCGCCGATGTGGACCTGCTCGCCCTGGTAGATCATCACGCCGTCGACCACGCGGGCGTTGTGGGTCGCACGGCTGCCGCACCAGCAGCGTGCGGACACGGGTAGGACCTCGATCTTGTCCGCGAGCTCGACCAGGCGCTGGGAGCCCGGGAACAACTGCCCCTGGAAGTCGGTCAGGATGCCGTAGCAGTACACGTCGATGCCCATGCCGTCGACGACTCCGGCCAGCTGGCCCACCTGCTTGTGCGACAGGAACTGAGCCTCGTCGCAGATCACGTACGGGGCCTTGCGGTCGGCGATGTCGTCATACAGGTCCAGGTCGTCGCCGACCTCCACGGCCGGGGAGGTCAGGCCCAGACGGGACGAGATGATCCCCTCGCCGGCACGGTCCTGCTTCGTGTACAGCACGCCCTCGCCGCCGCGTGAGTGGTGTTCCTGCAGAGCCATCGTGCTCTTGCCCGAGTTCATCGCCCCGGTGAAGTACTTCAGCTCCGCCATGTCTCTTCCTCGATCGCGGGCGCTGTGCCGTCGCCGCCGCCCCCGGCGGGTGCCGTGGCCAGCAGTGAAGATACCAGTGGGGCCGGGCGCCGGTTGAACCGCTGTCGCCCCCCAGCCGTCCAAGCTTCCAAGGCTGTTTCCCTGCGGCACTGAAGAGTTCCTGGGGTGCAGCGGGTTTGTGGACGGTTCGGCCTCCATCCGGTGGTCGGCCGAAACGGGGGTGTGGGATGTTCCACGTGATATCCGAGCTCTGAGTGATGATTACGTGACCCAGGTTCGATGGCGGAGATCGGTTGTTCGGGGGCGCGAGTGGCTGCTGGACTACCCGTGGTGTGCTGGAGAGCCGACCACGGCGCTTAGATATCTTTGACCCGCTGTGTCGTAATACAGCGCGTTTTGCGGAGGGGGAAGTAATCTTGCGGCGTTCGCAGGTCGCGCAGGTGGTCGAGAGCCGTTGGTTCTCGAACGCGATGCTCGTGGTGATCCTGATCAATGCCGCCATTTTGGGTTGGGCAACTTATGGGGGTTCTGCCGAGCCGTATTTGGTGTTGGTGGAGCGGGTCGTGGTCGTCGTGTTCGTCGCGGAGATGGCTCTGAAGCTGATCGCGTGGCGAGGCGGATTCTTCCGGGACCCGTGGAACTGGTTCGACTTCTTCGTGGTCGTCATCTCCGTCATCCCCGCCACCGGGCCCTTCTCCGTCCTGCGGATCCTGCGCGTACTGCGGATCCTGCGCGTGATCACCGCCGTCCCGCAGATGCGGACGATCATCAGCGCCCTGTTCCGTGCGGTGCCCGGGATGGGCACGGTGATCGGGCTGCTCCTGGTGGTCATCTACACGGCCGCGATCCTGGGGCAGCAGCTCTTCGGCGAGGACGTTCCGCAGTACTTCGGCGACCTGGGGACGTCGCTCTACACGCTGTTCACGGTGATGACGACGGAGAACTGGCCGGACTTCGCCGATGCCGTCGCCGAAGAGCACCCGTTCGGTTGGATGTTCTTCGTCGGCTACATCGTGCTGACCACCTTCATCATCCTGAACCTGGTGATCGGCGTGATCGTGACGTCGATGGAGCAGGAAGTGGATTCCCGGTGGTGGGTCGAGGACCAGGAACTGGAGGCCGTCCAGCACGAGGCGGTCATGGCCAAGCTCGCGGAGCTGAGTGAGCAGGTGGCGCGCCTGGACCGGATGGTGCGCGATCACGGGGGCGACCCGGAGGCGGTCGAGCCGGTGGGTCAGGGGGCGAACGTCCACGACTCGACGCCCTCGCCCAACGGAAACGGGTGCGCTAGCGCTAGTGGGAACGGGACCGGGAACGCGAGCGGGAGCGGGAGCGGTTAGAAGGCACGCCCAGCCCAGCACGACGTGAGACACCCGGAGGCCCGAGGGAGGGCTTCCGGGTGTCGTGTGTCCGGGGGAGTGGGAGTGGCGGGTGAGGGTGGATGACGGTTGTGGGGGAAGGCGTCAGAGCCGGCGGTGGGCGGCGGCCGTGAGGAAGGTGGCCCACTCGGTGGAGGGGAAGGGGAGGTGCCCGGCGTCAGGGTGCTTCGAGTCGCGGATGGCCGCGCCAGAGGGCAGGTCGCCCACTTCGACGCAGTCTTGCCCATGCCCGCTGTAGCTGCTCTTCCGGAAGTTCGCGGGGATGTGGGCGACCTCAACACAGTCGACGTCTCGCCCGCTGTAGCTGCTCTTGAAGAAGCTCAGCGCGTCGGTTCTCATGTGCCCTCCAGCCTGCGGATGTGGCCACTAATGATCTCGGCAGACTCCAGAGCGCTAGCAGCAGAGCCCTGGATATCCCCGAATGTGGCGCTATACATCTCTATATCATCGGGCTCTTCGAGATAGAGGGCGTCGGTGAGTGTGGGGACACAGACGATAGGTGTGTCTAGCGGGTTGGGGAAGTCCATGATGACAAAGGGCGCAGTCAGACCCGCATGCTCTCCCTTGCGGAGCGGGAGCACCTGGATGTCAATGTTCGGCATCTGGGCCATGTGTAGAACATGCTTCAGCTGCTCGATCATCACGCTGTCTCCGCCGACTGGCCGCAGGAAGGCGGCCTCGTCTATGACAGCACGTAGATGCACAGGGCTCAGCCTCACGAGGATGCCTCGCCGATTCATCCGTGCATCCACGCGACGCTCGATCTCCTGTGGGTCTGTGTATCGCGCGCCTCGGAAGATCGCAGCTGTGTACTCGGGCACCTGCAAGAGGCCGGGGATGACCTGTGCCTGGTAGGTCCGGAGGACGGTTGCTTCAGTCTCGAAGTCCGGCAGCGACTCGTTCTTGAACACGTCCTTGTACTTGGACCACCACCCGCGCAACCGGGCGTCCTTGGCGAGGGCCTGCATGCACTCGCGCTTCGCGGGATCGGTCGTCCCGTAGAGGTCCATCAGTTTGTCTAGATCTTCGGGTTTTATGCGCTTTGCCTCAGTCGCCTCCATCCTTGTGACCTTCGTGGAACTCCAGCCGAGATGCTTGGCGGCTTTCGCTGCTGTGAGTCCTGAGGCCTCGCGCGCACGGCGGAGTTCGAGGGCGAGGCGTCGAAGACGCAACGAGGGGCTGCGTGGATCTTGCATGGCCTGAGCCTAACTAACTACTAGCCAGTAAATGCAGGAATCAGTTGTGCTTACTGCATCATGCAAGTTAGCTTGAAGCTGTAGTCACCGGCAGATAACTCAGAGTGCTCGCCGGTCAGGCTACGCCGTGCCCCATTTCGGCGTGCCGGGAAATCTCGAACTCACCTCTCTTGGGCACGTTTACCCCTTTTGTCCGTACTCCGACATGCCAAGGAGTGTGTTCGTCATGCCCGCAACCACCGAAGCGGTGCACTTCGGAGAGGTCACCGTGCCGCTCGCGAGCTTCATCCAGCCGATGCACCGGCACTACTTCTCCGGCCGGCCCGAGCGGCCCAACTACCGCGTCCGGCGCTACGACTTCCCTGGAAACCCGGTGGTGATGCCGCTGGTCAGGGCGTTCCTCAGCACGTGTGCCGTGACCCGGTCGAGTGACTACCGCTACCTCTTCACCCTGCTCGGCTCGGAGCTGGCCAACAACGCCGTCCGGCACACGCGTTCGGGGCTGCCCGGCGGGACCTTCAGCCTGCTGGTCGACCGGCACCGGGACGGCCTGCATCTCGTCTGCCGCGACGAGGGGCCAGTGGACCGTGAAGTCGAGAGCGAGCCCGTCGTCCACCCTCGCGGGCTCGATCTCGGCGCGGAGTCGGGTCGCGGGCTCGCCATGGTCGACGCGTTCGCCACCGAGTGGGGCACGGAAGGCTTCGGCCGTATGCGGCGCGTCTGGTGCTACCTGGCCTTCGACTTCGAGGACAGCGAGTGGCAGAGCGTCCTCGCGACCTAGCAGCGGGGGCCAGGCCTGCCCCCAGTGCCTGGCCCCCCGCCCTCGGGCGTACGCCCGGATGGTCGCCTCCGCCGCCACCCGGGAGTGGGCCCTGAGCGCACGCATTCGGCTGATGCGCCACAAGACATGGGTGACCGGCGGTGGTCGGTCGGGCAGTGGTGAACGACCACTCAGCCCTGACCCCGCCCGTCGTGCCCGCGCCTCGCGGCCCAGAACTTCAGGCAGGATCTTGATGACTAAGAGTAGTGATTCCGTCGCCCTCGCGGGCGGTATTCGGAAGGTCGACCCAGGTCCGGGATGGTTTTCCTTCCGGTCGGGCGGGTCAGGACCGACGATCGGTCCGGTATGCGTCGGATGCGCCCACTCCACGTGTCGGACGGGCCGGGCCCAGGCGCTGCCGCGGCTCGGTGGGCACCGGTCCGAGTACGCCCGGGAGCACGCCCAGGCGGCGGCGATCCAGGCGAGCAATCCGCACGCTGTGATCTGGTGGGGTGAGGCGACACAGTCCTTCTGGGCGGCCGTCGACGGTGATCTACACGAGGCGGAGGACGTCGACGCACTGTTGCTTGCCGTATGGCCGGGTCCCGATCCGGCGGCGGGCACCGGTCGGACTCCGGAAGCCGTGTTCGAGCCCGCGCCTGGACGCGAGCGGGAGCACGAGTTCGAACCCTGGCGTGTGCGTGAGCGTCTGACCGGGGCCGTGTCCATGCCTGGGCACGAGGGCGGGGATCAGCCTGTGCCCGGGTTCGGGCATGCGCACCAGCCCGTGTCCCGAACCGGGCGCTGCGTGGGCATCAGCCCGCGCCCGAACTCGTGCCCGAACCCGAGCCTGTGACCGTGTCCAGTTCCGCCCCAGGACCCAGGCCGATGACGGCAGCCGCCCCGGCCACAGCGACGAACCGGGAGGCCGCGACGTCCGAGCCCTGGGCGAACCCCGCCGCTCCCACCACTCAGGCCACCCGTCACAACCATGCCTCGGTCGAGTTCGGGTCCCGGACACCGCGTCCCCGCCCGCCGTCGTCCCCGCACCCGGTCCCACCGCCCTCGCCGATACCGCGGCCCAGGCTTCACCCCGAGCCGCACCACCTTTGGCTCGCCCGGCGCTAGTCCTGCAGCGCGTGCGGTCGCCGCCGGCCTGTGGTCCCGCTCTCCGGGATGCACAGGCCTTCGGCGCCCCACGGACACGAACGACGACCTCGCTCGCGCACGGCGACGCGGTCGCGTGCTGGTCGTCTGTGGTGCGATGACTTCGCTTACGCGCTCCGATAGGGCGTTCACGTGTGGAGCCAGGACGGCACCGATCTGGGACGGCCCTCGTCAGTCCCTCTGCGGCAGAAGGTCGAGGAGGCCCGCCAGAGTGCTCATCTCGGCGTCGGCGCGTCGCCCCGGCGGGAGCGGGCGGCCAGCGCGGTTCAGGTAGACCGTCCGCATGCCCGCGCGGCCGGCGGCGGCGACGTCCTCGTCGGGGTGGTCCCCGACATGGAGGATCGACTCCGGTGGGAGGCCGAGCAACGCGGCCGTGTGGGCGTAGATCTCGGGGTCGGGCTTGAACAGGCCGCATTCGGCGGCGACGACCTGGTGCGTGAAGTGGTCGCCCAGGCCCACGCGCGCCGGGTCGCTGTTGCCGTTGGTCACCAGAACCAGGGGGTGCGAGCCCCGGAGCCGATCCAGGACCGCCGGCACCTCGTCGTAGGGCTTCATCGCGGAGAACCGCAGGCTCATGTACGCCTCGTACACGTCGGTCACGAGGCTTCGGCCGCCATCATCGCCGTCGTGGCCGTCGCAGCGCAGCACGGCCCGTTCGAACGATGCGAGGCGGATCTCCTCCATAGTGCTGCGCGCGAACCGGGGCTCGCCCGCGACCTCGTCGCGCAGCTCCGCCAGCCAGTCCGCCGATACCGGGCCGCCCTCGCGGCGCAGTCCGCGCTCATCGAGGAAGCGTGCCGCCTCGGCGAGGGCTCTGCGCATGGCGGCGCGGAAGTCCCACAGGGTCTGGTCGCCGTCGAACGAGATCGCGCGGATCGAAGTCGCCTCGAACATCACGCCCGCCATTCCTTCTCCCGTTCGGTCGGTTCGTCCCTGCTGAGATCCGCGTCCCGTGACCATTCCACGGTTCGTCCCACGTAGAAGGTGGCGAAGTCGGGAAGTGCCTTCAGAGCCTCGTCCGCGGTCTCTGCCGGGACCCGGACATACAGGTCGACCCCATGGTCGATGTCGAAGAACGGCCATCCCTGGGCATGGAGGCCCTGGGCCCAGAGTGCGGATCGCCTGAGGTACTCCTGAAGGAGTCGTGCCTGAGACTTCCTGAGCAGGGCCTTGCCGCTCCACTCGATCGCCTGCATGCGGGAGGCGACTTCCATGCACTCGTTCATCCCCTCTCGCGGAGATCTCCTAAGCGACCGCCTTGGCGTTCGGCGGGGCTGCACCAGGTCAGTCGTTCGCTGAGAGGAGCGCCTTGAGCCCGGCTGTCCGTCGAGGGATCGAGGTCAACTCAGTCCCGCTGCATCGAATCCCTTGCCCTCCTCGTCCGGGGGGTAGTACTTGGTTCCGTATCGTTCAGGCTCTGCGTAGAAGGTGGCTTCACCTGGTTCCGATTCTACTCCGAGCGACTCTTCCATCTCTCTTATGGCAGCAGCCAACCGCGGCGCGTTGTTCTCATAAACCGAAGGATGAGGATCACGTGAGAAGTCATACCATGACCACATGTCGTGTATGACGCTGAGAACGCCGCTTACACCGAAGATCTGAACGTCCACCATGAATTCGACAAGCCGGGGCTCCCACTTCTCCTTCCCTTGTACATCGATCCATGCGCCCGGGCCCGTCATATATAGGCGAAATGCCCTGGAATCCGGATAGGCTTTCGGCTGGCAGGCGGCTATCTGGGCCATGAGGTCGTCGGCCGCAAGCTTCTTGTCTGGCGGCATGTAGATGATGGACCCAACACCTATAGGGCCTTTCCCTTGGTGGTCCCAGGAGACTTCGACGCGCTTGACGTTCAGTAAGTTATGGTCTCCAAGGATCTGGGAGGCCTTGGCTGCGACAGAGGCGCCGAGGAGGAGATCCCGCCCATTCGGCGTCTCCTGAAGCCACTCCCATGAAGCGACCACCCCGCGAGCGGATGGGCGAAGAGTCACTGGAATCACTCCGACTCTGCCTCGGCGTTCGTCGGAGCTGCACTAGGTCAGTTGTTCGCAGAGGAGGCCTGGTTGCGCTCTGGCTATACGGCGAACTCGCCGTACCAGGCCGCGTTGAGAATGAACTTGGGGAGGTAGGTGGATTCAATTTCAATAGGAAAGTCCCCCCGTTTCCGATTCCTGTCATATACCAGACAGGAGAAGGCAAGTAGTCCGAGGGGGACAGTGCCATTGATGTCTTCTGAGCGTTCCTCGTCCTCCGTGTAGTAGTCCTTGAAGAGTTCCAGACCTTGCGCAAGGGCATTATTGAACCCTTCGACGTCACCTTCCACCAGGCATCGGAAGACGTTCATCTCAGGAAAGACGAGCTTGTCGAGAATGTCACCGCCAAGCGCCCCTGAACGTGGATCGGAAAGTTCAATTGCCTTTTCAAGCTCGGAGA
Source organism: Nocardiopsis sp. Huas11 (assembly GCF_003634495.1). Lineage (GTDB taxonomy): Bacteria > Actinomycetota > Actinomycetes > Streptosporangiales > Streptosporangiaceae > Nocardiopsis. The sequence goes on along the minus strand of NZ_RBKY01000001.1, from coordinate 7,279,660 downwards.
ACATCGATTCCGGTCGGTTGAGGATCATGGACTGGAGTGCCGATATCCAGTGATAGGTGTGGCGGCCGAAGTGGCTTCCTCCCTTTTCCGCTTGCTCGCGGAGTACTTCAATGGGGAAATTTGCAAGTTCGATCCAGCGCTTCTTGTCGCGGCAGGTCAGGGCGAGATAGAAGGCGGTCAACCAGTTTCCAGGGTTGGCGAAATACTGGGGCCCCATTCCTTTCAGTACTCGGACCCTTTGGTCAATCAGGCACTCAATGGTTTCCCCTTCGGGTGTCGCGCTCACCGCGAACATGGCGTGGTACAGCTGCATCGCCGACGTCCATGCGTACCATGTTTCGATCGCAGCTGCTTCGGGGTCTACCGTCAGTGCTATTTGTGCATTCAAAAGGAACGAAGGTCCGCTGCCGACGCGTCCCGGGTTTTCCTCGATTCCGGAAAGCAACTCCTCTCTCGCCTCGGGGAGTTCCGGAACCCTTTCAGTGTACGCGGGAAACCAGGTGCTGTGGCTCTGAATGATCCGCATTATCCAATACCTCTGCTGTAATTGTACTCAGCGAAACCGTAACCTCCATAGGACCCACCGGGGACCACTTCTCCCTGATCGGTGATATGGTCGACTGGCCTGCCGCGCACTTCGACATAGCGAACTCTATCAAACTGTCTGTCCTCCAGCAATCGGCGAATTTCTTGGGCAAGCTTTGCCTCACTCGTTCCCGACCTGATTCCTCTGCGCTCCATGGCGTCCAGGACACTCATGACATACTGCAGTTTACCCTGCGACACGAGTTCGGGTCCGTTGGAACCAGGGACCGTGCGCGCATTCAAACCGGTGCCGAGGCTGCTCTTCGCCTCAAGGATCACGAACCCTCTGTTGTCCGTGGTGCGATAGATGTCATCAAACTGGTCAGTTCCGTTTCTTGGAAGATTGGCGGGCTTGGTTTCCGGGTGATCCTTGACTTCGGGAAGGCGAATAACAGTATTCGTTGCTTCATCCCGCAGGGGATTTCCGTTGCCGTCGAGTACTGGACTCCCATCGAACTGCTCTCTCACTGCGACTCTCGCAACTGCCTCACCGAAGCCTTCTGACTTTTTGTCCGCGAGGAATTTCGCCTCATTTTCTTGCCGCCTGAGATCGGCAAGATCATCAGGAACGGCTTCAGAGCCCGATGTGGCGAACTCGGCTTCTCTGATTTCAAGCCTTGTTTTAAGTTCCCTGTGATCCCGTAGGGCCTGTGCTCGTTCCAAAGCCAGGCCATCGAGATGTTCCGCACCCGGCTCGGCTCCAGTCCGATGGTGGATGGGCCTTATGTTATCGACGTAGTCAGGCGAATCTGGTTCGTCCAGCGTTTCCCGCACCAGCCATGGGGGCTTGTTTCCTACTCCGACGATCTGAGGAATCTGCATTGGAGGATCGCCAACTTTGGCGTACTGGCTTATCCTGTGCCCATTAGACCGATAGTACTCTTCAAAGACTCCGCTTCCCGGGTCGTTGATAAGTCTATTCATGTCCTCATGGAATTCCTCTTTGCTGTTCCAGTTGTAGTCTCGAAGCCCAGAGACATTCTGAGGCCCATGGCGTTCCCCGGGCAGCGGCTCCTCCGGGGCCCCACCACCGTGCCCGTCACCGCCGTCGACAAGCGGGCCGTGACCAGTGCCGCTAGAGCCGCTAGAGCCGCTACCAGTGTCGGATCCGGGACTTGTTTCCGTGAGGGTGATACCGGAATCGGCATCGGAGTCGTGGGGCAGGCCGCCGTTGGGCGGACCTCCGTCGCCTGCACTGTTGGTGATGGTGGGGGTGTTGTCGCGGAGATCGGGGCCGGAGTCGGGTACGCGGTCGTTGGGTCCGAGGTCTCCCACATCGGTGAGGTCCAGTGGGCGGTCCGGGGTGGACACGGGCGTGCCGGCGGACTCGGTGAGGGTGTCGTCGCCCCGGCCGCCCACGCCGGCCAGGACGCTGTCGCCGTCGGTGTCGCGGAAGGGCGAGGCGACCCAGGGGCTGTCGGGGCCGTTGGCGCGGAGCAGTTCGAGCAGGTCAGGGTCCAGCGTCTGCGCGAGGGACGGGTCGTCGCGGAGCATGCGCTCCAGGGCCGCCTGCGTGGCGGCCTGCTGCGTGGTGGGGTCCTGGGCGGGCGAGGCGTCGTCGTCGGGGCCGTCCCGGTCACGCGGAGGCACCGAGGTCTCGCCCCGGTCGGTCGGGGTCGGCGTAGCGGGCTCGGTGTCGCCACGGCCGGGCGGGTTCGGTGCGGTGGGTTCCGTGTCGCCTTGGTCGGACGGGGCCGGGGCGGACGGCTCGCTGTCTCCCCGGTTCGGTGGGGGAGGAGACGGAGCGCTGGACTGCTGGGTCTGTTCGGTGAGGTCGTCCAGCGTCTCGCGGGCCTCGTCCAGCTGGTCGAAGCCGGAGTGGTCGTCGGCGCCGTTGGCGTTCGGGCGGGGGACACCGCCTGTGGAGCCGTCGGGACGCAGGGTTCCGCCCGCCAGCAGGTCCCTGAGGGTGTCAGGGGTCAGCGCGTCGGCATTGAAGTCGCCTCGGCCGAGCGCCCGCAGGCCACCGAGGCCGCCCTTGACCAGGCCGAATCCACCCGCGGCCACGCTCACGCCGGTGATGGTGCCCTGGGTGAGCACGTAGCCGGGGCGCTGGTCCCATTCGCGCCAGGAGACCGATCCGTGTGCCGCCTCGACGGCGGCGGCGCTGACGTTGTCCTCCCACTCGTGGCGGGACTCGGGGATGTACCAGCCCTCCTCCCACGAAAGTGAGCGGGTGAAGGGGTTGTCGCCGGGGTTGAAGTGCCGTGGCCCCTCGCCCTTGTAGAAGCCGCTCAGGGTGGCGACTCCGGTGAGGGTGTCGCCCCAGTAGTTCTGGAAGTTGGCCTGGCCCTGGGAGGGGATGAGCGGCATCGCCGGGCCGAACAGGATGATGGGCACACCCCACTGCCCCTCGTAGTAGGTGCCGGTCATACCCCCGATGTCCACGACCCCGCCTGCGGCCCAGTCCCAGCCGGCGTGGGTGACGTCCACCCACCAGTGGTGGTCGGTGGCCGCGGGCGGTCCCCATGCGGTGGCCATGTCGTCGGGGATCTCGGTGAGTCCGTAGACGAACTCGTTCGCCCCGACCGTGGTGGAGCCGTCCGGGTCGGCGGACTTGAAGCGCGTGCCGCCCGGCACCAGGGCCGTGATGGCGTTGGCGCACTCGATCTCCGCGGCGGTGAACTCCTCCTGCGCCCGGGCGATGTCGGAGCGCAGGTCTTCGAGTTCTCCGACCTTGTCGCTCGCGCCGCCGAAGATGCCGCCCCTGTCCCAGTCGTCGTCGCCGCGGATGGACTCGTTGAAGGCCTCGGCTCTCCCGCGCAGGACGAGCAGACGCGTGCGGATCTCGCGGGCGGTCTCGGCGAAGGTCTCCAGGGCCGTGGCGACGGAGCCCAGAGCGGTGTCGACGTCGTCGCCGTCGGTGGCGACGGGGTTCAGGGCAGCGAAGAGGGTTTCGTCCTCGGGAGCGGAGTAACAACCGCTCAACCCGGCCCAGGAAGAGGTGATGTCGTTGCCGGCGGTGGAGATGTGGTCGCCGGTGGTGCGCAGGTCGGCGGCGTCGCACTCCAGCAGGTGGGATGTGGTTTCGGGAAGGGTGATGCCCTTGGGGTTGATGGGGGCTCTGAAAGCGCCCTTGCCGGGAGGTCCGGAGAAGATGTTCACTCGTCACCTTCGGGGGAGGGGGCGGGTGCGCACAGGGGTCCACGGTCGAGGGTGGGGTCGAACGCACCTTTTGTCCTACCAGCGCGGAGTGACGGAGTCGATGCTCGCGGTCGCGTGGGCAGTGCCCGTCCGGGCTCGGGGTGACAGGGTTTTTGGGCAGGTGGGAGCCGGTGGCCGAGGGGAGGCGGGGGTGGAGGCAGGGCGGGGTTGTGTCCCGGGTCACTGGCCGGTACCGGCCAGTAGCGACCGCTACAGGTTCGGCTGGGGCTCGTCGGGCGGGATCTCGCCCGCGTTGGCCTGGGACTCCGCGGCCATCTCGAGGTTGCCGTTGTTGTAGTGGTTGGTGGCCTCGCCCGCGCCCTCGATACCGCTGCCGGCGAGGCGGACCATGTCGCCGGTGACGCCGAAGACGTGCTCGGCGAACTCACCGAGGGCCATGCTGACGACCGGGCTGGCGGCGTGCTCGCTCGCGTCCATCAGGTTCGTCTCCAGGCGCTCCATGCCACCGATCAGGCCCCCGCCGCTGCCCTCTTCACCCACGTGGCCCATCACGGTCTCCAACACCGTGAGTACCTCGTTCGGTCGGATGTCCCATGCGGACATGCCCCACTTCCCTTCCGATCGTGGTCGTTCCGTGGCCGCCGCGCGGCTCTCGTCCGGTCGTCATTATGCCGACGCGCACCGTCACCTCCGGAGGGAGGGGAGGGGAGGGGAGGGGAGGGGCTGGACGGAGGCTCAGGCAGGGGCAGGCACGGGGTCCGGGGTAGGCCTCGGCGCCCCGGGACCCCGGTGGGGCCCGACCCCCGGGGTCAGCCGGTGACGGATTCGACCAGGCTCTCGCGTTCGCCCGGGGCCTCGGGGCGCAAGGACCGGGCGGTGGCCACCAGGTCGACCGGCGAACCGGGCTCGGAGGTCAGACAGACCACCACGCCGTCGTTGAGGTAGGTGCGCAGCTCGGCGGGGGTGCTCCCGCCGCGGTAGACCTCGACCGCACCGTCGGCGTTCTCGCAGCGCACGTCCGCGAACTCGCACCCCGAGCGGATGCCCTCCGAGCCCCTGGCATGGAGCCCCGTCCAGGTGTGCACGTACACGGGCGTGCCGTCGGGGTCGTGGTAGGTGAAGCGCAGCGCCCCGTCCATCTCGTGGACCTCGTCCAGCGACCAGCGCGGGTGGTCCAGGACCGCGATCGTCTGACCGAAGGACTCGATCTGTTCCCGCGAGCGCTCGTCGGCGGCTCTGGCCAGCATCCCGTCGGAGATGACCGGCAGCGCGGAGAACAGGGCCGCGACCACCACCACCGCGGGCGCCACGCCCGCCTGGAACCGCCCGGGCAGGCCGCACCAGGCCATACACGCGCCCATGCCCAGCGTGGCGACCGCGGCCGTCAGCACCGCGATGCTCAGGGTGGGGTTGCTCGGGACCGGGACCGCGGCCGGGGCCAGGAAGGCGACGAACACGGGCGTGGCCATGGCGGTGACCGTCACCAGCGACGCCGCGGAGGTGGGGTGGTTGACGCCCGCGCCCTCCAACCACCGGGTCCCGAGCCACGTCATCAGCAGGATGACGCCCGCGACCAAGGGGGCGAACGCGAGGATTCCCATGCCCGCGCCGCTCATGGTCAGAGCCTCGGCCGCTTCCCACAGACCGACGGGGAACAGGGACATCATCGGAGCGCCGAGCAGGCACAGGGTGAGCACCGCACCGACCGCGCCGACTCTCGGCCGGCCCGTGGGCGCTCGTGGCAGCACGCCGTCCAAAGACCGCATTCTTCCTCCTGGCGGGGAGGACACATTACGCCTGTTGTTGTTTGGGCGCCAGATGTGAAACGTGGGGATGGATCTTGACGCCCAGGACCGCATCCTCTCTCAAAGGTCGGCTGAAGGTCAATGACCGGTCATGCGCGTGTCTGGTTCCGGGTTCCGGATGTCGGGAACCCCGCGTCCGTGGGCGATGGCGGGCGGCGGTCTACTCGCCCAGGTGGCGCTTGAACGGCCGGCGGACGGCGTTGAACTGCGACCATTCCGGGTCGAGGTGCGTGCGCAGCTTGACCTCGCCCTCGGGCCAGTCCAGCAGCGCCGCCTCGAACTCCGGCAGCACACCGGAGTCCGGGTCCAGGTAGTAGTGGTAGCTGCGGCGCCCGCCGGTGGTCTGGCGCACGAAGAGCGCGCCGTTGTCACCGAGCAGCACGGTCAGCCGCTCCTCCAGCTCCGTCAGCGCGGAGAGCGACTCCGCCGCCGGCAGCTTGTCCCCGTCCAGGTGCGTGTACGGCACGACCACCTGCACGCACAGCGACAGCGCGGGGAAGTCGCGGCGGGTCAGGGGGTGCCGGATCCGCAGCTCCCAGCCGCCCTGGATCGGGACCTTGCGCTCCAGCGTGACCCAGCCGCCCGGGCCGCCGAGCAGGTCGACCATCTGGCGCACGACCGCCGGCATGGCCGTGGGCGAGAGCGGATCCAGGGGCGACTCGTCCAGCGGAGCCACCTTCCCGATCCACCGGACCAGGTCGTCCTCGCCCAGCGCCAGCAGGGTGACGTGCTCGGCCACGCCCTGGCGGGTCTCCTCCGACAGGAACATGTTGTCGGGGTGGTAGACGCCCACCTCGATTTGGCCGGTCGCCTGGTTCACCCGCATCGACACCGACACGTGCGACAGGTCGAGCTCGTGGTCGTCCCAGGTGACGGTGGACGAGAGCTTCTCGTGGTCGGCGCGGCGCACCGGGAGGAAGGTCCACTGCTCGTCCTCGGGCGCCGAGCGGGACCAGCGCTCGGACTGCACACGGGCCTCCTCGGAGGTCCCCGGGCGCAGGGTCATGGCGTAGACCGGGCCCTCGGTGAGCCGGGAGGGGTCGTCCAGCGCCGCGAGCTGTTCCAGCAGCTTGCTCGGGTCCGCGTCCATCGACAGGTCGAGGTCGTCCAGGCCGCCGCTCGGGCGGCTCGGCGCCCGCCCCACCTCCCAGTCCAGGTCCGGGTGGATCTTCTTGATCAACTCGCTCACCTGCTCGGACACCTCCGACGGAGCCGGCTGGTCGGTCTCGACGGCGTTCGCGAGCGCGTCGCGAGCGGTCGGCCAGGCGTCCCAGAACGCGGTGACGGCGGAGGTGGAGTCGGCGGAGCGACGACGACGGAACAGAGCCATGGACTGATTTTCGCAGAACCGGGCGACCACCCTCGCCGCGCCCCGGCGAGAGTGTCCCACCCCGCTCGAAATCCGTGGCCCGGACGGCGGCGGGGCGCATACGCTGGTGTGCACTATGACTTTGCGTGTACTGGCCGCCATGTCCGGCGGAGTCGATTCCGCGGTCGCCGCGGCCCGTGTGGCCGAGGCGGGCCACGACGTCACCGGCGTTCACCTGGCGCTCTCCAAGAACCCACAGTCCTATCGCACGGGCGCGCGCGGCTGCTGCACCGTCGAGGACTCCCATGACGCCCGCCGGGCCGCCGACGTCATCGGCATCCCGTTCTACGTCTGGGACATGTCGGAGGAGTTCGACCGGGAGGTCGTGCAGGACTTCGTCGCCGAGTACGAGTCGGGCAACACGCCCAACCCGTGCCTGCGGTGCAACGAGAAGATCAAGTTCGAGGCGGTCCTGGACCGGGCGATCGCGCTGGGCTTCGACGCCGTGGCCACCGGCCACCACGTGCGCAAGATCGACGGGCGCCTGGTGCGCAGCGTCGACGCGGCCAAGGACCAGTCCTACGTCCTGGGCGTGCTCGACGCCGACCAGATCGCGCACGCCGTGTTCCCGCTCGGGGACTGCACGAAGGAGGAGGTGCGCGCCGAAGCCGACCGGCGGGGCCTGTCGGTGGCCGACAAGCCCGACAGCCACGACATCTGCTTCATCGCCGACGGTGACACCGCGGGCTTCCTGAACCGGCGCATCGGGGAGAAGCCCGGCCCCATCCAGGACGAGGACGGCAACGTCGTGGGCACCCACAACGGAGCGCACACGTTCACCGTGGGCCAGCGCAAGGGCCTGGGCCTGGGCGGAGCCGCGCACCCGCGCTACGTGCTGTCCATCGAGCCGGTCCAGAACACCGTGACGGTGGGCCCGCGCGCGTCGCTGGCCGTGGACGAGATCTCCGGCGTGCGGCCGGTGTGGAGCGGCTCCGACCCGCTGACCGAGCCGACCGAGTGCCACGTGCAGCTGCGGGCCCACGGCGAGGTCTACCCCGCGACGGTGTGGCAGCGCGAGACCGACGGCGCGGCCGAACTCGTGGTGCGCCTGGCCGAGCCGGCCACGGGCGTGGCCACCGGGCAGGCCGTGGTGGTCTACGACGAAGACGCGGTGCTGGGGTCGGCGACGATCTCGGCGACGGCGCGTTCGAGCGCGGTGGGCACCGGGGCGACCACCGCCTGAGGCCGCCGCGCGAGGACACAGAAGGGGAACCGGTCAGTGAGGGACGGATCTCCTTCTTCGGGATCTGCTGCCCCTTGCCGAAGTTAGGTAAGGCATAGCATAGTTGCTGCTCGAGGAAGGGGGCCTGTCCATGCCCGAGTTCGGTTTCCTTGAGGGGCAACCCTTCTGGATCGTCTACTTCGCGCTGTTCGGCATCGTCCTGTGCCGCGCCCAGGCCACGTACTGGATCGGCCGGGGCCTGGGGGCCGGGGTGACGCGCAGCCGGATGGGCGAACGGCTCGGCCCGCGGCTGGACCGCGCCAAGCGGAGCATCGACCGCTACGGCGCCCCCGTCGTCACCCTGAGCTTTTGCACCGTCGGCGTGCAGACCGCCGTCAACCTGTCGGCGGGCGCGATGCGCATGCGCTTCCCCCGCTACCTCGCCGCCATGGTCGTGGGCTGCCTGATCTGGGCCGGACTCTGGGGCGTGGTGATCTCCGGGCTGGTCGGCACCTGGTGGACCCTCTTTCTCGGGTCGCCGTGGCTGGCGATCGGCGTGGTCCTGCTGGCCGCCGTGGCGGTCGCGGCCCTGGTCCTGCGCTCCCGCCGCCGCGACCGGACGCCCCTGGCCACCGGGGACTCCTCCACCACGGTCCGCCCCCACTGATCCCAGTGGTGTGACGGACGTTCGGCGGTAGGCCCCCGACGGCACGGCCGCACACTTCACCGCCCACTGCTCGCCGTTGCCCTAACCTTGGGCATCGTGACCGAACAGCAGCTCTATCCCTGGCCCGACGCCTCCTACACCGGGGTCGGGTCCTGGCCGGGAGAAGACCCCGACGAAGCCGTCCGCACCATCATCGGCGAGCTCCCCGACCTCCCCCACCTGCCCGAACTGCCCGACCGCGGTGTCGGCGCCGACATGATCGGCCGCACCGCCGGGCTCCTCGTGGACTTTCCCGTGGAGGTCCAGCCCAGCGCCTGGCGGGTCGCCGACACGCCGGGCCGCGACATCGGCCGCGCCACGAGCCTGATGTCCTACGACCTCGACGCGCTCACCGAGCACGCCCACACCTACACCGGCACCCTCAAGATCCAGGTCGCCGGTCCCTGGACGCTGGCCGCCTCGATCGAGCTGCGCAACGGCCAGCGCCTGGCCTCCGACCCCGGCGCCTGCCGCGACCTCGCCGAGTCGCACCGCGAGGGCGTCCTGGCCCACCTGGCCGAAGTACGCCGACGGGTGCCCGGCGCGCGCGTCATCGTCCAGGTGGACGAACCCTCCCTGCCCGCCGTCCTGCTGGGCTCCCTGCCCACCGCCAGCGGGTTCGGGCGGGTGCGCGCCGTGGACCGCGTCGACGTCGAATCGGCCCTGCGACAGCTCTTCATCGTCCTGGAGGACGCCGGCGCCGTGCCCGCCGTGCACTGCTGCGCCACCGGCGCGCCCATCGACCTCCTGCGCCGCAGCGGCGCCCGGGCGCTGAGCCTCAACGCCCTGCTGCTCACCCGTGAGCACGACGAGATGATCGGCACCGCCGTGGAGGCCGGCGTCGGCCTGCTGCTCGGCGTCGTCCCCACGACCGAAGCCCCGCCCGCGCGGCCCTCCGCGGAGTCCGGCGCGACCACCGCGCGCGGGCCGCAGCGGTCCCCGAAAATGTCCGACGCCGCCGCTACCGTCGATCCTGTACGCGAGCTTTGGAACCGGCTGGGAATCACCCCTGACCTGCTCTCCCGCGCGGTGGTCACCACGCCGACGTGCGGGCTCGCGGGAGCCACACCCGGGTACGCGCGGGCCGCTCTGGACGCCGTCCGCGACGGCGCCAGGGTCCTGCGGGACGAGCCCCGCCGGTAGGGCCTCCCGCGGTCCCGCGACCGCGACAGGCGAGCACGAGAGCAGCAGAAAGGCGTTAAAGCGAGTGAGCGCGCTTCACAACACGACCGACATCCCCGATGAGGTACGCGCCCGCCACACCGAGCTGTGCCGGGAGCTGGACGACCACAGCTACCGGTACTACCTGGGCAAGCCCGTCATCTCCGACGCCGAGTACGACTCCCTCATGGGCGAGCTGCGCGGCATCGAGGACTCCTACCCGCAGCTCGTCACCCAGGACTCGCCCACGCAGAAGGTCGGCGCCCCCATCAGCGTCGACTTCGCCGAGGTCGAGCACCTGGTGCGGATGGAGAGCCTGGGCAACGCCTTCGACACCGAGGAGCTCAACGCCTGGGCCGACCGCGCCTCGGCCGAGGTGCCCGTCGACGCCTACCTGTGCGAGCTCAAGATCGACGGGCTGGCCGTCGACCTGGTCTACGAGCGGGGCCGCCTCGTCCGTGCCGCCACGCGCGGCGACGGGCGGGTGGGGGAGGACATCACCCTCAACGTGCGCACCATCGACGTCGTCCCCGAGCGGCTCGACGAGAGCGTCCGGCCCGCGCCGGAGCTGCTGGAGGTGCGCGGCGAGGTCTTCCTCCCGGTCAAGGAGTTCGGCGAGCTCAACGAGCGCATCACCGCCACCGGCGAGCACACCCCCTTCGCCAACCCACGCAACGCCGCCGCGGGGTCCCTGCGGCAGAAGGACCCCCGCGTCACCGCCACCCGGCCGCTGTCGATGATCGTGCACGGCGTGGGCGCCTACGTCCCCGCCGGCGGGGAGGCCGCGGGCGAGGACGGCGTCGCGTTCACCAGCCAGTCGCAGGCCTACACGCTGCTCGGCGAGTGGGGCCTGCCGCTGAGCGACCGCTACGAGGTCGTCGACTCCCTGGCGAAGGTGCGCGAGTACGTCGAGCACTACCAGGCCCACCGCCACGATCCCGCCTACGAGATCGACGGCATCGTCATCAAGGTCGACGACTTCGGGCTCCAGCGCCGGCTGGGCTCCACCAGCCGGGCACCGCGCTGGGCGATCGCCTACAAGTACCCGCCCGAGGAGGTCACCACCCGGCTGGTCGACATCAAGGTCGGGGTGGGCCGCACCGGCCGCGTCACCCCCTACGGCGTGATGGAGCCCGTGGTCGTGGCGGGCTCGGAGGTGGAGTTCGCGACCCTGCACAACGCCCAGGAGGTCGCCCGCAAGGGCGTGCGCATCGGCGACGTGGTGACCCTGCGCAAGGCGGGCGACGTCATCCCCGAGATCGTCGGCCCGGTCGTGGAGCGCCGCGACGGCAGCGAGCGCGAGTTCGAGATGCCGACGCACTGCCCCGAGTGCGGGACCGAGCTGGGCCAGCAGAAGGAGGGCGACGTCGACCTGCGCTGCCCCAACGCCCGCTCCTGCCCGGGCCAGCTGCGCGAGCGCGTGGCCTTCATCGCCGGGCGCAAGGCCCTGGACATCGAGGCGCTCGGCTACGTGGCGGCCACCGCCCTCACCCAGCCGCTGGAGCCGGCCGACCCGCCGCTGCGCGACGAGGGCGACCTGTTCGACCTCACCGTCGACCAGCTCCTGCCGATCCGCACCCACGTGCTCGACCCCGACACCACCGAGCCCAAGACCGACCCCAAGACCGGCGAGCCCAAGGTCGTGTCGTTCTTCGCCAACCTCAAGGGCGAGCCGAAGAAGACGGTCGACAAGCTCTTCGAGCAGCTGGAGGAGGCCAAGTCCAAGCCGCTGTGGCGGGTGCTGGTGGCGCTGTCCATCCGGCACGTGGGTCCGCGGGCGGCCGAGGACCTGGCCCGCCACTTCCGGTCCATGGACGCGATCCGCCAGGCCGACGAGGACGAGCTGGCCGCCGTGGACGGCATCGGCCCCACCATCGCCGCCTCCATCCGCGAGTGGTTCGCCGTGGACTGGCACGCCGAGATCGTGCGCAAGTGGGCGGCGGCCGGTGTGCGCATGCAGGACGAGGCGCCCGAACACGGGTCGGACCTGCTGGCCGACGTGACGGTGGTCGTGACGGGCGGCCTGGAGGGCTTCACCCGCGACAGCGCCAAGGAGGCGATCGCCGAGCGCGGCGGCCGGGCGACCTCGTCGGTGTCCAAGAAGACCGGTTTCGTGGTGGCGGGGGAGAGCCCGGGCTCCAAGTACGACAAGGCCGTGAAGCTGGGCGTGCCCATCCTCGACGAGGCCGGCTTCCGGGTCCTGCTCGACGAGGGGGCCGACGCGGCCCTGGCGCGGCGGCTCAACCCCGAGCCCGAGGCCGAGGAGCCCGCCGAGGGCGCGTAGCGGACACCACCCGGTGAGCGGACCGCGGGGCCACGACGGCCCCGCGGTCCGCTGCTCTCCCGACCTTTTCGCGACCGCCGTTCCCGCTCGTCCGCCCGCGTGTCGGGAACCCGAGGCGTGGGGAGTTCGTTCGACCCGGCGGCGGTCCATGCCGATTCCTCCCGGATCCGCACGGGTTTCGTTCGTGCAATCGGATGACTTTGGCTCGTTTGTCACCACTCAAGCGGACGACTTGGTTAACTGATAGTTCTTGGCAAGCGACAGTTGGTGACGAAACGACGTAAGATGGACACCCTTACCCGGGATGCAGTGCATCCGAGACCCGGATTCGGCCACGAGGGGTGGCAGGATCACGGACACCCCGAACCGGCAGGATCGGCGGCGCCCGCGTCGCCCGTTCCGTGTTCCCCTCACGAGGTCAACGGATGAAGGATCCCCACAGCACCAGGGACATAGGTCCACGGGTCGGCACACCGCTCTGGCTGTACATGGTGAGCGCGGTCGTCGCCGGTACGGGCGTGCTCGTCGTCTCCGGCCTCGGCCTGGGGCTCGACCATCTCAGCGGCCTGGTCGGCGAACCGCTGGTGTGGGTCCTGCTGTGCATGATCATCCTCGGCGAACTGAGACCCGTGGCCGTGCGCGGCCAGGCCATGGACGGCGGATCGCCCACCTCCCTGCCCTTCACCCTGGCGATCGTCATCTACTACGGGCTGCCCGTGGCCGCCATCCTCCAGGCCGTGGCCGCCGTCGTCGCCGGATTCGCCCGGGGGCACGCCGCCCACCGCAACGCCTTCAACGCCGCGCAGTACACCCTCTCCCTCGGTGTCGCCGACGCCGTCCTGCGCCTCCTCCAGCCGGCCCTCGCCCGGTTCGACCTGCCCACCGGCGGGGAACTCGTGGTCGTCGCGCTCGCGGGCGTGGCCTACCTGGTGGTCAACCGCATCCTGGTCATGTGCGCGGTGGCCATGCACGAACGCGTCCCACTCCAGCAGGTCCTGTTCAAGGACCTGCGCCAGCAGCTGCACATCAACGCCGTCCTGGTCAGCCTCGCGCCGCTCGTCGTCGTGGCCATGACCTACTCCGTGCTCTACGTGCCGCTGTTCGCCTTCCCCCTCAGCGCCCTGCACGCCAGCGCCCTGATGCTGGTCCGCCGCGACCACCAGGCCAACCACGACGAACTCACCGGGCTGGCCAACCGCACGCTGATGACCAAGCGCGCCCAGGAGGAGATCTCCCACGCCCGCCAGCGCGGCGGCCGGGTCGGCCTTCTCCTGCTCGACCTCGACCGCTTCAAGGAGGTCAACGACACCCTCGGCCACGCCACGGGCGACCGCCTCCTGGAGACCGCCGCCGGCCGGCTCGTGCACAGCGTCCGCCCCGGCGACCTCGTGGCCCGGCTCGGCGGCGACGAGTTCGCCGTCCTGCTGCCCCAGGTGCGCGACACCGACGCCGCGGCCGAGGTCGCCGTCCGGCTGCGCGGCGCCCTCGGCGAGCCCGTGCGCCTCAATGGCGTCGACCTGGACCTGGAGGCGAGCATCGGCATCGCCCTCTACCCCGACGACGCCACCGAGTTCGAACCCCTCATGCAGCGCGCCGACGTCGCCATGTACGTCGCCAAGGCCGGGCGCACCGGCGTGGAGTCCTACGACCCCGGCAAGGACCGCAACTCCACCGCCCGCCTCAGCCTGTTCAGCGAACTGCGCCGCGGGCTGGCCGAGGGCGCGCTGGAGATGCACTACCAGCCCAAGATCCGCCTGTCCGACGACCGGCCCATCGGGCTGGAGGCCCTCGCCCGCTGGCGCCACCCCACCCGCGGCCTCCTGGCGCCCGGCGACTTCATGCCGATCGTGGAGGAGTCCCACCTCAGCCGCGCGTTCACCAGCCAGGTCCTGGACGCCACCCTGGCCCGCACCGCCCAGTGGCGCGCCGACGGCTTCCGCCTGCCGGTCTCGGTCAACCTCGGCGTGCGCGAGCTCCTGGACCCGGCCCTGCCCGCCACCGTGGCCGCGGCGCTGCGCGAGCACGGCGTGCCCCCCGGCCAGCTCGTCCTGGAGATCGGCGAGCACGCCCTCATCGTCGACACCGAGGCGGCCACCGCCGCCGTGCACCGGCTCCGCGACCTCGGCGTCGGACTCGCGCTCGACGACTTCGGGACCGGGCACTTCACCCTCGCCCAGCTCGCCGGGCTGCCCCTGGACGAGGTCAAGATCCACGAGTCCTTCACCGCCCACCTCGACGACGGGTCCGGCCGCGGCGACACGGTCGTACGCGCCGCCATCACGCTGGTCAGGGCGCTGGGCATGCGGGCGACCGCCGAGGGCGTCCAGAGCGCGGCACTGGCCGAGGCCGCCCGCGAGACCGGCTGCCACGCCGCTCAGGGCCACCACTTCTCCCGCCCGCTGCCGCCCGGCCAGGTCCGGGAGTGGCTCCTCGCCCACGACGGCGGAGCCGTCGCCGACACCACCGCCTGACCCGGGGAGCCCCGGCGACGCGACCGGCACCGGTCACCGCCCCAGAGCCATAGGATTGTCTCGGTACACCCATCTGTCGAAGAAACGGTTCCTCACTGATGACCGCCATCACCCGCGATGAGGTCGCACACCTCGCCCGGTTGTCGCGGCTGGCGCTCGACGAGAGCGAGCTCGACACGCTCGCCGCCCAGCTCGGTGACATCCTCACCGCCGTGGCCAAGGTGCAGGAGGTCGCCCAGGGCGACATCCCGCCGAGCTCGCACGCCCTGCCGCTGACCAACGTCTACCGACCCGACGAGGCCCGGCCCTGCCTCACCCCGGAGCAGGCCCTGGCCGGCGCCCCGGCGGTGGAGGAACAGCGCTTCCGGGTCCCGCGGATCCTCGGGGAGGAAGAGTAGATGAGCGACGTCATCGGCCTGACCGCCGCCGAACTCGGCACGGCCATCGGCACGGGCGAGGTGTCCTCCGAGGAGGCCACCACGGCCTACCTGGACCGGGTCTCCTCCGTGGACGGTGAGATCGGCGCCTTCCTGCACGTGGACCGCGACGTCGCGCTGGCCCAGGCCCGCGCCGTCGACGCCCGCCGCGCCGCGGGCGACGAGCTGGGCCCGCTCGCCGGCGTCCCCGTCGCCCACAAGGACGTGTTCAGCACCACGGACATGCCCACGACCGCGGCCTCCAAGATCCTGGAGGGCTGGCGTCCGCCCTACGACGCCACCGTCACCGCGCGGCTGCGCGAGGCGGGCCTGGTCATCCTGGGCAAGACCAACATGGACGAGTTCGCGATGGGCTCCTCCACGGAGAACTCCGCCTACCAGGTCACCCGCAACCCGTGGGACACCGACCGCATCCCCGGCGGCTCCTCCGGCGGCTCCTCCGCCGCCGTGGCCGCCTTCGAGGCGCCGCTGGCCACCGGCACCGACACCGGCGGGTCCATCCGCCAGCCGGCCGCCGTGTGCGGCCTGGTCGGCGCCAAGCCCACCTACGGCGGCTCGTCCCGCTACGGGATGATCGCGTTCGCCTCCTCGCTGGACACCCCGGGCCCGTTCGCGCGCAACGTGCTCGACGCCGCCCTGCTCCACGAGGCCTTCTCCGGCCACGACCCCCGTGACTCCACCTCCATCGACGCCCCGGTGCCGCCGGTCGTCGACGCCGCCCGCCTCGGGGACGTCGAGGGCCTGCGCGTGGGCGTGGTCAAGGAGCTGGACAGCGACGGCTTCCAGCCGGGCGTGCGCCAGCGCTTCCACGAGACCCTGGAGCTCCTGGAGTCCCTGGGCGCCAAGATCGTGGAGCTGTCCTGCCCGAGCTTCGACGCGGCCCTGTCGGCCTACTACCTCATCGCGCCGAGCGAGTGCTCCTCCAACCTGGCCCGCTTCGACGCGATGCGCTACGGGCTGCGGGTGGGCGACGACGGCACGCGCAGCGCCGAGGAGGTCATGTCGCTGACCCGGGCCCAGGGCTTCGGCGCCGAGGTCAAGCGCCGGATCATCCTGGGCACCTACGCCCTGTCGAGCGGCTACTACGACGCCTACTACGGCAGCGCCCAGCAGGTGCGCACCCTGATCAAGCGCGACTTCGACGCCGCGTTCGAGAACGTGGACGTGCTGGTCTCGCCGACCACGCCCACCACCGCGTTCCCGATCGGGGAGCGCTCGGAGGACCCGATGGCCATGTACCTGGCCGACCTGTGCACGATCCCGTCCAACCTGGCCGGGAACGCGTCGCTGTCGGTGCCGTGCGGCCTGGCGCCCGAGGACGGCCTGCCCGTCGGCTTCCAGATCATGGCGCCGCCGCTGGCCGACGACCGCACTTACCGGGTGGCGGCGGCCGTGGAGCGGACCCTGGCGGAGCGCGACGGCGACCTGCTGGCCCGCAGCCCCTACGCCGTCCAGCGCTAGCGCTGTTCACCTGAGCGCTCGCCGCGCTCGTGCCCGTGCCCGCCGTGTCCGACACGGCGGGCACGCGTGTGTCCGGAGCACACCGGCTGCTCCCGGCCTCGGCACAGCCCCCGGAAACGACGGAGGGCCCGTCCGTGCGATCTCTCGCACGGGCGGGCCCTCACGCGTCACCGGGGACGGAAGGGGTTAGCCCTCCACGTCCGTGGTGTCGGCGGCCTTGCGGCGGCGGCTCAGGTAGATCGCGCCACCACCGGCGCCCAGAGCGGCCACACCGGCCGCGACCAGGCCGGCCAGCGCGCCACCGGTCACCGGCAGGCTGGGCGAGTTGTTGTCGTCGGCCGGGGCCGACGGCTTGTCACTGGGCTCGTCGGTCGGCGCGGGCGTCTCGGACGGCTCGTCGGAGGGACCGTCGGTCGGCGAGGGCGTGTCGGACGGCTCGTCGGAGGGACCGTCGGTGGCCGGGGGCTCCTCGCCGGCGGCGGTCCAGTCGACGCCCGCGGAGGCGGAGACCGTGGCCTCGCCGCCCTCGGCGGTGATGAGGGTCTGGGTGGCCTTGTCGGGGTCCTCGCCCAGGAAGAGACGGCCGGTCTGCACCATGGCGGTGGTCGACAGGCTGAAGGAGGCGGTGCCCTCCTCGGCGTCCTCGGGGACGTTGAAGCCGACCGTGTCGCCGTCGTTGACCGCGGCGACGGGCTCGCCGGTCTCCAGATCGACCAGCTCGACGCCCTCGGGGACGTCGTCGCCCAGGACGACCGGGACCTCGGAGGCGCTGGTGGAGATCTCGAACTCGCCGATGACGCCGCCGGCCTCGCCGGAGGCGGACTCGGGGGTGATGCTCAGCGAGGCGTCGGGCTCCGCGGTCTGCGGCAGGTCCTCGGCCGCGCCGATGAGGTAGTCGTAGACCTCGCGGACACCGTCGGGGCGCTCGCCGGACAGCTCGGCGCCGTTGCTGAAGTGCCAGATCGCGGCCTGGGTGGCGGCCAGCGCCTGCTCGTCGCCGAACCGGCGGTTCTCCACGCCCGCGGCCTCGGCCAGCTCCGCGGCGGTCTTCTCCGGGTAGCTGTTCTGCAGGATCCAGTGGACCTTGGCGGGCTCCGTGAACTCGCCCTCGCCCGGGTAGTTGGCCCACTCGTTCTCGTGGTACCAGGCGCTGGAGCGGATACCGGTCTCGAGGTCGATGCAGTACGCGGTGAGCTCGGTGCCGTCCTCCAGCTGCAGCCGGAAGAGGTTCGTGCCGGTGTTCTGGCCGTTCATCTTGATCGTGGTGCCGGTCTCGGCGTTGCCCGTGTACTGGGCGCGCACGGGGTCGGCGGAGGCGGGGGCGGCCAGGCCGAAGGCCAGCAGGGCGGCGGCGCCGGCGGCGATGCCCGCGCGCCCCGCGGAACGGGTGAGGGAGATCTTCGTCAAGTTGTGTCCCGGTGTCGTTTAGGGGTGCCCGGTGGAAAACGCCAGTTCAGGTAGAACGGGCGGCAGGAATTCCTCGGTGCCATCACCGACGGCGGCACGAATCCTGATGGGGCCGTCTTGGGCGGTCACCACAACCGGGTCCTGGGGGACGTCGATGCGAGGCACCCGTGGGGTAGGCGCGTCATCCGGTGTGGTTCGCCAACGCGGGAGCGGGCCGCGCTCGTCGTGAAGGTCGCTCGGCTGATACTAGCGACCACATAGGCCACTTCCAACCCGGTTGTCGGAAAATGTGATGCGAATCGGGCATGGACAAATCGGGTCGAATCCGGACCGCATTGCTCGTCAGAAAAGGCGGACGAGTTCCGTCGCAGGTGGCGGGGGGTGCGCGTCAACCGCGGCGGCGGCGACCGAGCACGAGGATGAGCAGGCCGGACACGATCAGGGCGCCCGCGATGACCAGAAGGGCGGACAGCCAGGTCCCGGTCGAGGCCAGGTCGTCGTCGGGGATTCGGTCATCGGTCGCGGACGGGCTTTCCGAGGTCACGGGCTCCTCCACCCGGGCGCTCCCGGGTTCGGGCGCCGCGGTCGCGGGTTCCTCCTCCACGACCGGCTCCTCGCTCTCGACCGCCTCGTCGGCGTCCGGCTCGGAGGGCGTGCTCCGGTGCCACGTCAGCGTCGCGCCGGCGGACGTGTCCATCACGCCCGGCTCCGCCGTCACGAGCGGCTGGGTGCTGGCGCCGTCCCGGCCGGCGAAGAGCCGGCCCTCGGGCAGGGGCACGTGAGTGCCGTGCACGTGGACGGTCGCCACGCCCGCCTGGACCGAGGGGTCCACGTCGAGGTAGAGCTTGTCGCCGTCCCGGGCCAGGGAGACCTGTTGTCCCTCGCCGTCGACCAGCCACGAGGCGGGAGCGCCGTGGACCGACAGCCGCAGGCTCCCCGATCCGGAACTGCCCACGGTGAGCGGGCCGAGCGGGGCCTGGGGGGCGACCGCCTCCAGCTGGGTCGGCGAGACCGCCAGGGACGGCTCCGCGGCGGTGTCCACCGCCTCGGCGCTGCCCTGGACCAGGAGGTCGTAGACGGCCAGGACCGCGGCGTCGTTGGCGTCGCGGTCCGGTTCGGCCCCGTCGAGCACGTGCCACAGCGCGGCCTGCGTCCCGGCGATCGCCTGGGCCTCGTCCACGTGCAGCGTGCCCGCGCCCACCGCCAGCGGTGTCAGGGCCACGCGGGGGTAGGAGTTGGCGACGATCCAGCTCGCGCGGTCGGCCGGGTCGGCGGCCTCGGGCACCTGCGACCAGCCCTCGCGGTCCGACCAGCTCGACTCCACGTAGGCCGTGCGCGGACGGACCTGCTCGTCGACGCGGGTCGCGTAGGCCCGCACGGACTCGCGCTCGCCCACGCGCAGGCTGAACAGGGCGGTGTCGACGGCTCGTCCGTCGTCGAGCACGAGCTCCGCGCCGCCGACGGGATCGCGGTCGACACGGGAGAAGTCGTCGGCCGCGGCGGCCGGTGTGCCGGTCAGGGCGCCGAAGAGTCCGGCGGAAGCCACCAGAGCGGCGCACCGAAGCGGGATGCCCCTCATGTTCTGCTCCCGGTGGACGGACGGCAGGCCGCTGTGGGGCCGGCCGGCGGGGTGATCAAGGTGGAGACTCAGAATAACCGCGCGACACACTGGGTGACGGTAGATCCGCCCCACAGTGGCCCAATCGTGCGCTGTCCGTGACATCTCTCCTTGGCATCGTCGTTCCGTTGCGTCACGAAGCGTGTACCGGCGCGGGCGGCGCCGGGGGCAGGTGGCGGGGGTCGCACGCCGGCCCGCGGGCGGTGACGTGCGGGGCGGGTCGGCCACCCCCGCGCGCTCGGTAGGCTGGACCCGAAGGTATGTCCTCTACGGAAACGGGTTCGCGGCGATGGCCCACGCGGTAACTCCAAGCCCTGCCACCCACAGTGGTCCCACCCCGGTGGACTACGAGACGGCTCTGGCGACCTACGAGCCCGTGCTCGGGCTGGAGACCCACATCGAGCTGGGCACCGCCTCGAAGATGTTCTGCTCCTGCCCCACCGGTTTCGGCGCCGAGCCGAACACCCAGGTGTGCCCGGTCTGCCTGGCCATGCCCGGCTCGCTGCCGGTCGTCAACGCCAAGGCGGTCGAGGGGGCCATCCGGCTGGGTCTGGCCCTGAACTGCTCCATCGCGCCCTGGGGCCGGTTCGCCCGGAAGAACTACTTCTATCCGGACATGCCGAAGAACTACCAGATCTCGCAGTACGACGAGCCGATCTGCGTGGACGGCCACCTCGACGTCACCGTCGACACCCCCGACGGCCCGCGCGAGTTCCGCGTGGAGATCGAGCGCGTCCACATGGAGGAGGACACCGGCAAGTCGACCCACGTGGGCGGCTCCACCGGTCGGATCCACGGCGCCTCGCACTCGATCGTCGACTACAACCGCGCGGGCATCCCGCTGCTGGAGATCGTGACCAGGCCGATCACCGGCACCGGCGAGCTGGCCCCCCTCGTGGCGCGCGCCTACGCCGCCGAGCTGCGCGACCTCGTCCGCTCCCTGGGCATCTCCGACGTGCGCATGGAGGAGGGCTCCATGCGCTGCGACGTCAACGTCTCCATCAACGAGCGCGGCGCCACGGAGTGGGGCACCCGCAGCGAGACCAAGAACGTCAACTCCCTGCGCTCGGTGGAGCGCGCGGTCCGCTCCGAGATCGAGCGCCAGGCCGGCGTCCTGAACGCCGGTGAGCGCGTGGTCCAGGAGACCCGTCACTTCCAGGAGAACACCGGTCGCAGCACCTCCGGCCGCAGCAAGGAAGAGGCCCAGGACTACCGGTACTTCCCGGACCCCGACCTCGTCCCCGTCGCGCCCACCGAGGAGTGGATCGAGGAGCTGCGCGCCGGCCTGCCCGAGCTGCCCGCCGCCAAGCGCGCGCGGGTGCGCACCGAGTGGGAGCTCAGCGACACCGAGCTGCGCGATCTGGTCAACGCCGACGCCATCGAGCTGGTCGCGGCCACCGTCGCGGCCGGGGCGCCCTCCGGCGAGGCGCGCAAGCTGTGGCTCAACGAGCTCTCCCGCCGCGCGACGGAGCAGGAGGTGGAGCTGTCCGCTCTGCCCATCACCCCGGCCCAGGTGGCGCGGATCATCGCGCTGGTCGCCGAGGGCACGCTCACCAACAAGCTCGCCCGCCAGGTGGTCGAGGGCGTCCTGGCCGGTGAGGGAGAGCCCGACGCCGTGGTCGAGGCCCGCGGCCTGAAGGTCGTCAGCGACGACTCCGCGCTCGGCGCCGCGGTCGACGAGGCCATCGCGGCCAACCCCGACGCCGCCGACAAGGTGCGCGGGGGCAAGGTCGCCGCGGCCGGTGCGCTCGTGGGCGCGGTGATGAAGGCCACCCGCGGCCAGGCCGACGCCGGCCGCGCGCGGGAACTGATCCTGGAGCGGCTCGGCGCGAGCTGACCGGCCTCCGCCCCCCGCGCGTGGGGCGGATCTCCACCGTCGTTGACCGGGCCCTCACACCTGGGGCGCTAGGGTCATGGGCGCGTCGCGGTCCGGAGGGGGACCGCGACGCGTGCGGGAGCCCGAACACGCTTCGGTCACGTCGAGTGACCATTCCGTCGCCATGTCTCGGCCGGTCCTCAATCGTCGTGTGACCTGCCGTGCGTAGTGTGGCGACACCACGGGGGCGCGTGCGGCCGTTCGAGGTGTCCCACGACCCGGCTCGACCGGGACGAGCGGGAGATCGGGCGGCTGCCACGGTGCCGGGCGCAGCGACGCGTCCGGTCCGGACGGCGCCGGATGGGTTCCCCATGTCCACGGAGAGAGCGCGGCCCCGAGCCGCCGCAGACCCACTGGGAGGTCGGTGATGGGGATCAGGGCACGACGCCTGTGGACCACGGCCCTGGGCGCGCTGTTCCTGCTCTACGTCGCCGGCACGTTCGTGCCGGCGGCGCAGTCCACGGTCACCGCGGTCATGGCGGAGTGGCCGACCTCCCTCGCGGCCGGCCTGGCGGGAGTGTCGCTGCTGTACGCGTCGCGCCGGTGGGCGGCCACGGGGGCCGACCACGACGCCCAGGCGGACGGCGCCGACGGGCCCGCCGCCCTGGGCAACCTGGGGCTGGCGTCCCTGGCCTGGGCCGCGGGCGGGGTCACCCACGGCATCACCCGCCTCTTCGGCTCCAGCTCCGTGCTCTCGCTGACACTGGGCGACCTGTTCGCGCTGGCGGCCCTGCCGCTGTTCGTGGTGGGCTTCACGCGCTTCGCCCCCTGGCCGGGTGGCCTGCGCACCGCGGTGCGCCACATCACCGACAGCTACGTGTGCGCGGCGGCCATCTTCTCCGTCGTGTGGCTGCTGCTGTTCGCGCCGCAGTACCGGGAGCTGGGGGAGGGCGCCGGGGTGCTCGGCTTCGCCCTGGTCTACCCGGTCGCCGACATCGTGGTCCTGTGCCTGCTGATCCCCCTGGTCTTCATGTCGCCGCACAGCACGCGGCGCGCGGTGCTGCTGGCGATCTCGGCGCTCATCGTCATCGCCGGAGCCGACCTGATCGGCGCGGTCAGCCGACTGACCGGCCCGCCCGTGGCCGGGGGCATCGAGTACCCGGTGAAGTTCCTCGGCTTCGCCCTGCTGGGCGCGCTGCCGTGGCTGGTGGAGCACCGGCCGGGTTCGGCGCCGCGCCGGATCACCGGGCGCGGGCTGTACCGGTTCGCGCCCGAGCTGGCCGCCGTCGGCGCGCTGGGTCTGGCGTCGATCGTGCTCACCGTGGCGGCGCTGCGCCTGCCGGGGGTGGCCCCGGTCCTGCCGCTGGCGGCGGGCACGGCGGTGCTGGTGCTGCTGCTGCGGGTGCTGGGCATGCTGGAGGAGAACGCGACCCTGGCGCGCATGGTCCTCAACCGCGAGGCGCACTTCCACGAGCTGGCCCGCAACAGCGGTGACGTCATCCTCATCCTGGACCGGGACGGCGGGGTGTTCTACGTCAGCCCGGGCACGGCCGAGGCGTTCGGTTACCGGCTCGACGACGTCCTGGCCGCGCCGGTGACGGCGCTCATCCACCCCGAGGACCTCGCGCGGACCAAGGCGGTCAACGACCTGTTCGGGAACCGGTCGGGGCAGGGGGTGCACCTGCGGCTGCGGGTCCGCGCCGCCGACGGCACCTGGCGGCACACCGAGTCCACGGTGTCGCTGTACGAGCAGCCTGGCGAGCCCGACCGCCTCCTGGTGACGACGCGGGACATCAGCGCCCAGGTGGCGCTCCAGGACGAGGTCGAGCACCTGACCTTCCACGACGGGGTCACGGGCCTGCCCAACCGCGCCTACCTGGAGGAGCGGGCCAGCGACGTGCTCGCCCACCGGGCGATCAGCGACGACCCCGACACCGACATCGCGTGCGTCTTCCTGGACCTGGACGGGTTCACCGCGGTCAACGACTCCGCGGGGCACGTGCGCGGCGACCACCTGCTCGGGCAGGCCGCCCGCCGGCTGCGCGGCGAGCTGGACTCGTCGGGGACGCTGGCCCGCTGGGGCGGGGACGAGTTCGCCGTGCTGGTGGAGGGCGTCACGCGCGCGCAGCGCGTGGTGGACCTGGCCGAGCGGCTGGGCCGGGTGATCGCCTCGGAGCCCTTCCAGGTCGCCGACCGGGACATCCTGCTGACCGCGAGCATCGGTGTGGCCTTCGCCGAGCCCACCTCCGACAGCGGTGAGCTGCTGCGCAACGCCGACGTGGCCATGACGCGCGCCAAGGAGCGCGGCTCCGGGCACGTGGAGGTCTACGCCGCCCACATGCACGACACGGTCGTCTCGCGGCTGGAGCTGCAGATCCGGTTGCGCGAGGCGCTGGCGAACGGGGAGTTCTTCCTGGAGTACCAGCCGATCGTGGACCTGGAGAGCTCCCAGGTGACCGCGGTGGAGGCGCTGGTGCGCTGGAACCGCGACGGGGAGATCGTGGGCCCCGACGACTTCATCGGGGCGGCCGAGGAGTCCGGCCTCATCGTGCCGCTGGGGGAGTGGATCCTGCGCGAGGCGTGCCAGAAGGTCGCCGTGTGGCGGGTCTCGGACTGGGACATCGGCCTGTCGGTGAACCTGTCGGTCAAGCAGGTGCTCTCCGACCGCTTCGTCTCGACCGTGGAGAGGGTGCTCGCCGAGTCGGGCCTGCCCGCGGAGGTGCTGACGCTGGAGGTCGATGAGGAGGTCCTGCTGGACGACGTCGGCGAGGCGGTCCTGCGCCTGGGCGAACTGCGCGCGCTGGGCGTCCTGCTGGCCATCGACGACTACGGCATGGGCTACGCCTCCCTGGCCCACCTGCGCGAGCTGAGTGTGGACGCGATCAAGATCGACCCGCTGTTCACGGCCGACCTGGGCCGCGACGACACCGTGACGCTGCTGACGCACACGATCATCCAGCTCGGCCGGGACCTGGGCGTCCAGGTGGTGGCCGAGGGGATCGAGCGCGCCGAGCAGCTGGAGCAGCTGCGGACGATGGGCTGCGACCGCGGCCAGGGCTTCCTGGTGGCCCGCCCGATGCCCGCCTCCGGCGTGGAGTCCCTCGTCGGCGGCGAGAGCGGCGTCAACCTCTAGGGCCGAGCGCCCGGAACAGGCACATCGCACATATCCGGACGTTGTGCCATTCGCCTGCGCGGGTTCCGACACGCTCGCTACGTTCGGCGTATGCCCACGCGGTCGTGGCGATGGCCGCCGCGGCTCTGGGATCTCTGGAGGAGATCGTCAAGGGATCTCGGCCCGGAAGGGCTGGGCTTTCGGTCGAATCGGCTGGGGGCCGCCTTTACCAGCACCAGCCATCACCCATGAGGAGGTGACCTCGATGTCCAACCTGGTGCTGGCGTGTGTGCCCTGCAACCGGGCCAAGGCCGACCGGCCGGTCGAGGGGTTCGCCCCCAAGACCGCCACGCGGGTACTGGCCCGAGCGAAGGCTCCGCTACGGGACGCCGCCGCGGTCAACGCCACCCGGTGGTCGCTATGGTGCGCCCTCGATGCCCGCCTGCCCACCCATGTCGGCTCGGGCGGGCGCACCAAGTGGAACCGCACCCGCAACCAGTTACCCAAGTCGCACACGCTGGACGCTCTGTGCGTGGGCAAGCTGGACACCGTCACCCAGACCATCCGCACGATTCTGGTGACCGGGTGCGCAGGGCGGGGCACCTATGCCCGTACCCGCCCCGACCGGTTTGGGTTTCCCCGCCTGCGTCTACCGCGTACCAAGGGTTCCTTCGGATTCACTACCGGCGACCTTGTCCGGGCGGTCGTTCTGAAGGGGAAGAGGGCCGGGACCCACACCGGGCGGGTCGCGGTACGCGCCTCAGGAAGCTTCAACATCACCACCGCCCACGGCACCGTCCAGGGCATCAACCACAAGCACCTCCGACTGCTCCAACGCGGGGACGGCTACGCCTACATGATCCGGGAGGAGGTGGGCGGGGTCCTGAAGGGCCGGGGGAACGCCCAACACGAAGTTGCGCGACTACGAGTTCAAGACCGAGCTGATCGGTCGTCCCTTCCGTGAGGGTGAGGCCAAGGGCCTCGCCGAGGCCGTCCTCTCCGTCCTGGAGGAGCGGGGCATCTCCGTCAGTGACCAGGTGCGCGAGCGTGTCACCTCGTCGACCGACCGTGAGGCGTTGCGCGTGTGGGTGCGCCGCGTAGCGACGGTGGAGCGTGCCGAGGACCTGTTCGTCTGAGCGGTGTCGGGGGTCCGTCCACGGATCGGACGGGCCCGGGGGCACACGTGTCCCGCGTTACACACGGACGGTTGCTCGGCGGCGTTCGTCATGGTCAGAAGCCCAGCGTGTCGACAGGTGAGGCCGCATGCTGACATATTCGTCTCGCATGGCGAGACAAAATGGCGTTCTGGTTGACGGGCGACCACTCCGTCGGCCACTGTTGTCATCGTGCAGAGCAACTCCCTGATTCTCGTACTTGGTCGGCGCGCAGCCCACTGAGTTTCTTCTGCTGCGCGCCACCCCTCAACCGCCATCGGGCGGTGGGGGTTTTTTTATTGCCACACCAGGCCATGAGTCAGACCCACCAAGCCAGAGCCGCTGTACCCGCTCTGGACCCTCGCTGAAGGATCTTGAGATGACCGAGCAGATGACCGGCGCCCAATCGCTGATCAGGTCGCTGGAGCACGTCGGCGTTGACACTGTCTTCGGGATTCCCGGCGGCGCCATCCTCCCCGCGTACGACCCCCTCTACGACTCGGACAAGGTGCGCCACATCCTCATGCGCCACGAGCAGGGAGCGGGCCACGCGGCCGAGGGCTACGCCTACGCCACCGGCAAGCCCGGCGTGTGCATGGCCACCAGCGGCCCCGGTGCCACGAACCTCGTGACACCGCTGGCCGACGCCCACATGGACTCGGTGCCGATGGTCGCCATCACCGGCCAGGTCGCCTCGCCCATGATCGGCACCGACGCATTCCAGGAAGCGGACATCTGCGGCATCACGATGCCGATCACCAAGCACAACTTCCTGGTCAAGGATGTGCGGGACATCCCGCGCACCATCTCCGAGGCCTTCCACATCGCCTCCACCGGCCGTCCCGGCCCGGTGCTCGTCGACATCTCCAAGGACGCCCTGCAGGCAGGGGCCGAGTTCATCTGGCCCGAGCGCATGGACCTGCCCGGCTACCGCCCGGTCACCAAGCCGCACGGCAAGCAGGTGCGCGAGGCCGCCCGGATGATCGCCGAGGCCAAGCGCCCCGTGCTCTACGTCGGCGGCGGTGTCCTGCGCGCCGGGGCCTCGGCCGAACTGCGTGTCCTGGCCGAACTCACCGGCGTCCCGGTCGTCACCACCCTGATGGCCCGCGGCGTCTTCCCCGACAGCCACCCGCTGTGCGTGGGCATGCCCGGCATGCACGGCGACGTCGCCGCCGTCGGCGCCCTGCAGAAGGCCGACCTGGTGGTGGCCCTGGGCGCCCGCTTCGACGACCGCGTCACCGGCCGCCTGGACTCCTTCGCCCCCGACGCCAAGATCGTCCACGCCGACATCGACCCGGCGGAGATCTCCAAGAACCGCCACGCGGACGTGCCCATCGTGGGCGACTGCCGCGAGGTCCTGGCCGACCTGGTCGTGGCCGTGCGCGCCGACCAGGAGAAGGGCCGCGAGGGCGACTACGCCGCCTGGTGGCACCAGCTCAACCGGCTGCGCGAGACCTACCCCAAGGGCTACGAGCCCCACGACGGCGACACCCTGGCACCGCAGGCGGTCATCGAGCGCCTGGGACAGATCGTCGGCCCGGAGGCCACCTACGTCGCCGGCGTGGGCCAGCACCAGATGTGGGCCGCCCAGTTCGTCGACTACGAGCGCCCCGGAGCCTTCGTCAACTCCGGCGGACTCGGCACCATGGGCTTCTCCGTCCCCGCGGCGCTGGGCGCCAAGGCCGGCGACCCCGACCGCGTCGTGTGGTCGATCGACGGCGACGGCTGCTTCCAGATGACCAACCAGGAGCTGGCCACCTGCGCGATCGAGGGCATCCCGATCAAGGTCGCGGTCGTCAACAACGGCAACCTGGGCATGGTCCGCCAGTGGCAGACCCTCTACTACGAGGGCCGCTACTCCAACACCGACCTGCAGACCTCGCCCAAGGACGAGAAGGTCCGCATCCCCGACTTCGTCCGCCTCGCGGAGGCGTACGGTTGTGTCGGCCTGCGGTGCGAGCGTCCCGAGGACATCGACTCGACCATCGAGAAGGCCATGTCCATCAACGACGCCCCCGTCGTCGTGGACTTCACCGTCAGCCACGACGCGATGGTGTGGCCGATGGTCGGCCCCGGTGTCAGCAACGACCAGATCCAGTACGCGCGCGACATGGCGCCGAACTGGGAACACGAGGACTAGGAGAAGGCCGAACCACCATGAGCAGTCACACGCTTTCCGTTCTGGTGGAGGACACCCCGGGCATCCTCGCCCGCGCCTCCTCTCTGTTCTCCCGCCGCGGCTTCAACATCGACTCGCTCAGCGTCAGCACGACCGAGTACCCAGGACTGTCCCGGATGACAATCGTGGTCAACTGCGACCTCCACCCCTTGGAGCAGGTGACCAAACAGCTCAACAAGCTGGTCAACGTCGTCAAGATCGTGGAGATGGACACCACCGCTTCGGTCCGCCGCGAGCTGCTGCTCGTCAAGGTCAAGGCCGACGCGTCCAGCCGCACCCACGTGCTGCAGACGGCCGAGCTCTTCCGCGCCCAGGTCGTGGACGTCAGCCCGGACGTCGTCGTCATCGAGGCCACCGGGGATCCCGAGAAACTCGATGCGCTGGTGAAGAACCTGGAGCCCTTCGGCATTCGGGAACTCGTCAAGTCGGGACTCGTCGCCCTGGGGCGCGGCCCCAGGTCGATCACCGACCGCTCGCTTCGCGCGGTCGACCGCAGCGCCTGAGGGCGGGGCCGACACGGGGCCCGCGCCGGATTCGCAACGAACATCAGTAACAGTCCTCCCCGCGCACGCGGAGATGATCCCAAGGAGTAACCCCAAGTGGCAGCACAGATGTACTACGACGACGCCGCGGACCTCTCGCTCATCCAGGGCAAGAAGGTCGCCGTGATCGGTTACGGCAGCCAGGGCCACGCGCACGCGCTGTCGCTGCGGGACTCGGGCGTGGACGTGCGGATCGGTCTGGCCGAGGGATCCAAGAGCCGCGCCAAGGCCGAGGAGGAGGGCCTGCGCGTCCTCACCCCCGC
Source organism: Nocardiopsis sp. Huas11 (assembly GCF_003634495.1). Lineage (GTDB taxonomy): Bacteria > Actinomycetota > Actinomycetes > Streptosporangiales > Streptosporangiaceae > Nocardiopsis. The sequence continues at coordinate 7,251,023 of NZ_RBKY01000001.1, read as the reverse complement.
CGAGGCCACCCGCGAGGCCGACGTCATCATGATCCTGGTCCCGGACCACATCCACCGCGACCTGTACGCCCAGGAGATCGCGCCCAACCTCGAAGCCGGCAACGCGCTGTTCTTCGGCCACGGCTTCAGCATCCGCTACGGCCTCATCACCCCGCCTGAGGGCGTGGACGTGGCCATGATCGCCCCCAAGGGCCCGGGCCACCTGGTCCGCCGCCAGTACGAGGCCGGGCGCGGCGTGCCCTGCCTGGTCGCGGTGGAGAAGGACGCCAGCGGGCAGGCCTGGGACCTGGCGCTGTCGTGGGCCAAGGGCATCGGCGGCACCAAGGCCGGCGTCATCAAGACGACGTTCACCGAGGAGACCGAGACCGACCTCTTCGGCGAGCAGGCCGTGCTGTGCGGCGGCACCGAGGAGCTCATCAAGGCCGGGTTCTCCACCCTGGTCGAGGCGGGCTACCAGCCGGAGATCGCCTACTTCGAGTGCCTGCACGAGCTCAAGCTCATCGTCGACCTCATCTACGAGGGCGGCATCTCCAAGATGAACTGGTCGGTGTCGGACAACGCGGAGTACGGCGGCTACACCCGCGGCCCGCGCCTGATCACCGAGCAGACCCGCGAGGAGATGCGCAAGATCCTGGGCGAGATCCAGGACGGCAGCTACGCCAAGGAGCTCATGGAGGAGTTCGACGCCGGGCAGCCGACGTTCTCCAAGCGCCGCGAGTCCGAGCAGAACGAGCAGATCGAGAAGGTGGGCGCCGAACTGCGTCCGCTGATGAGCTGGCTCAAGGGCTAGGTCGTGTTCTTCTGAAGGCTTTCGGATGAGCTCGCGGTCGTCAGGTCGTCTCTCGCAAGGCGATGTGCGACGTTCAGCCTGGTTGTGCTTCACGAGCGCAGAGGCGCGGCGAGAGGCGGTCCTGGCGGCCGCGAGCCCGGAATGCCGCAAAAAACACGGGCTAGGGCCCACACGAGCTCGCGAGCACTCGGACACGCGCACCGGGGCGGGGTTCCTCCTCCGCCCCGGTGTGCGTGTGTGGCGGGGAAGCCAGCGGGGACAGGGGATCCGGGCTTTCCCCCCGGCCCGCCCGCGCGCTTCCCTACCACCGCAGTAGACTTTGGACCGGCCGTCACACCCGATCAGGGCAGGGCCAGCCTCCTGCGCGATCGGGTCGCACCACCCGAAAAGGAACCGTTGTGCCCAAACCCGCCGTACTCGTAGCGGAAAAGCTCTCGCCCGCCGGAATCGCGCTCTTGGAGGAGGACTTCGAGGTCCGCCATGTGGACGGCGCCGACCGGTCCCAGCTCCTCCCGGCCCTGGCGGACGTCGACGCGCTCATCGTGCGCAGCGCCACCATGGTCGACGCCGAGGCGATCGCCGCCGCGGGCCGCCTCCAGGTCGTCGCCCGCGCGGGCGTCGGCCTCGACAACGTGGACGTGGACGCGGCCACCAAGGCGGGCGTCCTGGTCGTCAACGCCCCCACCTCCAACATCATCAGCGCCGCCGAGCAGGCCATCAACCTGCTCCTGGCCAGCGCGCGCAACACCGCCCCCGCGCACAACGCGCTCATCAACGGTGAGTGGAAGCGGTCCAAGTACACCGGTGTGGAGCTGTACGAGAAGGTCATCGGCGTGGTCGGCCTCGGCCGTATCGGCGCCCTGGTCGCCCAGCGCCTGTCGGCGTTCGGCACCCAGGTCATCGCCTACGACCCCTTCGTGCAGCCCGCCCGCGCCGCCCAGATCGGCGTCGAGATGGTGACCCTGGACGAGCTGCTGGAGCGCAGCGACTTCATCACCATCCACCTGCCCAAGAACAAGGACACGCTGGGCCTGATCGGTGACGAGGCGCTGAGCAAGGTCAAGCCCAACGTGCGGATCATCAACGCCGCGCGCGGCGGGATCCTGGACGAGGACGCGCTCTACCGCGCGCTCAAGGACGGCCGGGTGGCGGGCGCGGGCATCGACGTGTTCGCCAAGGAGCCCACCACCGAGAGCCCCCTGTTCCAGTTCGAGAACGTGGTCGTGGCCCCGCACCTGGGCGCCAGCACCACCGAGGCGCAGGAGAAGGCCGGCACGCAGGTCGCCCGCTCGGTGAAGCTGGCCCTGTCGGGCGAGTTCGTGCCGGACGCGGTGAACGTGCAGGGCACCGGCGTGGCCGAGGAGATCAAGCCGGGCCTGCCGCTGACCGAGAAGCTGGGCCGGGTGTTCACCTCCCTCGCGGGCGCCGTGGCCAGCCGGATCGACGTCGAGGTGCGCGGTGAGATCGCCGCCCACGACGTCAAGGTCCTGGAGCTGGCCGCGCTCAAGGGCGTGTTCAGCGACGTGGTCGAGGACACCGTCACCTTCGTGAACGCCCCGCTGCTGGCCAAGGAGCGCGGCGTCGAGGTCAACCTCGTCACCAGCGACGACCACAGCGACTGGCGCAACCTCATCTCGGTGCGCGGTGTGCTCGCCGACGGCCAGCGGGTGTCGGTCTCCGGCACGCTGACCGGTCCCCGCCAGATCCAGAAGCTGGTGGAGATCAACAACTACTCGATGGAGATCGGCCTCAGCGAGCACATGGTGTTCCTGTCCTACGAGGACCGCCCGGGCATCGTCGGCAAGGTCGGCGCGCTGCTGGGCGACGCCGAGGTCAACATCGCGGGCATGCAGGTCATCCGGGACAAGGAGGGCGGCAAGGCGCTGATCGCGCTCACCGTGGACTCCGCGGTGCCGGACGAGATCCTGGCCTCGATCTCGGCCGAGATCGACGCGGACATCTCGCGGCAGGTCGACCTGGAGGACTAGCCGCCGAGCGGGCCCATTCGAGGCCGCGTTCCACGGTGCCACGGCGCCGGGGAACGCGGCCTTTCGCGTGCGCGGGAAATCAGGGGCGGCTTTTTCGGGCACGGCATCGCATTTGGTGGCCATTCGGTCCCGATGACCGACGAATGCGCGGCTCTTGGCGTGTCATGAAATCGTGATTCGGATCACGCGTGGAACATGGTGCCCGCCAGGGCGATGCTCCGGGCGGTGCGGGCCGGCCGCCGATCCTCCACTTCGCGTCTGGCCGGGTGGGGGCGGAGAAGAATGTGTCCCCGCCCTGGCCGGAACCGGAAGGTGAATGCGGTGCGACTTCGAAATCGGCGTTTCCTGCTTCTCTCGTCCCTGGCGGTGGTCGCGGCGGGCGCGTGCGCGGGCCTGGTGGCTCTCGGCGTGCTCGACCTGTGGACCGCGGTGCAGACCCTGCTCCTGGCGGCGGTCTGCGGATCGGTCGCCCTCCTGGCGCTCCTGGTGCGCCGCAACAGCGTCCAGATGCGGCTGCTCCGGCGCAGCTTCGACCGCCATCTGAAGGAGATCGCCGAGATCGCGGGCGAGAACCGCGCCGAGCTCTTCGGCCGGGCCGACGAGCTGACCGACCGGATGGACGCCGTCGCCGAGTCGGTGTCCGGGTTGCGCGCCGACCTCGCCGATCGGGACTCCGGTGTCGAGGCCGTCGGAGGCACCGCGGTCCACGCGCGGGCGGCCTCATGAGCGACGGCGACATAGCGCACGCGCTCGACGGCCGCGGCCCTGGACACCTGCTGGCCTGCCACGTCGGCCCGCTGTCGGCGGCGGCCCTGCGCAGGGCCGGTCTCGGCCCGGACGCCGAGGTCGTCGACCTGGGCGGGCCCCGCGAGCCCGCGGGCGAGCGGACCGTGGACCATGTCGCGCTGGTGGCCGACTCCACGGCCGACCTGTGCGCGGCCGTGCCCCTGGCCGAGGGGCTGCCGTCGGCGTCCGAGGTCACGGTCGTGGTCCGGGCCGCCGCCGCGCACTTCGGACCGCCGTGCCCGGTGCCGCCGGGCCTGGGGCGGTGGGAGGGCGTGATCGACGCCCGGGTGCGCCGCCTGCCGGACGGGGGGTGGTCGTGCGCGCTCTCGTTCAGCGACCCGATGGAGGTCGCGGAGGTGGCGGCGGCCGTGGCCCGGGGGATGCTGGGCGTCCGCCGCGGCGCGCTCGCCCGCCCGGCGGACGGCGCAGACGGTGCCGGTGACGGTGACGGTGCCGGTACCGGCCCTGGTCCACGGCCCGGTGCCCGCGCCGTCGCGCGCTCCTGGGCGAGCCTGGGCCGCCCCGGCGCGCTGACCGGCGCCGAAGGCGGCGCCCCGTTCCGGCTGTCCGTGGCGGACGTGCCGGCGGTGGACGAGCGGGTGGTCAACCCGGTCGGGTTCACGCGGGAGTCGAAGAACAAGCGGGGGCGGCTGGTCTCGCGGTCGGGCCGGTGGGTGCTGGAGGTGGGCCGGTCGGTCCGGTGGCGGGTGCCGGAGGACGGCGCGGTGACCGACGTGGCGGTGGAGCGGCTGCGGAACCTGCGGTCGGTGGAGATGGAGTGGGGACGGCACAGCGGTCCCCTGGCCGCCGTGCGGGCGGTGGCCGGCCTCGCGGCGGCGGGGACCCCCCTCGTGAGCGGACCGGTGCCCCGCTGGGCGGACTGCCTCGGCTCGGAGGTCTCGCGGATCATCACCTCCGTCGACGCCCGGGCCCTGGCCGACGCACAGGTGCGCGAGGAGCACAGTATCCGGCTGCGTCGTGCGGCGCTGCGGCTGCACGGGGCGTCCGCGCGGTGGCGCCGGTCGGTGTCCGGGGCGGGAGCCGAGCCGGCGGTGTCGGTGGTGCTGTGCACGCGGCGCCCGGAGATGGTCGGGTTCGCTCTGCGGCAGGTGGCGCGCCAGCGCGGGGTGGACGTGGAGGTCGTGCTGGCCCTGCACGGGTTCGGTGCGCACGCGCCGGGGGTGCCGGAGGCGGTCGACGCGTTCCACCGCAGTGGGCGGCCCCTGACGGTGTGGGAGTGCGATGCCGCGACGGTGTTCGGCTCGGTGCTCAACGGCGCGATCGCGCGGACGAGCGGATCGCTGGTCGCCAAGATGGACGACGACGACTGGTACGGGCCCGACCACCTGGCCGACCTGGTGCTGGCCCGCCGCTACTCGGGCGCCGACCTCGTCGGGTCCATCGCCTCGTTCGTCTACCTCGAAGCCCTCGACCTGACCGTGCGCCTGCCCGGGGCCACGGAGTGCCCGTACGTGCGGGTCGCCGGGGGCACCATGCTCACCGACCGCCGGGTGCTGGAGGAGGTGGGCGGTTTCCGGGCGGTGCCCACGGGCGAGGACTCCCGGCTGCTGGCCGACCTGGGACGCCTGGGCGCCCATGTCCACCGAGGCCACGGCTGCAACTACGTGCTCCGGCGCAAGGCGGCCGGACACACCTGGGGGGTCGGCTCGGGCTACTTCCTCCGGCACGGCAACGGGGGGCGCCTGCCTGGATGGCGGCCGAGCGCACTGCTGGAGCCCGATCCCGTGGACGCGCCCGCGACCCGGTCGGCGGCGCCCTGGAGCGTGCCGCGGGAACCCGGCCCGGGCCGGAGCGGCCCCGCGGGGCGACTGCTCGCGGTGGGAGCGGCGCGGTGATCGGCGCCGTGCTGGACTCGGCGCTGCGGTCGCGCGCGTTCGGGGCCGTCCTGGTCGCGCACTGCGGTCCGGGCACGGCCCGGGTGGCCGCGCGTGCGGCGCGGGGCGCGGCGATCCGGCCCCTGGACCTGGACGCGCACGGGTGGGACGCCGAGTCGCCCGCGGAGCGCGGAGCCGACCTGGTCGTGCTCGTCGCCGCCACAGCGGCCGACCTGCGCCGTGCGGTGCCCGAGGCCGACGTGTCGTGCACGGCCGCCGAGGTCGTGGTCGCCGTGCTCGCCTCCGCCCCGCCCGCGGGGCGTCCCCTGCCCTCGCCGCCCGGCGCGGCGCGGTGGACGAACCTCATCGACCTGCGGGTGCGCCGGTCGCCGGACGGCGCGTGCTCCTACACGTTCTCCTTCACCGAGCCCGTGGAGGTGGCGGAGGTCGTGGGGGCGGTGGCCCACGGGATGGTGGGCGGGCGCCGGGACGCCGCGGCGCCGGTGCCGGCAGACGCCCACCGCCGAGCCCTGGCGGACACGTCCTGGCGCGGGCTGAGCAGGCCGGGAGCCGCCGGGCGCGCGCTGCCCCGGACGACCGTGGCGGACGTGCCGGCGGTGGACGAGCGGGTGGTCAACCCGGTCGGGTTCACGGGGAAGCCGAAGAACCGGAAGGGGCGGCTGGTCTCGCGGTCGGGCCGGTGGGTTCTGGAGGTGGGCCGGTCGGTCCGGTGGCGGGTGCCGGAGGACGGCGCCGTCAGCGAAGTGGCCGTGGCGCGTCTGCGGGACCTGCGCTCGGTGGAGGTGGAGTGGGGTCGGCACAGCGGCCCCCTGGCCGCCGTGCGGGCGGTCGCGGGCCTCGCCGCCGCCGGGATCCCCCTGGTGAGCGGGCCCGCACCGCGCTGGGCGGACTGCCTCGGCGGCGCACTGCACGACCTGCTCGGGTCGGTGCGCGAGGCCGACCTGGAGGACGATCTGGTCCGGGAGGAGCACAGCGTCCGGCTGCGCCGCGCGGCGCTGCGGCTGCACGGGGCCTCTGCCCGGTGGCGCCGGTCGGTGTCCGGGGCGGCGGCCGAGCCGGCGGTGTCGGTGGTGCTGTGCACGCGGCGCCCGGAGATGGTCGGCTTCGCCCTGCGGCAGGTGGCCCGCCAGCGCGGAGTCGACGTCGAACTCGTGCTCGCGCTGCACGGGTTCGGGCAGGACGCCCCGGGCGTGCGCTCACAGGTCGCGGCCTTCCGCGCCTCGGGGCACGCGGCGGTGGTGTTCGAGGCGGAACCGGACGCGGTGTTCGGGTCGGTCCTGAACGCGGCGATCGAGCGGGCGGGCGGGCCGCTGGTCGCCAAGATGGACGACGACGACTGGTACGGGCCCGACCACCTGGCCGACCTGGTGCTGGCCCGCCGCTACTCGGGCGCCGACCTCGTCGGCTGCGCGACGGAGTACCACCACCTGGAAGGGCCGGACGTCACCGTGCGGCGCCTGGTCCACTCGGAGCGGTTCGCCAGGCACGTGACCGGAGCCGCGCTGTTGACCGACCGCGCGGTGCTGGAGGAGATCGGCGGGATCAGGCCGCTGGGCTTCGGTGAGGACAAGGCGCTGCTGGAGGACGTCCGGCGCGCCGGCGGATCCGTCTACCGCACGCACGGCCTCGGCTGCGTCGTCCGCCGCCGGGCCGAGGGACACACCTGGCGCGAGCCCGCCGGCTACTTCCTGCAGGACCCCCAGCGGCACTGGGCCGGGTGGCGCCCCAGCGCCCTGCTGGAGTCCGATCCCGAGGACGCGCCGGGACCGGCCCGGGCCACGACGAGACAGGGGAGCGAGCGATGACGCTGGTCCACAACGATGCGCGCGAGGCGGAGGCAAGGGCGGAGCCACGGGTGGAGCCGTCACCCCGCCCGTTCATCCCGCGCAACGACCACACGGTGCTGGATCCGCCGCCGCTGGGCGGCTGGGACCCCGCGCTGAGCGTGAGCGTGGTCATCCCGGCCTACGGCGGGCAGGAGAAGCTGGACCTGACGCTGGCGTCGCTGGCCGCGCAGAGCTATCCGGCGGACCTCATGGAGGTCGTGGTCGTCGACGACGGCAGCGACCCGCCGCTGGTCCTGCCGCCGATCCGCCCCGAGCACACGCGGATCGTGCCGAGCCTGCCCGGCGGCTGGGCCCGGGGGCACGCCGTGAACTCCGGCGCCGCCGCCTCGACCGCCGACGTGCTGCTGTTCCTGGACGCGGACATGATCGCCTTCCGCGAGCACGTCGAGGCGCAGATGCGCTGGCACCACCTCGCCGACTACGTCGCCGTCACCGGCCACCTGCGGTGCGTGGACCACCGGCCCGGCGCGCTCGCTCCGGGCGAGGTCCTGGACGCCGTGCGCCGGGGCGAGCCGGAGACCCTGGTCGAGGGTCCGGGTGAGGAACTGGCGTGGCTGCGCCGCGCCTACGACCGCACGGCCGACCTGAGCACCGCCGGCCCGCAGGCGTTCCGGCACTTCATCGGCGCCACGGGTTCGGTGCGGCGCGCGTTCTTCGAGGAGGCGGGCGGAGCGGACTCCGAGCTGATCCTGGGCGAGGACACCCACCTCGGGTACCGGTTCGCCCAGCACGGCGCTGTGTTCGTCCCCGAGCTGGACGCCGGCAGCTGGCACCTCGGCCGCCCGCAGATGGAGCACCGCAAGGCGGAGGGCGCCCGGTACCGGTACCCGCTGGTCGGCAACCGCCTGCCGCTCATCGGCCACGACATCCGGCGCACCGGCCGCCAGTGGCAGGTGCCCAGGGTCGACGCGGTGGTCGACACCGTGGGCCACGGGTTCGACGAGGTGGCGGAGACGGTGGACGCGCTGCTGGCCGGCGACACGGACGACATCCGGATCCACCTGGTGGGCGAGTGGTCGCGCGTGACGCCGGGCCGGCACGCGGTCCTGGACGATCCGGACCTGGACGTGCGGCTCCTGCACGAGCACTACCGGTGCGAGGCGCGGGTGGAGCTCGTCGGGACCGCGCCGGAGCCGGACCCCGACGTGCCCTTCCGGCTGCTGCTGCGCCCAGGGCAGCCGTTGGCCCGCCACGCCGTTCGGCGGATGATCGAGCGGGCCGAGGCCGCGCGGGCGGGGCTGCTGCGGGCGACCGCGCCCGGGGACGACCTGGGCGGCCCCCGGCTGGAACGCACCGGCGCCTTCGCCCGCGCGCGGCGGCTGGGGGCGGACGAGGGCGAGCTCGACGCCATGGTGGACGAGCTGTTCGGCGTGCACTGGATCGACGGCGAGAGCCTGCTGTTCACACCGGAGCCCTCGGAGGGCGGGCCACCGGAGGACTGGGCCGACCGCCTGGCGGCGGCGCGGGCCGGGGCGGAGGCGCACAAGGCGCGCGCGGAGCGGTTGAAACGCCGGTTCCGCTGGTTGACCGGGAGCCGCGGCGGTCGGTTCCTGTGCCGGATCATCGGGTGAGGGGCGGGGGTCAGCGTATGGCGATCAGTGACGGATCCGTGCGGGGACGGGGATCGACGGACACGGACACGGACACGGACACGGGCCGCGGACCGTGTCCGTTGATACGGCGCAACGACTACTCGGTGCTGGATCCGCCGCCGCTGGGCGGCTGGGATCCGGTGCTCGGTGTCAGCGTGGTCATCCCGGCCTACGGCGGGCAGGAGAAGCTGGACCTGACGCTGGCGTCGCTGGCGGCGCAGAGCTATCCGGCGGGGCTCACGGAGGTCGTGGTCGTGGACGACGGCAGCGACCCGCCGCTGGTCCTGCCGCCGGTGCGCCCTGAGCACACCCGCCTGGTCCGGGCGTCCCCGCGCGGATGGGGGCCCGGGCACGCGGTGCGGACGGGGGCGGCCGCCGCGCAGGCCCCCGTCGTGCTGCGGCTGGACGCGGACATGGTCGTGGCCCGCGAGCACGTCGAGGCGCAGATGCGCTGGCACCACCTCGCCGACTACCTCGCCGTCATGGGCCGGTTCGCGGCCACGGACGTGCCGGCCGCGACGCTCGACCCGGAGGTGGTCCGTGAGCGCGTGGGGCGGGGGGAGGCGGCGGCCCTGCTCGGGGACGGCACGGCCGCCCTGGAGTGGGTCGAGGAGCTGTTGGAGGCCACCGACGGGCTGCGCTCGGCCGGGCACCGCGCGTGGGAGGTCTTCACCGGCGCCACCGCCTCCGCGCGGCGGGAGCTGTTCGAGGCGGCGGCGGGCGAGGTGCCGGACCCGGTCATGGGGGAGGACAGCGTCCTCGGCTACCGGCTGGCCCAGCGGGGCGCGGTGTTCGTGCCCGAGCCCGCGGCCCGCGGCTGGCACCTGGGGACCCCCACGACCGAGCGGCGCGGCGACGAGGCGGCGCGTTTCGCCCGGCCGTTCATGGAGAACCGGGTGCCGCGCAAGTACACCCGCCGCAGGGCGCCCGCGCGGACCTGGGAGGTGCCGTTCGCCGACGTGGTGGTAGACACGACCGGGCGCCGCTTCGCCGACGTGGCCGAGACGGTGGACGGTCTGCTGTGCGGAGACACCTTCGACATCCGGATCCGCCTGGTGGGCGAGTGGTCGCGGGTCACCCCCGGCCGGCACGCGGTCCTGGACGATCCCGCCGCGGACGTGCGGCTGGTCCACGAGTGCTACCGCGCCGAGCCGCGGGTGGAGTTCGTCCCGGCCGCACCCGAGCCGGACCCCGACGTGCCCTTCCGGCTGCTGGTCTCGCCGGGGGACCGGCCGCGTCCGGGCGCGGTGCGCGCCCTGACCGGCGCGGCCGAGCGGCGGGGCGCCGGCCTGGTGCGCGTACGGGGAGCGCGGGCCCGCCGGCCCGAGGCGCTGCGCCTGGAGCGCACCGCGGCCTTCGCCCGTGCCCGCCACCTGGGCGCCGACGCCGTGGAGCGCGACGCCGTCGTGGCCGCCGTCTGGGGCGTGCACGTGATGGACCGCGACGAGGTGCTGGGCGCGAGCGGGTCCGGGGGGCAGGCTCCGCCCGCGGACTGGGAGGACACACTGCGCAAGGCGCGGGCCAAGGAGGACCGGTGGCGCGCGGAGGCCGACCGGTGGGAGCGCCGGATCCGCGCGCTGACCCGGGGGCGCCTGGCCCGCCTGCTGCTCGGCCGCCGCAGGCGGTGAGGGCAGGGCCGGGGCGGCGGCGCGGACGGTGGTCCGCGCTCGCACGCCCCGGCCCGCTGACCTGCTCTGACGCGACCATATCCCACATGGTGAGATTTGCTGGTCAAGTAGTTGGACATCCGATATTCTGTCGTCCTAGGAGTCAGTGGCACCGGCTCCACCGCCTGGTGCCGCAGTCCTCGCCGCCGCCCGCCCCACCCGGGCCCGCGTCGGCGCCTCCGGCGGTTCATCGCGCCGGGACGCTCCGCTCCTTCTTTCGTGGCCACAGTCGCCCACGCGGCCGGCGCGCCGCCCGGCATCACCGGGCCCCGCGGTCTGGCCACTCGCCCGCACCGAGTTCCCGCGGCCGTCTCGCACGCGCCGCCGGTCACGTACCGCATTCGGAGGATCACATGTACGACATGGTCGAGTACCCGTCCACGCCCGACTCCGAGGACGAGGTCCACCGCGCGCTGCAGGGGGCGCTGGAGCGCAGGGACAACGGCGGTCCCGGGGGCCGCTAGTCTTGTCTCATCCAGTGTTCAATTTGATCTCATCATGTGAGAATCCTCTGGTGGGGTCACGTCCGAGTTAGAGGCAGACCGTATGGCAGCGCGCACCGTGAAACTGGCCGTCATCCCCGGCGACGGGATCGGCCCCGAGGTGGTCGCCGAGGGGCTCAAGGTGCTGGAGGTCGCGGCCGCCCAGTACGACCTGGCCTTCACGACCTCCGAGTACGAGCTGGGCGCCAAGCTCTGGCACCGTACCGGTGAGACGCTGCCGGACTCGGTCGAGTCCGAACTGGCCGAGCACGAAGCGATCCTCCTGGGCGCCGTCGGTGACCCCAGTGTCCCCAGCGGCGTCCTGGAGCGCGGCCTGCTGCTGCGTCTGCGCTTCGACTTCGACCACTACGTCAACCTGCGCCCGGTCCGGCTCTTCCCCGGTGTGGAGAGCCCCCTGGCGGGCGTGGGCGCCGACGACATCGACATGCTCGTCGTGCGCGAGGGCACCGAGGGCCCCTACGCGGGCGCGGGCGGCGTCCTGCGCAAGGGCACCCCCCACGAGGTCGCCACCCAGGACAGCGTCAACACCCGCTTCGGCGTCGAGCGCGTGGTCCGCTTCGCCTTCGCCAAGGCCGCGGCCCGCCCGCGCCGCAAGCTCACCCTGGTCCACAAGGACAACGTCCTGACCTTCGCCGGCGAGCTCTGGCAGCGCGTGGTCAAGGAGGTCGGCGCCGAGTACCCCGACGTCGCGGTCGACTACTGCCACGTCGACGCCGCGTCGATGTTCTTCGTCAACCAGCCCGGCCGCTTCGACGTGGTCGTCACCGACAACCTCTTCGGCGACATCATCACCGACATCGGCGCCGCCATCGCCGGCGGCATCGGCCTGGCCGCGAGCGGCAACATCAACCCCGACGGCACCTACCCGAGCATGTTCGAGCCGGTGCACGGCTCCGCGCCCGACATCGCCGGCCAGGGCAAGGCCGACCCCACCGCCACGGTGCTCTCGGTCGCCACCATGCTGGAGCACCTGGGCGCCGTCGAGGCCGCCCGCAGGATCGAGAACGCGGTCGCCGCGGACCTCAAGACCCGTGGTCACGCCGTCCGTTCCACCTCGCAGATCGGCGACGACCTGGCCGCGCGAGTAGCCGAGCAGGGCTGACGCGCGTCGTCGGCCCTGCCCATCCACCGGGGCGCGGCCGACGGCCACACGAGTACACGACGCCGACGGGCGCGCCCGGGAGACACTCCTGAGCGCGCCCGTCGGCGTCGTGTCGCGTCGGCCGGCCCCAGCCCTGGCACCGGGCGCGCTCTTTACGTCAGACTAGATCCCAGGTCGGCGGCGCTGCCGGCCTGATGCACCCGAGAGGACCACCGACGACATGAACAACAACACCACCACGAGCGGGTTGACGTTCGACATCCAGCTCTCCGACCAGCGGAAGACCCCGCAGGAACGAGACGCGCTGCTGGTGAATCCGGGGTTCGGCCAGGTGTTCACCGACCACATGGTGAGCATTCGCTACACCGAGGGCAAGGGCTGGCACGACGCCAAGCTGGAGCCGTACGGCCCCCTCAGCCTGGACCCGGCCACAGCCGCCCTGCACTACGCGCAGGAGATCTTCGAGGGCCTCAAGGCCTACCGCCACCCGGACGGGACGCTGGCGTCCTTCCGCCCCGAGTCCAACGCGGCCCGCTTCAACCGGAGCGCAGCCCGGATGGCGATGCCGGAGCTGCCCGAGGACGTGTTCCTGCGGTCCATCGAGCTGCTTCTGGAGCACGACGGCGACTGGGTCCCGACCAAGGAGGACTTCAGCCTCTACCTGCGGCCGTTCATGGTCGCCACCGACGTCGGCCTGGGCGTCAACCACCCGTCGCGCAGCTACCTCTACCTGCTCATCGCCTCTCCGGTGGGGTCCTACTTCTCGGGTGGCATCAAGCCCGTGACGGTGTGGCTGTCCAAGGACTACACGCGCGCGGCCCCGGGCGGCACGGGCGCCGCCAAGTTCGCGGGCAACTACGCGGCGAGCTTCCTCGCCCAGGCCCAGGCCGTCGAGAAGGGCTGTGACCAGGTGGTGTGGCTCGACGCGCGCGAGCACCGCCTGGTCGAGGAGATGGGCGGCATGAACCTGTGGTTCGTGTTCGGCTCCGGCGACGACGCCCGGCTGCGCACGCCCGCGCTCACCGGCACGCTGCTGCCCGGCATCACCCGGGAGTCCCTGCTGACCCTGGCCCCCGACCTCGGCATCCCCGCGGAGGAGGCGCCGATCTCCATCGACGAGTGGCGCGAGGCCGCCGAGTCCGGCGAGCTCACCGAGGTGTTCGCCTGCGGCACGGCCGCGGTGATCACTCCGGTCGGCCACGTCAAGAGCGACGACGGCGAGTTCAGCATCGGCGACGGGACCCCCGGTCCGGTCACCATGCGTCTGCGCGAGGAGCTGGTGGGCATCCAGACCGGCCTGCGCAACGACAAGCACGGCTGGATCACCCGCTTCTAGCCCTGGGCCCGCGGGCCGCCCGGACGATCTCCGGGCGGCCCGCGCGGCTGTACCCCGGCATCCCCCGCCTCTGCATCCCCCTGCCCCTGAGGAGTTCCCCCGTGCCCGACACCAGCCCCGTTCAGGACCCCGTTCAGGACCCCGCCCCCGCGACCGGGGGGACGGCCTCCGCGGACGGACCGGCTCCGGGCGGCCCCGGCTCCGGCCCCGGCCCGTGGCCGGTGCGCCTGGCCCTGGTGGCCGCCTCCGGCCTGGTCGTGGGCGGTGTGGCCTTCGCCGCGGTGGGGGTCGTCTCCGCCCTGTCCGGTCCGGCCGCCACCCCCGGGACCGAGGCGGAATCGGCCGAGGAGTCCTCCTCCGAACGGCGCACGACCCCGCTCACCGGGCCCGACCCCACGGCACCGGCGGACGAGGAGGAGCGGGCCGACCAGGCGGGCGACGCGGACACCACCGCGGCCGAGCAGGGCACGACCGGCACGTCCGTGGCGGGCGGCGGCGGACCGGAGGCCGGCGGCGGGACGGCGCCCTCGGACACGGGCGGTGACGGCCAGGGCGGCACGGACCCGCGGGCGGAGGCCCTCGACGACCTGCTCAACAACCCGCAGGAGCGCCCGCCGATGGAGCCCCTGGTGTCGCAGGAGGACGTGGACGCCGAGCGCGAGGCGGCCGAGGCCGAGGTCGAACCCGCCGTGCCGTGATGTCCGGGACGTCCGGAGTGAGAAACTCTCATCTCGAATAATGAGACAAAATGCCGGTGAGCACCGGAACTCGCGGGCTCGTGTGGCACACTGACCACATGCTGTCCCAGGTACTCATTATTCCGGGGCGCGCTGGCTGACACCTTCCCGCGATGGCGCAGGGGAGAATCCGGACCCTGCCAGCGCGCTGACCTCTCGTGTCCACGAGGGGTCTTTTTTGTTGGTCGGGGCCGACACACACAGCATCCACCTTCGGGAGATCCGCCCATGAGGGACGACACTTTCCACGTCTTCGACACCACGCTGCGCGACGGAGCCCAGCGCGAGGGGATCAACCTCCGGGTCTCCGACAAGCTGGCCATCGCGCAACTGTTGGACGACCTCGGGGTGGCGTTCATCGAAGGAGGGTGGCCGGGGGCCAACCCCAAGGACACCGAGTTCTTCCAGCGGGCTTCACGAGAGCTCACGCTGGAGCACGCGCAACTCACCGCGTTCGGCGCGACCCGCCGTGCCGGTGTGAGGGCCGCCGACGACCCACAGGTGGCCGCCCTGCGCGACTGTGGCGCACCGGTCGTCACTCTTGTCGCCAAGAGTGACGACCGGCACGTCGAGCGCGCACTGCGCACGACCCTGGACGAGAACCTCGCCATGATCGCCGACACGGTGTCCCACCTGTGTGAACACGGCCAGCGGGTGTTCGTGGACTGCGAGCACTTCTTCGACGGCTACCGGCACAACCCCGAGCACGCGCTCGACGTCGTCCGCACGGCCGCCGGAGCCGGCGCCGACGTGGTCGTCCTGTGCGACACCAACGGCGGCATGCTCCCCGGCGACATCACGCGGATCGTCACCGAGGTGGCCGAGGCCACCGGCGCCCGCCTGGGCATCCACGCCCAGGACGACACCGGCTGCGCCGTCGCCAACACCCTGGCCGCCGTGGACGCGGGCGCCACCCACGTGCAGTGCACCGCCAACGGCTACGGCGAACGCGTGGGCAACGCCAACCTCTTCTCCGTGGTCGGCGCGCTCGAACTCAAGTACGGCCGCGAAGTCCTGCCCGAGGGCTGCCTCGCGGAGATGACCCGCGTGGCGACCGCCGTCGCCGAGATCGTCAACCTCGCCCCCGACACCCACCAGCCCTACGTGGGGGTGTCGGCGTTCGCGCACAAGGCCGGGCTGCACGCCTCGGCGATCAAGGTCGACCCCGACCTGTACCAGCACACCGACCCCGAGCTCGTCGGCAACCGCATGCGCATGCTCGTCTCGGACATGGCCGGCCGGGCGTCGATCGAGCTCAAGGCCGAGGAGCTGGGCCTGGACCTGGCCGGCGACCGCGCCCTGTCCGGGCGGGTCGTGGACCGCATCAAGGGCCTGGAGCTCACCGGCTACAGCTTCGAGGCCGCCGACGCCTCCCTCGAACTGCTCATCCGCGAGGAGCTGGGCTCACCGGTCCGCTACTTCGAGACCGAGTCCTGGCGGGTCATCACCGAGCGCCGGCCGCGCAGCGGCTCCGGCCCGCTCGCCCACGAGGACGACAGCCTGACCGAGGCGACCGTCAAGCTCCGGGTCAAGGGCGAGCGCGTCATCGCCACCGCCGAGGGCAACGGCCCGGTCAACGCCCTGGACCGGGCGCTGCGCGAGTCCATGGAGAACGTGTACACCGCGCTGGCCGGACTGGAGCTGACCGACTACAAGGTCCGCATCCTCGAAGGCACCTCGGGCACCAACGCCATCACCCGGATCCTCATCACCCTCAGCGACGGCACGGCGGAGTGGACCACGGTCGGCGTGGGCCCCAACGTCGTCGACGCCTCCTGGATCGCGCTCGAACAGGCCGTGACCTACGGCCTCCTCCGCCAGGGCTACCCGCAGACCTGACCGGCCGGGCGGATCCGCGCGTCGGGCGCGTGCCGCCCGGTCGAGAGCACGGTGGCGCCCTCCTCGCCGACCAGCCGCCAGTGGCCGCCGTCGGCCTCGACGGAGCAGGAGCGCCACGCGAGACCGTCGACGGCGGCCTCCCACCGCACCTCCCGGGCGGCCGGTCCGGTCACCGGGTGTGCCAGGTAGTACGGCACCCAGTCCGGCAGCGCCCAGACGCGGTCCGATCCGGCCAGCGCCGCGAGGCGTTCGCGCTCGGCCTTCAGGGCCCTGCGCAGCGCCGCGGCCCTGCGCTGGAGCGCCTTCAGCTCGTCGGGGTGCGACTCGCGCAGCGCCTTGGGCGCGCGCCGCACGGCCGTGCCGTCGGGGCCGGTGAACGTGGACTCCGTGCCGTCCCCGGTGAGGGCCAGCACGACCGTGAACGCCCCGACCCGCGTGGTGAACGTGCCGTCCGCGGACAGTCCGTGCTCGGGGACGGAGCGCTCGACCATCTGCTCGGGCGTCCAGCCCAGGAACCGGGCGGCCTGCGCCACCATCGCCTGGTGGAACTTGCGGGCGCCTCGGTCCAGATCCGGCTGGTCGCGCAGGCGCGCCACGGCGTGGAACGCCTCCTCGGCCCTGAGGCCGCTCAGGACCGAGCTCAGGTCGTGGGCGAGGTAGTAGGTGGTCTGCCGGCGCAGCGGCTTCGACTCCAAACGCAGGGCGAGCCGTTCCAGGAGATCGACCGCCCACGGGGTGGACGTGCGGGGGAGGTGGGCGACGACCTTGGCCATGCCCTTCAACATGTGGCGGGCGTGCACGGAGAGGTGGGCGGCGTCGCGAGGGGCGGCGTTCCACGTGTACCCGTGGCGCTCGCGCTCCTCCTCGGTGAAGCGCGGCGGGGTCGTCCCGGGGAGGGGCAGCGCCAGCGCCACCTCCAGGAACCGGCGCGCCGTGTCCGCCGGGTCGGTGATTTCGGCCAGGCGCGGGGGCAGTCCCTCGGTCCAGGGGACTCCGCCCGGGAACGGTTGCAGGTGG
This sequence comes from Nocardiopsis sp. Huas11, assembly GCF_003634495.1. GTDB lineage: Bacteria > Actinomycetota > Actinomycetes > Streptosporangiales > Streptosporangiaceae > Nocardiopsis. The sequence goes on along the minus strand of NZ_RBKY01000001.1, from coordinate 7,233,963 downwards.
TGCACCATGAGCGCCGGGACGCCCGGTTCGGACAGCAGGCCCGGGTCGGTTTCGAGCAGCAGGTCGAAGTACCGGTCGCCCCGGTAGCGCAGCTCCTCGCCACTGGCCGGGGCGTGCCCCAGCGCCAGAAGTTCGAGGAGGAGCCAGTGGTGGATCTTCTCCCGGTCGCGCTCCTCGGCGGGGTGGGCCCGCAGCCACCGGGCCAGGCGGTCCGCGGCGGCGCGCAGCTCTCCGGCGAGCGGGGCACGGTCCGAGGGGTCGACCGTGGCCAGGGCCCGTTGGACCGGTTTCACCTGGATGCAGGCCGGACCCACGGTGCGCAGCAGCAGCGACAGCGACGCGGTGTCCCATGGCGGGGTCTGCCTGCCGAAGTGCCGGCGGACGTGGCCGTGGTGGGGGAGGGCCTGCCGCCGGGGCCCGCCGGACGACCCGGCGGCGAAGGACCACACCAGCAGGCGGCGGATCCAGTCGTCGTCCAGCCGTTCGAGCAGATGGTCCAGGCCGGTGGCGGCCTTGTGGCGGACGACACCCCAGGACAGCGGTTCCGGGCGGTCCGGCAGCGCCGCGACCTCGCGGTCGAACTCCTCGACCAGGCCGGGCAGGCCCGGGACGTACAGGTCGGTGAGCAGCGCGGCGGCGTCGGAGCCGAGCCCGTGCTCCTCGGCCATGCGTGCGGCCCAGTCCTCGGCCTCGGTCGGTGCCAGGGGTGCGGTCGACAAGGGTTCTCCCAGGCGGGTGTGAGAACGGGGGCACGGTCCGGTTTCGGGGCTCCCGACGGGAACCCCGTTCTGACGGACTCACACTAGAGCGCGCACCCGACGAACCGTCCCTAGCCCTCGGAATCCTCGGAGTCCTCCGAACCCTCGGGATCGTTGTCCGGGTGGACCCAGCCGTTGGCCTCGCAGCCCTGCAGGCTCAGGGTCTGCTGCTGCATGACGGGCGCGACCTCGCCCTCGCCGGGGCAGTCGACGTGACCGTGGCCCAGGGTGTGGCCCACCTCGTGGTTGATCACGTAGATCCGGTAGGTCTCCAGGTCGTCCTCGAAGTCCTCGACGGCCGACACCCACCGGTTCTGGTTGATGATGGCGCGGTTGCCGTTGGCGCAGGAGACGTACCCGTTGGTGTTCAGGGGCGCGCACAGCTCGTCGACGGTGTCCGGGGCGGCCAGCAGGACGCGGACGTCGGCGTCGTCGCCGTCCACCCGCTGCATCGATCGCTCCCCGTCGTTGCCCCAGCTGCGGGGGTCGCCCAGGACCTGCTCGACGGCGGCCGCGAAGTCCTCGGCCTCGCCCGGCAGGCCCTCCTCGACCTCCACGGCGAAGGTCGTCAGCGGGCCCTCGCCCAGGACGTCGCCCTCACCCTCCACGACGGCCATGTCGCCGTCGGCGGAGTCGACCTCGTCCTCGACCGAGCGCAGCAGGACCGGGACGTCCTCCTCGGGCTCCTCGTCGCGCGCGTCGTCGGAGGCCGGGGGCGCGGCGGTGGGCGCGGAGGGCTCCTGGCCCTGGCCGGCGGCACTGCCGCTGACCTCGTCCTCGGGGGCCGAGCGCTGGTCGGAGGCGGAGCCGTCGACGCCGCCGCCCACCGGCAAGGACTCCGAGGCCTCCTGGGACGGACCCAGTTCGGCCGGGGGCGCGGGCACACTGACCATCAGGACGGCGGAAGCACCGGACACCAGGCACAGGCCGAGCGCGAGCCCCATGGGGTACCTGCGGCGCCGGCGGTGCCGTGCCGGCGGCGGAGCGGACTTGGGCACGAGGCGCAACCTCTCGACATCGGACGACGGACCCCAGCATGCCAGATGCGGCTTCACAGATCGCCCAAGGAAAGTCATGGGATCAGTGCGATCGTCGCCCCACGCGCCGAAAGCGCGGCATGTCACGCTCCGCCCCGGACGGGTCCCGCACCGGGACGTGACCGCACATGGATACCCTGCAACCGCAAGCGAGACAACTGGGCTGCTGGGAGGCATGAGGTGCGCATCGCACGGTTCGCGGTCGGTGACGAGGTCGGATTCGGCCTGGTGGAGTCCGATTCCGACAGCGGCGAGGAATTCGTCGCCCGACTCACCGGGCACCCCCTGCTCGGCGACATCCAACTGACGGGGGAACGCGCCAAGCTCTCGGACGTGCGGCTGCTGTCGCCGGTCCTGCCCACCAAGGTGGTGTGCATCGGCAAGAACTACGCCGACCACATCGCGGAGATGCAGGACATCACGGGGGAGACCACCGAGGAGCCCGTCGTCTTCCTCAAGCCCTCCACCTCGGTCTCCGGGCCGGGCGACCCCGTCTTCTACCCGCCCGTCTCCGAGCGGGTGGACTTCGAGGGCGAGCTCGCCATTGTCATCTCCCGGCCCTGCCGCGAGGTGCCCCGCGAGCGCGCCAAGGACGTCATCCTCGGCTACACCGTCGCCAACGACATCACCGCGCGCGACCTGCAGAAGAAGGACAAGCAGTGGACCCGCGCCAAGGGGTTCGACTCCTTCTGTCCCATCGGGCCGTGGATCACCACCGGTCTGAGCATCGACGAGGCCCAGAACCTCGCGCTCACCACCACCGTCGACGGCGAGGTCCGCCAGCAGGGCAACACCTCCCAGTTCATCCACGACATCCCCGGGATCATCGCGTACGTGACCTCGTTCATGACGCTGCTGCCCGGTGACGTCGTCCTCACGGGCACCCCGGCCGGAGTCGGCCCGCTGGAGATCGGCCAGGAGGTCTCGGTGACCGTGGAGGGTGTGGGCACCATCAGCAACCGCGTCGTGGCCAGGGACTGACCAGACCACGCCCCTCGGCCCAGGGGGCCGGCGACCCGCCCGGCGCCGGCCCCCGCGATCGGAAGGCCCCCACTCCCGTGAGCACGCCCCGCCGCCGCCCCTCGCCGCCGGCCCTCCTCTCGGTCGGCGCGATCGCCTTCGTGCTGGTGATCACCGCCGCCATCCTGTGGGCCGTCACGAGTGCCGGCCCCGAAGACACCGACACAGGACAGGAGGACACCGTGACCGAACCGCGCCGCGTCATGCTCGCGGGGGACTCCATGACCCAGGGCGCCAACGGCGACGTGACCTGGCGCTTCCACCTGTGGTCCCACCTCACCCCGCACGTGCCCGACCTGGACTTCGTGGGCCCCTACACCGACCCCGCCTCGCGCGAGATGATCCTGCCGGTGCCCACCGAGCCCGGGGACGACCCCAGCGACCCCAGCGAGCCCGACGACGAGGCGGTGGAGGCGATGGAGAGCGCCGGCTGGCCGGGCGCCGACGGCGACGCGGACACCGCGGAGTACCGCGACCCCGACTTCGACCAGGAGCACAACGCGCTGTGGGGCCGCACGCTCGCCGACGCCGCCGGCACCATCGGGGAGGAGGCGCGCGTCCACCGGCCCGACGTGCTGTGCGTCATGCTCGGCGTCAACGACCTCCTGTGGCCGGTCACCATGGACGAGATGGAGTACCGGCTGCGCTCCTACGTCAGCGCCGCCCGGGAGGGCGAACCGCACGTGCGCGTGGTCCTGGCCGAGTCGCTGCCCATCGCCCTGGCCGAGACCGACGAGGGCTTCGCCCTGCGCCAGTACGCCTACAACGAGCTCGTCCGCGAGGTGGCCGCCGAACTGAGCACCGACGCGTCGCCGGTGGTGAGCCTGGACATCGCGGGCTCGGAGGACTGGGACGTGGCCGAGGACACCTACGACGGCACGCACCCGACCCCGGGCGGGGAGGTCAAGATCGCGGCCGCCTTCGCCGACGCCCTCGCCACCGAGTTCGGCATGGGGGAGAGCTACCCGCGCCCGCTGCCGACCCCGTCGTGACTCGCCCCTGAGCGGGGGCCCGGCCCCGATACCCTGGGGCCCGTGACTGAGACTCCGATTCGTACCCGCTTCGCCCCGTCCCCAACAGGCATGTTCCATGTCGGTGGCGCCCGTTCCGCGCTGTTCAACTGGGCGCTGGCGCAGCAGCGGCCCGACGGCCGCATGGTGCTGCGCGTGGAGGACACCGACGCCGCCCGCAACCGGCCCGAGTGGACCGAGGGCATCATCCGCGCGCTCGCCTGGCTCGGCATCGGCGCGGACGACCCGCACTTCGAGGGCCCCTACTTCCAGTCGGCCTACGCCGAGAAGCACCGCGAGACCGCGCAGGACCTGTTCAAGAACGGGCGCGCCTACTACTGCGACTGCACCCGCGAGATGGTCCAGGAGCGCCGCGACAACCCGAACCTGGGCTACGACGGCTTCTGCCGCGACCGCGGCCTGGAGCCCGGCCCCGGCCGGGCCCTGCGCTTCCGGGTGCCCGAGGGCGGCCCCACGGTCGTCGACGACCGGATCCGCGGCCGGGTGGAGTTCGACCACGCCGCCATCGAGGACTTCGTCATCGCGCGCGCCGACGGCTCCCCGCTGTTCGTCCTGGCCAACGTGGTCGACGACGTCGAGATGCGCATCACCCACGTCATCCGCGGCGAGGAGCACCTGTCCAACACCCCCAAGCAGCAGCTGCTGTGGGAGGCGCTGGGCCTGACCCCGCCGGTGTGGGCGCACCTGCCCGTCATCGTCAACGAGCAGCGCAAGAAGCTGTCCAAGCGCCGCGACAAGGTCGCCCTGGAGTCCTACCAGGAGGAGGGCTACCTCCCCGAGGCGATGGTCAACTACCTCATGCTGCTGGGCTGGGCGCCGGGCGACGACCGCGAGATCATGCCGTGGTCGGAGATGATGCCGCTGTTCCGCATCGAGGACGTCAACAGCTCCAGCGCGTTCTTCGACGAGAAGAAGCTGCGCGCCTTCAACGGCGACTACATCCGCGAGCTGTCGGTGGACGACTTCATCGAGCGCTGCTCGCCGTGGCTGACCGGCGAGGACACCCCGTGGGACGCGGCCGACTACGACGCGGAGGTCTTCCGCGCGGTCGCCCCGCTCGCGCAGAGCCGTGTGGCGCTGCTCAGCGAGATCGTCCCGAACGTGGACTTCCTCTTCCTCTCCGAGCCCGTGGAGGACGAGAAGAGCTGGAACAAGGCGATGAAGCCGGGCGTGGGCAAGGAGATGGTGGAGGCGGCCCTGGCCCGCTTCGCCGACCCCGAGCTGTCCTGGACGGCCGACGCCCTCAAGGCGGCCACCGAGGAGACGGGCGCGGCCCTGGGGCTCAAGCTCGGCAAGGCCCAGGCACCGGTGCGGGTCGCGGTCACCGGTCGCACGGTCGGCCTGCCGCTGTTCGAGTCACTGGAGCTGCTCGGCCGCGAGCGCGTCCAGGCGCGCCTCACGGCCGCCCTGGACAAGCTGCGCGCCGCCGAGTAGACCCGCCGGGTGGAGCCGCGCCGCCGGCCTCGGCCGGGGTGGCGGCCCACCCCCGCGGGTGGCGCCCTGGTGGGCCCTGTGGGGCGATGGCGGGTGACGGGTGGGGGCGACCGGACGTGCAGCGTCTCCGTTGAGGGGGGTAGCCCCACTCTCCCCGTGGGGCCCTGTGGGGCGACGGTGGGCGACGGGTGGGGGCGACCGGACGTGCAGCGTCTCCGTTGAGGGGGGTAGCCCCACTTTCCCCGTGGGGCCCTGTGGGGCGATGGTGGGCGACGGGTGGGAGGGTGGTCGGGGCCACAGCCCGGCCGCCCCGATTTCGGTTCGCGACTACTCCGAATGTCCGCTAGAGTTAACGACGTCGCCGAGGGGGACAGGGAAGCGAAAGCGACCGGGTCCTCCCCAAGCACTGGGCTATGGTGTAATCGGCAGCACGACTGATTCTGGTTCAGTTAGTCTAGGTTCGAGTCCTGGTAGCCCAGCTGTTTCACTCCGGTGAAGCGCACGGATCCTTGGATCCAAAGTCCAGCCCCCGTCGTCTAGTGGCCTAGGACGCCGCCCTCTCAAGGCGGTAACGGCGGTTCGAATCCGCTCGGGGGTACCAACAGGGAGAGGCTCCCACATCGTGGGAGCTTTCTTGCTGGTCAGTGCACGTCACTGATGTCCGGTTCGAGTGGGTTCCGCGTATTTCGCGGGCGCGCCCGTACCAGTCCGGCCCCCGTCGTCTAGTGGCCTAGGACGCCGCCCTCTCAAGGCGGTAACGGCGGTTCGAATCCGCTCGGGGGTACAGATGAAGGCCTCACCGCTTCGCGGTGGGGCCTTTCGCCGTTCCCGGGTCCCGGCGGCGCGCGGTGGTCAGCGCGGGGAGACGCCCGTGTGCGCGGCCAGCACCCCCAGCTCCTCGTCCCGCGCGCCCGACGACGCCAGCATGCCGACGAGCTGGTCGAGCAGCCAGTCGGCCAGGTCGTCGGCGGCCATCGTGCGCTCGTGCAGCCAGATCATCACCGCCGTCTCCACGGCCGAGATCCAGCAGCGCAGGGCCAGGACCAGCCGGGGGGAGGGGTCGGCGATCCCGACCCGTTCCAGGACCAGGCGCCGGACCGCGTCGCGCACCCGGTCGATCTCGGCCTCGGTCTCCTCCGTGGCCACCACCGACCCGCCGTTGAGCAGGGCCGCGTAGGACGGGGCGTAGGAGTCGGCGAAGGAGATGAACGCGCGCAGGCCGAACCGCAGCTGGTCCAGGGGCGGCAAGCCCGGCGGAGGCTCCAGCCGCGGGACGAGCTCGTCCATCGCTCGTTTCAGGGCCTCGCGGCGCAGCTGCGCCATGTTGGGGAAGTAGCGGTAGACCAGCGCCCGGGACACGTCCGCCTCCTCGGCGATGTCCTCCGGGGTGACCTCCCCCGGCGGGCGCCGCGCGAAGACGACGAGCGCCGTCCGGATGAGGTCCTCCCGCCGCTCCTGCGGCGCCATGCGCCGGGGCCGCCGCCCGGTGCCCGGCGCCTGCGCCGGACCCTGCGCCGAACCCTGCGACCGTCGTCCCGCCCGCGCCAGGCGGGGATCGGTTCCGTGGGACACCACCGCGGTCATGACCTCCGTCGACGTTCGTGAGTGATCGGACTCCCGAACCTACCGCCCCGGGGCCGCCCTCACACGTCGATGACGATCCGCTCCCCCTCCCCGGCGCGGGAGACGCACAGCGCGAACTCCGCCCCGCGCGGCGAGCCGCCCGTGGGCCGGTCCCGGTGCTCGGGCTCGCCCTCCAGGAGTCCGACCCGGCAGGTGCCGCAGAAGCCCTGGCGGCAGGAGTAGGCGGTGCGCGGCCGCACCCGGCGGACCGCCTCCAGCGCCGACTCGTCGGCGGCGACCGGCACCACGGGGCCCTCCCGGCCGAGCCGCACCTCGAAGGGGGCGCCGGCCGTGATCGGCGCGGGCGCGAACCGTTCGGAGAACACCGGCGTGCCCGGCGGGGCGTGCGCGCGCACGGCCTCGATCAGCGGCGCGGGACCGCAGACGTAGACCGCGGTCCCCGCGGTGAGCCCCTCCAGGAGCCGCGCGGGATCGGGCGGGCCGTACTCGTCGTCGGGCCGCACGGCCGCGTCCGCGCCCTCGGGCAGCTCCTCCAGGAAGGGCATGCTCGCTCGCGAGCGTCCGGTGTACACCAGGCGGAACGGCGTCCGGGCGCGGTGCGCCGCCTGGACCATCGGCAGGATCGGGGTGACGCCGATCCCGCCCGCGACGAACAGGTAGCGCTCGGCCCGGGCGAAGGGGAAGGCGTTGCGCGGGCCGCGCAGCCCGAGGGTGGCGCCCTCGGTCAGGCCGTGGACCAGGCCGGACCCGGTGCCGCCGGGGATGCGGCGGACCGCGATCCGGTAGCGGGCGTGGTCGCGCGGGTCCCCGTTGAGCGAGTACTGGCGCACGACGCCGCCCGCCAGGACGACGTCGACGTGGTGTCCGGGCTGCCACGCGGGCAGCCGGTCCCCGGAGCGGTCCGGGACCAGGGTGAGCACGGCCACGTCCGGCACCGGCCGCTCCAGCCGCGCCACGCGCACGCGCAGGTCACCGGTCGGCGCCGGGGGAGGCCCGCCCCAGGGCAGCCGCGCGGTGAGCGGCTCCACCGCCGAGGCGAGGTCCTGGAGGGCGCGCATGACGGGGTCCGGTCCGGCGCCTCCTGACAGGGCGGCCGGCGGTCGGGGGTTCGCGTAGTAGGCGGCGCTGTGCTTGACCCCGCCGCCGTCGGGGCCCGATCCGCCGGTCACCGGTCGCTCCCCGCGGCCGAGGCGGCCCGCTCGGCGGCCTCGGCCGCGCGGGCGGCGGGGGAGGCGGCCAGGTAGGCCACCGCCTGGCCGGTGGACCCGTGCTGGGAGGGGTGGTACCGGCGGCGCAGGTACTCCGGGACGGCGCGGGCCAGGCGGCCCACGTGCGGGATCAGACCGCGCCTGCCGTCGCGCAGCGCCCAGGAGGCGCGCGGGCGCCGACCGTCGACGCGGCCCCGCAGGTAGGGGTCGTTGCGGACGAGGAACGCGGTCCCGCGCACCCACAGGACGGCGAGCGCGACCGCCGCGATGCCCATGGCCAGGGCGCGGCGGCGGTAGCCCCCGTCCACGTGCGAGTACAAGTCGAAGGCGACCGCGCGGTGCTCGACCTCCTCGGCGCCGTGCCAGCGCAGCAGGTCGAGCATGGTGGGGTCGGCGCCGGCCGCGTCCAGCGCGCGGGCGTCCAGCACCCACTGGCCGAGCACGGCGGTGTAGTGCTCGATCCCGGCGATGACGGCCAGCCGGGTGCGCAGCCAGGCCTGGGCTCGGCGCCCGGTCAGGTCGCGGTCGCCGAGCACGACCCGGAACATCCAGGCGATCTGTTCGACGTAGGGGGTCGGGTCGAGCCCGTGGGCGTCCATGTGGTCCAGGACCCCCGCGTGCGCCTCGGCGTGGACGGCCTCCTGCCCGATGAAGCCCAGGACCTCCTCGCGGAGCCGGTCGTCGGTGATGAGGGGGACGGCCTGCTTGAAGACCTCGACGAACCAGCGTTCGCCCTCGGGCAGCAGCAGGTGCAGGACGTTGATGACGTGGGTGGCGAAGGGCTCGCCGGGGATCCAGTGCAGGTCGAGCCGGCTCCAGTCGAACTCGACGTCGCGGGCGTGCAGGACGAGGCGGTCCGGCTCTTCGGGTTCCGGTGCGGCGGCGCCCGTGGGAACGGGTCCTGCGGTCATGGTGGGCCTCCTGGGGGCGGTGCGGCGGCTCGGGCGGAACAGGGGAGGGGAACGGAGTCTCAGACGGGCGGGGCCAGGCGGGCCGCGGCCCGCAGCGCGCCGGGGCTGAGCCGGGACAGCAGCAGGCCCACGTGCGCCTCGGCCGTGACCGGGACGATCTCTGGGGCGCGGTCGAGCGCGTCGGCGATGCGGGCCGCCGCCTTGTCCGGCGTGTAGCCGCGCAGCCGGTACAAGCGGTTGAGCCGGTCCTTCGCGGCCGAGACCTCGCCCAGGCCCGACAGGCGGGCGCCGGAGATGATCCCGGTGTCCACGAGGCCGGGGCACACGGCCGTGACGCCGACGCCGTGGTCGGCGAGTTCGGCGCGCAGGCTGCGGCTGAGCATGAGGACGGCCGCCTTGGTGGTGGCGTAGGCGGCGTAGACGCGGGAGGGCAGGTAGGCGGCGGCCGAGGCGGTGTTGACCAGGCGGCCGCCACCGCCGGCGGCGACCATCATGGGCGCGAAGGCGCGGCAGCCGTGGATCACGCCCCACAGGTTGACGTCGACGACCCGTTCCCAGTCCTGGGCGCTGGTCCGCAGGAACGGGCCGGCCACCCCGATGCCGGCGTTGTTGACCACCAGGTCGGGGACCCCGTACTCGTCGCGCACCCACGCGGCGAGCTTGTCCATCGCCGCGGCGTCGGTGACGTCCACCCGCTGGGCGGCGGCCCCGGGGGTGAGCAGGCCGGCGAGCTCGGCGGTGCGTTCGGCGGCGGGTCCGTCGATGTCCACGGCGACGATCCGGGCGCCGCGTTCGGCGAGCTCGAAGCACAGCGATCGGCCGATGCCGCTGCCCGCGCCGGTGACCACGGCCACCTGGCCGGCGAAGGCGCCACCGTGCCGACGGGCCCGCTGGGCGGTGAGCGCGGGACGCGGGCGGGGGCGCCCGGACTCGATCTCGCCGACGAGGGCGCGCACGCGGGAGGCCACGGCGGCCGGGCGGGAGCGCAGCGTCCAGTGCCCGCCGTGGAAGCGGTGGAAGCGCAGGTCGGTGACCCACCGGCCGGCGTTCGACTGGAGCCGGTCGATCATGAACGCGTCGTCGGTGGGGGCGAGGACCTGCACGGGGACGTCGGTGCGGCGCTCGGTCGGCTGCAGGAGCCGGCGGGCCATGTTGGCCCGGTACAGCGCCAGGCCGTTGAGGTAGTCGCGGGTGCCGCGCCGCGCGGGGGTGTGCGGCCCGCCGCCGAGCCGTTCCAGGGCGGACAGGGCCAGGCCGCCGACCCCGGTCAGCCACGCGGCCTCGGGGACCGCGGGCAGGTGGAAGAAGCCGATGTAGCCGGAGCGCACCGCCTGGCGCAGGGCGGCGCGCACGCCGTCAGGGCGGGTGCGGAACCAGTGGCCGGCGTGGTCGAGGTCGGGGCCGGAGACGGCGGTGTAGGAGGCGAACCGGTGGGCGTGCCGGGGTTCGGTGACCGCGTGCCAGGACTGGATGGCGCCCCAGTCGTGGCCGACCAGGTGCACGGGGGCGTCGGGACTGACGTGGTCGGCGACGGTGGCGATGTCGTCGGCGAGCTGGTCCAACCGGTAGCCGGAGCGCTCCTCCGGCGCGGTGGAGAGTCCGGCGCCGCGCACGTCGTAGGTGACCACGCGGTGGTCGGCGGTGAACTCCGCGGCGAAGGCGTCCCAGACGGAGGAGTTGTCGGGGTAGCCGTGGACCAGCAGCAGCGTGGGGCCGTCGGGGTTGCCGCGGGTGCGGACGGCCAGGCGCTGGCCGTCCGAGGCGGTGACGTAGTGGTGGGGCGGGGTGCTCATGCGTTCTCCTGGCGGGTCGGTGTCCGCGCGTCCCACCGGCGCACGTGCGGCAGGTCGTCGTCGAGCCAGTGGGCGTCGTCCTCGGTGACGACGAGGATCTCCTCGAACTTCACGCCGATGTCGCGGAAGCCGATGTGGGGCTCCACCGCCCACAACCCGGGGGTGGCGGGGTGGGCGGAGATGTCGCCGTCCGCCCACAGGGGCGAGCGGTGGTGCGCGCGCTCGATGACGAGGTCGCCGACCAGGGTCTGGAGGGAGCGCACGCCGAAGCCCGCCACGACCGCCCTGGGCAGGCGTGAGCGGACCCTGCCGACCTGGTGGGCGATGACCCGGCCCGGGTAGACCCGGTGCCGGTTGTCGTAGCCCTGCTCGCGGATGAGGCCGTCCACGGCCCTGTAGACGTCCTGGAGGGTGTGGCCCGCGCGCACCCGCTCGACGATCAGCCGCCGGTGCGCGCGCAGGTCGTCCATGAGGCGGTCGTGGAGGGGGCTGTCGCCGAGGTGGCCGGAGTAGCCGATGTCGGCGACGTACCCGTCCCGGACCGGGGCGCAGTCGAGGATGAACGGCATGCCCTCCTCCAGCCTGCGCCCGCTCGGGAAGAACTGGAGGGGCGTCCTGAAGCCGCGGAAGGCGGTGCGGTCGCCGAACCAGGCGAAGGGAGTGTGGAACCAGTCCTGGACCCCGCGCCCTTCGAGGTGCGCGCGCACGCGCCGGGCCGCCTCGCGTTCGGTGACGCCGGGTTCGAGGGTCGCCGCCACGTCGCCCGCGGCGCGGTAGGCGAGTTGTTGGAGGTCGCGGAAGGCGTCGAGGTCGACGGGGGAGAGAGTGGTCCCGGTCACGTTCGTGTGAGACATGGTGTCATGTTAGACATCGTGTCAATAGCTGTCCATGGGTCGGCCCCGGATGCGATGAAGAGGGTCGCCCCGGATGCGATGAAGCGGGTCGCCCCGGATACGACGAAGCGGGTCGCCCCGGAGCCGCGGGACGCGCCCCCGCTGCCGGGCATGGGCATGCAGGGGAAGCGCATTCTCACCTGGATGGGCCACGCGCCCCTCGCCGGCTTCTCGGTCGTACCCGGCGTCGGGCGGGCTCAGGTAGGGCTTGGCCCCCTCCCGGCCCGCGCTGCTGTTCGACATGCGCTGCAGGACCCTGGCCTCGGACCTGGAGTCCGTGCTGCGCGCCGAGCGCGGGGGCCTGTTCACGGACGACCGGCCCTGGGGCGAAAACCCGAGGCACGTCCGCCGGCGGCCGGGGAGGGGCCGGGGAGGGGTAGTGCGGCGTCGGCGCCTCAGGCGCCGTGCAGGGACTCGCTGATCTTCTCGGCGGCCGACATCACGGCCTGGGAGTGCATGCGCCCGGGGGAGCGGGTCAGACGCTCTATCGGGCCGGAGACCGACACGGCGGCGATGACGCGTCCGCCGGGGCCGGACACGGGCGCCGACACCGAGGCGACGCCCTGCTCGCGCTCGGCGACGCTCTGGGCCCAGCGGCGGCGGCGCACCTGGGCCAGTCCGGCGGCGGTGAAGCGCGCACCCACCAGGGAGCGCCGGATCCGGTCGGAGTCCTCCCACGCGAGCAGCACCTGGGCGGCGGACCCGGCGTTCATCGGCAGCTCGCTGCCCACCGGGACGGTGTCCCGCAGGCCGCTGCTGCGCTCGGAGGCGGCCACGCACACGCGCGCGTCCCCCTGTCGGCGGTAGAGCTGGGCGCTCTCCCCGGTGAGGTCGCGCAGCTGGACCAGGACCGGCGCGGCCACGGCCAGCAGCCGGTCCTCGCCGGTGGCGATGGAGAGTTCGCCCAGGCGCGGTCCCAGCACGAACCGGCCCTGGCTGTCGCGGGTGACCATGCGGTGCCGCTCCAGGGCGACGGCCAGGCGGTGGGCCGTCGGGCGCGCCAGACCGGTGATCTGCACCAGTTGTGCCAGGGATGCCGGTCCCGATTCCAGGGCGTCGAGAACGGACATCGTCTTGTCCAGGACACCGACGCCGCTGGATGAGCTAGAGTTGTCCATGGCTTGATATTGCCGTCTCGAAATGTGGAATGCAAGTCGACCCCCGCGCGGTCGGTGAACGAGACGGGCCCGTGACGCAACGAGAGAGGCGAGCGCCCATGGCACGCACGATGGCCGAGAAGGTCTGGGAGGAGCACGTCGTCCGACGCGCCGACGGCGAGCCGGATCTGCTCTACATCGACCTCCACCTCGTCCACGAGGTGACCAGTCCGCAGGCCTTCGAGGGGCTGCGTCTGGCCGGTCGGCCCGTGCGCCGGCCCGACCTGACCATCGCCACGGAGGACCACAACGTCCCCACGATGGACCTCCTCGCGCCCATCGCCGACCCCGTCTCCCGCAAGCAGGTCGAGACGCTGCGCAAGAACTGCTCCGACTTCGGCGTGCGCCTGCACCCCATGGGCGACATCGACCAGGGCGTCGTGCACGTGGTCGGCCCCCAGCTGGGCCTGACCCAGCCCGGTATGACCGTCGTCTGCGGCGACAGCCACACCAGCACCCACGGCGCGTTCGGCGCGCTGGCCTTCGGTATCGGCACCAGCCAGGTCGAGCACGTCCTGGCCACCCAGACGCTGACGATGGCCCCCTTCAAGACCATGTCCGTCACCGTCAACGGGTCGCTCAGGCCGGGTGTCTCGGCCAAGGACATCATCCTCGCGGTCATCGCCAAGATCGGTACCGGCGGCGGCCAGGGCTACGTCATCGAGTACCGGGGCGAGGCCATCGAGGCCCTGTCCATGGAAGCCCGGATGACGGTCTGCAACATGTCCATCGAGGCGGGCGCCCGGGCCGGCATGATCGCCCCGGACCAGACCACGTTCGACTACATCGAGGGCCGCCCCCACGCCCCCAAGGGCGCGGACTTCGACGCCGCCGTCGAGCACTGGAAGAGCCTGCGCACCGACGAGGGCGCCGAGTTCGACGCCGAGGTCGTCCTGGACGCCGACCAGCTCAGCCCCTTCGTCACCTGGGGCACCAACCCCGGCCAGGGCGTGTCGCTGGACTCCGAGGTCCCCGACCCCGCCTCCTACGAGGACCCCTCCGCCCGCGCCGCCGCCGAGAAGGCGCTGGCGTACATGGACCTCAAGGCCGGGACGCCGATGCGCGAGGTGCGCGTGGACACGGTCTTCCTCGGCTCGTGCACCAACGGCCGGATCGAGGACCTGCGCACCGCCGCCGAGATCCTGCGCGGGCGCAAGGTCGCCGACGGCGTGCGCATGCTCGTCGTGCCCGGTTCCATGCGCGTCAAGGAACAGGCCAACCAGGAGGGCCTCGGCCGGGTCTTCGAGGAGGCCGGCGCCGAGTGGCGCGAGGCGGGCTGCTCGATGTGCCTGGGCATGAACCCCGACCAGCTCAAGCCGGGGGAGCGCAGCGCCTCGACCTCCAACCGCAACTTCGAGGGCCGCCAGGGGCGCGGCGGTCGCACCCACCTGGTGTCTCCGCAGGTCGCCGCCGCCACTGCGGTGCGCGGCACCCTGTCCTCGCCCGCCGACCTGGTCGCCCAGTAGCGTCCGACCCGTAAGGAGAGACCTCCCATGGAGAAATTCGACGTCCACACCGGTCGGGCCGTCCCGCTGCGCGCCAGCAACGTCGACACCGACCAGATCATCCCGGCCGTCTACCTCAAGCGGGTGAGCCGGACCGGTTTCGAGGACGGCCTGTTCGCCGAGTGGCGCAAGAGCGACCCGGACTTCGTGCTGAACCGCCCGGAGTACCAGGGCGCGTCCGTGCTGGTGGCCGGCCCGGACTTCGGTACCGGCTCCTCGCGCGAGCACGCCGTGTGGGCCCTGCAGGACTACGGCTTCAAGACCGTGCTGTCCTCGCGCTTCGCCGACATCTTCCGCGGCAACTCGCTCAAGGGCGGCCTGCTGACCGTGCTGCTGCCCCAGGAGGTCATCGACCGGCTGTGGGAGGCCGTGGAGGCCGATCCCACCACCGAGGTGACCGTGGACCTGGTCGACCGCGAGGTGCGCGCTCCTGGCGTGCGCGAGCCGTTCGAGCTGGACGACTACACGCGCTGGCGGTTGCTGGAGGGTCTGGACGACATCGCCCTCACGCTGCGCCACACCGACGACATCGGCGGCTTCGAGCAGACGCGCAAGCCCTGGATGCCGGTGACGCTGTAGGCGACGGTGTCCATGACGGCGGCCCGTGACCGTTTCGGTCACGGGCCGCCGTGGCGTTCGGGGGATTGGCGGAAGCCGTCCTCCTCCCGCCGGCCGTGTCCAGGACCGGCCGTCGTCCGGCCTCCCGCGAGGCGTCCGCGAACCCTGTTCCGCACCACGGGCACCCGAGTGTCCGAGAGACAGGGGTGGGTGCGGGAGGGGGTGCCGGAGGGCATGGGGTGGGTCACGGATCCGGCTCCTGGCAGGGTGTTGAGGGGTCATGTGACGCAGCACACCCGCCGGTCTCGAAATATTTTACCTTTACTTGGTGTGATCCCTCGCTTACGAGGTATCCCTCCTTATGGTCGGCGTGTCGAGTGTCCGGAATCCGGTTATACGTAGGCTTTTGAGGCTCACACACGGGGGCAAATGGGACTCGTGTGTTGGTGCCGACCGGGCGCGCGGGGAGCCTACGGAGGGTGGCCGCGCAGGTGGTCGGGGGCCCGACACGCCTTCTCCGCAGGCGTTTGTATTTGTGTAAGGGCCTCTGCTTCCCCTAATTTCGTGCGAGCAAGGGGGAACCGGAGGAAACCTTATGAACAAGCGTGACCTGATCGACGCGATCTCCGATCGACTCGGAGACAAGAAGACCGCCACCGAAGCGGTCAACGCTGTGCTTGAGACCATTCAGGCCACCGTGGCGTCCGGCGACAAGGTGGCCATCACCGGCTTCGGCGTTTTCGAGAAGTCCGAGCGCGCGGCTCGCACCGCGCGCAACCCCGCCACCGGCGCCACGATCAACGTCCCCGCGAGCTTCGTCCCGAAGTTCCGCGCCGGCGCTGACTTCAAGGCTCTGGTCAACGGGGAGAAGAAGTAGGCCCACCACCACACGGTGACGGGTCGCGTTCCGCCCGGGTCCTCCCAATGGGGGCCCGGGCGGAGCTGTGTCCGGGCCCTGTCAACGGACGCCTTCGGCGCGGTACTTCCCTGCCCGTCGCCCACCATCGCCCACGGGGCGCTGCGCGGGGGTGTGGGCTTCCGCCCTCAACGGACGCCTTCGGCGCACGTGCTCCCTTCTCGGAAGAGGGGCCGCGGTGCGAGGCGGACCCACAGCTCGCGGGTCCGGGGGCCCACTCCAAGCTCCACAGCGGCCCGCAGGTCCTCGGGGGTGTCCACGTCCCGCCGGACGGAGTCCGTGCCGGGTACGTCCAGCTCACGAGCTCCCACGCTCACGTGACGGGCGCGCGAGGCCCCCTCGAACGCGGGAGTGAAGGGATGACCCGCCCCGGCGGCGAACAGCGTCGTCCCCACACCCGGCGCGTCGGGCAGGAACGAACGGCCGTGGCCGGCCGCGGCGGCCAGCACCCGGTCCAGCTCCTCGGGGCGCAGCGCGGGCAGGTCGGCCGAGAGCGCGCACACGCCCAGGTCCGGCCACCGCGCCCGGGCCACGGCCGCGCCGTGCGCCAGCGCCGGGTTGAGCCCCGTCCCGGGCTCGCCGCCGACCACGATCGCGCCCAGGCGCGCCAGGATCGGCCCCGCCCGGGGGTCGTCGGTCACCACGAACACCGCCGCCACACCCGACGCCGCACGCGCGGCGGCCACCGTGTCACAGGCCACGGCCAGCGCCAGGTCCTCCCGGTGGGGGCCCACCGCCCGGGCCAGCCGGGACTTCGCGCGCCCAAGGTGCTTGACTGGGACGATCAGGGACCAGCGCCCCTCGGCACCTCGGCCCCCGCCTCGCTCACCGGATCCGGTCACGCTTCCCCCGGGACGTCGATTCGGCCACGACTGTGATTGAGGTTAGAGGGTAGGCGTCCGGCGGTCGGCGCGGCGCGGGGGCCCTGGGGAGTGTCGGTCCCGTGACCTGCCGGAGGGCGACCCCTCGGCGGAGTCCGCTCGGTCCGATACGCCCTAGACTGAACCGGTTGTGCTCCTGTGGCCGCAGAGGTCGGGAGCGAAGTAGTGAGGAGTCCCGTGGCCAAGCAACGAGAATCGCGGTGGGTGAAGGCCGTCGTCTCGCGCATCGTGCGCTTCTTCCTCTGGTTCGTGACCAAGCCGGAGTGGCGCGGCACGCAGAACGTGCCCGCCGAGGGCGGCGTGATCATCGCGGCCAACCACCTGTCGACGGTCGACCCGCTGACGGTCGCGCACTTCCTCTACATCGGTGCGCGGCGCTGGCCGACCTTCACCATGAAGGACGCCGTCATGCGCATCCCCGTGGTGCGCAGCGTCGCGAGCAGCACCGGGCAGATCCCCATCAAGCGCGGCAGCACCGACGCGGTCAAGGCCCTGCACGAGGCCGAACTGGCGCTCACCCGGGACGGGGCGTCGGTCATCTTCTACCCCGAGGGCACCTGCACGCGGGACCCCCACCTGTGGCCGATGACCGCCAAGACCGGTGTGGCCCGCCTGGCGCTCACGTCCGGAGTGCCGATCGTCCCCGTGGCGCACTGGGGCGAGCAGCACATCCTGCCCTACGGCGAGAAGAAGGTCAGCCTCTTCCCGCGCAAGCGCGTGACGTTCAACGCCGGTCCGCCGGTGGACCTGTCCGCGTTCGAGGGCAAGCCCCTGACGGCCACGGTCCTGACGGAGGCCACCGAGGCGATCATGCGGGAGATCACCCGGCTCCAGGCGGAGATCCGCGAGGAGGAGCCGCCGGCGGTGCCCTACGACCTCAAGCGCGCCCGGATCGAGGCGGCCGAGGCCGCCAAGCGGGACGAGCACGAGTCCGACAACGGCAAGAACAGCACGGAGGCATGACGGCATCCATGGGCACCGACAACGTGAGGATCGCCGTTCTCGGCGCGGGTTCCTGGGGGACCGTGTTCGCGAACATCATCGCGGACGCGGCCGACCTGGCGCGGGAGCGTGATCCGCAGGGACCGGTCGTGGAGGTCGTGCTGTGGGGACGGCGGGCCTCGGTGGTCGAGGCGGTCAACCGGACCTCGCAGAACCCGGACTACTTCCCCGGGATCGACCTCAACCCCCGTCTGAGCGCGACCGACGACGCCGCCAAGGCGCTGTCCGGCGCCGACGTGGTCGTGCTGGCGGTGCCCTCGCAGACCCTGCGCGGCAACCTCGTGCAGTGGCGGCCGCACCTGCGCGAGGACGCGGTGATCGTCAGCCTGATGAAGGGCGTCGAGCTGGGCACGCTCTCGCGGGTCAGCCAGATCATCGGCGAGGTGCTGGAGTTCCCCGAGGAGCGCGTCGCCGTGGTCTCGGGCCCCAACCTGGCCCGGGAGATCGCCGAGCGCCAGCCCGCCACCGCCGTGGTCGCCTGCCCGCACGAGGAGACCGCGGTCCGGCTGCAGTCCCTGTTCAAGTCGGCCTACTTCCGCCCGTACACCAGCACCGACCTGGTGGGCGTGGAGATCGGCGGCGCGATGAAGAACGTCATCGGGCTGGCCGTGGGCATGGCCGAGGGCATGGGCTTCGGGGACAACACCAAGGCTTCGCTCATCACCCGGGGCCTGGCCGAGACCACGCGCCTGGCGGTGGCGCTCGGCGCGGACGAGCACACGCTGTCCGGCCTGGCCGGGATGGGCGACCTCGTGGCGACATGCTCGTCACCGTTGTCGCGGAACCGGACCTTCGGTGAGAAACTGGGCGCGGGCAAGACCCTCGAACAGGTCGTCGCCGAGACCAAGCAGACGGCCGAGGGGGTCAAGTCCTCCGAATCGATCCTCGAACTCGGCTGGCGGCACGGCGTCGACCTGCCGATCACCGAGGCCGTCGTCAAGATGTTGCACCACGACCTGAGCCCCGCCGAGGCCCTCGCCGCCTTCATGGCGCGCAGCAGCAAACCGGAGCGGTACGGGGTCTGAGAGCGAGCACGATGTCACACACACCGTCGTCCGGATCCGCGGGCGAGTACACGCGGGCGGTCTCGCCCCCGGCGGCGCCGGTCCCCGCCGAGCGCCCGATGCGCATGCCGGTCCACCGCGCCACGACCTACGCGTTCGACACCTCCCAGGAGTACGCGGACGTGCTGGCGGGCAGCCGTGAGGGCTACTCCTACGCCCGCATCGACAGCCCCACCGTCGACGCCTTCGCCGACGCGGTCGCCGCGCTGGAGGGGGCGGGCCTGCCCGAACGCGTGCGCGGCCAGGCGTTCGCCTCCGGCATGGCGGCGATCAGCACCGTGCTCATGGCGCTCACGGAGTCGGGTTCGCACGTGGTGGCGGCCCGCTCCATCTACGGCAACACGTACTCGCTGCTGGACGGGCTGCTGCGCCGGTTCGGCGTGCGCACGGACTTCGTGGACATCACCGACCTGGACGCCGTGCGCGCCGCGGTCGGCCCGCAGACCCGGGTGGTGTTCACCGAGACGCTGTCCAACCCCACGATGACCGTCTCCGACCTGCCGGGCCTGGCGCGGATCGCCCGTGAGGCGGGCGCGGCGCTGGTCGTGGACTCCACGTTCGCCTCGCCGGCGGTGTGCCGTCCCCTGGAGTTCGGCGCGGACGTGGTGGTGCACTCGGCCACCAAGTACCTCGGCGGCCACAGCGACACCACGGGCGGCGTGGCCGTGGGCGCGCCCGACCTCATGGACCGCGTCCGGTCGGCGCGCGTGGACCTGGGGCCGTGCCTGGCCCCGGACGAGGCCTACCTGCTGCACCGGGGGTTGGAGACCCTGCCGCTGCGGGTCTCCCGCCAGTGCGCCACGGCCGCGGCGTTCGCCGCCGCGCTGGAGGACCACCCGGAGGTGGAACGCGTCGACCACCCGTCGCTGGCGTCCCACCCGCAGACGGACCTGGCCGCGAAACTCTTCGACGAGGGCCGCGCGGGCGCGGTCGTCACCGTGCACCCGCGCGGGGGCTGGGAGGCGGGGATGGCCTTCGCCGACCGGCTGCGGGTCGCCACGATCGCGGCGTCCCTGGGCGGGACGCACACGCTGGCCGGGCACGTGGCCTCCACCTCGCACCGCAACATGAGCGACGCCGAACTGGCGGCGGCGGGCATCTCTCCGGGCGCGGTGCGCTTCTCCATCGGCCTGGAGGACCCACAGGACCTCATCAGGGACGCACTCGCCGCGCTGACCACGCGTGGCTGACGCCGGTGGGGGAATCCTCCCGGTTACGGTTCCAACCTTTGGCGAGATAGGGTCAGGCAGCATGTCCGAGCAGCGCAAGATTCGGGTCGCCGTCGTCTTCGGCGGGCGTAGTTCCGAACACGAGATCTCCTGCGTCACCGCGGGCAGCGTCCTGTCCGTGATCGACCATGACCGCTACGAGGTGGTCCCCGTGGGGATCACGCGGTCCGGCAACTGGGTGCTCACCTCCGGCGACCCCGAGCGCCTGCGCATCGACGAGGCCACCAAGGCGCTGCCCAGCGTGTCCGAGGACGGCGCCGACCTGGCGCTGCCCTTCGACGCCGCCGGCCAGCTGATGGTCGTCGATCCCGCCGAGGGGCCGCGGCGCCTGGCCGAGGTCGACGTCGTGCTGCCGCTGCTGCACGGACCGTTCGGCGAGGACGGCACCATCCAGGGGCTCTTCGAGATGATGGGCGTGCGCTACGCGGGCGCCGGCGTCTTCTCCAGCGCGGCCGCCATGGACAAGGTCTTCATGAAGGCCATGCTCGTCGGCAACGGGATCCCCACCAGCGGCTTCGTGGCGATCTCGGACCGGCAGTGGCGCAACGAGCGCAAGAAGGTGCTGGACGACGTCGCCGAGCTCGGCCGGACGGTGTTCGTCAAGCCCGCCCGTGCGGGCAGCAGCGTGGGCATCACGAAGGTGGGCGACTCCTCCGACTCCGACGCGGTCATCGCGGCGGTCGAGGCCGCCCGCGAACACGACCCCAAGGTGCTCGTCGAGGCGCAGGTCGTGGGCCGTGAGATCGAGTGCGGCGTGCTGGAGGCCGAGGACGGCGGGACGCCGGACGTGTCCTTCCCGGCCGAGGTGCACGTGGCCGAGGGCTTCGACTTCTACGACTTCGAGGCCAAGTACCTGTCCAGCAGCAGCCTCACCATCCCGGCGGGGATCCCGGAGGAGGCCACCGCGCGGCTGCGCGCGATGGCGGCCGAGGTCTTCGAGGCGATGGGCTGCGAGGGACTGGCCCGCGTCGACTTCTTCTACACCGAGGACGGCGACGTCCTCGTCAACGAGCTCAACACGATGCCCGGGTTCACCCCGGCGTCGGCGTTCCCGCAGATGTGGGGCGCCACGGGCGTGGACTACGCGACCCTGGTGGACCGCATGATCACCACGGCGCTGCGCCGCAGCCCCGGCCTGCGCTAGGGACGAACGTGGAAGGGGCGGGTGGCCGGTCGGCCACCCGCCCCTTCGCGTGCGGGGGAACCCGTGGGCGCTACGGGCGCTGCGGGTACGGCGGGTACTGGTGCGGCGGGGGCGGGCCCGGCGTCGGCGGCACCTGCGGTCCCTGCGCCTGGGGTCCCTGCGGCGTCTGCGGGCCCGCCGGCGGCTGAGGAGCCGGCATCAGCTCCGGGTTCCGGTCGAAGAGCTCGCGTGCCAGGATCGTGCCGCCCGCGGCGGCGGCCGGGAACACCGCGACCGCCACGAACGGGATCGCCAACAGGAAGTACGTCGGCACGGAGAAGCCCAGCGTGCGCAGGCGCCGGGTCCGGAGGAACCGCTGGCGGTCGCGCAGCCGCAGCATCGCGCGCCGGTCGAAGGCGCCGCCCACGAGTTCGATGCCGAGCAGCCAGCCGCCCAGGACGGCCGCCAGGACCGCGCCGACGACCTGGCCGGCCAGGGGGATGAACCCGATCGCGAACACGACGACGGTCACCAGCAGGGACGCGAACACGATCACCAGCGACTGCCGGATCGCACGCGCGATCGAGGCCGCCAGCGGCTCCTCGTAGGGCTCCGGCGCGTGGCCCAGCTCCTTCTCGACCAGCTCGGTGATCTTGTCGTAGATGGGGGAACCGAGCGCCAGCGTGATCGTCGTGAAGGTGACGACCATGATCAGGACGCTGCCCACCACCGCGCCGACGGCGACGGCTCCGCGCAGGAGGCCCCGCCACACGGGGTCCCAGTCCTCGGAGAAGGGGGTCGCCCACGCGGCCAGGTCCTCCACGTTGAGGACCAGTGTCACGAACAGCGCCAGGAACAGCAGCGAGGTGATGAAGGGGGGCACGGCGCCCAGCAGGAACAGCCGGGGCTTGCGCAGCAGCAGGACGAAGCCGCGCGCGAGGGCGCCGACTCCACCGAAGATCTCACGGAAGAAAGTGGCCACGCAGGAACCCTAGAGGATCCGTGTGAAATCACGGAAAAGGCGTAACCTGGGCCCGTGCTCTCGCTACGCTGTGTGCGTTCTGAACACCGCAGGGGGTACATATGACGTGTGTTGCTCACGAGCGGGTGGAGGAGACGATGGTGGACCTCCCGACGCTGGCTGAAAACCTCGAACTCCCGGAGGGTTATCGCACGGAGATCATCGACGGGAGCATCGTCGTGTCACCTACACCGACCACTGGCCACGCCGACATTGTGACGGTTCTTCAGGAGATGCTGATCCTGGCTGGTCTCGGTGACCGTGGCCTGCGCACATATCAGGTCATCACGGTGGAGGTTCCACAGACAAGTGACCGTTACGTGCCGGACCTGATGGTCTTGCCGAAGACGGCGGTCCGCAACAAGCACGGACGCAGCACCAAATGGATCCAACCTGCTGAGGACTTGGAGTTGGCCGTCGAGGTCGTCTCTCCGAGCAGCAGGCTCCACGACTGGCAGTCCAAGGTCAAGGGATACGCCACGGCGGGCGTCCCCCTGTACCTGGTGATCGACCCGCGCAAGAGCGAGATCGCGCTGTTCTCCAACCCGGAGAAGGCCGAGTACAAGGACGTGGCGCGTGCGGTCCGGGGCGCTTCGGTGAAGCTTCCCGAACCCTTCAACCTCGAGATCGAGGCGACCCCTCTGCTGACGTAGCGGAACTCCCGCAGCGGGTTCAGGGCGTCAGCACGTCCCGGTACCAGCCCTCGGTCCCGGCCAGTTCCGCGTGCGTGCCCTCCTGCAGGACCCGGCCCTCGCGCACCACGTAGATCCGGTCCACGCGCTCCAGGCCCGTCAGGTCGTGCGTGATGAGCAGAGTGGAATAGCCCTCGACGGCGTCCAGCAGGTCGGCCACCACCGCGTCGCGCGCCTCCGGGTCCAGGTGCGCCGTCGGCTCGTCCAGCACCAGGACGCGCGGCGCCGCCAGCACAGCACGGGCCAGCGCCAGCCGCTGCACCATCCCGCCGCTCAGTCCCAGCCCGTGCGTGCCGACCAGCGTGTCCAGGCCCTTGGGCATCGCCGCGACCTCGTCGGCCAGGCGCGCTCGCCGCAGCGCCGCCCACAGCTCCTCGTCCGGAGCGCCGGGGCGGGCCAGCTTCAGGTTCTCCCGCAGCGTCGAGGCGAACACGTGCGGGTCCTGCGGGACGCCCGACACGATCGCGCGCACCTCGTCGGCCGGGTAGGACGTGATGTCGGCGCCGCCGATCGACACGCTTCCGCCGTCCGGGTCGCGCAGCCGCAGCAGCACCGACGCCAGCGTGCTCTTGCCCGCGCCGCTCGGCCCCACCACGGCCACCGTCCACCCGGCCGGGATCTCCAGGTCCACCCCGTCCAGCGCCCACGGTTCTCCCGGGCCGTAGCGCACGCGCAGGTCGCGGACCAGCACCGAGGAATCCCCCTCGGGGTCCAGCCCGGTGCGCGTCGGGGCCGCGGTCGCGGGCGGGACGTCCAGGACGCCGAAGAGTCGGGCGCCGCTCTCGCGGATCGCGCCCAGCTTCGCGGCGACCGCGGGCAGCGGCGCGACGATCTCGAACGCCGCCAGGGTCGTGAGCACCAGCACCGCCAGCGACACGGCGCTCAGCGTCCCGCCCTCCACGGCGGCCACCCCCAGCAGCAGCGCGCCCCACACCGTCAGTCCGGTGATGAGGGCACTCGCCCCGGCTCCCAACCCCAGGACCGCGGCGTCGCGCCGCGCGAGCCGGGTCAGCTCGGCGTCGGCCGCGTGCACCCGTTCCACCTGCCGGTCCATCGCCCCGTAGGCGACCAGGTCGGGCGCGCCGTGCAGGGTGTCCACCAGGGCCGTCGACAGCTCGCCGCGGGCCCGGGACTGGCGGAGCCCGGGACCGCGCCCCAGGGCGGCCGCGGCGAGCGGCACGGCGAGTCCGGCCAGGAGCAGTCCGACGGCGAGCAGCAGCCCGCCCGGCGCGTACACGGCGGTCAGGAACAGGACCGTCGCCCCGCCCGTCACCACCGAGATCAGCGGCGGGGTCAGCCCGCGCACCAGCAGGTCGAGCGTCGCCTCGGTGTCGTTGACCAGCCGGGAGACCAGGTCACCGGACCGGAAGCGGCCGAAGGGCTCGGTGGCCGCGAGCCGTTCGTAGACGCGCACCCGCACCTCGGCGAGCGTGCGGAAGGCGGCGTCGTGGGTCACCAGGCGTTCCAGGTACCGGGCGACGCCGCGGGTCACGCCCAGCGCCCGGGTGGCGACCACGGCCACGCTCAGCGCCGTGATCGACGGGTGGTTCGCCGCCGTGGCGAGCATCCACGCCGCCACCGCGAGCAGGGCCACGCCCGCTCCGGTGGCGAACGCCCCCAGCAGCACGCCCAGCACGAACCGGCCGCCGCGCGGCCAGGCCAGCGCGATCATCCGCCACAGCGGGTTCCGGTGCCGCGCGCGGTCGGGGGAGGCGGGTGTACTCACAGGGACTCGCTCGCTTCCGGGGTCGGCAGGGGCAGTGACACCTGGCGCAGCGAGTCGCCCAGGGCGGAGCGCGCCCACGCGGTGTCGTGGGCGACGATGATCGCCGTGCGGCCCGCCAACAGGCGTGTGACGGCCGTGCGCACCGCCGCGGCGTTCTCCGGGTCCAGATGCGCGGTCGGTTCGTCCAACAGGACCAGGGGCGCGTCCCGGCACAGGGCGCGGGCGAGGGCGATGCGCTGGCGCTGCCCCGCGGACAGGCGTGCCCCCCGCTCGCCCAGGCGGGTGTCGTACCCCTCTGGCAGCGCCGAGACGAAGGCGTCGGCCTCGGCCAGCCTCGCGGCCTCCCGCACCTGCTCCATCGTGGCCTCCGGGGCGCCCAGCCGGATGTTGTCGGTCACCGACACGTCGAACAGATACGGGTGCTGGGGCACCCAGGCGAGGCCCAGCCGCCAGTCGGCGGCGGGGACCGCGTCCAGCGGGGTCCACGCTCCTCCGGGGGCGCGCACGCTGACCCGCCCGTCCGTGGGTTCGTTCAGCCGCAGCAGCAGGGACAGCAGCGTGGTCTTGCCCGCACCGCTGGGGCCGGTGAGCAGGACGTGCTCCCCCGAGCGCACCTCCAGGTCGAACCCGGCCAGGGCGGGCTGGTCGCGGCCCGGGTAGCGCATCCCCACACCGTCGAAGCGCAGGTCGCCGGCGGCGGCGGGGGAGGGGCGGCCGGTCGGCGGCGCGGCGGTCGCTGCGCGCCCGCCGCCGCGCTCGCGCTCCAGTTCGGTGAAGACCTGGTCGGCCGCGGCCACGCCCTCCATGCTGGCGTGGAAGCGCGCGCCCACCTCGCGCAGCGGCAGGTAGGCCTCCGGGGCCAGGATGAGCACCAGCAGGGCGGTCTGGTAGTCCATGTGCCCGCCGAGCAGCCGCAGTCCCACCTCCACGGCGACCAGCGCCACCGCCAGGGTCGCCAGCAGCTCCAGCGCGAAGGCGGACAGGAACGCGATCCGCAGCGTGCCCATCGTCGCCGCGCGGTGCTCCTCGCCCACCGTGCGGATGATCGCCGCCTGGGCCTTGGCTCTGCGGAAGACGGCGAGCGTGGGCAGGCCCTCCACGACGTCCAGGAAGTGCCCGCCGAGCCGGCTCAGCAGCCGCCACTGCCGGTCGGTGCGCGCCTGGGTGTACATGCCGATCAGCGCCATGAACACCGGGATCAGCGGGAGCGTCACGGCGATGACGATCCCCGAGATCCAGTCGGCCCAGAACACCACGCCCAGGACGGCGAGCGGCACGATCGCGGCCAGGACGAGCTGGGGCAGGTAGCGGGCGAAGTAGTCGTCCAGCGCGTCCAGCCCGCGCGTGGCCAGGGTGACCAGCTCGCCGGCCTTGGGCGAGCCCTCGTCGTCGTCCCCCGGCTCGGCCGTCCACACCTGGCCGGCCCCGGTCACGTGCTCGACCAGTCGGCGGCGCAGCTGCGACTTCGTGCGCGCCGCGCTGTACAGCGCCGAGGTCTCGGCCAGGTAGGACAGCAGCGCGCGGGCCACCGCGACCGCCGCGACGGCCCCGATCGCCCAGCCCAGCGTGGCCATCCCCTCCCCGCTCCAGGCGCCGGTGACGACCCGGGCCAGCAGCCAGGCTTGGAGGAGGATCAGGGCGGTGATGAGGACGCCGCCGACCACGGAGACGCCGAGGTGCAGGCGCACGGCGCTCGCGGCGCGCACGAGACGGGGATCGAGCGGTTTCACGGTGCTTTTTCGACCTCGCAGGCTCGGTACGGGGCTCGGGGCGCCGGGAGCCCCCCGCGGTGGGGTGGTCCGTTCATTCAACCCCCTACGACCGGGATCGGGTCCCAGGGGCGGTGCCTAGGCGGCGGGTTCGTGCTCCGACTCGGGTTCGGGCTTGGGCTTGGGGCCGGTGGGCGTGCCGGTGACGGTCGCGCTGGTCACGCGCTGGCGGAAGACCCAGTAGCTCCACCCCTGGTAGGCGAGGACGAGCGGCAGGAAGAACACCGCCACCCACGTCATCACGGTCAGCGTGTAGTCGGCCGAGGAGGCGTTGGCCACGGTCAGGCTGAAGGCCGGGTCGGTCGTGGACGGGAGCACGTTCGGGAACAGCGACCCGAGCAGGGCCGTGAAGGCGGTGAGCACGGTGACCGCGGTCAGCGCGAACGACAGCCGCTCGTGGCGCAGCAGCACCGCCACGACCCCGCCTGTCAGGGCGACCACGGTGGCGGCGGCCAGCGGCAGGGTCCACGGCGCGCCGTGGGCGAACTGGGTCCAGGCGAGGAAGCCGGCGGCCGCGGGCACCGCGACGCAGGCGGTCCGCGTGGCGGCCGTGCGGGCGCGGACCCGGACGGGGCCGTCGGTCTTGAGCGTCAGGAACACCGCGCCGTGCAGGGTGAACAGCGACAGGGTCGTCAGCCCGCCCAGCAGGGCGTAGGGGTTGAGCAGGTCGAGCAGCCCCGCGGTGACGATCTGGTCTGCGTCCATGGCCACGCCCCGGACGATGTTGGCGAAGGTCAGGCCCCACAGGAACGCCGGGGCGGTGCTGCCGAAGAAGATCGCCAGGTCCCACCGGGCGCGCCAGGTGGAGTCGTCGCGCTTGCCCCGGTACTCGAAGGCGACACCGCGCAGGATCAGCGCGATGAGGATGACGAACATCGGCACGTAGAAGCCGCTCAGCAGCGACGCGTACCAGGCGGGGAAGGCGGCGAACGTGGCGCCGAGCGCGGTGATCAGCCACACCTCGTTGGCGTCCCACACCGGCCCGATGGAGTTGATGGTGACGCGCCGGTCGACGGAGTCGCGCCTGCCCATGAACGGCAGCAGTGTGCCGACCCCGAAGTCGAAGCCCTCCAGGATGAAGTAACCGATCCACAGGACCGAGATGGCGATGAACCAGATGACGGGCAGATCCATGGTCCGTGGCTCCTAGTAGCTGAAGTGCGGGATGGCGGCTTCGTCGTCGTCGTTGTCCAGGTCGGGAACGAGGTGGGAGGGCCCGGCCTTGACGTACTTCGCCAGCAGGCCGACCTCCACCACGAAGAGCAGCCCGTACACGGCGGTGAAGATGCCCAGGCTCATGGCGACGGTCCCCAGGCTCACCCCGGGCGAGACGCTCTGGGCGGTCAGCAGCTGGCCGTGCACCGTCCACGGCTGGCGGCCCATCTCGGTGAGCACCCAGCCGAAGATGTTCGCGGCCAGGGCGGCGGGCAGGGCGGCCATCCCGGCGAAGTAGAACCAGCGGTGCCGGGGCATGCGCTCCCTGCCGCGGGTCAGGTAGAGGCCGAGCGCGGCGATCCCCACGCCGAACAGGCCGAGTCCGATCATCAGGCGGAACGCCCAGTACACGACGAACACGTTGGGCGTGTAGTCCCCGGGGCCGTAGTACTCCTCGTAGGCCTCCTGGAGGTCGTTCATCCCGGCCACCTCGCCCTCGAAGTGGCCGGTGGCGAGGAAGCTGAGGACGTTGGGGACGGTGATGTCGATGGGGTTGTAGCGCGCCTCGGTGTCGCCCACGGCGAAGGTGGAGAAGTCCGCGCCCTCCTCGGTGTCCCAGTGGGCCTCGGCGGCGGCCAGCTTCATGGGCTCGTACTCGGCGGCGAGCTTGGCCTGGTGGTCGCCGGAGAAGACCACCAGCGCGCCGGCCATGAGGGTGAAGACCAGGCCGACCTTGAGCGTGCCGCGGAACAGCGCGAAGTCGCGCGGGGGCGGCACGGTGCCGACCGTGCCCGTGTCGCCGTGGTGGGTGTTGCGCCACAGCTTGTAGGCGCTGACCGCGACGACGAACAGCCCGGCGGTGACGAAGGCGGCCGAGACCGTGTGCAGGTAGGTCGACCACGCCTGGTCGTTGCTCAGGACCGCCCAGATGTCGGTGAGCTCGGCGCGACCGGTCTCCGGGTTCACCTCGTAGCCGACCGGGCGGCGCATCCAGGCGTTGGCGGCGAGGATGAAGTACGCGGACAGGTTGGTGCCGATCGCGACCAGCCAGATGCACGCCAGGTGCGCGGCCCGCGGCAGGCGGTGCCAGCCGAAGATCCACAGGCCGATGAAGGTCGACTCCAGGAAGAAGGCCAGGAGCGCCTCCATGGCCAGCGGGGCTCCGAACACGTCCCCGACGAAGCGCGAGTACTCGCTCCAGTTCATGCCGAACTGGAACTCCTGCACGATGCCGGTGACGACGCCCATGGCGAAGTTGATCAGGAAGAGCTTGCCGAAGAACTGCGTGGCCTGGAGGTACTCGTGCTTCCCGGTGCGGAACCAGAGGGTCTGCAGGACCGCCACGATGAAGGAGAGCCCGATGGTCAGGGGCACGAAGAGGAAGTGGTAGATCGTGGTGACCCCGAACTGCCACCTCGCGAGATCAAGGGCTTCCATGGCCACCTCTCAGAACCGACCGCAAGTAGTACTACAAACTGTAGTGCTACATCGCGTCGTCGATCCGATCGACCCCTGTGCAATGGGTCGCCTCGGGGGTCACTCTGGGTCTCGTGTGGCTCCTGGGGTCAGGGCACGCGGGCGGCCCGCGTGGTCACAGGAGGGCGGGAACAGGCTCTGAGCTCGGGGAACACCGGAGCCCTGGCGAGTGGCCGCTCGCCGGCCGGGGCCCGTGTGCGGTCCGACACAGCCGTGCCGGTGTGCGCTTTCGCGGTCGTCGGCCGGGGCCTCGATGCTCACCCCGCGGTCCGTCCCGAAGGCGCGCACGCGAGCCCCGGGGTCCGTCACGCCAGGGGGCCGGCTTCGGGCCTCTCCACGATTCCGAGCCGTCCGAGGTCGAGGCGCTCAGCACGACGCGCGAGCAGGTACAGGCGTCCCGCGCTGCGGTCCTGTTCCTTGACCAGTGAGTATCCCTGCGTCTCGTAGTACCGGACCAGCTTCGGGAAGAAGCACCCCCGCCGCACCCACCGGCGGCCCTGTCGTGCCGCGCGGTCGACCGCCCACAGGCCGATCGACGTTCCCGGTTCGTGCTCCCGGTACGACGGGTCGGTCACCGTCGAGAACAGGTACAGGGATTCCTCCGAGGCCTCTTCGGCCGTCAGTCCTTCGGCGGGGCGTGTGTCGTCACCGTGGTGCGTCCGACGATGCCGCCCTCGGCCTCGAGTACCCACATGAACCCTGCCGCGGCCTGCCCGGCGAGGTCGTCGATGTGCTCGCGCCAGGACTCCAGCCCTCGCCGCTCCATCCACGCGCAGCGCGCGGCGATCATCGACGCGACCGCGGGGGTGTCGGCCTCGACGGCCGGGCGCATGGTGAACATCATCGGTGACCTCGCAGTGCGGGAAGGCGGTGGCACTCATGTGCGGCTGCGGGGCGGCGGTCGTCAGTCGTCGGCCGGGTCCTCGACGCTCACCCCGCGGTCCTCCAGCATGCCCTCCATCATGTCGATCTCGGTCAGCTGGGCGTCGGCCATGCCCTGGGCGAAGTCGGTGACGGTCTGCTCCCGGCCGAGCTCGACCTCGGCCTCGGCCATGTCGATCCCGCCCCGGTGGTGGGCGATCATCAGCTCCAGGAAGCGGATCTCGGCCTCCACGCCCTCGGCCTCCTCCAGCTCGGCCATCTGCTCGGGGGTGGCCAGTCCCGGCATGGCCTCCGGGACGCCGTCGGTGCCGCCGTGGTCGTGCTCGCTGGAGGCCATCCACGTCATCGGCGGCTCGCTGCCGCGCGAGTTGAGCTCCCACATCGTCAGCCACCCCTGCATCATCCCGATCTGGGCCTGCTGCGTGCGGGTGATGTCGGTCGCGACGATGGACAGGTCGGGGTCCTCGGTCTTGTCCAGGATGAGCATCGACATGTCCACCGCCTGGGCGTGGTGCGAGCTCATGTCCCGCAGGAACCCCGCGTCCGCACTGGTGTCGAGCGGAGCGGACGGGCGCCCCACGAGGAAACCGGCCCCCAGAGCCAAGGCGACCAGGACGACGGTGATCCAGAGCGGGACCGTGCGCCGGGCGGGACTCGGGGGTGTGGCCTCCTCGAACTCGTCGGCGGTCGTGTCCTCGCCCCGGTCGTGGTCGCCGGAGTCGGAGCCTGCGTCAAAAGCCATGGGAACCATCCTGGTCAAAATGCACAAGTCAGGTGCCAAAGTAGAGGATAGGAACGCCCCACTCGTCACAAACCATCCCAGGAGACCCAGTGGCCAAGAAGAAGACGGCGGAGGAGCGTCGCCGCCGCGCAGCCGAGATGAGGGCCCAGCGCCTCAAGGAGGAGCGGCGCAAGAAGATCCTCACCATCACCGGGATCAGCGTCGCCGCGGCCCTGGTGCTGGGCCTGCTCGCCTTCGCGATCTTCATGGAGATCCGCAGCAGGAACATCTCCGGGGTGGAGGAGTACCCGGTCGACTCCTACGTCCACGTGGACACCGGCCAGAGTGTGGACTACGAGCAGTCGCCGCCCGTGGGAGGGGACCATTGGCCCTCCTGGCAGAACTGCGGCGTCTACACGGAGCCGGTCACGAACGAGTTCGCGGTGCACTCCCTGGAGCACGGCGCGGTGTGGATCACCTACGAGCCGGGCCTGTCCCAGAGCGAGATCGACGCCCTCGACTCCCTGTACAGCCCGGGCGACTACCTGGTGATCAGCCCCTACGAGGGTGAGATGGACGCCCCCATCGTCGCCAGCAGCTGGGGCCGCCAGGTCTCGGCCGAGACCGCCGACGACCAGAACCTCACGCGCTTCGTCCAGCGCTACGAGCGCGGCAACGACGTCCCCGAGCCCGGTGCCTCCTGCTCCGGCGCGGTGGCCGAGACGGCCGCGCAGGTCGAGGAGGTCATGGCCGGCGGCGAGCAGGTCGAGGGCGAGGAGATGACCGACGAGGGCGCGCAGGACGCCGAGGACGGGGAGGACGCCGGCACCGACGAGGAGTAGCCGGAACGGGAACGGGGCCGTCGGCGTGTGCCGGCGGCCCCGTCCGTGTTCACGGGCGCCTGTGGGGAAGCGCCCGCGCAAGAGTCAGAGCACCCCTTCGGGGAGCGGGGGGATGTGCTCGTCGATCAGCGCGCTGACCGTCGTGAGGGCGGCGGCCGGAGCGCCGTAGGACGGGGGGACCGACAGCTCGACGTAGGCCGAGTGGCCGACCGCCGTGAAGAGCGTGGGCTCGTCCTGTGGCTGCGGCAGCCAGGCCACGCCGTCGACCTCCTCCAGGAGCGCGTCCTGGGTCAGGGTCGAGGGCCGCGGCACACCGCAGCGCAGTCCGATCGGCGGGTCGCCCCAGGCCGCCATCACGTCGGACTCGGGCGTGATGTTGGCCCGGTCGGCACCCAGCATCGTGTCCGGCAGTTCCGCGACGAGAGCGGCGCAGACCTCGTCCGTCGTGCCGTTGGACTCCGGCGGCTCCATCTGGACGGTCTGTGTACACCCCGTCGCGACGAGAACGACGGCCGCTGCCGCCCCGCAACACCGTTTCAGCACAGTCAGGTACCCCGCTCCGTCTACCGGTCAAATATTGACGATGGGACAAGTAAGGGTACGGGCGATGCCGTCCAGGCGCTGAATCCGGGCCACCACCAACGTGCCGAGCGAGTCGACGTCGTCCGCGCGGGCCTGGACGATGACGTCGTAGGGCCCGGTCACGTCGTGTGCCTCCTGCACACCCTCGATCCCGCGGATACGACCGGCCACCTCGGCGGCCTGGCCCACCTCGGTCTGGATCAGGATGTATGCCTGCACCATGAGTACTCCCTTGTGTCTGTGCCGGGTGCGTGAGGCCGGGCGCGGACCCCGTCGAACCCACGGTGCGGCCGAAGTCGAGCGGATGACGAACGTGGGTCTAGACCATTGCGCCGGAGCGTCACCGTACCCTGATGACTGTGTTGAGCACCATTGGGGGTCTTGGTGAGTTCGCTCTGATCACACGCGTGACGAGCCAATTCCCCGCTACGGACGATGTAATCCTCGGACCCGGCGACGACGCCGCAGTCGTCGCCGCGCCCGACGGCCGAACGGTCGCGACCACGGACGTGCTGGTCGAGGGCCGCCACTTCCGCAGGGAGTGGTCGAGCGCGCGCGATGTCGGGCACCGCGCGGTGGCCCAGAACTTCGCCGACGTCGCGGCGATGGGGGCCCGCCCGACCGGGCTCCTCATCGGCTTCGCCGCGCCCTCCGACCTGCCGGTGGAGTGGGCGGACGAGTTCTCCCTCGGCGTGCGCGACGAGTGCGCGGTGGCGGGCGGCGCCGTCGTGGGCGGCGACATGGTGGGGTCGGAGACCCTCACCATCGCGATCACCGCCCTCGGGGACCTCCAGGGGCGCGCCCCGGTCCGCCGCGACGGCGCGCGGCCGGGCGACGTGGTGGCCTACACGGGCCACCTGGGGCTGTCGGCGGCCGGGCTGGCCCTGTTGCGGGGCGGGATCGACGGCCCCGCCGCCTGCCTGGCCGAGCACCGCAGGCCGAGCCCGCCCTACGCCGAGGGCGCGGCCGCCGCACGGCTCGGCGCGACCGCCATGCTCGACGTGAGCGACGGCCTGGCCCAGGACCTGGGCCACCTCTGCCGCGCCGGCGGGGTGCTCATCGACCTGGACTCGCGGGCGCTGGTCCCCGAACCGGCCCTCCTGGACGGCGTCCGCGCGCTGGGCGTCGCCGCGGGTCGGGCCGAGCAGGCCGCCCGGGACCTCATGGTCGCCGGAGGGGAGGACCACGCGCTGGTCGCCGCGTTCGACCCCGGCACCGCCCTGCCGGACCACTGGCACCGCATCGGACAGGTCCACGCCGCTGACCAGGAGAAGGTGAAGAATGCCGTGAATCCGGTCACAGTAGACGGGTGTGCTCCTCCGCGTGGCGGGTGGGACCATTTCCGTCAGGGGTGAGAGTCCCTTGGATTTGTCCTGATTAGCTATCGCGCTAGGCTTTGCCAACGCGGCCACGCGTCGCCTTGCAGGCGGGGGAACGGGGTTACGTCGAGAGGCGGTTTATGGGGCGGCATGGCACTCGCCGCGGTGCGCACCGCAACGAGCCGGAGGACGCCGGCGCGCTGCGGCGGATCGGCGGCCTCATCGAGAGCACCGTACCCAAGCGGGTCGAGCCGCCGCGGCTGCTCAACGTCCTGGTCGTCTCCGGCGTGATCCTCGGCCTGCTGCTCTTCGGCTACAGCACCACCCAGATCTACCTGCAGTTCGGCGGGAGCCCGGGGGCGACCGAGGCGCCGGATCCCGGTGGGATCGCCCCGAGCCAGGAGGCCACCGCGGACTCCGATCGTGACGAGGCCGTGTCGGGCGGCGACGGCGACGGGCCGCAGACCCAGTCGGGGTCCTCGCCCATCACGGTCGGCTACGAGATCACCGGGACCACCAACTCGGGCTTCACCGGCCTGGTGACCGTCACCAACACGTCCCAGACGCCGCTCACCGCCTGGGAACTCGCCCTCGCCTTCGACACCGCCGAGGTCACCGAGGTGCGCGACGCCGACTGGGAGCCCATCGAGGACGGCATCCTCGCCCGCCAGCCCGGCGGCCAGGACGGTCTGGCGCCGGGGGAGTCGGTGACCATGGGCTTCGACGCCATCGGTCCCGCGGAGAGCCCCGTCCGCTGCTCCCTCAACGGGCACGTCTGCGGGCTCTAGCCCTCGCGTCCCCGCCCCGTCCCCTCCTCATCCCAGTACCCCGCCGCGCTCCGGCCCGCGTCCAGCCGTGCCCCGCGCACGACGAAGGCCCCCCGACCGGAGTCGGAGGGCCTTCGACGAGATCCAGAAAGACTGGAACCCTAGCGGGTGACCTTGCCAGCCTTGATGCACGAGGTGCAGGCGTTCACGCGCTTGGGCGTGCCGCCCACACGGGTGCGAACGGTCTGGATGTTGGGGTTCCAGCGGCGGCGGGTGCGACGGTGCGAGTGGGAAACACTGTTACCGAACCCTGGTCCCTTGCCGCAGACGTCGCAAACGGAAGCCACGGTAACTCCATTCAAGCGCTCGGGATCGCGCACGTCGCCGCGCGCGAAGGTTCAACCGGCCGGAATCGGCCGAGTGGGCAGGTCGGCGCGGACGCCAACCGTGGAAGAGTACACGAAGGACGAGGTCGAACGCGGATCAGACCGCAGACCGGTGCCCGTACGCACAACGGTGGGATCGTGGTGCGGCCAACGGCCTGAGCACCCACCGGAGCATCGTCATCCGCCATGCGGGCACGGCGAAAAGGCGATGAACTCCCACGAGTATACCGTTCCTTGGGACTGCGTCGGGGCGTCCCCGTGGCGCACCGGCGGGCGGCCGTCGAAGGGTTCGCTGCCGGGAGTCCGGCGGGTGGTCGCACCGAAGGTCTAACGTGACGGGGAACAGCGACCAGACTGTCCGGGACGGGAACACAGTGAGCACCTGGGACGAACCGCTGCGCGTGGCCCTCGGCGGCTCCGCGCGTGCCTTCAAGGACAAACTCGACCTGCACACACTCGGCGACCTGCTGCGCTACTATCCGCGCCGCTACGACCGCCGGGGCGACCTGACCGACCTCGCCGAACTGCGCGAGGGCGAGGACGTCACCGTGCAGGCCCGCGTCCTGGACGCCAAGCGCAGGACCGTGCCCGCCCGCCAGGGCCGCCGCCGGATGGACATGATGGAGGCCACCGTCACCGATGGGACCGGCCGCCTGCACCTGACCTTCTTCAACCGGGGCTCCTACCACCAGACCGCCCTCGTGCCCGGGCGGCTGGCCATGTTCTCCGGCCGCGTCTCCACCTTCAAGGGGCGGCGCCAGCTCGACCACCCGGAGTACCAGCTCATCGACGAGGACGGTCTGGAGGGCGAGCGCGCCCGGGCCTTCGCCGAGGAGCTCATCCCCATCTACCCCGCGGTCAAGGGCCTGGACTCGGCCAAGATCGCCCTCGGTGTCGAGATGGCGCTCTCCCGCGCCGCCGACCTGCCCGACCCCCTGCCCCCCGAGGTCCGCGGGGCCCACCGCCTCGTCGACGTCCAGGAGGCCCTGGACAAGATCCACCGGCCCTCGGAGTGGGCCGACGTCGGCACCGCCCGGCGGCGCCTGAAGTGGGACGAGGCCTTCGTGCTGCAGCTGGCCCTCGCCCAGCGCCGCCACCTCGCCGAGGAACTGCCCGCCAAGCCGCGCCCGGGCCGGACCGCGGGCGTGCTCGACGCCTTCGACGCCCGCCTGCCGTTCACGCTCACCGACGGCCAGCGCGACGTCGGTGAGCGCCTCGCCGCGCGCCTGGACGCCGCGCATCCCATGCACTGCCTGCTCCAGGGCGACGTGGGCGCGGGCAAGACCCTGGTGGCGCTGCGCGCGATGCTCAGGGTCGTCGACTCCGGCGGGCAGGCGGTCCTGCTCGCCCCGACCGAGGTCCTCGCCCAACAGCACCACCGGTCGATCAACGCCATGCTCGGTCCGCTGGCGCGCGCGGGCCAGATCGACGGGGCCGAGGAGGCCACCAGGGTGGCGCTGCTCACCGGGTCCATGAACGCCGCGGCCCGCCGGGAGAACCTCCTGGACGCCGCCTCGGGCGCCGCCGGGATCGTCGTGGGCACGCACGCGCTCCTGCAGGAGCACGTCACCTTCGCCGACCTGGGCCTGGTCGTGGTGGACGAGCAGCACCGCTTCGGGGTGGAGCAGCGCGACGCCCTCCGGGAGAAGGCCGTCGACGGTCGCCCGCACGTGCTCGTGATGACGGCCACGCCCATCCCGCGCACCGTCGCCATGACCGTCTACGGCGATCTGGACGTGGTGACCCTCACACAGCTGCCGTCCGGCCGGGCGCCCGTCACCACCCACGTGGTGCCCGCCCGGGACAAGCCGCACTACCTCGCGCGCGCCTGGGAGCGCGTCGTGGAGGAGGCCGGCAAGGGCCACCAGGCCTTCGTGGTGTGCCCGCGGATCGGCGACGGCGAGGGAGCGGAGGACGACGCCGGCGCCGGAGCGGAGGAGGAGCCCGGAGCCCGCCCGCCGCTGGCGGTCCTGGACGTGGCCGCCCGGCTCACCGGGGGCCCGCTGGCCGACCTCCGGGTCGAGGTCCTGCACGGCCGGATGTCGCCCGACGACAAGGACGCCGTCATGCGCCGCTTCTCGGCGGGGGAGACCGACGTCATCGTCTCCACCACCGTCATCGAGGTCGGCGTCGATGTGCCCAACGCCACGGTGATGGCCATCATGGACGCCGAGCGGTTCGGGGTGTCCCAGCTGCACCAGCTGCGCGGCCGGGTCGGCCGGGGGCGGTTGCCGGGCCTGTGCCTGCTGGTCACCGACGCGGAGGAGGGCAGCCCGTCCCGCGAGCGCCTGGCGGCCGTGGCCGCCACCACCGACGGGTTCGAGCTCTCCCGGGTGGACCTGGAGCTGCGCCGCGAGGGCGACGTCCTGGGCGACGCCCAGTCGGGAGCCCGGTCCAGCCTGCGGATGCTCACGCTGCTCAAGGACGAGGAGCTCATCGGGCAGGCGCGCGAGGAGGCGACGGTGTACGTGGCCAAGGACCCCGACCTCGCGGGCCACCCGCCGCTGGCCGACGCCCTGGCGTCCCTGCTGCCGGAGGACCGGGCGGAGTACCTGGACAAGGCCTAGGGCGTCCGAGCCCGCGAGGACGCCGGGCACGGGTGGCGGCCCGAAGAAATTAGGGTGGGGGCATGGCCCGCATCATCGCCGGGACGGCCGGTGGGCGGCGGATCTCCGCCCCCGACGGCCGTACCACCCGGCCCACCAGCGACCGCGCCCGCGAGGCGCTGTTCGCGTCCGTCCAGTCCGATCTCGGCGACCTCGACGGCATCCGTGTCATGGACCTGTACGCGGGATCCGGCGCGATCGGCCTGGAGGCCCTCTCGCGCGGGGCGGCGCACGCCCTGCTGGTGGAGGCCGACCGCAAGGCCTCGCAGGTGATCCGGTCGAACATCGCCGCGCTGCGGCTGCCCGGGGCCCGCCTGGTGGCGGACCGGGTGGAGCGCGTGGTCGGCGGCGGGAACCCGGGCGACCCCTACGACCTGGTCGTCGCGGACCCGCCCTACGCGGTCACCGACGAGGCGGTCGCCGCGGTGCTGGCCGACCTGGTCGAGCGGGACTGGCTGGCGGCGGACGCGGTCGTGGTCGTCGAGCGCTCCAAGCGCGGAGCGGAGCCGGTCTGGCCCCAGGGCCTGGAGCCCGACCGCAGCCGGGGCTACGGGGAGGCGGTCCTCTGGTACGCCCGCGCCGCCCTCGACGGGTAGCGCACGGCGCGCCTCCACGGCGCGCGGGCCGGGTGGGGTAGAAATCGGTCACAAGGGTTGTTCCGGCACGTCACCAGCGTGTCGGGAGGGCCGCGTGGGTGCGATCCGCGTGCGGGATGTGAACGCGTGACCGGAACGTGCGCGATGGGGATCACTAAGTGGGTGTTGCCCGTTTCGCCCTCGAAGCGAGCCCCTACGATCGCCATACCCGTGAGTAGTCCGTGAGAGGGGCGATCCAACGTGCGCCGTGTCGTCTGCCCGGGGTCGTTCGACCCGGTGACCTACGGTCATATCGACATCATCGGCAGAGCCGCCAAGCAGTACGACGAGGTGATCGCCGCCGTACTCAACAACGTCAACAAGCGGGGGCTCTTCAACGTCCCCGAGAAGCTGGACATGCTCGCCGAGGGCACCTCGGAACTGGGCAACGTCCGGGTGAGCGAGTTCGACGGGCTGCTGGTCGACTTCTGCCGTGACAACGGCATCGAGACCATCGTGCGCAGTCTCCGCTCGGTCAGCGACTTCGACTACGAGCTCCAGATCGCGCAGATGAACTACAACCTGTCCGGGGTGGAGACGGTGTTCATGACCGCCAACCCCCAGTACTCGTTCCTGTCCTCCAGCCTGGTCCGCGAGATCGCCCAGCACGGCGGGGACGTCTCCAGCCTGGTCACCCCCTACGTCCAGGAGCGGCTGCGGGAGAAGTACGAGGAGCGCCGCCGTCCCGCGCGCTAGCTCCGCCGAGCCCCGCGCCCACGGCCGTTCCGGTCCTGATTTGGGTGGTCGGGGGCATGGTAGGTAGGATTGCGGTTCGACCATGCGCGTCGTCGGTCTTCGGCGTGCGCGCGGCCTGGTCACGCCGCACTCGTCCGCAGTGACGCGTCCCGTGCGCCGGGCCTCCCAGTACCTCGTGAAAGCGCGATTACCCTGTCTCGTCTAGATCCTCGTGACCCGTTCGTGGTCGACACCCGCCAGCTGGGCCGCCAGCCGGGGTCGATGCGGACCGTCAACCGCATCGTGACCGTCCCCGAGACGTTCGCGACGGCGATGGCCTCCGTTCCCGCGGGCAGGGAGATCGAGCTCGACCTGCGGCTGGAGGCGGTGATGGAGGGCGTCCTCGTCACCGGTACCTTCCGTGGTCAGCACACGGCGGAGTGCTCGCGCTGCCTCGACCCCCTGTCGGAGGACCTCGAGGTCGCCTTCCAGGAGATGTACCGCTATCCCGGAGGCGACGACGAGGCCGTCGCGGCGGTCGAGGACTCGGGGGACGAGGATGAGGACTACTATCTAGAGGGCGATCTGCTCGACCTCGGGCCCGTGGTCCGGGACGCGGTCGTGCTCGCGCTCCCACTCTCCCCGTTGTGCGGTCCCGACTGCCCGGGGTTGTGCGCGGACTGCGGGGCCAAGCTCGCCGAGGCCGGTCCCGACCACCACCACGGCGATCGCGTCGACCCGCGTTGGGAGGCGCTCCGCGACATCGCGGAGGATCCCGGCGAACGATGAGCTCGTGAACCGGTCACGGACGGTGCCCCAGGGCGCCCCCGCCGGCCGGTCCACACCCTCCCCGCCACAGCGCGGGGTGACCAGACAAGATGCCTCCCGCGACCGCGCGGGGGTGACCCAGGAGGTTTGAAGTGGCCGTCCCGAAGCGGAAGATGTCGCGGAGCAACACCCGGACCCGCCGTTCCCAGTGGAAGGCGTCGCGCCCGGTGCTGGTCAACTGCCCGCGCTGCCGTGACCCGAAGCAGCCCCATATCGCGTGCCCGACCTGCGGCACCTACAACAACCGCCAGGTCATCAACCCGGCGTAGGGCGTGCGTCTTCACGCGTGCCCACGTGCTCTCCTCGGGGCGGACCCTCTTCGGGTCCGCCCCGAGGTGTTGTCAGGCCCTGGGGCGTGTCGGCCGGGCTTTGTAGAGTGAGGCATTGCCCAGTGTCGCGGGCAATACAGTGGGCACTACAGAACGAGAACCGAGGTAGCACCGGTGGTCCGGACCATCCGGGTTCCCGAGTTCGTGGTGGCTGCCGGGGGAGTTGCGCTCCCGCGACGGTCACCTCGTGTTCGAGCACCCTGGTCGGGGCCCACCCGCCCGTACCCGACGCCAGTACGAGCGCCGACCCCCGGCGCGCACAACAGGGAAGTGAAGTCGCGTGGCCAGCCAACTCTCCGTCTCCGAGGCCAGGGCGTTCCACAAGGCGATCGGGGTCGAGGTCGACTCCAAGATCCTGCTCCGTGCCCTGACGCACCGTTCCTACGCCTACGAGAAGGGCGGTCTGCCCACCAACGAGCGCCTGGAGTTCCTCGGGGACTCCGTGCTCGGCCTGGTGGTGACCGACACCCTCTTCCGCAAGCACCCCGACCTGCCCGAGGGCCAGCTGGCCAAGCTGCGCGCCGCGGTGGTCAACATGCGCGCCCTGGCCGACGTCTCCCGCGGCCTGGGCATCGGCGCCTACATCCGGCTCGGCCGCGGTGAGGAGGGCACCGGGGGCCGCGACAAGTCCTCGATCCTCGCCGACACCCTGGAGGCCATCATCGGCGCGGTCTACCTCGACCGCGGCCTCGACGTGGCCTCGGAGTTCGTGCACCGCCTCTTCGACCCGCTGATCGCCACGGCCTCCGGGCTCGGCGCGGGCCTGGACTGGAAGACCTCCCTCCAGGAGCTCACCGCCGCGCAGATGCTGGGCGTGCCGGAGTACCACGTGGACGAGAGCGGTCCCGACCACCAGAAGACCTTCCGCGCGAAGGTGCACGTGGCCGGCGAGAGCTACGGGCTGGGTGAGGGCCGCAGCAAGAAGGAAGCCGAGCAGCAGGCCGCCGAGTCCGCCTGGAAGGCGATCAAGGCCCGCTCCGAGGCGGCCCAGGCCGCCGAGGGCGACTCCGGCGACGGACAGGGCTGAGCGCAGTGCCCGAACTTCCCGAGGTCGAGGTCGTCCGCGCGGGTCTGGCACAGCACGGGCTGGGCCGGACCGTGGGCGCGGTCGAGGTGCTGCACCCCCGCTCCGTCCGCCGCCACGTGCCGGGCGCCGCGGACTTCGCCGCCCGGCTGGCCGGACGCGTGCCCGTGGCCGCCCGCCGCCGGGGCAAGTACCTGTGGCTGGAGCTGGACAGCGGCGAGATGCTGCTGGCCCACCTGGGCATGAGCGGTCAGATCCTCGTCCAGCCCGCCGGCAAGCCGGACGAGAAGCACCTGCGGGTGCGCCTGCCGCTGTCGGACGGGCAGGAACTGCGCTTCGTGGACCAGCGCACCTTCGGCCACCTGCTGGTGGACCTGCCGGGGGAGCGGGCGGGCGTGCCGAGGTCGGTCGACCACATCGCCCTGGACCCGCTGGACGCCGAGTTCGACGCGGGGGCGTGCGTGCGCGCTCTGCGGGCACGGCGCACCGAGGTCAAGCGCGCCCTGCTCGACCAGACGCTGGTCAGCGGCGTGGGCAACATCTACGCCGACGAGGCGCTGTGGCGTGCCCGACTGCACTGGGCGCACTCCACCCGTGAGCTTTCCGACACGCGGGCCGGGGAGCTGCTGGGCCACGTCACCGATGTGATGACCGAGGCCCTGGCGGTGGGCGGCACCACGTTCGACGGCCTCTACGTGAACGTCAACGGGGAGAGCGGCTACTTCGAGCGCGGGCTCAACGCCTACGGGCGGCGCGACCGGCCCTGCGGACGGTGCGGCACGCTGATCGTCCGCGAGGCGTTCATGAACCGGTCCTCGTTCAGCTGCCCGCGCTGCCAGAAGAGGTAGGGCCGCGGGCGTGTGCCGGGCCGCGCCCGCCGCGCCGCGCGGCGGCCGTCGGGGGCCTCGGAAGGGCTTCGGAGGGCATTCATAGGCGAGTCTGGCGTGTCGGTGAGGAAAGTGTCTCCGTGAGGTAAGGGAGTGAACGGGCCGTGGGAGACGAAGCCGAGGCGGTTCGGCTGACCGCGTGGGTGCGCGGACACGTCCAGGGCGTGGGTTTTCGCTGGTGGACGCGGTCCAAGGCGCTGGAACTGGGACTGAGCGGCGCGGCGACGAACCTCCGGGACGGCCGTGTCGAGGTGGTCGCCGAGGGCGGCCGAAGCGACTGCGAACGCCTTCTGGAGCACCTGAGAAGCGGCCGGACACCCGGACGTGTGGACTCTGTGGTCGAACGTTGGGCTCAGTCTGGGGGGACGTTCACCGGTTTCGTGGAACGGTGAGTATGCTTGTGGGGTAACGCGGTTCGTCCACACCGCGCGCCGATCGGGGCCGAGATGGTTCTACGGATCAGTGCGGAGTGGGTCCACGCTCGCGTCTGCGGGACACCGGCGGTCGCCGGGGGTGGAAACCATCGAACCGTGCCACACAGCCTGCCCAGGTTCTTTCGGCATGGAGCGTGGCAGTTACGGACAGTTGTAATTCAATCTTGACCAGCGCCGCACAGGGTGAGACTCTGGAAGGCACACCGCGCATTCTTTCACCGCGTCACAGGCAACGCCGAGTGCATCACGCGGGGGACGGCGTGCGCGGATCAGATCTGGTCACTCAGCGTGGAGGACCCACATCATGGCGAAGGCTCTGTTTGGCCACGTCGGCGGCTCCGACCCTCGGATGGTCCAGGAGATGCGGCGGCTTCAGAAGCGAGTACGCGACCTTGAGGACGAGATCAGCCGTCTTCAGGCACGCAACGACCAGCTCAGCATGGCCGTCACCGACGTCGCCACCAGCGCGACCGACCGCGAGCCCGCGCTCGCCTGACCCAGCGTCGACCGTGCCGGATCGTGGTCCGGACATCCTGACGACGTGACGATCCTAAACGGGGACGCCGAACGCACACCTGGCGTCCCTGGTGGGGTCCTCACCGACGCCGCACACCTTTCCATCACGCGCGGTCGTTGTGACCGCGACATCTCGCCGCAGATTTGTCCTTTCGTTTGCGGTTTCTTTTGACGTTGTACCCGGCGGTCCGTGGCGCAACCCTCTGTGTCCGCCGGACATCCCCCTTCTCTCTTCCTCCGTCGACGCCCGCGCGCGGAGCACCCCCTTCACGACGCCTTCGGCTCGGTATCGACGTCGCCGGTCGTGGCTTCGTGGCACCCTTGGATGGTCGCCCTGTGTATCCGAGGTGACCATCGTGGGAGGTGCGGGTGTATCTGAAGACTCTGACGCTGCGCGGCTTCAAGTCGTTCGCGTCGGCCACCACCCTGCGCCTTGAGCCGGGGATCACCTGTGTGGTGGGTCCCAACGGCTCCGGCAAGTCCAACGTCGTCGACGCCCTGTCCTGGGTGATGGGCGAGCAGGGCGCCAAGTCCCTGCGCGGCGGCAAGATGGAGGACGTGATCTTCGCGGGTACCTC
Organism: Nocardiopsis sp. Huas11; assembly: GCF_003634495.1. Lineage (GTDB taxonomy): Bacteria > Actinomycetota > Actinomycetes > Streptosporangiales > Streptosporangiaceae > Nocardiopsis. The sequence goes on along the minus strand of NZ_RBKY01000001.1, from coordinate 7,191,009 downwards.
CACCCGCCAGGCGCTGGGACGCGCCGAGGTCAGCCTCACGATCGACAACACCGACGGCGCCCTGCCGATCGCCTACACCGAGGTCACCATCAAGCGGACGATGTTCCGCAACGGCGGCTCGGAGTACGCGATCAACGGCGACACCTGCCGGCTGCTGGACATCCAGGACCTGCTGAGCGACTCCGGCATCGGCCGTGAGATGCACGTCATCGTCGGCCAGGGCCAGCTCGACACCGTGCTGCACGCGGGCCCCGAGGAGCGCCGCGCCCTCATCGAGGAGGCCGCGGGCATCCTCAAGCACCGCAAGCGCAAAGAGAAGGCGATCCGCAAGCTCAACGCGATGCAGGGCAACCTGGACCGCGTCACCGACCTCACCGCGGAACTGCGCCGGCAGCTCAAGCCCCTGGGCCGCCAGGCCGAGCTCGCCCGTCGCGCCGCCGTCATCCAGGCCGACCTGCGCGACGCCCGCCTGCGGCTGCTGGCCGACGACATCGTCACCCTCACCGACCAGCTCGCCAAGGAGGAGGCCGACGAGAAGGACGTCCTCGCCCGCCGCGGGGCCGCCGAGGCCGCCCTCGCCCAGGCCCAGGAACGCGAGACCGCCCTGGAGGCCCAGTCCGGCGAGGCCGCACCGGAGCTGGCGCGTGCCACGGAGACCTACCACGCGCTCTCGCGCCTGACCGAGCGCCTGGACGCCGTGCGCGGTCTGGCCAACGAGCGGCACCGCAACCTCGCGGCCGTGGCCGAGGACCCCGTGCACCGGCGCGACCCCGAGGAACTGGAGATGGAGGCCGAGGAGGCCGCCGCCCAGGAGGAGGAGCTGCTCGCCCGGCTGGAGGAGGCCCGCGAGGCCCTGGAGACCACCGTCACCGAGCGCGCCGCGGCCGAGGACGCCCTCTACCGCGAGGAGAAGCGGCTGGAGGCGGCCGGCCGGGCCGCCGCCGACCGCCGTGAGGCACTGGTCCGGCTCAGCGCGCGGGTGGAGAGCCTGCGCGGCCGGATGGCCTCCGGCGCGGCGGAGATCGCCCGGCTGGAGGAGGCCGCCCGGCAGGCCGCCGAACGCGCCGCCGAGGCCCAGACGGAGTACGAGATGGCCGCCGAGGAGTCCGCCGGACTCGACGAGGGCGACGCCGAGCTCGACTCCGACCTCGAACGCGCCACCCGCCGGCTCTCCGCCCTGGACGCCGAGCTCAACCAGCTGCGCGACGCCGAGCGCACCGCCGAGGGCGATCGCGCCGCCCTGGCCGCCCGCAAGGAGGCCCTGGAACTAGGCCTGGCGCGCAAGGACGGCGCGGGCACCCTCCTGGACGCCGACCTGCCGGGGACCCTGGGCGGGCTCGCCGCACTCGTCCAGGTCGACCCCGGCCACGAGACGGCGGTGGCCGCGGCCTTCGGCGTGGCCGCGGGCGCCGTGGCCGTGGAGGCGCCCGGCACCGCGCTGGCCGCGCTGGAGCTCCTGCGCGAGCGGGACGCCGGCCGCGCGGGCGTGGTCGTGGCGGGAGCCGAGCCCGGTCGGCCCCGCGCCTCCTGGCCGGAGCCGCCCGCGGGGGCGCGGTACGCGGTCGACGCGGTCACCGCGCCCGAGCACCTGCGGGGCGCCGTCACCGCGCTGCTGGAGGGGATCGTGCTCGTGGCCGACGCTCCGGCCGCCCGCGACGTCGTCGCGGCCCGGGCCGAGCTGCGGGCGGTCACCGCCGAGGGGGACGTGTTCGGGTCCGCCCTGGTCTACGGCGGATCGGCCGCCGCACCCAGCCTGCTGGAGGTCCAGGCGGCCGTCGACGAGGCCGGGGAACGGCTGGAGGAGGCCACCGGGACGGCCAAGCGGATCGCCGTCGAACTGGAGGCCCTCAAGCACGAGCGCGCCGAGATGGCGGCGACCGCGGAGGAGATCACCGCCCGCCGCCGCCAGAGCGACCGCAAGCGCAACGAGTCCGCCCAGCGGCTGGGCAAGCTGGGCGGCCAGGCCAGGTCCGCCGAGGCCGAGTCCGAGCGCTACGCGGCCGCGGCGGCCAAGGCGGCCGCGGCCAAGGGCGAGGACGCCGAGAAGCTGGCCCGGTTGGAGGAGGAGCTCGCCGAGGCCGAGGAGATGGCCGCCTCCATCGAGGAGGACGCGCCCGACCCCGAGACCCGCGACGAACTCGCCGCGCAGGCCTCCCGGGCCCGGGCCACCGAGATGGAGCGCCGGCTGGCCGTGCGCACCGCGGAGGAGCGCGCGCGGTCCATCGCGGGCCGCGCCGAGGCGCTGCGGGCCCAGGCCTTCGAGGAGCGCCGTGCGATGGAGCGCGCCGTCGAGCGGCGCCGGACGCGCGCCGCGCAGGCCACCATCGCCGAGGCCGTCGCGGAGAGCGCCCGACTGGCCCTGGAGCGCATCGCCGTGTCGCTGGCCGCCGCCGAGGCCGAGCGGGCCGCCGCGGAGGCGCGCAAGGAGGCCCTCGACGCGGAACTGCGCACCGTGCGCGCCCGGGTGCGGGAGATGTCGGTGGAGCTGGAGAAGTTGACCAGCTCCGCGCACAGCGGCGAGGTGGCCCGGGCCGAGCGGCGCCTGCGCCTGGAGCAGCTGGAGACCAAGGCCATGGAGGAGCTGGGCGTGGACGTGCCCACCCTGGTGGCCGAGTACGGGCCCGCGCACGCGGTCCCGCCGCCGATCGACGCCGGAGAGGACGCCGTTCCGGTGCCCTACGTGCGCGAGGTACAGGTCAAGCGGGCCAAGGCCGCCGAACGCCAGCTCAACCAGCTGGGCAAGATCAACCCGCTCGCCCTGGAGGAGTTCGCGGCGCTGGAGGAGCGGCACGCGTTCCTCAACGCGCAGCTGGAGGACCTGAAGAAGACCCGCCGCGACCTCATGGACATCGTCCAGGAGGTGGACGCCCGGGTCCAAGAGGTCTTCTCCGCGGCCTATCTGGACGTGGAGCGCGAGTTCGCGGCGATCTTCGGGCGGCTCTTCCCCGGCGGCGAGGGGCGGCTGCTGCTGACCGACCCCGAGGCCATGCTGACCACGGGCATCGAGGTGGAGGCCCGCCCGCCCGGCAAGAAGGTCAAGCGCCTGTCGCTGCTCTCCGGCGGGGAGCGCTCGCTGACGGCGGTGGCCTTCCTCGCGGCCATCTTCAAGGCCCGGCCCTCGCCGTTCTACGTGATGGACGAGGTCGAGGCCGCGCTGGACGACACCAACCTCCAGCGGCTGCTGGTGATCTTCGAGGAGCTGCGCGCCTCCTCGCAGCTGATCGTCATCACCCACCAGAAGCGCACCATGGAGGCGGCCGACGCGCTCTACGGCGTCACGATGCAGGGCGACGGCATCTCCCACGTGATCAGCCAGAAGATCGAGCGCACGGTCTGAGGACGCCAGGGCGCCCTCGCCGGGCGGCCCGCGCGCTCCTACCCTGGAGGGCATGAGTGCGATCCCCGATGCTCAGCCCAGCCCTCCCTTCGACGTCGACGCCTTCCTGGAACGCCCCCTGGTCGCCAGAGTGGCCACGGTCGGCACCACCGGCTCGCCCGCGGTCAGACCCGTCTGGTTCCTGTGGGAGAGCGGTGCCCTGTGGTGGCCCACGGGCTCCTACTCGGTCGTGGCCAAGCACGTGCAACGCGAGCCGCGGGTCTCGGTGGTGGTGGACACCTGCGATCTGGAGCGCATGGAGTTCCTCCAGGTCAACATGCGCGGCACGGCCGAGGTGGTCTCCTTCGACCGGGCGCTGATGACACGCCTGCTGCGTCGCTACCTGGGTGATGACGAGACGGCCTGGCACGAGGACTTCCGGTCCCACGCCAAGGAGAGCCGACTGGTCCGCTTCACGCCCGAACGCACCAGGGTCCAGGACCTGTCCAAGGACGAGTGACACACGGCGGGGCCGCCCTCCCGGGAGGGCGGCCCCGCACGGGCGTCAGCCGCGGGCGATGGTGATGACCGGGGAGGTCCAGCTCTCCCAGTCGTCGGCCTCGTCCGGGTCGCCGAGCGCCTTGAGCGCGCGGGCCTCCAGCCGGTAGTCGCCGTCACGGACGTCCTTCACCCGGCCGCGGGAGTCGGTCACGGTGCCGTCCCAGACGTAGGAGAAGAACGACGTCGACGTCGCGCTGCGGTTGACGTGCGAGACGTCCACCGCGATGTTGCGGCGCGGGTGCACCGGCCGACCGGTGCGCTCGTCCACGACCACCATCTCCAGCCGGGTGACGTGGTGGTCGAAGTGGGCGATGACGTAGGGGACGTCGGGCAGGCCGTCGACCCAGTCCATCGTGTACGTGGCGCCGTCCGGCTGGTCGGCGAACGTGCCGCCGTTCGAGGCCGCGCACTCCAGTCCTTCGAACACCTCGCACTCGGTGATCTTGGTCAGCCACGGCAGTTCGTGGACGTTGCCGTCGCCGTCGGTGATCGGGGTCATGGCCTCGATCTCCTGGTAGTCGCCGTTGTAGGCGGCGTAGGGGACCCGGTAGGTCGCGCCGCCGTCCTCGGTGACGGACAGGTAGCCGCCGTAGAGCATCTGCTCGTACTCGCGGGCCGGCGGGGTGACGGTGACCTCGACCTCGACGGAGCCGCCCGCGGGAACGGTCACCGAGTCGGCGTCGAAGGCCACCTGCGCGGCCTCCGCGTTGAACTCGGGCGCGAAGGTGCTGCCGTGCGTGCCCAGGGCGGCCTCGTGGTCCAGCGTGTACACGGCCTCCTCGTCGCCGTCGTTGGTGATGGTGAGGGTCTCGCTCACGGCGCCCTCGGTGGCGCCGAGCGACAGCTTGCCGGGGCTGACCGTCGTGCCGGCCAGGACCGCGCCGGGGATGTCGAGCATGCCCGCGCCCTGGCGGTGGGCGTTGTCGAGCAGGCCGAGGTCGGGGTTGCCCCACCAGTTCTTCGGGTCGGCGCTGTTCTGGAGCACGGTGCGCACGTCGTGCGCCGCCAGGTCGGGGCGCGCCTGCAGGAGCAGTGCGACGCCGCCGGCCACGTGCGGGGAGGACATCGAGGTGCCGCTGATCGTGGCGTAGCCGCCCTGGTCCATCGGGTAGGTGGAGTTGATCAGACCGCCCGGGGCGCCGATGTCCGGCTTCAGGTCCAGGTCGGGGGACATGCCGTAGGAGCTGAACGAGCTGATCAGGCCGCCGGTCGGGTTGGGGGTGGAGACGGACTCGTCGGACCAGTCGAGGGTGACGGTCTCACCGGAGTCGAGGAGGTCGAGCAGGTGCGCTCCGGCCTCGTCGGAGACGCCGACGGAGAACGGGCCGCGGTCGGTGATGCCGCCGCCGGCGAACAGGCCGGGCACGTTGTTGTACATGACCACGCCCGTGGCGCCGGCGTCGACGGCCGCGTCGTACTTCTCGGCGAACGTGCACTCGCCCCGGACCATGAGCGCGGTCGCGCCCTCCGGGTCGCCCTCCAGGGTGTCGCCCGCGGACAGGCACCCCCGGCCGACGTGGACGAGTGAGTCGGTCGTGCCGGAGGCGGGCGGCGGCGCGGCGTCGCCCATCTCCATGTAGGCGAGGGACTCCCCGCTCGGCGCGGCGACCACGGAGGCCGCCTGGACGTGGGTGTTGTCGTAGGAGGCCACGCCGATCACGTCGGCGCCCAGGCCGGGCGCTCCGGCCGAGTACAGCCCGGTGTCGCCCTCGTTGCCGATGGAGGCGACCACGACCATGCCCTCGTCCACGAGGTTGTCGGAGGCGGTCGCGGTCGGGTACTGCGGCCAGGAGTGGGCCGAGCCCACGCTCATGTTGAGCAGGTCCATGTCGTCGGCCAGCGCGGCCTCCATGGCGGCGATCATGATGTCGGCGGTGGTGGAGCCGGTGCAGCCGAACACCTTGTAGGCGCCGAACTCCACGTCCGGGGCCACGCCCGTGACCTCGCCCTCGGCTCCGATGATCCCGGCCACGTGGGTGCCGTGACCGTTGCAGTCCTGGGGGTCGCCGTCGGGTGCGGGGACGCTGGTGTCGGGGTGGCCCGCGTTGAAGTCGTCACCGACGAAGTCGTGTCCGGCGACCACCCGGCCGGTGGGGAAGGCGCCGGGGCCGCCGAGGTCGGGGTGGGTGTAGTCGATCCCGGTGTCCATGACGGCCACGCGCAGGCCCTCACCGGTCAGTCCGAGTTCGTTCTGTCCGATGTCGGCGCCCGTCATCCCCAACGCGGTGTCCAGGTCGGGGACGGTGGCGTCGGTGTCGGGGAGCTCGTAGCGCATGACGGGGTAGATCGCGCTCACTCCGGGGACCTCCCGGGCGTTGCCGACCTGGGTGTCGTCCATCTCCACGGAGAGGCCGTTCCACAGTTCTCCGAAGGCGTGCCGTTCGGTGTACTCCAGGCCCTGTTCGTCGGCGTCGGCGCGGAATTCCTCCTGTTCCTCCTCGACCTCGGAGGCGGAGGTGCCCTCCGACGCGGGAGGGCTTTCCAGTTCGATGAACCACAGGTTCTCGGCCTGGTGAGTGAGTTCGCCGGTTTCGGCGGAGGGGGCCGGATGGAGGGGCGCGAGCTCCGAGTCGTCGTCGGCGCCGGCCGGTGCGGCCGCGGTCAGGCCCGCCAGAAGTGTCAGCCCGGCGAGGGAGGCCAGGCGTGAGCGGTGGGATACCACCTTGTGAACACATCCCTTCTCGGTGCGCGCCGCGGACGCCGGGGGAGCGGGCAGCCCACCGGTGGCGAGGGTGGCCGCCGGGGGATGCGACGCGGGTCGTCCGAATTCGGTTGTTCGACGCGCACGGCAACGAGATCATTGCTGTGTGCGATATCCGTGTCAATGTTGATAAAGACTCAATCCGGACACGTGACGGAAGAAATCGGCTTTTGTGGCCGGTGTTTCCCATGGGGTCCGTAAACAGACAAACGCAAAGTAGGGCTCCTTTTCCGGGACAGGGGAAAAGCCGCCGAGCGGGGCGCGGGAGCGGCGCGCCCGACCCGCTCCGTTCGCGTCCTTCGCGGAGGAACCGCAGGTCGGGGCGGTCGCGAGCGCCCGACGAGGGGCGGCCGAGTGCCGAGTAGAGTAGGACGGTCGGGGTGTTCCCACGCCCCGACCGGTGTCGAACGAGCGAAGTCCGGTCCGGCGGCCACGGCCGCCCAACCCGGCGCTGTCCCGCAACTGTGGAGCCCCGCCGCGCGCGGGGACGAGCCAGGTCGCCTCGTCGGCACCGACGTCCCCGTCCTCGTGGGAAGGACAGGCCGTCCCCGCCCGGACCGCGCTCCTTCCCCGCCCCACCAAGGAGCACCGTGCGGAATCCCCGATCCCTCGTCCAGGGCCACCGACACCGGCGCGGCGCCTGGGCACCGACCCTGCTGCCCGCCGCCCTCCTGGGCCTGACCCTCGCGCTCACCGCCTGCGGCTCCCCGGACACCGGGTCCGAGACCGACACCGACGCGGAGTCCGACGGCGCCTTCCCCGTCACGGTCGACGACGCCCTCGGCGAGGTCACCATCGAGGCCGAGCCCGAGCGGATCGTCTCGCTCTCGCCCACCGCGACGGAGATGCTCTTCGCCATCGGAGCCGGGGACCAGGTCGAGGCGGCCGACGAGTACTCGAACTTCCCCGAGGACGCACCGACGACCGACCTCAGCGGCTTCACGCCCAACGTCGAGGCGATCGTCGAGTACGACCCCGACCTGGTCCTGCTCGCGCGCTCCTCCGAGGACACCGCCCCGCAGCTGGAGGACGTCGGCGTGCCCGTCGTCGTGCTGGACGACGCCGCCACCCTGGAGGACGCCTACGCCCAGATGCGCATGCTCGGCGAGGCGACCGGCAACGCCGAGTCCGCCGACGCCGAGGCCGAGCGCGTCCAGGCCGAGTTCGACGCGGTGGTCGAGAGCGTGCGCGAGGACGTCGGCGAGGTGGACCTGACCTTCTACCAGGAGCTCGACGACAGCCTCTACTCCGCGACCTCCGGCACCTTCGTCGGCCAGATCTACCAGGCCTTCGGGCTGGAGAACATCGCCGACGCGGCCGACGGCGCCGACAGCGGCTACCCGCAGCTGTCCCCGGAGTACGTCGTGGACGAGAACCCGGACCTGATCTTCCTGTCCTACGGCGACGAGGAGACCCTGGCCTCGGTGGGCGAGCGCCCCGCCTTCGACACGGTCACGGCCGTCGAGGACGACGCGGTGTACCTGCTCGACGCCGACATCTCCTCGCGCTGGGGTCCGCGCGTGGTCGAGTTCGCCGAGCTCGTCGGCGAGGCCGTGCGAGAGAACGCGGGCGCCTAGGCCATGTGCCCCGGACACCGGCCCCGCCACGGAACACGGCCTTGCTGAGCGGCCGGCCGACACTGCGCGGGGGCGGGAGGCGCCCCCGGCCGGCGCCTTCGGCACGCCACCTCCTCCCCGTCGGCTGGCTGGTGGGCGGAGCGGTCCTGCTGGTCGCCTCCGGCCTCCTCGGCGTCTCGGCGGGGGCGGCCTCCATCTCGGCGGCCGACATCGTCCGCCACCTGCTCAGCCACCTGCCGTTCGGAGTGGAGTCCCCGCTCAACGAACGGCAGGTGGCGCTGCTGGTGGCGCTGCGCCTGCCCCGGGTGGTCATGGGCGCCATCGTCGGCGCCCTGCTGGCCACCGCGGGCGGCGCCTACCAGGGCGTCTTCCGCAACGCCCTGGCCGACCCCTTCCTGCTCGGCGCCGCCGCCGGCGCCGGACTGGGCGCCACCCTGGTCATGGTCTTCGGCCAGGAGTTCACCGACAGCCCGCGCGCCGCCGTCCCCTTCGCCGCCTTCGTCGGCGCGCTGGTGGGCGTGGCCGCCGCCTACCTCCTGGGTTCCACCGCGGGCGGCGGCGGGACCGCGTCGCTGGTCCTGGCGGGTGTGGCCGTGTCGTCCTTCCTGTCCGCGGCGCAGACCCTCGTCCAGCAGATGGGGGTCGACCAGCTCCAGCGCGTCTACTCCTGGCTGCTGGGCGGCCTGGGCCGCGACGGCTGGGACGACGTGCGCTTGGTGTGGCCCTACGCGCTGGTGAGCCTCGTCGTCCTACTGGCCTGCGGCCACCTGCTCGACATGCTCGCCCTGGGCGACGACAAGGCCCTCAGCCTCGGCCTGAACCCCGGAGTGGTCCGGATCATCGTGATCAGCGCCGCGTCGCTGGCCACGGCCGCCGCGGTGGCGGTGAGCGGGCTGATCGGCTTCGTCGGCATCGTCGTCCCCCACGTGGTCCGCCGCCTGGTGGGCGCCAACTACCGGGCCATCCTGCCGGTCACCGTGCTCTTCGGCGGCGCCTTCCTCGTGCTGGTGGACATCGTCGCCCGCACCGTGGTCGCCCCCGCCGAACTCCCCATCGGCGTCGTCACCGCCTTCCTCGGCGCGCCGTTCTTCCTGCTCATCCTGAGGACCACCCGCCACCGCGCGACGTGAGCCGCGGGCCCCGCGCGCACCTGGTTCCTGAGCGCTCACGCGCCCCGGTTCGTTCCCGGCACGCCACCCGCCCGTGACGCGAACGCGTCGCGCGTTCTGGGAGACTGGGGAGCGCTATGGACATCACCGTGCTCGCAACCTCAGTCATCGTCGTCCTGGTCCTGCTTCTGGCGGTCGGCGGGTTCTTCCTGGTCAAGACCCGACGTCCGGTCGAGCGGGGCGAGGAGGAGACCAAGCCCGAGGTCACCGGGAAGCCGGGGACGGCCGCCCCGGAGGAGGACCGCGAACGGGCCGAGGGCGCGGTCGTCACGCCGCCCGCCCCGGCCCCTCCGGCCGAGGCCGCCCCGCCCGCCGAACCCGAGCTGGAGACGCCGCCGCCGTCCGCGGGGCGCATGGTGCGCCTGCGCGCGCGCCTGGCCCGGTCGCAGAGCTCGCTGGGCCAGGGCCTGCTCAACCTGCTCTCCGCCGACGCCCTGGACGAGGACGCCTGGGAGGAGATCGAGGACACCCTCATCACCGCCGACATCGGCGTGACCGCCGCCTCGCAGATCGTCGAGAACCTGCGCACCAAGGTCAAGGTGCTCGGCACCCGGGGCGTCGACGAGGTGCGCGGGCTGCTGCGCGCGGAGCTCCTGGCGCAGATCGGCACCGACACCGACCGGACCGTGCGCACCGAGCCGCACGGCGACCGGCCCGCGGTGATCATGGTCGTGGGCGTCAACGGCACCGGCAAGACCACCACCACCGGCAAGCTCGCGCGCGCCCTGGTCGGCGACGGCCGCAGCGTGGTGCTCGGCGCGGCCGACACCTTCCGCGCCGCCGCCACCGAGCAGCTCCAGACGTGGGGCGGCCGCGTGGGCGCGCCCGTCGTGCGCAAGGAGGAGGGCGCCGACCCGGCCAGCGTGGCCTTCGACGCCGTCGCGCGGGGGATCGAGGACGGCGCAGACACCGTCATCATCGACACGGCCGGGCGCCTGCACACCAAGACCGGGCTCATGGACGAGCTGGGCAAGGTCAAGCGCGTGGTCGAGAAGAAGTGCCGGGTGGACGAGGTCCTGTTGGTCCTGGACGCCACCACCGGCCAGAACGGGCTGCGCCAGGCCCGCGTGTTCGGCGAGGTCGTCAACGTCACCGGCATCGCGCTCACCAAGCTCGACGGCACCGCCAAGGGCGGCATCATCGTGCAGGTCCAGCGCGAGCTGGGCGTGCCGGTCAAGCTCGTCGGACTGGGGGAGGGGCCCGACGACCTGGCCCCCTTCGACCCCGAGGTCTTCGTGGACGCCGTCCTCAACGGCTCCTGAGGCGCGACAGGGCTCCCCGGGGCGCGCGAGCGCCCCGCACGTGTGGCCGGACACCCGCGAGGGTGCCCGGCCACACGTGTGTCCGGGCCGGGGACCGGAGGCGGCCCCCACGAGGCGCGGGCACGAGGCCGATCGGGCCGGGCGCGCACGTCCGCCGCGAATTGCACCGGCCGCGTCACACACACCCCTTCCGCCGACACGAGCAGGTGTGAGGAAGAGAGGTACGCCCATGAGACGTGGCACGGCCGGGGACGATGACCCCGGCCAGAGAGACTTCGACGCCATGTTCGAGGAGCACTACGACGCCGTCCACCGCTACGCGCGGCGCCGCGTGGGCCCCGACCACGCCGACGACGTCGCGTCCGAGGCCTTCGTCGTGGCCTGGCGACGCGGGGAGCGCGTGCCCCCGGGACGCGAACTGCCCTGGCTGTACGCCTGCGCGCGCCGGATCACGCTGGCCCACCTGCGCGCCGACCGGCGCCAGGGCCTGATCGCGCAATCCCTGGGCCGACGGCCGGGCGCCGCGTTCCACGCCGACGACGCCGACCGCGTGATCGAGCGCTCCGGAGCCCTGGAGGCCCTGTCCCGGCTGACGGAGCTGGAGCGCGAACTCGTGATGCTCGTGACCTGGGAAGGGCTCGACTGCCGTCAGGCCGCCGCCGTGGTGGGGTGCGCCCACGTCACGGCCCGCGCCCGGCTGCACCGCGCCCGCAAGAGGCTCACGGCCCACCTGTCCCGCGACACCGGGACGACCGAACCCGAACGGGCCCGCCCGCCGAAGGAGGCGACATGGACGACCTGACCGCTCTGCGCACCGCACTGGAGGGCACCGACCCCGCCGCGGGCGCCGCGCCCGCCCCCGGAGCCCGCCGCCGGGCCCGCGCCCACGCCCTCGCCCGACTGCGGGAGAGCCCCGTGACCCGACCCCTCCACAAGCGCGTTCCCGTCCTGGTCGCCGGAGCCGCCGCGGCGGCCCTGGCCGTGGGAGCCGCGAGCCTGCTCCTGCCCGCCGACGAACCGGGCGGCATCCCTGCCGCCTACGCCGCCCCGCCCGAGCCCATCGAGGTCGTCGGCGGCGACCCGGTCGACGGCACCGACCGGCTGCTGGCCCTGGCCGAGGTGACCCGGGGCCGCGGGGCGGCCCCGGGCGAGGGCGGCGTCGCCTTCGTCTCCACCTCCGGGACGCAGCTGATCCGGCTCACCGCCAACGCCGGGGACGACGGCCCCGACGAGACCCACGGGTACCGGTACGTCCCCTACGACTGGGCCGAGTGGACGGCCCCCGGGGGCGAGTACCGCCACGACGCCCACCCGCGCCCGCCCCTGGAGAGCGGTGGTCGGGAGGGCGACCACGCGTGGTTCCTCGACCAGGGGAGCACGTCCACCGAGGAGACCCTCCACCCCTCCCTGGTCTGGCCCGAGGAGCTGCCCACCGAGGCCGCGGGCATGGAGGAGGTGCTCGCCGACCTGGGCGAGGGCGCCGCCGACGGCTCTCCGTCCGGGCTGGTCGACGCGATGCGGGCCCTGTACGGGGCCCGGCCGCTCACCGGGCCGGAGGAGGCGGCCGTGCAGGACGTGCTCGCCGGGATCGGCGGAGTCGAGTACGTGGGCTCGGCCACCGACCCGCTGGGCCGTGAGGGCGAGCTGTTCTCCCTGGAGGTGGCGGACGAGGCGTCCGTGTCGGAGTACCGCTACCTGTACGACGCCGAGGACGGCTCACTGCTGTACCGGGACACGACCCTGCTGGAGGAGGGCCCCGAGTACGGGAACGCCGAGGACTACGGCCTGGCCTACCCGCTGCCCTCCGAGCGGGTGAGCTACGTCTGGTCCGGCTGGGTCGACGCGATCGGCGAGCGACCCGCGGAGTAGGTGCTCCGGGCGCGGAGCCCGCGCGAGTGTGACCCACTTCATGTGTGCGTCACACCACCGCAACACGAGAGCGCGGTTGCTGACGCGGGCTCCGTGACCGGAGTGAGATCTGACGGTGCGTGCTGGTTTGCTCTCTCCCTGTTCGTCGCGCAGGGGGTGATCTGTGCGCATGCACGCGTGTTCGCACGTGCTGGGGCCTCCGTTCATGGCGGCTTAACACTTCTGGCTGTCCTTTTACACGGGTGCAACATGGCAGCTCCCATGGAGAAACACCCAGCTCAGAAAGTGGCCTTCGTGGTGCTCCGCTCGGCCCGATGACGCGCTCGCTGACGCCGCCCCTGCACGACCATCCCCCGTCCGTACTACGGAGGCGACGACATGATTGACTCTGGCAACACCACGTGGCTGCTGGTGAGCGCCGCGCTGGTGATGCTCATGACCCCGGGACTGGCCTTCTTCTACGGAGGCATGTCACGGGCGAAGAGCGTCCTGAACATGATGCTCATGAGTTTCGCGAGCATCGCGATCGTCAGCGTGCTGTGGGTCGCCATCGGCCACTCGCTCACCTACGCCGAGGGTCCCGGTGCGCTCAACCACTTCATCGGCGGCTTCGACTACGTCGGTCTGAGCAGCCTCATCGGTGAGATCGAGCCCTCCGACGGCGAGGGCGGCGGCGGATACCCGCTGCTGGTCGACGCCGGCTTCCAGATGATGTTCGCCGTCATCACCGTGGCGCTCATCTCCGGCGCCATCGCCGACCGCGCCAAGTTCGGCGCCTGGCTGGTCTTCGTTCCCGTCTGGGCGACCCTGGTCTACTTCCCCGTGGCCCACTGGGTCTGGGGCGGCGGCTGGTTCGAGATGATCACCATCGGCGACGCCGGTGTGGTCGACTTCGCCGGCGGTACCGCGGTCCACATCAACGCCGGTGCCGCGGCCCTGGCCCTGACCTTCGTGCTCGGCCGCCGCAAGGGCTTCGGCGTGGAGTCCATGCGCCCGCACAACCTACCGTTCGTCCTGCTGGGCGCCGCCCTGCTGTGGTTCGGCTGGTTCGGCTTCAACGCCGGCTCCGCCTACGCCGCCGACGGCACCGCCGCGCTCGCCCTGGTCAACACCCAGGTCGCCACGGCCGCCGCGATCATCGCGTGGATCATCGTGGAGAAGCTGCGCTACGGCAAGGCCAGCGCGCTCGGCTTCGCCTCCGGCGCCATCGCCGGTCTGGTCGCGATCACCCCGGCCGCCGCGGACGTCACCCCGATCGGCGCGATCGCCGTCGGCCTGGTCTCCGGTGCGGTCTGCGCCTACGCCATCAGCTGGAAGTTCAAGTTCAAGTTCGACGACGCGCTCGACGTCGTCGGCATCCACATGGTCGGCGGCATCATCGGTTCGCTGATGATCGGCCTCGTGGCCGCCGAGATCACCTCGGGCTCCAGCGGCCTGCTCGACGGCGGCGGCGTCTCGCTGCTGGTCGTCCAGCTGATCGCCGTGGTCGCCACGATCATCTACTCCTTCATCGCCACCTGGATCATCGCCAAGATCATCGACCTCATCATGGGCTTCCGTATCCCGGAAGAGGTCGAGACCAACGGCCTGGACCACGAGCTGCACGCCGAAACGGCTTACGCCTTCGACGAGCTGGACGAGCTCGAGGCAGAAGCGGTCTCCTCGTCGACGCCTCCGGGCGAGGAGACGGCCTCATCGCAGGCCAAGGCCTAGTCTTCAACGTCGAGGCCAGGGGTTTTGGCCGCTGACGCGGTGAGGTGACCCAGAGACCGGCGGGGAGTGATCCCCGCCGGTCTCGTTCGTGTGCGAGAGTCCACACCGGGCGGGGACGGGCCGCGAGCGAGCGGGCGAGCCGCGTGCGGCACACCGTTTGTGTGGATTCATGGAGCGTTGTTGGCCGTGGTCTGTGCCGGGGTTGGATACGCTTTCGGGGCGGTGGGGCTGCGGAGCCGAACGGTCGCGGCCCTGTGCCGCGGAACCGGGCCCGCGCGGCGGTCCGACGGCCGGACGCTGGAACGCGTCCCGGCCGGGCGCGGACGGATCGGAACCGCGGGCCGGACGGCCGCGTCTCACGCCGGCAGGGCCGGGGTTCGATCGTCCCCGCCGCCCATCCCATTGCACACACGCGGACTCGTTACAGTGCCCCACAGGTCGGGGTCAGGAGGAATGATGGCGCCGGTTAGTCACATCAGGGGTCGCAGGTCCGGGCGTTGGGCGCTCGCCGCGGCGGGGGCCGCGCTCGCGCTCGCGGCGACCGGATGCTCGATCCTGGACGACCTGCGTCCCGGAGGCGGGGGCGAGGAGGAACCCACTCCCGAGGCCGCCGAACCGGTGGACGCGGCGCCGCTCCTGGAGGAGGCCCTGGCCGACCTGGCCGAGTACCCGGCGCTCACCGCCTCCGGCCAGGTGGCCGCGAGCGTGGGCGGCGACGTCCGGGACACGTCCCTGACGGTCACCGACTCCGGCGCCACCAACGGCACGGTGAGCGCCAACGACATCGAGGGCGACCTGGTCAGCGCGGACGGCAAGCTGTACATCCGCGCCGCCGAGGACTTCTGGCTCGACCAGGGGGTGTTCGGCCCCGACTTCGACGACTTCGACGAGAACTGGGTGCGCGCCACCGGCGGCCAGGCCGGGATCAACCCGGCCGCCACCCTCGCGCCGCCCGTCCTGGCGGAGATCCTCGGCGGGCTGGAACTCGACTCGGAGGAGGCGACCGAGGAGAACCTCGAGGACGTCCTCACCTACCGCGTCGACCTCGCCGGTGAGCGCAACCAGCTGTGGATCAACGCCGAGAGCGGGCAGATCCAGCGCATCGCGATCGAGGAGCTGGTGCCGCCGGAGGCCGAGCGCGGCCCGCAGGTGCGCCTGGACCTGGCGGAGGCCGACACGGCCGCCGCCGAGGAGGTCTACGACACCCTGACCACCCTGGCCGAGGACGAGCTGACCGGCTCCCGGGACGCGCGGGTCGAGGTCGCCTGGGACGGCCAGCCCGCGATGAACTGTGAGCCCGGCCCCAACTGCACCTGGTCCGGCACGGTCCGCGACGCGGGCGGCGCGAGCAGCGGCACGGTGACCGTGCAAATGGCGGTCACCTTCAGCAACGACGAGCTGGGCAACCAGGAGTGCAGCGACAGCGGCGGCCTGGAGGCCGGCGGCACGCTGGAGATGTCCTGCAGCGCCAACTACGACAGCGTGGGCGACGAGACGTACACGATCGACGGGTCCGCCCAGCTGTCCACGCGCGGTCTCACCAGCGGCCAGCAGGAGGAGATGCTGACGGCCCTGGACGAGCAGCGCGCCGCGACCGTGTCCGGCGGCTCCGAGGAGGAGACCGAGGGCACGGAGGGTTCCGAGACCCCGGCCGAGGAGACCGAGGGCGACTAGGGCTCGACCCGCCTACCTTTCGGGACCCTCTCCCCGGCCGCCCCGCGCGGCCCGGCGGGAGGGTCCCGTCGTGTGCGGTGGTTCGCGCGGGATTCGGGTGGTAGCCCGGTCACCGTGCGTAGCGCGCTCCACGGGCGTTGGTGGGCGACGGGAAAGTGGGGCTGCGCCGGAGGCGTCGGTTGAGGGTGGTAGCCCGGTCACCGCGCGTAGCGCCCTCTACGGGCGTTGGTGGGCGACGGGAAAGTGGGGCTGCGCCGGAGGCGTCGGTTGAGGGTGGTAGCCCGGTCACTGCGCGTAGCGCGCTCCACGGGCGTTGGTGGGCGACGGGAAAGTGGGGCTGCGCCGGAGGCGTCGGTTGAGGGTGGTAGCCCGGTCACTGCGCGTAGCGCGCTCCACGGGCGTTGGTGGGCGACGGGAGGGAGGTAGGCTGGGAAACCAATTCCGAGACGAAGGACTGGCCAAACTCGTGTTCGAGACGCTTTCCGACCGGTTGACATCGGTCTTCTCCTCGCTGCGCGGCAAGGGGCGGCTGTCCGAGGAGGACATCAACGCGACCGCTCGCGAGATTCGCCTCGCGTTGCTGGAGGCGGACGTCGCGCTGCCGGTGGTCCGCGAGTTCATCTCGCGGGTCAAGGAGCGCGCCCGCGGCGAAGAGGTCTCCAAGGCCCTGAACCCGGCGCAGCAGGTCATCAAGATCGTCAACGAGGAACTGGTCGAGATCCTCGGTGGCGAGACCCGCCAGGTCCGGTACGCCAAGAACCCGCCCACCGTGATCATGCTCGCGGGCCTGCAGGGCGCCGGTAAGACCACCCTGGCGGGCAAGCTCGCCAAGTGGCTCGGCGACCAGCGCAACACGCCCCTGCTGGTGGCCGCGGACCTGCAGCGGCCGAACGCCGTCACGCAGCTCCAGGTGGTCGGTGAGCGCGCCGGGACCCCGGTGTTCGCGCCCGAGCCCGGCAACGGCGTGGGCGACCCCGTCGCGGTCGCGCGCGAGTCCGTGGAGCACGCGCGGCGCAACAACCACAACGTCGTCATCATCGACACCGCCGGCCGTCTCGGCGTGGACACCGAGATGATGCAGCAGGCGGCGGACATCCGTGACGCCGTCTCGCCCGACGAGATCCTCTTCGTCGTCGACGCCATGATCGGCCAGGACGCGGTCAACACCGCCCAGGCCTTCCTCGACGGGGTGGGCTACGACGCGGTCGCGCTCACCAAGCTCGACGGCGACGCCCGCGGTGGTGCCGCGCTCTCCATCCGGCACATCACCGGGCGTCCGATCATGTTCGCCTCCACGGGCGAGAAGCTCGAGGACTTCGACCTCTTCCACCCGGACCGGATGGCCTCGCGCATCCTGGACATGGGTGACGTCCTCACGCTCATCGAACAGGCCCAGCGCACGTTCGACGAGGCCGAGGTCGAGAAGATGGCCTCGACCATGGCCTCGGACGACGACTTCACGCTCGACGACTTCCTCGAGCAGATGTCGATGGTCCGCAAGCTCGGCCCCATCGGGAACCTGCTGGGCATGATGCCCGGCATGGGCCAGATGCGCGACCAGATCGACAACATCGACGACAAGGACCTGGACCGCATCCAGGCGATCATCCGGTCGATGACCCCCGGCGAGCGCTCCAACCCCAAGATGATCAACGGTTCGCGCCGGCTGCGCATCGCCAACGGTTCGGGCACGCAGGTCAGCGACGTCAACGGTCTGGTCACCCGCTTCTTCGAGGCGCAGAAGATGATGCGCAAGATGAAGAACGGCGGTATGCCCGGCATGCCGGGGATGCCCGGGATGGGCGGCGGCAACAAGAAGAAGGCCAAGGCCCAGGCCAAGAAGGTGAAGAAGGGCAAGCAGCGCAGCGGCAACCCGTTGAAGGCCCGCCAGCAGGAGGCCGAGCGCGCCGCGGAGCGCCGGCGCAGGCAGGAGGAGGGCGGCCAGCAGATGCCGCAGCTGCCCCCGGGCCTGGGCGGCGCCGGCCAGTCGCAGCTCCCGCCCGGTCTCGGCGGCCCCAACATGCCGGACCTGTCGAACTTCAAGTTCCCCGAGAAGTAGGCGCCTCGCGCGCGTGGGCGGGCCCTTGGGGGCCCGCGGCGGCCCGCGATCGGTGGCCTTCCGGCCCGTCCCCGTGTGGGGGCGGGCCGGACGTGTTTCACCGTGACCGCACACGCCGGTCGTCCTGGCTGAGGAACTCGCCGGTGTCTGGCACAATGAGTAGTCGACTAACGGTGGCGGGCCAGCCCTCTAACTAGCCTGCCGCCCACGTCAGTCTCGAAGGTCCCCGCAACCCCACGCGGTGTACCGTCGGACGCCGAATACCGTTCATCGGGAGAAGACCACTCCAGTGGCTGTCAAACTGAAGCTCAAGCGTATGGGCAAGATCCGTACGCCCCAGTACCGCATCATCGTCGCCGACGCCCGCAGCAAGCGGGACGGCAAGGCGATCGAGGAGATCGGCAAGTACCACCCCAAGGAGCACCCGAGCCTCATCGAGGTCGACTCCGAGCGGGCCCAGTACTGGCTGTCCGTGGGCGCTCAGCCCTCTGACGCGGTCAAGGTCCTCCTGCGCAAGACCGGCGACTGGCAGAAGTTCAAGGGCCTCGCCGCTCCGGCTCCGCTCCAGGTCGCCGAGCCGAAGGACCCCGAGGCCAAGGAAGCCGCCTTCCAGGCCGCTCTGAAGGAGCTCGTGCTCCCGGGCGCCGAGAAGGCCACCAAGGCCAAGAAGACCGAGAAGAAGGCGGACAAGCCGGCTGAGAAGCCGGCCGAGGCCGCCGAGGCCAAGAAGTCCGAGGGCGAGGCCTGACGTGCTGGAAGAGGCGCTTGAGCACCTCGTGAAGGGGATCGTCGCGAACTCCGAGGACGTCCAGGTGAGAGCCAAGCGGCTCCGCAAGGGCAAAGTCCTGGAGGTCCGCGTCCACGCCGACGACCTGGGCAAGGTGATCGGCCGCAACGGCCGTACCGCCAAGGCGCTCAGGACGGTCATCGGCTCGCTCGCCGGCGGCCGGTACGTCCGGGTGGACCTGTTGGATCTGCACGAAGTGCGCTGACGCGCCTCTCGGGGCGTCGACCGCGAAGGTCGGCGCCCCACAGCCGTGCCCGGGGTCGCCTGCGACCCCGGGCACACTGCCTCCCAAGGCCCGGGCGGCGGGCCTCGACCCGCGTCCCGCACCCGGTGACCCCGGCGGCACCCCGCCGCCCGAGGGCGGATCTCACAGAAGGACGGAACTCCCATGCGACTCGTGGTGGGCCGTATCGGCCGCGCGCACGGTATCCGAGGCGATGTCGCCGTCGACGTGCGCACCGACGACCCGGCGGCCAGGTTCACCGTCGGAGCGGCGCTGGACACCGACCCGGCCTCCGTCGGGCCGTTGAGGATCACGTCCACGCGGCGCCACAGCGGCCGCCTGCTCGTGCGCTTCGAGGGGATCGACGACCGGGACGCCGCCGAGGCGCTGCGGGGCACCGCGCTCCTCGTGGACTCCGCCGACATCGCGCCCCTGGACGACCCCGACGAGTTCCACGACCACGAACTGATCGGCCTCGCGGTGCGGACGACCTCCGGTGACGCGGTCGGCACCGTCGACGACGTCCTGCACCACGCCCAGGACCTGCTGGTCGTGACCACCGCCGAGGGCGACGAGGTGCTGGTGCCGTTCGTGGCCGCACTGGTCCCCGAGGTCGACACCGCGCAGGGGCACATCGTCATCGACCCCCCGCCCGGTCTGCTCGACCTGCAGACAGCCGACTGAACGGTTACCCCGTGCGCATCGACATCATCAGCATCTTCCCCGACTACTTCGCGCCGCTGGA
Organism: Nocardiopsis sp. Huas11; assembly: GCF_003634495.1. Taxonomy (GTDB): domain Bacteria; phylum Actinomycetota; class Actinomycetes; order Streptosporangiales; family Streptosporangiaceae; genus Nocardiopsis. Next base: position 7,171,353 of record NZ_RBKY01000001.1, on the reverse strand, counting down.
CCTGTCGCTGATCGGCAAGGCACGCGCGGCCGGACGGCTCGACGTGCACGTCCACGACCTGCGCTCGTGGACGCACGACCGGCACAACACCGTGGACGACACCCCCTACGGCGGGGGCCCCGGCATGGTGATGAAGCCCGAACCGTGGGGAGAGGCCCTCGACGAGGTCGTGGGCACGGAGCCCGCACGGCTGATCCTGCCCACCCCCAGCGGTCGCCCCTTCCGGCAGGCCGACGCCGAGCGCCTGGCCGCCGAGCCCCGGCTGGTCTTCGGGTGCGGACGCTACGAGGGCATCGACTCGCGGGTCGCGGCGGACGCCGCCCGGCACATGCCGGTCGAGGAGGTCAGCATCGGCGACTACGTGCTCAACGGGGGAGAGTCGGCCACCCTGGTGATGGTGGAGGCCATCACCCGGCTGCTGCCGGGCGTGCTGGGCAACAAGGAGTCCGCGGTCCAGGACTCGTTCGCCTCCGGTGGTATGGAGCACCTCGTCGAGGGGCCGGTGTACACCAAGCCCGCGACCTGGCGCGGCCAGGAGGTGCCGCCGGTGCTGTTGTCGGGCAACCACGGCGCCGTCGACCGCTGGCGGCGCGACCAGGCCCTGCGCAAGACCGCCCGCAACCGCCCCGACCTGGTCGCGGCGACGCCGGACGAGGCGTGGGACCGGCGGGACCGGGAGGTCCTCGCCGAGGAGCACGTTCGGGACGCCGGCGAACATGTGGCAAACTAGGTGGGTTCCCCCTTGGTGACCGGCGGCATCCGCATGCCGGCGGCAGGACGTCGGCCTCTGTGACGGTCACCCGGGCGGTTCGAAAGTTCAGACCCATTCCAGGGCCCTCGCCCGCGCACCCCTGTACTCAGGGGATCAGGCCGCGGCGCGCTACCGATGAGGATTCGCGAGATGCACACTGCCATTCAGGAGCTGGAGAAGGCTCAGCTTCGCACCGACGTCCCGGAGTTCCGTCCGGGTGACACGCTCAACGTTCACGTGCGCGTGACCGAGGGCAACCGTACTCGTGTCCAGGTCTTCAAGGGCGTCGTGATCCGCCGTCAGGGCGCGGGCAGCCGCGAGACCTTCACCATCCGCAAGGTGAGCTACGGCGTGGGCGTGGAGCGTACGTTCCCCATCCACACCCCGGCCATCGACAAGTACGAGGTCGCCGCCCGCGGCCGCGTGCGTCGCGCCAAGCTGTACTACCTGCGTGACCTGCGCGGGAAGGCCGCCCGCATCCGCGAGCGCCGCGAGCCCATCTCCAAGTAGTCTTCCGCGCCTTCGATCGGAATCCGCACCGCCCCCGGCAGGGAGGCAGGATAGGCTTCCGACGATGAGTGAAGACGACAGGGGCCCCGGCGCCGACGGGGAGTCCGAAGCGGACTCCGACCGCGACGGCCCGGAGGAGCACAGCTCCGCCACTGGCTCCCGAGTGCCATCGCACTCGGGAGCCAGTGGTGTCTCCGATACCGATGGCCGGGAGCCTGAGGAGAGGGCGGACGCCGACATGACCAAGTCCCAGAACAGTGCCAAGAAGGGGTCGTTCTGGAAGGAACTCCCGATCCTGATCGTGATCGCCCTGGTGTTGGCGTTCGTGATCAGGACCTGGGTGATGCAGGCGTTCTACATCCCTTCGTCCTCCATGGAGAACACGCTCCTCATCGGGGACCGCGTGCTCGTGAACAAGCTCGTCTACGAGGTCCGCGACCTTGAGCGCGGCGAGGTGGTCGTCTTCGACGGCGACGGGTCGTGGGACGACCCCAACACCGTGGTGGTCCCCGAATCGAGCAACCCGGTCGCGCGCGGATTCACCTGGGTACAGCAGCAGCTCGGCGCCGCTCCCACGGGCAAGGAGTACATCAAGCGCGTCATCGGCCTTCCGGGCGACGTGGTGGAGTGCTGCGACGAGCAGAACCGGGTGCTGGTCAACGGCGTGCCGCTGGAGGAGGACGAGTACCTCTATCCGGGCAGTGTGGCCAGTCACACCGAGTTCGGCCCGATCGAGGTGCCCGAGGACCACGTGTGGCTCATGGGCGACCACCGCGCGATCTCCTACGACTCGCGGCTGAACCAGAACAACCCCGGCGGCGGAGCGGTCCCGATCGACCACGTCGTGGGGCGGGCCTTCGTCATCATCTGGCCGATCGGCCAGGCCGGCGGGCTGGGCGTCCCCGACACGTTCGACCAGCTCAACGACGCCGACGACGAGTGAGCGCGGGCTCGGCCCGGGGCTGAGCGGGCGCTCCCACCGGTCGGCGCCCAACGAATTCCTCGCGACCGGGTACAAAAGCCCGTTCGGTGACGCATCATGGATCTCGGACCGTATTGGCGTACCCGGAGCGTGGTGCCGCGGCCCGGTGGGAACAAGCCGGGGGACGGCGGTGTCCATGTGATGAAGGGAAAGGCACACCACCAGCGGAGAGTGCTGACGAAAGCGAGCGCGTGGATGAGTTCTGAGGACCTGGAGAAGTACGAGGCCGAGATGGAGCTCCAGCTCTATCGCGAGTACCGGGACGTCGTCGGGCTGTTCAGCTATGTGGTGGAGACGGAACGCCGCTTCTACCTCACCAACCACGTCGACCTCCAGCCGCGTTCCACGGAGAACGGGGAGATGTACTTCGAGGTCGTGATGGAGGACGCCTGGGTCTGGGACATGTACCGCCCGGCCCGGTTCGTTCGCAACGTGCGCGTGGTGACGTTCAAGGACGTCAACGTCGAGGAGATCACCAAGGCCGACCTGGAGCTTCCGCCCGCCGAGAGCCCCGAGGACTGACGCCCGCACTCCGCGACCGGAGTTGTCCACAGCCCCACATTCCCTCTGGCGCGCCGATCGCCGATCACCGACCGTGGTAACGGGAGGTGGTCGCCGATGGACCGGCGGGCGAAATACCGACAGGCACTGGGCAGGCACGGCGAGGACATGGCCGTGGCCTTCCTCGAGCGCGGCGGCCTGCGCGTGGTGGATCGCAACTGGCGGATCCCCGCCGGCGAGATCGACATCGTCGCGCGGGACGGGCGCACGCTCGTCGTCGCCGAGGTCAAGACGCGCACCTCGGTGCGCCACGGCCACCCGGTGGAGGCCGTCACCCCCACCCGGCGACGCAGGCTGCGCCGCCTGGCTCGCGCGTGGGCCAGGCGGCACCGCGTTCCAGCCCGCCCGCTGAGGGTGGACGGCGTCGGCGTGCTCATCCTGGACGGCCGCGTGTTCGTCTCCCATGAGCGGGGGATGACATGATGACGCTCGCCCGAACGCACTGCGTCACCCTGCTGGGCGTACGCGGCCACGTCGTCGAGGTCGAGGTCCACCTGGGCGGCGGCGACCCCGGGGTGACCATGGTCGGCCTGCCGGACGCGGCCCTGAGGGAGGCGCGCGATCGGGTCCGCGCAGCCCTCGTCAACAGCGGCGAGTCCTGGCCCAGCGGCCAGATCACCGTCAGCCTCTCCCCGGCCAGCCTGCCCAAGTCCGGGAGCCTCTTCGACCTCGCCATCGCGGGCGCGGTGCTCGCCGCCGCGGGAGAGGTGCCCCCGGACCGGTTGGAGGGCACCGTCCTCATCGCCGAACTCGGCCTCGACGGTCGTGCCAGGCCGGTCCCGGGGGTGCTCCCCGCGGTGGTCTCGGCCACCCAGCAGGGCCATGGCAGGTTCGTCGTCGCGCACGGCAACGCGGCGGAGGCCAGGCTCGTGCCGGACGCCGAGGTGGTGCCGGTGGGCAACCTGATGGAGCTGTGCGACTGGCTGCGCGGCGGGGAGCCGCCCCCGGACCCGCCGCCCGCCCAGGTGCCCCGTCCGCGTGAGAGCGCGGACCGCGGGCCGGACCTGGCCGACGTCCTGGGACAACCGGTGGCCCGACGCGCGGTGGAGATCGCCGCGGCGGGCGGGCACAACCTGATGATGCTCGGATCGCCGGGGACCGGGAAGTCCCTGCTCGCCGAGCGGCTGCCGACGGTCCTGCCGGCACTCGGCCCCACCAAGGCCCTGGAAACCACGGCCATCCACTCGGTGGCGGGCATGCTCCCCGCGGGCTCGCCCCTGGTCACCCGACCGCCGTTCGCCGCACCCCACCACACGTCGAGCCGCGCCGCCATCATCGGCGGCGGCAGCGGCTACCCCAGCCCCGGATGGGTGTCCAAGGCCCACCGCGGGGTGCTGTTCGTCGACGAGGCCCCGCAGTTCGGCCGTGGCGTCCTGGACTCCCTGCGCGAACCGCTCGAACGCGGTGAGGTCGTCCTGGCGCGTGCCGCGTCCACGGTCTCCTTTCCGGCCCGTTTCCAGCTGGTGATGGCGGCCAACCCTTGCCCGTGCGCCAAGCCCGGATCCCTGTGCACCTGCCCGGCGGGCGAGCGCCGCCGTTACTTCTCGCGCCTGTCCGGGCCCCTGTTGGACCGGGTCGACCTCAAGGTGGAGCTGCAACCGGTGGCCCGCGCCGAACTGCTCGCGGACCGGGCCTTCGCGGAGTCCTCCGCGGTGGTCGCGGCCCGGGTGGTGCAGGCGCGCGACAGAGCCGCCGCCCGCCTGGCGCACACCCCGTGGTCCACCAACGCGGAGATCCCCGGAGCCCGACTGCGCCGGGAGTTCCCGGTGGAGCCGGAGGCGCTGCGGGTGCTGGGCCGGGCCATGGACCAGGGGCTGATCAGCGCGCGAGGCGTCGATCGCGCGCTGAGGGTGGCGTGGACCCTGGCCGATCTCGCCGAACGGGACCGGCCCGGTGAGGAGGAGGTGTCGTATGCCTTCGCCCTGTGGTCGGGCCGGGCCTGGTGAGGCCGCGCACGGGGGCGGGTGGCGTGGCCGGGTGGTGCGGTGTCGGTTCGGGGTCCTGGGGGCGAGCGGAGTGACGGTGCGGGGCGGCGGGGAGACGGGGGGATGACGTGACGGTACGCGTGGCGGAGGAGGAGGCCGATGCCCGGGCACGGGCCTGCCTCACGGTGGTGGCGCCCCCGGGTGACCTGTGGCTGGGGGAGCTGCTCGCGGAGTACGGCGCGGCACGGGTGTGGGCCGACCTGGTGGCCGGGGCGCCCGCGCCGTCGGCACCGCACCAGGAAGGAGCCTCGGACGGCGCGGAGCAGGCACTGCGGCTCGAACGGCGCTGGGCGCGGTGGAGCGCCAGGGCGGGACGGGTCGACCCGGACGGACTGCTCAGCGACTCGGCGGAGGCGGGGATCCGCTTCGTGGCGCCGGGGGACCCGGAGTGGCCGGGGCGGCTGGAGTCGCTGGACCTGCCCGGCGGGCGACGTTCGCACGGCCTGTGGGTGCGCGGCCGGGGCGATCTGCGCCACCTGTGCCTGCGCTCGGCGGCTCTGGTGGGGGCGCGGGCGGCGACCCCCTACGGCGAACACGTCGCCGCCGAGCTGGCCTACGGCCTGGCCGAGCGCTCGGTGGTCGTGGTGTCCGGCGGCGCGTACGGCATCGACGGCGCGGCCCACCGGGCCGCGCACGCCGCCGGGAACACGGTGGTGGTTCTGGCCTGCGGGCTGGACGTGGACTACCCGCGCGGGCACGCCGGACTGTTCGCCGACATCGCCCGGCGCGGCGTGCTGGTCAGTGAGCGACCGGTGCGCTCCACCCCGCGGGCTCCGGACTTCCTGATCCGCAACCGGCTGATCGCGGCGCTCACCCCCGGCACGGTGGTGGTCGAGGCCGGGCGCCGCAGCGGCGCGCTCAACACCGCCGCGCACGCCACGGAACTCAACCGCGCGCTGATGGCGGTGCCCGGGCCGGTCACCTCGGCTCTGTCCGTGGGGTGCCACCTGCTGCTCCGTGACTGGCAGGCCGCCTGTGTGACCTGCGCCGAGGACGTGGTCGCGCACGTGGTGCCGCTGGGGGAGGAGGGCGCGGGGACGCCCCGGCTGGAGGCCGCGCTGAATGCCGACACCCGACGTGTACTGGACGCGGTGCCCCGCGAGGGCGCCGGCACCGCGACGATCGCCGTGCGCAGCGAGGGCACTCTGGAGGGCACCATGCGCGCGCTGGGGATGCTGGCCGCCGCCGGTCTCGTGGAGCGGTGTTCCACCGGTTGGCGGCCCCCGCGGTGAAGGCCGACAAGCGGTCGCACGGCGACACGGATGTTCTGCGCGCATGTCGATCCCGGGACCGCTTCACCCGGGCAGGGCCGCCGGAAGTGGGTACGTTGTCGCTATGGCCAAAGCGTACAGTGATGCCCGTGTGGCGGACGGCCCTCTGCTCTTCGTCTCCGGACAGACCCCTCAGGCTCCCGACGGCGGTATCCCCGGTGACATCACCGGCCAGACCCGGCAGATCTTCCAGAACATGGAGGCGGTGCTGGCCACCCACGGCGCCGACCTCACCCACCTGGTCAAGCTCACCTACTACCTGCGGCACGTGGCGGACCTGGACGGGCTCCGTCCGGCCCTGATCGACTGCCTGCCGGACGGACCCCGGCCGGCGGGCACGCTGGTGGAGGTCAACGGGTTCGTCGATCCGCGCTTCCTGGTGGAGATCGACGCCGTCGCCTGCCTGCCCCGGAGGTGACCGTGCTCGACCGCACTGTGCTCGACCGTTTCGGCGCCCACCTGTCGGGGGAGCTGGGCCGCTCACCGCACACCGTCCGCGGCTACCTCGCCGACCTGCGTTCGCTCCAGAGGTTCCTGGCGGACAGCGGACCGACGTCGGACACGTCGGTCGGGACGGACGCCGGGCGAGGAGGGCCCGACCCGGACACGGAGACCTCGGACGCGCGGGGTTACGGGTTCGAGCACCTGGACGTCCTGCTGGTGCGCGGCTGGCTGGCCCGCTCCCGGGACGAGGGGATCAGCCGCGCGAGCCTCTCCCGCCGGGTGGCGGCGGTGCGGGCCCTGACCCGCTTCCTGCACCGCGAAGGCGTGCTGGAGACCGACCCCGGGCCGCGACTGGTCGCGCCCACCCAGCAGCGCGGACTGCCGACCGTCCTCAACGAGGAGCAGGCCGCCTCGGCCCTGGCCCAGGGGCCGGCCGAGACCCCCGTGGACCTGCGGCGCCGCGCGGTGGTCGAACTGCTCTACGCCACCGGTGTGCGCGTCGCCGAACTGTGCGCCCTGGACCTGGGCGACGTCGACCGCGCCCGCGACACCGTTCGGGTCCTGGGCAAGGGCGCCAAGGAGCGGACCGTGCCCGTGGGCGCGCCCGCCCTGGACGCCCTCGACGCCTGGCTCGCCGGTGGGCGCCCGGAACTGGCGACCTCCGCCAGCGGCGCCGCTCTGCTCCTGGGTGCCCGCGGCGGCCGTCTGGGCGTGCGCCAGGCCCGTGAGGACGTGCACGCCCTCCTGCGCGCTGCCGGGGTGGACAGCGGCCCGCACGGCCTCCGGCACAGCGCCGCCACCCACCTGCTCAACGGCGGCGCGGACCTGCGCAGCGTGCAGGAGTTCCTCGGCCACGCCAGTCCGCGCAGCACGCAGATCTACACCCATGTGTCCGTGGAGCGCCTGCGCGACACCTACCGCCAGGCTCATCCCCGCGCCTGATCAGGTCTGCTGCGGGCCCTGGCCCGGGCAGAAGAGTCGCCGTCGGAACACCAGACCCGCCATCCCCACCGACCTGGCGATCGTCGTGGGGATCGCTACGAAGATCGCCGTCGCGATCCGCCACAGGTGTCGCCGGAGGGCCTCGGGGCTCCCGTATCCGGGAACCGGCATGGTCTTCACCGAGGTCGGTCCCCTCGCAAGCGGTGGCCAGGCGGCTCGCCGGTGGTGACTTGGAGGTTGTCTCACCTGGCAAGCTCCGCGAGCTTCTTGAGTGGTGTGGTGGCACAGCGTGGCGGCCAGGGTCGGGCTTCGACTCTGGCGGTCGTTGCGGTCCACGTAGAGGATCTGGCATGACATCCGCTTGGCTGAGTTCTCGTGCTCCGTGGACCGAAACAGCCGGGCGGCTGGGGTCGTCTGGTCACGGACGAGCCATTCGAGGTGGGTGCGGTGCCACACCGGGCCTTGCGGTGATCCACGGGCGACATGACGGCCGGGCGGTCGAAGGTCTCGGTGTGGTTCTTGTGCGTCAGTTCGTTCGTGCATTCTTCCGCGGGAGAGTGGATTCGGTCTTCGCTCGGCCATTCTTCGAGGTTCTCTGGAATTCTGGCCCGGTGGTCGCTTCCGGGATTCTGACCCGGTTGCCGCCGCCTCCGACGCGGAACCCCGGTGGCGTGCGGGGGAGGGGTCGGGTCCTTCCACCTGGGCGATGGCGCTCGCCTGGGCTTCGCTTCGGGAGCCCGTCTCGCGGCGTTCGGCTCGTGTGCGCAGGTCGGTTCGGCCGGGTCGGGGACCCCGTCGACATGCTTGTGCGGGCCGATGGAAAGGCCGCCGCGTCCGTTTCGACGCGCTAGGAGTTCGGGGCATCGGCTTCGAACCCGTTCCCGGGTAGGAGTTCTTTGATTTCCGTCCTTCGCCCTTCCGCGGCGAGGGAGCCGAGAGCGTGCGCGCGCTCGGAGTGGTGCGACCGGGCGGGAGACGAGTGCGCTCTGGGTGGTTTCGGGACCGCCGGTGTCCCCTGGGGCGACCGGGCCGTCGGGGCCCAGGGGGAGGAGGCGGACCCGGCCGCGGCCGAGGAGGCCGAGCGGGTCGAGGTGGGTGCCGCCGCGCAGGAGGCCCCAGTGCAGGCACGGGCGCGACCGGCAGTGGGTCGGTGACTCGGCCACAACGCCCAGGGGGTCGCCCGCGGCGACCGGGTCGCCGCGGGCGAGCGTGGACTCCACCGGTAGGTAGGTGGTGCGCAGGTCGCCGTGCACCACGCTGACCAGTGGCGTTCCGGCGACGCGGCCCGAGAAGTACACCTGTCCGGGGCCGGCCGCGCGCACCCGCGCGCCCGACTCGGCGGCCAGGTCCACACCCAGGTGTCCGGGCAGCCAGCGCTGCTCGGGAGGGTCGAACCCGCGCAGCACCTCCACCGGCGGGTCCAGGGGCCAATGCCACGAGGTGTCGGCGAAGGCGGTTCGGCCGACGCAGAGGGGGAACAGCAGGAGCGATGCGAGCAGCAGGGATGTCAGGCGGGCAGGTGCCATACATCCAGGGTCGACGCGGCGGGAGGGATGCGCCAGGGGGTTCGTGAACCTGTGGACGACGGCCCGGCGGGGCCCGTTCGCCCCGAATACGCAGCGCAGGTCCTGTGCGCCCCGGACGGAGGATAGAATCGTCCGTGGCCCACCGGGCCAACAACACTACGCACGCCCCCGAGCCTTCCTCGGGAGGGGTCGCAACCTACGGTCCACTCCGCTTCGGCGGCGTGGCGGTGCGGCCGGGGCGTCAGGCACAACCGAGGCGGGGAATCCCTCCCCGCCACCGCAAGGAGGACCAGGTCATGGCCACAGTCGTGACAATTCGCCAGCTCCTGGAGAGCGGCGTCCACTTCGGGCACCAGACGCGTCGCTGGAACCCCAAGATGAAGCGCTTCATCTTCACTGAGCGCAACGGCATCTACATCATCGACCTGCAGAAGTCGCTGGCGTACATCGACCGCGCCTACGAGTTCGTCAAGCAGACGGTCGCCCACGGTGGCACCATCCTGTTCGTCGGCACGAAGAAGCAGGCGCAGGAGGCCATCGACGAGCAGGCCCGCCGCGTCGGCATGCCTTTCGTCAACCAGCGCTGGCTGGGCGGCATGCTCACCAACTTCTCCACCGTGCACAAGCGGCTCCAGCGCCTCAAGGAGCTGGAGGAGATCGACTTCGACGACGTCGCCGGCTCCACGCTCACCAAGAAGGAGCTCCTCAACCTCCGTCGTGAGAAGGAGAAGCTGGAGCGCACCCTTGGCGGTATCCGCGACATGGCCCGCGTGCCGAGCGCCGTGTGGATCGTGGACACCAAGAAGGAGCACATCGCGATCAGCGAGGCTCGCAAGCTGAACATCCCGGTCGTGGCGATCCTGGACACCAACTGTGACCCGGACGAGGTCGACTACCCGATTCCGGGTAACGACGACGCCATCCGCAGTGTCAGCCTGCTGACCCGCGTGGTCGCCGACGCCGTCGCCGACGGTCTCCTGGCCCGCTCCGGCGCCTCCGGCGCCGAGGCCGGCGCCGACAAGCCCGCCGAGGAGCCCCTGGCCGAGTGGGAGCGCGAGCTCCTGGAGGGCAAGGGCAAGGAGGAGGCCGCCACCGAGACGGCCGCCACCGAGGCCGCCACCGAGGCCGCCCCCGAGGTCGCCGCCACGGAGGAGGCCGCTGCCGAGGCCCCCGCCGAGACCGCCACGGTCGCCCCGGCCGACGAGGTCGCCGCCGAGGCTCCGGGCGAGGCCACCGCCGCCGAGTCGCCCGTCGACGCTCCGGCCCAGGCGCCCGCCGAGGGCTCCGCCGAGTAGGTCCGCTTCACCGTCCCGGTACAGCCGCCCCGCCACCACGGCGGGGCGGCCGTGCCGGGTCATCGGCCCTCACCCCAAGACACCGACTCTCCACTCCAAGGGAATTCGAGAACAGTCATGGCGAACTTCACCGCCGCGGACGTCAAGAAGCTGCGCGACATGACCGGCGCCGGCATGATGGCCTGCAAGAAGGCCCTCACCGAGGCCGACGGCGACGTCGACAAGGCCGTCGAGGCCCTGCGCATCAAGGGCGCGAAGAAGCAGGCCGAGCGCGGCGAGCGCACCGCCGCCCAGGGCACGGTCGTCCTCAAGCAGCAGAGCGAGGGCAAGGCCACCCTCATCGAGCTCAACTGCGAGACCGACTTCGTCGCCAAGAACGACCAGTTCATCGCGCTGGCCGACCAGGTCGCCGAGTTCGTCGTCTCGGTCGACAGCGACGACCTGGCGACCGTGGCCGCCGCCGAGATCGAGCCTGGCAAGAGCCTGCAGGACTTCATCTCCGAAAAGGGCGCGATCATCGGCGAGAAGCTGGAGCTCCGCCGCGTCGCCAAGTTCGACGGCGCCTACGTCGCCAGCTACCTGCACAAGTCCGACCCGGACCTGCCCCCCACCATGGGCGTCCTGGTCGAGCTGGACAAGGCCGACGCCGAGGTCGGCAAGGACCTCGCCCAGCAGATCGCCGCCCTGGCCCCGCAGTACGTGGGCAAGGACGACGTCCCCGCCGAGGTCGTGGAGAACGAGCGCCGCATCGCCGAGCAGACCACTCGCGAGGAGGGCAAGCCCGAGCAGGCGATCCCCAAGATCGTCGAGGGTCGCGTCAACGGCTTCTTCAAGGAGGCCACGCTGCTCGGCCAGCCGTTCGTCAAGGAGAACAAGAAGTCCGTCCAGAAGGTGGTCGACGAGGCCGGCGTCAGCGTCAAGCGCTTCGTCCGCTTCAAGGTCGGCCAGGCCTAGGGTTTTGAGATGATGGAGGTGCCGGGGAGAGTTCTCCCCGGCACCTTCGGTGGATATGGGCGGGTTCGGGCGCGATGAGCGGCCCGTCCGCCCGCAGCAGCAGCACTCGGGGGACCCTGTGCCACTCGGGGACAACAAGGGAGGCCACAGGCCGTGTCGGAGAACCAAGAGACCAGCACCGAACCCGCCATGCACGATTCCGGTTGGAAGCGTGTGATGCTCAAACTCTCCGGTGAGGCGTTCGCGGGCGGCGGCGGTCTGGGGATCGACCCCGAGGTCGTCCAGTACGTGGCGGAGTCCATCGCCGAGGCGGTCTCCGAGGGCATCCAGGTCGCCGTCGTCGTCGGCGGCGGGAACATGTTCCGCGGCGCGCAGCTCACCGAGGGCGGTATCGAGCGCGGCCGCGCCGACTACATGGGCATGCTCGGCACCGTCATCAACTGCCTCGCCCTCCAGGACTTCCTGGAGCGGCTCGGTGTGGACACCCGCGTGCAGACCGCGATCCACATGAGCCAGGTCGCCGAGGCCTACATTCCGCGCCGGGCCGTGCGCCACCTGGAGAAGGGCCGCGTGGTCATCTTCGGTGCCGGACTGGGCGCCCCGTTCTTCTCCACCGACACCACCGCCGCCCAGCGCGCGCTGGAGATCGGTGCGCAGGCCGTGCTCAAGGGAACCCAGGTCGACGGCGTCTACGACGCCGACCCGCAGCGCAACCCCGACGCGGTCAAGTTCGACAAGCTCAACTACAACGAGGTCCTCACCAAGAGCCTCAAGGTCATGGACGCCACCGCGGTCAGCCTGTGCATGGACAACGGGCTGCCCATCGTCGTGTTCGACCTGATGAGCCAGGGCAACATCCTGCGTGCGGTCCGCGGTGAGAAGATCGGCACCATCGTCGGACCGGCCGCCGTCTGAAGCGCCGCGACGACGCCAGTCAAGCCACGAACACCAGAGTCGAGTTCCGGGAGCGCCACCAATGATCGAAGAGACCCTCCTTGAGACCGAGGAGAAGATGGAGAAGGCCGTGACGGTCGCGAAGGAGGACTTCGCGACGATCCGCACGGGCCGTCCCACTCCCGCGACCTTCAACAAGATCACCGTCGACTACTACGGTGCGCGGACGCCGATCAACCAGCTGGCCTCCTTCTCGGTTCCCGAACCGCGCATGGTCGTCATCTCGCCGTTCGACGTCAACTCCCGCACCGACATCATCAACGCCATCCGCAACAGCGACCTGGGCGTGAACCCGTCCGATGACGGCCAGGTCATCCGCGTGGTGTTCCCGGACCTGTCCGAGGAGCGCCGCAAGGAGTACGTCAAGGTCGCGCGGACCAAGGCCGAGGACAGCAAGGTCTCCATCCGCAACGTGCGCCGCCGTGCCAAGGACTCCTTCGAGAAGGGCGTCAAGGCGGGCGAGCTCGGCGAGGACGAGGCGCACCGTGCCCAGGTCGAACTGGACGAGCTGTCCCACAAGTACGTCGCCGCCATCGACGAGCTGTTGAAGCACAAGGAAGCAGAACTGCTCGAGGTTTAGTCGGTGACCACTTCTTCCAGCGGCTCCGGAGGCGATGACCGCTCGCCGGAGCACAGACCCGAGGGGCCGCCCGGCGGCTCCGACAGTGCCGACGGGCAGCGCTTCGTGCTGCACAAACCGGGAGGTGAGCCGGTTCGGACCGGGCGCAACCTCCCGCTGGCCATCGCCAGCGGGTGCGTCCTGGGCGCGCTCGTGTTCTTCTCGGTCTTCCCCTGGCCGCAGCTGTTCACGATCATCACCTCCCTGGCGGTCCTGATCGGCCTGCGCGAGGTCAACCGGGCGTTCGCCGGCAAGGGCATGACCCTGGCCGTGGTGCCGCTCGCCGTCGGGGGCGTGGCCATGCAGGCCTTCGCCTACTTCGGCGGCGCCGACTGGTTGGCGGGCGCCACCGCGCTGACCGCGATCGCCGTGCTGTCCTGGCGGCTGCGCGGCGGTGCCGAGGGGTTCGTCTCCGACGCGGCGGCGAACCTGTTCACCCTCGTGTACCTGCCGTTCCTGCTGGGCACGTGGATGCTGCTCATCGCGCACCCCGAGGACGGCCAGTACCGGCTGGTGACGTTCATCGTGGTGACGATCTCCAGCGACATCGGCGGGTACTTCGCCGGGATCCTGCTCGGTCGGCACAAGATGGCGCCGGTGATCAGCCCCAACAAGACCTGGGAGGGCTTCGGCGGCTCCGTGGTCGGGTGCTGTGTGGCGGGCGCCCTGTGCGTGGTCCTGATGCTCGACGGCCCGTGGTGGGTCGGCGTGGTGCTGGGACTCGCGGTCGTGCTGGGCGCGACCGTCGGCGACCTCATCGAGTCGATGTTCAAGCGCGACCTGGGCGTGAAGGACATGGGCCGCTTCATGCCGGGCCACGGCGGGCTGATGGACCGCTTGGACTCCCTCCTCATCGCCGGTCCCGTCGTGTGGATCGTGTTGAGCCTGCTGCTGTAGCCGCTGGTGCCGTGTGACACGGAACGGGGCGGACCACGAGGTCCGCCCCGTTCGCTGTGCGGTGCCGGACCCCACGGGACGATGGTGGGCGACGGGTGGGGTGCTGCGCCGTGGGCGTCGGTTGAGGGTGGTAGTCCCGCTTGTGCGGAGCCCCCACGGGACGATGGCGGGCGACGGGTGGGGTGCTGCGCCGTGGGCGTCGGTTGAGGGTGGTAGTCCCGCTCCGGCGGAGCCCCCACGGGACGGTGGCGGGTGACGGGCGGGCGGGTACGCTCGACGGGTGGACGAACCGCTGATCGAACGAATGCGCGCCTACGGCGAGACCATCTTCGCCGAGATGACGCAGCTGGCCGTGGACACCGAGTCGGTCAACCTGGGGCAGGGCTTCCCGGACACCGATGGGCCGCGGTCCCTCCTGGAGGCCGCGACCCGTCACATCCTGGCCGGGGTGAACCAGTACCCGCCGGGTCCCGGGCGGCCCGAGCTGCGCCGTGCCGTGAGCCGCTACCGTGCCCGCCACTACGGCCTGGAGCTGGACCCCGACACCGAGGTGTACGTGACCGTCGGCGCGACCGCCGGCATCGCCGCGTCGCTGCTGGCGCTCGTCGAACCCGGGGACGAGGTCCTCGTCTTCGAGCCGATGTACGACTCCTACGCCGCGATGATCTCCCTCGCGGGGGGTGTGCGCCGGTCGGTGACCCTGCGCCCGGACCCGGTGTCGGGGCGCTTCACCTTCGACCCGGACGAGCTGCGCGCCGCCGTGGGTCCGCGTACGCGCATGGTCATCGTCAACACGCCGCACAACCCCACCGGTACGGTCTTCACCGCCGAGGAGCTGGAGCAGGTCGCCCAGGTGTGCCGTGAGCACGACCTGATCGCCCTCACCGACGAGGTGTACGAGTTCCTCACCTTCGACGACCGCCCGCACGTGCCGCTGGCGTCTCTGCCGGGCATGCGCGAGCGCACGCTCTCGGTGTCGTCGGTGGGCAAGATGTTCGCCGTCACCGCGTGGAAGACCGGTTGGGTGATGGGCCCCGAGCCGCTGGTGCGCGCGGTACGGACGGTGAACCAGTTCCTGACGTTCTCGGCCAACGGCGCGCTCCAGCTCGCGATCGCCGACGCCATCGACCACGAGGGCGCGTGGGTCGAGGAGCAGCGCACCGCCCTGCGGGACAAACGCGACCGGTTGGCGGAGGGGCTGACCCGGACCGGGTTCGACGTGAGCGTGTGCGAGGGCACCTACTTCCTCATGGCGGACATCCGCCCGCTCGGGTACGCCGACGGGGTGACCCTCGCCCGCGCGCTGCCCCGCGAGGCGGGCGTCGCCGCCGTTCCGGCCCAGGTCTTCTACGACCACCAGCAGGAGGGCGCCCACCTGCTGCGCTTCGCGTTCTGCAAGCGGGACGAGGTCCTGGACGAGGCGGTGCGCCGCCTGACCGGCTGGCACCACTCCTAGACCGCGTTCCGGGCTCGCGGTCGCCAGGCCGCCTTCTGCCCCGGCCGCACTCGCGTGGACGCCGTCCGCCCCCGCCCTGGGGCGGGCGGCGTCCGTGCGTTCAGGTCCGGTCGGGGTCCGGGGAGCTCCGGGCGTCCATGGCCGCGATCAGCCGTTGTTCGGCGTCGGCTCCCGGGGTGACGTGGGGCAGGCGCCACATGAGCACGGCTCCCACCAGCCACCACACGCCCACCATCACCCACTCGTGCGGCCAGGTCAGGGCCGCGGGCATGCCGGGCAGGTACAGCGCCAGGAGCCCGAGGCTCAGGATCAGGGCGGCCCATCCGACGGGGACGCCCGCGCGGACGGTGAACGGCCGTTCCATCGCGGGCTCGCGGCGGCGCAGCACGAGGAAGCTCACCACCACCAGCACGAACGCGATCACGATGTTGAGGCCGCCGGCGTCCACCAGCCACACCAGCATCGGGCGCCCGAAGAACGGTGCGGCGGCCGAGAGCAGGCCGACGAACAGGACGGCGTTGGCCGGAGTGCGAAAGCGCGGGTGCAGGCGGCCGAACCAGGCCGGGAGCATCCGCGAGCGCGCCATCGCGTAGATGAGCCGGCTTCCGCCGATGAGGAAGGCGTTCCAGCTGGTGAGCAGCCCGGCGATGCCACCGAGGACGAGCAGGTTGCCCATGGTCGGGCTGTTCCACAGCGCGGCCATGGCGTCGGCGGAGGCGAGTTCGGACCCGGCCAGGTCGGCGGCGGAGAGCCCGGAGCCGGCGGTCAGCATGATCATGACGTACCAGGCGGTGGCGCAGAAGACCGAGACCACCAGCAGGGCGCCGACCACGCGGTAGGGGAGCTTGATCTCCGAGGCGGACTGGGGGATGACGTCGAAGCCCACGAACAGGAACGGCACGGCGACCAGCACCGTGAACACTCCCGGCACGCCGCCGGTGAGGAAGGGCTGCATGTTCTCGGTGGAACCGCCGGTGAAGGAGCCGGTGACCATGACGGCTCCGGCCACCAGCAGGAAGAGCACGGCCACGCCCTGGAAGACGCTCGCGGGCCGGATGCCGACGTAGTTGATCGCGGTCATCACCACGGCCGTCGCCAGGCCGACGGCGACCAGGCTGGCGTGGACGTCGTACTCGGCGATGGTCCACAGGTACCCGGCCTCCATGCCGTGGAAGAGGTACACCAGGGTCTGCGGGACCGCGACCGCCTCGAAGGCGACCACGGAGACGTAGCCCAGGACCATCGCCCAGGAGGCGGCGAACGCGCCCTTGGGCCCGATCGCGCGCATCGCGTAGTGGTGCTCGCCGCCCGCGTGGGGCATCGCGGAGACGAGTTCGGCGTAGGTGAGGCCGACCAGCGCCATGATGACCCCGCCGACGACGAACGCCAGGGCCGCGCCGCCGGGACCGGCGGCGCTGATGAAGTCTCCGGTGAGCACGATCCAGCCGAAGCCGATCATGGCGCCGAAGGCGAGGGCGAGGACGTCACCTCGTCCCAGGATCCGGACGAAACCCGTACTGCTGTCTGCCATGGGGGAACTCCTCGGGTCGTGCTGGTGCACGTACCGAAGCACGGATCCGGTCCGCTGGGAAGGGGCGATGTGGCCAGTGAGGTCGGTCGAGTGCGCCGAAAAGGAGTGTCATCCCGTGGTGGGATGTTCACCCGCGGTCGTGGTCGGCCGCGTGGTCAGGGGCGGACCCCGGTCCGCGAGAGCACGTCGGAGCAGGCCGACAGGACGTCGTCGGCGGTGATCGAGGCCAGGCCGGGATCGAGCGCCGAGGCGTGGGGGTCGCTCTCGCCGCCCTTCCACAGGCACGCGTGGATCCCCTCGTCCACCCGGGGGCCCCACAGCGCGGGCGAGACCGGACCGAACAGACGCACGGAGGGCGTGCGGTAGGCAGTGGCCAGGTGGGCCACGCCGGTGTCGCCGCACACCACCAGGTCGGCGTCGGCGACCAGCCGTGCCAGCTCCCCGACACCGGTCCGGCCGGCCGGTACCTGGGCTGGGGCCGGTGCGGCGGTGCGGGCCACGCGTTCGGCCAGGGGGCGTTCCGCGCGCGAGCCGGTGATCAGCACGCGCAGCCCGCGGTCATGGAGATGGCGCACCACCGTCGCGAACCGTTCGGGGGGCCACCGGCGCGAGGCGGCCGAGGCCCCGGGGTGGACGACGGCGGTTCCGGCGCCGGAGTCCGGCCCCGTGGCGGTGTTCCGGTGCGGTGGGGAGGCGCGCTCCGGGAGCGGGGCGGCGGTGTCGTCGGCAGGGGCGTGGTCCGGCGGCGGCCACCACAGGTCGTCCGGGTCGGCCGCGAGGCCGTGGGCGCGCAGCAGTCCGCACCAGATCTCGGTGTCGTGGACGCGCCCCGGCCACGGCGGGCCGGGCCGCCCCGGTTCCCCGGGATCGGCGTGCGCCCACAGCCGTCGGGGTGCGAGCGCCGCGAGTGCCTCGGTGCTCTGCGGTCCGCGTCCGTGCAGGTTGACCGCGAGTTCGAGCGGGTGCGCCCCGTCCCAGGGCGGTGTCCGCAGCAGCTCCGTGGGCAGCACCCGCCAGTCCAGGCCGGCCAGGGCGGTCAGGTCCCAGTACCAGGCGGGTCCGGCCAGGATCCGCCGACGGTCGGGAAAGGCGCGCTCCAGGGCGCGCAGGGCCGGCACGGAGGTGACGAAATCGCCGAGCCCCAGGGCCCGCAGCACGACGAGTGCGGTGCCCGCCGATTCTGCGGCCCCGGGGGCCGCCGCGGACACCGCACCGCGCGGCGCCTCAGTGATTGGGCGGGGCCGCGCTGACATCGGCCAGGGCGGAGCCGGAGTCGATCGCCACCGCCAGGTCGCCCATCGTCACGACACCGACGACCCGCTCGCCCTCCACGACGGGCAGGCGGCGCAGCGCGTCGGTGCGCATCACGTCCACGGCGTCCCGCAGGCTGCTCTGGGCGGGCACGGTCGCCACGTTGGAGCTGCACACCGAACGGGCCGTCGTTGTGTCCGGGTCGGTGCCCTCGGCCACGCACCGCAGCACGATGTCCCGGTCGGTCAGGACGCCCACCAGCATGTCGCCCTCGGTCACCACCACGTCGCCGACGTCGGATTCGCGCATGACCTCGGCGGCCTCACGGATCGAGGCGCCCGGATCGACGGTGATCGGCGGGCTGGTCATCACGTCCGAGATGTTCTTCAGCATGGTCCACCTCCCAGAGAAGGACTCGGTTCCTCACCCGTCCCCTAGCCGGATCGGCCCGAGCCAAACATGGCCGCGAACACGGGCGCGCAGCGGGCGCGGTTTCGGCGCCCGAGTCGTCGGCACAGGTCAGCCCCATGTTTGGGTGTCGCTTCTCTTGGTAGTCGAGTGGGTGCAGTACAGAGTCGGTGTCGTGCGGAAAAGGAGGCCGCTCATGAGGGTCCTCGGTGTCAACGCCGTCTTCCACGATCCGGCGGCCGCAGTGGTCGTCGACGGCAGGACCGTGGCCGCGGCCGAGGAGGAACGGTTCTCCCGGCGCAAGCACGGTAAGGAGCCCGTGGCCTTCTCCGCCTGGGAGCTCCCGGTCCAGGCCATGCGGTGGTGCCTGGACCAGGCGGGACTGCGTCCTGAGGACCTGGACGCGGTCACGTACTCCTACGACCCCGCCCTGGCCGATCCGAAGGGTCCTGGGCAGGAGGGCGACTGGGAGATCCTGCGCCTGCTCTTCGTTGAACGGGCTCCGTCCTTCCTGGCCAACGCCCTGCCCGGACTGGACCCGGCCAAGGTCGCCTACGTCCCGCACCACGTCGCGCACGCGGCCTCCGCGGGGCTCGCCGCCCCGGATCCGGGCCGCGACATCGCGGTGTTCGTGGCCGACGGCCGGGGCGAGGCCGCCTCGCACCTGGCCGGCGCCTACACCGACGGGCGCCTGGAGATCCTCGCGCGCCAGCCGCTGCCCGAGTCGCTGGGCCTCACCTACGAGGAACTCACCGAGCACCTCGGCTTTCGCCGCTCCAGCGACGAGTACAAGGTGATGGCGCTCGCGTCCTACGGGAAGCCGACCATGGTCGGGGACCTGCGGGAACGGATCCGCTACGAGGGCGACGGGCTGGTCCGGGCCTCCGGAGTGGACTGGGAGTCGCTGGTCCCGCGGTGCCGCCCCGGACAGGAGCCCGGCCCCGAGCACGCCGACCTGGCCGCCAGCGTGCAGGCCGTGCTGGAGGAGACCCTCCTGCGGATCATGGAGTGGCTGCACGAGCGGACCGGGTACCGCAGGCTGGCGATGGCCGGTGGCGTGGCGCTCAACTGCGTGGCCAACAGCCGGATCGCCCGGGACGGCCCCTTCGAGGACGTGTGGGTGCAGCCCGCCGCGGGCGACGCCGGCACGGCCCTGGGCGGTGCGCTGCACGCGGCCTCGCTGGCGGGCGACCGGATCGAACCCATGCCGGGGGCCGACCTGGGCCGCTCCTGGGACGAGGACGAACTGGAGCGGCTCCTGGCGGAGGCCGACGTCGACGCCGAACGGCCCGACGACGTGGCCGACGCCGTCGCCCGCGCCCTGCACGAGGACGCGCTGGTGGCCTGGTTCCAGGGCCGTTCGGAGTACGGTCCGCGCGCGCTCGGGCACCGGTCGCTGCTGGCCAATCCCTCGCGCGCGGAGAACCTCGAACGGCTCAACGCCGTCAAGGGACGCGAGCAGTTCCGGCCGGTGGCGCCGATGGTCGCCGCCGACCGGGCGCCGGAGATCTTCTCCGGCGGCCCGCTGCCCAGCCCCTACATGCTCTTCGTCCACAGCGTCGATCCGGACTGGCGCGACCGCGTCCCCGCCGTGGTGCACGTGGACTCCACGGCGCGCGTGCAGACCGTCGACCCCGAGGACGACCCGCTCACCGCGCGGGTCCTCGACCGCTTCGAGGAGCTCAGCGGCCTGCCCGTCCTGGTCAACACCAGCCTGAACACGGCGGGGCGCCCGATGGTCGACTCGCCGCGCGACGCCCTGGAGTGCTTCGGATCCGCTCCGGTGGACGTGCTCGCGATCGGACCCTTCATCGTGCGCCGACGCCGTAGGGAGGCGGTCCGATGAACGCCCCGGAGTACGCGGTCGTGGTGCCCACGGTGGGTCGGGACAGCCTGCACCGGGCTCTGGTACCGCTGCTGGAGGCCCCGCGGGCGTGGGCGCCGACCGAGATCGTGGTCGTCGACGACCGGCCGGGGGCGGGGCACGAGCTCCCGCCCGTCGTCGACCACCCCCGTGTGCGGACGCTGCGCGGCGGCGGGGGCGGACCCGCCACCGCCCGCCAGGCCGGATGGCACTCCTGCCGTGCGGAGTGGATCGCCTTCCTGGACGACGACGTCCACCCGCCCCAGGACTGGCCGGAGCGGTTGTGCTCGGACCTGCTGGCCGCGGACGCGGCCACCGGCGGGGTCCAGGGCCGGATCACCGTGCCCCGGCCGGAGGGCCGGCGCCCCACCGACGCGGAGCGCGCCACTCTCGGACTGGAGGGCGCGCCGTGGATCACGGCCGACATGGCCTACCGGCGCAGCGCGCTGGAGGCCGTCGGCGGCTTCGACACCCGCTTTCCCCGGGCCTACCGGGAGGACACCGACCTGGCCCTGCGCGTCCTGGACGCCGGCTTCTCCCTGCGGCTCGGCGAACGCGAGTGCGTGCACCCGCTGCGTCCCGGACGCCGCTGGGCCAGCCTGGGGGCGCAGCGCGGCAACGCGGACGACGCCCTCATGAACGCGGTGCACGGCCGCGGCTGGCGTGACCGGGTCGGGGAGGCGCCCGGCGGGCTGCGCGGCCACGTGCTGACCACCGGCCTGGCGGCGGGGGCGGCTCTGGCGGCGCTCGCGCGCAGGCCCGTCCTGGCCGGGGCCCTGGGCGCCGGGTGGCTCGCCCGCACCGCGGGCTTCGCTGTTCGCCGGGCCACGGCGGGGCCTGCCGACCCGGCCGAGATCATCGACATGGTCGTGACCAGCGCGCTCATCCCGCCGCTGGCCTGCGGTCGCCGGATCGCCGGGGCGGTCCGCCACGCCGGCGCGGGCCGCAGGCCCGGGATCCGCGCGATCCTGTTCGACCGGGACGGCACCCTGATCGAGGACGTGCCCTACAACGGCGACCCCGACAAGGTCCGCCCGACCGCCGGCGCGGAGAACGCGATCGCCCTGGCCCGCCGGGCCGGTCTCGCCGTCGGCGTGGTCAGCAATCAGTCGGGGATCGCCCGTGGCCTGCTCGACACCGGCCAGGTCGACGCCGTCAACCGGCGCGTCGACGAACTCCTGGGCCCCTTCGACGTCTGGCGCGTGTGCCCCCATGGCGAGGCGGACGGGTGCGGCTGCCGCAAACCGAGCCCCGGCATGATCGAGTCCGCCGCCGCGGAACTGGGCGTGGCGCCCGCCGAGTGCGCCGTCGTCGGCGACATCGGATCCGACATGGCGGCCGCCCGCGCCGCGGGGGCCCGGGGCGTGCTCGTGCCCACCAACCTCACCAGGGAGGACGAACAACGGCTGAGCCCGGAGACGGAACCGGACCTGACCTCGGCCGTCCACCGGCTCGTGAGGGGGTCGGCGCCGTGACCGCCTCGACCCGGAAGGCCGGAACAGTGCTCGTGGCGCGGATGGACAGCATGGGCGACGTGCTCCTGGCCGGACCCGCCGTCCGCGCCGTCGCCCACGGCGCCGAGCGCGTGGTGCTCCTGGCGGGCCCGCGCGGAGCCGACGCCGCGGCGCTGCTGCCGGGCGTCGACGAGGTCGTGACCTGGTGCGCGCCCTGGATCGACCCCGAGCCGCGGCCCGTGGACCCCGACGACGTCACCCGCCTGGTCGGCGTCCTTGAACGGACGGGAGCCGACCGGGCCCTCGTCCTCACCTCCTTCCACCAGTCGCCGCTGCCGCTGGCCCTGCTCCTGCGCATGGCCGGGGTCCCGTGGGTCGGGGCGATCAGCACCGACTACCCCGGCAGCCTGCTCGACCTGCGCCACCGCGTGGCGGACGGCGTCCCCGAGCACGAGCGCGGGCTGTCCGCGGCCGCGGCGGCCGGCTTCCCGCCGCCGCCCGGGGACACGGGGCGCCTGTCCGTGCGGCGGCCGCTGCCGGACACCCGCGGCCTGACCGGCCCCGGCGGCTACGTCGCCCTCCACGTCGGGGCCGACGCGCCCTCCCGCGAGATCCCCGAACCACTGGCCACGGACACCGTCGCGGCCCTGACCGCGCTCGGCCACCGCGTGGTCGTGACCGGCGCGGCGCACGAGGAGGCCCGGGCCAAGGCGGTGGCGGCCGGCACCGGCACCAGCGTCGCCGGCCGGACCTGCACGGCCGAACTGGCCGACGTCCTCGACCGGGCCGCCGTCCTCATCTCGGGCAACACCGGCCCCGCCCACCTGGCCGCGGCCGTCGGCACGCCCGTGGTCTCCCTCTTCTCACCCGTCGTTCCCGCCTCAGCCTGGGCCCCCCAGTGCGTCCCGGTACGCGTGCTGGGCGACCAGCGGGCGCCCTGCGCGGGTTCGCGCGCCCGGGTCTGCCCCGTGCCCGGACACCCCTGTCTGAGTTCCGTGACGACCGACGACGTCCTGGCGGCCGTTGACGCGCTGCTGGACGAGGAGGAGCGATGACCGTCGACACACAGCCCGCGGCGAAGGGCACCGGCAACGGTGAGAAGGGCGTACGGGCGCCCGAACGGGTCTTGAAGATCCTGATCTGGCACGTCCACGGCTCCTGGACCACGGCCTTCGTCCAGTCCGGTCACACCTGCCTCCTGCCGGTGGACGGGGAGCGGGGACCGGACGGGCGCGGACGCGCCCGCACCTGGGACTGGCCGTCCAACGCCGTGGAGCTCCCGGCGGAGCGGCTGAGGGAGAGCCGGCCGGACCTGGTGGTCCTGCAGCGCCCCCACGAACTGGAGCTGGCGGCGGGCCTGCTGGGCCGTGCGCTCGGCCGCGACGTGCCGGCGGTGTACGTGGAGCACAACACGCCCCGGGGCGAGGTCCCCGGCACCCGTCATCCGCTGGCCGACCGCGACGACATTCCCGTCGTCCACGTCACCCACTTCAACGACATCTTCTGGGACTGCGGACGTGCGCCGACGCGGGTCATCGAACACGGGGTGCCGGATCCGGGCCACCTCTACACCGGTGAGATCGCGCGCGCGGGCGCCGTTCTGAACGAACCGCTGCGCCGGTGGCGTGTCACGGGCACCGACCTTCTGCCGGCGCTCGCCGAGCACGTGCCCCTCGACCTGTTCGGCATGGCGGTGCGGGGGGTGCCGGCGCACCTCGGGCTCGACGAGTCCCGCCTGCGCGTCCACGAGGACGTGCCGCAGGGCGACATGCACCGGCTCCTGGCCCGTCGGCGCGCCTACGTCCACCCCCTGCGGTGGACCTCGCTCGGGCTCTCCCTCATCGAGGCGATGATGCTCGGCATGCCCGTCGCCGCGCTCGGCGCGACGGAGGCCTACGAGGCGGTGCCGCCGGACGCGGGCGTCGTCTCGACCGATCCGCGGGTGCTCGGCGAGGCGCTCCGGGCGTACATGGACGACCCGGCCCTGGCCGCGCGCACCGGCGCCGCCGCCAGACAGGCGGCCCTGCGCCGGTACGGGATCGAGAGGTTCCTCGATGACTGGGAGCGAGTGCTACAGGAGGTGACGTCATGAGGATCGCCATGGTGTCCGAGCACGCCAGTCCGCTGGCGGCCATCACCGGTGAGGACGCGGGCGGACAGAACGTCCACGTCGCGGAACTGTCGATGGCGCTCGCCGCCCTCGGGCACGAGGTCGACGTGTACACGCGCCGGACCGATCCGGACCGACCCGACTCCGTCTCGATGTGTCCCGGGGTACGGGTGGTGCACGTGTCGGCCGGCCCGGCCGCGCCCGTGCCCAAGGACGACCTACCGCGCCACATGCCCGAGTTCGGCCACCGGCTGAGGGCGGCCTGGGCGGCCGAGCGCCCCGACGTGGTGCACGCCCACTTCTGGATGAGCGGTCTGGCGTCACTGAACGCGGCGGCTTCGCTGGGGGTGCCCGTCCTCCAGACCTTCCACGCGCTGGGCACCGTCAAGCAGCGGTTCCAGGGAGCGGCCGACACGAGCCCGGCCGAGCGCGTGCGGGTCGAGCGGGCGGTGGCCGCCGGGTGCGCGAGGGTCGTGGCCACCTCCACGGAGGAGCGGCGCGAACTCTCCTCCTGGGGGATCCCGTTCCACCGCGTGGACGTGGTGCCCTGCGGGGTCGACACCGGGCGGTTCCGGCCCGACGGCCCGAGCCTGCCGAGGGACGACCGTCCGCGTCTGCTCAGCCTGGGCCGGATGGTGCCGCGCAAGGGCGTCGACACCGTGATCCGCTCCCTGGCCGGCCTGCCCGGAGCCGAGCTGGTGATCGCCGGCGGGCCGGCCCCGCGCGACCTGGACTCCGACCCGGAGATCATCCGCCTCCGGGCGGTCGCCGACCGGGCGGGCGTGGCGGACCGGGTGCGCTTCCTGGGCTGTGTGGCCCGGCCGGAGGTCCCCGACCTGGTGCGATCGTGCGACGTCGCGGTGAACGTGCCCTGGTACGAGCCCTTCGGAATGTCCACGGTCGAGTCGATGGCCTGCGGAGTGCCGGTCGTGGCCTCCCGTGTGGGCGGCCACGTGGACACGGTTCTGGACCGCGGCACCGGGCTGCTCGTGCCGCCCCGCTCGCCGGACCGGCTGGCACGGTCCGTGGGAGAGCTGCTCGCCGACGAGGAGACGCGGCGGGCGTACGGCGCCGCGGCGGCGGCCCGGGTCCGCGAACGGTACACCTGGGCGGAGGTCGCGCGCCGCACCGAGCGCAGCTACCTCGGCGTCCTCGCGCAGACGCGGTACCCGGTGCCGCGGGCCCGGGCGGCGGCGCACGGCGAACCTGTCGGATCCGCTGGAGGGGAGGTCTGATGCACACGCACCTGAGGCGGTTGCACACCGCCCTGCACGACACGGACACGGACCTGGTCGAGGCATGGGGCCGCCACGCGGCACGCGCCCTGTCATCGGGTCATCGGCTCTTCGCCTGCGGCAACGGGGGGAGCGCGGCCGAGGCGCAACACCTGACGGCCGAGCTCACCGGGCGCTTCGAGTCCGAACGGCTGCCGCTGTCCGCCGTGGCGCTGCACGCCGACACCTCGAGCCTCACCGCGATCGCCAACGACTACGGCTACCGCCAGGTCTACGCCCGCCAGCTGCGCGCCCACGGCCGTCCCGGCGACCTGCTCGTGTGCCTGTCCACCAGCGGGTCGAGCGAGAACGTGGTCGCCGCGGCCAAGGCCGCACACGAACTCGGCGTCACCTGCTGGGCGATGACGGGCCAGGGTCCCAGCGCGCTGGAGGCCCTCAGCGACGGAACCGTGGCGGTCCCGGCACCGAGCGTCTCGACCGTGCAGGAGGTCCACCTCGCGCTGGTACACGTGTTCTGCGCCGCGGTCGACGAGGAACTCCGGGTGCTCGGCGTGACCGCCGCCGCGCCGCGGCAGAGGACCGCGCCGTGAGCGCGGCACGGGGGCCGGTGGTCGTGGTCGGGGACGCCCTGCTCGACGTCGACCTGCGCGGCACCTCGCACCGGAACTGTCCCGACGCGCCCGCGCCGGTCGTGGAGGAGCCGGTCTCCTGGCACCGGCCGGGCGGGGCGGCCCTGGCCGCCCTGTGCGCCCACGGGGCCACCGACCGGGAGATCCTCCTCGTGACGGGGCTCGGCCGCGACGACGCGGCCACGACCCTGGCCGAGGCCCTGGGCTCCGACATCACACTGGTGGGCCTGCCCCTGATGCGGTCCACACCGACCAAGACCCGGATCCAGGCCGACGGTCGCACGATCGCCCGCCTGGACACGCCGTGCGGCTGCACCGACGAGCACACCGCCGCGGCGGCGTCCGCCGTGGCCGACGCGGTGCGGTCCGCCTCGGCCGTGCTGGTGTCGGACTACGGTCACATCCTGGCCCGGCAGCGGCTCGTGCGCACGGCACTGCGGGAGGCCGCGGCACGGGTGCCGGTCGTATGGGACCCGCATCCGCGCGGTCTGGGGCCGGTGCCGGGCACCCGCCTGACCACACCGAACGCGGCCGAGGCCGGGATCGCCGAGGCGGACGCGACCGCCGCGCCGCGCCGGGCCGCCGAGCTCGCCCGCGCCTGGTGCGCGGACTCCGTGGCCATCACACTCGGCGAGCACGGGGCGGCCTGGTCCGACGGTCACGAGGGGACGGTCGTGGTCTCCGGCGAGCGCGTGGAGCGGCCGGCCGACGTCTGCGGAGCGGGGGACGGTTTCGCCGCCGCCTGCGCGGTCGCGCTCGCCGAGGGCGCCGACACCGTGACGGCCGTGCGGGAAGGCGTTCGGGCGGCCTCGGCCTTCGTGGCCCAAGGGGGAGCGGCGGCCCGCTCCGCCCGGGCCCCGGAGGCGCCGGATCCGCCGGTGACCTCGTTCACGCCCACCGCGTTCGGCCCCGTCCCGCGCGCTGGACGCGGCGGGCGGCGCGTCGTGGCGACCGGCGGCTGCTTCGACGTCCTGCACGCCGGCCACGTCGACCTGCTGCGCAGGGCCCGCGCGCTCGGGGACCGCCTCGTGGTCCTGCTCAACAGCGACGCGTCGGTCCGCGCGCTGAAGGGGCCCGACCGACCGATCGTGGGCGAGCGCGACCGCGCCCGTGTCCTGTCCGAACTCGCCTGCGTGGACGAGGTGCGGGTGTTCTCGGAGGCGACCCCGGTCGCGGCACTGGGGGAGCTGCGGCCCGACGTGTGGGTCAAGGGCGGCGACTACGACGTGGAACGACTGCCGGAGACGCCCGTGGTCCGGGCGCACGGCGGCAGGGTGATCACGCTGCCGCTCGTGCCCGGCCGCTCCACGACCGCACTGCTGACCCGTGTCCGGGCCAGTGACTCCGGCGGCCTCGCCGCCGGCTGACGACGAACGACCATGACGGGAGAAGAAAGCATGCGTCCACTCGGAAACACCCTGATCACCGGCGGGTCCTCCGGCCTGGGAGCGGCCACGGCCGAGGCCGTGGCCGCCGAGGGCGGCTTCCCGATCGTCATCGACCGGCAGCACCCCGGGGGCGACCTGCCCTTCGAGCAGGCGGACCTCGCCGACCGCGCGCAGGTCGAACAGGCGGTGCAGCGCGTGGCGGTCACGCACGGGCGGATCGACGCCCTGGTCAACGCGGCCGGGACCGACGCCTGCGGCACCCTGGCGGACGTGTCCGCCGACGACTGGGAGCGGGTCGTGCAGGTGAACCTGCTCGGGACCGCCGCCATGGTCCGGGCGGCCCTGCCCCACCTGAAGGAGAGCCACGGAACGATCGTCAACTGCGCGTCCACGCTCGGCCTGCGGGCCCTGAGCGACGCGACCGCCTACTGCGCCTCCAAGTTCGGCGTCGTGGGCTTCACCCGGGCCCTGGCCGCCGAACTCGCCGGACAGGTCCAGGTGACACTGCTGGTCCCCGGCGGCATGAGCACGCACTTCTTCGACGACCGTCCCGAGCAGTACAAGCCGGGCCCCGACGCCAAGCTCAACGCGCCCGAGGACGTGGCGCGGACCGTGGTCTTCGCCCTGCGCCAGCCGTCCGGGTGCGAGGTGCGCGAGCTGGTCGTGTGCCCGTCCCAGGAGACCTCCTGGCCCTGACCACGACCGGGAAGGCCGTCCGCGACGGGCGGCGTCCACAGAACACGCCCTAGGAGGCGAGTGAGGATGAGCGATCGGTACACGAGGACCGCCCTGGTCACGGGCGGCGCGGGTTTCATCGGTTCGCACCTGTGCGAACGCCTGCTGGAGGAGGGGGCCCGCGTGCTGTGCGTGGACAACTTCTCCACCGGCAGGCGCGCGAACGTGCGCCATCTGCTCGACGACCCCGGGTTCACGCTGACGGAGGCCGACCTCGTCGAACCGCTGGACCTTCCCGAGCGCTTGGACGTGGTCTTCCACCTGGCCTCGGCGGCCTCGCCGGTGGATTATCTCCGCCTGCCCGTGGAGACACTGGAGGCGGGCAGTCTCGGGACCCGGCACGCCCTGGCCCTGGCCGAGCGCAGCGGGGCCCGGATGGTCCTGGCCTCGACGAGCGAGGTGTACGGCGACCCGCTGGAGTATCCGCAGCGCGAGACCTACTGGGGCAACGTCAATCCCGTCGGCCCGCGCAGCGTCTACGACGAGTCAAAGCGCTACGCCGAGTCCCTGACGATGGCGCACCACCGCGCCCGGGGCACCGACGTGGGCATCGCCCGGATCTTCAACTGCTACGGACCGCGGCTGCGGGCGGACGACGGGCGGGTGATCCCGACGTTCATCAACCAGGCCCTGGCCGGTGAGCCCCTGACGGTGGCCGGCACCGGCCGCCAGACCCGTTCGGTCTGCTACGTCGACGACACCGTGCGCGGGCTGCTGGCTCTGGCCGACAGCGACTGCGTCGGGCCCGTCAACATCGGCAGCGACGAGGAGCTCACCGTCCTGGGCCTGGCCGAGTACGTGCGCAGCTTCACCGGATCGCACTCGGACATCGACTTCGTGCCACGCCCGCCGGACGATCCGGTCCACCGCAGGCCCGACCTGGGCCTGGCCGCCGACCTTCTCGGCTGGCGTCCGGAGATCCGGTTGAAGGAGGGCATCCGGCGGACCGTCGAGTACTTCGTGGAGGAGCGCGCGCGCTCCGGCGGAGAGGCACCGGGGGCGCCCGCGGACGCCACGGGAGCCGAAGGGGAGCGGCGGTGACCGAGAACCGTGTGACGGTCGTCGTCGCGACCCGCGACCGGCGCGACGAGCTGCGGCGGACCCTCACCCACCTGGGGCGCCTGTCGCCCCCGCCGCCGGTCGTGGTCGTGGACAACGGCTCGACCGACGGCACGGGCGAGGCCGTCCGGATCGAATTCCCCGGTGTCGTGCTCGTGCGGCACGAGCGCAACCTGGGGTGCGCCGCGCGCAACACCGGTGTCGCGCGGGCGCGCACCCCCTACGTCGCGTTCTCCGACGACGACTCCTGGTGGGAGGACGGGGCGCTGGAGGCCGCCGCCGACGCCTTCGACGCCCACCCCCGGCTGGGACTCGTCGCGGCGGCGGTCCTGGTCGGGGCGGACGGCCGCCCCGACCCGGTGAACGCCGACCTCGCCCACAGCCCGCTGCCCGCGGCCGAGGACCTGCCGGGGCCGCGTGTACTGGGCTTCCTCGCCTGCGCGGCCGTGGTGCGCAAGAGCGCCTTCGTCCAGGCCGGCGGGTTCGATCCGCTGCTGTTCTTCGGAGGGGAGGAGGCCCTGCTCGCGCAGGACCTGGCCGCGCTGGGCTGGGGGCTGTGCCACCTGCCGGGCGTACGCGCCCACCACCACCCGTCCTCGCTGCGCCCGCCCGGCGCATGGCGGCGCCGACTGGAGGCGCGCAACGCCCTCCTGACCGCCTGGCTGCGCCGCCGTCCCGGCATCGCCCTGGCCCGTACGGCGGAGGCCGCGCGCCGCTCCCTGAGCGATCCCGACAGCCGGGCGGCGCTGACGGGCGCGCTACGCCTCGCGCCCCGAGCCGTGGCGGCGCGCCGACCGCTCCCCTCCGTCGTGGAGCGGGACCTGGCACTGCTGGAGACGCGATGAGCGCGCGCACCGGGGTGGTCGTCATCACCCGGAACCGGTGCGGCGAACTCCTGCGGACCCTGGACCGGCTGGCGGACCTGCCGGAGTCGCCGCCGGTCGTGGTCGTGGACAACGCCTCCGACGACGGGACCCCCGAGGCCGTCGCCCGCGCCCACCCCGGCGTCGGGCTCATCAGGGCACGGGCCAACCTGGGGGCGGTCGGCCGCAACATCGGTGTGAGCGCCCTGGACACCCCCTACGTCGCCTTCTGCGACGACGACACGTGGTGGGAGCCGGGCTCGCTCGACCGGGCGGCCGACCACTTCGACGCCCATCCCGACCTCGGCGCGGTGACCGCGCGGATCCTCGTCGAACCCGGGGGAGAGGAGGACCCCATCACCCCCGAGCTGCGGCACTCGCCGGTCGAGGGCCCCTCCTGGCTGCCCGGCCCCGCCCTGCTCGGCATCCTCGCGGGGGCCAGCGTGCTGCGGGTCCGCGCCTTCCAGGAGGTCGGCGGGTTCTCGTCGCGCCTGTGGCTGGGCGGGGAGGAGGAACTCCTGGCCCTCGACCTGGCGGCCGCCGGGTGGTGGATGTGCTGGGACGAGCGGATGACCATTCACCACGTGGCCTCCGAGGTGCGCGACGCACGCCGGCGCCGGCGCCTCGGCATCCGCAACACCCTGTGGACGGCCTGGCTGCGGCGCCCGCTTTCCGGAGCGTGCCGGCACACGTGGGCGACCCTGCGCTCGGCCCCGCGCGACGCCGCCACCGCGGCGGCGCTGGCGGAGGCCGCGGCAGGCCTGCCATGGGTGCTGGGGGAGCGGCGTCCGGTGCCCGCGGAGATCGAGCGCGGGCTGCGGGCCCTGGAAGCGCCGCGCCGGCGGTCGCCGGCGCGGCGCTACGTGGACTGAGCGGCGCTAGGTGGACCGACCCGCGACCCTCAGTCCTGCTTCGAGTCGCACGCGCCCACGTCCTCGCGGAGCCGCTGGAGGACGGCCGCCAGAAGGCGGGAGACGTGCATCTGGGAGTAACCGAGCTCCGCGGCGATCTCCGACTGCGACTTGTCACCGAAGAACCGCAAGGTGACCAGTCGCTTCTCCCGCTCACTCAGCCGCGCCAGGGCGGGGCGCAGCGACTCGCGCTCTTCCACCAGCTCCAGGCCCTCGTCCTCGGTGCCGAGCCGGTCCTCGGGGCTGGTGCTCTCCGAGCCCTCCCCGTTCCAGCTGTCGGGCACGTCCAGGGACAGGGCCCGGTAGGCCTGGTCGGCCTGGAGGAGTTCGACGGCCTCGCTCTCGCGCATGTCGAGGAGTCCGGCGATCTCCCGGGTCGTCGGTTCGCGCGCGTGCTCCTGTTCGAACACACCGATGGCGGTCCGCAGCCGAGCACGGTTCTCCTGGTGCTGACGCGGCACGCGCATCGCCCACGTGTGGTCGCGGAAGTGCCGTTTGATCTCGCCCAGGACCGTGGGCAGCAGGTAGGAGACGAAGGGACTGCCGCGGTCCGGATCGAATCCGTGGACGGCCTTGAGCAGTCCGACCATGGCCGTCTGGCGTACATCCTCGTAGGGCTCGCCGTGTCCGCGGTATCTGAGCGCGACACGGCGGACGAAGGGGGCGTAGACGAGGACGACCTGTTCGCGCAGTTGCTCGACTCGGGGGTCGTCCTCGGGCAGTCTCCCGATCTCCCTCAATGCCGCTTCCGCGGACTCGGCTCCTTCGATCGGGTCGTGGGCGTGCGTGCGCCCGCGGCCGGTCCTCTTCGCGGTTCTTCGTGCTCTGGTGACCGTGCTCAAGGCGATCTCCTCCGTCCGTGCGGTCGGGGCCGTTCGTGCCACGTTCGCTTGCGGGTCGGCGCCTGGGGTGCCGGGGCGCCCCTCTGGTCGGTATCGAGAGGCGCACTGCCTACGTGCCCACGATGCCCACGCTGAAAGGAGGAGAAGGAGAAGTGGGTAGTTCCTTGAAGGTCCGTTCACCTGGGCTTGCGTTCGCGCCGCCCAGGCAACGGACCCTTCAACTTACAGTGACGATTCCTTGACCTTCACCGCTCCGGTTCGAACCACACCGCGCCCAGGGGCGGCAGGGTGATCTCGGCGGAGAAGGGCTGCCCGTCCCAGGGGACCTCCTCGGCCTCGACCCGGACCGGTGCCGGGAAACCCGAACCGCCGAAGCGCGGGTCGTCGGTGTTGAGCACCGACTCCCACCGGCCCCCGGCGGGCAGGCCCACCCGCCGTTCGGGGCGCGGGACCGGCGAGAAGTTCACACCGCAGGCCAGCACCGACCCGTCCTCGCCGTGCCGCAGGTACGTGAGCGTGTTGCCCTCGTGGTCACCGCCGTCCAGCCAGCGGAACCCCGCGGGATCGGTGTCCAGGGACCACAGGGCCGAACGCGGCCGGTAGGCGGCGTTGAGCGCCTTGACCAGTCTCTGCACGCCCGCGTGGTGCTCGAACTGCAGCAGCCACCACGGCACGCCCTCCTCGTGCGACCACTCGTCGCCCTGGGCGATCTCCCCGCCCATGAACAGCAGCTGCTTGCCCGGGTGCGACCACATGAACGCCAGCAGGGCCCGCAGCGTCGCCGAGCGCTGCCACTCGTCGCCGGGCGGCTTGTTGAACAGGGACTGCTTGCCGTGCACCACCTCGTCGTGCGACAGCGGCAGCACGTAGTTCTCGCTGTAGGCGTAGACCATCGAGAACGTGATGTCGTTGTGGTGGTACTTGCGGTGGAACGGCTCCTTCTTCACGTACTCCAGGGAGTCGTGCATCCACCCCATGTTCCACTTCAGGCCGAAGCCCAGCCCGCCCATGTCGACCGGCCGCGTCACGCCCGTGTAGGCGGTGGACTCCTCCGCGATCATCGCCACGTGCGGGTTGCGGCGGTAGACCGTGGTGTTGAGCTCCTTGAGGAACTCGATCGCCTCCAGGTTCTCCCGCCCGCCGAAGACGTTGGGCTCCCACTGGCCGGAGTCGCGCGAGTAGTCCAGGTAGATCATCGAGGCCACCGCGTCCACGCGCAGCCCGTCGATGTGGAACTCCTCCAGCCAGTACAGGGCGTTGGCGACCAGGAAGTTGCGGACCTCGGTCCGCCCGTAGTTGAAGATGAGCGTGCCCCAGTCCGGGTGCTCACCGCGCCGCGGGTCCGGGTGCTCGTACAGCGCCGAGCCGTCGAAGCGGGCCAGGGCCCACTCGTCCTTGGGAAAGTGCGCCGGGACCCAGTCCAGGAACACGCCGACGCCCGCCCGGTGCAGCGAGTCCACCAGGTACCGGAACTCGTCCGGGGAGCCGAACCGGGGCGTGGGCGCGTAGTAGGAGGTGACCTGGTATCCCCAGGAGCCGTCGAACGGGTGTCCGGCCACCGGCAGGAGCTCCACGTGCGTGAACCCCATGTCGGTCACGTACTCCACGAGCTGCTCGGCGAGCTCGGCGTAGGTCAGGCCCGGACGCCACGACCCCAGGTGCACCTCGTACACGCTCATCGGCGCGCGGTGCGGCTCCACGCCCTTGCGCTCGGCCATCCACTCCTGGTCGGCCCACACGTGGGAGGAGGAGGTGACCACGGAGGCGGTCGCCGGCGGGACCTGGGTGCGCCGCGCCATGGGATCGGCCTTGTCCCTCCACTGCCCGTCGGCGCCCAGCACCTGGAACTTGTAGAGGTCGCCCTCGCCCACACCGGGCAGGAACAGCTCCCACACACCGGTCGAGCCCAGACTGCGCATGGGGTGCGCGACCCCGCTCCAGTAGTTGAAGTCGCCGATCAGCCGGACGCCGCGGGCATCGGGCGCCCACACCGCGAACCCCGTGCCGGGCACCTCGCCCATCGGGGTCTCCGGCTCGGCCGGGTTGGCGCCCAGCGCCCGCCACAGCTCCTCGTGCCGGCCCTCGCCGATCAGGTGCAGGTCGAGCTCGCCCAGGGTGGGGGCGAAGCGGTAGGCGTCGGCGGTGACGTGCTCGGGGCCCTCGGCGTCGTAGCGTGCCGCGATCCGGTAGTCGCGGGTCCCGCGGGGCACGTTGGCGGAGAACACGCCGCGGTGCAGGTGGGTCAGTTCGGTGCGGCCGCCGTCGGGCAGGATCGCGGCCACCTCCACGGCGCCCGGACGCAGGACCCGCAGGTTGCGGCCGGTCGGGCCGTGCAGGCCCAGCACGGAGTGCGGGTCGTGGTGGTGTCCGTCCACCACGCGGTCCAGTTCGGCCAGGAGCTCGGGGTCGGGCGCGGTGCGGCGACGCGGGCGCGGTCGGGGTTGGCTGCGGGGCGAGGTCACATCGACTCCGTCGGGATCGTGGTGGTGTGGGGCGGTGCGGGAGCGGGCGGCGGTCGGGGCCGCCGTCGTGCGGTGCGGGGCGGACCGCCACCCGCGTGGCGGTCCGCCCGGTCGTCGGTCAGCCGGGCACGGGACGGGCGGCGGCGGCCGTGGCGATGGACTCCAGCGGCACCCGAAGCCAGTCCGGCCGGTTGTGGGCCTCGTAGAGCACCTCGTACACGGCCTTGTCGAACTCGAAGGCGCGCAGCACCGTCAGGTGCTTGTCCGGGTCGGGTCCGCCGCCGTCGGCGTATCCGGCGCAGAACGCCTCCCGGTTGGTCCGCGCCCACGCCCGCGCCGACCACTCCAGGTCGGGGTCCGCGGGTTCGCCGACGAGCAGGAACCCGGCGGCGTAGTCGAAGGAGCGCAGCATTCCGGCCACGTCGCGCAGTGGGCTGGAGAGCCGCTGCCGTTCGCGGACGGGCACGGTCGGCTCGCCCTCGAAGTCCAGCAGCACCCACCTGGAACCGGTACGGATGACCTGTCCCAGGTGGTAGTCGCCGTGCACACGCTGTATCGGCAGGGGCTCGTCCACCGCGGCGAAGTCGGCGTAGGCCTCCAGCACGCGCGGCGCGTGCTCGGCGAGCTCGGGGACCTCCGCGCTGGCCATCGCCAGGCGTTCCACCATCGCGTCGGCGAGCTCGGCGGCCGCGGCCGGGGAGAGCACGTCCGTGGGCAGTGCCTGCGCCAGGGAGCGGTGCACCTCGGCCGTGGTGCGGCCCAGGCGCTCGGCCTCCTCGGCGAACGCGGACTCGCGCCGACCGCCGCCTCCCTCCAACAGGCGCCGCACGTTCCCGGTCGCCAGGACCCAGCCGTCGGTGGCCCCGGGAACGTACTCCTGGAGCAGGGCCAGGGTGGCCGGTACCGGATGCCCCGGCAGGTCGGCCTCGATCCACCCGCACGGGCGGGCCACGTACGGCGACCCCGCCAGCGCGACGTTGAGCTCCAGGTCCGGGTTGTGGCCGGGCCAGAGCCTGCGGAAGGCCTTGAGGACGTAGTCGTCGCCGAAGACCAGCGACGTGTTGGACTGCTCACCGGTGAGCAGGCGGCCGTGCGCTCCCGTGCGCACCCGGGTGCCGGGCATGGTGCGGAAGCGCACCGGCCCACCATCCGTTTCCGGATGTCCGGAAACGAAGCACTCCAGCAGCAGACCGGTCAGCTCGGCGTCGTGGGTGGCGTCGTAGACCACCCGCGGCCGCCCGCTCGCCACCGTGCACACGCCGATCGCGGCGCCGGCCAGTTCCGGCGGCAGCGACCGCGGCGGGCGCGCGCCCAGCAGCACCTGGTAGCGGGAACTGCGTCCGCGCTGGCCCGCCTGGATGACGAGCAGGTACAGCTCGGGACCGCCCGGACCGTGGGACACCAGGCGGTGCCTGCTCTCGATGCGGATCTGCTGGATGGGTATGCCCTTGCCGGAGAACCACCGCTGGCGGGGCAGCCAGGCGGCCAGGAGCTCTTCGAGTTGAGACATGTCAGTACGGCCTGTTTCCCTTCCCGCCACCATCCCGTCCGGAGTGCGCCGTCGGCTGCCCGGTGTGGCCGGGGACGGAGACGACGGGAGGCGTGGAGGACCCGGGCGCGCCCTCGCGCGCTCCGGCCACGTCACCGTTCGGGGTGCTGGACGCCATGGTGGGTGTGCGGTGGTGCGCGGCGCGGACGGGCGGACCGGCCGGGTGGCCGGAGAGGCCCTCGAAGACCGGGCGCGGGCTCACCCCGGCGGCGGGCAGTCCGTAGGTCGGCAGGCCGTCCTCGTCACGCGCGTTCGAGGCGGTCCCGGTCTCCGCGGGCAGCTGGAACCAGTAGAAGCCGTGCCCGGGCAGGGTGAGCAGGTACGGCAGCTCACCGATCTCCGGGAAGCGGACACCGCCCACGCACTCCACCGGGGCGACCCCCGCGTAGCCGGACAGGTCCAGCTCCACGGGCTGCGGGAACTTCGACAGGTTGTTCACGCACAGCATCCGGTCGTCGCCGTGGGCGCGGATGAACGCCAGGACGCTCGGGTTGGTCGCCTCCAGCTCGGTGAACTCGCCTGTGCCGAAGACGGGGTGGCGCTTGCGGATCTGGATCATCCGGCGGGTCCAGTGCAGCAGCGAGCCCGGGTTCTCACGCTGGGACTCGACGTTGAGCGCCTGGTAGCCGTAGACGGGATCCATGATCAGCGGCAGGTACAGCCGGGCGGGGTCGCCGCGCGAGAACCCGGCGTTGCGGTCCGGGCTCCACTGCATGGGCGTGCGCACGGCGTCGCGATCGCCCAGCCAGATGTTGTCGCCCATGCCGATCTCGTCGCCGTAGTACAGGACCGGGGACCCGGGCAGGGACAGCAGCAGGGCGGTGAACAGCTCGATCTGGTCGCGGTCGTTGTTCAGCAGCGGTGCCAGCCGCCGGCGGATCCCCACGTTGGCGCGCATGCGGGGTTCCTTGGCGTACTCCGCGTACATGTAGTCCCGCTCCTCGTCGGTGACCATCTCCAGGGTCAGCTCGTCGTGGTTGCGCAGGAAGATCGCCCACTGGCAGTTGCGGGGGATCGGCGGGGTCTGGGCGAGGATCTCCGAGATCGGGAAGCGCTGCTCCTGGCGCACCGCCATGAACATCCGCGGCATCAGCGGGAAGTGGAAGTTCATGTGGCACTCGTCGCCGCCGGACTCGTAGTCGCCGAAGTAGTCGACGACGTCGGAGGGCCACTGGTTGGCCTCGCTCAGCAGCACCCGGTCGGGATAGAGGCGGTCGACCTCGGCCCGCACCCGCTTGAGGAACTCGTGGGTCTCCTTGAGGTTCTCGCAGTTGGTGCCCTCGCGCTCGTACAGGTAGGGCACGGCGTCCAGCCGGAATCCGTCGATGCCCAGGTCGAGCCAGTAGCGCAGCACCTCCAGAATGGCCTCCTGCACCGCCGGGTTCTCGAAGTTGAGGTCGGGCTGGTGGCTGAAGAAGCGGTGCCAGTAGTACTGGCCGCGCACCTCGTCGTAGGTCCAGTTGGAGGTCTCCGTGTCGACGAAGATGATGCGCGCCTCGTCGTAGCGGTCGTCGGTGTCCGACCACACGTAGAAGTCGCCGTAGGGCCCCTCGGGGTCCTCACGGGAGGCCTTGAACCACGGGTGCTGGTCGCTGGTGTGGTTCATGACCAGGTCGGTGATCACCCGGATCCCGCGCCGGTGCGCCTCGTCGAGGAGCTCCACGAAGTCGGCCGTGCGGCCGAACTCCGGCAGGATCTTGAAGTAGTCCGAGATGTCGTAGCCGCCGTCGCGCAGCGGTGACTCGTACATCGGCAGCAGCCAGAGGCAGTCGATGCCGAGCCACTGGAGATAGTCCAGTTTCTGCACCAGCCCGGCGAGGTCGCCGGTGCCGTCGCCGTTGGAGTCGAAGAAGCCCCGTGCCAGGACCTCGTAGAAGACGGCGTGCTTGTACCAGTAGGGATCGCTGGTACCGCCGGATGACATGAGCGGGCCGGTGGCGGCCCCGGTGGCTGGGGCGAGCGGACCGTGGTGAACGGGTCCGGGCTCGTCATTGCTCATCTACTGCTCCCCACCAAGAATGTTCGACATCGGATCAACGGGCGTTTCGGGCCGGAGCGGGGCCGGACACGCCGGCCCCGGCCCCTCCCTCGGGCGCTATCTGCCGCTGACGGTGAACACGTGCGCGGGTCCGGTCGCCGGGTCGAGCCGGACGTAGTTCTCGGCGCGCCATGTGTAGGAGCGTCCGGTCAGCCCGTCTGTCACTGCGAGTTCCTCCTCCCTGTCGCGGTCGATGGACGGCAGGTCGAGGTGCACGGTCGCCTCGCGGGCGTGGTGCGGGTCGAGGTTGACGACCACGATGACGAGGTCGTCGGGGTCGTCGGGTCCGGTGCCGGGGCGGTGCTTGGAGAAGCACAGCAGTTCGGGCCGGTCCACGTGGTGGAAGCGCAGGTTGCGCAGCTCGCGCAGCGCCGGGTGGGCGCGGCGCAGCGCGTTGAGCCGGCCGATGAGCCCGGTGAGGGCGTTGCCGGAGGCCTCCGCCGCCGCCCAGTCGCGCGGGCGGTACTGGTACTTCTCCGAGTCGAGGTACTCCTCGCTGCCGGGGGCGGCGGCGACGTTCTCGCACAGCTCGAACCCGGAGTAGACGCCCCAGGTGGGGGAGAGCATCGAGGCCAGGACCGCGCGCACCGCGAAGGCGGGGCGACCGCCGTGCTGCAGGTAGGCGTGCAGGATGTCCGGGGTGTTGGCGAACAGGTTCGGACGCAGGTAGTGGGCGGTCTCCTGGGAGAGCTCGGTGAGGTAGTCCTCGATCTCCTCCCGGCTGTTGCGCCAGGTGAAGTACGTGTAGGACTGGTGGAAGCCGACCTTGGCCAGCGTCCGCATCATGGCGGGCCGGGTGAACGCCTCGGCCAGGAACAGCACGTCCGGGTGGCTGCGGGCCACGTCGGCGAGCAGCCGCTCCCAGAACACCACCGGCTTGGTGTGCGGGTTGTCGACCCGGAAGATGCGCACGCCGTGGTCGATCCAGTGCCGCACGATCCGCAGCACCTCGGCGTAGAGGCCGTCGAAGTCGGCGTCGAAGCTGAGCGGGTAGATGTCCTGGTACTTCTTCGGCGGGTTCTCGGCGTAGGCGATGGAGCCGTCGGCCCGGTGGACGAACCACTCCGGGTGCTCGGTGACCCACGGGTGGTCGGGCGAGCACTGCAGGGCCAGGTCGAGCGCGACCTCCATGCCGTGCTCGGCCGCCTCGGAGACGAAGGCGTCGAAGTCGTCCAGCGTGCCCAGGTCCGGGTGGACGGCGTCGTGTCCGCCGTCGGCCGAGCCGATCGCCCACACCGATCCGGGCTCGCCCGGAGCCGCGGTCAGGGCGTTGCCCCGGCCCTTGCGGTGGGTGGTGCCGACCGGGTGGACGGGCGGCAGGTAGACGACGTCGAAGCCCATGTCGGCGATGGCCGACAGGCGCTTGGCGGCGCTCTGGAAGGTGCCCGAGCGCTCCTGGCCCGGGGCGGTGTCCACCTGCGCGCCCTCCGAGCGCGGGAAGAACTCGTACCAGGACCCGTAGAGGGCGCGCTCACGGTGCACGACGACGCTCTGCCGCTTGGACCTGGTGACGAGCTCGCGCACGGGAGTGCGCTCCATCTCGGCCAGGACCTCGTCGGTCAGGGCCGCCGCCAGGCGGTCCACCGGTGCCAGGGAGTCGTCGCGCAGGACGGCGGCGGCCCGGGTCAGGGCGGGCCTGCGGGGCACGCGGCGGCCGGCGCGTGCCAGCAGCAGGGCGCCCTCCTCCAGGACGAGGTCGGTGTCCTGGTCCAGCGGCAGCTTGATGCGCGCGGTCCTTCGCCAGGTGGCGAAGGGGTCGGTCCAGGACTCCACCGCGAAGGACCACGTGCCCTCGGAGGGCAGGCTGACCTCCGCCTCGTAGCGGTCGGTTCCGGGAGCCGCCTCGCGCATGGGGACGAGTGCCCCGCGCTTGCCCTTGGGCGAGTAGAGGACCACGCCGGCGGCGAGGGAGTCGTGTCCCTCGCGGATCACCGTCGCCCCCACGGTGAAGCGTTCACCGGGGACCGCTTTCACTGGTCCGAGGTCGTTGTCTGGAGAGATCCCGAGTATGGGAAGGCGTCCGATCACTGGTTACACCGCAATTGTCGTGTTTCGGGCGTTATGGAAGGTTCGGCTGGCATGCCGGTATTCGGAAGGTGAATAACAAGGATTTCATTGAAGGCGAGCCGGAGTTAACGAAGGGTCCGGAACAACAACTGTCCGGATTGCGGCTTCGGCGCCCTCCGCTCTCTATCGTCTGCCCTCTCATGGGGTTTCACGGAGCGTCGGGGCCGAATAATTAATGTGATCCTCGTCACACTGGCCGACAGAACGTGGAGCTGGTATTTGACGGGTTTCGCCCATGTAAACCTCTCAAAACGGGCATAAGGCAGCACCTGATTCAGGGGCCTCTGTGGTTGTTTTCGCATTCGTTTTCGCGAAAAGTCGGAAAACTCAACCAGCGGGTTGCGGGGAGCCTGCGGTTGGGTAGGGATGACCAAATGTCACCGTGGAGGCTCCCTCGCCATTCCGGACGCGGCGCCGGGGCTCCACTGCTCGATCAGGTTCGCCGCGGCGGCCGTCGGGTGGGTTTCGGCGCAGGTGCGGTCGTACGGGAGGAGTCCGTGATGATTCCTCTTGATGTCGAGTTATTGAAGAGTCTGTTTCGTCTGACTCATGGCCGATGCGCGGTCTGTGTGCTTTGCCGTTGATTTGTGAAGCTTTTCGCTAACACGCGCGCAGCATCAGTGCTCCCTTTGCGCCCCGCCTGGGAGGGTGGTCGGCGCAGTGTCCGTTCCGTCCGCGTGGCGGGACGGCAGGCACCGCCGAGGGGGGCGACGTGACCGAGTCGAGCGGGAACGGCGAGCACGAGAAGACCCGGACGACCGCGCTCCTGCGGCTGACCGGGACGGCGGCGATGGCCGGAGTGCTGTGCGCCGCGCTGGTCCTGCCGTGGGTGGGCGCGATCGGTGTGGCCGGACGGGACGTCGCGTCGGCGTTCATGTCCCTGCCCGCCGACCTGGACCCGCCGCCCCTGTCCGAACGCATCCTGCTCACCGACGCCGACGACGAGCCCATCGCCGAGGTCGCCCGGCGCGAACGCGACCTCGTCGAGCTGGACGAGATCAGCCCGTGGGTGCCGGCGGCGCTCATGGCGATCGAGGACGAGCGCTTCTACGAGCACAACGGCCTGGACCTGCGCGGCGTCCTGCGCGCGCTGCTGCGCACGGCCCAGGGCGACCTCCAGGGCGGCTCCACCATCACCCAGCAGTACGTGAAGAACCTCCTCATCGAGAACGCCGCCACCGAGGAGGAGCTGGACCGTGCCAACGAGCGGACCGTGGGGCGCAAGCTGGTCGAGCTGCGCCACACCATGGGCATCGAGGAGCGCATGACCAAGGACGAGATCATGGAGGGCTACCTCAACCTCTCCTACTTCGGCTCCGGGGCGCACGGCATCGAGATCGCGGCCCGGCGCTACTTCTCCGTCCCCGCCGCCGACCTCGACCCGGCCCAGGCGGCCCTGCTGGTCGGCCTCGTGCGCGGGCCCTCCTACTACGACCCGATGACCAACCCCGACGCCGCCATCGAACGCCGTGACGTGGTGCTCGACCGAATGGCCGACACCGGGCACCTCACCGCGGAGCAGGCCCAGGAATACAAGGGGACCGGGCTGGACCTGGAGCCCACCGAGCGCGGCGGCAGCTGCTACAGCAGCGACTACCCGTTCTTCTGCGACTACGTCATGCACTGGCTGACGGCCTCCGACCTCCTCGGCGAGACCGAGGAGGAACGGGACCGTGCCCTGGAACAGGGCGGCTTCACCGTCCGCACGACCCTGGACCGGGACGCGCAGGAGGCCGCCCAGGACGCGGTGGACCGGTACGTTCCCCACGAGGACTCCACGAAGTTCGCCGCCGAGGCGGTCGTGGAGCCCGGCAACGGCAAGGTCCGGGCCATGGCGCAGAACCTGCGCTACGGCTTCGACGAGGAGGACACCGGCACGACCTCGATCAACCTCGCGGTGGACCGCGCCGACGGGGGCTCGCACGGCTTCCAGGCGGGATCGACGTTCAAGGCCTTCACCCTGGCCGCCGCCCTGGACAAGGGGCTCGGCTACGGCACGAGCTTCTCCGCGCCCAAGTCCACGACCGTCAGCGGGTTGCGCAACTGCGAGGGCGGTCGCATGTCGGACTGGGAGGTGCGCAACGCCGGGGAGAGCGACGAGGGCCGGCACAACATGATCAGCGGGACCAAGGGCTCGGTCAACACCTACTTCGCCCAGTTGCAGCGGCGCGTGGGCCTGTGCGAGACGTCGCAGATGGCCGAGGACGCGGGGATCGCGCGCGCCGACGGCGAGCCCCTGGGCGTGTGGAGCTCCTTCACCCTCGGCGACCAGGAGGTCTCCCCGCTGACCGTGGCCAACGCCTACGCCACCTTCGCCGCCGACGGCACGCGCTGCGAGCCCCGGCCGGTCGAGGTCGTCTCCGAGAACCCCGTCGACCCCGGATCGGGGCGCATCGAGGTCGGCAGCACCTGCGAGGAGGAGGCCGTGAGTCCGAAGGTGGCCGCCGGTGTCAGTCACCTGCTCCAGCAGACCTTCAAGGGCGGTACCGCCGACGGCCTGGGGATCGGCCGCCCGGCGGCCGGCAAGACCGGTACCACCGACAGCGCCGCCTACGCGTGGTTCGCCGGGTACACGCCCAACCTGGCCGCGGCGGTGGCCGTCGGCGACGTGCGGGGCGGCGAGGAGAACCCGCTCCAGGGCGTGGTCATCGGCGGGCGCCACTACGGGATCGTCTACGGCGGCACCCTGCCCGGACCGATCTGGCAGGCGACCATGCGCGAGGCGACGGCCGACCTGCCCACGAAGTCCTTCCCGTCGTCGCCGTCGGCCTTCGGCGACCCCGGCGCGCAGCCGCCGCAGCCGCGCGACGGCGGTGACGACGACGCCGAGGACGGCACCTGAGGGCCCTCGGGGGAGAAAACAGGGGGTGACATGCGGCGCATCGGTCACTCATGCCGCATACTGGGATCAACCGACAGGGGAGCGCGCAAGCGCTGAGAGTGCGGCACAGGGCCGCAGACCCTTACACACCTGATCTGGGTCATGCCAGCGAAGGAAGTCGTAAGTACCGCCACCGGCGGCATGTTCGCGGTGGCGCTCTTGGCCAGGGTGCGTGTGGTGAACGCCGCATGCCCCGAAGAGCCCCTCGTCCCCCCACGAAGGGACACCGCGACATGAGCACCGAGACCGAGGCTCCGGGCTTCTGGAAGGACATCCTGCTCCGGCTGCGCAGCTGGCGCACCGTCGACATCGTCGTGGCCGCCGTCATCGGCGTCGGCATCGGCGTGGTCTTCTGGGCCTGGAACATCCTCTGGACGATCACCACGCCCTTGTTCGTCCTCTTCCCCCCGGGACAGGCCGTCATCTACGGCATGTGGCTGATCTCCGGCGTGCTGGGCGGCCTCATCATCCGCAAGCCCGGCGCCGCCCTGCTCACCGCGATCGCCGCCGCGTCCGTCTCCGCCGTGCTGGGCACCCAGTGGGGCGTGATGGTGATCCTCGACGGCACGTTGCAGGGCATCCTGCCCGAACTGGTCTTCCTCGCCTTCGGCTACCGGCGCTGGAACATGGGCGTGGCCGTCCTGGCCGCGGCGGTCGCCGGGATCTCGCCCGCGATCCGCGACAACCTCACCTACAACGTCACCTGGTCGCTCGACCTGAAGCTCGCCTACGGCGTCATCGTCATCGTCAGCGCCGCCGTGATCGCGGGCGCCGGCGCCCGCCTGCTCACGACCGCGCTGGCGAAGTCGGGTGCGCTGGCGCCCTTCCCGTCGGCCAGGGACTGAGCGTGGAGCGGGCCCAGGGCGCGCGCGTCGAGTTCGCCGGGTGGGGCTGGCGGCACTCCGGCCGGGGGTCGCACGCACTGAGGGGCGTGGACCTGGTCATCGAACCGGGGGAGCGGGTGCTCCTGCTCGGCGCCTCCGGCGCGGGCAAGTCCACCCTGCTGCACTCGCTGGCCGGGCTGACCGGCCCCGACAGCGCCATCAGCGGCGACCAGGAGGGCGTCCTGCGCGTGGACGGCGAGCCCGCCGACCGCCGCCGGGGCGTGGTCGGCCTGGTCAGCCAGGACCCCGAGACCCAGCTGGTGATGGCCCGGGCGGGCGACGACGTCGCCTTCGGGCCGGAGAACCTCGGGATGGACCCGGCGCTGATCTGGCCGCGGGTGGAGGAGGCGATGGCCGACGTCGGCTTCCCTTACGGGCCGCGCCACTCCACCGGCGCCCTCTCCGGTGGTGAGAAGCAGCGCCTGGTCATCGCCGGAGCGCTGGCGATGCGCCCCCGCCTGTTGCTGCTGGACGAGCCGACCGCCAACCTCGACCCGGCCGGCGCCGCGCTGGTGCGGGAGGTCCTGGCCCGCGTCCTCGCCGCGACCGAGGCCACGCTGGTGCTGGTCGAGCACCGCGTGGCCGAGGTCGTCGACCTGGTCGACCGGGTCGTGGTGGTGGAGCCCGGCGCGGGTGTGGTCGCCGACGGCCCGCCGGACGCGGTGTTCGCCGAGCACGGGAGGTCGTTGGCCGACCAGGGCGTGTGGGTGCCCGGCGTCGAACCGCGGCCCCGGCTGGACCCGGTCCCGGGCGGCGGGAGCGTGCTGGCGGCCGTCGGGGTGGCCGCGCGCACGCCCCGGGAGCTGGGCGTCCGCCCCGCCCGCCCGTCGCCCACCATCGCCCCGGCGCCGCTACGCGGGGGGAGGGGCTGCCCCCCTCAACGGATGGCCTCCGGCCACAGCCTCTCCCGCACGGTGTTCTCCGACGTCCACCTGGACGTGCGGGCGGGGACGGCGACCGCGCTCACCGGCCCCAACGGGGCGGGCAAGTCCACCCTGCTGACCCTGCTGTCCGGGCTCGCCGCACCGCGGAGGGGGGCCGTGCTGCCGCGCGGCCCGCTGGCCGAGGCGGACCGGCGCCCGCTGCGGCGCTGGCCCGCCGCGCGGCTCGCCCGGCACGTGGG
Organism: Nocardiopsis sp. Huas11; assembly: GCF_003634495.1. Lineage (GTDB taxonomy): Bacteria > Actinomycetota > Actinomycetes > Streptosporangiales > Streptosporangiaceae > Nocardiopsis. Next base: position 7,126,922 of record NZ_RBKY01000001.1, on the reverse strand, counting down.
GACGGTGTTCCAGCACGCGGAGGACCAGTTCGTCACCGCCACCGTGCGCGACGAGCTGCGGTTCGCCCCGCTGCGGGCCGGGGTGGGCGAGGCCGAGACCACGGCGTGGGTGGACGAGCTGCTGGAACGCCTGCGGCTGACCGCGCTCGCCGACGTGCACCCCTACACGCTCTCCGGCGGCGAGAAGCGGCGGCTGTCGGTCGCGACCGCGCTCAGCTCCGGCCCCACCCGGGCTCCCGACGTCCTGGTGCTGGACGAGCCGACCTTCGGCCAGGACACCCGGACGTGGACCGAGCTGGTGGAGCTGCTCGGCGCCCTGCGCGCGCAGGGCCGGGCCGTCCTGATGGCCACGCACGACGAACTGCTCCTGCGCCGGTTCGCCGACACGCGTGTGCTCGTGGCCGACGGCCGGGCCGAGACGGAGCCGGTACCGGAGTCGGCCGCGGCCCGCGTGGCGGAGGAGAAGCGATGAGCGGCAGGGAGACCCCGGCGGAGACGGCGGCCGTGCCGGGTGAGGGGGCCGCGCGGTGGACGGGGGACGCGCCGACCGTGGCCGCCCCCGGCGAGGGCGGCGCCCGGGCCTGGCTGACCGGCCTGAACCCGGCGGCCAAACTGCTCGCCGCGCTCGTCCTGGCCCTGGGTCTCGTCCCGGCCGTGGACGCGGTGACCGGCGGCGTGGTGCTGGCCGCCGTCCTGCTGGTGGTCCCGTTCAGCGGGATCGACCGGCGCACGCTGCTCGTCCTGGGCGGCCCGTTCATCCTGATGGGCCTGTCCAGCGGGCTGGTCAACTACCTGTACGGCGAGGAGGGCGTCTCCGGCGCGATCGGGGCGGCGGTCCGGCTGCTCGCCATCGCCCTGCCCGGCCTGCTGGCGGCGGTCAGCAGCGACCCCACGGAGATGTCCGACGGGCTCGTACAGCGGCTCCGGCTGCCCGAGCGGCCGGCCATGGGCGTGCTGGCGGCCCTGCGGCTCATCCCGCTGCTCGCCCACCAGTGGCGGACCATCACCCTGGCCAGGCGGGCGCGCGGCCTGGAGGCCGGGGTCAACCCGGTGGCGGTGGTCCGGCTCTTCTTCGGACGGCTGTTCGCGCTCCTGGTGCGGTCCATCCGGACCGGGACGCTGCTGGCCATGGCGATGGACGCCCGGGCCTTCGGGACCGGGCGGCGCTCGCACGCGCGCCGCAGCCGCTGGCGGGCGGCCGACACCCTGTTGATCGCCGGATCCGCGCTCCTGCTGGTGGCGGCCTACGGATGCTCCGCACGGCTGGGCACCCTGGTGCTGCTGTTCTCGTGATGAGGGTGGTAGGACAGCCAGGGACACAGTCGTCGAAGGTGAAGAGGTGGAGTTCGTGGGCGAGTTCGTGCGGGTGGAGACCGATCCGGAGCATCCGGCCGTGGCCGTCGTCCGGATCGACCGGCCCAAGGCCCTGAACGCGCTGAACGGCCAGGTGACGGGGGAGATCGCGGTCGCGGCGACCCGGGTCTCGGCCGACGAGTCGGTGCGCGCGGTGGTCCTCTACGGCGGTGAGCGGGCGTTCGTGGCCGGCGCCGACATCAAGGAGATGGCGGAGCTGAGCGCCGCGCAGATGCGGGAGTACTCCCGTGCGCTGCAGGACGCCCTGACCGCCGTCGCCCGGATCCCGAAGCCCGTGGTGGCGGCGATCAGCGGCTACGCCCTGGGCGGCGGCTGCGAGCTGGCCCTGTGCGCGGACTTCCGGGTGGCGGGCGAGAAGGCCCGGTTGGGTCAGCCGGAGATCCAGCTGGGCGTCATCCCGGGCGCGGGCGGCACCCAGCGCCTGCCGCGCCTGGTGGGGCCGGCGCGGGCCAAGGAGATGATCTTCAGCGGTCGGCACGTGCGCGCCGAGGAGGCGCTGCGGATCGGCCTGGTGGACGAGGTCGCCCCCGACGCCGAGGTCTACTCCGCGGCGATGGCGATGGCCGCCCGCTACACGGACGGCCCGGCGGTCGCCCTGGCCGCCGCCAAGGAGGCCGTCGACCGCGGGCTGGAGACCGACCTGGACACCGGTCTGGAGATCGAGCGGCTGCAGTTCTCCGGGCTGTTCGCCACGGAGGACCAGAAGAGCGGGATGCGCAGCTTCATCGAGGAGGGACCGGGCAAGGCGACCTTCCAGGGGCGCTGACCGGCCGTGGGGGCGGGGTCGGGCCGTGCAGAGGTCCGGTGCGACCCCGCCCACACCGCCCACTCGTGGGATCCCGCCGTTTTTGGCATGATCGAGACCGTCGGGACCGAACCGGGCGCCGCCCGCCGTCGCCCCGGCGGCCGGTTCCGGCCGGGTGCGACACCCGGTGCGGGAACCGCAGGGGCGGATTTTCCGTCATACTCGTGGTGGCCGTCCGAGGACGGAGCGGTCGCCGGAGCCCCCACCTACCGGTGGACCTGGAAGACCACCACGGCCCTGGACGGGCCGAACAAGCCAATGGTGACCCATCCCCCCGGCCGATAAGCTGGACGTGGCGGTATGCGGTCTTTTGAGGGGATGAGTTCTCGATGGCAATGTCGGCAGGTTTCCCCACGGGCGAGGAGCTGCCGGAGCGCATCGGCCACTACGTGATCCGTCGCCGCATCGGAGCGGGCGGCATGGGCGTGGTGTACCAGGCCGAGGACCCCCGGACCGAGCAGTTCGTCGCGGTGAAGGTCCTCAAGCCCGAGGTCGCCGGCGACCACATCGCGCGGGCGCGTCTGGCGCGCGAGGTCGAGACCATGCGCAGCGTGCAGAGCCCCAACGTGGCCGAGGTCATCGACGCGGACACGCAGGCCGAGCTTCCGTGGGTGGTCACCGAGTACATCCCCGGCCCCACGCTGGACGCGACCGTCACCGACCACGGCCCCCTGCGCGGCCGCGCTCTGAGCCGCTTCATCACCGGGCTGGCCCGGGCGATCGAGGACATCCACGCGGTGGACGTCATCCACCGCGACCTCAAGCCCGGCAACGTCATCATCTCCAACGGCGAGCCGATCGTCATCGACTTCGGCATCGCGCACGCCGTCGATGGAGCCAAGCTGACCCAGACCGGCACGTTCGTGGGTACGCCCAGTTACCTGTCGCCCGAGGTCATCGAGGGGACGGACCTGGGTCCGGCGACGGACATCCACGCCTGGGGCGGCACGGTCGCCTTCGCCTCCACCGGACGCCCGCCCTACGGCGCGGGCTCCTTCGAGGTGATCTTCTTCCGGATCCTCAACGGCGAGATCGACATGGACGGAATGCACGAGGCACTCCGTCCGCTGGTGACCCGGGCGGTCTCCCGCAGCATGAGCCGGCGCCCCACCGCCGCCGAACTCGTCGCCGAGGCGAGCCGGCTGAACCTGGACCTGCCGTGGACGGAGGACCCCGGCGGCTCGACCGGGACGACCGGCAGCCACACCGTCTACAGCCCCTCCGCCGGGCACGGCCCCGCCGCGACGAACGCGGCCGACGCGTCGTCGGGCTCCGGTGGCCGCGGCCGGGGGCTCGGTGCCGCGGGTGCGGCCGGTGCCGCCGGTGCCGCCATGGGCGGGGCCGCGGGGTACCTGGCCAGCCACGGGGCCCGGGGCAGCGAGGGCTGGGGGCCCTCGCACACCGCGAGCGGCCCGAACCCCTCGCACACGGCCGGCGCCTGGTCGGTGCCCCCGGAGCAGCCGCGTACGCACGCCGCCCGTTCCGGCGGCTGGAACATGGACGACGAGGCCACGGACGATCTGTCGGGTGGGCGTCGGGCGGCCACGGGGTGGCAGACGGACGACGAGGCGACCGACGATCTGTCGGGTGGGCGTCGGGCGGCCACGGGGTGGCAGACGGACGACGAGGCGACCGACGATCTGTCGGGTGGGCGTCGGGCGGCCACGGGGTGGCAGACCGATGACGAGGCCACGGACGATCTGTCGGGTGGGCGTCGGGCGGCCACGGGGTGGCAGACCGATGACGAGGCGACCGACGACCTCTCCGGTGGACGCCAGGCCTGGGGCGCGCGCCAGGAGCCGCTCGGCCCGGACGCCGGCACCCAGCGCATCAGCCCGGCGGGCGCCGACGACCTGGCGGACCCGCAGGGCACGATGCGGATCGACCCCGTCGGCACGGACGACATGGTGGGGACCCAGCGCATCCAGCCGGGCGGTCTCGCCGAACGCGATGACCCGCAGGGCACGATGATGATCGACCCGGTCGAGAGCGGCCGGGGGCACGTGGACGAGTACGAGGACGACTACTCGAACCAGGCGCCGCAGACCCAGTTCTTCAACACGCCGCTGTCCAAGGGCGACTTCGGCGACATCCTCACCCCGGTCGACGACGGCGGGCGCTCCAAGCGCACGCAGGAGTTCGACGATGAGGACTACGACTACGACGGGTACGAGGAGGAGCAGCGGGGCGGGCTGCTGGGCCGGTTCCGCCGGGGCAGCCACGACCGGTTCGGCGACTACTTCCGCGGCGGCGACGACGAGTACGACGACGAGGAGTACGAGGAAGCGTCCTGGCGGATGCACCCGCTCGTGCTGATCCCGCTCATGATCTCGTTCGCCGGCGTCGCACTGTGGTTCCCGTGGTTCGGCGTGATCCTGGGGATCGCGATGATCGCGGGGCTCAGCGCCTTGGACAAGGTCAAGATCCAGCAGGCCGAACGCGTCCAGAAGCGCGGCCCCGGCCGCTCCGACGGCATGATGATGGTGCTGAGCTATCCGGTGGCCTTCGGCCGCAGCGTGCTGCGCACGGTCGGGTTCGGGCTGGTCTACCTGCTGGCGGGCATCCTGGTCGGGATGGTCTACGCCTCGCTCATGGACGTGGCCGAGGGCGCCAACTACACCGGTGCCTTCGCCATCTTCGTGACGATCCTGCTCAGCTACATCATGCCCAGCGGCCGCGAGGCGCGGCACCAGGCGGTGTGGCTGGTGGAGCGGGTCAGGTTCCGGAACCTGTACCTGTACATCGGCGTGATCGTCGGCCTCATCCTGCTGACGATGCTGATCCTGTCCATCGGTCTGAGCGCCGCTCCCGTGTGGGAGCTGGGACCGCTCCAGGGACCGTCGGACTGGTTCTCCTAGCCCGGTCGGACGGGGCCCTCGGCCCCGCACCTCGACGCCAGGACGCCCTCTTCCCCCCGGGGAGGAGGGCGTCCGGCCGTTGGGCGGTGGTGCGCCCGCCGCCCCGCCCCCGGCGGTGACTATGGTGGAGGTACGCGTTGGGGGCGCACTCATCCATGCTGGGAGACCGCGCCCCGGCGGAGCCCTGCGAGGGCCGCGAGGTCAACGTGGTCAGGGTTACCTAAGTAACATCCCGGTGTGGCTTGGCCTTTGAAGCTACTAGCGAGTAACATCTGGGTATCAGCACATCGCGGGGCCGGTTCGCACGCGAAAGACCGGACCCGCCGTCGAGTGACCGAACGGCATTCGGCATTGTTGGCAGTACGGGGCGCGCCAGCGTCCGCCCGCCTGACGGCGGATCATGCGAGTGCAGGGAGGTCGGCCACCGGCCATGAATATTGTCGTTTTGGTCAAGCAGGTCCCGGACACGGCGACCGAACGGAAGCTCAGCGACGCGGACAAGACGCTCGACCGCGCAGCGTCCGACGGCGTCATCAACGAGCTCGACGAGTACGCCATCGAAGAGGCGCTCCTTCTCAAGGAGAAGCACGGCGGCGAGGTCACCATCCTGACGATGGGCCCGGACCAGGCCACGGACTCCATCCGCAAGGCCCTGTCCATGGGCGCGGACAAGGCCGTCTTCGTCAACGACGACGCGCTCCACGGATCGGACGCGCTCCAGACCGCCTACGCGCTCGCGCAGGCCCTGGGCACCCTGGAGTTCGACCTGGTCGTGCTGGGCTCGGAGTCCACGGACGCGCGCACCGGTGTCGTCGGCGCGGCGCTCGCCGAGTACCTCGGCCTGCCGCAGCTCACGCTCGCGGGCAAGGTCGACATCGACGGCACCGCCGTCAAGATCCAGCGTCAGACCGACTACGGCTACGACGTCGTCGAGGCGCAGCTCCCGGCGGTCGTCTCGGTCGTCGAGAAGATCAACGAGCCGCGCTACCCGTCCTTCAAGCTGATCATGCAGGCGAAGAAGAAGCCGGTCGACAAGAAGTCGGCCGCCGACGCGGGCATCGACGCCGGCAAGGTCGGTCTGGCCAACGCCACGACCGAGACCGTCGACTTCGCCCCCGCGCCGCCGCGGGCCGCGGGCACGATCGTCAAGGACGAGGGCGACGGCGGCGCGAAGCTCGCCGACTTCCTCTCCGAGAAGAAGTTCGTCTAGGTCCGACGAGAGACTCAGGAAGGTAAGGATTATGGCTGAGGTCCTCGTCCTCGTCGACCACGTCGACGGACAGGTCAAGAAGGTCACCACCGAGCTGCTGACCGCCGCCCGCCGTATCGGCGAGCCCGCCGCGGTGTGGATCGGCGACGGCGCCGAGTCCGGCAAGGCCGCCCTGGCCGAGTTCGGCGCGGAGAAGGTCTACGTCGCGGCGGCCGAGCTCAACGACTACGTCGTCGCGCCCAAGGCCGAGCTGCTCGCCAAGCTGGCGCAGGAGAAGTCCGCCGCCGCGATCCTCGTCTCGGCCACCGCCGAGAACAAGGAGATCGCCGGCCGCACCGCCGTGAAGCTGGGCTCGGGCGTGCTCACCGACGTCGTCGACGTGACCGCCGAGGTGGTCACCGAGCACAGCATCTTCGGTGGCTCCACGGTCACGCACGCCCGTGTGGCGACCGGCGTGCCGATCGTCGCGGTCCGCCCGAACTCGGTCGTTCCCGAGGCCGCGGCCGGTGCCGCGACCGAGGAGGCCGTCTCGGTCGAGATCTCCGACGCCGCCAGGTCCGCCAAGGTCGTGGAGCGCGTCGTCCAGGAGCAGGGCGAGCGCCCCGAGCTCACCGAGGCCGCGATCGTGGTCTCCGGTGGCCGCGGTGTGGGTTCGGACGACTTCACGGTCGTCGAGAAGCTCGCCGACTCGCTCGGTGCCGCCGTCGGCGCCTCCCGCGCCGCCGTCGACTCCGGCTGGTACCCGAACCAGTTCCAGGTCGGTCAGACCGGTAAGACGGTCAGCCCGAACCTGTACGTGGCTCTGGGCATCTCCGGCGCGATCCAGCACCGCGCGGGCATGCAGACCTCGAAGAACATCGTCGCGGTCAACAAGGACCCCGAGGCGCCGATCTTCGAGCTCGCCGACTTCGGTGTCGTGGGCGACCTGCACACGGTCGCTCCGCAGCTGACCGAGGAGATCAACAAGCGCAAGTAGTCCCACGCGCTTCGAGTACGACGCCCGGCCGGGTCCGCCCCGGCCGGGCGTCGTGCGTTCGGGCCGGCCGCGCTAGCGTGGGCGTCTCGGCGGATCGAACGGGAGCGGTGAACGTGGTGCTGAAGTGGTTCAGGAGGCGGCAGGAGCCGGAAGCGCTGACTCCTGAGCAGGAAAGGAAGCGGGAGGAGCGACGGGCGGGAGAGGAGCGGCGGGTGCTGGACGAACTCCACCGGCAGACCGACGCCCTTCTCGCGGAGTACCGGGAACTGGCCCGTCGACACCGGCCCGAGAAGATGGCGGACCTCCCGGAGGTCCCGCCGAGGTTCACCTCCGTCGAGGAGGGCCGGGCGTACATGGACCGTCTGGCCGCCTGGATCCGGGAGTAGGGCGTCGGTCGGGTCGGCGGGGGCGGCCGGGTGTCGGCCGGGCCGGGTGTCGGCCGGGTCTACCGGCAGGCCGGTCGGGCCGACGGTGTCGCGGGTCGGCGGGGGCCTCGCCCCGGCCGAGGGTTTCCCGTGGTGGGGGCCGGGTAGACGGAGCGCACGCCGACTCCGAGCGGGGGAGCGATGAGCACTGACGTGAGGGCCGGCCGCCGGACCGTGCGGGTGCGGAGGCCGGACAAACCGTTGTTCGAGGAGGGCGGGGCGGCCAAGGCCGACCTCGCGGAGTACTACGCGCGGATCGCACCGCTGATGCTGGCGCAGATCCGCGACCGGCCGGCCGCCCTCCAGCGGTTCCCTGACGGGATCGACGCGGGCGGCTTCTTCGTCAAGCACCCCTCGACGCCCTCGTGGGTGCGCACGGTCGAGACCGCCAACGGTTCGATGATGCAGTGCCAGGACGCGGCGACCCTGGTCTGGTGCGCCGACCAGGCGGCGATCGAGGTCCACACGTGGCTGTCCAAGGAACCGAACCTGGGCCTGCCGGACCGCATGGTGCTCGACCTGGACCCGCCCGAGTACACGGCCGCCGGTTTCGAGGCGTGCAAGGCCACGGCGTGGGACGTGCGCGAGGAGCTGGACGCCCTGGGGCTGGCCGCCTATGTGATGACCACGGGATCCAAGGGACTGCACGTGCACTCCCCGCTGCGGCCCGAGCTCACCGACCAGGAGGTGCGCGCCCTGGCCGAGCGAATCGCCGACCGGGTGGCCGCCCGGCGGCCGGAGGAGCGCACCACCCGGTTCCGCAAGGCCGCCCGGCGCGGCCGCTTGTTCGTGGACTACCTGCGCAACGGCCGCGACCAGCTCGCGGTGGCCCCGTACTCGGTACGCGCCAGGCCCGGGGCGCCGGTCGCGGCACCGATCACCTGGGAGGAGCTGGACGGGCTGGAGTCACCGCGCCTCTTCTCCCTGGACCTGCGGCGCGAGGAGTGCCCGTTCGCCGGGATGGGCCGCCACGCCCGCTCGCCCCGCAAGGCCCAGGCCAAGCTGGACCGCGGCTGACACCGGCCGCCGGGGCGGCTGAGCCATCGGGTCGGAAGCTGCCCGAGGGTGGGGCGCCGGGCTACCCGGCGGTGCGGTCCGCGTCCTCGGCCAGGGTGTGGAAGGTGAAGCCGTCGAGGTCCACGACCAGGAGCCCGTCCCCGACGAGCCCGAGCCGTTCGACGCCGCGGAGGCGCTGGGTCCACAGGTATCCCTCCGCGTCGGCGCTGCCCCCGTCGGGCCGGTACAGGCGCCCGTCGATCACCGCCCCCTTCGTCGGGCACGAGAAGTAGGGTTCCCCCTCGTCCTCTTCGGTGGACCACCAGGGCACGGCGTCCTCGGAGGAGGACGACCAGACCACGGTCCCGTCCTCGGCCCGGACGGCGTAGGTGTGCTCCTCACCGCGGGCAACGGTGCGCTCGGTCAGGAACACGTCGCCCAGGCCTGAGGGACAGGAGCCGATCGAGGTGCCGACCACGGGGCCGCCCGTCTCGATCCTCCCGCTGCCGGCCGAGTTCCAGAGTTCGGTGCCGTCCTCGTCGTAGGCGGCGAGCACCCCGTTGTTGTCGGTGGTGTCGCCGGGACGTTCGGGTTCCCGGGCGTAGTAGGACATCATCGGCTCGAAGGAGACCACGGTCACCCCGCCGACAGTGCGGACCGCGCGGATGGACCGGTGGTAGGGCTCCTCCCGGTCCTCGTTCGCGCGGGGGCGTGCGTCGCCCAGGTGGAACAGGAGTTCGCCGTCGTCGAGGCCGTAGACGGACAGGCTGGAGCCGCGCCAGACGGCGGCCCGCCCGTCCCCGACCTGGACCTCGGCCTCCTCGTCCTCCTCCTGGGGCAGGATCCGCGCGGACGCGGGGCGGTCCGGCAGTTCGGCGACGAGGGAGCCGTCCGCGAGGTCGAACAGCCCCCAGCGGGCGCGGTCGGAGTCGATGAGGCCGAGGAACCGGTGCGGCGGCGCCGGCACGACCTGGGAGGGTCCTTCCGCGCACCAGACCGGGGCGCCCGTGGCTTCGTCGAAGGCCACCAGCGCCCTGGGGAAGGCCACGAGCACCGTCCCGTCGACGTGGTGTACGTCATCGGTCTCGTACCCGCCCGGACCCGCGTCGGAGCGCAGCCGCCGCAGGTCGGCCACGTCGACCCGCCACAGCGCCCGTCCGTCCGTGGCGGAGAGCGCGGTGAAGCCTTCAGGATCGGCGAGGGTCACGACCTGCGGGGAGCCGCCGACCACCCGGGTCCCGCCTTCGGTCTCCAACCGCCATACGGGCTCCCCCGGGAAGACCTCCGCGGTCGGCGTCGAGGCCGCCGGCTCGGCGGTGTCCCACGGCTCCGGGTCGCCCTTGGGCCGGTACGTGGTGCACGCGAGCGCGTCGCGGACGGGATCGGAGGTGAGCACGCCGATCTGCCCGGCGATGAGGACCAGGGCGGTGAGGAGGGCGGTGGGCGCGGTGATCCGGTGCGTCGCGGGGCCACTGGGGGCGGAGCGCAGGTCCGACCACACCTGGAGACGCAGCGACAGGGCCGCCAGGACCACGACGCACGCGATGAGTACGAGGAGCGAGGGGAACGGCGACCACGCGCCCCAGACCGCCGTGACCGCGGCCGTGACGGTGAGCAGGTCGCCCGCGAGGACCGCCCGCAGGGAGGTGCGGGCGGGCAGGTCGGGCAGGTCGTGCGGGGCACGGAGCACGAAGAGCAGGGCGGCGAGGGCCGTGGCGGCGATGAGGGCCAGGAGCGGCGAGTAGGGCCACAGCGTCCATGCCCAGCCCGTCACGGCGAACACGCGCGGACACCACCAGATGAGGGCGTCGCGGGCGGACTCCTCGGGCCGGGAGGAACGCGTGAGGGACTCGGGCATGACCGCACCCATCGGGGAGGAGACTCGGAACCGCGTCAGCCTAACGGAGGCCGACGGCGTCGTTGTGCTCCCGGCTCCTGTCGCTGGTCCGCCTCACACCGGAGCCCCGAGGGACAAGGAGAGGATCCAGACCAGAAAGGGGAACACAGGGAGCCCCCAGGACAGGAGAACGGATATGGCGACAGCGACTCCCCGCACCGCGAGACCTCGGCACAGCACAAGAACGACCACCACCGATGCGAGGTCGAGAGCGAGGCACACGGGTCCGGGTCGGGTGAGATACCCGCCTCAGTGCTTGCGCAGGACCAGGAGGAGGTTCCAGGTGACGACCTCGCGCAGGAACGGCACGTGGACGATCGGCCGCATCCAGTCGGGCAGGTAGCGGGGCCGGATGTCGACCGCCGTCACGTCGCCGCGGCCGCGCGCCCAGCGGATCATCTCCTTGGCGTGGGCGGCGTACATGCTGCGGCCGAAGTCGTTCTTGGGCCGGCGGCCGTGCTTGCGCGTGAAGCGCTCGGCCGCGTAGGAGCCGCCGAGGTAGTGCCACGGCGAGGTCTCGTGGCCGCCCCACGGCGAGAGCCACAGCGTGTACGACAGGTAGACCAGGCCGCCGGGCCGGGTCACGCGGACCATCTCGTCGGCCATCCTGGTCCGGTCGGGCACGTGCTCCAGCACGTTGGAGGAGAAGCACACGTCCACCGAGCCGGTGTGCAGGGGGAGGTCGAGCGCGCTGCCCTGGACCGCGTGCAGGTCGGCGTCGCGGCCGTGCAGCCGCATCTCGTGGGCGTCGGAGTCCACGCACAGGCACCGGGCCCCGGCCTCGCGCAGCGCGTCGGCGAAGTAGCCGGGGCCGCCGCCCACGTCGACCACCAGGCGGTCGTCCAACGGTGTGTAGGAGCGCAGTTGGGCCACGGTGTCGTGGGCCAGCGTTCCGTAGAAGAACGCCGGGTCGGACTGCTCCCTGCGGAAGGCGGAGAACAGTCCCACCGAGCGGCCGAGCGTGGCACGGAAGGGGACCGTGCCGTCGGTCCGGGTGCCGGTCGCGCTCACGCGTCCCCCTCCAGTGCGACGTAGTGGCGCAGGTGGCGCCAGTGGTCACCGCCCCAGTACTCGTCCGAGGCCAGGATCCGCCCCTGGGGCACCAGCGCGGCGATCCGCTCGGTGGCCAGCGTGTGCATCCGCATCGGGGCCGGGTAGCGCAGGACCACGCGCTGGGCCAGCGCCACCAGCGGCCAGGGGGCGTAGCGGAAGACCAGGCCCTTGAACGTGCGCCGCTCGGACTCGGGCACGCCGATCACCAGGGCGCCGCCCGGGCGCACGACGCGGGCGAACTCCCGCAGGTAGCCCTCGGCGAGCTCGGGCGGCAGGTGCTGCAGGACGAGGTCGGTGTAGACCAGGTCGAAGGTGTCGTCCTCGAACAGCGACAGGTCGGGGCGCTCGTTGAGGTGGAAGGTGATCCGGCCGCCGGACCGGTCCAGGCGGCGGGCCTGCTCCAACATGGGTGCGGAGATGTCGACGCCGTCGACCCGCTCGAAGTGGGCGGCCAGCGCGTTGGACAGGCGTCCCGCGCCGCAGCCGAAGTCCAGGACGCGGCCGCGGCCCGGGCGGGCGCCCAGCTCATCGAGCCGGGCGAGGGCGGGATCGATCTCGGCCCGCCCCGAGGCGAGGAACTCGTCGTCGTCCCATCCGCCGTCGCGTTTGCCCGGGTCGACGCACACCGCCCACAGCGCGTCGGTGGAACCCAGCCGGGTCCAGTCCCGGCGTACCTGTTCGAGCCCCACCGGCCCACCTCCACGGTTTCTGAAGCTTGTTCTCGTTCCGCCCGAACGGAACGTCACGGCCTGCGATAACAGTCAAGGGCAAAACTGGAACGTGTTGTATTCTGACATCCCTTGTCCGGGTTGGCCAACCTATGGCGTGGAGAGACCGATGCCGCCTGCCTCCGCCCTCGCGCTGATGCGCGACCGGGTCCTCCTGGTCGCCCTCCTCCTCATCGTGGGCGCGGTGGGACTCAAGGTCCACCTCCTCCAGGCGTCCTACTTCGTCGAGGACGACTTCCTGTTCTTCGCCGGCGCCCACGCCAGCGACCTGAGCCCGGAGTACCTGTTCGGCCTGCACAAGGGCCACCTGATGCCGGGCGGCCTGTTCCTGGTCTACCTCCAGACCGCGTTCTGGCCGTTCAACTGGTGGGTGAGCGCCGGGATCATGCTGGCCCTGCAGACGGCGGCGCTGGTCGGCTTCCTCCGGTTGCTGTGGGAGCTGTTCGGCCGCCGCTGGGCCCTCCTGGTGCCCGTCACCGTCTACGCCCTGGCCCCGCTGACCGTCCCCGTCCTGGGCTGGTGGTCCGCGGCCCTCAACGCGGTGCCGCTCCAGCTCGGCATGGTGTTCGCCCTGCTGTGGACGGTCCGCTACCTGCGCACCTCCGACCGCCGGTTCGCGCTGTGGGCGGGGCTCGCCGTCGGCTTCGCGATGCTGTTCAACGTCAAGGCGATGTTCCTGCCGCTGCTGCTCTTCGCGGTCGCCGTCGCCGCGCTCTACCCCGGCGGTCCGGTCACCGCGGCCCGCCGGGCGTGGGCGCTGCACCGGTCCTTCTGGACGTTGATGGCGGTCCTCTTCGGCGCCTACACCGTCCTGTACCTGGGCCGGATGCGCGCGGGGGACGGCAGCGAGGGCGCGGGCGTGCCGGAGTACGGACCCGCGATGGCCATGGTGCGCGGACTGCTCACCGAGGTCTTCCCCGTCGGTGCGCTGGGCGGGCCGCTGGAGTGGTCGCCCGTCACTCCGACCGGCGGATTGATCGACGCGCGCGGCGAGATCGTGCTGGTGTCCTGGGTCGTGTTCGGCGTCATCGTGCTGGCCAGCCTGTGGTTGCGCCGGCGCGCGTGGCGGGCCTGGACGGTCCTGCTCGGTTACATCGTGGTCGTGGACATCGTCCCGACGATCGTGGCGCGCGGGCGTTTCCAGGAGGTGGCCGCCGCCGATCCGCGGTACGTGGCCGACGCGGCCCTGGTGTTCGCGCTGTGCCTGGCCCTGGCCTTCCTGCCGACCCGCGAGGAGCGCGCCCGCGCCTCCGTGGGCCGGGTGGCGTCCGGAGCGGCCCCGGGCCGCGCCACCCGGGCCGCCGCCGTGCTGGCCACGGCGGTCTACGCGGCGGCGGCGGTGTACTCCACCGTCTCCTACGCCGACACGCTCAGCGGTGACCGGCTCCGGTGGTACCTGGACACGGTGCGCGTGGCGATGGACGAAGTTCCGGAGGAGGGCGGCCTCTACTCCCGTCCCGTCCCCGAGGACATCGTGTTGGAGTGGAACGGCCACCGGCGGATGAGCTCGTACGTCCTGGCGCCGCTGGCCGCCCCCGACACGGCCGAGCGGATGAGCTCACCGGAGCAGTCCGACCGGGCCTACGTGTTCAACGACGGCGGCTACCTGGTCCCGGCCCGCCCCTCCGACAACAGCTACGTGTTCGGCCCCGGCGGGGGCGACGAGTGCATCGAGTCCTGGGACGGGCTCATGGCCTGGCCGGTCAGGGCCGAGGGTGGACCGCCCCAGGTCGTCACCGTCGGCTACAAGGCCGAGGACGGGACCGAGATCGCCGTGGCGCTGGGCGACGACTGGCTCGACGTGGAGCTGCCGGCCGCCGAGGAGAACGGCACCTGGTACGTCCCCGTGGGCGCGGCGGGCGACCAGTTGGCGCTGTACACGTCCGTGGACGAGGTGTGCGTGACCTGGGTGTCGATCGGCACGATGGCCCCCGCGGTGGAGGGCAATCCCTGGGACCCCGAGCAGGACGACCGCACCGAGGGCGGGGAGCCCGCGGACGGGTAGGCGTCCCCTCTCAGCCGCTCGCGCCGGCCGCCCGCTTGGGCGTGGAGCCGGGTCCGTGGTGCCGCGACCACCGCCGGGTGGGCTCCTCCACCCACCGGTGGGTGGCCATGGCCAACAGGATCGTGCCGGCGGTCACCGGGACCGTGTCCAGGAGGAAGGAACCCGTGAAGATGTCCTGCCCGGTGAAGTCGCGCCACAGGTAGAGCACCACGAACTGCCACAGGAACACCCCGTAGGAGATCCGCGCGAGGAACTGGACCGTCCGGTGGCGCAGCAGCGAGTCCAGCCACCGTCCGCCGGTCCAGGCCTCGGCCTGGCGCAGGGGGAGCGGGGCGGCCGTGGGACGCGGCGCGAGAGCGGCCGGGGCCAGGACGAAGAACGCGAAGCCGATGCCGGTCGCGGAGTCCACCGCCGAACTCCAGATGTCCCCGGCGCCGATGAAGCGGCTGCCGGAGGCCGGTGTGGCCTTGATCGCCAGGAACGCGCCCGCGACGAGCCAGCAGACTCCCGGGGAGGCGGCGATCGTCCGGCACACGCGCCGTACGGGCCCGTCCGGGCCGGGCTCGCGATGGGCCCATTCCGACAGGACGACCAGGGCCATGCCGGCCGCGAACAGGCCCAGCGCCCGGGGCAGCCACGCGTGCATGTACTCGCGCGACTCCGGATAGAACTGCGGCACCAGGGCGGCGAAGGACAGCACCGCCATGGCGGCCAGGCCGATGAGCAGGCGCCGGCCGCGCACGTCCGTGGTGGGGCCGCGCCGGGCCCACAGGGACAGGGCCAGGGCCAGCAGCGGAAGCAGCAGGTAGAAGCTGACCTCGACCGACAGGCTCCACATCTGCCCCAGGCCGTACGGCCCGGTGCCGAGCCAGGGCGGGTCGGTGTCGAAGGGGAAGGTCAGCGTCAGCACCTCCAGCCAGTGACGGAGGTTCAGCTCGGCGCGGGAGTACAGCAGCAGCGCGGCCACGGCCACCACCCAGTAGGCGGGGAGGACCCGCACGGCGCGCCGCCAGAGGTAGGGCAGCGCGCGCGGTCCGCGGTCGCCCTCCAGGGCGGCACGGGCCCACGGCCGGAAGAGCAGGACGCCGGAGAGCGCGAAGAAGAGGGGGACGGCCACGTCGAGGGCGCCCAGGAAGGCGCCCACGACACCGGGGGCCAGGGAGTCGCCGGTCTCGGTGGCGACATGGAAGAAGAGGACCATCAGGGCGGCCGCCGCGCGGATGCCGTCGAGGCTCTCGTGGCGTCCGTCGACCTGGGGCAGCAGACGGTCCGCGGTCGGGGAGAGGGTGCGCTCCATGGGACCTTCCAGCGCGGGGGCGCGTCGAAACGCGTCTCACTAGAACGTGTTATAAAAATTCAGACACGCCCTGGTGACGTCGTTCACTACTGGGCAGTACTCTACCGGAACTGAAGCTAGTTCCACCCGCCCCCGCTCACGCCGATCCGATCCACCCCGTTCCAGATCCAGAACCGGACTCTCATCCGCCCAGGAGGGCACATGCGCCGTACCGTTGCGGTCGTTCTCATCGCGCTGGGGGTCTTCTTTCTCGCCTTCGCACCCATGATGCGCACGTGGATGTCGAGCTCCCTGATGAAGACTCCTCTGGACTACTACAGTCAAACCGTCAACGAAGGAGAGGTCGACTACTTCAACATCGAGGACGTGGAGGCGGTCGAGAACGCCCGGGTGGAAGCGCATTCGACGATCCGCGCCGACGTGGCCTCCAGTACGGACGACACCGTCGTCTGGGACCAGTTCACCTGGATCAAGGACGCCGAGACCGACTTCGCCATCTCCTCGACCAGCCGCCGTGCCGGACACGACCGGGTCACCGGCGAGGCGGTCGACTGCTGCGACGCCATGATCAACGACGAGGCCACCACCCAGGCCGGCATCCTGTGGAAGTTCCCCTTCTTCCCGGAGCAGCGCGACTACGACTTCTTCGAGACCACCGTCCAGGAAGTCGTCCCGATGGAGTTCCAGGGCGTCGAGGACATCGAGGGCGTCGAGACCTACCGCTACGTCCAGACCGTCGAGCCGACCACCGTCGGGGAGCGCACCATCCCGCGCTCCGTGGCGGGCCTGGAGGGCGACGGCGACATCACCGGCGACGAGCAGTTCTCGATCGAGCGCACCTACTGGGTCGACGCCGTGACCGGCTCGCCCATCAAGGTCAGCGAGGACCAGCACCGGGCCGTGGTCTACGAGGGCGAAGAGGTCCTGACCCTCCTGAGCGGCGAGCTCACCTTCAACGACGCGAGCGTGCAGGGCCAGATCGAGAGCTCCGAACAGGGCCGGACGCTGCTGCCCCTGCTGCGCACCACCGTCCCCGTGGGGTCGCTCATCATCGGTGTCGGCCTCATCGCCATCGCGACCGTCCTGCTGATCGCCGGACGCCGCGGCGCCCACTAGCACCTTCCGCGGAACCCGACCTGGGGACACCGCACTCTCCCCCCGGCGGCCGGCCGCCGGTACACCAGACCCCCGGTGTACCGGCGGCGCGGCCGTCTCCGGCAGCGACGACGACGGGAGCGGACATGTCCTCACCAGTGGGCCACCGGAGGGACCTTCGGCACGGGACCGCGGCGGCGCCCGTCGGGGCCGTGCGCCCCGTCGAGGCCGATGCCGCTGCGCGTGCCGCCGAGCTCGTAGAACCTGTCGACTCCACGCGTCCCGTCGAACCGGTCGAGCCCGGAGCCGCCGCGCGTTCCGCGGACCCCACCGCTTCGGTCGAGCCCGCGCGTCCCGCCGGCCTCTCGGGCCCCGGACGGGACGGCCGCGCACCCTCCGTCCGCTCCCTGCCCCTGGCCCTGCTGCGCGCCTGCCGCCCCCGCCAGTGGCTCAAGAACCTCCTGGTGTTCGCCGCCCCGGCGGCCGCAGGCGCCCTCGGCCAGCCCTCGGCCCTGATCGCGTGCGCGGTGGCCTTCGTCCTCTTCTGCCTGGCGGCCGCCGGTACCTACCTGCTCAACGACGTCCGGGACGTCGAGCGCGACCGCGCCCACGAACGCAAGCGCGCCCGTCCGGTGGCCTCGGGCGAGCTGCCCGTCCCCGTCGCCGTGACGGCGGGCGTCGTCCTGGTCGCCGTCGTCCCACCCGCCTCCCTGCTGTTCGGCAATCCCGGGCTGACCCTCGTGCTCACCTGCTACGTCGTGCTCACCCTCGCCTACACGCGCTTCCTCAAGGACGTCGTCGTGTGCGACCTGGTCGCGGTGTCGGCCTGCCACGTCCTGCGCGCGGTCGCGGGCGCGGTGGTCGTCGGGGTCCCCCTCACCACCTGGTTCGTGATCGTGGTGTCCCTGGCGGCCCTGCTCGTGGTGGTCGGCAAACGCGAGGCCGAGCTGCGCGCCGCGCACGCCGCCTCCGCCGCCCCGGCCCCCGGAGACCCCGCCTCCGACGGCTCCGCCGCCCCCGCGCCCCTGGCTGCCCGCGAGACGCTGCGCGGCTACTCCGTCTCCTACCTCACCCAGACCCGCACCACGGTCTCGGCCGCGATGATCGTCACCTACTGCGTGTGGGCCCTGGAACCGGCGGCGCACACCGCCTTCCACGCGGTCAGTATCGTTCCCTTCA
Organism: Nocardiopsis sp. Huas11; assembly: GCF_003634495.1. Taxonomy (GTDB): domain Bacteria; phylum Actinomycetota; class Actinomycetes; order Streptosporangiales; family Streptosporangiaceae; genus Nocardiopsis. Next base: position 7,109,024 of record NZ_RBKY01000001.1, on the reverse strand, counting down.
TCATGTTCGTGCTCCGCTACAACCTGCTCGTCGACCGGGGCGTCGGTGAGGAACCCGAGGAGGTCGCGCTGCGCGACCGGCCGCTCCAGGCGATCCTCGCCGCCCTCGTGGCCCTGGTCGGACTGGGGATCTACCTTTGACTCGTCCGACGCTGCTCACCGGGTGGGGGCGCACCGCGCCCACCGCCGCCCACGTGGTCCGTCCGCGCACCGTCGCGCAGGTGGCCGACGCCCTGGCCCAGGCCGGACCGCGCGGCGCCCTGCCGCGCGGGCTCGGCCGGTCCTACGGCGACGCCGCGCAGGCCGCCGGCGGACTCGTCCTGGACTGCCGCGACCTGACCGGGCCCCCACGGCTCGACGCCGGGCGCGGCACCGTCACCGCCCCCGCGGGCACCGCCCTGGGCCGCCTGGCCGCCCACCTGCTGCGCCGCGGGTACGTCCTGCCCGTGATGCCCGGCACCGGGTACGTCACGCTGGGCGGGGCGATCGCCGCGGACGTGCACGGCAAGAACCACCACCGCGACTCCTCCTTCGGGGCGCACGTGCGCTCCCTCACCCTGCTCACCCCCGACGGTCGCCGCCGCCCGCTCACCCCCGACGGCGAGGAGTCCGACCTCTTCTGGGCGACGGTCGGCGGCATGGGCCTCACCGGCGTGGTCACCGCCGCGACCGTGGCGGTCCGCCCGGTGCGGACCGCGTACATGCGCGTGGACACCGACCGCACCGGCGACCTCGACGCCACGCTGGACCTGATGTCGCGCGAGGACGCCCACTACTCCGTCTGCTGGCTGGACCTGCTCGCCCGCGGACGGGCCCTGGGCCGGGGCGTGCTCACCCGGGCCCACCACGCCCTGCCCGCGGACCTGCCCCGGGCGCTGCGCGCCGACCCGCTGCGGCTGAGCCCGTCCCCCCGGCTGACCGCGCCGCCCTGGGCCCCGCCGGGCCTGCTCAACCGCTGGACGGCGGGGGCGTTCAACGCCGCCCGCTTCCACGGCGCGCCCGAGCGCAGACGCGGTGAGCCGCAGCCGCTGCCCTCGTTCTTCCACCCGCTCGACGCGGTCCGGGGCTGGAACCGGATGTACGGCCGGCACGGCTTCGTCCAGTACCAGTTCGTCGTGCCGTTCGGCGCCGAGGACGTGCTCACCGGGATCGCCCGGGAGCTGTCCCGCGCGGGCACGCCGTCCTTCCTCGCCGTCCTCAAACGGATGGGCGAGCCGACGCCGGGGCCGCTCTCCTTCCCGCGCCCGGGATGGTCGCTGGCCATGGACCTGCCCGCGGCGCTGCCCGGGCTCGCCGGTCTGTTCGACGGGTTCGACGAGCGCGTGCTCGCCGCGGGCGGGCGCCTGTACCTGGCCAAGGACGGCCGCGCGCGGGCCGAGACCGTGCACGCCATGTACCCGGACCTGCCCGCCTGGCGTGAGGTCCGGGACAAGGCCGATCCGGCCGGGGTCCTGGTCTCGGACCTGGCACGGCGCCTGCGGCTCGTGTGAGCGCCGACCGACGGCCGACGCGGGCGACCGCCCGGGTCGCCACCGACACTTCCGAAGGGACCTCCATGCGTGACTCCGTGGGCTCGGTACGGACCGTGCTGCTGCTGGGCGGCCGCAGCGAGATCGGCCTGGCCGTCGTCGAACGGCTCGTCCGCGACGGCGCGAGGGAGGTCGTGCTGGCGGCGCGCGGCGGAACGTCGACGCCCAGCGTCCTGACCGCCCTGGGCGCGACCGTGCACTCGCTGGAGTTCGACGCGACGGACCCAGACACCCACACCGCGACGGTGCGGGCGGCCGTCGACCTCGTGGGCGACCTGGACGTGGTGGTCGACTCGTTCGGGGTGCTGGGCGAGCAGGCGGACTACGAGGCCGACCCGGCCTCGGCCGCGCGCGCCGCCGCGGTGAACTACACGGGGCACGTCTCGGCGGGCCTGGCCGTCGCCGCCCGGTTGCGCGAACAGGGCCACGGCGCCCTGGTGGTGGTCTCGTCCGTGGCCGGAGTGCGCGTCCGCCGGTTCAACTTCGTCTACGGGTCGGCCAAGGCGGGCCTGGACGGCTTCGCCCAAGGCCTGGCCGACTCCCTGCACGGCTCGGGCGCCCGCGTCCTCGTGGTGCGGCCCGGCTACGTGCCGACGCGGATGTCGGCGCACGTGGAGCCCGCACCGTTCCCGGCCACCCCCGGCCAGGTCGCCGCCGCCGTGGCGGCCGGACTGCGGTCGGGCGCCACCACCGTGTGGGCGCCGCGCGTCCTGCGGCCGGTGTTCGCGGGGATGCGGCTCATGCCGCGCCCCCTGTGGCGCCGCCTGGGCCGCTGACCAGGGCGCCCGGGGTCCGGGGGCTCACTCCTTGGAACCGGCCCCCTGGCGGTCCAGCTCCTCGTTGCCGACCGGGTCGACGTCGTGCGCGACCGGGCAGCCCGCCGGGAACGTGCCGATCCGGTTGACGTCGTAGCCGGTCGGGTAGCTGCGGATGTTCGGGTTGTTCTCCGCCCACAGCGGCTCCTCGCGCGGCTTCATCCGGCGGACCACCTTGGCGCGCAGCTTCAGCGCGAGGTCGGCGGCCCGGCGCCAGGCCCTGCTCGGCGGCTCGTAGCGGAAGGTCTCGATGAGCGAGTCGTCGAGGATGGCCATGGAGAACCTGCGGGCGGCCCCGGACAGGCGCGGCGGATAGAACGACACCATCAGGTCGAGGGTGGAGTCCGAGACCCGCCGCCCGCCCTCGCTGTAGGCGAAGTGCTCGCGCTCGTAGCCGTCCATGAGGTCCCGGAACTCCGCGTAGGTCTCGGGGACGTCCTTGATCCCCATGTAGCGGCCCAGGCGGCGGTAGTAGTGGGTGATCGCGGCGATCTCGTGCTCGCTCAGGCGCCGCCACCCGTACCCGTAGTCGTTGAGCCAGCGCACCGGCATCACCACGAAGGTGCTCAGCACGTACCGGTAGTCGTCGTTGCCGATGTCGTAGGAGCGGTGCATCTGGTTCATCCGCCGCAGGGCGTCCCGCCCGGGGCCGGGCTCGAACCCGTGCTGGACCATGTTCCCCAGGATCAGCGCGGTGTCGTCGTAGCGCTTCTGCGTGCTGCCCGTGAACTCGTCGGTCTCCCCGAGCAGGCCGCCGATGCTGGGAACGGCGTAGGTGCGGTAGAGCGCCAGCCCCAGCGCCTGCTCGAAGTCCCACGGGAACTCGTGGCTGCCCAGGATGAGGACGATCTCCCTGCACTCGGCCTCGGCGTCCATGGCCGCCACCCGGTCACGCCACTCGAACCGCTTCATGGAGAACTCCCGTCACCCTCGTGGCCCCGCCCGGTCGGACGGTGGTCTGCGCCGCGATCGTCCTGTGGTGGAACGATTCACGGCCCGAACTTTACCTGGAAGCCCCGTGTGTACAAGAGTTCCGGGGTCCCTCCGGGGTGCCGACCGGGCGGGCACGAGCGCGGCGCGGTGACGGCCGGGCGAGCGCGGCGCGGGGCCGCGAGGACACGCGTCAGGCGGCCATGCGCTCCGCCACCCGGTTGACCAGCGTCAACAGGACCTCCTTGGAGGACTGGCGCTCCCGTGCGTCGCACAGGACCACGGGGATGCCCGGGTCCAGGCTGAGGGCGTCGCGCACCTCCGACGGCTCGTAGGCGTGGGCGCCCTCGAAACAGTTGACCGCCACCACGAAGGGCACGCCGCGCCGCTCGAAGAAGTCGACCGCGGCGAAGCAGGTCTCCAGCCGGCGGGTGTCGGCGAGGACGATCGCGCCCAGCGCGCCCTCGGAGAGTTCGTCCCACATGAACCAGAACCGCTCCTGCCCGGGCGTGCCGAACAGGTACAGGACGAGGCTGTCGTTGATGGTGATGCGGCCGAAGTCGAGCGCCACCGTGGTGGTCGTCTTGGCCTCCACACCGGACAGGTCGTCGATGCCGTAGCTGGCCTCGGTCATCACCTCCTCGGTGCTGAGCGGCGCGATCTCGCTCACCGATGCGACCATCGTGGTCTTACCGGCGCCGAAACCGCCCGCCACCAGGATCTTGAGCGCCGACGGGACCGGGGCCTGGGTGTCGTCAGAGTCGCTGGATGCCATCGAGAACCGCCTGGAGTACGTCCCGGCTGACCGGGCTCTTTGCCGTGTAGGGTGCGCGGGCCAGGGCCAGGCCGCGGTTGAGGAGGTCGCTCAGCAGGACCTTGACGACGGCGACCGGGATGTCCAGGTGCGCGGACACCTCGGCCACCGACAGGGGGCGCCGGCACAGCTCCAGGATGCGGAGCTGTTCGGGTTCGAGCGCCATCTCGTCGATCTCCGCCCGCTTGGCGGCGATGACCACACTGATCATGTCGAGCTTGACGCTGTCGGCGTGGTCGCGGCCCTGGGCGATCACGTACGGGCGGACGAGGGGACCCGCTTCCTCGGCCCCCGCGGGTGGCGGCGCCCCGTCCGCCGGTCGTTGCTCGTGGTTGGCTGGCATAACCGTCCCCTATCGCGTGGATTGCCCGGTCGCGCCCTCGTGCCTGGGTGCGGCGTCCAGGTACCGTCCGACCTGTTCGACCAGGACGTTCATCTCGTAGGCGATGAGACCGACGTCGGCGCTCTCCTCGGCCAGGACGGCCAGGCACGCGCCGCGCCCGGCGCCCGTGACGAACAGGTAGGCGCTCTCCATCTCGACGACCGTCTGCAGGACCTCGCCGCCGCCGAAGTGCCGACCGGTGCCCCGCGCCAGGCTCTGGAACGCCGAGGCCACCGCGGACAGGTGCTCGGCGTCCTCCTTGACCAGGCCGCGGGAGCGGCCGATCAGCAGACCGTCGGCGGAGAGCACGATGGCGTGCCGCGAGCCGACCGCTCGTTCGAGCAGTTCGTCGAGCAGCCAGTCGATGTCCTTGGTCTTGGTGCCGCGCTCGGTGCTGTCGGGGGTGCTCGTCACTGTTACGCGTCCTTGTCGGTGTCGTCGGTCTGCTGTTTGCTCTCGCGCCGTCCTCGGTCGGTGCCCTTCTGGAAGGCGGACATGTTCTGACGCAGGCGGGCCAGGCGGTCCGAGGAGACGGTGGGGTCGCCGGCGGTGGCGCCGCCGGTGGCCGGGCCGCCCAGGACGTCACCGCCCGTGTCGGCCGCCAGCTGCGGAGCCAGGTTCTCCTGCGGTCGGCGCTTGGGCAGCGGCGGACGCCCGCCGCCGGCCTCGACCATCGTCGGCGTCGGGTCGGCCGCGGGGTCCGGGGCCGCCGTCGCCGTGCCGGTCGCCGGGCGGCGGGTGGGGAGCGGTGTCCGGGCGTCCGCGCCGGACGGGGCCGTGTCGCCCCCCGCCGCGGGAACGCGGCGGGGGAGCGGGCCTGTGCCGTTCACGCCGCCTGTGCCATTCACGCCGCCGGTGCCGTCCTGGTCGGAGGTGTCCTCCGCCACGGCCCCGGACGTGTCGTCGCGCGAGTCGTCCCGGTCGTCCGCCGCGGCGCCGTCCAGGACGTCGGCCGGCGCGGGCGCGGGCGCGAACAGCGACGCCAGACCGGTGGACGGGGAGGACGGGCCGCTCGTGGTGCTCCCGGCCCCGTTGGTGGTCTCGGTCTCGTCGGTGACGTCGGTCGGCGGGGCCACCGAGGTCAGCACCGGCTTGGTGCCGTTCGCGTCGGCGCCGTCGGCCTGGGGGGCCTCGATGGCGCCCCGTGAGCGGTCGACGATCTCCCGGACCTCCCAGATGTCCTCGTCACCGTCCTGGCCGGGGAGCGGCCGGCGCTCGCCCGAGACCAGGCTGTGCGGCAGCAGCACGATCGCCTGCACACCGCCGTACGGGGACTGGCGCAGGTGGACCTGGATGCCGTGCCTGTGCGCCAGGTGCGAGACCACGAACAGTCCCAGGCGCATCTTCTCGTTGAGGCGCATCACGTCGAACTCGGGCGGGTCGGCCAGCAGCGCGTTGGCCGACTCGAACTCGCTCTCCGTCATGCCCAGACCGCGGTCCTCGATCTCGATCGTCACGCCGTTGGGCACGTCGTCGCTGCTCAGCCGGACCTGGGTGTGCGGCGGGGAGAACATCGCGGCGTTGTCGACCAGCTCGGCGACCAGGTGGATGACGTCGGCGACGGCGGGGCCGTTCAGGTGCACCCGGGCGATCCGCTCGCGCTTGACGCGGGTGTAGTCGCCGGACTCGGAGATGGCTCCGCGCAGGACGTCGATGAGCGGCATCGGCCGGTGCCAGGTGCGGCCCGGCGCCTCGCCGCCGAGGATCAGCAGGTTCTCGGCGTTGCGGCGCGAGCGCGTGGCGAGGTGGTCGAGCTTGAAGAGCTGGGCCAGCTGCTCGGGGTCCTCCTGCTCGCGCTCCATCTTGTCCAGCAGCCGCAGCTGGCGGTGGACCAGCGTCTGGCTGCGGTGGGCGATGTTGAGGAACACGCGGTTGACGCCCTGGCGCAGCTCCGTCTGCTGGACCGCCTCGTCGACGGCGGCGCGCTGGGCGGTGTTGAACGCCCGGGCCACGTCGCCGATCTCGTCGTCGGTGGCGGTCAGCTGGGGGACGGCGGTGCAGGTGTCGACCGTGTCGCCCGCGTGCAGCCTGCGCATCAGCGCGGGCAGCCGCGTCTCGGCCAGGTCGGTGGCGCCGTCGCGCAGGTCCAGCAGGCGGCCGGTGAGCAGGCGGGCGGAGCGGTTGGCCAGCAGGAAGGCGAACACGGTGACCGCGGCGACGCCGAGGCTGCTCACCACGGCGATCAGCAGGGCCTGATGGGAGCTCGCGCGCACGACCGCCGCGGAGTGCAGGGACTCCTCGGCGCCGATGTCGGTGAACTCGCTCAGCACGTGCGAGTACGGGTCCGACCACTCGTCGGCGTCGACCGGCATGGTCAGGTCCTCGACCGTACTGGTCTGCAGGGTGATCGGGTCGGTCTGCGTCTCGGTCGTGATCTGCCGGTCGATGATCTCCTGGCGCAGGCGGACCATCTCGGCGTACTCGGGGCCCTCTAGGACGGCCTGGAGCCGCTCCTGCAGGCCGTCGCCGGCGATGTAGTCGCCGTTCGCCTCCAGGAAGGCCTCATAGGAGCCGACGAGCTCGGTGAACTCGGTCTGGTCGTCCTGGCTGAGCTCGCCGGTGGCGAAGGCACGGGAGAGCTGGGCGTCGCTGCGGGCGAGCATGTCGACCGTGCGGAACATGTAGCTCGCGGAGAAGCCGGGGTCCGTGGCCGCGCCGAGGTCGCCGTCGCGCGCGATGCTCTCGAAGGCGTCGGCGCCGTGGACGATCAGGTCGTTGTAGTAGTCCAGGATGTCGGCCCGGGAGGCACTGCCCTCGTCCACTTCGGCGCGCAGGCCGTCGATCTCCTCGTACATCGCGTAGAGCATCTCGATGTGCTCGCCGCTGCGGCCCGGAGCGATGTCGACGAAGCCGATGAACTCGTCGATCACCGCGCCCATCGTCTCGTCGGTGAGGGCGCGGGACTCCGCCAGGCTCTCCGCGAGCTCCGGGTCCTCGGGGTTCTCGATGAAGGCGATGGTCTGGGAGCGCTCCTGCATGACGTTGACCAGGCCGACGGCGGCCGGGGTGACCAGTTCGTCCGTGGCGTTGGCGCGCAGCAGCTTGATCACGGCGTCACCGCCGAGGACGACCGTGGCGACCAGCCACAGGACGATCAGGGCCGACACCGGGATCATGACCATTGCGCGGAGCCTGGCGGTGATCGTCCGCTTGCGCCGCTCGGGTACTGCCTGCACGGTTCTCCTGTCGATCCGCGTCGCGAGTTCTTCTCGGGGCCGGGGGTGGCCGCTCTGTTCCTGGGGGAGGGCGCGTCGACCGCGCGGGGGGCGGGCCGGCCGCGTCTTCGGGCCGGGTCCGCGTGCGGGGTGGTGACGCGGACCTACCGCAGGGTAACCACTCGCACGTCCGCTCGGCGCCGTGGGTCGGCGCTTCGCACGGGAGGGGCGTGAGTTCCGCGTGCTGGGGCAGTCTGCCACGTTGGGCAGATATGTCCAGTCATCAGGTGATTACTCACGAGGTAGGGCCACTGCAGAATAGGACAAACGTCATAAGAGTCAAAGGGGGTATGGCGAGATTCGCGTCGCAGGAGTGGGCGGAGGGGTCGCAATTCGCCGTTCGGACCCCGTGGCCAGGCACGGCGTACTAGCGTTGCGGCGCGGGTGAGGCCGGTCCCCTCGGGTCGTCCGCGCGCCGCGGGCGCCCCGCCCGCGCGCCCCGCCCGCGCGCCCCGCCCCCTGAGCACCGCATCTGGCGGTACGCGGTACCACTTTGCGAAAGGAGAGAGGGCGCGTTCCCCCGCCGCGGCCGATCCGGCCCCGAGGGACCCGTGCCCCAACCCACTGATGGGCCAACCGTTCGGCGGAGGACAGGCCGCCATCGAGGTGGCGGTCGCCGCCGTGCCCCTGCTCGTCGTCATCGGCGCCGCGCTCTACCTGCGCGGCCAGCACCGCCGCTACGGGCGTCGGCACGGCTGGCCGGGACGGCTCACCACGGCCGCGCTGGTCACCGGGGTGGGCGTGGTCCTCTACGCCGTGTGGCCGCTGCCCGCCAACGCCGACGGGCTCTGCGCCCTCGACCCCTCCGTCGCCGGAGCGCGGCCGGGCCCCGCCCTGCCCTGGGCCGCCCCCGCCGACACGGTCCGCGCGATGGCCCTGGCCTTCGCGCTCTTCCTCCCGGTCGGCTTCCTGGCCCGCTGGCGCTTCCGACGCGGCTGGGCGCTCACACTGGTCGTCGGCACTGCCCTCGCCGCGGCCGCCGCCCTCCTGCGCGCCACCGGAGTGCTGGGACTGTACCCGTGCGCCTACGCCGACACCTCGCCGCCGCTCGTGGCCCTGGGCGCGGCGGGAACCCTTACCGGCTGGCTGATCGCCCGCTGGGTCCTCCCGCTGTGGCCCACCGGGCCCGCGCGCGGATGGCCCGCCGCCCTGCCCGACCGGCTCGTCCCCGACCTCGGCCGCCGGATGACGGGCGCGCTGCTGGACCTGGGCCTGTGGTGGTACGGCACGGCCGCCCTGGTGGCGGTCCTGCACGCCTACGACGTCGTGCGGCCCACCACCGTCGACGAGGTCCGGGCCGCCGCGCTGGTCGCGAGCGCCGCCGTCTTCGCCCTGGTCCTGCCCCACCTGCGCCGCGACCGCGCCACACTGGGAGCCGCCGCCGTGCACCTGGCCCTGACCGCGCCCACCGCGCCGCGACCCGCCGACCGGTGGCGCGTCCTGGTGCGCACGCTGCTGCTCCAGGCCCCGGTCGTCCTGCTGCTGGCGCTCGGCCCGGCCTGGGGCGCGCTCGCCGTCATCGCCCTCCACGGCAGCACGGCGGTGGTGCGGCCGGACCGCGCGGGACTGGCCGACCTCGTGTGCGGGGTCCGGGTCCGGACCCGCTCGCTGGTGGACGGCGGGCTGCCGGACCGCCTGGTCCGCTACACCGCGCCGGTCGAGCCCGTCGGCGCGGGGCTCAGTTCCACTCCAGGTAGCCCAGCAGCAGACCGATGACCACCAGGAGCGCTCCCAGCCCGCCGAACATCACCCGCACGTAGCGGGAGAGCCAGGGGCCGGAGACGATCCGGGCCAGCTCGGGCACCTCCGGGTCGTAGGAGACGGTGACGATCTCGCCCGCCCGGGACGCGGTCCACCCCGAGCTCTCGTGCTCGGCGTGGACCTCCTGGCCGTCCTCGGTGCGGAACTGCACGATCATCCGGGAGGCGGTCGACGTCTCGTGGTAGCCGATGATCCGGCCCTTGGCGCGCACGCCGTGCCGGACCAGGCGCAGTTCGAGCCGGGTCTCGCGCGTGACCGTCCACAGCAGGACGACGCCCGCGAGGATGGGTATCAGGGGGTAGAGCTCGACCATCGTGGGGGATGTCCTCTCGGCAGGTGCGCGGGAAGCTAGGGCGCCGGCGGGCCGACCAAGCCGTCCGCCATGTGCGCCAGGGTCGCGTGGATGTCCTCGATCGGGCGTTCGGGCTGGAGCGTGCGCCAGTCCAGCGCCACACTCACCACCATGCCGAACAACGCCGAGCCGGCGAGGTCGGTGTCCAGATCCGGCCGGACCAGTCCCTCGCGCACGAGGTCGTCCAACAGGGCGGTGATCACCCCGATCGCCTCGGTGCGGATCTGGTGGACCGCCGTGTACCAGGAGCGGTTGGTGCGCCAGGCCTCGGCCATGAGCATCCGGGCCAGCGCCTCGTGCGCGCCGATGAACACCACGCCGGCGCGCAGGACGCCCGCGAGCGCCGCGCGCGGGGCCACGCCCGCGTCGGGTGCGGGCACCGCCTCGGCCAGGGTCTGGGCCAGCCGGGTGACGCCCCACTCCATCAGGGCCGTGTACAGCTCGCTCTTGCCGCCGAAGTTGTAGTAGACGGTGCCCTTGGCGACCCCGGCCCGCTCGGCGATCTCGTCGACGGTGGTGGCGTCGTACCCCTGCTCGGAGATCAGCGTGATCGCCGCCTCGAACAGGCGCTGCCGCGTGGCCTCGCGGCGTCTGCTGATCGGGCGGTCACCGCTCGGGGTGCGCACACTCATCTGGGGGTTGGACACGCGATCCCGTCCCTCGGGGCGGGCGCGTCCGTCTCCTTCCTCGGACTCGTCACCGGCCGACGGCCGGTCCGTGGGGCACGGCGGTTCGACGGCGCGGGGTCCGCGCTCCGTTCCATGCCGGGCGCCCTGGTCCCACGCTACCCGGGCGCGGTCGGCCGACCGGTGCCGCCGAGCGCCGTCAGAGCTTCAGCGCGGGGTAGAGGGCGCTCATGGTCCAGGTCCGCTTGCGGTCGACGGCCCTCCACGTGAGAAGCAGAGGGATCACCAGCCACAGCGACATCACCCCGAAGGCCTGCCAGACCAGGACCATGTCGCCGCCGCCGATCAGGTGGCGCATCGCCGTGACGGCCCAGTGCAGCGGCAGGTACGGTCCGATCGCCTGGAAGAACCCGGGGCTGGTCTCGATCGGGTAGGTGCCCCCGGCCGAGGTCAGCTGCAGCACCAGCAGGGCCAGCGCGATCACCCGTCCGGCCGCGTTGAACCGCACGTTCAGGAACTGCACGGTGGCGGTGAAGGCGGCGGAGGTCAGCAGCAGGAACGCGATCATCAGCGGCCATTGCCGCGCCTGGAGCCCCAGCAGCAGGTGCAGCGCCGTCAGCATCACCGCGACCTGGCCCGCGCCCAGCAGCAGGGGCACGACGCGTCCGGCCAGCGCCACCCGCCAGGAGGCGGCGGTCGAGGCCAGGGCGCGGGAGGACAGGGCGGGCAGGACCATGAACACGACCATGGCCCCGACCCACAGCGACAGCGGGACGAAGAACGGCGCGAACCCGGTCCCGTAGTTGGGCGACTCGTTGTCGACCTCGGTGTCCAGGCGGACCGGCCGGCTCATCATGTCGGCCGCCGTGGTCCGGCCCTCGTCGGAGTAGGTGGGGATCTCCTCGACCCCTTCGGCCAGCCCGTCGGCGAGCTCGTCCGACCCCGCGGACAGGTCGCCCAGGCCCTCGTGCAGGTCGCCCGCGCCGCCGCTGAGCTCGCCCAGCCCCTCGTCGAGGTCGTCGGCGCCGTCGGAGGCGTCACTGAGCCCGTCGCGCAGCGTACGCGCGCCCGAGGCGATCTCCTCCAGCCCCTCGGCCAGTTCGTCGACCTGGTCGCGTGCTCCCTCGGCCCTGTCGACCATGTCGGGCAGGTCCTCGGCCAGGTTCGCGGCGTCCGTGCTCAACTCCGCGGCCTCCGCGGAGGCCGTCCGGATGTCCTCGCGGTTGTCGTTGACGTACTCCGCGGTGGTGAGGCCGACGTCCAGCGCGCCCTGGACGTCGGTGAGCAGCGTGTGCAGCTCGGGCTCCTCGGTCTCCAGGTCGGGGTGGTCCTCCAGGTACTCCGTCAGGCGCTGGTCCACCGCGGACAGCTCCGAGGTGTCGATCTCCTCGGGCAGCTCGTCCAGGGCGGTGGACAGGTCTCCCGCGATCCGGGACACCGTGCGTGCGCGCTCCTGGAGGCCGGGCAGGTCCTCCTCCAGCTGGGGGAGCCACTCGTCGGCCAGCCGGTCCAGCTTCTCGACCTGGGTGGAGACCTCGTCGGAGGCCGTCGTGGCGCCGGTGGCCAGCTCGCGCGAACCGCTGTAGAGCTCGCCCAGGCCGCTGCTGAGCGAACCCGCGCCGGTGTGCGCCGAGTCGATCCCGGTGGACAGCTCGCCGGACCCCTCCTCCGCGGAGTAGGCGCCCCCGGCCAGATCGCCGGCGCCCTCGGCGGCCTCCTCGGTGGAGCCGTGGATCTCGTTGAAGCCGAGGAAGATCTCGTCGAGGTAGTCGGTGACCGCCGACTCGGCGGCGGCGTCGCGGACCTCCTTGAACGCGGCTCCGGCCAGGGACCGGACGATGTAGCTGTTGGAGTCGTTGTAGTTGGCCACGAGCATGGCCGGGACGGGTTCCTCCCGGTCGCGCGAGGGCGAGGTCAGGTTCTCGCTGAACCGCGAGGGGATGGTCAGCGACACGTAGTACGTGCCGTCGGCCACGCCCCGGGCGGCCTCGTCGGCGCCGACGGGCCGCCAGTCCAGGTCGCCGCCGTCCAGGAGGGTCTCGGCGAGTTCGTCGCCCGCGGCGACCTCGCGGCCCTCCACCTCGACCGGCTCGTCCTCGTTGACCAGGGCGATGGGCAGGTGCTCCATCCGGCCGAAGGGGTCCCAGAAGGACCACAGGTACATGCCGGAGTAGAGCAGGGGGATGATCAGCAGCGCCGCCAGCGCCGCGGTCGGCAGCGGCGAGCGGAGGAAGGACCGCATGGTGAGCAGCCCGAGGCGGGCCACCGCGAAGGGGCGCACGCGCGGGGCGCTCGCCGCTGTGCCCTGGTCCGGCCTCGCGCGCTCGGCGCGGGGGAGTCTACGCCTGGCCACTGGTCGGGTTCCCTTCGGTCCGGTGGTGGAGGAGTTCGTCGATGCCGATGGACTTCGGGGCCGCGTGCCTGCCCCGCTGCGTCTCGGGGGCGGGGGCGGGGGCGGGGGAGGGGTCGGCCGCTTCCCGTTCCTCGGTTCCCTGGCGGAGGGGGAAGGGGCCCTGCAGGTCGCGGTCGGCGGGGTCGGACCCCTCGACCAGGGCGGTGGGGTCGGCGCAGGTGGCGATGACGGTGAGCCCGTCCGCGGCGAGGTCGCGCAGGGTGCGCCACATCCGGGCCTGGTGCTCGCGGCACAGGCCGGCGTCGACGTCGTCGACCGCCAGCAGCCGGGGTTCGTTGACCAGGGCCAGAGCGGTGCCGAAGCGGCGCCGTTCCAGCATGGGCAGGTCCTTGACGAGCGTGGAGCGGTCCAGGTCGGTCAGTCCGGCGGCGGCCATGGCCTCGTCCGTGGTGCCGCGCGGGGCCGGGCGCATCCGCAGCAGCAGGCCCTCGGCGAGGTGCTCGCGGACCCGGAGCCGGTCGTCGAGGTCGTTGACGCCCCCCATCAGGCCGAGCGCGCTGATCCGCCGGACCTTGCGCGCCTGCGCGGGCAACCGGAAGCCGTCGACGTGCAGGGTGCCCGAGGACGGCTTCATCCGCCCGGTCAGCGTCAACAGCAGGGCGCTGCGCCCGCCGCCGGAGTCGGCCTGGAAGACGGTGAGCGTCCCCGGCCGCGCGGTGAACCCCACATCCGAGTAGACGGTGCCCTCGCGCGTGCCGAGTGTGACGTCCTCGGCGTGGACACGAGCTCCGGTGGCCCGACGCATCCTGATGGCCTCCCTCCATTTTTGAACTGACCAGTCAGTTCAAAAGCAACGCGTCCACAGTACTCGCGCACGCCCCTGCCCCGAGCGTTGGCGACTGTGTGCTCGGGCACAACGCACCGCGCGCGGAGCTGCCTGGCTCTTTACGCGCTCGCGAGCTGGGTCGGGTAGACGAGGATGAGGACCGGAGTGGCCGTGACTGACGAAGGGAAACGGGATGTCGGAGATCGCCGATCGCGTCGGGCGGGTCCTGCACGACCCGGAGCTGTGGCCGCGGGACCCGAAGCAGGCCACCGCGCTGCAGCGGGAGATGGCCGGACGGGTGCGCGAGGAGCCGCTGGACGCCGACGCCGTGCGCTACGTCGCCGGGCTGGACGTCAGCTACGCCAGGGACGACTCGGCCCTGGCGGCGGCGGCCGTGGTGCTGGACGTGCGGACGATGGAGGTCGTGGACTCCGCCGTCATCTCGGCGGAGCCCACCTTCCCCTACATCTCCGGGCTGTTCGCCTTCCGGGAGTCGCCGCCCGTCCTGGAGGCGCTGGGACGGCTCTCGGTCACGCCGGACGTCTACCTGTGCGACGGGTTCGGCCTGGCCCACCCGCGGCGGTTCGGCGTCGCCTGCCACCTGGGCGTACTGCTGGACCTGCCGGTGGTGGGATCGGCCAAGTCCGTGCTCTACGGAAAGCACTCCGAGCCCGGCGACGAGCGCGGCTCGTGGACGCCGATGGTCGCGGGGCGCTCGGAGGTGGTGGCGGACTCCGCCGCCCTGGCCGCGGAGGGCGCGGAGGTCATCGGCCGGGTGCTGCGCACCCGTGCCGGGGTCAAGCCGGTCTACGTGTCCGTGGGCCACCGCGTGGACCTGGAGGGCGCCGCGGACCTCGTCCTGCGCCTCTCACCCCGGTACCGGGTCCCCGAACCGGTCCGGCACGCCGACCGCCTGTGCGGCGAGCACCGCAAAGCCGTCCTCGCCGCCCGAGACGACTCCCATCCCCAGGATTCGTAGGAAGTGAGCCTGTGCCCCAGGGGGTGTAGGCCGCGGGTGCGGTCCTACGGTTCCCCTGGGGGTGCTCGGGGCGCGGGCGCCCCGAGCCCGCGGCCGAGCTTGCGAGGGCGCCAAAAGAACCAGGGCGCCGGAGAACACGGCTACCAGCTGGTGGGAACCGGACGCCCCTCGTTGTAGCCCGCGGCGCTCTGCACGCCCACGACCGCGCGCTCGCGGAACTCCGCCAGCGACGTGGCGCCCGCGTAGGTCATCGAGCTGCGCACACCGGCGATGATCTGGTCGATCAGGTCCTCCACGCTGGGCCGCTCGGGGTCCAGGTACATGCGTCCCGTGGAGATGCCCTCCTCGAACAGCGCCTTGCGGGCCCGCTCGAACGGAGTGTCGTCGGCCGTGCGCAGCCGCACCGCGCGGGCCGACGCCATGCCGAAGCTCTCCTTGTACTGGTGGCCCTGGGCGTCGCGCATGACGTCGCCCGGCGACTCGTAGGTCCCGGCGAACCAGGAGCCCACCATGACGTTGGACGCGCCCGCGGCCAGCGCCAGGGCGACGTCGCGCGGGTGGCGCACGCCGCCGTCGGCCCACACGTGGGCGCCCAGCTCGTGCGCGGCCTCGGCGCACTCCAGGACCGCGGAGAACTGCGGGCGGCCCACGGCCGTCATCATCCGCGTGGTGCACATCGCGCCCGGGCCGACGCCGACCTTGACGATGTCGGCGCCCGCCTCGACGAGGTCGCGGGTGCCCTGGGCGGTGACGATGTTGCCCGCCACGATCGGCACGTTCGGCGCGAGCCCGCGCACCTTGGCGACCGCGGCGATCATCTTCTCCTGGTGGCCGTGCGCGGTGTCGATCACGAGCGTGTCCACACCGGCGTCCAGCAGCTCGGCGGCCTTGCCCGCCACGTCGCCGTTGATGCCGACGGCCGCCGCGATCCGCAGCCGGTCACCGTCGTCCACCGCGGGCGTGTACAGGGTGGAGCGCAGCGCGCCGGTGCGCGTCAGCACGCCCACCAGGGCGCCCTCGGCGTCCACCACCGGGGCCAGGCGGTGCCGGAAGTCGTGCAGTATCCCGAACGCCTCCTGCGGCTCGGTGCCGTCCGGGATGGTGAGCAGCTCGGTGGACATCACGTCGCGCAACTGCGCGAAGCGGTCGACGCCGGCGCAGTCGGCCTCGGTGACCACGCCGAGCGGACGGCGGGCGTCGTCGATCACGATCACGGCGTTGTGCGCCCGCTTGGGCAGCAGGTTGAGCGCCTCACCGACCGTGCTGGCCGGGTTGAGCGTGATCGCGGTGTCATAGACCAGGTGGCGCCGCTTGGTCCAGGCGACGACATCGGCCACCACCTCGAAGGGGATGTCCTGCGGGATGACGGTGATGCCGCCGCGCCGGGCGACCGTCTCGGCCATCCGGCGTCCGGCGACCGCGGTCATGTTCGCCACGACCAGCGGGATGGTGGTGCCCGTGCCGTCCGGCGACGACAGGTCGACGCTCAGGCGCGACCCCACGGCGCTGCGGCCCGGGACCATGAACACGTCGCTGTAGGTGAGGTCCTGCTGCGGGACCTGGTCGTTGAGAAAGCGCAATGCCTCTACCTCGGTCGAGACCGAAGGGGGTGGACCATCCGCTGCTCCCGCACGCGGCCGCCTGTTGATCCCCCTCTTACCAGTCAAGTATGCCTTCATCGATTAGGTCGGACGACCCACCATCTGGCATGATGACTCGGTTCCCGCCTACCCGTCCCCTTCCCGTTCCCACCATCGGTGCCTGAGCGCGATCGGTCGGTGGCGTAGGGGGACGGTCACCCCTGGAGATCACGCATGTCGCGTTTCACGTTCGCGCAAGTCAAGGAAGAGACCTACAAGCCCAGGGACGCCTGGTGGACGGTCTTCCTCGTCGATCCGCTCGCGGGTCGGCTCGTGGTCTGGACCGCGAACCGCACCGACATCACGCCGAACCAGCTGACGCTGGGCGCCGGCGTGCTCGGGCTGGCCTCCGCCGTGTGCTTCGCGCTGCCGGGCTGGCAGGTCCCCGCGGCCTGGGCGTGGCTCGTCCTGGGCGGCCTGCTGTTCCACCTGAGCTTCGTGCTCGACTGCATGGACGGCAAGATCGCCCGGCTCAAGGGCAACGGATCGGTGTTCGGGGCCTGGGTGGACTTCGTCTTCGACCGGATCCGCTTCTTCGGCTGCCTGATGGCGCTGCTCATCGGCCAGTGGGCGGCCACGGGGAACGTCGCCTACCTGCTCGTGGCGCCGGCCGTGGTCTTCTTCGACCTGCTGCGCTACCTCAACGGCGCGCAGGTCGCCAAGACGCGCAAGTCGATGCGGCAGATGCTGGCGGCGGCCTCGGGCGACGAGGCGCAGATCCGCGCGGCGGCCGGCGGTGACGACGACCCCGAGAACGAGGAGACGGACAGCGACTCCCCGGCGCGTTCCGCGGCGGGGGAGCACGGGTCCCTCTACGCGCGCGTGCGCGCGTTCCTGCTCCGGCACCGGGTGCGGCCGCACCTGTTCAGCGGCATCGAGTTCGAGATGTTCGTGTGCGTGGTCGCCCCGGTCACCGTGCTGGTCTCCTTCTTCACCCCGCTCAACAGCCTCATCATCCCCGTCGCGGTGCTGTCCTGCCTGGCCCTGGCCTTCTTCGAGGTCGTCCTGGTGGTGCGCCTGTGGCAGGAGTCGCGGCGCTTCGAGGCCCGCCGCCGGGAGTGGTCCTCCACCGCCCCCCGGGCCGCCGGCGAGAGCTGATCCCGCGCACAGGAAGGCCCCCGCGACCCTCACGGGTCCCGGGGGCCTTCCTGTGCGCGGGACGGCGTGTGCGCGGAACGGTGTCCGCGACCCGGTCCGGCCGGGGTCAGGCCTTCTCGGCCACGGGCTTCGCGCCGGCCGCGCGGGCCGGGGCGTCGTCCCGCAGGAGCCACCTCAGCCGCGGTTCCACCGCCCACTGCAGGCACGCGCGGGCCCAGGGGGTGCACAGGAACAGCGTGAGGCCCAGGCTGAGGGCGAACGTGGCCGCCAGGCCGGCGGGCCCGCCCACCACCTCGTACCAGGGAGAGGCCTTGAGCAGGATCAGGGCCACGGAATGGCCGAGGTAGACGTAGAGCGTGTAGGCCCCCAGCGAGGTGAACCACATCTCGCGCTTGGGAGTGAGGGCGAGCACGGCGATGGTCATCGCCAGCGCCAGGGCCATGAACAGCAGCCGGATGCCCATGCTGGGCATGATCGGGTCGATGTCCCGGTCGGTGAGGCTGTCCCGCCAGAACAGCCAGTCCCGGCTCAGGCGGTCGGAGATGGGGACCGCGAGCACGGCGGTCGCCACGAGCACGCCCACGGACATGACCCGCACCCAGAGCCGGTCGAGGTGGGCGAAGTGCTCGCGCCGCAGGCTCAGGCCCAGGACGAAGAAGGGCAGGAAGCTGAGCACGCGGCCCAGCGCCAGGGTGCCGCCGCCGAGGTCGGTCGTGGAGGCGAACACCGAGATGAGCACCGCGATGGCCACCGGCCAGCGGAGCCGCTGCCACACGGGCACGCTCAGCCGCCACATGAACAGGGCCACCAGGAACCACAGGGTCCAGGTGGGCTTGAGCACCGACAGTGATTCGGGCAGGCCGCCGCGCTCGACGCCGTAGATGAGCTGGTGGATGGTCCAGAAGACGAGGTAGGGCACCGCCAGCGACACGACCAGCTTCTCCACACGGCGCGACGAGGCGTCGAAGGACCGCGAGAGGTAGCCGCTGATCATGATGAACGCGGGCATGTGGAAGAAGTAGATCCAGTAGTAGAGGGCACTGGCGGGCCCGTAGTCGCGCAGCGGCTCGACCGCGTGGCCCACGACGACCAGCGCGATCAGGATGAACTTGGCGTTGTCGAGCCGCGCGTCGCGTCCGGGCCTGTTCGCCGGCGCCGAGCCCCCGGGAGCGGTGGGCAGGGCGGCCGGGGACGGCCCCGACCCTGGTTGGTGGGACGCTGAACTGACGGTTGATGAGGCCACGAACGGTCTCCGAGACGACGGGTGCGGTATGACGGTGTGCGCTGGGCTCGCGGCCGAGTGGACGGGGCCGCGGCCGACGGGGGATGTCGGGACGCTGGTCGGCGCCGCGTAGCGGCTGGGTCCGGGAGAGGGTCACCGAAGGTCGGATGATTCGACTCGTGCGTCGTTACCTTACTGAGACATGGCGGCGCACGCCAGGGGTTTCCCCGAATCCGGAGAAAACGTGTGGCGTCGCTCACCCTCCCGCCGGGCGCCGACTATCAGGGGATCGTAACTCATGGGTGCGGTCGCGTGCGCCTTGGGTGACCATGGCAGTGTGGGGCGGCGACGGCCGCGCCGATAGGCTGCACCCAGGCCGAGACGTCGCGCAGGCGTTCGCCCAGTCGAGAACGAAGAAGGCGGTGGAAACCGTGCCGCACGCGGTGGACCCCAACCGTGCAGCCCAGCACGGCAGTGTGGTCATGCGACTCCTCGACGAGATCTTCCCGCTCGTCGAGGGGTTCTATGTCGACCTGCACAAGAACCCGGAGCTGTCCCACTCCGAACATCGCACCGCCAGCGGCGTCGCCGAATGGCTGACCCGCACGGGCTACGAGGTCCACAAGGGGGTCGGCGGCACCGGCGTGGTCGGTGTCCTGCGCAACGGCCCCGGCCCCACGGTGATGCTGCGCGCCGACATGGACGCGCTCCCCGTGGAGGAGCGGACCGGTCTGCCCTACGCCAGCACGGCGCACGCGACCGACGACGAGGGCAAAGAGGTCCCCGTCATGCACGCGTGCGGCCATGACGCCCACACCGCGTGCCTGGTGGGCGCCGCCGACCTGCTGTCGGAGACCCGCAGCGAGTGGGCGGGCACCGTCATGGTCGTCGCCCAACCCGCGGAGGAGACCCTCGACGGCGCGCAGGCGATGCTCGACGACGGGCTCTACGAGCGCTTCGGCCGCCCCGACGTCATCCTCGGCCAGCACCTGGGCCCACAGCCCGCGGGACTCATCTCCCACCGGGCCGGTGTCATCCTCGGCGCCGCCGACTCCTACCGGGTCCGCATCTTCGGCGAGGGCGGCCACGCCTCCCAGCCGCACACCACCATCGACCCGGTGCTCGTCGCCGCGCACATCGTCACGCGCCTGCAGGGCGTGGTCTCGCGCGAGATCAGCCCGAGCGAGATGGCCGTCCTCACGGTCGGCCGCATCCACGCCGGGACCAAGGCGAACATCATCCCGGACGAGGCCTACCTCGAGGTCAACACCCGGGCCCTCAACGACAACGTCGCCCGGCAGCTCGAATCGGCCATCGAGCGCATCGTGCGCGCGGAGGCCGCGGCCTCCGGGGCCACCCGCGAACCCGAGATCGAACGCTTCGAGGGCGCGGGCATCACGGTCAACGACCCCACCAGCACCGCCGAGGTCGCCGCCGCCCACCACGCCTACTTCGGTGACGACTACGTCATCCACCTGCCCGACCCCTTCCCGGGCACGGAGGACTTCAGCTGCTTCGGCCTGCCCGCCGATCCCCAGCCCATCCCCTACGTGTTCTGGTTCGTGGGCGCCACCCCGCACGACGTGTGGGAGGCCGCCCCGGGCGACACCCCCTACGAGAAGATGGGCAACGTCCCCAGCAACCACTCGCCGTTCTTCGCGCCCTCCCGCGAGCCCACGCTGCGCGCCGGACTCGCCGCCATCACCGTGGCCGCGCTGTCCTACCTGGGCAGTGAGCGGTCCGCGCCGGCGCAGGGCGCGGCCCCCGCGGGCGGCGCCTACCAGGGGCAGGCCTTCGACGGCGGGCAGGAGCCGGCCGGGGACCCCTTCCCCGTCCACGACGCACCGCCGCCGGTCGGCGAGCCCGTGAGCGTGCCGGAGGACTCCTACGGCCCGCCCCCGGAGGGTCCGCGTTCCTCGACCGATCCCTACGGTCCGCCGCCCGCGGAGCCGTCCGCGCCGGCCGAGTCCTTCGGCCCGCCGCCGGGCGACGCCGCTCCGGCGAACCCCTTCGGCTCCCCGTCCGCTGACCAGGGCGGCTACGGCCCCCGGCCCGGAGAGGCCCCGCCCGCCGACTCCTACGACCGGCCCGCGCACTCCTACGGTCCGCCGATGGGCGAGGCCTACGCGCCGCCCGCCGAGAGCGGCGCGCCGCAGGAGGCCAACGACGCCTACGACAGCGCGTTCCTGGCCTCCTCCTGGCCCGAGCCGGGTCAGGAGGACGCGGCCAAGTCCACCCACGACGCCGACATGGACGCCGTCATCGGGGCCCAGGACGAGGAACTGCGCGAGGAGTGGCGCAGCGAGAAGGCCGAGGAGTCCACGCTCTCGGCGGACATGGCCGCCTTTCTGGACGACGACCCGCAGGGCGCGTCCCCGCAGGGGCCGCCCCCGCAGGGCCCGCCGCACGGGCAGCCCTCGGGCCCGGCGTACGGCGGACCGCCGCCGCGGGGCGACGCCCACCAGGCGCCCCCGCCCGGACCCGACGACGACCTGCCCGACTCCGAGTACCGCCTGTGACCCCGGATGGGGATCATCACCCGGCGCTGGGGTGATCCCCATCTGGGGCGGGAGCTGCGCCATCCGCTGGAGAACAGGCTCCTGGCCATGTGCGTGGCCGTCACCTGGCTCGCGGTCATCGGCGCGGTCAGCCGCGCCTACGCCGGTGAGCCGGGCGAGCCGCTGCTGCTGTTGAGCATCCCCGCGCTCGTGTACTTCGTGCGCGGGCAGCTCTTCGCGCGCCAGCGGATCAACGGGGTGCGCATCACCGAGGACCAGTTCCCCGAGGCGTACCGGATGGTCGCCGACGCGGCGGCGGTGTTCAACATGCGGCGCGTGCCCGAGGCCTACGTCGTCCTGGGCAACGGTGTGCTCAACGCCTTCGCCTCGGGGCACGGCAGCCGCCGGTACGTGGCCATCAACAGCGACCTGTTCGAGGTCGGCGGGCGCCTCGCCGACCCGGACGCGCTGCGGTTCGTCATCGGGCACGAGGTCGGCCACATCGCCGCCGGGCACACGTCGTTCCTGCGGCACTTCGGCATCTCCGTGGCCAACGTCATCCCCGGTGTGGGCAGCACGCTCGGGCGGGCGCAGGAGTACACCGCCGACAACCACGCCCACCTTTTCTGTCCCGAGGGCGCGCAGGGGCTGCGGATGTTCGTGGCGGGCAAGTACCTCTACACCGCCGTCGACTTCGACGCCGTCGCCGAGCGCGCCAGGACCGACACCGGGTTCTTCGTCCTGCTGGTCAACCTGCTCTCCAGCCACCCGGTGAACACGTTCCGGTTCGCCGCGCTGGCCGACCGCGGCCGGCCCGGGCGTGTCCTGTGACCCGGGGCGCCGGCCACCGACGGGTCTGCCTCACTCCACCTGGGCGGGAAGGCGCGCGGCGACCTGGGGCGGCAGTGTCTCGTGGCGCAGGTAGGTCCGGGTGAACACACCCGTGCCGTGGGTGATCGAGCGCAGCTCCACCGCGTACCGCGTCATCTCCAGCGTCGGCACCTCGGCGCGCACCACCGCCCGGCCCCCGTCGGCGGTCTCGGTGCCGACCACCCGCCCGCGGCGGGCGGACAGATCGCTCAGCACCGCGCCGAGATAGGCCTCGTCCATCTCCACGGTCACCTCGTCCACCGGCTCCAGCATCGCGAGCTTCGCCGCCGTCGCGGCGTCCCTGAGGGCGAGGCGGCCCGCCTTCTGGAAGGCCATGTCGGAGGAGTCCACCGAGTGCGCCCTGCCGTCGTAGAGGGTCACGCGCAGGTCCACCAGCGGGTACCCGGAGTCCACGCCCTCGGCCATCTGCGCACGGACGCCCTTCTCCACGGAGGGGACGAACTGGCGCGGTACGACGCCGCCGACGATCTCGTCGACGAACTCCAGGCCCGCGCCCGACTCCAGCGGCTCCACCCTGATCCGGCAGACCCCGTACTCCCCGTGGCCGCCGCTCTGCTTGACGTTGCGGCCCATGCCCTGCGCCGGGACCGCGAAGGTCTCCCGCAACGGGACCCGCATCGGCCCGGTCCGCACGCGCACGCCGTGGCGGTGCTCCAACCGGTCCAGCGCGGCGTCCAGATGGGCCTCGCCCAGGCTCCACAGGACCATCTGGTGGGTCTCGGGGTTGACCTCGACCCTGAGCGAGGGGTCCTCGGCCACCAGGCGCGCCACGGACTGCGACAGCTTGTCCTCGTCCGCCGCGGAGGCGGCGCTGACCGCCACCGGCAGCAGCGGCTGCGGGAAGCGCCAGGGCGAGACGCGCAGCGGCCGGTCGCGGTCGGAGATCGTGTCGCCCGTCCGGGCCGAGGGCAGCTTCGAGACCAGGCACAGGTCCCCGGCGAAGACCTGTCCCGCCGGGCGCGTCTCCCGCCCCACGGTGACGCTCAGCGCGCCCAGGCGCTCCTCCTCGCCGCTGCGGTCGTGCTCGTCCGAACCCGTCATGCCGCTGGGTACGCCGTGGCCGTGCAGGTGGACCGTGCTGTCGGAGGTGAGGGTGCCGGAGAAGACGCGTACCGTGCTGACCCGTCCGACGTAGGGGTCGCTGGAGGTGCTCAGGACCTCGGCGACCAGCGGGCCGTCCGGGTCGCAGGAGAGCCCGCGCACCGGGCGCCCGTCGGGTGAGACCACCTCCGGGAAGGCGCTCCGCGTCGGGTCGGGGCACGACAGCGGGAGCTCGCGCAGCAGCTCGCGCACGCCCACGCCGCGGGTGGGGCTGAGCGCCAGGACGGGGTGGAAGCCGCCCGCGGCCACCGCCTGCTTCAGGTCCGCGATGAGCAGGTCGGGATCGAGTTCGCCGCCCTCCATGTAGCGCTCCATGAGGGCCTCGTCCTCGCTCTCGGTGATGACCTCCTCGATGAGGGTCTCCCGTAGCGGGCCGGCGGCCTCGCGCAGCCAGTCGGGGACCGGACGCGGTTCGGGGGCGGATCCCGGTCCGCCCCCGTCGGAGTAGTCGTAGTAGCGCTCGGAGACCAGGCCCCACACGCCCACCACGCGGCGATCGTCCCCGCTGCTCTCCACCGCGGGCACGTAGGCGGGATGGACGCCGTGGCCGAAGGCCTCCTGGCACTGGGCGACCACCTCGTCGTAGTCGGCGCGCGGGTGGTCGATCTTCGTCACGGCCACGGCGCGGGGCATGCCCACGGCGGCGCACTCCTGCCACAGCACGCGGGTGCGCCCGTCCACCCCTTCCAGGGCGGAGACGACGAACAGGGCGGCGTCGGCGCCGCGCAGCCCGGCGCGCATGGCGCCGATGAAGTCGGCGTACCCGGGGGTGTCCAGCAGGTTGACCTTGACGTCGCCCACCATGACCGGGTTGACGGTGAGGTGGACCGAGCGCTTCTGCCGGATCTCGATCTCGTCGTGGTCGCTGACGGTCGTGCCGTCCTCCACACGGCCGGGCCGGGGGATCTGCCCGGCCGCGAAGAGCAGGGCCTCGACCAGGCTCGTCTTCCCGGCGCCGGTCGGCCCGACGAGGGCGATGTTGCGGATGTGCTGGGGCCGGTCGGCCCTCGGTACTGCCACGGTTCGATCTGCCATCCCTGCTGCCCAGCCCTTCGCGCCTTCGGGGCGGCGGGCGGGAGTGCGACGCGTGTCCCGTCGCCCGCGATGTGACCTGCGACACTCTCTACGGTCGCTGTTCGTCCCCCCGTCCACAAGAGGTCATGTGGTCCGGAATCCGTCATGTGCGCAATACGGGCATGGGGACCCCTACTATTGCCCCGTGCCTTGGTCGGAGACTCTCCCTCAGTTCAGCCTCGTCGGGACCCTGCTGACGGTCCTGCTGCTCCTCTTCGCGGCGTTCGGCGAACCGCTCCTCGGTCGGTTCGCGTTCGCCCGCCTGGCCCGCGACCGCCATGACGGCGGGCGCACCCTGCGGCGCCTCTACGCCGTCACGATGGCGATCCACGCCCTGTGGGGGCTGCTGGTCCTCGCGGTCCTGGTGCTCTCGCCGGGGCTCGGCGCCGGTGACCTGGGCCTGCGCGTCCCCGGAGCCTGGGGGCCGATCGCCGGCGGCGCCGTCGGCGGACTCCTGGCGCTGGCGGTGCTGTGGATCCTCACCAACGGGCTGCCGTTCGGCCGGTCCGGATCGGGGAGGAAGGGCGGCCGGCGGGGGTCCGGCCACCGGGGGAACCGGGCGTCGGCCGCGCCCGCGGCCCTGCCCGAGCCCGGGCGCCACCCCCAGAGCCTGCTCGTGCCGCGCACGACCGCCGAACGCGTGCTGGCCGGCGGCGCGGCGGTGACCGGGGGCGTGTTCGGAGAGCTCCTCTACCGGGGACTGTTCATCACCCTGCTGGCCGCGATGGGCGTCCCGCTGTGGATCGCCGCGGTCCTGTCGGTGCTGCTGTTCTCCGTCGCGCACGTCTACCAGGGCTGGTGGGGACTGGTCAGCGCCGGCGCCTCGGGCGCCCTGTTCACGATCCTGTACCTGGGCACGGGGAGCCTGTGGGTGCCGATGGCCGTGCACGTGGCCCTCAATCTGCGGTCCCTGGTCTTCCCGCCCGCCTCCGCCCGTGACGACGCCGGGGACGGGTACGAGGACGGGTACGAGGACGACGACGAGCCGTACGACGAGCGGCCCTACGACGATCAGTCCTATGACGACCAGGGTCCTGGCCTGCAGCCCCACGGTGACGGCTCCCAGGGGCAGCACCCCTACGGCGACCCGGGCCAGGGGCGGCAGCCCTACGAACAGCAGCCGTACCAGCAGCCCCACGAGCAGCAGCCGTACGGCGACCCGGGCCAGGGGCGGCAGCCCTGGGGCGCGCCCGCTCCGCCGCCTCCCTACGAGGAGCGCTACGCCGACCGGCCCGCCGACCCGAACCCGTACCCGCCCGGCCCCGCTTCCCCCTACGAGCAGCGGCCCTACGGCGAGCAGTACGAACAGTCCCACCGCGACCACCCCTAGGCCGTGTTTTTCTGCAGGCTTTCGGGTGAGCTCGCGGTCGTCAGGTCGTCTCTCGCAAGCCGATGTGCGAAGTTCAGCCTGGTTGTGCTGCACGAGCGCAGAGGCGCCGCGAGAGGCGGTCCTGGCGGCCGCGAGCCCGGAATGCTGCAAAAAACACGGCCTAGGCCGCGTTCTTCGCACCACGGTCTGACCCCGGTCCCCGCGGGGCCGCTCGCGGGGGCGCACGACACACCGGGGCCGGACCCTGGCTTGACGGACGCATCGGGCACCATGGACGGGTGTCTGACGCAATCGACCACCCACTGTCCCCGCCCCAGGACCACCGGTTCTGGCTGACCACGTCCGACGGCGTCGGGATCGACGCCGTCCTGCGGCGCGGTGCCGAGCCCCGCGAGTCGGTCATCGTCCTCGCCAACGGGTTCACCGGCTCCTACCGCAACCCGTACACGCGGGCGATCGCCGACGTCCTGCTGCCGATCGGCGACGTGATGACGTTCGACTTCCGCGGCCACCACGGCTCCGGCGGCCACAGCACCGTCGGCAACGCCGAGATCCACGACCTGGAGGCCGTCGTGGCCCGGGTGCGCGAGCTCGGCTACACGTCCGTGGCCACCGTCGGCTTCTCCATGGGCGCGGCCGTGGCCCTGCGCCACGCCGCCATCTTCGGCGGAGTCGACGCGGTCGTCTCGGTCAGCGCGCCCAGCCGCTGGTACTACCGGGGCACCCGCCGGATGCGTGTGCTCCACCTCGGCATCGAGCGCACCGTCGGGCGCTTCTTCCTGGAGCGCTTCCGCAAGGTGCGGGTCACCGACCGCCGCTGGGACCCCCGCCCGGCCGAACCGCGGGAGGTCGCCGGGAAGATCAGCCCGACCCCGCTGCTCGTGGTGCACGGCGACGCCGACACCTACTTCCCCGTCTCGCACGCCAACGCCATCCACGAGGCGGCGGGCGAGCCCAGTGACCTGTGGATCATCCCGGGTATGGGCCACGCCGAACGGGCCGTGACCCCCGAACTGTCGGCGCGCCTGCGCGACTGGGTCCGGGAGCGGATGGGCCACCGCGCGGAGTGAGCGCCGGCCGTGGTCCAACGCGTCGACAGGACCCGCGCGGTCCACTACAAAGGAGGGATGACCCGACCCCGTAAGCCCTCGTCCCGCCGCGGAGCGGACACCACCGGTACCACCCAGGACGGGCTGCCCGGTCTGCGCGGACGCGGTTTCGCGCTGCTCATCGCCGCGACCGCGGTGGGGCTGTGCGGATTCGCCGCCGTGCTGCCGCTGGTCCCGCTCTGGGCCAGCCGGGGCGGCGCGGGCGAGTTCGGGGCCGGGAGCACGACGGCGGCGTTCATGCTCACCACCGTCCTCACCCAGCTCACCATGCCCTGGCTCCTGGAGCGGGGCGGTTACCGGTGGGCCTTCCCCGTGGGCTGCCTCATCATGGGCCTGCCCACGCCGCTCTTCGCCGTGACCGCCGACCTGGCTCCGCTGCTCGTGGTCTCCGCCGTGCGGGGCGTCGGGTTCGGCATGGTCAGCGTCGCCGGAACGGCCCTGGCCGCGCGACTCGTCCCGAACGAGCAGGTCGGCCGCGCCACCGGCTACTACGGTCTGGCCGTCGGCCTGCCGCAGGTCCTCATCCTGCCCGGCGGAGTGGCGCTGGCCCTGCAGATCGGCTTCGACACCGCGTTCTGGATCACCGGCGCCTGCTCCGTCCTGGGCGCCGTGCTCGCCACCGGGATCTGGTTCGCCGACGGCGGGCGCAACCGGTCGGCACTGCGGTCGGCGCCGCGCGCCGGGGGAGTGGGCGACCGCGGGCCGGTCGGACTCCCGCTCCTGCTGCTCCTGGCGGCGCCGCTGGCGGTCATGCTCGTGGCGGCCACGTCGGCGAGCACGGTCATCACGTTTCTGGCCATCCCGCTGGAGCAGGCCGCGTGGCTGGTGAGCGGCACGCTGGCCGCGCTGGCCCTGGCCGTGGTCGTGGGCCGGTGGACCGCGGGGATGCTGCACGACCGGTACCGGCGCGCGCTGCTGCTCCTGCCGGGCATGGCCGGTGCGGTCGTCGGCCTGTCCCTGGTGACCGCGGGGCTGTGGACCGTCGGCGGGGCGGGCGACGTGCCGGGTCCGGCCGCCGCGACCCTCGTACTGGTGGGAGCGTCCCTGTTCGGGCTCGGGTTCGGCGCCGTGCAGAACGAGACCGTCATGCTCATGCTCAACCGCGCCGGCCCCGCCGGGTACGGCAGGGCCAGCGCGGTGTGGAACATCGGCTTCGACACGGGCTCGGGCGTGGGCGCGATGGGCATGGGCCTGGTCATCCAGCTCATGGGCTACGGCCCGGCGTTCGCCTTCCTGGCGATGCTGATGGCCTTGGCGCTCCCGCTGGCCCTGGGCGGACGCGGGGCCCGGCCTAGCTGATCGACGAGATGTGCACGTGGTCGTAGTGGTTGGCCGTCGCGCCGCCGCGGTCGTTCATGAAGACCCACTGCCGGTTGCTCCGGTGCCAGATCCGCTGCTTCCAGATGACGTAGTCCACGCCCAGGCGGTCGGCGTTGTCGATCGCGTACTGGGCGATCTGGTCGCCGAGGGCGTTGTTCTCGCCCGAGGGGATGGCGCCGCCCGAGCTCATCATGAAGTCGCAGGCACGGCCGTCGCCGTGGTCGTCGGCGCTGGGACGCCAGCAGCCGACGGGGTAGGGCGCGCCGTAGGCCATGATGATGTCGTCGCGGATCGCGGCCATACGGGCCGTGGTCGACTCCCAGCCGCCGCCCATGGCGCTCTCGGGGATCGTGCCGTTGCCGGGAGTCTCGGGGATCTGTGACTCCTCGTACTCCTCGATGTCCGCCTCGACCTCCTCGCGCTGTTCCTCGAGGGTCTCGACGAGCTCGGCGGCCTCCTCCAGCTCCTCGGTGAGATCGCTGGTGATCTCGGCCTGCTCGTCGCGGGTCTCGATGAGTTCGGAGATCTGGTCGGCCTGGCTCTGGCCGAGGTAGTTCAGCGTCGCGGCGTCGGAGAACATGTCCTCGGGGTCGCTGGAGAAGACGACCTGCAGGGACGGGTCGAAGCCGTTGTCGTTCTTGTACTGGGCGGAGGCGATGCTGGAGACGCCCGACCGGGAGTTCTCCAGCCGCGCCTCGACCTCTTCGAGGTCCTCCTCGGCCTTCTCGACCCGGTCCTTGATCTCGTTGTACTGGAGCAGTTCGCCGCCGTAGGACTCCTCCAGCTCCTCGGCGCGCTCGTTGAGCGCGTCGATGTCGATCTCGTCGTCCGGCTCGGCGTAGGCGGCACCGGGCACCGTCAGCAGCAGCACGAGGGAGACCGCGCCGATGGACAGCGCGGCCTGCCCGGTGCGTGGGACTCGGAATCGAGGGCTGGATGTCATCTTCTGCTCCGTGGACGGTCTGAGCGCATTCGGTGGGCCGGCGGCGAGACGGGGGGTGCCGTCGGGGCGGGAGATGCTCAGCAGACCTTGCGAGATCTTGGCGTCTGGATACTCAATCACGATCGGGGGAGTGAGCGGGGGCGAGTCCGAAGATACCCGGACTCGGTGACCGAACGGGGCCGGAAGGGGCAACGGCCGTCCCTCAGGCGGTGCCGCCGAAGGCGCTGGGCAGCTGGACACCGGCGGGTTCGGGCGTTTCGGCGGGCATGAACCAGTCGGAGCGGCGAACGTCACGCAGGGCCCGGCGGCGCGTGTCGGGGTCGAGGCGGTCGAGGTAGAGCGTGCCGTCCAGGTGGTCGGTCTCGTGCTGCAGGCACCGGGCCATCAGACCCGTGCCCTCGACGGTGACCGGCTCGTTGCGCAGGTCCACGCCCGTGACGACCGCGCGCTCGGCCCGGCGTGTGGGATACCACAGCCGCGGGACCGACAGGCAGCCCTCCTCGTCCTCCTGCGTCTCCTCGGACAGCTCGGCGATCTCGGGGTTGATCACGTAGCCGATGCGGTCCTCGACGTTGTAGCTGAACACTCGCAGTCCCACCCCGATCTGGGTGGCGGCGAGCCCGGCACGACCGGGGGCGTCCACGGTGTCCAGGAGGTCCTGGACCAGGGCCGCGGTGTGCTGGTCGAACTTGGTGACGGGCGTGGTCCGGGTGACGAGGACGGGGTCGCCGAACCGGACGATGGGGCGCATGCTCATGCCCCACAGAGTAGCCGGGCCGGGGGAGGGGCCGGTGCGGGAGGCGGGGGCCGGGCGGGGTTCACGCGGCCGAGCGGGCGGGGCTCACACGGCCAGGCCGGGGCGCAGCGACTCGTCCAGCACCATCTCGATGTAGTCCAGTGCGGCCCGGCGGCGGGCCAGGGCGCTCTCGTACAGCGAGGGCGCCTGGACGCCGCGGCGGACGCGCAGGCACTCGTTGACGATGCGCTGCCAGCGGTCGGGGAAGGCGTGCAGGGCGTAGACGCCCGCGCCGGACTTGGACGTGATCTCGCCGGTCTTGAGCGTGAAGTGCAGGCGGCTGACGCTGAGCACGCTCCACGACGGCGCGAGCGAGCCCAGGACCGCCAGGCCCCGCGGGGTGACGAGTCTGCCGGCCCGCTCGCGCCAGCGGCGCCAGTGCTCGTCCAGGGAGCCCAGGGACCAGGCCCGCAGGCTCTCGGGCTCGTCCCACACGTCGAGTTCGACCGGGTGCGGGCCCCGGACGGGGATGCCGCGCTCGGCGAGGATGTGCCAGGTGGCGGGGTTGACGTCGGAGCTCGCGCCCTCGCGGAAGCGGCCGCCGACCACCGAGGGGAGGGGGCCGCAGGCGGCGGAGTCCTGGGTGAGGTGGTCCCAGGTGACGTGCACGCCGTTGAACTGGGGCCGGGGCACGTTCGCGCGGGTGCGCGCGTGCGCGCGACGCAACTGCTCGACCTCGCGGGCGCCGGGGGTGGAAGCGGTGACGATGACGAAGTCGACGTCGCTGGTGTGCGGACGGAAGTCGCCGAGTGCGACCGAGCCGGTCAGATAGAGGCCTTCGACCAGGCCGGGGGCCTCCTGGTCCGCGTTGGCGAGGAAGGTCTGGGCCAGCGTCTGCACCCGAGGGTGGACGGCCATGCTCACTCCAGTCTGAAGGTGGCTTCGTGCGCGCGACCCGGCGTGGGGAGGCCGGGTCCGTTGTGGCTGGTGATCGGCCCTGAGCCCGGATGGGGCCTCTGAGACGATCGCCTTCTAGGTCCAAGTCTGGGTGGATGCGCCGATGATGGCAAGTGATCACGCCGCACTCGCATCCTGTCTCCCCACGTCATGTGGTGTACGGCTATGCCGGGGAGGGGGAACGCGCACCCTTGACAGGCTTGGGGTGAATGTGGCAGAGGAGGCCTGTCGTCGCGGCGCGGGCCGCCCGGGGAAGCTCGGCCCCCAGTCGGGAGCGCTCCCGCCGGGTCCGGGTCCGCGGTCGCCTTTCCCGGGCCGCCCCGGCGCCGTTCCTCCGGTCGAACACCCAGGGGGGCGCCCCCGACCTCGGGAGCGCATTCATTCGCACGTGCATGCGCACGGTCCAGTGCATGGGATTTCTTTGCCGCGGATTTTCTCTAGAGAACTCCGGGTGAAAGACGAGGCGTTCCCGGGGGCCATTTCGAGTGTGGCGTCCGCCATGTCCTACCGGTCGGTAATCCAGCGCCGTCGTAGGGATCTCGAACGTCCTCGCTGGTCGGAGATGGTATCGGAACGGAAGGGCGCGTGGGGCGCTCGGGCCGCCCGTCGCGAGGCGCCGCGGTGTACGGGCCGCAGATGTGGACACGCCGGATTTTTTCGGCGATTGTTATGATTCACCAAGTCTCCCCCAGGTGATACCCATCACAGCCATTGTTCGTTGTTTTCATCCGCGTAACACGAGAGCACCCTCCCGAAACCGTGTCTCATTACTGTCTGGGGGGAACGGCAGATCTCGCAGCGATTCCAAGGAGCCGGAATGGTCCCGACCATGGTCCTCGTAGCCGACGACGCGCGTGACGCCCACCGACGCGAAGCCCTGTGCGGCCTCGCGGAGGCGGTGGCCAGCCGTGGAGAGGTCCCTGTGACCGCGGCCTTCGGCAGACCGGAGGAAGTCACCGCCGCCATCCGTGCCGTCGACGGTCCCAAGGTGGTCGTCCCGGCGTTCGTCGCGGGCGGCGACGTCGCCAGCGCGCACCTGCTCACCCGGATCGGCCTCGGCCGGCTGGAGAACGTCTGCCAGACCGCCCCCCTGGGCGCGGTCCCGTCCATCGTCGCCGACCTGGCCGGACGCCTGGGCGAGTCGGGATGGAGCCGCGACGACGGCGTGGTCCTGGCCGCCGACGGCACCACGGGCACCGAGGAGCGCCAGGTGGTCATGGACGTGGCCCGCATGCTCAGCCGCCGGCTCGGCTCACCGGTCCAGGTCGGCTACCTGCGCACCTGGGCGCCGTCCGTGTTCGACGCCGTCGACCGACTGCGCCGGGACGGCCGGGAGCGCGTCGCCGTGGCCGCCTGGCGGCTCGTGGACGGCCCTGACTTCGAGCTGCTGCGCGGACTGGACGTCACCGCCATCACCGCGCCGCTGTGGCCCTCCGAACTGGTCGTGGACACGCTCCTCGCCCAGCACCGGGCGGTCAAGGGCCGCCTGGTCTGAACGGGTCGCGGGCGCGACCGGCCGGAAGGGGGTGTCACGCCCGGGAACGGTGGGGCCGAAGGTGTGCGCACCGTTACCGGAGGCGCCGGACTGGGTAGGGGTCCGAACGGGCGGGAACTCCCCGCACCCTTGAGCCATCGTGCCACGCCACCGACCGCGCGGAGTGGCACGGACCGGGAGCGGCCCCTTCCCCGGCCCCGGACTCCTCAATGTCGGCCCGAACGTCGGAGTGACCGGGCGGGCCCCCGCGCGGTCGCCGCCAACGGACCAGAACGCGTCGGCCGTCGGCGTCAGGGGCCCACCCTGCCGGACACCGACGCGCGCGACCCGAAGGTGGAACTCATGAACGACGTCATAGCGCGGTTCGTCGACGATCGGCAGCGCCGGCGTCTGGAACGGCGCTTCGGCGCGCACGTCGGCACTTGGCTGACGGAAGTCCCCTCGATCGTGGAGAAGCTGGCCGCCGAGTGGGGGCTCACGGTCGAGGGGCGGGCTCCGCGGGGACGCACGGCCGTCGTCCTGCTGGTGAGCCGTGCCGACGGGAGCGAGGGCGTCCTCAAACTCTGTCCGGACGGTGGACTGGCCGTCTCCGAGGCCCGGCTGCTGCGCATGTGGGCGCCCTCGCAGCGGGTCCCGGAGGTGTGGGGCCTGGACGCCGACCGCGGTGCCATCCTCATGGAGCGCGTCGACGGCGAGACCGTCGCCGCCACCGGCATCGTCCCGGCGATGGAGACCGTCGGCTCCCTCATCGCCCAGCTGCACGCCGTCGAGGTCCCCCGCGCCGAGCTCATGGAGCTGCGTCCCCTCACGTCGCGGGTGCAGTTCATCTTCGACCAGTGGTCCCGGGAACGCGCCGAGGGCCCGGCCGCCGAGATCGTCCCCGCCTCCGTCATGCACCAGGGCCTGTGCCGGGCCCGGGACCTGGCCCACGGCGAGGTCGACGTGGTGCCCGTGCACGGCGACCTGCACCCCGGCAACGTCATCGACGGCGGCCCGCGCGGGTT
Organism: Nocardiopsis sp. Huas11; assembly: GCF_003634495.1. Taxonomy (GTDB): domain Bacteria; phylum Actinomycetota; class Actinomycetes; order Streptosporangiales; family Streptosporangiaceae; genus Nocardiopsis. Next base: position 7,076,025 of record NZ_RBKY01000001.1, on the reverse strand, counting down.
GGTCGCCCTGGACCCGCGCGCGTGCCTGGGCGACGGCGCCGTCGACGCGGTCGACTGGACGGTGTGGCAGGCCAGCAGCCTGCGGGAGGTGGAGCGCCGTGTGGACGTACTGTCCCGCGTCATGGACGTGGACGGCGACCGGCTCATGGAGTGGTCCCGTGCCTTCGCGCCCTGCATGGTCGTGGCCAAGATCAACCGCGGCCAGATCGGCACCGAGGAGTTCGACGTCCTGATGGACATGGCCGAGGGCCGGGCCTTCGCCCGCCGCTAGGGCGTGTATGACGGATGCCGCCCGTCGCGAGCGGCGTTCCAGTGGTGGCCTCGCAAGGCCGAAGAAGGAAGCATCCTGGTGTGGCTGTTGACTGATGAGAACGCAGTGAGGGTGCCGCTGGGGCGTCGCGCAGCAGGGTGAGTGTCCGTCATACACGCCCTAGGCGTGTGCCGGGAGTCGGGCGCCACGGGCGCCCGGCCACCGCCCGCTCAGGCCGGTGTCTCGAACCGGTACCCGCGGCCGGCCTCGGTGATGAGGTACCGGGGGTGCGCGGGGTCCGGCTCCAGCTTCCGTCGCAGCTGCGCCATGTAGACGCGGAGGTAGTTGGTCTCGCTCTGGTACGAGGGCCCCCACACGTCGTGCAGGAGGCGGCGCTGGCTCACCAGCTGACCGCAGTTGCGGGCGAGGATCTCCAGGATGTGCCACTCCGTCGGGGTGAGCCGCACCTCCTCGCCGTCGCGCAGCACGCGCTTGGCGCCCAGGTCGACGGTGAAGCTCGACGTGCGCACCACCGGGGCCTCCTCCGAGCGCACCGACCTGCGCTCGGCCGCCCGCATCCGCGCGAGCAGCTCGTCCATGCCGAACGGCTTGGTGACGTAGTCGTCGGCGCCCGAGTCCAGGCAGCGCACCTTCTCGCCGGCCGAGTGCCGCGCCGACAGGACGATGATCGGGACCTGCGACCAGCCCCGCAGCCGCTGGATGACCTCCATGCCCTCCATGTCGGGCAGCCCCAGGTCCAGCAGGACCACGTCCGGGTGCCGCTCGGCGGCCAGCCGCAGCGCCGCGGCGCCGTCCCCCGCGGTGTCCACGTCGTGCCCGCGCGCCCGCAGGTTGATCCGCATCGCCCGGATGATCTGCACGTCGTCGTCAACGACCAGGACCCGCATCGGACCTCTCCTCGCCTGCCTCGTTCGGATCCGCCGCCTTCAGCGTGAACACCATCGTGAGCCCGCCGCCCGGGGTGTCCTCCGGCGTGAGCGTTCCGTGCATCGCCTCCACGAAACCACGTGCCACCGCCAGGCCGAGACCGACCCCGGTTCCCTGGGGCGCGTCGCCCAGCCGCTGGAAGGCCTCGAACATCCGGTGCTTGCCCTCGTCGGAGACCCCCGGTCCGCGGTCGGCGACCCGCAACTGCACGTTCTCGCCGTGGGCGCTGGCCGCGACGAGCACCGGGCTGCTGGGGTCGGGGTTGTGGCGGACCGCGTTGGTGACCACGTTGGCGATCGCCCGCTCCAGCAGACCGGCGTCGGCGCGCACACGGGGCAGGTGGTCGGGCACGTCCACGGTGACCGAGTCGTGCGGCAGGCCCAGGAGCGTGATGGGGACGACCTCCTCCAGGCCCACGGGGCGCAGCCGGGGCCGGACGTTGTCGGTGTGGACCCGGCTCATGTCCAGCAGGTTGTCGATGAGCCGGTTCAGCCGGTCCGTGGACTCCTCCACGGTCTCCAGGAGCGCCTCGCGGTCCTCGGGGTCGAGCTCGATGTCGGTCGCCCGCAGGGTCGACAGGCTCGCCTTGATCGAGGTCAGCGGTGAGCGCAGATCGTGGGAGACGGCCGCCAGCAGCGCGGTGCGGATGCGGTTGCCGGCCGCCTGGCCGCGCGCCTCGGCGGCGTCCCACTCCAGCCGCTGGTGCTCCAACGCGATGCCGATGTGCGCGGCGAAGGCCCGTAGGACCCCGCGGTCCGCGGCGGGCAGCACCCGGCCCCGCAGCGCCAGGGTGAGGGTGTCGGAGATCGCCACCTGGACGTCGGCCTCGTCCGGGGTCTCGCACGCGGGGGCGCCGACGCTGTGCACGACCCGCCAGCGGCCCTCGTCCAGCTGTTCCAGCAGGGTCGCCGACCGCTGCGCGAAGGTCTTGCGGATGCGGCGGAGCAGGGCCTGGAGGGGCTCGCTGCCCGATAGGACGCTGCCCGCCAGCAGGGTCACCGCCTTGGCCTCGGCCCGGCCGCGCGCCGCCTGGGCCGAGCGGCGGGCCGCCATCTCCACGACCACGGCGACCAGCGTGCCCACGAGCGCGAACGCGGTCAGCGCGAGCATGTTGTCCAGCGACACCGGTGGCCGTCCGTGCAGCGGCGAGAGCACGAACGTGAGCAGGAGCGCGCTCAGCACGGCGGAGGACAGGGCGGGCCACAGGCCGCCCACGGCGGCGGTGGAGACGGTGATGAGCAGCAGGAGCAGGGCGTCCGAGGCCGCGCCCACCCCGCGCAGCGGCGGCACCGTCAGGACCAGGGCGAGCAGGAACGGGGCGACGACCGCCAGGGCCCAGCCCACCACCCGCCGGTGCGGTCCCAGACCGCGCCCGGGCGGGGGCAGCGGCCAGCGCCCGGTGCCGACCTGCTCGTGGGTGACGATGTGCACGTCGATGTCACCGGACTCGCGCGCCACGATGGTGCCGACCCCGGGCCCGAACACGTACTGCCACGCGCTCCGGCGCGAGGAGCCGAGGACGATCTGGGTCGCGTGCACACCGCGGGCGAACTCCAGCAGCCCGGTGGGGACGTCGTTGCCGACCACCTGGTGGTAGGTGCCGCCGAGTTCGGCGAGCAGGCGCCGCTGGCGCAGGAGGTCGTCGGTGGGCGACTGGGCGATGCCGTCGGGCGGCACCACGTGCACCGCCATGAGGTGGCTGGGCTGGGGGTGTCCGCCGCGCGACCGGGCGGCGACCCGGGCGGCCCGCAGGATGAGGGTCTCGCCCTCGGGCCCGCCGGTCAGCGCCACGACCACGCGTTCGCGCGCCTCCCAGGTGCTGCGGATCTTGTGTTCGCCGCGGTACCGGGCCAGGCCCTCCTCGACCCGGTCGGCGGTCCACAGCAGGGCCAGTTCGCGCAGGGCCGCCAGGTTGCCCTCGCGGTAGAAGTCGGCCAGCGCCGCGTCCACCCGCTCCGCGGGATGGATGTCGCCGTGCGCCATCCGGCGGCGGAGTTCCTGGGGGGTGAGGTCGACCAGCTCGATCTCGGTGGCGGCGCGCACCACGCGGTCGGGGACCGAGCGCACGGGCGGGGCTCCGGTGATCTGCGTGACGACGTCGTGGAGGGAGTCCAGCTGGTGGATGCCCACGGTGGACACCACGTTCACGCCGGCCGCCAACAGCTCCTGGACGTCCTGCCAGCGGGAGGGGTTGGGCGAGCCCGGGGCGTTGGCGTGTGCCAGGTCGTCCACGAGCGCCAGAGCGGGGGCACGGGCGATGACGGCGCCGGTGTCGACGGCGCCGGAGGCCAGGGTCGGGATCGTCTCCAGGCCCTCGAGCAGGGCCTCGGTGGCCGGACGGTGGTGGGTGTGGGCGACCGCGACCACCGTGTCGGTGCCGCTGGAGGACCTGCGGTGCGCTTCGGCCAGCGCGCTGTGGGTGGTGCCGACCCCGGGTGCCGATCCCAGGTAGATGCGGAGCTTGCCTCGTGCCACGGATCCATTGTGGCTCCTTCGCGGGAGCGGCCGGGACGCGATGGCGCGGCGGTGCGATCCCGCGGGCCCACCGCGACCGCCCGCCGCGTCGGGCCTCCCTGGATACTGGGACCCACAGCACCGGCGCCGCCGGTGCGCGGGGGCCCGCCGTCCCGGGCGCTCGGAAGCGAACGCACCCGCGAAGGAGGCACGGGACGTTCCGTGAGGGACGTCGGCCGTGACAGCGATGACCGGACATCCCCCCGATGATGGATCCTTCCCCGGCCGGCCGGGAGAGCCGCCGTTCCCCGGGCCGCCCGGCGGCGGCCCGCCCCGGCCCCACCAACCGGTCCCGCCCGGGGCGCACCCTCGCGTGCCGCCGGCGCAGGGGCTCCCGTTCCCCGGGCACCCGGGGCACCCGGGGCCGCCGGGGCACCCGGGGCAGCCAGGCCGCAGTCCCCGCCGGGGCTTGTGGATCGGCGTCGCGGCGGCCGGGGCACTGCTCCTGGTCGCCTGCGCGGGCCTCGTGGTCTGGTCCGTGGCCGAGTCACGCCCCTACGCCGCCCTGCCGTCGTGCGGTGACCTGCTCCCCGCGGACCTGCTCGACGCCGTTCCCGACACCGACCGGCCGCGCGTCGACGGCCGGTTCACCGGCGTCGACGAGGTCTCGCTCCACGAGGACACCACCGCGAACGAGGGGTTCCGGGGCAGCCTGGACTGCGTGGTGTCCGAAGGCTCCGGCGACCACGTCCTGAACGTCTACGTCGCCCTCTACGACGCCGAGGTCGGCCTGGCCGGCATCGAGAACCGGCGCGAGGAGATCGAGGACGGGATCCTGGACCTGGAGGAGGGACGGTTCGGCCAGGACCTGCCGGGCCAGAGCTTCGAGGTCGACGTCCACGGCTGGACCGAGCTCTCGGCCGGGGACGGCGGCTACGCGGTGGTCGCCGACTACACCGACGGTGAGTGGGAGAGCGGGGGCAGCCACGCCCAGGCCTACTTCAGCTCGGCCAACGCCGTGGTCTCGGTCAGCCACCCCCAGGACGGGCGCGTCGACGAGGGGGAGTTCCTCGGCTTCCTCGAACGGTTCGCCGGACAGCTGGACCGGCAGCTCTCCCGGGAGGGCGAGCGCGTGTGAGGCCCGCCGGTGCCCCCTTCCGGGGCACCGGCGGGCCCGCCGGTCACGGGATGAGCTTGCCGGGGTTCAGGATTCCGCGCGGGTCGAGCGCCCCCTTGGCGGCGCGCAGGACGTCGGCGCCCAGCGCGCCGATCTCCTGGGCCATCCACGGCCGGTGGTCGGTGCCCACCGCGTGGTGGTGCGTGATGGTCCCGCCGTGCGCGACGACCGCGTCCGAGGCGGCGCGCTTGGCCCGCTCCCAGCGCTCCAGGGGCGCCGAGCCCGCCGCCGTCGCCACCGTGAAGTACAGCGAGGCGCCCGTGGCATAGGTGTGCGACACGTGGCACATGACCACGGAGCCGCCCTCGTCGCCCTCCAGCGCGGCGGTGAGCGCGTCCGAGACCGCCGCGTGCAGCGGCAGCAGGTCGGCCCAGCTCGCCGCGGTCTCCAGGGTCTCGGCGAGGATCCCCGCCGAGAGGAGGGTGTCGCGCAGATAGGGCGCGGAGAAGCGGTTCTCCCGCCAGTGCGCCACCGGTTCCGGCCCCAGCCGGGTCCCGCCCGCGGCCGCCAGGGCGGCGCCGACCGCGGCGGCGCGCGCGTCCACCTCCGCCTGGGTGCCCTCGAAGCCGACGACGGCCTGGCAGCCGGGCGTGGCCTCTCGTCCGCCCAGGGCGGCTCCGACGAAGGTCTCCGACTCGTCCAGCACGCGCGCCATCGTGGGGCGCGAGTCCGACTGGGCCAGGGCGCGCAGGGCCTCGGCGCCGGTACGGAAGTCGGGGAAGGACCAGGCCTCGTCCAGCACCCTCTCCGGGCGGCGGCGCACGCGCACGCCCACCTCGGTGATCACGCCCAGGGTTCCCTCCGAGCCCAGCAGCAGGCGGCGCAGGTCCGGTCCGGCCGCCGACGCCGGCGGTCCGCCCGCCGCCAGGGTGCCGCGCGGGGTGGCCGCGCGCAGGGACACCACCATGTCCTCGAACCGGCCGTACCCGGAGGAGGCCTGGCCGCTGGAGCGGGTGGCGGCGTACCCGCCGATGGTCGCGTACTCGTAGCTCTGGGGCATGTGCCCGAGGGTGCAGCCGTGCTCGGCCAGCATCGCCTCGGCGTGCGGGGTGCGCACGCCCGCGCCCAGGACGGCGGTCATCGAGGCGGGGTCGAAGGAGACCACACGGTCCAGGCGCCGCAGGTCCAGGGCGACCACGGCGTCGAATCCGCCGCGCAGCGGGGTCAGCCCGCCCACCACGCTGGTGCCGCCGCCGAAGGGGACCACGGCCACGCCCTGGTCCGAGCACACCTCCAGCAGGCGTACGACCTCGTCGTGGTCGGCCGGGTACAGGACCGCGTCCGGTGCCGGATCCGCCGAGCCGGCGCGGCGCCGCAGGAGGTCGGGGGTGCTCTTGCCGCCGCAGTGGCGCAGCCGGGTGGCGTCGTCGTCGGCCAGGTGTGCCTCGCCGGTGACCGCGCTCAACAGCGCGCGCGTGCGCGGGTCCAGTCGGGACGCGGGCAGGCGGACCTCGTGCTCGGGGACCGGGGGCATGTCCTGGGGGCGGGCGCGCAGGACCTGGGCGATGAGGTCGCGCAGACCCGGGTCCAGGGGGCGTGCCCGGGCGGGGTCGCCCCAGCCGAACCAGCTCATCTCCGGGGCGGTGCCGGCCGGGCGTCGGGGGGCGTTCGTGTCGTCGTGAGCCATGCTCTACAGTTTTACACATGGAGTCAAAACGTAACGTTGAGGATCGGATCCTGGACGCGGCCCTGGTCTGCGTCGAGTCGTTCGGGGTGCGCCGCACGACCCTGACCGACGTGGCGCGCCGCGCCGAGGTCAGCCGGCCGACCGTGTACCGCCGCTGGCCCGACGTGACCGCGCTCGTCGCCGACCTGCTCACCCGCGAACTACGGCGGATCCTCCTCGCCCAGGAGACCTCCGACGCCGCGGGACCGGACGGCGAGACGGTCCGCGCCCGGCTGGTCCGGCACGCCGCCGGTGTCGCGCGCGCACTGCTGGCCCACCCGCTGTTCACCCGGATCGTCGACACCGAGCCCGAACTCCTGGCGACCTACACCTTCCACCGCCTGGGCACGAGCCACCGGGCCGCCCTCGACCTCGTAGAGCCGGTCGTCGCCGACGGCCAGCGCGACGGATCGGTCCGCGCGGGCGACCCCGCGGTGCTGGCGAGGTTCGTCCTCGTCTCCGTCCAGGGAACCGTGACCTCCCGCCGTCTGTTCGCCGACCTGCTCGACGAGGACGCCCTGGTCGGCGAGCTGGCCACCCTCCTGGACGGCTACCTCTCGGGCGCCGCCGACTAGGGCGTGTATGACGGACACTCACCCTGCTGCGCGACGCCCCAGCGGCACCCTCACTGCGTTCTCATCAGTCAACAGCCATACCAGGATGCTTCCTTCTTCGGCCTTGCGAGGCCACCACTGGAACGCCGCTCGCGACGGGCGGCATCCGTCATACACGCCCTAGCACCGCCCACGAGCGCGACCCGCCCGCCGCCCCCTCACCCCGCACCTCCGTCAGAAAGGCCGTGCCGCCGTGCACCCGTCGACCTCGCTCAACGCCGCCCGCCGCTCCGCCGACCTCGCGCGTCTGGAGGAGCGCCCGGAGGTGGACGTGCTGGTCATCGGCGGCGGGGTCACCGGGGCCGGCGCGGCTCTGGACGCGGCCTCGCGCGGGCTCTCCACCGTGCTGGTGGAGCGCTACGACCTCGCCTTCGGCACCAGCCGCTGGAGTTCCAAGCTCGTCCACGGAGGGCTGCGCTACCTGGCCAAGGGCCAGTTCGGCATCGCCTACGAGAGCGCGCGCGAACGCGATCTGCTGATGACCGTCACCGCGCCCCACCTGGTGCGGACCCTGCCGATGGTGATCCCCGTCCACCGGGACACCCCGGCCGCCCAGGCGCTGCTGATGTGGGCGGGTACCGGCATGGGCGACGTCCTGCGCCGGGCCGCGGGCACCCGGTCGGCCGTCCTGCCGCCCCCGCGCCTGCTCACCCCCGTCCAGACCCGCCGCCTGCTGCCGGGCGTGGCCGTCGACGGGCTGCGCGGCGGCCTGCTGTCCTTCGACGGCCAACTGGTCGACGACGCCCGGCTCGTGGTCGCCCTGGCCCGCACCGCCGCCGGGCAGGGCGCCCGCGTCATCACCCGCTGCGCCGCCCAGAGCGTCACCGCCGACGGCGTGCTCCTGCGCGACGAACGCACCGGGCGCCTGGTGCCCGTGCGGCCCCGCGCGGTCGTCAACGCCACCGGGGTGCACGCCGGGGAACTCGACCCCGGGGTGCGTCTGCGCCCCAGCCGCGGCAGCCACCTGGTCGTGGACGCGGCCGCCCTCGGCGACCCCCGGGCCGCGCTGACCGTCCCCGTGGACGGCGGCACCTCCCGGTTCGTCTTCGCCCTGCCCCAGCCGGACGGGCGCGTCTACGTCGGACTGACGGACGAGCCCGTGGACGGCGCCCCGCCGCACGTGCCCGCCGTGCCCGAGGGCGACGTCGACTTCCTGCTCGCCCAGATCAACCGCGCGCTGCGCACCCGGCTCCGCCGGTCCGACGTGCGCGGCTCCTTCGCCGGGCTGCGGCCGCTGTTGCGCGGGGTGGGGGACAGCGCCGACCTGTCGCGTGAACACGCCGTCACCGTCTCGCCGCACGGCACGGTCACCGTCGTCGGCGGCAAGCTGACCACCTACCGGGCGATGGCGCAGGAGGCCGTCGACACGGCCGTGCGTGAACGCCGGCTGAACGCCGGCCCCTGCCGTACCCGGGACCTGCCGCTGGTGGGCGCCGCCGACCGCGCGGAACTGGCCGACCTCGCGGCGCCCCGGCGCCTGGTCGCCCGGTACGGCGCCGAGGCGCCCGCGGTGCTGGCCGAGGCCGACGGCGACCCGGCCCTGCTGGAGCCGGTCGCGTGCGGGGTCACCGGCGCCGAGCTGCGGTTCGGCGTGCGCCACGAGGGTGCGCTGGAGGTCGACGACCTCCTGGAGCGCCGGACCAGGGTGGCCCTGGTGGACGCCGACCGCGAGAGCGCGCGGTCCGCGGCCGAGGCCGCGCTGGCGGACCTGGCGTGAGGGACCCGGGACCTCGCGGGTCCGGGCCGGCGGGCCCGCGGCCCCGGACCGGATGAGCATTCCGATACGCGCCACACGCGCATCCCCTGTCCCGTAAGGAGATCATCGCGTAAGGTCGTAGCCGTCGCTCACGCCTCCCCCGTCGGCGCAGGACGCTCCCCCGGCCGCCCCCTCCCCGGCGCCCTCCTGCCCGTCGCCCGCCACCACCCTCGACCGCGAGCCCCGGGTTCCGGTCGTCGCCAAGGAGTCACCCATGCCCACGCTCGTTTCCGTGCCCACCCTGGCCCAGGCGGAGGGCTCCGTCCTCTCGGGGGTACCGGACGAGTACCGGCACTATTTCAACGGGCGGACGCCCGTGCCCTTCACCAAGCGGCACTGGGAGTTCCCCGGCGAGCCCGCGAGCGTCCCGCTCGCCCGCGCCTTCCTGGACACCTGTGCGGCGAGCCGGGACAGCGAGTTCCGCTACGTGTTCTCGCTCCTGGGCACCGAGCTGGCCACCAACGCGATCCGGCACAGCCGGTCGGGGGAGCAGGGCCAGACCTTCGTGCTGCGGGTCACCCGCGGCCCCAACGGGCTGACCCTGGTCTGCCGGGACAGCGGCACCCCCAGCCGGGCGGTGTCGGGGGAGGACGGCCCCCTCAGCGCCGGAGCCCTGGCCGGCGACCAGCTCACCGCCGAGAACGGGCGCGGACTGGCCCTGGTCGACAGCTTCGCCACCGCGTGGGGCGACAACGGCCACCCCAGCATCCGCAAGGTGTGGTTCCACCTGGCCTACGACCTCACCGGGAGCTCCTGGCCCGCCGCCTGACCGGCGGCCCGGCCGCGAGCGGCCGGAAGCGGAGGGCGGGGCCCGGGCCTTGTCAGGGGGTCGGCGGCGTGCCACGATACCGACCAGTACGGCACTGAGACGCAGATCACGGAGCGGCGCGACTCCACGCGTGCACGGTGCCGCACGGCCCTGCCCCCCGCAGCCGCCCCGGCGGCCCCACCCGAGGTGCCTCCTTGGACTCCAGCATCGCCACCATCGCGCTCCCGGCGGCCCTGGCCGTCATCATGCTCGGACTCGGGCTCAGCCTGACCACCGCCGACTTCGCCCGCCTCCTGCGGGTCCCCGGCACGGTCGCGCTCATCCTGGGCTGCCAGATCGTCGTCCTGCCGCTGCTGTGCCTCGGCCTCGTCCTGCTCTTCCAACCGCCGCCGGCGCTCGCGGTCGGGATGATGCTGCTCGCGGCCTCGCCGGGCGGCACCACCGCGAGCCTGTACAGCTACCTCTTCCGCGGCAACGTGGCGCTCAACATCTCCCTGACCGCGCTCAACTCCCTCACCGCCATGGTGACCCTCCCGCTGATCACCAACCTGGCGCTCGCCCACTTCATGAGCGACGGCGACACCCTCGGCCTCCAGGCCGACAAGGTCCTCCAGGTCTTCGCGATCATCCTGATCCCCGTCGCGATCGGCATGGTGCTGAGGGCCAAGGCACAGGCCTTCGCGCAGCGGATGGAGCGCCCGGTCAAGATCGCCTCCGTCGCGGTCCTCATCGGCGTCATCCTCACCGCCGTGTACCAGGAGCTCGACTCCATCGGCGGCTACATCGCCGCCGTGGGCGTCATGGTCGTGCTCTTCAACCTCGCCAGCCTGGCCATCGGCTACTGGGCGCCGCGCGTCCTGGGCACCGGCCGACCCGAGGCGATCGCCTCCTGCATGGAGATCGGCCTGCACAACACCACGCTCTCCCTGGCCATCGCACTCAGCCCCGCCCTGCTCGACAACACCGAGATCGCGATCCCCTCGGCCGTGTACGGCGTCCTAATGCTGTTCACCGCCGCCGGCACCGGACTCCTGCTCAACCGGCGCGCCGTCCGAGACGCCGCCGCCGAGGAGACGGCCCCTCCCGTGCCGTGACCGGCCGCGCGGTGCTCACCTGCGTTCGAGGTAGGCGAGCACCGCGCGCACCCGCCGGTGCCCGGTGTCGGTGGGGGCCAGCCCGAGCTTGGCGAAGATGTTGCCGATGTGCTTGTGCACGGCGTTCTCCGTGACCACGATCCGCTCGGCGATCTCGCCGTTGCCCAGCCCCTCCGCCATCAGGGCGAGGACCTCGCGCTCGCGCCGGGTCAGCGCCTCCAGGGGGTCGCGCGCACGTTCGGCCAGGAGCTGCCGCACCACCTCCGGGTCCATCACGGTGCCGCCGTCGGCGACCCGGCGCAGCGCGTCCACGAACTCGCCCACCCGGCCCACCCGGTCCTTGAGCAGATAGCCGACCCCGCCGCGCCCGTCGGCCAGGAGCTCGCCCGCGTAGTCCCGTTCCACGTACTGCGAGAGCACCAGCACCGGGAGGCCCTCGTAGCGGCGGCGCGCCTCGATGGCCGCGTGGATGCCCTCGTCCCGAAAGCGCGGCGGCAGCCGCACGTCCACGATGGCCAGGTCCGGCCGGTGCCGCTCCAGCGCGCCGGAGAACGCCTCCGCGTCCCCGGCCACCTCCACCACCTCGTGCCCGCGGGTGGAGAGCAGCAGCTCCAACCCGGCCGAGAGCAGCACGTTGTCCTCGGCGATCACGATCCGCACGGCAGCTCCGCGTCGATCCGCGTCGGACCGCCCACCGGGCTGGCCACACGCACGGTCCCGTCCAGCGCCGCGACCCGGCGGCGGATGCCCACCACACCGCTGCCCCGGCTCTCGTCCACGCCCCCCGCGCCGTCGTCGTGCACACCCACCCGCAGGAGGCCGTCCTCGCGCGCCAGGCGCACCCACACCGTCGAGGCGCCGCTGTGCCGGACCGCGTTGGCCACCGTCTCGGTCACCACGAAGTAGGCGGCCGTCTCCGTCGCCACCGGCAGCGTGCCCAGCTCACCGGCGTCGAGCCGCACGGGCACGGTCGTGCGGGCGGCCAGCGCCCGCAGCGCCCCGACCAGGCCGCGGTCGGCCAGGATCGGCGGGTAGATGCTCCGGATGACGTCGCGCAGTTCGGTCATCGCCTCCTCGGTGCCCGTGTGCGCGTTCCGCAGCAGGGTCGCGACCCGCGGGTCCTCGACCGCCTCGCGGGCCACCCCGAGCTGCATCGCGATGGAGACCAGGCGCGCCTGCGTGCCGTCGTGCAGGTCCCGTTCGATGCGCCGCAGTTCCGCGCCGTGGGCGTCGACCACGTCCGCGCGCGTGCGGGCCAGTTCGTCCACGCGACCCGCCAGCAGCTCCGCCTCCGACGGGGCCAGCAGCCGGAAGTTCATCCGTGCCAGCGCCCTGGCCACCGGAGGCAGCACCAGGGCGGCCATGGCGGCGAAGAGCGGCACCTGGAGGACGATCCCGACCAGGGCGGTGCCCCAGCCGGTCACCGGCACACCGAACACCCCCAGGCCGTCCTCCTCCGGAAACACCCACCAGAACGGCAGTAGCGCGACGTTGACCGCCAAGCCGACCGTCACGACGGCCGTGAGTCCGGCCACCACGCCGGTCACCGAGAAGAGCACGAGCCACACCAGGTCCCGGCGGGTGGCGGGTGCCTTGAGCAGGGCGCCCAGACCCTTCCCCTCGGGTCCGGGCACGCGTGCGGCCGGTATCCCGAGCAGGCGGGCGGCGCGCCTGTGGTGCCAGCCGGCCCACCGGCGCACCACTCCCAGCCAGCGGGGCACCAGGAGCAGCCCGAGACCGCCGATCAGCACCGTCAGCGCCGCCACCACGGTGAGCGGCACCATGACCAGCGAGAGCATTCCCGATCCCAGCGCCACGAGCAGGTACCCTCCCGCGCGCCGCGACCTTCCCCAGCCGAACCCCATCCCCGCACCCCTTTCCACGCACGCGCCCGCCTCGATCGGCGGCGCATCCGACATTCTGGGCCATGGGGGCGGGGCCGGACACTACAGCTGCCTACCGTTCCCGCCGACCGTGGCGAAGGTCGGGCCCCTGGTGCAGGCTGGGGCGCATGCACCGCATCCCACAGCAGAACCTCAGCCCGGCCATGGACGCTCCCGACCGGTCCGCCCCGCCCCTGGTCGGCGACGAACGCACGGTCCTGACCGCCTTCCTGAACTGGCAGCGCGCCACCCTGGCGGCCAAGTGCGAGGGGCTCACCGCCGAGCAGCTGTCCACCCGCGCGGTCGAGCCCTCGGCCCTGAGCCTGCACGGACTCGTCCGCCACCTGGCCGGAGTCGAGCGCTGGTGGCTGCGCATCCAGTTCGCCGGCGAGGACGTGCCGATGCTGTACTACTCCGACGACGACCCCGACCAGGACTTCGACGGACTGGACGGGGACCCGTTCCAGGACATCGCCGTCTGGCGGGCCGAGATCGAGCGGACCCGGGCGGTCGCCGACGTCGCCGAGTCCCTGGACGCCACGGGCACCGAGCTGCGCAGCGGCGACCCGATCCAGCTGCGCGTGGTCCTGGTCAAGCTCATCGCCGAGTACGCCCGCCACCTCGGCCACGCCGACCTGCTGCGCGAGCGCGCGGACGGCAAGACCGGGTACTGAGCGTGGACGCGCCCGAACGCCACTGGGCCGCCCTCGACCCCCGGGGCGGAGCCACCCGCCGACGGCTGGCCGCGGACGCCGTGCTCGCGCTCGCCCACGCGGGCGTCTTCGGCTGGCCCGCGCTGCTCCGGGCCGGGGCCGGACCGGAGCAGTGGGCGGCCGCGGCCCTCCTCGGCGTCGTCGCGGCCGGAATCCTGCTGCGCTGGCGGTGGCCGGCCGCCGCCTTCGGCGCCGTGCTCGCGGCGAGCGTCGTCCTGACCGCCGCCGGATGGGGCACCGACCACCTCACGGCCGCCGCCTGGACCCTCTACCCGCTCGCCCTGACCGCGCGCTCGGGCACCGCCCGCCCGCACCACGCCCTCTTCCTGGTGATCGCGGTGCTGTTCGCCGCGTCCGTCGGGGGCTCCCTGCCACCCGGTTCCGTTGAACCCGTGCGCACGGCCGTCGTCGGAACCGCGCTGCTCGGCACGGCGTGGCTGCTGGGCCGCTCGGTGCACGAACGCGGACGGCAGGAGGAGCGCGCCCTGGCCGCCGCCGCCCAGACGGCCCGGACCCGCGAACGCCTGCGCCTGGCACGGGAGGTCCACGACGTCGTCTCCCACACCCTGGGCGCGGTCGGCATGCGCGCCGGAGTCGCCCGGTACGCCGCGGAGGATCCCGACGCCCTCCGTGCGGCCCTGGCCGACATCGAGACCACCACCCGCGCCGCCTCCGACGAACTCCGCGGACTCCTGCGCGGCCTGAGGGCCGACGGTTCGGCGCCCCTGGAACCGGAACCCGGCATGGACGGGCTGGCCGACCTGGTCGAGACGGCGCGCTCCACCGGCCTCACCTGCCGTCTCACGGTCGAGGGCGCCGACGCGGTCCCGCCCAACACGGCCGTCAGCGTGCACCGGCTGGTGCGCGAGGCGCTCACCAACGCGGTCCGGCACGCACCGGGGACCACATGCGCGGTCACCGTCACCGCGGACGCCGCGGCCGTGGCCGTGGAGGTGACCGACACGGGGCCGGCCCCGGGGCGGAGCCCCTCACCCGGGAGCGGGACCGGACTGGCGGGCATGCGCGAACGGGTCGCCGCGCACGGTGGCACTCTGGAGGCCGGCCCCCGCCCCGGTGGCGGCTACCGTGTCCACGCCCGCCTGCCCTACGGCGCGCGCACCGACCCACCGCGCAGGAGGCCTTCGCGATGACCCCGCCCGAAGCCCCCTCGGCCCGCGCCGAACCCGTCCGCGTCCTGATCGCCGACGACCAGGACCTCCTGCGCGGTTCGCTGCGCATGCTCCTGGACGCCGACCCCGCCCTCAGCGTCGTGGGCGAGGCGCGCACCGGGCGCGAGGCGGTGGACCTGGCCGCGCTGCACGTCCCGGACCTCGTGCTGATGGACGTGCGGATGCCCGACCTGGACGGGCTGGCGGCGACCCGGGCCATCTGCGCGGCGAACGGGCACACCCGCGTCATCGTCCTCACCGTGTTCGACCTCGACGAGTACGTCTACGCCGCGCTGCGCGCCGGGGCCAGCGGGTTCCTGCTCAAGAACACCAGCCCCGAGGAGCTGCTGCGCGCCGTCCACGTGGTCGCCGACGGCCAGGCGCTGCTCGCGCCCGAGGTCACGCGCCGGCTCATCGCCGACGTCGTCGCCTCCGGAAGCGGACCGGCGCCGGCCCCCTGGCAGGGGCCGCCGCTGACCCCGCGCGAGCGCGAGGTCGCCACCCTCATCGGGCGGGGGCTCTCCAACGCCGAGATCGCCGCGCGGCTCACGCTCAGCCACGCCACCGTCAAGACCTACGTCAGCCGCCTGCTGGCCAAGCTCGACGCCCGCGACCGCGCCCAGCTGGTGGTCTTCGCCTACGAGAACGGCCTGGTCCACGCCGCACACCGGGAGTGAGCCCCGGCCCGCGCGGCGCGGCACCGCCCTCCCCGGCATGGCCCCGCTCCGTCCGGCGCGGCCCGGGTGTCACCCTGAGCGGACACCGGGAGTGTCCGCTCAGGGCCGATGTGCCGCGGCCGCCCGCGACGCGAGCATGGGCGCATGATCGACATCCGCGGACTCACCAAGCGCTACGGCCGGCACACGGCCGTGGACGGACTCTGCTTCACCGCCGAGCCGGGCCGGGTCACCGGCTTCCTCGGGCCCAACGGGGCCGGCAAGAGCACCACCCTGCGCGTGCTCCTGGGCCTGGACCGGGCCGACCGGGGCCGCGCCCTCATCGAGGGCTGCCGCTACGCCGAGCTGCGCCGTCCCGCGAGCGTGGTCGGCGCCCAGCTCGACGTCGGCGGCGCCCACCCCGCGCGCACCGCGCGCGCCCACCTGGCCTGGATCGCCCGGGCCAACGGCCTGCCGCCCGCGCGGGCGGGCCAGGTCCTGGAACGCGTGGGCCTCGAACGCGCCGCGCGGACCCGTGTGCGCGCGTTCTCCCTGGGCATGGGGCAGCGGCTGAACCTGGCGGTCGCGCTGCTGGGCGACCCGCGGGTCGTCGTCCTGGACGAACCCGTCAACGGACTGGACCCGGAGGGCATCCGGTGGATGCGCTCCCTCGTCCGGAGCCTGGCCGACGAGGGCCGCACCGTGCTCCTCTCCAGCCACCTGATGGCGGAGATGGCGCGGATCGCCGACCACCTGGTCGTCATCGACCGGGGCGGCCTCGTCGCCGAGGGGACTCCGGCGCAGGTGACCGGCGGCCACCCGTCGCTGGAGGAGGCGTTCTTCGCGCTCACGACCCCGACGGGAGGTGTGTGACCGTGCTCGACACCGTGCGTTCCGAGGCCCTCAAGCTGCGCACCCTGCCCTCGGTGCTGATCACGTGCGCGGCGACCGTGGCCGTGACGGTGGGGCTGGGCTATGTGTCCGGCTGGTCGCTCGCACAGGCCATGGACACCGACCCGTCCGTGATCGTGGGCGACTACGACCCCGGCCGGTGGGGGATGGACGCCTCCGGCGTCGGGCAGTTGGGGATGATCGTGCTGGGGGTCCTGGCCGTCAGCGGCGAGTACGCCGGCGGGCAGATCCGGACCTCCCTGCTCGCGGTGCCCGGACGGCTCCGACTGCTCGCCGCCAAGGCGGCGGCCCTGGCGGGCGCGGCACTGGCGGCGGCCCTGGTCACCGTGCCGGGGTCCTTCGTCGCCGCCCAGGCGGGGCTGGGCGAACACGGCCTGCCGTGGTCGCGGATGTGGGAGGCGCCCGTGGCCGGCCACCTGGCCGGGGCGGTCCTGTACTGGGTGCTGATCGCGCTGCTGGCCGCCGGGCTCACGGTCGTGGTCCGCAACGCGGTGGTCCCCCTGGTGGTGCTGGTCGGACTGGCGCTCGCCGGGTCCCAACTGCTCTCCGTGGCCACCGACCTGGCCGACTTCCTCCCGGACCGTGCGGGCGCCCTGATGTTCCGCGAGGGTGCGGACTACGCCCACGACCTCACCGCGGTCCAGGGCGGAGCGGTGATGCTCGCCTGGGTGGCCGCGGTGGGTGTGGTGGCGGTGGTGCTGTTCCACCGCAGGGACGCCTGATCCCGGGTGCCCGACCCGGGTGCCTGCCCTGGGTGCCTGCCCTGGGTGCCTGCCCCGGAACGTCTGATCCGGGGCGGGCGGGGCCGCGTCGCCGGGGGAGAGGGGCAGGGGGAGGGGGTCAGTCCTCGTCCCCGCCCCCCTCGCCGTCGTCCCCGGTCAGGGCGTCGACGGCCACGGCGACGCTGATGACGAGGGCGGGGTCCCCGCCGATGTCCCCGCGGTGGGTGTTGACGTCGACGGCGTAGGTGTCGCGCATCCGGAACCACTTGCGCGACACGACGGCGACCGTGCCGTGCTCGTCGCCGATGACGAACTCCTTGCCGAGGAAGTTCCCGGTGACCTCCCAGTCCGGGCCGTCGGCCACGTCCACCAGCAGCTTCTCGCGCAGCGGGTTGAGCAGGCGCTTGCGGACGGTCGCCACGGTGTCCCCGTCACGCTCGATCCGCATCTGGTCGCGCACCTTCAACAGCTTCTTGCGGATCTTCATGAGCTCGGTGCCGTCGGGGGTCTTGAGCTCGAAGGTCGTGCGCAGGCGCATGGCCTTGCCGTCGACGAGGTAGACCCGGTTCCCCTGCTCGTCGGTCACCCAGAAGTCGTCACCGATGTCGAAGACGCGTTCGCGTACGAGGAATTTCATGTCCCGAAGCTAGAGCACGGGGCGCCCCCGCCGCCAGGGGGCGCGGTCTGCGCCGGTGACACAGGGGATCATGGGACCCCGGATGTGCTGGAAAGGGCTTACCAAGAGATACTGGGGACGGCGGCCGTATTCGTCCGGCGGTCGCGCACGTCCGCACCACAGGAGTCCCCCTGTCCTCCGAGCCAGTACAGCCCGGCCCGCCCGCCTCCGCCCCCGACGCGCGCCCCCGCGGGACGCTGCGCATCGTGGCGGCCTCCGCCCTCGCCATGGCGTTGAGCGGGCCCGGGCAGACGGCGGGCATCTCCGTCTTCGTCGACCACATGATCACCGACCTGGACGTGGGCCGGTCGGCCGTCTCCCTCGCCTACATGGTGGGCACCCTCGGCGGAGCGCTGGCCCTGCCCTGGATCGGCCGGGCGGTGGACCGGTTCGGAGTCCGGCGCGTCCTGGCCTTCGTGGCGGCGGGATTCGGCGCCTTCCTGGTGGGCCTCGCGTGCGTGCAGGAGGTCGTCGGACTGACCGTGGGCTTCGTCGGAGCGCGAGCCCTCGGCCAGGGCGGTATGACCCTGATCGCCACCACGGCCGTGGCCATCTCGGTGACGCGCAACCGCGGCGCGCTCCTGGGGATCACCAGCTCCGTGGGGGCCGCCGGGATCTCGCTGTTCCCCCTGCTGGCCGAACGGCTGATCGCACTGGTCGGCTGGCGCTACACCTTCGCCGCCGAAGCGGCGCTGGTGTGGATCGTCGTCGTGCCGATCGTGGTGTGGGGGCTGCGCGGCGTCGTGCGGGTCGAGACCGCGGGGGAGGGGTCCGGTGCGGACGGGTCGACGCCGCCGCCGGCCCCGCAGTGGCCGCTGCGCGCGATCGCGCGCACGTCCGTCTTCTGGGCGATGGCCGCCGCCGTCGCGTGCAGCGGGCTGGTGTCCACCGCGGTCTTCTTCCACCAGATCTCCGTGCTCGGCGAGCAGGGGCTCACCGCCACCCAGGCCGCCGCCAACTTCCTGCCGCAGACCGTGGCAGGGCTGGGCGCGGCGCTGCTGTTCGGCGCCGCGGCCGACCGCTACTCGCCCAAGCTGCTGCTCAGCGCGGCGATGGCGATGCACGCCCTCGCCCTGGTCCTGCTGCCCCTGGTCGGCCCCGGGCCGAGCGCCCTCGCCTACGGGATCGCGCTCGGATCGGCGGCGTCCGGGGCGCGGGCGGTGGAGAGCGCCGCGCTGCCCTACTACTTCGGCACCGCCAATCTGGGCTCCCTGCGCGGCCTGACCCAGTCGATCGTGGTCGCCTCGACGGCGGTCGGGCCCATCCTGCTGTCCCTGGCCTACCAGTGGGCGGGCTCCTATCGGCCCGGGATCTTGGGACTGGCGCTGCTGTGCGCGCTCGTCGCCGGCGCGGTCCTCTTCGCCCGCCCTCCGCGACCGCGTTCACACCACGCCACACCCGCGCCCGCGGACTCCGAAAGCGCGCCGAACACGGGCTGGCCGGGGGAGCCGCCGACGCGGGCCTAGGGCCGCGCGGTCCGATCATGGTCCGACGGTGTGAACATCCGAGGCGCGCGTCCACTTTCATCACCGTGGGTCATCATCGGGATCGGCCGGTCCCAGCGGGCGGATTCGGCTCTTGTCAGGAAAAACGGCTCCGGCCGAGCCCTTGTGAGAGTTGTCTCAGTCGCGCAGCGTGACACGAACTCTCACGTAACGGTAAAGTTTGACCCGTTGGCGCCCGTGGCCATCCCACGTGGCGACACCCCGTTCCTCCCGGCCGTTCGAGACGGACACGGTCGGGCCGCGGCGACGCGGCCGCGCCCCCGGGGCACCTCCGGTGCCGTACCGGGACCGACACACGCACCGCCGACGCACAGTCGCACGCCTGCTGCTCGCGCGCCGTCGCCGTGACACCTGACCTGATCACCGCGGTCCTCGCTGTGGGCTGCCCGAAACCAGATGGGTTCTCGTTGAATCTGCCGGTGAAGACCCGACGAGGGTCACTGAAGTCCCGCATCCCCGCCCCCGCCCAGATCCGCGCCGACGTCCTGGCCGGGCTGGTCGTCGCGCTGGCGCTCATCCCCGAGGCCATCGCGTTCTCCCTCATCGCCGGGGTCGACCCGCGCGTGGGCCTGTACGCCTCCTTCGTCATGGCGGTGTCCATCGCGTTCCTGGGCGGCCGCCCCGCGATGATCTCCGCCGCCACCGGCGCGATGGCCCTGGTCGTGGCGCCGCTGTCCATCGAGTACGGCGTCGACTACCTCATCGCCGCCACGATCCTGGCCGGCCTCATCCAGGTCGCGCTGGGCCTGGCGGGCGTGGCCAAGCTGATGCGGTTCGTGCCGCCCAGCGTGATGACCGGGTTCATCAACGCCCTGGCCATCCTCATCTTCCTGTCCCAGATGCCCTACCTGACCGACTTCGACGTGCCGGTCTACGTGATGGTCGCCATCGGTCTGGGCATCATCTTCGGCCTGCCGCTCCTGACCAAGGTCGTCCCCGCGCCGCTGGTCGCGATCGTGGTGCTCACCGTCGCGGCGATCGCGATGGGCCTCAACACCCGCACGGTGGGCGACGAGGGTGAACTGCCCAACACCATCCCCGTGCCGCTGATCCCGGACGTGCCCTTCACTCTGGACACCCTGACCCTGGTCGGCCCCTACGCGCTGACCCTGGCGCTGGTGGGTCTGATGGAGTCGCTGATGACCGCCAAGGTCGTCGACGACCAGACCGAGACCTCCTCGAACCACGCCCGCGAGGCGCGCGGACAGGGCATCGCCAACGTGCTGGTCGGCTTCTTCGGCGGCATGGCGAGCTGCGCGATGATCGGCCAGACGATGATCAACGTCAAGTCCGGCGCCCGCACCCGGATCTCGACCTTCCTGGCCGGAGTGTTCCTGCTCATCCTGTGCGTGGGGCTCGGCGACATCGTCGGGATGATCCCGATGGCGGCCCTGGTCGCGGTGATGATCTTCGTGGCGATCGTGACCTTCGACTGGCACAGCATCGCCCCCAACACCATCAAGCGCATGCCCTGGTCGGAGACCCTGGTCATGGTGGTGACCGTGGCGGTGGTCGTGGCCACGCACAACCTGGCCCTGGGCGTGATCGTGGGCGTGATCGTCTCGATGATCTCCTTCGCCCGCAAGGCCGCCACCCAGGCCGACGTGACCAGCGTGCTCGACCCCGAGGGCGGTACGCGGGTGTACACGGTGCACGGTGAGCTGTTCTTCGCCTCCACCAACGAACTGATCGGCCGCTTCGACTACGCCGAGAAGGGGCTGACCAAGGCGGTCGTGGACATGACCGAGGCGCACGTGTGGGACTCCTCGGCGGTGGCCGCCCTGGACCACGTGGCCGAGCACTTCCGCAAGCACGAGGTCGAGGTCGAGATCATCGGCCTCAACGAGCCGAGTGCCTCGCTGCACCAGGAGCTGACGGGCACCCTCAACGGCGGCCACTGAGCCGTCGGCCCCATGAGCACGGCCCGCCGGGACCTCCCGGCGGGCCGTTCGTCTGTCCGGGGCCGCCCGGACGGCCGGACTTCCGGGCCGCCTAGCCGGCCGGCGGCGGAGCCAGGTCGCGCAGCGCGGCCACGATCGGGGCGAGTTCGGGCGTGCGGCCGCCCTCGTCCAGGGCCTCCCGCAACACCCGGTCGTGGGTGGGCACGGCCTCGGCGAGCAGGGCCATGCCGGCGGGTGTGAGCTCGGTGTAGATGCCCCGGCGGTCGTCCGCGCACAGGTAGCGGGAGAGCAGGCCGCGGTCCTCCAGCCGGGTGACCAGGCGCGTGGTCGCGCTGTTGGACAGGGCGGCCGCGCGGGCGAGCTGGCGCATGCGCATGTGCCAGCCGTCCTGCCGGTTGAGGGCGTCGAGCACGGTGAACTCCACCACGGACAGGCCGTGCTCGGACTGCAAAGCCTTCTCCAACGCGGTCTCGATGAGGCCGTGGAGTGCCGCGAGGGTGCGCCATCCCCGTGCGCGGATCTCGACGGCGTCGTCGGCGATGCCCATGGCGGTCCTTCCCGTCCGGCGGCGTGCGTGCCGCGGAGCACAGGATAGCCAATTGCGCGGATAGAGCGCGTGTGCAACTATTTTGGTTGCGTGTGCAACTAGTGTGCGCGCAATGATCTGTCGTCCCTCCGAGGAGTCCTCCTCATGCCGCTCGCGCTCTACGCCCTCGCCATCGGGGGCTTCGGTATCGGCCTCACCGAGTTCGTCATCATGGGCCTGCTTCCCGAGGTGGGCGCCGACTTCGGCGTCAGCCCGACGGTCGCCGGGTACCTCATCTCCGGCTACGCGCTCAGCGTCGCGGTGGGCGGTGTGGGCCTGACCGCGCTGCTGCACCGCGTGGACCGCAAACGGGCCCTCCTGCTGCTGATGCTGCTCTTCATCGCCGGGAACCTGGTCTCGGCGACGGCCGCGGAGTACTGGGTCATGTTGGCGGGACGGATCATCGCCGCCCTGTGCCACGGCGCCTTCTTCGGGATCGGCTCGGTCCTGGCCGCCGGGCTCGTCCCGCCCCGGCGCGCGGCCGCAGCCGTCTCGATCATGTTCACCGGCCTGACCACCGCCACCGTTCTCGGCGTTCCGCTCGGCACCTTCCTCGGGCAGGCCGCGGGATGGCGCTCGACCTTCTGGGCGATCACCGCCATCGGCGTGGTGGCCTTCGTCGGGATCGCCGCGCTGGTGCCCGCCGCGGGCGGGGCGGGCGACCGCGCGCCCGGCGGGCTGCGCCGGGAGTTCGGGGCCTTCGCCAGCGGGCAGGTGTGGCTGTCGCTGCTGGTCACCGTGCTCGGTTTCGGCGGCATGTTCGGCGGGTTCACCTACATCGCCTTCACCCTGACCGAGGTCAGCGGGTTCGCCGCGGCGACCGTGCCGTGGCTGCTGGTGCTGTTCGGCGCGGGGATGTTCGCGGGGAACCTGCTCGGCGGCCGCTTCGCCGACCGCGACCGCGTCCGCACCCTGCTCGTGGTCTTCGCGGCGCTGGCGCTCGTGCTGGCGGCGTTCGCGCTGCTGGCCGACCTGCGCTGGGCGGCGCTCGTGGCGCTGCTGCTCATGGGCGGCGTCGGGTTCGCGGCCGTGCCCGGCCTGCAGATGCGCATCATGGCCTTCGCCGACCGGGCGCCGACGCTGGCCTCGGGCGCCAACATCGCCGCCTTCAACGTGGGCAACGCCTTCGGCGCCTGGGTGGGCGGCCTCGGACTGGCCGCCGGCCTCGGCTACACCTCGCCGCTGTGGTCGGGGGCCCTGATCACGCTCGTCGGCCTGGGCGTGCTGGCCGTCGCCACCCGCGCGCCCGGGGGCGAGTTCGCACGCGGCCCGCGGGAGCGGGCGGCCGCCGCGGCGGAGTGAGCCGGCCGGGTCCAAAACGGCCCAAAACCCTTTGTGGGGAGGGGAACCGCTCCTCCATAGTGGGGCGTGCCCGGGGCGCCGACCGAAGGCGCCCCCCGCACATGGAGGACCACCATGTCCACCCTCCGGGTCACGGCCGAGCGCCTCACGATCCACCCGCACCCCAACGCCGACGCGCTGGAGCTCGCGCAGGTGGGCCTGTACCGCGCGGTCGTGGCCAAGGGCGCCTACCGCACCGGCGACTGGGCCGTCTACATCCCCGAGAGCGCCCTCCTGCCCGCCGGCCTGGTCGAGGAACTGGGCCTGACGGGCCGGCTGGCCGGGTCCCAGCGCAACCGGGTGCGCGCGATCCGACTGCGCGGGGAGCTCTCCCAGGGCATCGTCTGCCGCCCCGCCCTGCTGGCCGACGCGGACCTGGCGGCGGCCCACACGGCCGGGACCGACTTCGCCGAGGAGCTCGGCGTCACCAAGTGGGTTCCGGAGATCCCGGTCCACATGAGCGGTGACCTCGTTCCCGCGGCCGACCTGCTGCCCTGGATCGACGTGGAGAACGTCAAGCGCTATCCGGACGTCTTCGAGCCCGGCGAGCCCGTCGTGGCCACGGAGAAGATCCACGGCACCGCGTGCCTGTTCACGTTCGTCGCCGAGACCGGTGAGGAGTACTGCTCGTCGAAGGGCTTCGCGTCCAGGCGCCAGGGCCTGGCCCGCACGGAGCAGAACCTCTACTGGCGGGCGGTGACCGCGCACGGTGTGCCCAAGGCCGCGCGCGAGATCGCCGAGCGCTACGGGGCCGCCCGCGTGGGCGTCTTCGGCGAGGTCTTCGGCGCCGGTGTGCAGGACCTGGGCTACGGGGAGACCGGTCGGGGCGAACGGCCCGGCTACGCCGTGTTCGACGTGGCCATGGAGCTCGGCGGCCAACGCGTGTGGGTCGACTCCGCCGAGCTGCACGAACTCCTGGACTCGGTGGGGCTGCCCGCGGTGCCCCGCCTGTTCGAGGGCGGTTACGACGCCGACGCGCTGCTGGCGGCCGCGGGCGGGACCGAGACGTGGAGCGGTCGGTCCGTGCACCTGCGGGAAGGGCTGGTGGTCCGCCCCGCCCGCGAGCGCCACTCGGAGGTGCTCGGCGGCAGGGCCATCGTCAAGGTCGTCTCCGACGACTACCTCACGCGCAAGGGCGGCACCGAGTACGAGTGAGGCCGGGCCCGTGCCCGGCCGCGGGGGCGGGATCGCGCCGGTCGGCGCGGTCCCGCGGCCGGCGCCCTCTCACGCGTGGCCGAATGTGGCCTGGATCACACCACGGTGGCCTCGCGCGCCTACGGTGGAAGCAGTGGGCACCGCCTGTCCCCGGGCGGCGCCGCCCGCTCATGGAGGATGGATGATGAACGCTTCCACGCACACCGGGCACACCGCGCACACCGGGATCGCGCCGACCGAACTGCGGCAGCTGAGGCGCACCTTCCACGGCCGCCTCCTGGGCCCCCAGGACCCCGGCTACGACGAGGGGCGCCGCGTCTGGAACGGGGCCATCGACCGCAGGCCCGCCCTGATCCCCTACTGCACCGACACCGCCGACGTCATCGAGGCGCTGCGCTTCGCCACCGGGCAGGAGATGGAGGTCGCCGTCCGCAGCGGCGGCCACAGCTTCCCCGGCCAGTCGCTGAGCGAGGGCGGCGTCGTGATCGACCTGTCCGGGATGCGGGGGCTGCGCGTGAACCCCGACACCCGGACCGCCCGGGTCCAGGCCGGGGTGCTCCTCGGTGAACTCGACGCCGCCACCCAGATCTTCGGGCTGGCGGTGCCCGCCGGCATCGTCACCCACACCGGGCTGGCCGGGCTGACCCTGGGCGGCGGCATCGGCTGGCTCATGCGCAAGTACGGGCTGACCATCGACCAGCTCACCGCGGTGGAGATGGTGACGGCCGGCGGAGAGGCCGTCCGCGCCGACGCCACGGAGAACGCCGAGCTGTTCTGGGCCGTGCGCGGCGGCGGAGGCAACTTCGGCATCGTCACCGAGTTCGAGTTCCGGCTCAACCCGGTCGGCCCCACCGTGCTGGCCGGCCCCGTGGTGTGGCGGATGGCCGACTCCGCCCGTCTGCTGCGCTTCTACCGGGACTGGATCAGCGAGGCACCCGACGACCTCACCACGGCGATCGTGCACCGCCGCGCCCCGGCGGTGGACTACGTCCCGGCCGAGCTGTGGGGCGCTCCCGTCGTCATGGTCGTGTGCTGCTGGGTGGGACCGATCGATCAGGGCGAGCGCTTCCTCGCGCCCCTGCGCCGGTTCGGCTCACCCGTGCTGGACCTGTGCGCGCCCCAGCCCTTCATCCGGTTCCAGGCCATGTTCGACCCCTCCTTCCCACACGGCCGCTGGTACTACTTCAAGTCCAGGGACGTCGACGTGCTCACCGACGAGGTGATCGACCTGACCGCCGACCGGGCGACCCGCTTCACCTCACCGCTGACCGCCTTCCCGATCTTCCAGCGCGGCGGCGCGCTGGCCCGCGTCGGGGAGGACGAGACCGCGTTCTCCGGGCGCTCGTCGGGCCACACCTTCAACATCAACGCGACCTGTGCGACCGAGGAGGGCTTCGCTCAGGAGCGCGCCTGGGCCCGCGGGTTCTGGTCCGACCTCGCGCCGCACGAGTCCGGTGCCTACGTCAACTTCCTCATGGAGGAGGGAACCGAGCGCGTCCGTGCCGCCTACGGGCAGGCCAAGTACGACCGGCTCGCCGCGATCAAGCGCTCGGTGGACCCGGACAACGTGTTCCACCTCAACCAGAACATCCCGCCCGCTCCGGCCGGGTGAGGGCCGAGGTGACCGAGGGGGCCGCCGCGGGGCGGCCCCTCCCGCGTCGTACCAGGGTCATCCGATCCGGGTCGTGGCTCCATCCGCCCAGGTCACGACGGTTCCCTCGGCGCCGGTCTCGACTCGCGGCCTCGGGGCGTGTCCGTCACCGGACGCGCCGGAGAGCCGGACCAGGCACGCCACGACGGCTCCGGGGGCGGCCGTCACGACGGCCCAGGGCACGGCCGTGACGGGGCCCAGCGGCGCGACCTCCGCCAACTCCTCGACACCGGTCCGCGCCGGACGGTCGGCGGCCAGGACCTCCACCGTCGAGACGAGGGGTCCGCCGGGGAGCACGGGCCAGCCGCCGACGCGCAGCGTCCACCCGCCGTCCGGCGCAGGCTCGGGACCCACACGCACCACGCGCACCTCGTCCGCGCCGCGCACCGCCGACCACACGTCGAGCAGCGGCCCCGGCCGGGTGGCGCCGCCGCGCCCTGACCCGTGGTCGGGGCCCTCGTCCTCCTCGACCGCGACCCAGTGCGCCCGCCAGCGGGAGTGGCCGACCGCGGCCGTGCCGTCGTCGTGCACGCCCATCGCGCGAAACCCGGTGCGGTGGGTCGCCGTGCCCTCGGCGTCCAGGGCCACGACGCTGTTGTCCAGGGGCGAGCCGACGGTCGGCCCCACCAGCGGCGGCGCGGTGGCGGTCGAGTACCCCAGCCGCGCGTAGAGGGGGGAGTCCCCGGTCGGGTGCCCCTCCGTGCCGTGGTCGGTGCCGTGGTTCACCACGCGGACCACACCGTCGGCCGCGGTCCCGCCGACGATCCAGCCGGGCGATCGCACGACCGCGCGAAAGTCGCCCTCCTCGACTGGCAGGGGCCGTTCCCGCTCGGTCCACACCGGATGGTCCTCGGGCAGCACCAGCCCGAAGAAGCCCTTGGCCGCCCAGTAGGGCGACCCGGCGCCGGAGTAGGACTGGCGCATGCCCGGCCACGGCCCGTGCCAGCCCAGTGTCAGCAGGCCGTCGGCGTCCGGGGCGCCGTGGTCGGTGAAGTGCCGCAGCACGCCCGAGGCGGCCCGGCGGAGCAGCCCGGGGGACAGGTCGGTGGCGCCCGACCAGGCCCCGACCCACAGGGGCGCGGCGGCCGCCATCCGGTACGTGAGGCTGCGCCCCTGGAAGAGCGGGCCGCCGTCGGCGCCGATCAGCCGGACGTGGTCCTCCAGGTAGCGCCGCAGGTCCGCCCGCCACCGGTCGCGCAGGTCGGCGGCCGGCGGCTCGGCGGCGAGATCGGACCACACCAGGGGGTAGAAGTGCAGCGCCCAGCCGCAGTAGTGGTCGTAGGCGCGCTCGGGTCCGTCGGAGAGCCAGCCGTCCTCGCGGCGCAGCCCCGCGTGGACCGCCAGGCCGCGGTCGATGTCGGCCGCGGCCCACGGACCGCCGACCGACCGCAGGAACTCCTCGACCACGATCTGGAACCAGACCCAGTTGATCGGCGGATAGGACTCGCCGATCACGGTGGACATCCAGGAGGTCACCCGGCCCTGTTCGGCGGGGGAGAGCCGGTCCCAGAGCCAGGGGCGGGTGAGCATGAGCCCGAGCGCGACTGAGGCGGCCTCGACCTTGGCCTGGTGGAGCTCGTCGGGACGGGGCCAGCGCTCGGGATCGTCGGGGTCGGTCCCGGCCAGCAGCCCGGCCCGGTACCGGTCGAGGAAGCCGTGCGGATCGGCCCCGTCCTGGCCGGAGACGAGGAACGCGGCGAGCAGGAACGTGCGGGCGAAGCCCTCCAGGCCGTCGCTGTCGCGCCCGTAGGCGCTGGTCGGTCCGGGCAGGTCGATGCGGGCCAGGCCGGGGGACAGGTACGGGCGCACCGACAGCAGCAGGTGCTCGGCCACGGCGACCCAGTGCCGCCGGGTCCAGCCGGTGTAGGGGGACAGGTCCCGGTCCTCGGGGGGAAGCCGCAGCTCGGGTGCGTTCACGCCATCACCCCGAACGCGCTCCGGGTGACCTCGTCCAGCGGCGGACGCCCGGACCGGTACCGGTCCAGCTCCTCCAGCGCGGCCAGCGACATCCGCTCGGTCTCCGAGCCCAGCGACCCGGCGACGTGCGGAGTGATGACGACGTTCTCGCAGTCGTAGAGGTCGCTGGTGTCGGGTAGGGGCTCCGGCTCGGTCACGTCCAGGATCGCGTACAGGCGTCCCGTCCGGCACTCGCGTGCGAGCGCGTCGGTGTCGACCAGCCCGCCGCGCGCGGTGTTGAGCAGGGTCGCGCCGTCCGGCAGCAGTGCCAGCGCGGCGGCGTCGATCATGTTCCGGGTGGAGGGCAGCATCGGCGCGTGCAGGCTCAGCACGTCGCACCGGGGGAAGGCCTCCGCCGCCGTGGTCAGCCGGCCGCCCTGGGCGGCGACGTCGTCGGCGTCGGCGTGGGGGTCGACCACCAGGACCTCGATGTCGAACGGCCGCAGCAGTGTGCCCAGCAGCCGCCCGGTCCGCGACCACCCCACCAGGCACACCGTCCGTCCCCGGTTGGACAGGTCCGCGTGGGCGGACGCGTAGGTCCAGTCGGACCGGAATCGGCGGGCCTGGCGCGCCAGGAACGGAACGCGCTTTCCGGCGGCGAGGATCATCGCGAGGGCGTACTCGGCGACGGGGACCGCGTTGGCCGCCGCCGCCGTGGTCACCAGGATGCCCCGATCGAAGGTCTCCAGGGACACGTGGCCGCGCACGCTGCCCGCCGCGTGGATGATCGCCCGCAGGTGCGGCGCGGAGTCCAGGACCCGCCCGGTGACGGGAGGGCAGCCCCACGACGTCAGGAGGACCTCGCAGTCGGCGAGCCCGGCCCGCGCCTCCCCGCTGTCCAGCGTCCGCACCCGCACAGGGTCTCCGAGCTGCGCGTACTCCGTGAGTCGGGCCAGGATCGCCGGGGGGAACTGCAAGCCGTAGGTCCGGTCGTCCATGCACAGCAGCGTCCTGGGACGCCGCTTCGTCCTCGCCTCGGGCGCGTCGCCGCGCCGTTCGTCCGCGTCCTCTCCGACGCCCATCGCACCATCTCCGCTCGCCTGGACCACGCCGTTCCGCACGGGGCCTCCCTGCCTCTTCCTGATGATTTCGCGCCCCGGTCTTGACCGTGGCTTGGGTCACATCTACTTTGGAAAGCGCATTCCGTGTGACCGAGGCTACACCAGGGCGCAGGAGGACCACAGCCCCATGCGAAAGAGGAGCGGATGAGCACAGCCCCACCGGCGGTCGTACGACGGCCGCCCCGGCGCCGGCGCCGCGACTGGACCGGCCTGGTCTTCGTCGCCCCCTTCCTGGTCGTCTTCACCATCGGCATCGTCGCGCCCCTGGTGTACGCGAGCGGGCTGAGCCTGTTCCGGGACCAGCTCATCGGAGGGCGGTCCTTCGTCGGCCTGGGCAACTACGCCGACGCCCTCACCGACGCCAGGTTCCTGGAAGGGCTTTCCCGGGTCGCCCTCTTCCTGGGCGTCCAGGTCCCGATCATGATCGGCCTCGCGCTCCTGGCCGCGCTGATCCTGGACTCCGGGCGGGTGCGCGGCATGCGGTTCATGCGCATCGGCATCTTCATGCCCTACGCCGTCCCCTCCGTCGTCGCCGCCCTGATGTGGGGCTTCATCTACGGGGACCGGTTCGGGCTGGTCGCCCAGTTCAACGAGGCGACCGGACTGGCACTGCCGAGCCCGCTCTCCTCCACCTGGGTGCTCGCCGCCATCGGCAACGTCGTGACCTGGGAGTTCGTCGGCTACAACATGCTGATCCTCTACGCCGCGCTGCGGGCCGTGCCCGAGGAGCTCTACGAGGCCGCCGCCATCGACGGGGCGGGCGAGGCCCGTGTCGCGCTGAGCATCAAGATCCCCGCGCTGCGCCCCGCCCTGTGGGTGGCCACGCTGTTCTCCATCATCGGCAGCTTCCAGCTGTTCAACGAGCCCAACGTGCTCCAGTCCCTGGCGCCCGCCGCCATCAGCACCTACTTCACGCCCAACATGTACGCCTACCAGCTGGCCTTCAACGCCAACCAGGTGACCTACTCCGCCGCCGTGGCCGTCCTGCTCGGCGGGATCACGGTGGTCGTGGCCTACGTCGCCCAGCGGCTGACCGAACGGGGGAACAGGAAGTGAGGTCGATGAGCGCGACCACGGAACCGCAGCGGCCCCCGGTCGCCGGCACCGAGCTCCCACCGGGCGGCGAGCGGCCCTCCGCGCCCGCCCGCACGGGTCGGCGCCGTCGCCGGCGCCGGACCAGCGTCCTGCTCCAGGCCGCGATGGCGCTGATGGTCCTCTACACCCTGCTGCCGCTGTACTGGCTCGCCGTCAACTCGACGAAGACCAACGGCGAGCTGTTCACCTCCAACGGCCTCTGGTTCGGCTCCGAGTTCGCCCTGTGGGACAACATCGTCACCACGGTCACCTACCAGGACGGCATCTACCTGACCTGGCTGTTCAATACGGCCCTGTACTCGATCACCGGTGCCGTGGGCGCCACCCTCATCTGCGCGCTGGGCGGCTACGCCCTGGCCAAGTTCGACTTCCCGGGCAAGCGCGCGGTGCGGGCCGTGGTCTTCGGCGCGATCACCATTCCCGCCACCGCCCTGGCCATCCCCACGTTCCTGCTCTTCGCCGAGATCGGGATCACCGACACCCGGATGGCCATCATCATCCCGGCCCTGGTCAGCCCCTTCGGCCTCTACCTCATGACCGTCTACGCCGCCGACTCCGTCCCGGACTCCCTGTTGGAGGCGGCCCGGATCGACGGCGCGGGCGCCTGGACCACGTTCTGGCGGGTCGCGTTCCGCCTGCTCGCCCCCGGCGTGGCCACCGTCCTGCTCTTCAACCTCGTCCACACCTGGAACAACTACTTCCTCCCGCTGATCATGCTCAGCGATCCCACGCTCTACCCCCTCACCGTCGGGCTGAACCAGCTCAACAACCAGGTGACCACGGGGGCCAACCTCGAACCGGTCTACAACGTGGTCCTGACCGGCTCCCTCCTGGCGATCGTGCCGCTGATCGTCTCCTTCCTCTTCCTCCAGCGCTACTGGCAGTCGGGTCTGGCCGCCGGAAGCGTCAAGCAGTGAGTCCAGTCCGCTCCACGACAAGGGAAGCACCATGCGCACACCCCCCAAGGGCCTGACAGTCCCCGCAGCGGCCTGCTGCGCCGTCCTCCTCGCCACCGGCTGTGGCGGGGGCGGCGCACAGGACGGCGAGGCCGGCTCCACCGACCGCTCCGCCGACATCCAGGCCGCCCTGGAGGAGGGCGGCGAGCTCACCCTGTGGACCTGGAGCACCAAGTTCGACGACGCGGTCGCCGCCTTCGAGGAGGAGCACCCGCAGGTCAGCGTGGAGCTCGTCAACGCCGGGCAGTCCGCCGACCAGTACACCGCGCTGCAGAACGCGATCAGCGCCGGTGAGAACGTGCCCGACCTCGCCATGGTCGAGTACTTCGCCCTGCCCCAGCTCGCGCTCTCCGAGCAGTTGGAGCCCGTGGGCGACTGGGGCCTGGACTCGCTGGAACAGGAGTTCACCGCCTCCTCGTGGGAGCAGATGTCCTACGGCGAGGGCACCTACGGCCTGCCCAACAACACCGGGCCGCTGGTGATGATCTACAACGAGCAGGTGTTCGAGGACGCGGGCGCGGAGGTCCCCGCCACCTGGGACGAGTTCGCCGAGGCCGCGGAGCTGATCCAGGAGGACAGCGGCGCGCACATCGCCTCGATCGACCCCGGCGACGCCGGCGGCGTGGACAGCCTCATCTGGCAGGGCGGCGGACGCCCGTTCCAGTTCGACGGGGAGGCGGGCACGGTCGACTTCACCGACGACGGCACCCAGCGCGTCACCGGGTACTGGAGCGACCTGGTCGAGCGCGACCTCGCCGTCTCCCAGCCCGGCTGGACCGACGAGTGGTGGAGGGCGCTGGGCGACGGCTCCATCGCCACCTGGATCACCGGCGCCTGGGCGCTCGGCAACATCTCCAACACCCTCACCGACAACGCGGGCGACTTCAGGGTCGCGCCCGCCCCCGTGTGGGACGAGTCCGCCCCGGAGAACGCGGAGAACGGCGGATCCGGCTTCTCCGTGGTCAAGGGCTCGGAGAACACCGCCCTCGCCATGGGCTTCCTGGAGTGGTTCTCCACGCACGAGGCGTCCCTGGACGCCCAGGTCGCGGCCGGGTCCTTCCCCGCGCAGACCTCCGTCCTGGAGGACCCCGAGTACCTCGCCACCGAGTACGACTACTTCGACGGACAGCAGGCCAACGAGGTCCTGGTGGCCGCCTCCGACGGGGTCGCGGACGGCTGGCAGTACCTTCCGTACCAGGTGTACGCGAACTCGGTCTTCGGCGACAGCGTCGGTCCGGAGATCGAGGAGGCGGGATCCATCCAGGCCGGTGTGGAGGCCTGGGGCGAGGAGCTGCGGTCCTACGGTGAGTCGCAGGGGTTCCAGGTCGACTGAGGCGGCCCGAGCGGGCGGCGGGGCCACGGCCCCGCCGCCCGCCGTGCCGGCGGTCGGAGCGAAGGGGGAAGAAGTGGGGAAGGGCTCGAACGGCCGGGCGACACTGGCCGACGTCGCGCGGCGGGCCGAGGTGTCCCACGCGACCGCGTCGCGGGCCCTCAACGGCAGCACCCGCAACGTGCGCCCCGAGCTGCGGCAGCGGGTCCTGGCGGCCGCCGCCGAACTCGGCTACGTCGTCAACTCCGCCGCCCAGGCCGTCGCCCGGGGCAGGGGCGAGCACATCGCGCTGGTCGTCAACGGGATCAACGACGACTACTTCTCTCCTGTGGCCTCGGGGGTCCTGCACGCCGCCGAGGCCGACGACCGCATGGTCACCATGATCTCCAGCCGCAACAGCCCCGAGCAGGCCACCCGGGTCGTGGCCTCGCTGCGGGCCCAGCGGCCGCGCGCGATCATCCTGGCGGGCGGGCGCTCGGTGACGGCCGGCGCGTGGGACGCGCGCCTGGTCGAGGAACTGACCCTGTACGAGAACGAGGGCGGCCGGGTCGTGGCCATCAGCGAGGAGGGGCTGCCCTTCGACACCGTCGCCGTGGGCAACCGCGCCGCCGGCGCCGACCTGGCGGCGCAGCTCGCCGACCTCGGCTACCGCGAGTTCACCGTCCTGGCCGGCCCCGCGCAGGCGCGCACCGCCCACGACCGGGTCGCCGGGTTCCGGGCGGCCCTGGCCGAACGCGGGATCGAGGTCGGCGAGAACCGCGTCATCCACTGCGGCTTCAACCGTGACGGAGGCTACGCCGCCGCCGGCGAGTGCCTGCGCCGACGCGCCCCCACCCGCCTGCTCTTCGCCATCAGCGACGCGATCGCCGTCGGCGCCATCGCGCGGCTGCGCGAGGCGGGCGTGGACCTGCCGGGCCGGATGGCCGTCGCCGGGATCGACGACGTCCCCGCGCTGCGGGACGTCTCCCCGGCCCTGACCACGGTCCGCCTGCCCTGGCCCGAGGCCGGGCGCGCGGCCCTGGACCTGGTGGCCGAACCGGTCGACACCGGGCCCCGGGTCGTCCGGCTGCACGGCCACGTGGTCCTGCGGGAGAGCACTCCCGCGCTCGGGCGCCCTTAGACGGGGCCTTCGCGCCTTCCGGTGCACTCCCTCGTCCCTCGGGAGCGCACCTCCAGGCCCTCCAGGCCCTCCAGGACCCGTCGGCGCCCTCGCCGTATCTTTTTGGGCCTCCGCTCGTCCCTCGCTTCGGCCCGGATAGACCCCCTGGAGATCCGCAGGCTGTGCTGCTCACGTGCGACCCCCCGGCGGGGCGGGCCGGGGGTGCGTGTACGCGTTCGACCCCCTGAGGTGCCCCTCACGACTCCCAGTAGTCCAGGCAGGTTGAACGGCCGACCTCTGGCCCCCTGCGGTGCGGATGGAAGTGTGTCCCACGCTGCTGTGTACTGCGCTCGTGCCCACGCCGACGTCCGCCGCCACCCTCAACGAACGCCTACGGGCGTGGTCCTTGGTGGGTCGGGCCGGACATGGCGAAGGGCAGGCGCCCCGACCGTGTCGGTGCCCTGCCCTTCGTCGCGCTGTGCCCCCTGCAGGATTCGAACCTGCGCACCCGGCTCCGGAGGCCGATGCTCTATCCCCTGAGCTAAGGGGGCGCGCTGCGAGAACAACTGTAGCAGGGGCCTCGGGCGGTTCGTCCACTCGTTTGCGGTGTGCCGGGCGCGGCGCACCCGATGCGCCGGTTCCGGTGGTGCGGTGTCGCCGGGCGGGGGTAGTGTCACGCCCGTGAACGCCCTACCCACACGGGTTCTCGTCGTCGAGGACGACGAGGTGATCCGGGAACTGATCCGCCTCAACCTCGAACTGGAGGGGTTCGAGGTCTTCACCGCCGTCGACGGGCAGGACTGCCTCGACCGCGTCGGGTACATCGACCCCCACGTCGTCACGCTCGACGTGATGATGCCGCGCCTGGACGGGTGGACCACGGCCGAGCGCCTGCGCGCCGACCCCCACGCGCCCCGGCGCGTCCTCATCCTGGTCACGGCGCGCGCACAGGAGGAGGACCACCGCCGCGGCGAGGGCATCGGGGTCGACGCCTACCTCACCAAGCCCTTCGACCCCGACGTCCTCATCGACACCATCCGCGAACTCGTCGCCGCCGACGGGAGAACGCGGTGACACCCTGGGACCTGGAGGCCCTCGTCCGCGAGGCCGCCGCCCGCGCGCACGGGCTCGACCCGGCCGAGGTCCCGTTCGTGTGGCCGCGGCACGACCACGCCGGACAGGGGGCCGACGCCGCCACCGCGCTCCCGCCGCGCCTGGTCTCGACCGTGCGGGCCCGCCTGCCCGGCCGCGGCGACCCCCGCCTGCTGGTGTGCGGCCGGATCGCGGCCGAACTGTCCGCCATGCGCGACGAGGGACTGTGCGACTTCGCCCACCTGCTGGGCGACGACCGGGGCTTCCTCAACCTCACCCTCACGGAGGGCCAGCGCCACGCCCTGCTCTCCGCCGCCGCGGCCGACGGCCCCCACTACCTCACCGGGCGCTCCTGGGACGGTGACGGCTCCTGGCCGACCTCCACCCTGCACGAGGCCGGCCCCGTCGCCCAGGCCCGACGGCTGGCCCGGGCCGACGCCCGCGCCCGCATCGCCCTGGCCACGAGTGGCCAGAGGCCGCCCCCCGGCCCCTGCGACGCCGCGTCCGGCTGGCGCGACCCCTACCTGGACGGCGACCCCGGCGATCTGGTCACACCCGCCGGCCGCGCCCTGCGCACCGTCGGCGAGGCGAGTGCCCGGGTGGCGTTCTGCCGTTCGATCCCCGAGCACCCCCGCGAGTCCGAGACGACCGGCGGCGACCTGCCGGTCCTGCCCTCCGAGGGACGTCCCGGCGCCTGGGTGCGGCTCACCGACGCCAATCCCGCCTTCCGGCTGCGCTACGCCCACGCCCACGCCGTCAGCCTGTCGCGCTGGGCCGAGGACGGCGCCATGCCCCACACCGCCTGCGCCGAGCACACCGCCGCGCCGCGCGGACTCCTCTTCGACGGCCCCAGTGTCCTGGACACCGCCGCGCGCCGAGAGGAACCCCATATCCTGGTCAGATACCTGGAAGCGCTGGCCAGTGCCTACGATGAGTGGCGGACCTGTCCGGCCGCCTCCTCATCACCGGAGCGGACCGTCCCGGAGCCGGCGCTACCAGCCGCCGTCGCCGGAGTCCTTCGCACCGGGCTCTTCCTGCTCGGGGTGTCAGCGCCCACAAGGCTGTAGACACACCTGTGCCGAATCTCGGCGCACCGCACCCAACCCCTGAGTTCCGATCGGGTTGGTGGACAATGGGTGCGGGCGCCCGCCGACGCCCACACCGCCGTATCCCAGTCGAAAGCCCGCTGTAAAGGGATCCCGGCCCTGAGGGGCCGAGCTTTCAGCCCCGTGGTTGAGAGCCGCCTTTACCAGACCGAGCCAACACCTTTGAAGGAGGTGACCGAGTTGGCTACGTTCCGCGCAGGACGGAAGACCCACCAGGCCGTGCTTCCTCAGCGGCCAGCTCTGGAATCCGCGTCAGCAGACACCCTTCGGATCAAGGACGAAACGGGGCGCGGACACCACACTCGTGTGGTACCCGGCGCGGAACATGGTCGAGGGGAGATCGGTGCCGCCTCACCTGGCGGTTCCGGCGTCACCCCCGAGCCCTGCGGGGCCGGGGAGTCGGGCCGTGAGGCCCACACCAACCGAACAGTCCACCCCGCAGTTTTCGTCCTCGACAGACACGGCACACCTCTGCAGCCCTGCCCGCCCGCACGGGCCCGCCAACTTCTCGCGAAAGGGCGCGCGGTGGTGCACCGCCACACCCCGTTCGTGATCCGGCTCAAGGACCGCACCGCCGCCGACTCCGAGGTCGATGGGGTCGAGGTCGGCATCGACCCCGGCAGCAAGCACACCGGCATCACCGTGTTCACCGAACAGGTGGGCCGGCGCCGGAGCCGGTACGCGATCCAGCTCGACCACCGCGGCACCCGGATCCGTAAGAACATGGGACAGCGGTCCGGCTACCGGCGGCGCCGCCGAACGGCGAACCTGCGCCACCGCCCGCCCCGCTTCGACAACCGCACCCGCCCCCAGGGGTGGCTCCCCCCGTCCTTGCGCCACCGGGTGGATACCACCGTCTCGTGGGTGGACCGGCTAACCCGGCTCGCTCCCGTGCGGGCGGTGCATGTGGAGCGGGCGGCGTTCGACACCCACGCCCTCAGCGCGGGCCGATCCCTGGAAGGGCTCGAGTACCAGCAGGGCGCGCTGTGCGGGTTCGAGGTGCGCGAGTACCTGCTGGCCAAGTTCGACCGCACCTGCGCCTACTGCGGGGCCACCAACACACCGCTGAACATCGACCACGTCCACCCGCGTTCCTGGGGCGGCTCGGACCGGGTCTCCAACCTGGTGCTGTCCTGCGTGCCCTGCAACCAGGGCAAGGATGACCAGCCCGTTGAGGAGTTCGTGACGAACACGCGCACCCTGGCCCGGATCAAAGCCCAAACCAAGACACCACTGAAGGACGCCGCCGCAGTCCAGTCCACGCGGTGGGCGCTGTGGCGGGCCCTGGACGCCCGTCTGCCCTCCCACGTCGGCTCGGGCGGGCGCACCAAGTGGAACCGCACCCGTAACCACCTGCCCAAGTCCCACACCCTGGACGCGCTCTGTGTCGGCAAGGCCGAGACGGTCACCGAGGTCGTGCACACGGTTCTGGTCGTGGGCTGTGCGGGGCGTGGGTCCTATGCCCGTACCCGCCCCGACAGATACGGGTTCCCCCGCCTGCGGCTGTCGCGTACCAAAGGGTTCTTCGGGTTCGCCACCGGAGACCTGGTCCGCGCCGTCGTCCCAGTCGGGAAGAAGGCCGGGACCCACACCGGCCGGGTCGCGGTGCGCGCCTCGGGCAGCTTCAACATCACCACCGGCCACGGCACCGTCCAGGGCATCGGCCACAGATACCTCCGCCTGCTCCAGCGCGCCGACGGCTATGCCTACACCACCAGGAAGGAGAGAGGCGTCTCCTCCCGGTCCTGAAGGATCGGGTTTCCACGCCCAACGAACAGATGAGCCGCTACGCCCACCCGGCCGGATCCCGCCACGCGGAGGTCCTGCCCGAGGACAACCCGCCACTGCCGCCCGAGGACCTCAACGACCTCGACCCCCGGGTGTGGCCCGCCACGTCCCGCCGCGTCGACGGCGAGCTCACCGTCGGCGGTGTCGGCGTCGCCACCCTCGCCCGGACCTACGGGACCCCCCTCTTCGTCATGGACGAGGAGGACTTCCGCGGCCGGGCCCACGACTTCCGTACGGCCTTCACCGACGCCGACGTCTACTACGCGGGCAAGGCGCTGCTGACCAAGGCCGTGGCCCGCTGGGTGATGGAGGAGGGCCTCAAGCTGGACGTGTGCTCGGGCGGCGAACTGGCCGTCGCCCTGGCCGCCGGGGTCCCCGGCGAGCGCATCGGCATGCACGGCAACAACAAGTCCACCCAGGAGCTGCGCCGCGCCGTCGAGGTGGGCGTGGGCCGCATCATCATCGACTCCTTCGACGAGATCGAGCGGCTGGAGGGCGTCGCGGCCGAACTCGACCGCCGCCCCAAGGTCCTCATCCGCGTCACCACCGGTGTGGAGGCGCACACCCACGAGTTCGTCGCCACCGCGCACGACGACCAGAAGTTCGGCTTCGCGATGAGCACCGGCGCCGCCGCCGAGGCCGTGCGCCGGGTCCTGGCCGCGCCGCACCTGGACCTGGTGGGCCTGCACTCGCACATCGGCTCGCAGATCTTCGACACCTCCGGTTTCGAGGTGGCCGCGCGGCGGGTCTCCCGCTTCCTGGCCGGCGTCCACGAGGACCAGGGCGTCACCCTCGCCGAGCTCGACCTCGGTGGCGGCCTCGGCATCGCCTACACCTCCGGCGACGACCCGCTGGACCCCAAGACGATCGCCCAGAGCCTCACCTCGATCGTGCGCCGCGAGTGCGAGGAGGCGGGCCTTCCCTATCCCCGCGTGGCCGTCGAGCCCGGCCGCGCCGTCGCCGGGCCCGCGGGCATCACCGTCTAC
The DNA here is from genome assembly GCF_003634495.1 of Nocardiopsis sp. Huas11. Taxonomy (GTDB): domain Bacteria; phylum Actinomycetota; class Actinomycetes; order Streptosporangiales; family Streptosporangiaceae; genus Nocardiopsis. Next base: position 7,037,958 of record NZ_RBKY01000001.1, on the reverse strand, counting down.
GAGGTCGGCACCGTCAAGGACGTCGAGGGCATCCGCACCTACGTCAGCGTCGACGGCGGGATGAGCGACAACATCCGCACCGCCCTGTACGGGTCGGAGTACACCGGACGCCTCGTCTCGCGCGAGAGCGACGCCGGGCCGATGCTCTCGCGCCTGGTCGGCAAGCACTGCGAGAGCGGCGACATCATCGTGCACGACCTGCACCTGCCCGCCGACCTCAGGCCCGGGGACCTCGTGGCCGTCGCCGCGACCGGCGCCTACTGCTACTCCATGGCGAGCAACTACAACCACCTGCCCCGGCCCGCCATGGTCGCGGTCCGCGGCGGTGAGGCACGCGTGATCGTGCGCAGGGAGACCGAGGAGGACCTCCTCCGCCTCGACGTAGGCTGAACCGTCCGCCGCCCGCGGCACCGCCGTGCGGCCGTCGGACACGAGAGAACTGGGAGTCACGCCCAAATGGCGATGAAGGTGGCGCTGCTCGGATGCGGCGTTGTGGGTTCGGAAGTCGTGCGCCTGGTCAACGAGCAGGCCGAGGAACTGGCCGCGCGCGTGGGCACGCCGATCGAGATCGGCGGGATCGCGGTCCGGCGCATGGACCGCGACCGCGGTGTCGATCCGGCGCTGCTGACCACCGACGCCACGGGTCTGGTGACGCGCCCCGACATCGACGTGGTCATCGAGGTGATCGGCGGGATCGAACCCGCGCGCTCGCTGATGCTCTCCGCGATGAAGGCGGGCAAGTCCGTGGTGACCGCCAACAAGGCGCTGCTCGCCGAGGACGGCCAGACGCTGCACGCCGCGGCGCGCGAGGCCGGGGTGGACCTGTACTACGAGGCCGCGGTGGCGGGCGCGATCCCGCTGCTGCGCCCGCTGCGGGACTCCCTGGCCGGGGACCGGGTCGACCGGGTGCTGGGCATCGTCAACGGCACCACGAACTACATCCTGGACCGGATGGACTCCCTGGGCGCCGGCTTCACCGAGTCCCTGGAGGAGGCCCAGGCGCTGGGCTACGCCGAGGCCGACCCGACCGCGGACGTGGAGGGCTTCGACGCCGCGGCCAAGGCCGCGATCCTGGCGCGCCTGGCCTTCCACACCCAGCGGGTCACCGCCGCGGACGTGCACCGCGAGGGCATCACGGGGGTCTCGGCCGCCGACATCGCCAGCGCCCGCGACATGGGCTGCGTCGTCAAACTCCTGGCCATCTGCCAGCGCTCCGAGGACGGGGAGTCCGTGGGCGTGCGGGTCCACCCGGTGATGCTGCCGCTGGAGCACCCGCTGGCCGGGGTCAAGGAGGCCTACAACGCGGTGTTCGTGGAGGCCGAGTCGGCCGGCCGGCTGATGTTCTACGGCGCGGGCGCCGGCGGCACGCCGACCGCCAGCGCGGTCCTGGGCGACCTGGTCGCCGTGGTGCGCAACCGGATCGCCGAGACCTCGGTGGCCGAGGGCGCCCACGACACCGGGCTGCCGGTCCACGACATGGGCCACACCATCACCAGCTACCACGTCTCCCTGGACGTGGCGGACCGTCCCGGTGTGCTGTCCAAGGTCGCCGAGATCTTCGCCGACCACGGCGTGTCCATCAAGAACGTGCGCCAGGAGGGCAGCGGCGACGACGCCCAGCTGGTCCTGGTCAGCCACCCGGCACCGGATTCCGCGCTGCGCAGCACGGTGGAACGGCTGCGCGGCCACGACATGGTCCGCGAGGTCGCCAGCGTGATGCGCGTGGAGACCTTCGCCGACTGAGACCTCGGCCCTCATTCTCATATCCTGAGACTCGGGGGCCGCGATTCGAGATACCCGCCACGGGGTCATAGACTCATGGCAGGTCGGGGCGTCGCCGACGAGGCGGACGCTTTCGACTCCAGCGCGTCAAACGAAGCCGCATCCACCCGAAAAGGACACTGACGTGAGCATGACACGGGCCTGGCGAGGGGTCGTCGAGGAGTACCGAGACCGCCTCCCCGTCAACGAGAACACCCCCGTCGTCACCCTGCAGGAGGGCGGCACGCCCCTGCTGCCGGCCACGCGCGTCTCCGCCCTCACGGGCTGCGAGGTGTTCCTGAAGGTGGAGGGGCTCAACCCCACCGGCTCCTTCAAGGACCGCGGGATGACGATGGCCATCACCAAGGCCGCCGAGGACGGCGCCAAGGCCGTCATCTGCGCCTCCACCGGCAACACGAGCGCCAGCGCCGCGGCCTACGCCATCCGCGCCGGCATGACGTGCGCGGTGCTGGTGCCCCGAGGCAAGATCGCCATGGGCAAGCTCGCCCAGGCGCTCGTGCACGGCGCGCGCCTGCTCCAGGTCGACGGCAACTTCGACGACTGCCTGGAACTGGCCCGCAAGCTCAGCGTCGACTACCCCGTCGCCCTGGTGAACTCGGTCAACCCCTACCGCCTGCAGGGGCAGAAGACCGCGGCCTTCGAGATCGTCGACGCCCTCGGTGACGCCCCCGACGTCCACTGCATCCCCGTGGGCAACGCCGGCAACATCACCGCCTACTGGATGGGCTACGGCGAGTACGCCGACGACGGCCTCGCCACGCGCCGCCCCCGGATGCTCGGCTTCCAGGCCAGCGGCTCGGCGCCGATCGTCGACGGGGCGCCCGTCACCAGCCCGAGCACCATCGCCACGGCGATCCGCATCGGCAACCCCGCCTCCTGGAAGCTCGCCGAGCAGGCGCGCGACGAGTCGGGCGGGCTCATCGACAAGGTCACCGACCGCCAGATCATGTCCGCCTACAAGCTCCTCGCCGCCGAGGAGGGCGTCTTCGTCGAACTGGCCTCCGCGGCCAGCGTCGCCGGACTCCTCCAGGCCGTCGAGGCGGGCCAGGTCGAACGCGGCAGCCGCGTCGTGTGCACCGTGACCGGCAACGGCCTCAAGGACCCCGACTGGGCGCTGGCCGGGGCCTCCTCCGCCACCACCGTCCCCGTCGACGCCCTGGCCGCGGCCAAGGCCCTCGACCTCGTCTGAGGCCCGCTGTGAACCCATCACGACCCACCAGGGTGGTCGTCCGCGCGCCGGCCACCAGCGCCAACCTCGGTCCGGGCTTCGACGCCCTGGGCCTGGCGCTGCGGCTGGACAACGAGTTCGACGTCCGTCTGCGCGAGGACGACGAGCTGCGCGTGGAGGTCGCCGGGGAGGGCGCGGGCGAGGTCCCGCTCGACCGGCGCCACCTCGTGGTGCGCGCGATGCGCGAGACCTTCGAGCGGGCGGGGGAGAAGCTGCCCGGCCTCGACCTCACCTGCGTCAACAACGTGCCGCACGCCCGGGGCCTGGGCTCGTCCTCCTCCGCGATCGTGGGCGGCGTCACCGCCGCCTGCGCCCTGCTGGGGCGGACGGGGCCCGACGGGGGGCCGGACCGGGAGGCGATCTACCAGATCGCCGCGGACATCGAGGGCCACCCCGACAACGTGGCCCCGTGCGTGTTCGGCGGGTACACGGTGGCCTACCGCGACGGCGACCGGTGGGGCGCGGCCGCGCTCACGCCCGACCCGCGCGTGCTGCCGGTGCTGTGCGTGCCCGAGTGGCGGCTGTCCACCGAACGTGCCCGGGGACTGCTCCCCGAGACCGTTCCGCACGCGGACGCGGCCTTCACCGCGGGGCGCGCCGCACTGCTCACCGCGGCCGTTTGTGGCCATGTCGAGGACCTGTACGCGGCCACCGAGGATCGGCTACACGAGTCCTACCGGGCGCCGGCCATGCCCAGGACCCTGGATCTCGTCCATGACCTGCGAGAACTCGAAGGGCTGCCCGCGGTCGTCTCCGGGGCGGGTCCCACGGTGCTGGTGCTGTGCACGGCGCGCGAGGGAATCGCGGGCGAGGAATCGCCGGAAATCGTCCACCAGATTGATTCGATCAGTCGCAGGGCGGGTAATGATTGGGACATACGCCCCCTGCTCGTTGAGCCGGCGGGGGTGCGGACCCCATCTCCCCATTCGTAGCACCTGTGTCGAGGAATAGCCGTGGCCTCTGGTGATGTTAGGCTAGGTGAAGCACCAGATGCCCCGTTGCGGGGCAAGTGCTCATCCGCCACAGCGGCTTCCGCATCCCATACTCCGATGGTCCGTTCTCAGGACCTCTCGGAAGCGGCGGCCACTGTGTCGAGTCAGCGGTTCTCCCGCGACTGTGCCAACGTCTCCCCAGTGCGCTTCTCCCCGGATGAGCGTGCCACCAGGGTCGACGGGCATCACCACCGAGCCATCCGCCCCGACGTCTGGCTGTACCCAGAGCCCGCCGCGATTGGGTAGGGGACCGTCTACCGCCGGTTTCCGACATCCACGTGGGGCACGCCCTACCCGGCTGCCTGCCGGTTCGCACCATCGGGCCGGCCGCTCCAGCAGAAGCTGACGGCCGAAGCCCGCTCCTTGGGAAGGACCCTTAGTGAGCGACACCACCGAACTCCACACGGACGCGGCGGTCGATACCAAAGCCACCCCCGCCGCTTCCGCGGCGGAGGCTGGCGATGCCGCGCCAACTGGTGCGTCGACGCCGGCGCGGTCCCGTGCCGCGTCGCGCGGTACCGGGCTCGCGGCGCTGAAGCTCCCCGAGCTGCAAAAGCTCGCGTCGAGCCTGGGCATCACCGGTACGGGGCGCATGCGCAAGAGCGACGTGATCGCGGCGATCGAGGCCAAGGGGGGAGGCCCCGCCGGGGCTCCGGCCAAGGCCAAATCCCCAAAGAAAGCCGACACGGCGCCCAAGACCGGTAAGGTCGAGGAAACCGACGGCCAGACCGAGGCTCGTACCCCCGACACGTCGGGCACGGACGAAGCGCCGCGCACCAGCGCGGACGAGCGTCCGTCGGACCAGGCCGTGACCGACTCCCAGGGTGCGCGGGGCGACAAGCCGCCCCGCAACCGTCGATCGTCCCGCAGGCGCGGCGACGAGTCCGGCGAGAAGGCCCGATCGGTGGACGGCACCGACTCCTCTACCACCGCGAGCAGCGTGACCAAGACATCCAGCACCCCCCAGAAGAACGGCCCCGACACCTCCGAGGACCGTGACACCAGGTCCGGGCAGGGTCGAGAGCGCCAGCGCAACCGCCGCAACCGCAACCGGGGTGGTGACGACCAGCAAAGCTCCTCCGGCGGCCAGCAGGGCGGCGGCCCGAACCAGGGCCGCGGCGGAGGCGGAGGCGGCCCCAGCGACGATGACGACTTCGGCGGCGGGCGCCGCCGCGGACGCCGCCGCGACCGTCGTGACCGGCGCGGTGGACGGGCAGGCGTCCAGGAGCCGGAGCCGGTGATCGGTGAGGACGACGTCCTCCTGCCGGTCGCGGGCATCCTCGACATCCTGGACAACTACGCCTTCGTGCGCACCACCGGCTACCTCCCCGGGCAGAGCGACGTGTACGTCTCGCTCGCCCAGGTGCGCAAGCACGGCCTGCGCAAGGGCGACCACATCATCGGTGCGGTCCGCCAGCCCAAGGACGGCGAGCGCCGGGAGAAGTTCAACGCCCTGGTGCGGCTGGACTCGGTCAACGGCATGTCGCCGGACCAGGCCAAGGGCCGCCAGGAGTTCTCCAAGCTCGTGCCCCTGTACCCGCAGGAGCGGCTGCGCCTGGAGACCGAGGGCGGCATTCTCACCACCCGCATCATCGACCTCGTCGCGCCCATCGGTAAGGGCCAGCGCGGTCTCATCGTCTCGCCGCCCAAGGCCGGCAAGACGATGGTGATGCAGTCGATCGCCAACGCGATCACCGAGAACAACCCCGAGTGCTACCTGATGGTGATCCTGGTCGACGAACGGCCCGAGGAAGTCACCGACATGCAGCGCACGGTCAAGGGCGAGGTCATCCACTCGACCTTCGACCGTCCGGCCGAGGACCACACGGTCGTCGCCGACCTGGCCATCGAGCGGGCCAAGCGCCTCGTGGAGATGGGCATGGACGTCGTCGTCCTGCTGGACTCGATCACCCGCCTGGGCCGCGCCTACAACCTGGCCGCCCCTGCCAGCGGGCGCATCATGTCCGGTGGTGTGGACTCCACGGCGCTGTACCCGCCCAAGCGCTTCTTCGGCGCCGCCCGCAACATCGAGGGCGGCGGCTCGCTGACCATCCTGGCGACGGCGCTGGTGGAGACCGGCTCGCGCGCCGACGAGGTGATCTTCGAGGAGTTCAAGGGCACCGGCAACATGGAGCTCAAGCTCAACCGGAGCCTGGCCGACAAGCGGATCTTCCCGGCCGTGGACGTGGACGCCTCCAGCACCCGTAAGGAGGAGATCCTGATGTCGCGCGAGGAACTGGCCGTCGTCTGGAAGCTCCGCCGGGTGCTGCACGCCCTGGACACCCAGCAGGCCATCGAGCTGCTCCTGGACAAAATGCGCGAGTCCAAGAGCAACGCCGAGTTCCTGCTGCAGATCCAGCAGACGACCGTCGGGCCCGAGCGCGACCGCTAGCCCGCGGAGTTCGTCGACGGCCCCCTCCCCGCACCGGGGAGGGGGCCGTCGTGCGTTCACCGCGTCCTGCCTGGGGCGACGCGAGCTGATTCCGGATCACGGAAGGGGCGGCTCGAAGAAGATCACCAACGTGTTGCAGATCACCACCGGGGGATGGGCAGAGGAAGAAAAAGGTCTTACTGTCGCGCCAGCCGAGTCCCCCTCCACCAGGGAGCCGTCTGGATGGACAACCTCGCCCTGCTCAGCCTCCTCGCGCTCACCCCGATCCTCGTCGTCGGAGTCCTGCTGGTCGGATTCCGCCTCCCGGCCATGTACGCGATGCCCGTCGGCTACGTCGTGGTCGTCACCATCGCCGTCCTGGTCTGGAACACGGAGTGGGTGGCGATCGCCGCCTCCACGATCCAGGGCCTGATCCTCGCGATCGGCCTGCTCTACATCATCTTCGGCGCCCTCCTGCTGCTGTCGACCCTGACCAAGAGCGGCGCCATCACCACCATCCGCGCCACGTTCACCGACATCAGCCCCGACCGCCGGATCCAGGCGGTCATCATCGGCTGGCTCTTCGGCAGCTTCATCGAGGGCGCCTCCGGCTTCGGCACCCCCGCCGCGGTGGTCGCGCCGCTGCTGTTCGCGCTGGGCTTTCCCGCGATGGCCGCCGTGATGGTCGGCCTGGTCATCCAGAGCACGCCGGTGAGCTTCGGAGCGGTGGGCACGCCCATCCTGGTGGGCGTCTCCGGCGGCCTGGAGGGCTCACCAGAGGTCGAGGCCTACGCCGCCGGTGCGGGGACCACCCTGCCCGGACTCGTGGACCAGATCGGCTTCCTGACCGTCGTGCTGCACGCCGCCGTGGGCACCCTGGTCCCGCTCTTCATCTGCTGCATGCTGTGCGGTTTCTACGGCGGCCGGCGGCGCTTCTCCGACGGGCTCGGGGTCTGGCGGTTCGCGTTGTTCGCGGCCCTGGCGATGACCGTTCCGTCCGTGCTGTTCAACTACTTCGTCGGTGTGGAGTTCACCAGCCTCCTGGGCGGGCTCACCGGACTGGTCGTCGTCGTGGCGGCGGCCCGCAAGGGCTTCCTCATGCCCAAGGAGACCTGGGACTTCCCGCCCCGCGAGGACTGGCTGGCGCGCTGGAGCGGCCGTCTGACCCCCGACCAGGGCGTCCTGGCGGTCAAGGACGGCGCACGCATCGGCACCCTGCGCGCGTGGGCCCCGTACCTGCTGGTCGCCGCGATCCTGGTGGCCACCCGCGTCATCGACCCGCTCAAGGCCTGGCTCAGCGGAATCTCCGTCGGGGCGCAGGAGATCCTGGGCACCTCCGTCGCGCAGACCATCGAGCCCCTGTACTCGCCCGGCGCGACCTTCCTGCTCGTGTGCGTGATCACCTACGGCCTGCACCGGATGCGCCCGCGCGAGATCCTGGAGTCCTGGCGGGTCGCGGGGTCCCAGCTGGCCGGAGCCGCGGTCGCCCTCCTGTTCGCGGTGCCCCTGGTGCGGGTCTTCATCAACACCGGCGCCGATCACGGGGACACCGCGATGGCGAGCATGCCGCTCACGCTGGCGGTGGGGGCGGCCGAGCTCGGCGGTACCGCGTGGCCGCTCTACGCCCCGTGGATCGGCGCGCTGGGCGCGTTCGTGGCCGGGTCCAACACCGTCTCCAACCTGATGTTCTCCCTCTTCCAGTTCTCCACCGCGGAGCAGATCGGCATCGCGCCGGAGACCGTCGTGGCCACCCAGGCGGTGGGCGGCGCGGCGGGCAACATGATCACCGTGCACAACGTCGTCGCCGCCTCCGCGGTGGTGGGCCTGGCCGGGCGCGAGGGAGACCTCATCCGCCAGACGATCATCCCGATGACCTACTACGTCCTCATGGCGGGAGCGCTCAGCTACCTGTTCGTCTACGGTCTGGGGCCCAACCCGGGCACGGTCCTGCTCGTCGCACTGCTCGCCGGCCTGGTCGCGACCGTGCTGTTCATCCGCCGCGCGGACGCCCGCCGGGCCGCGGCGCCGAGCGCCACCGGCCCGGACGCGCGCGAGACCGAGCGGGAGGGGTAGCCGGGCATCGGTCGAGGGTGGTGGGCAGGAGGTGCTGGGCCGGAGGCGTCCGTTGAGGGTGGTGGTGGGCGACGGGTGGGAATGGAGCTGGTCCCGGCATGGTTATCGGTCTGGCAAACTGGTAGCAGGGACTCGGCCTGCCTCCCGCGAGGGACGGCCCGCCGGCCCCACCACCTGGATCAGCGCGGCACCGGTTCGCGCGTGTCCGCAAGCGAACGCACCACCCCACCGGTGGTGGTGCGCGCGGCATGCGTCCGGCGGTCGCCCAAGCAAGGAGAAGCACATGAAGGCCGACATCCACCCCGAGTACGTGGCGACCGAGGTGACCTGCACCTGCGGGGCCCACTTCATCACCCGTAGCACCATCACCGAGGGCAAGCTGCGTGCCGACGTGTGCTCCGCGTGCCACCCCTTCTACACCGGCAAGCAGAAGATCATGGACACCGGTGGCCGCGTCGCCCGCTTCGAGAAGCGCTTCGGCAAGCGCAAGTAGCGCCGCCCGCTGCCCCCGTGGCGCCGACGCGTCGGCGCCACGGGGACCGGATCGGCCCCGTACGGGGCGAGACAGCAGGGCAGGCAAGCGAACAAGGCGGCAGATGTGGCAGAACTGAAGCTGGACGACCTCCTGGGGGAGTACTACGAGCTGGAACAACAGCTCGCCGACCCCGAGGTGCACGCTGACCAGGGCAAGGCTCGGACACTGGGTAAGCGCTACTCCCAGCTCACGCCCATCATCGAGTCCTACCGCGCGCTCCGGGAGGTCGAGAGCGACATCGAGGCCGCGCGCGAGCTCGCCGCCGAGGACTCCTCCTTCGCCGAGGAGGCCGACCGCCTGACCCTGGAGGCCGAGCAGCTCACCGAGCGCCTGCGCGTCCTGCTGGTCCCCCGTGACCCCTCCGACGACAAGAACCTCATCATGGAGGTCAAGGCCGGAGAGGGCGGTGAGGAGTCCGCGCTGTTCGCGGGCGACCTCGTTCGCATGTACCTGCGCTACGCCGAGCGCCAGGGGTGGAAGACCGAGATCATCGACGCCACCCACTCCGACCTCGGCGGGTACAAGGACATCACCATCGCCTTCAAGAACCGGGGCACGCCCGAGCCCGGTTCCGGCGTGTGGCCCCAGCTCAAGTTCGAGGGCGGCGTGCACCGCGTGCAGCGCGTCCCCGTCACCGAGTCCCAGGGCCGCATCCACACCTCCGCGGCCGGTGTCCTGGTGGTCCCCGAGGCCGAGGACGTCGAGGTCGACATCCAGGCCAAGGACCTGCGGATCGACGTCTACCGCTCCTCCGGGCCCGGTGGGCAGTCCGTCAACACCACCGACTCCGCGGTCCGCATCACGCACCTGCCGACCGGCATCGTCGCCTCGTGCCAGAACGAGAAGAGCCAGCTCCAGAACAAGGAGCAGGCCATGCGCATCCTGCGCGCCCGCATCTACGCCGAGGCCCAGGCCAGCGCGGACGCCGAGGCCGCCGCGGAGCGCAAGAGCCAGGTCCGCACCGTGGACCGGTCCGAGCGCGTGCGCACCTACAATTTCCCGGAGAACCGCATCTCCGACCACCGGGTCGGCTACAAGGCCTACAACCTCGACCAGGTCCTCGACGGGGACCTGAGCGGGGTCGTCAAGGCCCTGGTGGACGCGGACACCAAGGAGAGGCTCGAAGCCGCTCAGTCGTAACGTGCTTCCCGCTCAAGGCGGGACCTGCCACCACACAGAAGGAGGCAGGGACGTCCTTCCTGGCCAGACCAGGGGAACGTTCCTCAAGCAGATCGATGAACTTCCTGCTCGACGAGGTCGCCCGCGCCACACTGAGGCTCGCGGAGGCCGGAGTGGCATCGCCCCGGACGGACGCCGAGGAGCTCGCGGCGTTCGTGCACGGTGTCCGTCGAGGGGAGCTGCACGCGGTCGGCGACGGCGACTTCGACGCCCGCTACTGGGAGTGCGTGGCCCGCAGGGAGGCCCGCGAACCCCTCCAGCACATCACCGGCCGCGCCTACTTCCGCTACCTGGAACTCCAGGTGGGACCGGGCGTGTTCGTGCCGCGGCCCGAGACCGAGATCATGGTCGACTGGGCGATCGAGACCCTGCGCGCCATGGACGTGGCCGATCCACTGGTCGTGGACCTGGGCACCGGTTCCGGCGCCATCGCCATCTCCATCGCCCAGGAGGTGCCGCGCTCGCGCGTGCACACCGTCGAGATCGATCCCGCGGCGCTGGCCTGGGCCCGCCGCAACATCGCCGACAGCGGCCACGCCGACCGGGTGACCGCCCACCAGGGCGACATGCGCACCGCCCTGCCCGAGCTCGACGGCCGCGTCGACCTGCTCATCAGCAACCCGCCCTACGTCCCCACCCGTGAGGCCGGGGCGATTCCGCCCGAGGTCCGCGACTACGACCCCGCGCCCGCGCTGTGGTCGGGCGAGGACGGGCTCGACATGATCCGCGACCTGGAGGCCGTCGGCCGCAGGCTGCTGCGGCCCGGCGGCGCGATGGCGATCGAGCACCACGACGGACAGGGCATCGACATCCCCCGGCTGTTCCCCGAGGACCGGGGCTGGCGCGACGTCCTCAACCGCAAGGACATGGCCAGGCGCGACCGCTTCGTGGTCATGCGCCGCGCCGACGGGGACGGCTGACGTGCCATGGGCCGGGGTCACGTTTCCTCCCGGACAAGCACCGGGTTTCCACACAAGGAGTTCTAGGTGAGCCGCATCTACGACTGCGCGGACGAGACCGCCCGCAAGGACGGCATCGTCGACGCCGCGTCCGCGGTACGCAAGGGTGAGCTCGTGGTACTGCCCACGGACACCGTGTACGGCATCGGGACCGACGCCTTCAGCCCCAAGGCCGTGGCCGACCTGTTGGCGGCCAAGGGGCGCGGTCGGGAGATGCCGCCGCCGGTGCTGGTCGGCTCCATGCGCGCGGCCACCGCGCTCATCGACGACCTGGGCACGCACGGCCGGGACCTGATGGAGGAGTTCTGGCCCGGTCCGCTGACCCTGGTGTGCACCGCGACCCCGAGCCTGTCCTGGGATCTGGGCGACACCAAGGGCACCGTGGCCGTGCGCATGCCGATGGACCCCGTCGCCCTGGAGCTGCTCAAGGAGGTCGGGCCGATGGCGGTGAGCAGCGCGAACAAGTCGGGTCAGCCGGCCGCGGCCACCATGGAGGAGGCCCTGGAGCAGCTCGGCGACGAGGTCGCGGTCTACCTGGACGGCGGTGAGAGCGAGGCCCCGGTGGCCTCCACGATCGTCGACCTCACCTACGCCGTCCCGCGCGTGCTGCGCGCCGGCGCGATCTCCATCGAGCAGTTGCGCGGCGTGTGCGGTACGGTCATCGGCGAGCTGCGCAAGGGCCGGACCAAGCCCAAGCCTGCGGAGTCCGAGGAACCGGGAGACGCGGCCGCCGAGTCGGCGGGGGCGACGGAACCGGCCGACGGGACCGAGCTCGCGGCCAAGGCCGAGGAGCCCGGCACCCCGGCCCCCACGGTCGGAGAGACCGCGTCAGCGGAGTCCGCGGCCGAGGCCGACGCCCGGGCCGACGCCGGCCGGGACGAGGACACGGCGGCCCCGAACGGCGAACGTTCCGACAACTAGAGGGGCCCAGCGGTGCGGGAGTACGCGCTCACCTTCGTCATCGCGGCCGCGGTGACCTACCTGCTCGTGCCGTTGGTGCGCAGGGGGGCCATCGCCTTCGGCGCCACGCCCCCCGTGCGCGACCGCGACGTGCACACCGAACCGATCCCGCGACTGGGCGGCCTGGCCATCTACGGCGGTTTCGCGGCGGCGCTGCTGATCTCCGCGCAACTGCCGCACCTGCAGAACGTGTTCGTCGCCGACACCTGGATGGGCCTGCTCCTGGCGGGCGGGCTCATCACCGCGATCGGCGTGGTCGACGACCGCTGGGGGATGGGCGCGCTCAGCAAGCTCGCCGGCCAGGTGGCCGCCGCGGGCATTCTCGTCTCGCAGGGCGTGCAGCTGCTGTGGCTGCCGCTGCCCGGCACCCAGCTGTCGCTGGGGCCGTGGCTGGGCGCGATGATCTCGGTGCTGCTCATCGTGGTCACCATCAACGCGGTCAACTTCGCCGACGGCCTGGACGGCCTGGCCGCCGGCATCGTCGGCATCTCGTCCACGGCGTTCTTCGCCTACTACTACGTGGTCGCGGTCGAGCAGGGCTTCGTCCGCCAGTCCTACCCGGCGATGATCGCGATCATCCTGGCGGGCACCTGCGCCGGCTTCCTCTTCCACAACTTCCACCCCGCGCGCGTGTTCATGGGCGACACCGGGTCGATGCTGCTGGGGCTGCTGCTGACCTCCATCACCATCACCGTGACGGGGCAGTTCGACGCCAACACCGCGCGGGAGGGTTTCAGCTCCGGCCTCGTGGTGTTCCTGCCCGTCGCCCTGCCGCTGCTGGTGATCGCGCTGCCGCTGGCGGACCTGGTGCTGGCGGTGCTGCGCCGCCTCCTGGCGGGCAAGTCCCCGTTCGCACCCGACCGCGGGCACCTGCACCACCGGCTGCTCGACATGGGGCACAGCCACGTGCGCGCGGTGCTGCTGATGTACCTGTGGGCGGGGATCGTGGCCTTCGCGGCGGTGTCGCTGTCGGTCTTCGACTCCCCGGCGATCGTCCTGACGGTGACGGCGCTGGTGGGGGTGTGCGCGGTGGGGCTCATCGCGCTGCCGCGACTGCGTCGTCGGGGTCTGCTCCCCTGGGACCGGCGGGACACGGTCAAAGCGACGGCAGATCACGATTCGTCATCTGATGGCTGAGGCGGCGGTGACGGGACGTGGTGAGGCGAATACGCCTGACCTGCGAGATCACCGCTGGGACGAGTGTGGCCAAGGTGACATTCGAGACGGAAGCCGCCTGGAGCGGCGGCTTCGGGGGGCGTTAAGGTCTCGTTAAGGAACCCTGGGATATCGCACCAAAAACCTTGTGATAGCTTTCACGAGCAGGTACCCACTGAACCCCACGGAGCTCTCGCATGCAGGAACACGACGCCCGGATCCTCCGCGGCGCCGCGCTTCCGACGGCCGTCGTCGGCGTGGTCGCCATGATCGTCGGCTTCGCCCTCTCTGGCCCCCAGGGGCTTTTCGGCGCGCTCTTCGGGGTCGGGTTGGTCATCGGTGCCTTCGCCGCATCGGCCTTCGTCATCTCGTGGACCGGCGGTCGCCGACCGGAGCTTCTGCTCCCGGTGGCCTTCCTGGTCTACACGACGAAGCTCGGAATCCTGCTCGCCGTTCTCCTGCTGTTCAGGGACACCGCTGCCCTGGACAAGGACGTCTTCGGTTGGACGGCGTTCGCCTGCGTCCTCATGTGGCTCGCGGCCCAGGCGGTCGCGATCAAGCGGAGCAAGCAGCCGACCATCGTTCCCGAAGGCGAAGAGGACGAGGCGGTCACCGAGGACAGTGAGGCACACCGGTGAGCCCGCGTTGGCGGGGCGGTGTGCACGGCCTTCTGACCTACTGCTATCTTCCGGAGCGAGATGAACGAGCACCGAAGCGCGAAGGACGCCGCTTCCGACACGGAGCCGTCGAGCGCCAACGGAATGACTCTCGTCTCGTATCTGCTGGGAGGCCTCGCCTTCTGGGGCGGCGTGGGCTGGGTCGCGGATCAGCTCCTCGGATTCTCCGCTCTGTTCCTGCCCATCGGTCTGGGCGTCGGCTTGGTCGGGTCGATCTACCTCATCTACACCCAGCACGTCCGGTCCTGACCGTACATCCAGCTGCGTTCGCCCGCGTCGAGCGCGGAACCGCACTGAACACAACATCGAGGATTGAGTTGCGTCACGACGAAAGGGATCGCCGTGGGTGCTGACGTGAGCGTCGTCGCGGCGTCCGAATCAAGCTGCAAGATTTTCGGCGACGGTTGTGGTTTCGAGGCTCCGACTGTCAGCCTCTTCTTCCCCACTCCGTGGCTCGACTTCGGCCTGCCCGGTACCTCCGGCCTGAACAAGTACTACCTGGTCGCGGTCGTCGCACTGCTGATCGCCGCCGCGTTCTGGTACTTCACCACGCGCAAGGCCAAGGTCGTTCCGGGCCGGGGCCAGAGCGTGGCCGAACTGCTGGTCACGTTCCTGCGGGACCAGGTCACCCGGACCGCCATCGGCAAGGAGGGGGACAAGTACCTCCCCCTGATGGTGACCCTGTTCATCTTCATCTTCTCGATGAACATCATGGGTCTCATCCCCGGCCTCCAGCTGCCGGTGACCTCCAACCTGGCCTTCCCCGCGGTCCTGGCCATCTTCATCTTCCTGCTCTGGAACATCGTGGGCATCCGCCGCCACGGAGCGGGCGGGCACTTCAAGGCGCGACTGGTCCCCAGTGGTGTCCCGACGTGGATCCTGCCCATCGTCATTCCGATCGAGGCGCTGTCGAACTTCATCATTCGGCCCGCCACGCACATGATCCGTCTGTTCGCGACCATGTTCGCCGGGCACCTGCTGCTCGCGCTGTTCGCCGCGGCCGGCTTCTACATGTTCAACCCGCTCTCCGAGATGGGCGCCGGCCTCGGCGCGCTCTCGGTCGGCTACTCCGCCATGGCGCTGCTCGGCTTCCTGGTCTTCACGGCCTTCGAGCTGTTCATCATGGCGGTGCAGGCCTACGTCTTCGTTCTCCTGTCCTCCATCTACCTGGGTGAGGCCCTGGAGGGCGCGCACTAGGAGCAGGCGGCGACGCCCACTCCGCAGTGCACCCCTGGACCCCGTTCCGATCCGTCACGTTAGCCCGACGTCGCCCATGATCGTCGGCGTGTAGTAAAGGGAAATCACATGGAAATCACCGGCAGCCTGAACACCATCGGTTACGGTCTCGCCGCCATCGGCCCCGGCATCGGTGTCGGTCTCGTCTTCGGTCTCGGCGTGCAGGCCATCGCCCGCCAGCCCGAGGCTCGCGGCATCCTGCAGGGCCAGATGATCTTCGGCTTCGCCGTCATCGAGGCGCTCGCCATTCTGGGCTTCGTTCTCGCCTTCGCGCGCTAAGTCCAGACCGGCAATAGAACGCGAAGGGGATGCCAACCATGTATTTGGCAGCTGAACAAGAGAACGTCCTGCGTATTCACTGGGACGAGTTCACCTTCGGTCTCATCGCCTTCCTGATCATCCTCGGCGTCGTCTACAAGATGTGGCCGCGGCTGACCAAGGCGCTTGACGAGCGTGCCGACCAGATCGAGGGTGGCATCGCTCGCGCTCAGAAGGCCGAGGCCGAGGCGGACGAGATCCGTCAGCAGTACAAGGAGAAGCTCGAAGAGGCGCACCGCGAGTACGCCCAGGAGCTGGAGAAGGCCAAGGAGCAGCGCGCGGCGATCATCGCCGAGGCTCGCGAGGAGGCCCAGGTCGAGGCGCGTCGGATCATCGAGGCCGCCCAGGCCCAGATCGAGGCCGACCGTCAGCAGGCCGTCGCCCAGCTCCGCGGTGAGATCGGTGCCCTGTCCACCGACCTCGCCACCCGCATCGTCGGTGAGACCCTCAGCGACGAGGCGGCCCGTTCGCGCGTGGTGGACCGGTTCCTGGAGGAACTGGAGCAGAGCGAGAGCGCGCAGCAAGCCGAGGTGCGTTGATGCGTGGTATCAGCCGTTCCTCCCTGGCCGAGGTGACCCGGCGCCTGGACGAGAACGTCCTGGCGTCGGCGGACGCCGGCCAGTACGCGGTCTCCCTCGGCGGCGAGCTCTTCGAGGTCGTCGCCCTGCTGAGCGGCGAGCACTCCCTCCGCCGCTGGCTGGCGGACCAGTCCAACCCCGCCGAGCAGAAGACCGCTCTGGCCGGGGAGCTGCTGGAGCAGAAGGTGTCGCCGTCCACGGTCATCGTGGTCAACGACGTCGTCCAGCAGGCCTGGTCCACCCCGCGTGACATGGTCGACGCCGTCGAGCGGATGGCGGTCTACGCGACCGTCGCCTCGCTCGAGGGCACGCGTCTCGACGAGCTCGAGGACGAGCTGTTCCGCTTCGGGCGGATCCTCGCCGCCGAGCCCGCGCTGCGCGCGGCCCTGACCCGTGACGGTGTGTCGGCGGGTCAGCTCAACACCCTGGTGGAGAACCTCCTCTCGGGCAAGGTGAACTCCGCGACGCTGGCCCTGGTCAGCGAAGCGGTCACCCGTCCGCGGGGTCGTACCCTGGAACAGGCGCTCGACCACTTCGCTCAGCTGGTCTCCGAACGGGCCCAGCGCTACGTCGCGGTCGTGCGCACCGCACAGGTGCTGACCGAGGCACAGCAGGCACGTCTGAAGGACGTCCTGACCCGCAAGTACGGTCGTGCGATCCACCTGAACATCGACGTCGTCCCCGAGGTCCTGGGCGGTCTCTCCATCCAGGTGGGTGACGAGGTCATCGACGACACCATCGCCGGGCGCATCGCTGAGGTCAAGCGCCGTCTGGCTGGCTGACATACGCGAACAACGCAAAGCAAGCACGCACGGCGCCGGCCCGGCGCCATTTGAGAGCAAGGACAACGTAGAGATGGCGGAGCTGACGATCCGGCCGGACGAGATCCGGGACGCGCTACAGCGCTTCGTCCAGTCGTACGAGCCTGATGCCACCCGCGCGGAAGAGGTCGGAACCGTCACCTACTCCGGTGACGGCATCGCCCGCGTCGGTGGCCTTCCCTCGGCGATGGCGAACGAGCTGCTGAAGTTCGAGGACGGCACACTGGGCCTGGCCCAGAACCTTGAGGTCGGCGAGATCGGTGTCGTGGTGCTGGGTGACTTCACCAGCATCGAGGAGGGCCAGAAGGTGCGCCGCACCGGACAGCTCCTCTCGGTGCCGGTGGGTGACAACTTCCTCGGCCGCGTGGTGGACCCCCTGGGTGCCCCCATCGACGGCAAGGGTGAGATCGAGACGACCGAGCGTCGCGACCTGGAGCTCCAGGCCGCGACCGTGATGGAGCGGCAGCCGGTCCACGAGCCGCTGCAGACCGGTATCAAGGCGATCGACACCATGACGCCGATCGGTCGCGGTCAGCGCCAGCTGCTGATCGGTGACCGGCAGACCGGTAAGACCGCGGTCGGTATCGACGCGATCATCAACCAGAAGGCGAACTGGGAGTCCGGCGACCCCGACAAGCAGGTGCGCTGCATCTACGTCGCGATCGGCCAGAAGGGCTCCACGATCGCCGGCGTGCGCGGCGCTCTCGAAGAGGCCGGCGCGATGGAGTACACCACCATCGTCGCCTCCCCCGCTTCGGACCCCGCGGGCTTCAAGTACCTGTCCCCGTACACCGGTTCGGCCCTGGGCCAGCACTGGATGTACCAGGGCAAGCACGTCCTCATCGTCTTCGACGACCTGACCAAGCAGGCCGAGGCCTACCGTGCGGTCTCCCTGCTGCTGCGTCGCCCGCCGGGGCGCGAGGCCTACCCGGGTGACGTCTTCTACCTGCACTCCCGGCTCCTGGAGCGCTGCGCCAAGCTCTCCGACGAGCTGGGCAAGGGCTCGATGACGGCGCTGCCGATCATCGAGACCAAGGCGGGCGACGTCTCCGCCTACATCCCCACCAACGTCATCTCCATCACCGATGGCCAGGTCTTCCTGGACTCGGACCTGTTCAACCAGGGCCAGCGTCCGGCGATCGACGTCGGTGTGTCGGTCTCCCGTGTCGGTGGCGCGGCCCAGACCAAGGCGACCAAGGGTGTCTCCGGCACGCTGCGCCTGGGTCTGGCCCAGTACCGCGAGCTCGAGGCGTTCTCCGCCTTCGGTTCCGACCTGGACGCGGTCTCCAAGCAGCAGCTGGAGCGCGGCGCCCGGATGATGGAGCTGCTCAAGCAGGGCCAGTACTCGCCCTTCTCCATGGAGAAGACGGTCGTGTCGATCTGGGCCGGTAACACGGGCCAGATCGACGAGGTCCCGGTGGAGGACGTGCGCCGCTTCGAGGAGGACTTCCTATCCTACCTCGAGCGCGAGCACAAGGGCATCCTCGACAACATCCGCGAGAGCGGGAAGTTCGAGAAGGAGACCCAGCAGGCCCTCGAGGGCGCCATCGAGAAGTTCAAGCAGAGCTTCCAGACCTCGGGTGGCAGCCTCCTGGGGACCGAGGCCGAGGCCGAGGCGCTCCCCGAGGAGAAGGTCGGCCAGGAGACCATCAAGGTCGCCAAGGGCGGGAAGTAACCCATGGGTGCACAGCTTCGCGTCTATCGCCGGAGGATCCGCTCGACGAAGTCGATGGCGAAGATCACCCGCGCGATGGAGCTCATCGCCACGACGCGCATCACCAAGGCGCAGCGTGCGGCGGAGGCTGCCGGACCCTACGCGCGGGAGATCACGCGGGCGGTCTCCGCTCTGGCCGGCCGGGTGAGCGATCACCCGCTGCTGTCCGAGTCGGAGAACCCGACCCGCGCGGCCGTCCTGGTCATCACCAGTGACAAGGGTCTGGCCGGGGCCTTCTCGACCAACGCCCTCAAGGAGGCGGACTCCCTGTCCCAGCTCCTACGGGAGCAGGGCAAGGAGGTCCTCACCTACATGGTGGGCCGCAAGGGTGTGGGCTTCTACAAGTTCCGCGACCGTCCGGTCGAGGCCGCGTGGGAGGGCTTCACCGAGCGTCCGACCTACGCGCACGCCCAGGAGATCGGCTCCGCCCTCATGGAGAAGTTCCGTACCGACAGCGCTGACGGCGGTGTCGACGAGATCCACGTGGTCTCCACGGAGTTCGTCTCGATGCTGACCCAGCGCGCCGGGTCCGTCCGGGCCCTGCCGCTGGAGGTCGAGGAGGTCGGCGAGGAGGAGCTGCAGGCCGCCACCGGTGGTGAGGCCCTGCCGCTGTACGAGTTCGAGCCCTCCGCGGAGGAGGCCCTGGACCAGCTGCTGCCGCAGTACGTCACCAACAGGATCTACTTCGCCCTCCTCGAGTCCTCCGCCTCCCAGCAGGCGTCCCGTCGCGCGGCCATGAAGGCCGCGACCGACAACGCCGAGGAACTCGCCAAGAACCTGACCCGACTGGCCAACCAGGCGCGTCAGGCCGAGATCACCAACGAGATCAGTGAGATTGTCGGCGGTGCCGACGCGCTCTCTGCTGCCAGCGCGGGAAGTGAGTAACAAAAGTGACTGCGACTGTTGAAGGGACGGCCGGGGCTGGCACCGCCACCGGCCGGATCGCCCGGGTCACGGGCCCGGTCGTCGACGTGGAGTTCCCCGTCGGCTCCCTGCCTGCCATGTACAACGCCCTGCACACCGACGTGAGCATCGGCGGCAAGACCAAGACCGTCACGCTCGAGGTCGCTCAGCACCTCGGTGACAACCTGATCCGCGCCATCTCCCTGGCGCCCCAGGACGGCATGGTCCGCGGCGCCGAGGTGCGCGACACCGGCGCGCCGATCAGCGTGCCCGTGGGCGACGTCGTCAAGGGCCACGTGTTCAACACCCTGGGCGAGTCCATGGACGTGCCCTCCTCGGAGCTGGGCGCGACCGAGTTCTGGCCGATCCACCGCAAGGCTCCGTCGTTCGACGAGCTGGAGTCCAAGACCGAGATGCTCGTCACGGGCATCAAGGTGATCGACCTCCTCACGCCGTACGTGCGTGGTGGCAAGATCGGTCTGTTCGGTGGTGCCGGTGTCGGCAAGACGGTGCTCATCCAGGAGATGATCACCCGTATCGCCCGCAACTTCGGTGGTGTGTCCGTGTTCGCCGGTGTCGGTGAGCGCACCCGTGAGGGTACGGACCTCTTCCTGGAGATGGACGAGATGGGCGTCCTCCCGGACACCGCGCTCGTCTTCGGCCAGATGGACGAGCCCCCGGGCACCCGTCTGCGGGTGGCCCTGTCCGCTCTGACGATGGCGGAGTACTTCCGCGACGTCCAGAAGCAGGACGTGCTGCTGTTCATCGACAACATCTTCCGTTTCACCCAGGCCGGTATGGAGGTCTCCACGCTGCTGGGCCGTATGCCCTCGGCCGTGGGCTACCAGCCCAACCTGGCGGACGAGATGGGTCAGCTGCAGGAGCGGATCACCTCGACGCGTGGTCACTCGATCACCTCGATGCAGGCGATCTACGTCCCCGCGGACGACTACACCGACCCCGCTCCGGCGACCACCTTCGCCCACCTGGACGCGACGACCGAGCTCTCCCGCCCGATCTCGCAGAAGGGCATCTACCCGGCGGTGGACCCGCTGGCCTCCACCTCGCGCATCCTGGACCCGCAGTACGTGGGCGAGGAGCACTACCAGGTGGCCCAGCGCGTGAAGGAGATCCTGCAGCGCAACAAGGACCTGCAGGACCAGATCGCCATCCTCGGTATGGACGAGCTGTCCGAAGAGGACAAGATCGTCGTCAACCGCGCCCGTCGCCTGGAGCGCTTCCTGTCGCAGAACATGTTCGTGGCGGAGAAGTTCACCGGCACCCCGGGTGTGTTCGTGCCGCTGGAGGAGACCATCTCCTCCTTCAAGGCGGTGTGCGACGGTGAGTACGACCACCTGCCCGAGCAGGCCTTCCTCGACGTCGGCAACATCGACATGGTCGTCGAGAAGGCGAAGAAGCTGCAGGAGTAGAACCGCGCCGAAGGCGTCCGTTGAGGGTGGTGGCGGGCGACGGGAGGGCGTAGTTCGTGCTGGGCCGGCCCCCGTCCGCGGGGGCCGGCCCGCCTGAACCCGCCCACGAGCCGAGGAGTTTGTGGCAGTGTCGAAGAAGCTTTTCGTCGAGATCGTCTCGCCCGAACGTGAGATTTGGGCGGGCGAGGGCGACATGGTCATCGCGAAGACCGTCGATGGTGAGATCGGTGTGCAGCCCGGGCACATCCCCGTGCTCGCGGTGCTGGCGCACGACGCGGTCGTTCGCGTCCTCGGGGCTCGGGAGACCGGTGAGGTCGTGGCGGCCGCGCACAGCGGGTTCGTCTCCGTCTCCGGTGAGGGACGCGTGTCGATCCTCGCCGAGACCGCCGAGCTGGCCGAGGACATCGACGTGGACCGCGCGCGCACCGCGCTGAAGTCCGCGTCCGAGGGCGGCGACGACGTCGCTGTGGGCCGTGCCCGCAGCCGGCTGCGCGCCGTCGGCGAGGAAGTCGCCTAACGAGAGGGACGGCAACGATGGATCGACTGCTGCCTGGCACGACGTGGTTCGACGCCACGCAGTGGGCGTTCATCGCCCTGCTCTTCGTCCTTGTCGCGGTGGTCCTCGCCGCCTTCATGCGCCGCTCCGTGCTCAAACGGCGCGGTGGTGCGGTGGAGTGTTACCTGCGTGCTCCCGAGGAGAGGGGCCGCCGGGGGATGTGGCGGATCGGCTTCGGCCGGTACGGCACGGAGAACCTCGGCTGGTTCCCCCTCTTCTCCCTCAGACCGCGGCCGACAGCCAAGCTGTCGCGCCGCGGTCTCGTCGTTGTGGGACGCCGTTCCCCCGACGCGGCCGACCTGTCCTACCTGCCGGCCGACGTGACCGTGCTCCAGGTGGGCTGGTCCTCTCCCGGCGGCGGCGACCCCGAGGACGTGTCGTTCGAGATCGCGATGAACGACAGCACGCTCACCGGGTTCCTGTCCTGGATGGAGTCGATGCCCCCGGGCAGCCGCTGGGAGGCCTGAGTCCCGCACGGCGCCTTGACGGGCCCGCCCTCGGTGAGGAGCATGGGCCCCATGATCGTCGCTTTCTCTGTGTCCCCACTCGGTTCCGGTGAGTCCGTCGCCTCCGCCGTCGCGCGTGCGGTGAAGGTCGTCCGGGACAGCGGGCTGCCCAACGAGACCACCGCCATGTTCACCAGTGTCGAGGGTGAGTGGGACGAGGTCATGGACGTCGTCAAGCGTGCCGTGGCGGCCGCGGGGGAGGGATCCTCCCGGGTCTCGCTCACGCTCAAGGCCGACATCCGCGAGGGCGTCACCGACGGCCTGCGGAGCAAGGTCGAGGACCTCGAACGCGAACTCGACTCCCTGGAGTAGTCCCCGCCGCGCGGCCGCTGGGTTCAGCGTTCGCCGCCGGGCTTCCACAGGACCTCGTCGCCGTCGGCGGCGACGTGGCGCCCGAGGATGAACAGCAGGTCCGACAACCGGTTGAGGTACTGCGCGGTGAGCGGGTTGACCGTGTCCCCGTGCTCCTCGATCGCCGCCCACACCGCCCGCTCGGCCCGCCGGACCACGATCCGCGCCGTGTGCAGGAGCGCCACGGTGGGGGAGCCTCCGGGCAGCAGGAAGCTGCGCAGGGTCGGCAGGTCGGCGTTGTAGGCGTCGCAGGCCTCCTCCAGGCGGGCGACGTACTCCGGCTCCACCCGCAGCGGCGGGTAGGCGGGGTCGGGCGTGATCGGTGTCGACAGGTCCGCGCCCAGGTCGAAGAGCTCGTTCTGGATGCGTCCGAGCAGTGTGCGGACGTCGTCGGGGACGTCACCGAGCGTCAGGACCAGGCCGATGGCGGCGTTGGCCTCCTCGGTGTCCGCGTAGCCCACGAGGCGGGTGTCGTTCTTGCTCGTCCGGCTCATGTCGGCGAGCGCCGTGGTCCCGGTGTCGCCCGTGCGCGTGTAGATCTTCGACAGTACGACCGGCTTGTCCGTGTCCCGTTTGGTCATGGTCCCCACCCTAGGGTTCCGCGGGCGCGGAGTGTCGGACGGGCACTGCGGCGGGCGCCGGCCCGCATCACCGGGAGTGACAGAGGATAACTGTTCAGTCTCAGCAGGTGAAGGTGACGCAGCTCACTGATACATTGGGGCACATGGGAGCTACTCAACGTAGTTTCCGCGGTGTACGCGTTCGCGTTCCCGTGTGGGAAGAGGGGGGCCACCCGGGCCGGGTCGCGGAGGGGGAACACCGCCCTGGGCGGAAGGCGTGGAACCGGGGGGTTCACGCCTTCCGCCCCTTGCTTTCGGCGCCCTCGCGGGCGACGTCCCACCCCCTGGAGCGCGGGTGGCAGGGCGCCCCAGGGGTTCGAGCGGTCGACGCGGGCTATCAGCGGACCAGGTCGGCGCCGACGCGGTCGAAGGAGACGATCGGGCTCGACAGCGGAGCCACACCGTTCACCGGCAGGGTGTTGTCGGCGAAGAACTCCACGCCGTGGGCGCCGGCCGCGGACAGCTCGTCGAGCGCGTCCGTGTTGATCTTGTCGAGCGTGTCGTCGGCCGTGTGGTAGTACGGGTCGAACAGCTCACCGGCCGTACCGCCGTACCACTCGACCTGCGCCTCGGTCTTGGTGCCGTCGGCACCGCTGAACAGGCCGCCGGCCGGGACCCCGGCGAGCATGAACGGCTGGTAGTCGCTGCGGCCGCTCAGCACGCCCGGCTCGCTGACCTGGCCCTGCTCCTCGAAGTACTCCTCGAAGACCTGGGCGATGGCCCCCGAACCCGACGGCGCGCCGCTGGAGTCCGGCAGCTCGCCCCGGCCGTCCAGCACGAAGCGCGCGTAGTTGTGCGAGCCGATCATGTCGAAGTTCAGGTACAGCGCGATGTCGTCGAGCTGCTCCTCGGTCAGGCTCTCGACGTAGCGGGTCGAGCCCACCAGGCCGCTCTCCTCGGTGCCCCAGAAGGCGAACCGGACCTGGTTGTTCGGGTCCTCCTGGGCGGCGAGCTGGATCGCGGTCTCCAGCACGAACGCCGTGCCGCTGCCGTTGTCGTTGATCCCCGGCCCCTCCTCGACGCTGTCGAGGTGGCCGCCGACGACCACGACGTTGTCGTCCCGTCCGCCGGAGGTCTCGGCCAGGACGCTGTAGGAGGTGCTGGTCTCGGCGGTGGAGTCGACCACGAGTCGCAGCTCCAGTCCCTCACCCGCCTCCAGCAGCCGGGCGCCGGCCTCCTGGGACATGCCCACGGCCGGGATGTCCGACGGCTCGGAGACCGTCCCCTGGAGGAGCTCGTCGACGTTGTTGATCACCACGGTGGCGGAGGCGCCCGCGTCCGCGGCGTTCTGGACCTTGTCGGCGAACGCGCAGGCGCCGCGCACGGTGACGGCGACCGCGCCCTCGGGGAAGTCCGCGAAGTGCTCGGGCGAGCACCCGCTGTCCCCGGCGTCGGTCTCGACCAGGACGCCCGGGGCCGTCACGTCGCCCGCCGCCGAGTAGCTCATCGTGGCGAAGTCGACGCCGAGCTCGAAGCCGGCGTCCTCCGGAGCGGTCGTGGCCAGGACGGCGTCGGAGTGCTCCTGCCAGTCGAGGTACTCGTACTCGTGGCGGTAGGGCTCGTACCCGGCGCGTTCGAGCTGGTCCTCGACGTACTGGGCGGCCACGTCGTACCCCGGGGTGTTCGAGGCGCGGTTGCCGCCGTTGTAGCGCGCGATGGTGCTGAGGTTCTCCAGGTGGCCCTCGATCGCCTCGGCGGTCACCAGGTCGGGCAGGGCCGCCTCGTCCGAGCGCGGCGGACCGGCGTGGTCAGGGGCGCCTGCGTGCTCCGGCGGCCCCGCGTGGTCCGGCGGGGCGGCCTGGGCCGGGGACGCGGCGAGCGTCCCGGCGGCGACGATGGCGGCGGCGACTCCGGCGGTGGCCGCCGCTGCCCGCCGACGGGGGGTGGCAGTCGGTCTGGGAGAAGCGGCACGTCGTCTGATGGGGCGCAACGGTGTTCCTCCGGTGTCTGGGGGTCCACCACTCCGTGGTGTCGGGGGATGGACACAGTGAGCGAACTACCGGTGCAGCTTTCCATCGTCCGGGGGAGACGGCAAGGAGGGCCGGGGGAGATTGCCACAATCAGCCACGGCTCTGACGAGTTCCATACGAACTGTGGCCGCTGGGGACGGCGAATCACACCATTCGTCTAGAACATGAGGATCGGCGGCTTCCGTTCAGTCGTCGATCTCCTTCTGGTGCTTGCGCCGGCGGTACTTGACGTCGACGCCGCCCATGACCGCCAGGCCGCGCACGTGCACGATCGGGGCCTCGGGGTCCATGACGCTGGGCGGGGCGCCCGTGGCGCCGAACCCGCCCATCACGGGCAGGCCGTGCACGCGGACCTGGATGTCGTCGGGCACGGTGATGTCGATCCCGCCCATGACCGTGCACGCCCAGATGGTGGACTCGCGCTGGGTGAAGCGCGCCTCGCGCAGGTCCAGCTCGATCCCGCCCATGACCGCGCCGGCGTAGAAGTTCGCCGGGACCACCCAGCCGCCGGAGCGGTCGGCGCCGCCCATCACGGCCACCGCCACGGTGCTGGTCGGCTCGGCCTTGACCACCCGGCCGCCCCCGTAGACCGGGCGCGGTGAATGGAAGTCGCCGGGCACGTGCGTCGGCGCGCGGTCGGAGGCGGGCGCCGGCAGGTCCTCCGTGAGCGGGACGAGTTCACCGAGCGTCTTGGCGTCGTACACCGAGTCCAGGCGCTCACTGTGTTCGTCGGGGCTCAGTCGGCCCTCGGCCAGCGCCTCGCGCAGGCGGTGCGCGACGGAGTCGCGGTCGGCGTCGGAGGCGCGCATCCGCCCGGGGTCGGGGCGATCGGGTTCACTCATCGGGTCCACCATGGTTCGATTATCCGCCCTCGCGCGGGCGCGCTGTATCGGGAAGGACCCTGAGAGGGCCCTGAGAGGCGTCCGGTTCACTCGCCGGGCAGCAGGCCGCGGCGTAGGGCCTGGGTGACCGCGGACGTGCGGTCGCCCACGCCCAGCTTGTCGTACGCGCGCGCCAGATGCGTCTTGACGGTGGTGGGGCTGATGTGCAGCGCGCTCGCGATGGCCGCGTTGGTCCGCCCGTCCGCGGCCAGGCGCAGGATCTGCGCCTCACGGGAGGAGAGCGCGGGGGACTCCGGCGCGGAACGCCGCCGCATCCCGGTCAGCAGCGCGCCGGCGACCCGTCCGCTGAGCACGGTCTCGCCGCGCGCCGCCGCGCGCACCGCCGCGGCCAGCTCCGCACGGGGGGTGTCCTTGAGCAGGTAGCCGGTGGCGCCGGCCTCGACTGCGCGCAGGATGTCGGAGTCGGTGTCGTAGGTGGTGAGCACCAGGACGTGTGTGCCTGGGAACCGCGCGCTGATGCGCTCGGTGGCCGCCACCCCGTCGCCGCCGGGCATGCGCAGGTCCATCAGTACGACGTCGGGGCGCAGGTCGGCGGTCCGCGCCACGGCCTCGGGTCCCGAGGCGGCGTCGCCCACCACGGTGAGGTCGGCCTCGGCGCCGAGCATGCCGCGGATGCCCTCGCGCACGACGGGATGGTCGTCGACCAACAGGACGGTGATCACCGGGCGGACTCCTCGGGGGCGGGCTGTGCGGCTTCCGGGCGCAGGGGGATGGACGCGCGCACGGTCGTCCCGGCGCCGGGCACGCTGTCCACGGTGAGGACGCCGCCCGCGCCGCGCGCGCGGTGGCGCATGTTGCCCAGTCCGTGGCCGGGACCCGCGCCGGGTGTGAAGCCCCGCCCGTCGTCGGACACGGTCAGGTCGGCGGTGGTGGGTGAGTACTCCAGGACGACGTCGGCGTGCTCGGCGCCGGAGTGCCTGCGGATGTTGGCCAGCGCCTCCTGTGCGGTGCGCAGGAGGCAGACCTGGACGTCGCCGGGCAGGGGCACGGGCGTGCCGCGCACGGTCAGGTCGACGCCGATGCCGAGCTCGGCGGCGAGCCGCTCGGTGGCCCGGGCGAGCGCGGCGTCGAGCGAGCCGCCGCCTCCGGGCCGGACGGCCTGGCGCGCGGCGACCATGGCACGGGCGTCGGCGAGGTTGTCCGACGCGGTCTCGCGCATGAGCGCCAGGTGGCGGCGGGCCAGGGCGGGGTCGGTGTCCATCTCCGACTCCACCGCCTGGGTCAGCGCGATGACGCTCGTGAGCCCCTGGGCGAGGGTGTCGTGCAGTTCCCGGCCCAGGTGTTCGCGTTCGGCCATCGCCCCGGCCTCCTCCGAGAGCCGGACCGCCTCCTCCCGGCTCTCGCGCAGCTGCCGGATGAGCTCGGCGCGCTCGTAGCTCTGTTCGACGATCCTCTCGAACCAGAACCCGAACCAGCCGGAGAAGGCGATGATCACCGCGTGGACGAGCAGGCTGACGGTGAAGGTCTCCCACTCCTGCCCTTCGGTCAGCCCCCGCACGAGGACGGGGACGATCAGGATCAGCGCCACGGTGGGAACGGCACGGACCGTCCCCGCGGTCATGAAGCAGAGCGGGGAGACCGCCACGACCATGAACGTGAGGGTCGGGTTGAGCATCACGGCGGGGAGGACGGTGGCCAGGAGCAGGCCCATGAAGACCAGGGAACGGCGGTCCGCCCGGGAGTGTTCGGTCAGCAGGAGCCGGCGGCCGTACAGGTAGTAGGCGGCGACGGCCGCCCCGACCAGGGCGACCGCGACCACCCGCCGTCCGGGGTCGGTGGACAGCGCCGCCAAGACCGCCACCGCACCCATGACCGCGGTGAAGTAGACGTCCCACCACACTCCCAGATCCCAGGCGTGCCGCTCGTCCACTCCGCTCACCCGTCCTTGCGCGTCTTCCACCGGAAGGTGGCCAGGGTCAGGACCAAGCCCACCACACACCAGGCTCCCAGGGCCAGGGCGACCATGGGCAGGTCCCAGCCGCCCGAGGGTTCGAGCACGCGCATCTGGTCGGGGTAGAACGCGGCGCGCATGCCCTGGGCCATCCACTTGAGCGGGAAGAGCGACGCCACGTCGACGACCCAGCCGGGCAGGACCATGATCGGGACGAAGATCCCGGAGATGAACTGCAGCACCAGGAAGGGGACCACGACGATGCCGGACGCGGTCCTGGCGTTGCGCGCCAGGGAGCTCGCGGCCGTTCCGAGCATGGCGCACGCGACGGTGCCCAGGAGGAACACCCACGCCATCGTGGCCCACGCGGCGGCGTCCCGGGGCATCGCGGCGCCGTGCACGAGGGCGGCGACGCCCATCAGCAGGACCAGTTGGGCCAGCGCCAGGAACAGGACCAGAACGGTCTTGCCGAGGAAGTAGGCGGTCGGCGGCATGGGGGTCCCGCGCAGCCGGCGCAGGCCGCCCCGGTCGCGTTCGACGGCGATGCCCACCCCCAGGGTCTGGAAGCTGACCGACATCAGGCCCATCGCGATCAGGCCGGGCAGGTAGAAGTCGACGGCGGGCATGTCGGCGTCGAAGGCGCCGTCGAAGATCACCCCGAACAGCAGCAGGACGAGGGAGGGCAGCGTGAAGGTGAACACCACGCTCTCCCACTCGCGGGCGAACTCGCGGACCTCCATCCAGCCGCGGGCCAGGCCCACCCGCAGCGGGCCGGGAAGGCGAGGGGAGGCGGCGGGGCGGGCGTCGGGGACCGCCTCGGTCGGGCTCGTGCCGGTGCTCATCGCGTCGCCACCTCGTCCCGCGTCGCGTCCCCGGCCGCACGGTCCCGGTCCATCCCGTCCGGGGACGCGGCCGCATCGGAGCCGATGAGTCCGAGGTAGACCTCCTCCAGGGTCGGCCGGCGCACGGTCAGTTCGGGGACCTCGCCGCCGAAGGCGCTCATCAGCTCGCCGACGACCCGGGTGGGCTCGTGGGTCTCGACGGTGCGCCGCCGCCCCTCCTGCCACCAGCCGACCGTGGCCCGCGCGCTCGCCCGCCCGCCCAGCGCGGAGGGCGTGTCCAGGGCGCGCACCCGTCCGCCGGCGAGCACGCACACCCGGTCGGCGAGCGCCTCGGCCTCCTCCAGGTAGTGGGTGGTCAGCACGATGGTGGTGCCGCCGTCGGCCAGACCGCGCACGAGGTCCCAGAAGTCGCGCCGGGCCCGCGGGTCGAAGCCGGTGGTCGGCTCGTCGAGGAAGAGGAGTTCGGGGCGGCCGACGATGCCCAGGGCCACGTCGAGCCGGCGCTGCTGGCCGCCGGAGAGCGACTCCGCGCGCGCTCCGGCCTTCTCCGCCAGGCCCACGCGTGCGATCACCTCGTCGGGGTCCTCGGGCGCGGGGTAGTAGCCCGCGAAGTGGCGGACCACGGCGCGGACGGACAGCTGGGGGACGAGGGTCTCCCGCTGCCAGACGATGCCGACGCGGGCCCGCCAGGACCGTCCGGCCGTGCCCGGGTCCTCGCCCAGGACCCGGACGGTTCCGCGGTCGCGGCGGCGGAAGCCCTCCAGGATCTCCACGGCCGTGCTCTTGCCCGCGCCGTTGGGTCCCAGGAGGGCGAACACCTCGCCGCGCGGCACGCTGAGGTCGATGCCCGCGACCGCCTTCGTGGCGCCGTAGGACTTGTGGAGGCCCACGGCCTCGATCGCTGTGTCGCTCATGCTTCGAGCGTCCCGCGCGGGCGCCGCCGGGGGTATCGGCCACCGGGCCGCACCGTGTCCTCCGATCGGAGGACACCGTTCGGCGGTCAGAACAGGCGCAGGGTGTCCGGCTCGATGCCGCGCAGCTCGTCGTAGTCCAGCACCACGCACGAGATCCCGCGGTCCTCGGCGAGCACGCGCGCCTGCGGCTTGATCTCCTGGGCGGCGAACACCCCGCGCACGGGGGCCAGCTGCGGGTCGCGGTTGAGCAGCTCCAGGTAGCGCGTGAGCTGCTCGACGCCGTCGATGTCGCCGCGCCGCTTGAGCTCGACCGCCACCGTGGCGTTGGCGGCGTCACGGCACAGGATGTCGACCGGCCCGATGGCGGTGGGGAACTCGCGGCGGATGAGGGTGTAGCCGTCGCCGAGCGTGGTGATGTGCTCGGCGAGCAGTTCCTGCAGGTGCGACTCCACGCCGTCCTTCTGCAGGCCGGGGTCCTTGCCGAGTTCGTGCGAGGAGTCGTGCATGACCTCCTCGACGGTCAGCACCAGCTTCTCGCCGGACTTGGTGTGCGTGACCGTCCACACGTCGGGGCCGTCGGCGACGGTCTCCTCCCGGAGCTTGCACGGCGGGTTCATCCAGTTCAACGGCTTGAACGCCCGGTCGTCGGCATGGATGGAGACACTCCCGTCGGCCTTGATGAGGATGAGCCGGGGAGCCATGGGCAGGTGGGCGGTGAGCCGGCCGACGTAGTCGACACTGCACCGCGCGATGACGAGACGCACGGCGTCACGTTACCGCCTCCCGGAGCCGCCCGGGGCCGGACCGCGGCAGCTGCGGGGCCGGACCGCGGCGGTCCGGTCAGGGGACCGGTGCAGGGCCCGGTCGGGCCCGGTCGGGGACGGTCACGTACGGGGCGGAATGGACGGCCGTCTATGGTGGGGCACATGGTGCAGGAATTTGACAAGGTCGGAGTCGTCGGACTCGGCACGATGGGCGCGGGCATCGCCGAGGTGTTCGCCCGCGCGGGATTCAACGTCATCGGCGTCGAGATCGACCAGCCCGCCCTCGACCGCGGTCGCGGTCACGTGGACAAGTCCCTCTCCCGTGCGGTCAGCCGGGGCAAACTCACCGAGGAGGAACGCGCCGGGATCGACGCCCGGCTCAGCTTCACCACCTCTCGCGAGGACCTCTCGGACGCGGACTTCGTCGTCGAGGCCGTGCCCGAGCGCATGGACATCAAGCGGGACGTCTTCGGGGACCTGGACCGGATCTGCCCGCCCGGCACGATCCTGGCCACGAACACCTCCTCGCTCTCGGTCACCGAGATCGCCGCGCTCACCGGCCGCCCGGACAAGGTCGTCGGTCTGCACTTCTTCAACCCGGCCCCGGTCATGAAGCTGGCCGAGGTCATCACCACGGTCTCCACCAGTGCCGAGACGGTCGACGTCGTCACCGAGGTCGCCAAGCGCATCGGCAAGACCCCGATCGCGGTGGGCGACCGCGCCGGGTTCGTGGCCAACGCGCTGCTGGTGCCCTACATCAACGACGCCATCCGCCTCTACGAGCGCAAGGTCGCCTCCCGCGAGGAGATCGACGCCGCCGTGCAGAAGGCCGCCGGGCTCCCCATGGGGCCGCTCACCCTCGCCGACCTGGTCGGCCTGGACGTGTGCCTGGCCGTCATGGACGTGCTGTGGGCGGAGTACCGGGACCCGCGCTACGTCGCCGCGCCCCTGCTGCGCCGCATGGTCGCGGCCGGACGCCTGGGCCGCAAGAGCGGCGAGGGCTTCTACGCGGGCACGGAGGACCGGGCCGAGCCCCAGCCGACGGGCCGCTTCGCGGAGATGATCCGCGAGGAGGAGACCCTGGACCTGGGCGAGATCCTCATCGCCCCGCAGATCGACGACGCCATGCGCATGATCGGCGACGGCTACGCCTCCGCCAGGGACGTCGACACCGCCATGCGGTTCGGCTGCGGTTACCCCGAGGGGCCGACCGAACTCCTGGACAAGCGCGGCGCCGAGTCCGTGGTCACCACCCTGGTGGCCATGGGCGAGTACGACCTGACCAGCATCGGCGTTCCCGCGCCGCTGCTGATGGACCGGCTGCCCGACGCCGAGGAGGGCGCGGGGCAGGGCGGCGGCTGCGCCTGCCACGCCTGAGGTCCTGCGACCTGTCGGTGGCCGCCGTCCGCGCGTGTGGCGGCGGCCACTGTCGGTTTTCTCCTACCCTGGACGGCGTGAGCCCGCGCCGAAACTCCTCCCGTCGCCAGTCCCGCCGGAGCCGCGGATCGTCGAGCGGTCCCCCCGACGAGGACGCCCTCATGCTGCGCATCACCGGCGGCCAGCGCCGCGAGACCGGCGCCGACGGCGAGTGGGTGACCCGGCGCATCCCCGGCGCCGCGGCCACCAAGGTCTACCGCTGCCCCGGCTGCGTGCAGGAGATCCCCACCGGGATGCCGCACGTGGTGGCCTGGCGCCCCTACGGCGACGGCGGCGACCGCCGCCACTGGCACTCCTCCTGCTGGGACCGGCGCTCCCACCGCGCCCCCCGCTACTGACATCCGCCCGAGGACCATCCGGACACTGAGGAGCCATGGAGATTCGAGCCACCACGGTGCTGCCCGCCGTGCGACGCCCCGTCACCCTGCACACCGCCGACGGCCTGGAGCTGGTCGGTGAGCTCGCTCTGCCCGAGGGCCGCGACCCGGTGGCCACCCTGGTGTGCCTGCACCCGCTGCCCACGGCCGAGGGCATGATGGACAGCCACGTCCTGCGCAAGGCGTCCTTCCGGCTGCCGGCCCTGGCCGGCATCGCCGTGCTGCGCTTCAACACGCGCGGCACCACGTCGCGCCACGGCACCAGCCAGGGCGCGTTCGGCGACGGCGAGACCGAACGGCACGACGTGGTCGCGGCGATCGAGTTCACCGAGTTCGAGGGCCTGCCCGAACCGTGGCTGCTCGGGTGGTCGTTCGGCACCGAGCTGGCGCTCAAGTGGGGCTGCGATCCGCTGATCAAGGGCGCGCTGCTGCTCTCGCCCCCGCTGCACCGCGCCGACGAGTCGGACATGCGGGTGTGGGCGGAGTCCGGCAAGCCCGTGCTGGCACTGGTCCCCGAACACGACGAGTTCCTGCGCCCGGAGCAGGCCCACGAGCGCTTCAAGCCGCTCACGCAGGCCGAGGTGGTCGGCGTCGACGGCGCCAAGCACCTGTGGGTGGGCGAGCCCTACGTGCGGCGTGTGCTCGACGAGATCGTCCAGCGCGTGAACCCCGCCGCCCACCCCCTGCCCACCGAGTGGGACGGCCCCTACGAGAAGGACGTCCAGCCGCTGCGCTGAGGAGCCACGCGCCGGGCGCGGTGAACCGCCGGGCCGCGCACACGACACGAGGGGCCCGTTCTCGGAACGGGCCCCTCGTCGTGCACGCGCAGCGCTCAGCCGTCGGAGGACGGCCGGGACGCTACTCCTGCCACCAGTCCTCGTCGTCGCTGCCCTTGCCGGTGTGCGCGGGCTGCTTGGGCTCCTCCGGGGCGGGCTTGGCGACCGGCTCCGGCTGGGAGATGGCCGCGGGGGCCGGGGCCGGGGGAGCGGCCGGGGCGGGAGCGCCACCGCCACCCAGCAGCTGACGCAGCTGCTGCAGGTGCGACTGGATGCTGTCGCGCTGGGCGTTGAGCTCCTCGACCTCCTTGGTGGCGGCCGTCATGATCCGGTTGGCCTCGGACTTGGCGTCGGAGAGCTGGTGCTCGGCCTTCGACTTCGCCTCGGCCTCGATCTGGTTGGCGTTCTTCTTGGCGTTGTTGACCAGCTGCTTGGCGTGGTTCTCCGCGTCGCGGCGGGTCTGCTCGGCCTGCTGGCTGGCCTTGGTGGCACGCTGCTCGGCGCTGGCGGCGCGGTCCTCGGCCTCGCTGACCATCTTCTGCGTGGCGGCCTGGGCGGCGGCCAGACGCTCGGCGTCCTGGCGCTCGGCCTCGGCGCGGCGGTCGGCGAGCTGGAGCTCGAACTGGTCCTCGGCCTCGGTGCGGCGGGCCTCGGACTCGGCGTAGGCGCGGTCGGCGTTCTTGCGGAGCTCCTCGGCCTGGCTCTTGGCGGCCTGGATGGTCTCGTCGCGCTCGCGCTTGGCGGCGGCGCGCGCCTGGGCGCACTCGCGCTCGGTGGTGGTGCGCAGCTTGGCGATCTCGCCCTCGAAGGTCGCCCGCTTCTCGGCGATCTCGTGGTCGACGGCCGAGCGCTTCTTCTGCACCTCGCGCTCGGTGGTGGAGGTGAGCTCGTCGGCCTCACGGCGGGCCGTGGTGGAGATCTCCTCCGCCTCGGACTCGGCGGCCTGGCGCTGCTCGTCGGCCTCGCGCTGGGCGAGCGTGCGGACCTCGGTGGCCTCGGACTCGGCGGCGGCGCGCATCTCGGCGGCCTCGATCTTGGCGGCCGACTTGATGTCGTTGGCGTCGATCTGGGCGCTCTGGACGAGCTCGTTGGCCTGCTCCTCGGCCAGGCGCAGCAGCTCCTCGATCCGTGAGCCCAGACCGGCGTAGGACGGGCGCTCACGCTCCTGGAGCTGGCGGTTCTTCGCCTGGAGCTCGGCCTTGAACTTCTCGACCTGCTTGCTGGACTGCTTGGCCTCGTTGCGCAGACCCTCCAGGTAGTCCAGCACCTGGGTGCGGTCAAAGCCACGCAGCACCACGTCGAATTCTGGCGGGGTGTTGTCTTCGTCGAAGATGTTGTTGAGCTGGGTGTCAATGTTGTTTGACGACATGTGGCGGAATCCTGAACGGGTGCGAGACGGCTACTTGCATTCGGCCGAGGGTGGCGGGAGGGCGGCTGCTTCCACCCCCGTGGACGGTGCGGCGTCCGGTGGTGTGCGGACCTGGCGGTGGGCCGGGGCGACGGGACCGGTCACTCCCCGACCTCCTCCGTCCGCCGTGGGCGGGCACCGGTCGCTGTCACGACGCGGCTGCACGACGGCACTTCGACCCAGGCTCGACCACCGGGCGGCAAGACATGGACCAACGCCGGAATTCGGATCCGGCAGCTAGCCGACTTTATCAAGCGCCACACCCCTGGGAAGAGGGTTTCGGGTAACTTCCGGTGGGGGCGAAGGTCAAGGGTTCTCTGGGTGGTCAAGATGTGATGTGTCCGGAACGCCCTCGTGACGTTCCGTATCCGTGCGCCTGCGAGCGTACGCCCGCTACGGGCGCTCCGCGGCCTGGACGAGTTCGGTGAGGACGCCGCCGCAGTCCTTCGGGTGCAGGAACACGATGCTGGACCCGAGCGTGCCGTGCCGCGGCTCCTTGTCCAGCACGCGCACACCCTGCTCACCGACGCCCGCGGCGCTGGCCGCGACGTCACCGGTGCCGAAGGCGATGTGGTGGACGCCCTCGCCGTTGCGCTCCAGGAACTTGGCCACGGGGGAGTCGGGCCGGGTCGGTTCGAGGAGTTGCAGATAAGTGGCGCCGCCATCGTCGGTGCCGTTGATTCGGAGCATCGCCTCGCGCACGCCCTGTTCCTCGTTCACCTCCTCGTGCTCCACCGTGAAGCCGTACGTGGTGCGGTAGAACTCGATCGAGGCGTCGAGGTCGCGGCAGGCGATTCCGACGTGGTCGAGACGGGTGAGGCCGGAGAACGGGCTGATGGGATCAGGCGCGGAGCTCATGGTTGAACCTCCCGGAGTTCGACGAGGGCCGTGTGGGTATCGTGGCAGACCAGGTGCGTCACCGATCACATGGAGGCCAGTTACGATGCCCGGTTCCGTCATCGTCGGTGGGGCACGGACCCCGACCGGCCGACTCCTCGGCTCCCTCGCCGGGTTCTCCGCCGCAGACCTCGGCGGCTTCGCGATCAAGGCCGCGCTGGAGCGGGCCGGTATCAGCGGCGAACAGGTCGGATACGTGGTGATGGGACAGGTGCTGCAGGCCGGCGCCGGCCAGATCCCCTCCCGCCAGGCGGCCGTCAAGGCGGGCATCCCGATGAGCGTGCCCTCCGTGACCATCAACAAGGTGTGCCTGTCCGGCCTGGACGCGATCGCCCTCGCCGACCAGCTCATCGCCGCCGGCGAGTTCGACATCGTCGTCGCGGGCGGCATGGAGTCCATGACCAACGCCCCGCACCTGCTGCCCAAGTCGCGCAAGGGCTACAAGTACGGGTCCGTGGAGGTCCTGGACGCCACCGCGCACGACGGCCTCACCGACCCCTTCGAGGGCGACTCCATGGGGGCCGGCACCGAGCGGCACAACGCCAAGCTCGGCATCGGCCGCGAGGAGCAGGACGCCTTCGCCGCCCGCTCGCACCAGCGCGCCGCCGCCGCGGCGGCCGAGGGCCGCTTCGCCGAGGAGATCGTCCCGGTGGAGATCCCCCAGCGCAAGGGCGACCCGATCGTCTTCGACGCCGACGAGGGCATCCGCCCCGACACCACCGCCGAGGGCCTGGCCAAGCTGCGCCCGGCCTTCGACCGGGACGGCACCATCACCGCGGGCTCGTCCTCGCAGATCTCCGACGGCGCCGCCGCCGTGGTCGTGATGAGCCGCGCCAAGGCCGAGGAGCTCGGCGCCCCGGTCCTGGCCGAGATCGGCGCGCACGGCAACGTCGCCGGGCCCGACAACTCACTGCACTCCCAGCCCTCCAACGCCATCATGCACGCGCTGGGCAAGGCGGGCCGGTCCGTCGAGGACCTCGACCTGATCGAGATCAACGAGGCCTTCGCGGCCGTGGGCCTGCAGTCGGTGAAGGACCTGGGCGTGTCCGAGGACATCGTCAACGTCGACGGCGGCGCCATCGCCATCGGCCACCCGATCGGCGCCTCCGGCGCCCGCCTGGCCCTGCACCTGGTCACCGAGCTGCGCCGGCGCGGCGGCGGCCTCGGCGCCGCGGCCCTGTGCGGTGGCGGCGGCCAGGGCGACGCCCTGCTGTTCTCCGTCCCCGCCGAGTAGCCGGCGGGACACACGCGTTCGCGGGGCGGGGGGCCACGAGCCCTCCGCCCCGCCCGCGGGCGCGGGGGCACCGGCCCCGAGCCGGCGGCGCCGGAGATCCCGGCGCCCGCCGCGAGCACGTAGACGAAGGAGTTCGATGCACACCGCCCAACTGGTCGAACGGGTCCGCGACGGCGACCGCCGCGCGCTGGCCCGCGCCATCACGCTGGTGGAGAACGGGTCGCCCGAGCTGCGCGAGATCATGGCGGGCCTGGCGCCCCACACCGGGCGGGCCCGCGTGGTCGGGTTCACCGGTTCGCCCGGCGTGGGCAAGTCCACGACCACCAACGCCGTGGTGCGCGCCATCCGCGAGCGGGGGTCGAGCGTGGCGGTGCTGGCCATCGACCCGTCCTCGCCCTTCACCGGAGGCGCTCTGCTGGGCGACCGCGTGCGCATGCAGGAGCACGCCACGGACCCGGGCGTCTACATCCGCTCCATGGCCAACCGCGGCCACCTGGGCGGGCTGTCCTGGGCCACTCCGCACGCCCTGCGGGTCCTGGACGCGGCCGGGTTCGACGTGATCCTGGTGGAGACCGTGGGCGTGGGCCAGGCCGAGGTCGAGATCGCCGGCGAGGCCGACACCACCGTGGTGCTGTGCGCGCCGGGCATGGGCGACTCCGTGCAGGCGGCCAAGGCGGGCGTGCTGGAGGTCGCCGACGTGTTCGCCGTGAACAAGGCCGACCGCGACGGCGCCCGGGTGACGCTGCGGGAGCTGCGCCAGATGGTCGCCATGGTCGACCGCACCGACGAGGAGTGGAAGCCGCCGATCGTCATGACCGTCGCGGCCAAGGACGAGGGCGTCGACGAGCTGTGGGCGCGGGTGGAGGAGCACTACGCCCACCTGGAGGCGGGCGGCGAGCTCGCGGAGCGCCGCCGGGCCCGCGCCCGGGGGGAGATCCAGGCGATCGCCCTGGAGCGGCTGCGCTCGCGCCTGGGCGACGTGGGCGCCGACGGCGGGATCGACACCCTGGCCCGGGACGTGGCCGAGGGGCGCCACGACCCCTACACCGCCGCCGACCTGCTGCTGAAGGAACTGGGAACCGAGGACTGAGGCGGGCCGGCGCCCCCGCAGTCGCTGTCTGCCCGCAGGGGTCGGGCCGACGCGGAGCGGGGTTCCGCGTCGGCCCGGGCGGGCGGCGTCCTGGGGCGTCCTGGGGACGCCGTGGATCAGTCGGCCAGCGCGCCGTCGATGGCGGTCATGAGGCTGCCGGCGGCGTCGTCGCCGTCGACGGACCAGATCATCACGCCGCCGAGGCCGTTGGCCTGCGCCCAGTCGGTCTTCTGGGTCATCGACGTCTCGTCGTCATAGGTCCAGAACGTGGTGCCGTCGTAGAGCCAGGCCGTTCCCGCGGCGTCGTCCCGGTACAGGTCGAAGCCGGGCAGGTCCTTGACCACCTTCCAGTCGTCGATGCCCTGCTCGTAGGTGCCGCCCGAGGGGCCGGTGCCGGTCTGGAAGAGCCCGTTCCCGTCGGGTCCGGCGGGAACGCCCGTCCAGCCCCGGCTGTAGAACGGCACGCCCAGCAGCATGTCGTCCGGGCTCACACCGTGGTCGAGGTAGGCCTGGATGGTCGTCTCCGTGGAGTACACGTCCGGACCCGGGTCGCCCGGCGTCTCCACCAGGTTGGACTGGTGGTTGGCGATGTCCTCCCAGCCGCCGTGGTAGTCGTACCCCTGCACCGTGATGAAGTCGAAGTTGGGCATGAGCCGGTCCAGCTCGAAGCCCAGGTCGATCTTCTCCGGGTCGGCGGGCATGAACGAGGTCAGCTCGTACTGGCGACCGGTCTCGGCCTCCAGGGCGTCCATCTGGTCGCGGAACTCCTGGACCAGGGCGGTGAAGTTCTCCCGGTCCTCGGGGCGCACGGTGTTGTGCTCGTGTCCGGCGGAGGCGGGCCACTCCCAGTCGAGGTCGATGCCGTCGAAGACGCCCTCGGCCGAGCCCGGGCCGCCCGCGCCGTCGAAGAGCGGCAGGTTGCCGCGCAGGTACTGGTCGATGCAGGAGGAGACCATCCGCTCGCGCGACTCCGCGGTCAGGGCCGCGTCGGAGAAGTGCTCGGACCAGGTCCAGCCGCCCAGGGACAGGTTGACCTTCAGGTCCGGGTACAGCTCCTTGAGCTCGCGCAGCTGGTTGAAGTTGCCGCGCAGGTCCTGGTCCCAGGTGTCGCCCACGCCGTCGACGCTCTGGTCGGCGGTGAAGGAGCGCCCGTAGTCGGCCCAGGCGTCGCCCTGGCCCTCCTGGTTGGCCATGAAGCACTCGCCGTTGGCGTTGATGTTGCCGAAGGCGTAGTTGATGTGCGTGAGCTTCTCCGCGGTGCCGGAGGTCTCCAGGTTCCGGACCAGGTAGCCGCGGTCGTAGATGCCCCACTGGGTGAAGTAGGCCACCCGGCGCTCGTCCACCGGGGTGCCGGTGCCGGCCTCGTCGGTGGTGGCGGTGACCGGTCCGCTCTCCGGCCCCCGGTTGTTGGAGGAGTCGTAGGCGCGAACGGTGAAGGTGTACTCGGTCACGGGGTCCAGGCCGGTCACGGTCGCGGTGGTTCCGCTCACCGCGCGCACGACCTCGCCGCCGGAGAGCACCTCGTAGCCGGCGACGGCGACGTCGTCGGTGGCCGCGCCCCAC
Organism: Nocardiopsis sp. Huas11; assembly: GCF_003634495.1. Lineage (GTDB taxonomy): Bacteria > Actinomycetota > Actinomycetes > Streptosporangiales > Streptosporangiaceae > Nocardiopsis. The sequence continues at coordinate 6,998,949 of NZ_RBKY01000001.1, read as the reverse complement.
TCCAGGGAGACCGTGCTGGAGGTGGTGCCCGTGACGGTCGGGTCGGACGGTGCGCCGGGCGCCTCGGTGTCGGGGGTCCCGGGCTCACCGGAGCACGAGCCGCCGTTGAGGGAGCAGTCGACGGGAGCGGTCTCCCCGCCGGAGTGGGTGCCGTTCCAGCCGATGGAGTACGCGCCGCCGGCGGGCACGCTCGCGCCCCAGCTGGGGGCGGAGATCGTGTGGGTGCCGCCCGAGGTGGTGTGGGCGGCGTTCCACAGGCTGGTGATGGTGGTGCCCTCGGGGAGGGTGAGTTCGATGGTCCAGTCGTCGAGCGCGGCGTCGGAGCCGTTGTCGATGGTGAGCTGGCCGCCGTAGCCGCTGTCCCAGCGGCTGGTCTCGACGTAGGTCACGGTGATGCCGGTGGTGTCGGCCGCGGCGGGGGTGGCCGCCAGGCCCACGGGGGCGATGAGGGCGGCCGCGGCGAGGGCCGCCAGCCGGGTCCTGAGTCGTGCTGCTCTCACGTGGGGGTCTCCTGGTACGTGAGCGGATGCGGGGGACCCCGGGGCGCCAGATTGCCGGTGGCGTCGGGGGAGGGGTGTGCGTCCGAAGGTGCGGCGGGTGCTCCGCGGGACGGTCGGTCGTGAACGTCCTCGTGCGGGCCAGGCCGTGGCGGCCCGGCTCCGGGTCGGAGCCGACAGGGGAGCGGGGCGGTGCTCGGGAGCGCGGACGTGGTGGGGGCGGCAACGTTCCTCCGGTGGGGAGGTCGGGTGTCCGGGACTGGGGGTGGACCGGTACCTGCACCGGGCCGGGAGCGGGGGGAGGGGGAGGGGCCGGGCTGGTGGGCCGGGAGTGGGGGTGAGGGCCGGCCCGGACCGTCGCACATCGGTCCGGGCCGGCCCCGGCGGCGGTGCTCCCCGGATCAGAGCACCGACACCGCCCGGGCCGGGGTGACCGGACCGGGGTCTGGGGGGTCAGGAGGCGGTCAGGAGGTGCCTGACGCCTCTGACGTGGGACTATTAATTTTTAGGAAACTTAACTAATAATTACGGGTCGCGTCAACGCCCTCACGCGGGTTTTCCGAGCCCGCGTCGCCCCCGGATCGGACCAGTCGAGTTGGCGGGGTAGACCAGTGCTTGATCGACGGGTTGTCCCCTTGTGGCCACGTGAAAACCTTGAGTTCTCGCTTGGAGAGTGTTAAAGCGCGTTCGTTGGGCGGGCCGGTGGCGTCGGTGGCGCCTGCTATGCGCTCTCACCGAGTCCGGAGTTCGGTCCGTGCGGGACGACCCGGCGTTCGGCGCCCTGCGACGGCTCGACGTGTGAGGGTGGTGGCCCGTCCGTCCGCGCGGCGGCTCCCGGGAGAGGGTGGGAGACGGGCGGACTAGAGTGACGGCGTGGGAAACCCGTTGAATCTTCCGTTCGACCCGATCGAGCGCGCACACGAGAACTGGACGCACCGCTGGGGGGCCTCGCCCGCCATGGCGGCCGTCACCTCCGTCATGCGTGCGCAGCAGATCCTGATCGGTGAGCTGGACGGCGCCCTCAAGCCGTTCGGCCTGACCTTCGCCCGCTACGAGGCGCTGGTCCTGCTCACCTTCAGCTCCACCGGCGCGCTGCCGCTGGGCAAGATCGGCGAGCGCCTCATGGTGCACCCGACCAGCGTCACCAACACCATCGACCGGCTGGAGGGGCAGGGCTTCGTGCGCCGCCTCCCCAACCCGAGCGACGGTCGCGGCGTGCTGGCCGAGATCACCGACACCGGTCGCGAGGTCACCGAGCAGGCGACGCAGGCCCTGTTGGGCATGGAGTTCGGTCTGAGCTGCTACTCCGACGACGAGCTCTGGCGCATGCACGAGATGTTCACCCGGCTCAGGGTGGACTTCGGCGACTTCCCCGAACCCGTCGCGGGATCCGCCGAGCGGAGCTGAGGCCCCTCGCCACTCCGGGCGGGCCAGGGGTTCCGCCTCTGTACATCATTAGTTGGACGTCCTACTATCTGGGTATGGCGAACACCACGAGCGACCCCTCCAACGGCGGCGGGGCCGAGGACATCGAGGCCGGGCGCGAGCGCTGGCAGCGCCGCTACGACGCCGCGCGCAAGCGGGACGCCGACTTCACGTCCCTGTCCGGGCGCCCCCTGGAGCCGGCCTACGGGCCGCGTCCGGGCGCCGAGGTCCCCGGTTTCGAGCGCATCGGCTGGCCGGGCGAGTACCCCTACACACGCGGCCTGTACCCCACCGGCTACCGGGGCAGGGCCTGGACCATCCGGCAGTTCGCCGGCTTCGGCAACGCGCGCCAGACCAACGAGCGCTACAAGATGATCCTCGCCAACGGCGGCGGCGGACTCTCCGTGGCCTTCGACATGCCCACCCTCATGGGCTACGACTCGGACGCGCCGCAGGCACTGGGCGAGGTCGGGCACTGCGGTGTGGCCATCGACTCGGTCGCCGACATGGACCTGCTCTTCGACGGCATCCCGCTGGGCGAGACCACCACGTCGATGACGATCAGCGGCCCGGCCATCCCCGCGTTCTGCATGTACCTGGTCGCCGCCGAGCGCCAGGGCGTGGACATCCGCACGCTCAACGGCACGCTCCAGACCGACATCTTCAAGGAGTACATCGCCCAGAAGGAGTGGCTGTACCCGCCCGAGCCGCACCTGCGGCTCATCGGCGACCTGATGGAGTACTGCGCCGAGCACATCCCGGCCTTCAAACCGCTCTCGGTGTCCGGATACCACATCCGCGAGGCGGGGGCCACGGCCGCGCAGGAACTGGCCTACACGCTGGCCGACGGGTTCGGGTACGTGGAGCTGGGCCTCTCGCGCGGGCTGGACGTCGACCGGTTCGCGCCGGGCCTGTCGTTCTTCTTCGACGCCCACATCGACTTCTTCGAGGAGATCGCCAAGTTCCGCGCCGCCCGCCGGATCTGGGCGCGGTGGATCCGCGACACCTACGGGGCCACGAGCGAGAAGGCCCAGTGGCTGCGGTTCCACACACAGACCGCGGGGGTGTCGCTCACCGCGCAGCAGCCGTACAACAACGTGGTGCGCACGGCCGTGGAGGCGCTCGCCGCCGTGCTCGGCGGGACCAACTCCCTGCACACCAACGCGCTCGACGAGACCCTCGCCCTGCCCACCGAGCAGTCGGCGGAGATCGCGCTGCGCACCCAGCAGGTCCTCATGGAGGAGACCGGCGTCGTCAACGTCGCCGACCCGCTGGGCGGCTCGTGGTACCTGGAGGCGCTCACCGACGAGATCGAGGCGGAGGCGGAGAAGATCTTCGCCCACATCCTGCGGATGGGCGGAGACCGGGACGCCGAGCACACGATCGGCCCGATGACCTCGGGGATCCTGGCGGGGATAGAGAACGGCTACTTCAGCTCCGAGATCGCCGAGTCGGCCTTCCAGTACCAGCAGGCGCTGGAGAAGGGCGACAAGCGCATCGTCGGTGTCAACTGCCACACCAGCACCGTCTCCGGTGAGCTGGACATCCTCAAGATCAGCCACGAGGTGGAGCACGAGCAGAAGAGGGTGCTCACGCGGCGCCGGAGCGAGCGCGACGGCGCCGCCGTGGACCAGGCCCTGGCCCGGCTCCTGGAGGGCGTGCGCGCCGACGACGGGAACCTGATCCCGCTCATCATGGACGCCGCCCGCGCCGAGGCCTCCCTCGGTGAGATCTGCGCCACCATGGGCGAGGAGTTCGGGACCTACACGGAGGACCCGCGGTTCTGACCGCTGCCCGGCACGCGGCGGCCCGCCACCCCTCGCGGGGGTGGCGGGCCGCTTCACGTGCGGCGCGCAGCGGTCCGGACGCGTCGAGCCCTCGCGGCGCCCACGGCGCCCGCCGTGCCCGGCGCGTACGCCCGCGCTCCGGTCAGAGGACCGACCCGGCTCAGCCGGCGCCGAGGGCCTCCGTGGGACGCAGGGCCGCGGCGCGCATGGCGGGCAGGAGCCCGGCCACCGCGCCGATCAGCACGGTGGCCGCCACCGCGCCCGCGGCCGCCCACCAGGGCAGGACCACCGGCCAGCCGCGCAGGAGCGCGTAGCCGGCGGTGGCCAGGCCGCCCAGCACGACCCCGAACACACCGCCCAGGGCGGACAGCGTCATCGCCTCCACCAGGAACTGGGCACGGACGTCGCGCCGGGTGGCGCCCAGGGCACGGCGCAGACCGATCTCGCCCCGGCGCTCCAGCACCGAGATCACCATCGTGTTGGCCACCCCCACCCCGCCCACGAGCAGGGCCACGGCGCCCAGTCCGAGCAACAGTCCCTGGAAGGTCTGGTCCGCGGCCCGCTGCGCCTCCAACGCGTCCGAGGGCCGGGAGACCTCGACCTGGTTCGGGTGCTCGGGGTCGGCGTTGCGGCCGACCTCGTCCCGGACCCGTTCCACCTGGTCCGGGACGACCCGCACGTACACGGTGGAGGCCTCGCCCCGCGCCCCCAACAGCTCCTCGGCGGCCCGCTGCCCCACCAGAGCGGCATTCTCCAGCTCCGGCGCCAACTCCACCCGGTCCAGCACCCCGACCACGGAGAAGTAGGTGTCGCCGATGAGCACGAGGGTGTCCGGTGTGATCCGCGTGATGCCCAGGCGCTCGGCCGCCGAGGGACCGAGCACGACCGCGGGGTGCTCGCTCGTGGCCGCGTTCAGCCATGAGCCCTCCGCCACCCGCGTGCGGACCGTCTCCAGCAGGTCGAGGTCGACCCCGTAGACGCCGATCCCGCCCGACTCGGCGCTCGGCACGAGGTCGCTGCGGTAGACGTGCGTCCCGCTCACCGACTCCACCTGCGAGGTGTGCTCGACCTCCGGCATCCGGTCGATCCGCCCCCGCGCCTCCTCGGGGAGGGTGGCCGTGCCGCCGAACAGGTCGCTGCCGGGGCCGACGGTCACGAGGTTGGTGCCCAGCCGCGCGATCCGCTGGTCCAGCTCGGCCTGGCCGGAGGAGGACACCCCCACCACCGCGACCATCGCCGCGATCCCGATGGCGATCCCCAGCGCCGAGAGCACCACGCGGGTCGGGCGCGCCCGCAGCCCGCTCGCCCCCGTGCGCAGCCGGTCCGCCGGCGAGAGCCGGGCGGGACGCGGCTGCTCACGGCGCCGCCGCCACCGTTCGATCGGCCCGCTCACCGGAGTCCCCCCGCCCGGAGGCGGCCACCGGGCGCCTCGGTGGTCCCGGCCGCCTCGGCCGCCCCGGGGGCCGTCCCGGCCGCCGCGGCCCTCGCGGAGCCCGCCGGGGCGGCGGAGTCGGTGACGATCCGGCCGTCCCGGACCTCCACGCGCCGGGGCAGCCCGGCGGCGAGCTCGCGGTCGTGCGTGATCACCACGACCGTCACCCCCTGCCCGTGCAGCTCCTCCAGGACCCGCATCACGGCCGTACCGGACGCCGTGTCCAAGGCGCCCGTCGGTTCGTCGGCGAGCAGCAGCGGCGGCGCCCCGACGACGGCCCTGGCGATGGCCACGCGCTGCTTCTGCCCGCCGGAGAGCTCGTGCGGCCGGTGGCGGGCCCGGTCGGCCAGCCCCACCCCGTCCAGGGCCCGCAGCGCCCGCCGCACCCGCTCCCGGGCCGGGACGCCCGTGTACAGCAGGCCGTCGGCCACGTTGTCCACGGCGCACACGTTGGCCGCCAGATGGAACTGCTGGAACACGAAGCCGATCGAGCGCGCCCGGAGCGCGGACAGCTGGTCGTCGGTCAGCGCACCCACGTCGTGGCCGAACACGCGTACCGTGCCCGAGGTCGGCGCGTCCAGCGTGCCGAGCAGGTTGAGCAGGGTGGACTTGCCCGACCCCGAGGGGCCCACGATCGCGAGCATCTCACCGCGGTCGATCCGCAGGTCCACCCCGTCCAGGGCCCGCACCCCGCCGGGGTAGTGGCGGCTCACCCCGGTGAACTCCACGGCGCTCATTCGGGGACCACCACCTCGGTGCCCGCGTCGATCCCGTCGCCGGAGACCTCCACCAGGCCGTCGGAGAACCATCCGGTCTCCACCGGGACGTCCTCGACGGTGCCGTCCCCGGACACGACCGACACCCCGTACCCGCCGCCGGGCAGGGCGATGAGCGCGCCCACCGGGGCGGTGAGCACGTCCTCGCGCGACTCCCCGCGGGCCAGGACGGTGACCGGCGCCTGGTCGAGGAAACCCTCCCCGTCCTCCGGCAGGGCGATCACGACCTCCACGGTCGGATCCTCGCCGCCGCCCGTCCCCGGCTCCTCTTCCTCCTCCGACCGCACGACCGTGCCCACGGACTCCACCTCGCCGTCGGCCCGCGTGCCGTCCGGCATCTCGACGGTCACCTCGTCGCCCTCGGCCACCAGGTCGCGGTCGCCGACCTCCAGGTCCACCCGGACGACGCGGCGGGTGGCGGCTGTGGTGAGCAGCGGCGTTCCCGGCGCGACGCCGGTGCCGACCGCCGCCTCGTGCCCGGTCACCCGGACGGGGCCGGGGGAGTACCAGATCCGCTCGGGGCCGACCGTGCCGGTGGCCTCCACGCCCTCGGTGTCCTCCTGCCAGCGCCTGACCGCCTCGGCGGTCAGCCACGTGTACTCGTCGTCGACGGTGAAGCCCCCGTACCCCAGCTCCGCCAGGGCCTGTTCGAACCGGCGCACGTCCGCTCCCTCGACGCCGGGCTCCAGCGTCCGGTAGGCGGGCGTGTCGCCTCGGAGCAGGAGGACGGGGGCGCCGTCGACCTCCCAGGCCCGCTGCCCGGCCGAGAGCTCGGTGCCCACCTCCGGCAGCCAGGTGAGGACCCCGTCGGAGCGGGAGAAGAAGGAACCGCCCTCCTCGTACCCGAGGGTCCCGTCCAGGCTCTCCTCCCGGAGCAGGGTCGCGTACTCCAGCGTGGCGGTCGCCGCCGGGGCGGCGGACTCCTCCTCCTGGGCGCCGCCCGGCCACCCCCACACCGTCACGGCCGCCCCCGCGCACAGCACCGCCAGGGTGAGCAGGGCCGCGAACAGCCACCGCAGGCCCCGGGCCCCGCGCCGGCGCGGCGGGTCCTGATCCGTTCCGTCCCGCACCGGGAGCGTGTCCGCGCTCACGAGTCGCCCTCTCCGCGGTCGACGGTCACGCCGCCCCCGCCGGCGCCCTCGGTACAGGCCGAGACCGCCGCCATGTGCTCGTCGTCGCCCGGCTCGATGGGCAGCGCCAGGCCCTTCCCGCGCTCGGGATCCTCGACGTCGAGGCCGTGCTCCCGCAGGCACTCGGCCATCCGCAGGTCGGCTTCGAACATCTCCTCCTCCGAGGGGGCGTTCTCGTCCACGGGAAGCAGTTCCTCGCACTCCTCCATCGCCGCCAGGGACTCCTCGTCGTCCGGGTCCATCGCCGGAAGGGAGATCATCCCGCCCTCGCCGTCGGGGTCGGGCATGTCGAAGCCCTGGTCGCGCATGCAGGCGGCGAAGTCGATCATCGCCTCCTCCATCGAGACCTCCTCCTGCCCCTCGTCGGCCGCGGTGTCCCCGCCGAGGACCCCGCAGCCGGTGAGCAGTAGTCCGGCCGCCGCGGCGGCCACGGCCGTGAGCGTCAGCGCGCGCATGTCGCCTCCTGTTCGGGGTGCCGGGCCCGCCGGCACCGCTCGTGTGGTCGCCGCCCATGTCAGCGACCCCCCGGTTAGCCGTCGGTTAGGGCCGGGCCGGGCGCACCGGGGCTAACCTCGGCCTAACCGCGAGGGCGATAGTGCTGGTCGGACGTGCCGCGCGGGTGAAGGGGGAGGGGCATGCGGATCCTGGTGGTGGAGGACGAACCGGACCTGGCGCAGACGGTCGCCGAGGGGCTGCGCGGGGAGGGCATGGCCGTGGACGTGTGCCACGACGGCGACAGCGGGCTGGAGGCGGCCACCGTGCACGACTACGACGTGGTCGTCCTGGACCGCGACCTGCCCGTGCTGCACGGGGACCAGGTGTGCCTGCGGCTGGCCGAGAACCCGGACGTGGAGGCCCGTGTGCTGATGCTCACGGCCGCGGGCGGTCTGGAGGACCGGGTGGAGGGCCTCGACCTGGGAGCCGACGACTACCTCGCCAAGCCCTTCGCCTACCTGGAGCTGGTCGCCCGGGTCCGTGCCCTGGGCCGCCGGGCGCGCCCGGCGGCGCCGCCCCGGCTCAGCCGCGCGGGGGTGACCCTCGACACCACTCGGCGGACCGCCGTGCGCGAGGGCCGGCCCCTCTCGCTCTCGCCGAAGGAGCTGGGCGTGCTGGAGGAGCTGCTGCGTGCCGACGGCGCGCCGGTGAGCGCCACCCGGCTGATCGAGAAGGTGTGGGACGCGCACCTGGACCCGTTCAGCGGGGTGCTCAAGGTGGTGGTGCACGGTCTGCGCCGCAAGCTCGGCGACCCGCCGGTGATCGAGACCGTCCCCGGCCACGGATACCGGATCTGATGGGCGCCGCGCGCGAGGCGACGCGTCCGGACCGGGGTCGCGGCCCGACGCTCCGCACCAGGCTGACCCTCGTCTACACGGGGGTGTTCGCGCTCGGCGGGGTGCTGCTCCTGGGTGCGAACTACCTGGTGGCCGCCACGAGCCTGCGGGACCGCGGCCTCAGGCTGGCCACGACCATCGACGCGGTCGCGCGCGAGGGCGAAGAGGTCTACCCGACCGAGCCGGCGCAGCCGGCCGAGCGGCTGGAGACCTGGTCGCAGACGCAGGAGCTGTCGGGGTCGGCCGAGCCGGCCGCGCTCCTGGTGGGGGGCTACCAGGACGGGGTGCTCTCGGACATGCTCGTCAACTCGGTCCTCGCCCTGGTGGCGATCACCCTGTTGGCCGCCGCCGCCGGGTGGCTCATCGCGGGACGGCCGATGCGGCGCCTGCACTGGGTGACCGAGACCGCGCGCACGCTGTCCGAGCACGACCTGCACAGCAGGTTGGGGCTGACCGGACCGGACGACGAGTTCCGGGAGCTGGGCGACACCTTCGACGCGATGCTGTCCCGCCTGGAACGGGCCTTCGACAGTCAGCGCCGCTTCGTCGCCAACGCCTCGCACGAACTGCGCACGCCGCTGGCGGTCCAGCGCGCCGCGTTGGAGGTGCCCCTCGCCCAGGACCGGGTGCCCGACGACCTGCGTCCGGCCTTCCGGCGGGCGCTGGACTCGGTGGGGCGCAGTGAGTCCCTGATCAGTGGCCTGTTGCTGTTGGCCCGCTCGGACCGCGGGCTCGCCGCCACGGAGGAGGTCGACCTCGCCGCGATCGTGCGGGAGGCGGTGGACCGCCACGGGGACGAGGCCCGGCGGGAGGACGTGGAGCTGCGGGTCGACGCGGCGCCCGCGCGGGTGCGGGGCGACGCTGTGCTGCTGGAGCACCTGGTGCGCAACCTGGTGGAGAACGCGGTCCGCTACAACCGTCCCGGCGGGTGGGTCGAGGTCCGGCTGCGGGCGGCCCACGGGCGCACCGTGGTGAAGGTGACCAACACCGGCGCCGAGGTCGCCGATCCGGACGCCCTCTTCGAGCCGTTCCACCGGGGCGACGAGGCACGGCTGCACGGTGCGCGCTCCGGAAGCGGCCTCGGGCTCTCGATCGTGCGCTCGATCGCGCTCGCGCACGGGGCCGCCGCGGCCGCCCGTGCCAGGCCGGGAGGCGGACTCGTCGTGACCGTCGGCTTCGCCGGCCCCTGACGGAGGGCCCCGCCGGGGCGTGCCCTCGCGGAGCACGCCCCGGGGGCCGCGCGGGCGCCTCGGCGTCAGCTCACCCGACCGTGGTGCTGTAGGCCGACGTGGTCAGCTCTCCCGTCCCCTGGAAGACCTCGACCCCGGCCTGCACACTGCTCAGGTACTGCTCCTCGCGCAGGTCGCCGCGCTCGACGAGCGTGCCCGTGAAGTCCGCCAGGTCCGCCTCGAAGGAGGTCGTCCCCTCGGTGTGCACGAACGAGTGCACCCACCACATGTGGTTCCCGGACTCGTCCAGGATCTCGCCGCGGTGCAGGTGCCAGTCCTGGCCCGCGACCCGCACGGTGTCCACCCGTTCCCCGATCGGACCGGCCCCGCCGTGGGACGAGAGCCAGATCATCACCTCGTCGGCGGGGTCGTCCTCCCAGTCGGGCTCGGCGACGTCGTGCAGCCACAGGTCGTAGTTGACGGCGGCGGTTCCGTCCGTGTCGACCTCGTAGTCCCACCTGCTCGGGACCGGGGTGTCCTGCGAGAGCGCGACGGGCAGGCCGGTGTCCTGCGCCTTCCATCCCCAGTGCCAGCCGAGCACCGCGCTGGCGTAGGACTTGACCTGGTACGGCTCGCCCGTCCAGTCCCAGTCGGTGCGCCAGCCGACGGTCTCGCCGTCCTGGGACAGCTCCTCGACGCACTGGGTACCGGAACCGGCGTCCCGGCCCCACAGGTTGTTGTTGATCCAGTAGCGGCCCAGGGGGATCTCCGCGAAGGCCTCGCACCGGGGCTCCGCTGCTTCCACTGCCTCCGCGGCGGAGCCCGCGGCGGTGGTCTGCGCCGGGGTGGGTCCCGCGCAGCCGCCGAGCCCGGCGGTGAGCGCCAGGGCGGCCGTCGCGATCCCGGCTCGTAGGGGAAGGGGGTGTCGAAGGTGTCGGTTCGTGTGCATGGGGGTCCTGTTCGTCTCGGTGATGGTGAGATCAGAGCGGGTCACTCGCGATCCCGAGAGGGAAGCGCTTTCCGGGCGGATGGGGCCCCGTCGCGCCTCCCGAGGGCGCCCACCGTAGGGCGGCGCGGGCCCCTCCGACAACACCCCTTCGGCGTCGGATCGCGCGCGGGCACCCGGGAGCGTCACCCACCCCGCCGCGCATGCGGCAGGATGGAACCATGCAGCCTTCGGACTTTTCACCGAACAGTGCCGTTGACCTCGGCGCGCGCAAGGCGGCCATGGAACGTGAGGCCAAACAGCGCGCGGCGGAGTCGGCGGGTCGAACCAATCCCTACGCCGTCATCGTCGACGAGTCCAACTTCCAGGCCGAGGTGCTGGAACGGTCCATGTCCGTTCCGGTCGTGCTGGCCGTCCTGGCGAGCTGGTCCGAGCAGTCCAAGCAGGTCGAGAACGCGCTGGACGCCCTCTCGGTGCGTTCGGGCGGCAACTGGTTCCTGGCCAAGCTCGACAGCGAGGCCAGCCCCCAGCTCATGCAGGCCCTGCGCGTGCCCTCCACGCCGATGATCATCGTCGCCGTCCAGGGCCAGATCATGCCGGGCCCGGCCGGTCCCGCCACCGAGGACCAGCTGCGCGACTGGCTGGGCCAGGTCTTCGGCGCCCTCGCCGAGCAGGGCATGCTGCCCCCCGGCCACCCCGGCACCGTCGAGGGCGAGCCGGGCGCCGAGGAGCCGCAGGGGGAGCAGGGCGCCCAGCCCGGCGACCCCTCGGTCCGCCCGGTGGACGCCGAGGCCCAGGAGGCTCTGGAGCGCGGTGACTTCGAGGCCGCCGCGACCGCGTACGAGAACGCGGTCAAGGCCGACCCCGGCGACACCGAGTCCAAGCTGAAGCTCGCCCAGGTGCGCCTCATCGGGCGGCTCCAGGACGTGGACCCCGAGAGCGCCCTCCAGGTCGCGGCCGAGAACCCCGACGATGTCGCCGCTCAGCGCCGGGCCGCCGACATCGACATGTACGGCGGCAAGTTCGAGGACGCCTTCGACCGGCTCATCGACACGGTCAGGCGGACCGCGGACGAGGACCGCGACCAGGCGCGCACGCACCTGCTCGGGCTCTTCGAGCTCCTGCCCCCGGGCGACCCCAGGGTCGGTGCGGCACGGCGCAAGCTGACCTCCGCGCTGTTCTGATCCGCTCCGACCCGAGCGAGAACGCGGACCCGTGACGGCGCCGGGGGCCGGCTCCGGCGCCGACACGGGCGCGCGGCCGGCCCCCGGCGGCGTTGCGGAGAAAAATGCGAGCCCGGATTTTCTTCGTTTTCATCCCTTCATAGGACAAACCGGTAAATCGTCCGATTCTTTTGCGCGGACGAGCACGCGTGAGATCCGGCCCCGGCCGGGTAGAAGTCGGTCAACAGCGGGTTCACCACGGCCCGCGCGGCGACACGGCAGGTGCTCCATGGCCAACGACGCTCCCCTCGAACGCGCGGACACGCCCGTCGTCACGATCTCGGCGACCTTCGGCGCCGGCGGCAGTGTCATCGGGCCCGCCGTCGCCGCCCGTCTGCGCGTCCCCTTCCTCGACCGCGCGATCCCCAGCGCCGTCGCCGGGCGCATCGGCTGCTCCCTGGACGAGGTGCTCCAACGCGACGACCGCGCCCCCGGCGGTATCGAGCGCCTGCTCTCCAGCGCCGCGCGGCTGCCCACCGTGACGCTCGGCAGCGTCGACACCGCCTTCATCGGCACCACCAACGACGAGGGCCGGCTCCTCTACGACCACGAGTTCGTCGAGCGGACCGAAGAGGTCATCGGAGAGTTCGCGCACCGGGGCGGCGTGGTCCTGGGCCGGGCGGGGGCGATCGTGCTGTCCGACCACCCCACCGCCCTGCACGTCCGGCTGGACGGGGACCGCCACGCGCGGCTGCGGCGGGCCCGGCGCCTGTGGTCCACGGGCGACCGCGAGGAGGTCGGCGGCCAGGGCTGGGGCGAGGGCGAACCCACGCTCCGCACGCTGGAGGACAACGACCGGGCCCGCCACGCCTACGTGCGGCGCTTCTACCGGACCGATCCCGCCTCGCCGCAGCACTACCACCTCGTGCTCGACGGGACCTCGCTGACGGCCCAGGCGTGTGTGGACGTCATCGTCCGGGCCGCGCAGGACAGGGCGACCGACGGCGCGGAGCCGTGAACGGCACGCCCCGCCACCGCTCGGACACCCATGAAGCGTCGTAATTTATGCGATTTTTTACTAAAGCGGTAATTGTCACCTTGTGCTGACGATGAGGCCTTGACTCAGGTAGGGTGAGGCGACCCGGTTACGGGTCCAGACCAGCCCTCCATCTTGAGGCCCGAACGTCGGTGACGGTTGCGCCGCCACCGGTCGTCCCGGGTCCGCTGGACGTTCCACCCCGAGCTCGCGCCGAGGCGGGCGCCGCCCGGCGCCACCCGCCGAAGCCACCGCTGCGGGCGGGCCGCCCGGAGAGCGCGAGCGCGCTCCGGCCCGAGTGGAAGCGTTCCCCGGCGTCACAGCGCACGCACGCGGGAAGGGTTGCCGGCGTGCCCGCGCAGGCACCACCCCGAGTATGACCAAGGAGCATTACGTGGCCACCCTTCCCAGCGTTTCGTACTCCATCACCGTCCGTCTCGAACTGGACGCCGGAGGCAGCGCTGTCGGCAGCCTCACCAGCGCGGTCGAGCAGGTGGGCGGAATGATCACCGCGCTGGACGTCGCGGCCGCCGGACACGAGCGGATCCGTATCGACGTCACGTGCGCGGCACGCGACACCGAGCACGCCCAGGCCATCGTCGACGCCCTCGGCGCCATCGAGGGTGTCGTCGTCCACAAGGTCAGCGACCGCACCTTCCTGATGCACCTCGGCGGCAAGATCGAGATGTCGTCCAAGGTGCCGCTGCGCAACCGCGACGAGCTCTCGATGGCCTACACCCCCGGTGTGGCGCGCGTCTCGCAGGCCATCGCCGCCAACAAGGACGACGCCCGCCGACTCACCATCAAACGCAACAGCGTCGCCGTGGTCACCGACGGCTCCGCCGTCCTGGGCCTGGGCAACATCGGCCCCGAGGCCGCCATGCCCGTGATGGAGGGCAAGGCCGCCCTCTTCAAGCGCTTCGCCGACATCGACGCCTGGCCCATCGCCCTGGACACCCAGGACGTCGACGAGATCGTCCGCACCGTCCAGGTGATCGCCCCGGGCTTCGGCGGCATCAACCTGGAGGACATCTCCGCGCCCCGCTGCTTCGAGGTCGAGGCCCGCCTGCGCGAGCTGCTCGACATCCCCGTCTTCCACGACGACCAGCACGGCACCGCGATCGTCGTGCTCGCCGCCCTGCGCAACGCCCTGCGCGTGGTCGGCAAGAAGCTCGGCGAGGTCCGCATCGCCATGTCCGGCGCCGGCGCGGCCGGGACCGCCATCCTCAAGCTGCTCATGCACGCCGGTGCCCGCGACATCATCGTCAGCGACGTGCACGGCGCCGTGCACCAGGGCCGCGAGGACCTCGACGCCAACCTGCGCTGGATCGCCGAGCACACCAACCCCACGGGCTACACCGGGGACCTGCGGGGCTCCGTGGCCGGAGCCGACGTCTTCATCGGCGTCTCCGCGCCCAACGTGCTCGACGGGGACGACATCGCCGAGATGAACGAGGACTCGATCATCTTCGCGCTGGCCAACCCCGACCCCGAGGTCGACCCCGAGGTCGCGCACCTGCACGCCTCCGTGGTCGCCACCGGCCGCAGCGACTACCCGAACCAGATCAACAACGTCCTGGTCTTCCCGGGCTTCTTCCGCGGCCTGCTGGACGCCCAGAGCCACGACGTCACCTCGGACATGATGGTCGCCGCCGCCGAGGCCCTCGCCGACGTGGTGACCGAGGACGAGCTGGGACCGAACTACATCGTCCCCAGCGTCTTCCACTCCGACCTGTCGCACCACGTGGCCACGGCGGTACGCGAGGTCGCCTCGCGCGCCTCGAACGACTAGGCGGCACCCCGCTCTCCGGGGGCGCGGGCACCCGTCGGTGCGTCCGTCCCGGCCATGCGTGGGGCCGGGACGGTCAGTGCTGCAGGACCAGCCGGAACACGCACCCGTCACCGGTCGGACCGGGTGAGGTCAGGCCGAGGCCGCCGCCGTGGGCCGCGGCCGTCTGGCGGGCGATCGCCAGGCCGAGTCCGCTGCCCCCGTCGTCGCCGCGCCCGGGCCCGCGCCGGAACCGCTGGAAGACCCGCTCCTGCTCGTGCTCGGGGATCCCGGGGCCGTGGTCGGTCACGCTCACGGCCGCCTCGGAGGCCGAGCACTCCACCTCCACCAGCACCGTCGAGCCGTCCGCTCCGTACCTGAGCGCGTTGTCCACGAGGTTGGCCACGGCCCGGCGCACCGAGACCCCGTCCACCGGGCAGACCGCCTCCGCGGGACCCGTCACGCGCAGCTCCGTGCCCCGGGCCGCGGCCAGGGGAGCGGTCTCGTCCCGGACCGAGCGCACGAGAGCCATCAGGTCGACGGGCGCCCGGTCCAGCGTGCGCGCGCGTCCGCGGGCCTCCAACAGCAGTTCGTCGATGGTCGAGCGCATCCGCTCCGCGGCCCGGCCCGACCGCTCCAGGCCGCGCCGGTACACCTCCAGGTCCGGATCGGGACGGGCGAGGAGGACCTCGGCGTTGGCGGCCAGTACCGACAGCGGTGTGCGGAGCTCGTGGCTGGTCTCCTCGATCAGGCGCCGCTGCGTCTCGGCGGACGCCTCCAGCCGGCCGAGCATGGCGTCGAAGCTCGCGGCCAGCGCGACGATCTCGGTGGGACCCTCGCGCAGACCGATCCGGCGGCCCAGGCCGCCCGCCTCGATCTCCTCCGCCACCGCCCGCACCCGTTCGATGGGGCGCACGGCACGGCCGGCCCACCACCACGCCGCGAGGGCCGCCCCCGGACCCAGGGCGACGACGGTCCCCGTCACCCACGGCGACCGCTCGCTGATCCGCTCCTGTGTGAGGACCCCGTTCTCCACGTGCACGTCGACCTCGGTCTCCGTCGCCAGGACGACGCCGAACAGCAGCAGGACGGGCACGTACCCGGCCAGGAATCCGAGCACGGTCAGCCGCGTGCGCAGCGACCGCCACCCCGGGAAGCGCCGCCGACGGCCGCTCACGGCGCCGCCTCCAACCGGTAGCCGACCCCCGTGAGCGTTGTGATGACCGGCGGATCCCCGAGCTTCCTGCGCAGCCGGCTGAGGATGACGCGGACCGACGCGGTGAACGGGTCGGCGTTGGCGTCCCACACGTGTTCGAGCAGGTCCTCGGCGGAGAGCACCTCGCCCGGCCGGTACATGAAGTAGCGCAGCAGCGCGTACTCGCGGGCGGTGAGCGCCAGATCGGCTCCGGCCCGCCGCGCGGTGTGCGCGGCCGGGTCGAGTTCCACGTCGCCCACGCGCAGGACGGACCCCTGGCCCTCGGACCGCCGCGCCAGGGCACGCAGCCGGGCGAGGAGTTCGGCGAAGTGGAAAGGCTTGACGAGGTAGTCGTCCGCCCCGGCGTCGAGTCCGTCGACCCGGTCGCCGACGGCATCGCGCGCGGTCAGCACGAGTACGCGGCGGGGCCGCCGCAGGCCCGCGTCCCGCGTGAGCCGGTCCACGAGCCCGAGGCCGTCGCCGTCGGGCAGCCCGAGGTCCAGGCAGGCGACGTCGTAGTCGGTGGTCCGCAGCAGTTCCTCGGCCTCGGCGAGGGTGCCGACGGCGTCGACCGCGTAGCACGCGTCGCGCAGGCCCAGCGCGACGACCTCCGCGAGGTCGGCGTCGTCCTCCAGCAACAGGATGCGCATGGCGACAGTCTCCCAGCGGGCGGGTCAGTCCGCGGTGTCGGCGGAGGGGGCGGCGGGCGGAGCGGGTGACAGGGACGGCGGGGCGTCGACGGACCCCTCGACGGCCGCGACGCCGCCCCGCTCGTCGAGCGCGTACCAGAGGGTGGTCGAGTCGGTGGCGGAGGAGGCCGTGACGTAGGTGCGCAGCTCCGCTTCGGCCACCACCGTCCCCAGGACCTCGACGGACACCAACGGGCCGAGCTCGGACTCCAGGGCCTCGCGCTCCTCGTGCCCCTCACGGGACCCGCCGTCGAGCAGGGTCCGCACTCCTTGCTCGTGCGCGGCGACGTCCGCGTCGTCGAAGTCGCCGAAGTCGTCGGGCGCCGCTCCGGGGCCGGGCGGAGGCGGCGGCCCTCCCGCGAGCAGCGCGGGCCCCGCCTCCCGCATCAGGTCCCCGGCCCGGACACCGCCCGAGTTCGACACCGCGACGACGACCCGTTCGTCCTGCGGGACCCAGACGGCCACCGCCTCGTGCCCGGTGTCGCCGCCGCCCCCGGAGGAGGCCAGGGCCGGCGTTCCGTGGACGCTCGCGTCGAGGGACACCCACCCCGGCGCCTCGGCGGTGCCGTCGCCGTGGTCGAAGCCGGGGGCGGTGATCGTCGCGACCGCCTCGGGCGGGACCACCCCGCCCGTGAACAGCGCGTGCGTCCACGCCGCCAGGTCCGGCGCCGACATGGCCAGGTCGCCGTTGCCGTCCAGCGCCCAGTGCGGACCCGCGAAGCCGCCCCGCTGCTCGGCCGGGCCGGTCTCGAGCAGGCCGACGGCCCGCGGCCCTGGTGCCGCGGGCTCGCCGTCCCAGAAGCCTCCGGCCGTGCCCCCGTCCGGCAGCGGCAGGACCTCGGCGGCCATGTGGTCCCGGTACCCCGCCTCCGTCACCTCCTCGACGAGGAGGGCGAGCAGCGTGTAGCCGCTGTTGGAGTACAGGGAGTCGGTGCCCGGAGGGAAGGCGCGCTCCAACCGCCCGATCGCCGCGACGGCCGCGTCGCGGTCCAGCGGTTCGTGGTCGTCGCCGTGCGACCCGGTGAGGCCGCTCGTGTGCAGGAGCAGCTGTTCGACGGTGGCCCGCGCCGGCGGTCCCTCCAGATCGGTGATGACGTTCCCGGCCCGGTCGTCCAGGGACAACTCCCCGGCGTCGACGAGCCCGAGGACCGCCGCGGCCGTGAACGCCTTGCTCACCGAGCCGATCGCGAACACCGTGTCCACGGTGTTCGCCGTGCCGGCGGCCCCGTCGCCGGCCCCGTCCGCGGACCCGAACGCGGCGAGGCAGTCGGGCTCACCGCCGGTCGAGACCACGACCGACCCGCTGAACCCGGCCCGTGCCCAGGCGCCGAGCCCCTCCAGGAGGTCGTCCCCGCATCGGGTCCCCTCTCCGGGTACGGCCGATCCGGGCTCCCGCTCCGGGATACTGTGTGTCGTCGTACAGGCGGTCAGCAGGGCGACCGCCGCGAGTGCCATCAGAGTTCCCCTCATGGCGCGAACGTACGGAGCTCCGTGCAAACCTCGCGTGAACGAGCCCCTGCCCCGGTGCGGGCCCGCGCCGGGGCGCCGGATCTGGGTAAAGGTGTGGCATGGACCAGCCAACGCTCACGGGGCGGCTCCTGGTGGCCGCCCCCATCCTCCAAGAGGACTCCTTCCGCCGGTCGGTGGTGTTCGTCGTGGACGACACCGACGACGGCGCCCTGGGGGTGATCCTGAACCGGCCCCTGGGTATGCCCGTGAACGAGGTCGTCGCGGAGTGGGGGGCCTACGCCAGCGAACCCGCGGTGATGTTCTCCGGAGGCCCCGTCGGCTCGGGCTCCGGGCTCGCGCTCGGCATCGCCTCGCCCGACGCCGCGCCGCGGGGCTGGGCGCCGCTGGAGGGGCTGGAACCGGACGCGGGACTGGGCCGGGTCGGTATGGTCGACCTCGACGGACCGGCGTTGGAGATGGGCGGCGCCCTCGGGGCGCTTCGCGTGTTCGCGGGCTACGCGGGCTGGAGTGCCGGGCAGTTGTCCGGCGAGATCGACGAGGGTGCCTGGTACGTGCTGCCGGCGCTGGCACAGGACGTGTTCACCACCGAGCCCGACCGCCTGTGGTCACGGGTGCTGCGCCGCCAGGGCGGGGACCTCGCACTCCTGTCGACCTACCCTGATGATCCCACCTTGAACTGAGCGCCAGTCGGATCAGGACGGATTCCCCGATACCGTGGAACACAGACGTGGAAAGGTGTGAGTCACGATGGCGATGGATGTCGTGAACAAGGTTCTGCCGGACAGTGAGACCAAACCGGAGATCTCGCACGGTGACGGAGACCGCGAGCGGTTCGCGCACTACGTGCAGAAGGACAAGATCACCGAGAGCGCCGTGACCGGCGACCCGGTGATCGCCCTGTGCGGCAAGGTGTGGGTGCCCAACCGCGACCCGAAGAAGTTCCCCGTGTGCCCGGAGTGCAAGCAGGCCTACGAGGACATGATGAAGTAGGCGCCCGTCCCCGGACGGGTGAAGGGCCTTGGCGGACCATGCGCGCCGAGGCCCTTCACCGTGTCCGGGGGCGGTCGGACACCGTGACCAGCGCACCCGCCGACGCGCTCGGCCCCGCCATCGGGAAGCGGTCCCTTTTCCGTCGCGCGTACACTCGCGGACAGCGGTGGGGCGGTTATCGTGGTCCTGCATGATTTGGGGCTTGCGGCTGCCTACGCCCCTCGTGTGGCGATACTGTCCCATGGGCGGGTGGCCGCGCGAGGCGCACCGTCCGACGTGTTCACCGCGTCGCTGCTCAGCACCGTGTACCGGCACGATGTCGAGGTCGTCCCCCACCCCCACCGGGGTCCCGCTGATCGTGCCCCTCCGGTAACTGCTGTGAGCATGCTAGGTCGACAGGAGTAGGTCGTATTGGTGTCCGCAACTGATCGGCAGCCGCTGGACGAGGACCGCCCCCGGGGCCGTGGGCGCAACCAGGGCGGAAGGCGGCGCCGCCCCCCTCAGCGCAGACCGCGCGCCACCCCCGGCGACGTCGTCCGGGGCATCGTCAGGACCATCGGTGAGCTCCTGCTGACCGCCGGCCTGCTCATGCTGTTCTACGCCGCCTACGAGGTGTACGGCTCCCAATGGGAGACGGACAGGGAGCAGCAGGACCTCGCCGACGGGCTGGCGGAGAACTGGGCGGCCGCGGACGAGACCGGTCCGGACTCGGCTCCGCTGCCGGGCAGCGCCGACAGCCGGCTGTACGTGCCCGACCTCGACCTGGACTGGGTCGTGGTCAACGGCACCAGCCAGGAGGACATCCAGTTCAGCCCGGGCCACTACACCTGGTTCGACAGCGCCCCGGGTCAGCCGGGCAACTACGGCGTGGCCGCGCACCGCACCCCCGGCCTGTTCTGGGACCTGGACCAGCTGGAGTCGGGCGACGTCATGGTGCTGGAGGACGGGGAGAACTTCTACACCTACGAGGTCTTCCACGAGGAGACGGTGCTGCCCGACGACGTGTGGGTGGTCGACCCCGACCCCTTCGACGACGCCACCGACGAGGAGCCGGAACGGTCCCTGCTCACCCTCACCACGTGCGCGCCGAAGCTGAACAACACCCACCGGCTCATCGTGTGGGCCGAACTGACCGAGACCACGCCCAAGTCCGAGGGGATGCCCGACTCCATCGCGCACATGGCCCCCGACGGCGACGAAGCGTAGGGAAGGAACGCGAATGTACGGTCTGATCTGGCGTGTCCTGCCCGGCCCCTGGGTGTCGAAGTTCATCATGGCGCTGGGGCTGCTCGTGGGCGCCGCCACACTGCTGTGGATGTTCGCCTTCCCGGCGCTCTCCCCCCACATGCCCTTCAACGACGGCGCGGTCGAGGGCGGCGAGCCCGTTCCGGCCGAGGAGGGCGCGCCGCTCGAGGAACCGGCGGAGGGAGAGGCCCCGCCGGAGGACGGACTGGTCGACGACACGACCGACGGCCAGGGCTGAGAACGGGGACGACCAGCGGGGCGAACCGCCGTACCTCCCGTGGAGGAGGCCCCGGGGTGTGCTCGGCACCACCCCGGGGTCACTCTGATCGGTCGGTTCCTCCCGCTACCCTCAAGCAGGTGAGTAACGGGGGACAGGACGGATGACGGTAACGCAGACCACGACGGAGGACCGCCTGCGCGGGCTCCGGGCCTGGCAGCGGGAGGCGTTCGAGGAGTACTTCCGCCGGGATCCACGGGACTTCCTGGCGGTGGCCACGCCCGGGGCGGGCAAGACCACCTTCGCCCTCACCCTGGCCGGGGAGCTCCTCCACCAGCACCGGGTCCGCGCCATCACCATCGTCTGCCCCACCGAGCACCTGAAGAAGCAGTGGGCCGAGGCGGCCGCGCGGTTCGGCATCGCCATCGACCCCGACTTCAAGAACGGCCAGGGCGCGCTCGGCCGCCAGTACATCGGCGTCGCCGTCACCTACGCGCAGGTCGCGGCGCACCCCATGCTGCACCGCAACCGCACCGAGGCGCGCCGGACCCTGGTCATCTTCGACGAGGTCCACCACGCCGGTGACGCGCTCTCGTGGGGCGACGCCGCCCGCGAGGCCTTCGACCCGGCCGCGCGGCGGCTGTCGCTGACCGGTACGCCCTTTCGCTCCGACATCAACCCCATCCCGTTCGTGGACTACGTCCAGGACAGCGCCGGGGTGCGCCGCTGCTCGTGGGACTACAGCTACGGGTACGCCCCCGCCCTGGAGGACGGGGTGGTGCGCCCGGTCATCTTCATGGCCTACTCCGGTGAGATGCGCTGGCGCACGCGGGCGGGCGACGAGCTCGCCGCCCGCCTGGGGGAGCCGCTCACCCAGGACGCCCTGTCCCAGGCCTGGCGCGCGGCGCTGGACCCCAAGGGCGACTGGATCAAGAAGGTCCTGCAGGCCGCCGACCGGCGGCTGACCGAGGTCCGCAAGACCCACCCGGACGCCGGCGGCCTCGTCATCGCCAGCGACCACGAGAACGCCCGAGCCTACTCGCGGATCCTGCGCCAGATCACCGGCAAGGGCGCGACCGTGGTGCTCTCCGACGACCCCACCGCCTCCAAGAAGATCAGCCGGTTCGCCGTGGGCGACGACCGCTGGATGGTCGCGGTGCGCATGGTGTCGGAGGGCGTGGACGTGCCCCGGCTCATGGTGGGCGTGTACGCCACCTCCACCAGCACCGCCCTGTTCTTCGCCCAGGCGATCGGCCGCTTCGTGCGCGTGCGCCAGCGGGGCGAGGTCGCGTCGGTGTTCCTGCCGTCGGTGCCCACGCTGCTGGAGTACGCGGGCGAGATGGAGCGCGAGCGCGACCACGTCCTCGACCGGACCCCGACCGACGACGAGTACCCGGAGGAGGACCTCCTCAAGGAGGCCGACAAGAAGCGCGACACCCCCGACGCGGGGGAGGAACTGCCGTTCGAGACGATGGAGTCGGCGGCGGAGTTCGACCGCGCGCTCTACGACGGCCTGGAGTACGGCGGGTCGCCGGGCTCCTCCGAGGAGGAGGACTTCCTGGGGCTTCCGGGGCTGCTCGACCCCCAGCAGGTCTCCCAGCTGCTGCGCAAGCGCAAGGCCGAGATCCAGGCCAACCAGGCCAAGGTGAAGGCCAAAGCCGAGCCGGAGCAGGACGAGGGGCCCACGCACGAGGTCATCGCCGAGCTGCGCCGGGAGCTCAGCGGCCTGGTGGGCGCCTGGCACCACCGCACGGGCAAGCCGCACGGGGTCATCCACAACGAACTGCGCCGCGCGTGCGGTGGACCGCCCGTGGCACAGGCGTCCCCGCCGCAGATCCGCGAGCGCATCGCCAAGCTCCGCACCTGGGCGGTCGGCCGCAAATAGCGTGATTCCGGCAAATACTTCGCAAGCTCGCGCACGGCCGGTCGGAACTTCGTGATCACGTCGATACTGTCCGTCAGATGATGGGACGACTTCGCGCGAACACCGCGCTCTGGTCCGGACTGGTGATGTGCGGCGCCGCACTGACCGGTCTCGTGGCGAGCACCCTGCCGGACACCTCACCGACGGCCGCCGGGCCCGGGGCCGCCGCGCGCCAGGACGCGGGAGAGCCGTGCCCGCCCGGCATGGAGGCCCGGTTGAGCGACCCCGGCCTGCCGGGACTCCTCCCCGAAGGAGGGGAGCTGACGCCCGACCAGGCGGCGGAGTACGAGGAGGAGCTCCGGGCGGCGCTCGAACCCCTGCGCGCGCAGGACGTGGCCCCGCCGCGGGAGGTCCCCGTGGTGGTGCACGTGATCGAGGGGGAGGACGGCCAGGGCCGGGTCTCCGGCGAGCGGGTGCGCGACCAGATCGACACCCTCAACACCGCCTACGGCGGCCGTTTCGCCACCGGCCCGCAGTCCACCGACACCGGATTCCGCTTCGAGCTCGCCGACATCACCCGCACGGCGAACGACGACTGGTTCTCCCAGTTCAACGACCACGTGACGACCATCCGCTCGCACCTGCACCAGGGCGGTCCCGAGACGCTCAACCTCTACACCGCCGACCTGGGGCCGGGCCTGCTGGGCTTCTCCAGCTTCCCGCAGGACTACGCGGACGATCCCGAGCAGGACGGGGTGGTGGTCGCCCACGACACCCTGCCGGGCGGCGGGCGCGAGCGCTTCGACCTGGGCCACACCGCCACCCACGAGGTCGGCCACTGGCTGGGCCTGTTCCACACCTTTCAGAACGGCTGCGACACCCCGGGGGACTACGTGGCCGACACCCCCTACGAGCGGGAGGCGGCCACCGGCTGCCCGGAGGGGCGCGACACCTGCCGGACCCGCAGGGGCCTGGACCCGGTCGACAACTTCATGAACTACAGCGATGACGCCTGCATGACGACCTTCACGGCGGGACAGGCCCAACGGATGGCCGAGCACTGGACGGCGTTCCGCGGCGGCGACCCGCGCGCGCTCACAAGGACAGGAGCCGCCGCAGAATGACGTCGATCCGCCACATGACGGTGTCCTTGACGCTGCCGAACCGGCGCTCCAACCGGAGCGGGGAGATGGCCCGCAGGTCCTCGCACTTGACGTAGCTGATCTCTTTCAGGCCCGAGGAACCCGGTTCGATCTCGACGTGCGTGGGACTGGGCCGGTGGGTGCGGGTCAGCGGGAGGACCATCACCACGGGGGGACGGGACTCCAACCAGGGCTGTGCGTTGGCGAGGAGAACGGGCCTCCGGAGCGCCTGTTCGTGGCCGATGGGATCGCCGAGGTCCGCCATGTAGATCTCGCCGCGCCTCACCAGGCCTCCTCGTCGCTCAACGCGTCGTCCGCGGGGTCGTCCAGGTCGTCTCGGAGTGCGTGGTCCACCAGGTGGTCCTGGCGGTCCTCGTCGGACATCGAAGCGTGATGGCGGCGTACGTCACCCCAGAACGCCAACTCCTCGGACTCGTCCAGGGCATGCTCGATCGCGACCGCGAGGGTCACGTGTTCGCGCTTGGCGCGTTCGCTGATCCGGTCTCGCAGTCTTCTGGGGACTTTGATGGTGGTATCCGTGGAACTCATACTCCCAGTATGCCAAAGAGGGGGTACTGGCGCGAGATGCTGGTCCGGTCACCGTGCCTAGCGTTGCTAGGATTCGCTCATGTCCACGACCGAGCGCAAGGAGCGCGAGCGGGCCCGCCGCCACGAGCTGATCATCGCCACCGCCAGGGAACTGGCCGAGGAACAGGGCTGGGAGGCGGTGACCACCCGCCGCCTGTCCGAACGCATCGAGTACAGCCAGCCCGTGCTCTACAGCCACTTCTCCGGCAAGGACGCGATCGTCACGGCCGTCGCCCTCCAGGGGTTCGGCGAACTCGCCGAGGCCCTGGAAGCGGCCACCGCGCCGGCCGCCGACCCCAGGAGCGCCCTGGAAGCGGCGGTGCGCGCCTACACGGCCTTCGCCGAGGAGCACCCCGCGCTGTACGAGGCCATGTTCTCCCGCTCCGTCGACCTGCCCTTCGGGCAACCGGACACCCCCGCCCCCCTGCGGGCCGGCTTCGAGGCGATCCTGCGCGTCCTCACCCCCTTCGCCGGCGGCCGCGACCCCGCACTCCTGGCCGAGGTCGGGTGGTCCAGCATCCACGGGCTCGTCACCCTGGCCAGGGACGGCCGACTGCCCCCGGCCGCCCGTGAGCAGCGGCTGGCCCTGCTCGCCGACCAGCTGGCGGCGGCGCCCGCCGACCGGGCGCGCGGACGGGGCCGGGAACACCGCCAGGGCGAGGATCCGGCGGACACGCCGCTAGGCTAGGGGTATGGCAGCGAACATCTACCTGACCGGGATCAAGCCCACCGGTGACTTCCACCTGGGCAACTACATCGGCGCGATCAAGCCCGCCCTGGCGGCCGCGCACGAGTACGACACGTACTACTTCATCGCGGACTACCACGCGCTCAACACCATCAAGGACGCCGACGAGCTCCGCCACAGCATCCGGTCAGGCGCTGCCACCTGGCTCGCGTGCGGGCTCGATCCGGAACAGACCGTCATCTACCGGCAGTCCAGCGTCCCGGAGACCTTCGAGCTCACCACCATCCTGAGCGCCCTGACCCCCAAGGGCCTCATGAACCGCGCGCACGCCTACAAGGCGGCCCGCGACCGCAACACCGAGGCCGGGATCACCGACCTCGACGCGGGGATCAACATGGGGCTGTACAACTACCCCATCCTCATGGCCGCCGACATCCTCGTCATGGAGGCGACCCGCGTGCCGGTCGGCCGCGACCAGTCCCAGCACATCGAGTACACCGCCGACATCGCCGGGTACTTCAACCACCGCTTCGGCGCCTCCTACACCTTCCCGATGCCCAAGGGCGTCATCGACGACAGCGACGCCAGCATCCTGCCCGGCGTGGACGGCCGCAAGATGAGCAAGTCCTACGACAACCACATCCCGCTGTTCCTGCCGGAGAACAAGCTCAAGAAGGCCATCCGCCGCATCCCCACGGACTCCACCCCGGTGGAGGAGCCCAAGAACCCCGACTCCTCGGTGCCCTTCCAGCTCCTCACCCACTTCGCCGACGAGGACAAGGCCGCCGACGTGCGCAAGCGCCTGGAGGCCGGCGGCATGGGCTGGGGCGACCTCAAGAACGAGCTCTTCGAGGCGGTCGACGCCGAGCTCGCGCCCAAGCGCGCCCGCTACGAGGAACTGATGGCCGACCCCGCCCGGATCGACGCGATCCTGGACTCCGGCTCGGCCCGGGCCCGCGAGCGCGCCCGCACCGTCATCGACCGCGTGCGCGCGGCCGTCGGCGTCGCCTGAGGCACCCGCACGACCACGCGGACGCACCCGTCGATCCGCACCGGCCACGGCGAAAACCGCTGGTCACCGGTGCGGTCGACGGGTAGATTCCTGCGCATGCCATGGGGAACCACCGCTCCGGAACGCCGGGGCCTGACCACACTGCCCGACGGGTGCGTGCTCGGTTGGAGCGAGTGGGGCGACCCCCAGGGCCGCAGGGGGGTGCTGGTCGTGCCGGGGATCGGCGGCGCGGTCCTGTGGACCCACGCCGAGCCGATCCTGACCACGCTCCTCGCACGCTCCCGGCGGTCCGGATCCACCGGACCGGCCGACGATGAGGGCCCCACCGCGCCGTGACGGCCGCGGGGCGTCGGCCCTCAGGCGACGACCGGCTCGCCCCGCAGCTCCACGCCGGCGTCGCGCAGCTGTTCCAGCGCGGACTCCACGGTCGCGGCCCCCACACCCGCCGTCAGCCCGAGCAGCACCCGCGTGCGAAAGCCCTCGGCGGCCGCGTCCAGTGCCGTGGCGCGCACGCAGTGGTCGGTGGCGATGCCCACCACGTCCACCTCGTCCACGTCGCGCTCGCGCAGCCAGTCCGCCAGGGCCGTGCCGTCCTCGACCGTGCCCTCGAAGCCGCTGTAGCCGTCGGAGTACTGCCCCTTGCTGAACACCGCGTCGGCGAGCGAGGCGTCGAAGCCCGGATGGAACTCCGCGCCCACGGTGCCCGCCAAGCAGTGCACGGGCCAGCTCGTGACGAAGTCCGGCTCGGTGGAGAAGTGCGGACCCGGGTCGATGTGGTGGTCCCGGGTGGCCACCACGACCCCGTAGTCCTGGGCACGGTCCCGAGCGTGGTCGGTCACCGCCGCGGCGGTGGCGGCGCCACCGGCCACGGCCAGGCTCCCGCCCTCACAGAAGTCGTTCTGTACGTCCACCACGATGAGTGCTCGCATGTGCGCATCCCTCCCCTTCACCGTCCAGTCTGCCCCGTGATCGCCTGAGTCACAGCACCCGTCTCCCGTCGCTTTCGGAACGGCGGGAATCCCTCCGCGGGGTCCTCAGCGGAAGACGGTCGGCAGCGCGGCCTCGCCGCGCGACATCCGCAGCGCCTCCTCCGGCAGCTCCGCCAGAGCCGCCCGGTGGCGCTCGCGGGCCCGGCCCACGGACTCCCGGCCCACCACCTCGCCGTCGGTGACCAGGGGACGCATCATCGGGCGCAGGCCCGTCTCCTCGGGCGGCAGGTGCGGGAAGACCTCCTCGGACACGGCCGTGCCCTTGTCGTCGAGCCGCCGGGCCCCCCACTTGCGGCCGCCCTTGCTCGGCTTGCCGACCGAGCGCTTGGCCACCGGCTCCAGCGACGCCCGGGGGTCCAGCGAGCGGCTCCGCGCCACCAGCTTGTACACCAGGGCCACGGTGGGCGCCCCCGACCCGGTCACCAGGGACGTTCCCACGCCGTAGCCGTTCACCGGCGCCACGGCCAGCGACTGCACCGAGTGCTCGTCCAGGTCCCCGGTCACCACGATCCGCGTGTGCACCGCCCCGAGCGCGTCCAGTTCCTTGCGGACCCGCCCGGCGGTCGCGGCCAGGTCGCCGGAGTCGAGCCGGACCGCGCCCAGGTCGGGGCCGGCCGTCTCGACCGCGGTGCGCACGGCGCGTTCGACGTCGTAGGTGTCGACCAGCAGCGTCGTGCCCGCGCCCATGGACTCCACCTGCGTCCGGAAGGCGTGCCGCTCGCTGTCGTGCAGCAGGGTGAAGGAGTGTGCGGCCGTCCCGCCCGTGGGCACGCCGTAGGTGCGCCCGGCCTCCAGGTTGGAGGAGGTCGCGAACCCGGCGATGTAGGCGGCCCGCGCGGAAGCCACGGCCGACGCCTCGTGCGTGCGGCGCGATCCCATCTCGATGAGGGGCCGGTCGCCCGCGGCCACGACCATGCGCGAGGCGGCCGAGGCGATCGCGCAGTCGTGGTTGTACACCGACAGGGCGAGCGTCTCCAGGATCACGGCCTCGGCGAAGGAGCCCTCCACCACCAGGATCGGAGAGCCGGGGAAATAGGTCTCGCCCTCGCCGTAGCCCCACACGTTCCCGCTGAACCGGTACTGTGACAGCCATTCGAGGGTCGGCTCGTCCACGACCCCGTGGTCGGAGAGGAAGTCCAGCTCGGCGGTACCGAACCGGAAGCGCTCCAGCAGGTCCAGGAACCGTCCGGTGCCGGCCACGACGCCGTACCGGCGCCCCTCCGGAAGCCGCCGCGCGAACATCTCGAAGACGGACCGGCGGCTCGCGGCGCCGCTGTGCAGGGCGCCCTGGAGCATGGTGAGTTCGTAGTGGTCGGTGAGCAGCGCGCTGCTGCTGTCCTCGCTCATGCCGACGAGCCTAAGGCGTCTTCGGTGGAGGCCGCCCGAGCGCGGGCGTGGCGGAGACCACGCCGCGGCGGGCCCGTACCGCCGGACCCGGCGAAATGGGAGCGAATCAACAATACCCATTTGGTTGGTAGGGATCTTCTCTTGGGTACCCTGGGGGCATGCTCAGCATTGATCGCTCGATCTACGACAAGATCGTCGCCCACGCCCGCCGCGACCACCCGGACGAGGCGTGCGGGATCGTGGCCGGACCGGAGGGCTCCGACCGACCCGAGCGGTACGTGGAGATGATGAACGCGGCGCGCTCGCCCACGTTCTACGAGTTCGACTCCACCGAGTACAAGCAGGTCTACGACCAGCTGTGGGACCGCGACGAGGACTTCGTGGTGATCTACCACTCCCACACGATGACCGAGGCCTACCCCTCGCGCACCGACATCACCTACGCCCAGTGGCCCCAGGCCCACTACGTGCTCGTGTCCACGCGCGAGCCCGACACGGTCGAGTTCCGCTCCTACCGGATCATCGACGGCGAGGTCACCGAGGAGCCGGTGGAGATCACCGGGCCCGCGGGCGAGACCGAGCAGTAGCCTCCGCCCCCAGGAACGCCGGCCCGGAATGGGCCCGGCGCACCCCCTGTTGGGACTGTACGCACGACAACGAACTCTGGAGACACCTTCATGGCCATCGAGGTCCGCATCCCCACCATCCTGCGCAACCTGACCGGCGACGCCAAGGTCGTCGAGGGCACCGGCGACACGCTCGGCGAGCTGTTCAACGACCTGGACGGCAAGTACCCGGGCATCGGCGAGCGCATCGTGGAGAACGGCAAGCTGCGTCGCTTCATCAACGTCTACCTCAACGACGAGGACGTGCGCTTCGTCGGTGGTCTGGAGGCCAAGCTCAACGACGGCGACAACGTCACCGTCCTGCCGGCCGTGGCCGGCGGAAGCCGATAGCTCCCGACGGGCAGCATCCACAGACCTAGGACTGGCATGCGCTACGACTCCCTGTTGGACTCCCTCGGCGGTACGCCCCTGGTCGGGCTGCCGCGGCTCTCCCCCTCGCCGGACGTGCGGGTGTGGGCGAAGCTGGAGGACCGCAACCCCACCGGCTCGATCAAGGACCGCGCCGCGTTCTACATGATCGAGCAGGCCGAGAAGGACGGATTGCTCTCCCCGGGCTGCACCATCCTGGAGCCGACGTCGGGCAACACCGGCATCTCCCTGGCCATGGTCGCCAAGCTGCGCGGCTACCGGATGGTCTGCGTGATGCCGGAGAACACCTCGGCCGAGCGCAAGCAGCTCCTGGCGATGTGGGGGGCGCGGGTGCACTTCTCCGACGCCGCGGGCGGGTCCAACGAGGCCGTCCGCGTCGCCAAGGAGATGGCCCGGGAGAACCCCGACTGGGTGATGCTCTACCAGTACGGCAACCCGGCCAACGCCCGGGCCCACTACGAGACCACCGGTCCCGAGCTGCTCGCCGACCTGCCGGAGATGACGCATTTCGTGGCCGGGCTGGGCACCACCGGCACCCTGATGGGGGTCGGGCGGTACCTGCGCGAGCACAAGCCGGACGTGCAGATCGTGGCCGCCGAGCCCCGCTACGGCGAGCTGGTCTACGGCCTGCGCAACCTGGACGAGGGCTTCGTCCCCGAGCTCTACGACGAGTCGGTCCTCACCACGCGCTTCTCCGTGCCCTCCGACGCCGCCCTCAAGCGGACCCGGGAACTCCTGGACCAGGAGGGCATCTTCGCGGGTGTGTCCACCGGCGGCGCTCTGCACGCCGCCCTGGGCATGGCCCGCAAGGCGGAACGGGCGGGGGAGCGCGCCGACATCGCGTTCATCATCGCCGACGCCGGATGGAAGTACCTGTCCACCGGCGCCTACGAGGGCACCCTCGAAGAGGCCGAGGAACGCCTCGACGGACAGCTCTGGGCCTGAGGCACGACGCCTGGGTCTGAGACACGACGCCGGCGGCCGGATCGGGCGCCACCGTTCCGGTCGCGCGCGAGGCCGGCACCCCCCGGGGTGCCGGCCTTCCGTGTGCGAGGGACGCGGCGGGGGAAGCGGGCTCAGGAGGGGGCCCAAGAGCGGGACCAGGAGCGGTGCCCAGGAGCGGGACCACCCGAAACGCGCGCCCAATGAACCGGACACCTATGGTCAATGTGTGTGAAAATTTCACACGTGATCCTCGTCGCCTGAGATGCGGGCCACATTTTGTACCACCCGGCCGGTCATTGGGGTACACCCGTAACAACGGGACATCCGCAGAACCAGCCGCCATCCGCACTCCCCGGACACGTCCGACGACGAGTGCCACGGACGCCGCGCGGCCCATCGAGAAGGCGACGACGACGTGCGACTCACGATTATCGGGTCCTCCGGGAGCTTCCCGGGGCCGGACAGCCCCGCCTCCTGCTACCTGGTCGAGGCCGGGGGGTTCCGCCTGCTGCTCGACATGGGCAACGGGTCCCTCGGCGCGCTGCAGCGACACGTCGACATCTACTCCGTCGACGCCGTCTACCTGAGCCACCTGCACGCCGACCACTGCTTCGACCTGTGCTCGTACTGGGTGGCCCGGATGTTCCCGCCGGGCGGGCCCAAGCCCCGCATCCCCGTCTACGGACCCAAGGGCGTCGCGCAGCGGGTCGCCGAGGCCTACGGCCTGGACCCGGACCCCGGCATGACCGAGGTCTTCGACTTCCACGAACTCACCCCCGGCACCTTCGACCTGGGCCCCTTCACCGCGCGCGTGGACACCGTCAACCATCCGGTGGACGCCTTCGGCATCCGCCTGGAGCACGAGGGGTCGAGTCTGACCTACTCCGGGGACACCGGGGCCTGCGACTCCCTGGTCGACCTGGCCACCGACACCGACCTGTTCCTGTGCGAGGCCGCCTTCCACGACCACGTGGAACACCCCAAGGACATGCACCTCACCGGCAGCGAGGCGGGCGAGCACGCGCGCCGGGCACGCGCGCGCAGCCTGCTGCTCACACACCTGGTGCCGTGGAACGACGACGAGGTCACCCTCACCGAGGCGCGCTCCACCTACGGCGGACCCATCGACCTCGCCCGCAGCGGCCAGGTGCACCCCGTCGGCGCCTGACCGGGACCGAACCCGACCGGCCCCGCGCCTGAGGGGTCCGCACTGGACCGGGTCGGCGCCCGACCGGGGCCGCATCCGACCGGGTGCGCGCCTGACCGGCACCCCGGGTGTGGGGTCCGCTCCCGACCGGGTCGGAGTCCGCAAGGCCCCGGCCCCGCGCAGGTGATCGCCTCGGGGATCCGCCCGACACGAGGGCGTGGCGACTTCCCGGCTCCCGCACCGGGCGGCCTCCCACGGATATACGCTCGATGACATGGCCCGACCTGACGGACGTGTTCCGACCCAACTCCGCCCTGTGACCATCACCCGCAACTGGCTGCGCCAGGCGGAAGGCTCCGTGCTCATCGAGTTCGGAGACACCCGCGTGCTCTGCGCCGCCACCGTCGAGGACGGTGTGCCCCGCTGGCGGCGGGGGACAGGCGAGGGGTGGGTCACCGCCGAGTACGCGATGCTCCCCCGCGCCACCGACACCCGCGGCGCCCGGGAGTCGGTCCGCGGCAAGATCGGCGGCCGCACCCACGAGATCTCCCGCCTCATCGGCCGCTCCCTGCGCGCCGTCGTCGACTTCAAGGCGATGGGCGAGCACACCATCACCCTGGACTGCGACGTGCTCCAGGCCGACGGCGGCACCCGTACCGCCGCCATCACCGGTGCCTACGTCGCGATGGCGGACGCGATGAAGTGGCTGCGCAAGCGCCGCAAGCTCAAGAACAACCCGCTCACCGGATCGCTGTCGGCGGTCAGCGTCGGTGTGATCCAGGGACAGCCGCGCCTGGACCTGAACTACCTGGAGGACTCGGTCGCCCAGACCGACATGAACGTCGTGCTGACCGGCGACGGCCGGTTCGTGGAGGTGCAGGGCACCGCCGAGGGTGAGCCGTTCGACCGTGACCTGCTCAACCAGCTGCTCGACCTGGCGGCCGGCGGCTGCGAGGAACTGACCGCCATCCAGAAGAAGGCGCTGTCGGAGTGACCGCCACGAACAGCGTCGGCTCCAGGATCGGCGGTGTTCCGCGCGAAGGGGGAACGGTGAAGATCGTCCTGGCGACCCGTAACGCCAAGAAGGTCCCGGAGATGCGGGCCATCCTCGCCGAGGCGGGGGTGACCGCCGAGGTGCTCGGACTCGACGCGTTCCCCGACGCGCCGGAGGTCCCCGAGACCGAGCCGACGTTCATCGGCAACGCACTGCTCAAGGCGCGGGCGATCGCCGCCCACACGGACCTGCCGGCGGTGGCCGACGACTCCGGCCTGAGTGTGGACGAGCTCCGGGGGATGCCTGGCGTCCTGTCCGCGCGGTGGGCGGGGCGGTTCGGTGGGCAGGACCAGGACCGCGCCAACCTCGACCTGGTCCTGGACCAGCTGGCCGACACCCCGGCCGAGCGCCGGGGCGCACAGTTCGTGTGCGCCGCGGTGCTGGTGATGCCGGACGGGACCGAGGTGGTCGCCGAGGGCGTGCTCCGGGGACGGGTCCTCACCGAGCGTCGGGGCGAGAACGGGTTCGGTTACGACCCCGCGTTCGTGCCCGAGGGCGAGAGCCGCACCACCGCGGAGCTGTCCGCGCAGGAGAAGAACGCGATCAGCCACCGCGGGATCGCCTTCCGCCGGCTCGCCGCGGACCTCGCGGAGATGGTCTGACCGGTCGCCGGCCCGGTACGGGAACGGCGTGACACCAGGTGCTCCGGGGGTCCCGTGCGAACACGGGGTCCCCGGGGGACTGGGAACCTCGGCAGAAAAATCCATCCGGATGTGTTTGGGGCCCAGGGGCGAGGGGGAGGACCACCCATGTCTGACAAGCAATCGCTAGACACCTAGACACCCGGTCCCCGGCAGGGGATCGAGTAGCCCGGAGGCGTCACTCCGCGGACCTGTCCCTCACAGGATGGCCGACGCGGAACGTCCCCAGCGACGGGGTCTCCTGCCGCACGGACGGATTTGACGCCGCCGGGTCCCTTGTCTAAACTTCACCGAGTCGCGACGGGACGGCGAGCGGCCCTCAGGGCCGAGCTCAGCACCGGACCGGACCACTTCGGTAACAAGCGACATCACCTCCACATCTGGCCGTACCGTTCCGAGCACTGTTTCGGGTCGGGTAGGCTCAGGGAGTTGCTTCAAAGGCCGGGCGAATTCGCCGGGTCGGAAGAAGTGAAAACGGGCTTTACCCCGATCAATTGCTCCGAAACCGCCGATTTGGCGGGGCACGGAACACCTGATAAAGTAAAGACACAACGAAGCGTCCAAGCCGCTCACAGCGGTGGAAACGCAGACAAGACAGCCTTCCACGGAAGAGCGAACGGGCCGGAAACGGCACCGGGGCTTGTACGGGATGAGCGGTTGCTTCTTGAGAACTCAACAGCGCGTGTTTGAATTTCTTTAAGCCATGTTTGTTTTGGCCCCGTCACACTTCGGTGTGAAGGGTTCCTTTGATTGGCCATCGTAAGATGGTCGGTCAGGATTACTTCTAGGTTTACCCGCCCAGGTACCGTCCGCGGTGGCCGGGTTAGGGTTGTATGACCTTTATGGAGAGTTTGATCCTGGCTCAGGACGAACGCTGGCGGCGTGCTTAACACATGCAAGTCGAGCGGTAAGGCCCTTCGGGGTACACGAGCGGCGAACGGGTGAGTAACACGTGAGCAACCTGCCCCTGACTCTGGGATAAGCGGTGGAAACGCCGTCTAATACCGGATACGACCGGCCACCTCATGGTGGACGGTGGAAAGTTTTATCGGTCAGGGATGGGCTCGCGGCCTATCAGCTAGTTGGTGGGGTAAAGGCCTACCAAGGCGATTACGGGTAGCCGGCCTGAGAGGGCGACCGGCCACACTGGGACTGAGACACGGCCCAGACTCCTGCGGGAGGCAGCAGTGGGGAATATTGCGCAATGGGCGAAAGCCTGACGCAGCGACGCCGCGTGGGGGATGACGGCCTTCGGGTTGTAAACCTCTTTTACCACCAACGCAGGCTCCACGTTCTCGTGGGGTTGACGGTAGGTGGGGAATAAGGACCGGCTAACTACGTGCCAGCAGCCGCGGTAATACGTAGGGTCCGAGCGTTGTCCGGAATTATTGGGCGTAAAGAGCTCGTAGGCGGCGTGTCGCGTCTGCTGTGAAAGACCGGGGCTTAACTCCGGTTCTGCAGTGGATACGGGCATGCTAGAGGTAGGTAGGGGAGACTGGAATTCCTGGTGTAGCGGTGAAATGCGCAGATATCAGGAGGAACACCGGTGGCGAAGGCGGGTCTCTGGGCCTTACCTGACGCTGAGGAGCGAAAGCATGGGGAGCGAACAGGATTAGATACCCTGGTAGTCCATGCCGTAAACGTTGGGCGCTAGGTGTGG
The DNA here is from genome assembly GCF_003634495.1 of Nocardiopsis sp. Huas11. Classification (GTDB taxonomy): domain Bacteria; phylum Actinomycetota; class Actinomycetes; order Streptosporangiales; family Streptosporangiaceae; genus Nocardiopsis. The sequence continues at coordinate 6,964,611 of NZ_RBKY01000001.1, read as the reverse complement.
GGACTTTCCACGGTTTCCGCGCCGTAGCTAACGCATTAAGCGCCCCGCCTGGGGAGTACGGCCGCAAGGCTAAAACTCAAAGGAATTGACGGGGGCCCGCACAAGCGGCGGAGCATGTTGCTTAATTCGACGCAACGCGAAGAACCTTACCAAGGTTTGACATCACCCGTGGACCTGCAGAGATGTGGGGTCATTTAGTTGGTGGGTGACAGGTGGTGCATGGCTGTCGTCAGCTCGTGTCGTGAGATGTTGGGTTAAGTCCCGCAACGAGCGCAACCCTTATTCCATGTTGCCAGCACGTAATGGTGGGGACTCATGGGAGACTGCCGGGGTCAACTCGGAGGAAGGTGGGGACGACGTCAAGTCATCATGCCCCTTATGTCTTGGGCTGCAAACATGCTACAATGGCCGGTACAATGGGCGTGCGATACCGTAAGGTGGAGCGAATCCCTAAAAGCCGGTCTCAGTTCGGATTGGGGTCTGCAACTCGACCCCATGAAGGTGGAGTCGCTAGTAATCGCGGATCAGCAACGCCGCGGTGAATACGTTCCCGGGCCTTGTACACACCGCCCGTCACGTCATGAAAGTCGGCAACACCCGAAACTTGTGGCCTAACCCTTCGGGGAGGGAATGAGTGAAGGTGGGGCTGGCGATTGGGACGAAGTCGTAACAAGGTAGCCGTACCGGAAGGTGCGGCTGGATCACCTCCTTTCTAAGGAGTCTTTCAAAGGCCAACTCTTTCCTATGGTTGGCCGGACTCGAAAGTGGACCCGGCCGGTACAGGTTGTCTGTGCTGGTGTCGGGAGTGGCTTGAAGGAATCGAACTTTGCTCCTGGTGACTAGAAGCGCCAGGGGGCGCGCTGTTGGGTGTCTGAGGAAGCAACCTCGACCATCGGACCTTGTGGGTCTGGTGGTTGTGTTGTTTCCCGCGGACCGCCTCTGAGAACTCTCAGGTGCCATCGGGACGAGGATCTCGTTTGGTGTGAGTGGTGTCGGGGTGTGCGGTTGGTGTTTTGATTTGTGAATAGTGTGCGCGAGCATCTTATTATCTGTAGTGGCCAAGTGATAGTGGCACACGGTGGATGCCTTGGCATCAGGCGCCGATGAAGGACGTGGGAGGCCGCGATAGGCCACGGGGAGCTGTCAACCGAGCTTTGATCCGTGGGTGTCCGAATGGGGAAACCTAGCCCGAGTTGTGTCGGGTTGCCGCCACCTGAATGTATAGGGTGGTTGGTGGTGACGCGGGGAAGTGAAACATCTCAGTACCCGTAGGAAGAGTAAACAAAAGTGATTCCCCTAGTAGTGGTGAGCGAACGGGGAAGAGGCTAAACCGTATGCGTGTGATAGACGGCAGTCGTTGCGTGTGCGGGGTTGTGGGGCGCATCTTTTCGGGTCTGTCGGCCCGGAGCGCTGATGCTGGTGATAGTTGAATCCGTTGGGAAGCGGAACCGTAGTGGGTGAGAGTCCCGTAGACGAAGTTGCCGGCTAGGTGTTGGTGTGTTCCCGAGTAGCGCGGAGCCCGTGAAATTCCGTGTGAATCTGGCAGGACCACCTGCTAAGCCAAAATACGTCCTGATGACCGATAGTGCACTAGTACCGTGAGGGAAAGGTGAAAAGTGCCCCGGTGAGGGGTCGTGAAATAGTACCTGAAACCGTGTGCTGTCAAGCCGTCAGAGCTGAAGCTTGTCTTTGGTGATGGCGTGCCTTTTGAAGAATGAGCCTGCGAGTCATGGTGTGTGGCGAGGTTAACCCGTGTGGGGTAGCCGTAGGGAAACCGAGTCTGAATAGGGCGTTTGAGTCGCATGCTGTGGACCCGAAGCGGAGTGATCTACCCATGTCCAGGGTGAAGCGGGGGTAAGACCTCGTGGAGGCCCGAACCCACCAGGGTTGAAAACCTGGGGGATGAGGTGTGGGTAGGGGTGAAAGGCCAATCAAACTCCGTGATAGCTGGTTCTCCCCGAAATGCATTTAGGTGCAGCGTCACGTGTTTCTTGCTGGAGGTAGAGCTACTGTTTGGCTGATGGGCCCTACAAGGTTACTGACGTCAGACAAACTCCGAATGCCGGTTAAGTTAGAGCGTGGCAGTGAGACTGCGGGGGATAAGCTTCGTAGTCGAGAGGGAAACAGCCCAGATCATCAGCTAAGGCCCCTAAGCGTGTGCTAAGTGGGAAAGGTTGTGGAGTTGCCCAGACAACCAGGAGGTTGGCTTAGAAGCAGCCATCCTTTAAAGAGTGCGTAATAGCTCACTGGTCAAGTGGTTCTGCGCCGATAATGTAGCGGGGCTTAAGTACACCGCCGAAGCTGTGAAGCTCAAGACTTGTTCTTGGGTTGGTAGGGGAGCGTCGTGCATCCGGAGAAGCTGCCGAGTGATCGTGTGGTGGAGGGTGTGCGAGTGAGAATGCAGGCATGAGTAGCGAAAGCAACGTGAGAAACGTTGCCGCCGATTGACTAAGGGTTCCTGGGGCAGGTTAATCCGCCCAGGGTGAGTCTGGACCTAAGGCGAGGCCGACAGGCGTAGTCGATGGATAACGGGTTGATATTCCCGTACCCGTGCACGAGCGCCCAGTACCGAGGCGACGGATGCTAACCACGCCGGCTCCTTCTGAGACCTTCGGGTCGAGGTTGTGGCTGGTCTGGGAACCGATGTTGTAGTAGGTAAGTGATGGGGTGACGCAGGAGGGTAGCTCTACCCGGCGGTGGTTGTCCGGGGGTAAGCGTGTAGGCCGGTGTGTTGGCAAATCCGCACACCGTGAGGCTGAGACGTGATGCCGAGCCGTTTTCGGTGAAGTGAGTGATCCCATGCTGTCGAGAAAAGCCTCTAGCGAGTTCGTGTGTGGCCAGTACCCTAAACCGACGCAGGTGGTCAGGTAGAGAATACCGAGGCGTTCGGGTGAACCATGGTTAAGGAACTCGGCAAATTGTCCCCGTAACTTTGGGAGAAGGGGAGCCCTGTCTGGTGATGGTCTTTACGGCCTGAGCTGGGTGGGGTCGCAGATAGCGGGGGGAAGCGACTGTTTATTAAAAACACAGGTCCGTGCGAAGTCGTAAGACGCTGTATACGGACTGACGCCTGCCCGGTGCTGGAACGTTAAGAGGACTGGTTAGTGGGTTTCGGCCTGCGAAGCTGGGAATCTAAGCGCCAGTAAACGGCGGTGGTAACTATAACCATCCTAAGGTAGCGAAATTCCTTGTCGGGTAAGTTCCGACCTGCACGAATGGCGTAACGACTTCCCCACTGTCTCAACCATGGGCCCGGTGAAATTGCACTACGAGTAAAGATGCTCGTTTCGCGCAGCAGGACGGAAAGACCCCGGGACCTTCACTATAGCTTGACATTGGTGTTTGGGATGGTTTGTGTAGGATAGGTGGGAGCCTGTGAAGTCGTCACGCTAGTGGCGGTGGAGGCGTTGGTGAAATACCACTCTGACTGTTTCGGGCATCTAACTTTGGACCGTGATCCGGTTCGGGGACAGTGTCTGGTGGGTAGTTTAACTGGGGCGGTTGCCTCCCAAAGAGTAACGGAGGCGCCCAAAGGTTCCCTCAGCCTGGTTGGTAATCAGGTGTTGAGTGTAAGTGCACAAGGGAGCTTGACTGTGAGACGGACGTGTCGAGCAGGAGCGAAAGCTGGGACTAGTGATCCGGCACCGGCGTGTGGAAGCGGTGTCGCTCAACGGCTAAAAGGTACCCCGGGGATAACAGGCTGATCTTCCCCAAGAGTCCATATCGACGGGATGGTTTGGCACCTCGATGTCGGCTCGTCGCATCCTGGGGCTGGAGTTGGTCCCAAGGGTTGGGCTGTTCGCCCATTAAAGCGGCACGCGAGCTGGGTTTAGAACGTCGTGAGACAGTTCGGTCCCTATCCGCTGTGCGCGTTGGAGACTTGAGAAGGGCTGTCCCTAGTACGAGAGGACCGGGACGGACGAACCTCTGGTGTGCCAGTTGTCCTGCCAAGGGCATGGCTGGTTTGCTACGTTCGGGAGGGATAACCGCTGAAAGCATCTAAGCGGGAAGCTTGCTTCGAGATGAGGTCTCCTGCCTCCTTTGAGAGGGTAAGGCTCCCTGTAGACGACGGGGTTGATAGGCCGGGTGTGGAAGCCCTGTGAGGGGTGGAGCTGACCGGTACTAATAGGCCGAGGGCTTGTCCGCTGCAGATAATTGGGTGCTCGCGCATATTTTTCACATTTCCTACGGTTTTCCCGTTGTGGATCTGGTTCCCCTTTTGTGGGGTTGAGCTGGGTTTGTGGTGGGTGTTTGGTTTCCGTGGTGGTTATGGTGGGAGGGTCACACCCGGTCTCATTCCGAACCCGGTCGTTAAGTCTCCTTGCGCTGATGGTACTGCCCTGTGGTGGGGTGGGAGAGTAGGTTGCTGCCACGGTTTTTTTTGGGGGAGGGGTCGCCTTGTGGGGTGGCTTCTCCCCTTTTTTTGTGCCCGGGTTTGTGCGTTTGTGAATTGCTGTGGGTGGGTGGGTGTTGGCGGGGGTGGGTGTTGGCGGGGGTGGGGTCCCCCCGTTTCCTATGGAACCGTGGTGGGGGCCGGCGGGCCAGGAGTGATCTGTTGCCTGTGGACAAACCGTGGGTGCGGGCTATGGGGGTGATCGCTCACCGAATTCGGTTCGGTGGGAGAATTCCGGTATGACGACAACGATTCCGGAGAACCTTCTCGCCGCCGCCGAGGCCGCGAAGGGCTTCATGCCCACCGACGAAGGCACGGCTCTCTTCGAGACCGCGTGCGAGTACGCCCATCTGGGTCCGATCGTGGAGATCGGCACGTACTGCGGGAAGTCCACCATTTTCCTGGGCGCCGCCGCACGCGCGACGGGCGGCAAGGTACTCACCGTGGACCACCACCGCGGGTCGGAGGAGCACCAGGAGGGCTGGGAGTACCACGACACCTCGCTCGTGGACGAGGAGACCGGGAAGTTCGACACGTTGCCGCACTTCCGCCGCACCATCACGGGGGCGGGCCTGGACGACGAGGTGATCGCCGTGGTCGGCCGGTCGTCCGATGTCGCGGGTGTGTGGGGGACCCCGCTCGGCATGCTGTTCATCGACGGCGGGCACAGCGAGGAGGCCGCACAGGCCGACTACGCGGGCTGGAGCCCCCATGTGGCTCCCGGGGGCGCGCTGGTCATCCACGACGTGTTCCCCGACCCCGCGGACGGCGGCCGGCCGCCGTTCAACATCTACCGCCGTGCACTGGAGTCGGGGCTGTTCAAGGAGGTGCGCGTGGTGGGGTCCATGCGCGTCCTCCAGCGGGTCGCCTGACGCGGAGACGAACCGGGCGCGGGGGCGCGCGACTCCGGGGGAGTTTCGCGTCACCCGCCCGTGTGATCGGGACCGCCGGCGACGCGCGTCGTTCCGTAAACCCGTGAACTCCAGGGCGAGGGCAATACACTCTTGCGCAGGGTAAGCCTTCGGTAAGAAGTTGCCGTGTGGTTATGGACTCGGCCTTGAGGCTGATACGGGCGGGTATCGTGGCGACGAGGGCGAAGCGACGTTGGCGAAATCCCCGAAATCCGCTTCGGCCCAGACTCGAACTGAACCGATCCGGGGTACCCGCGCGTCAAACACCAGGACGGCACGGTGCCGGACGTGATTTGCCATGGGGGCGGGGAGCTGAGCGAGAGCACACACGGCGCGGACGGGACGGACGGACAGCGTCCCGAGGAGCACACGCCGGAGACGAGAGACACCTCTGCTGAGGCACTGTCCGGACAGAACACTCCTGAGGGTGGGGCACCCGTTACCGAGGGGGAGCAGACCGCGCAGGCGGACTCCGACGATTCCACCGGCGACCGGCCCGAGCAGCCGGAACCTGAGTTCATCAGCCCGATCACCTTCAAGACCAGCGGTTCGTTCTTCCGGGAACGCGTCGCTCGCACCCTTGTCGAGCAGGGCTTCGACACGGGCGCCTCGGGCGAAGCCCGGGGCGACGGCGATGCCGACACCGAAGGCCGGACCGACACCGGAGCGGAAGCGGACGCGGGCTCGGCGAGTGAGTCCGAGCGGGAGACCGACGAGACGGCCGAGTCCGGAGACGCCCCCTCCTCCGTGCCCGGGCCCGGTGACGCGTCCGTGACCGACACGGAACCCGCGACGGAGCAGATCCCCGTCATCGCGGAGCCCGCGGGTGCCGCGGACGCCCATACGGACTCCGTGAACACGTCCGACGCATCCGACGCGTCGGTCGTGTCGGAGGAGTCGGCGCACTCCGAAACACCGGCCGCCGAGCCGGCGGAGCCCGCCGCTTCGGGCACGGACTGGTTCTCCAAGCCGGCCTCCGCCACCGAGCAGGACGGCCCGGAGTCCTCCGAGCCGTCGTCCGACGCCGAACCGGCGGTCGTCGCGGCCGCCTCCCTGGCCGCGACCGAGGCGGTTCCGGTCCAGGGCGAGCCCGACCCGGAGCGCGAGTCCGACCGCTCCGGCGAGCAGCCGGCCGTCACCGAGGCCTGGTCCGCCGCCGACACGGCAGAGCGGGAGAACGGGCCCGAGACCGTCGAGACACCGGCGGGGGGATCGACGTCCCCCGGTGCTGCCGAGGACGTGGAAGCCTCGCTGTGGCCGGAGCCCCGACGGCTTTCGCAGCACACCTCCACCCCGCCGGAGGGCCTGAACCTCACGGAGACGGGCGCGGAGCCCGCCGGTGGCGGCGTTGCCGCCCAGGACGACGTGCCCCGCACCGGGCCCGCCTCGGCGGCGGGTGCCGCCGGTGTGGCCGGAATCGTGGGTGCGGCCTCGTACTCGGGCGGCCCCGGCGCGCCCGGAGCCCCCGTGACACCCGAGACCGTGAACTCCGCCGAGTCCGGTCCCGCCGGTGACTCTGGCGGATACGGCGCCCCCGGACACCCCGGTGCCCCCGGTCACACCGGCGGCCAGGGCGCCGCCGCGGTGACCGGTTCGGCCGCCTCGGGGGCGGCCGGCTCCGAGGCCCCGCCGCACGGACCCGGTGGACCCACCGGGCCGGGCGGCCCACCGGGACCGGGCGGTCCTGGAGGTCCGACGGGTCCCGGCGGCCCCAAGGGCCCCGGAGGTCCCAAGGGCGGCAAGGGCAAGAAGGGCCGGAAGGCCAAGAAGCCCTTGTGGTGGCGCATCCTGCGCGTGGCCCTCATCGTCATGGGACTGGGCGTCATCGCCGGCTGCGCGGGGTTCGCCTACCTGTACACCACCATCGAGGTCCCCGACGCGGCCAAGGCCGAGGCCCTCACCGAGAGCTCCACGTTCTACTTCGCCGACGGCGAGACCGCCTTCGCCGAACGCGGCGACAACCGCGAGATCATCAGCTACGACGAGATGACGGCGGGCGGGGACCACGTCGTCGAGGCGGTCGTGTCCGCCGAGGACCGCGGCTTCTGGACGGAGCCGGGCGTCTCGATCAGCGGCACCACGCGCGCGGTGTGGTCCACCGTCACCGGCCAACAGGTGCAGGGTGGATCGACCATCACCCAGCAGATGGTCCGCAACTACTACGAGGGTGTCTCCAAGGAGCAGACGGTCTCGCGGAAGCTGCAGGAGATCATCATCTCCATCAAGGTGGACCAGAGCGAGTCCAAAGAATGGGTGATGGAGCAGTACCTCAACACGATCTACTTCGGTCGTGAGGCCTACGGCATCCAGGCGGCGGCGGAGGCGTACTACCACAAGGACGTCGACGAGCTCACTCCGGAGGAGGCCGCCTTCCTGGCCGCCGCGATCCAGCAGCCGTCCTACTTCGGCGAGGCCGACGTGGAGACCACGCCGGAAATGGAGCGCCGCTGGGGGTACGTCGTCGGCGGCCTGGTGGCCACGGGCGCCATCGACCAGGGCGAGGCCGACGCGATGGAGTTCCCCGCCCCCGAGGCGGAGCGGCCCTCCGAGGGCACGGACCTGAGCGGTTACCGCGGCTACATGCTCCAGGAGGCGATGAACGAGCTCACCGAGCTCGGGTACACCGAGGACCAGATCAACCGCGGTGGGTTCAAGATCGTCACCACGTTCGACCAGGACATGATGGACGCCGCCTACGAGTCGCTCGAGAGCACGGTCCCGCCGGAGAACCTGCCCGAGGGCGTCAACATGGGCCTGACCACGATCGACAACGCGACCGGCGAGGTCCTGGCGTTCTACGGTGGGCACGACTACTGGGAGAACCAGTACGACAGCGCCTTCCTGGGCGCCGCCCAGGCCGGTTCCGCGTTCAAGCCGTACGTGCTGGCCACCGCCCTGGAACAGGGCATCGGGCTCAACACCATGGTCGACGGGCGCGGTCCGCAGACCATCAGCGGCTCGCGGATCCAGAACGCCGGCAACGCCCCCGGCGGTGTGATGGACCTGATCCAGGCCACCCGGGTCTCCAACAACCTCGGCTACATCCAGCTCGCCGAGGAAGTGGGTTTCGAGAACATCCGGGACACGGCCTACGACATGGGGCTGCCCGAGGGCAGTATCGGCGACGACCAGCTGGTGCCGGTCATGCCGTTGGGCGCGATCAGCGTGCGGCCCGTCGACCAGGCCAGCGGTTACAGCACCTTCGCCAACGGCGGGGTCGCGATCGAGACGCACGTGGTCAAGGAGATCGTCAACAACGCGGGCGAGAACGAGCGTCCCGAGGTGGAGCAACACCGGGCGCTGGAGGAGTCCACGGCCAACGACGTGACCTACGCGCTCGAGCAGGCGGCCAGTTCGGGGACCGGGACGGCGGCGAACCTGTGGGACCACCCCACGGCGGGCAAGACCGGTACCACCAACGGCAGCGTCGCCGCCTGGTTCGTGGGGTACACGCCCCAGCTCACCACGTCGGTGGGCGTGTACAACCAGAACAACGAGAGCTTCAGCATCCCCGGGCACAACATCTCCGGTGGCGGGCTGCCCGCCACCCTCTGGAACACGTACATGACCAGGGCGATGGAGGGGTACGAGGTGGGCTCGTTCCCGGGGCCGTCGTTCGGCGGATCCACGGAGCACTACGCGCCGGACGTGTCCACGGAGACCCCGGAAGCGCCGGAGGAGGGCGGAGGCACGCCGGACGAGCCGGTGGATCCGGTCCCGGACGACGAACCGGTGGAGACCGTGCCGGATCCTCCGGTCGACCCGGTCCCGGAGGATCCGGGCACGGGTCCCCCGGGCGGCGACCCCGAGCCCGATCCCGGCGGCGGCGGTGAGACGGACCTGCCGCCCTCGCGTGAGGAAGATCAGTAGTACTCGCGGGTGTTCGCACCGACGCCCCCGTTCCGCCTTCGGCGGGACGGGGGCGTCGTGCTGTGCGCGGACCGGCCCCGAGATGCGGTGCGGGGCCCGGCGCTGTTCGCGCGGTGGGTCGGGGCGGCCTGAGCCGGCCGCACCGCCTCGCTGGCCCGGCACCCCTCGCCCGGCCCCCTGTCAGGGGTTCCGGGTCGGCGCAGAGGGCTCTCGCGGCCCCCGGGCCGCGTCAGGGCCGAGGCGCGTCGTCCCAGGTGTGCAGGAACACGCGCGAACCCTCCGTGGTGCGGGTGAGGGCGTCCACCGCCAGGATCACGGCGGCCGAGGTCCAGGTGCTCCGCTCGATGGGCCAGCGCACCTGCTCGGCGAACTGGTAGCCCGTCCAGTAGACGCCGTCGTCGCCGTCGCGCAGGTGCTGCACGTCGCGCAGGATCCGGACCGCCGCCTCGTGCTCGCCCATGGCGGCCAGGGCCAGGACGAGCTCCGAGGACTCCGCCGCGGTGACCCACGGCTGGTCGCTCACACAGCGCACGCCCAGGCCCGCCACCACGAACGTGTCCCAGCGGTCCTGGACGCGCTCCTTGGCGGCCACGCCGCGCACGGCGCCGCCGAGGACCGGGTAGAACCAGTCCATCGAGAAGCGGGCGCGGTCGGCGAACAGGTCCTCGTGTTCGTTGATGAGCACCGCCAGCGTGTCGGCGGCGGCCGTCCACTCGGGGCGGTCGTGGCCGAGCCGGGCGCCGAGGGCGGCGCCGCAGCGCAGGGCGTGGTGCACGCTCGCGCACACCGTCAGCAGGGCGTGGTCGCCGGCGGATCCGTCCTCGTCGCGGGCCCAGAGGATCTCGCCGTGCCGCCCGCGCAGGGCCAGCACGAACTCCAGGCCGCTGTCCACCACGGGCCACATCCGGTCGGCGAACGCGGCGTCGCCGGTGGTGAGCAGGTGGTGGAACAGGCCGACCGCGGGGTAGGCGGCGTGGTTGGCCTCGCGCAGCCCGGTCACCGGGGCGCCCTGGCGGAACTTGGCGGGCCAGCCGCCCTCCGGGTGCCGGGTCCGCTCCAGCCACCGGTAGGCGCGGCGGGCGGCCTCGGCGTGCTCGGGCACCACCGTCCCGGTCACGGTCAGGGCCATGGCGCACTCGACGTGGTCCCACACGTCGGTGTGCCCGCCCGGGAACCAGGGGAGCGCGCCGTCGGGCTCCTGGCTGCGCACCAGGTAGTCGGCCGAGCGGAGCAGTTCCTCGGCACTGAGCAGTCCCGGCAGGCGCAGGGCCTCGGCGGCGGGGACGGCGGCCCCCATCAGGCGGCGGTGAGCGGCTTGCGCACGTACACCACGACGCTCTTGCCGATGACCGGGTTGAGCAGCCGCTCGGCCACGCGGGTGACCTTCGGGGCCTGGAGCATGTCCCAGACCAGCATCCGGTGGTAGGCCTGGGCCAGCGGGTGGTCGTCGTTGTCGGTGCCCACCGCGCACTTGATCCACCAGTACGGCGCGTGCAGGGCGTGCGCGTGGTGGTGCGGGCCGATCTCGAATCCGGTGGCCTTGAGCTTGGCCTCCAGTTCGGCGCGCGTGTAGATGCGGATGTGCCCGCCCTCGTTGGTGTGGTACTGCTCCGACAAGGCCCAGCACAGGCGCTCGGGCAGGAAGCTGGGCACCGTCACCGCGGCGATGCCGCCGGGCTTGAGCACGCGGAACAGCTCGCGCATCGCGGCCGTGTCGTGCGGCAGGTGCTCGAAGATCTCGGCGGCCACGACCCGGTCGAAGCTCTCGTCGTCGAAGGGCATGTCGAGCGCGTCGCCCTTGACGGTCTCGGCGGTCGCCTCCTCGGGGGCCTCACCCTCGGCGCGCATGGCCGCGAACATGGTGTCGACCTCGGCGAGGTCGCCGACGTTCTGGTCGAAGGCCACGACGTCGGCGCCGCGGCGGTACATCTCGAAGGCGTGGCGGCCACCGCCGCAGCCCAGGTCGAGCACGCGCCGGCCCGGGCCGACGGGGAACAGGTTGAAGTCGACGGTGATCAGTGGAGGCTCCTCGTGGATGGTGCGGGTCGTGCTGCGCGGCCCGCCGGGGTCAGGCGCCGTTCGCGCGGGCCCGCACGGAGGCGGGCGGGGTGTCGCCGCCGGCGGGGCGGCGGCCCGTGACGGCGTCGATGGTGGAGGCGTAGCGCTGGGCGGTCAGCTCGGCGACGGCGCTCCAGGTGAAGCGTTCCTGGACGCGGCGCCAGGCGGCGGCGCCCATGCGGGTGCGCTCCTGGTCGTCGTCCAGGAGCGCGCCGATCGCGCCGGCCAGGACGTCCGGGTCGCCCGGGGGGACCAGGCGTCCGGCGTCTCCGTCGGTGCCGACGACCTCGGGCAGGGCTCCGGCGTGGCTGGCGACCAGCGGGGTCGCGCAGGCCATCGCCTCCACGGCAGGCAGGGAGAAGCCCTCGTAGAAGGAGGGGACGACCGCGACCTGGGCGGAGGCGATGAGGGTGGCCAGGGCGGTGTCGTCGATGCCGCTGACGAACTCGACGCGCTCGCGCAGGCCCAGTTCGTCCACGAGGCGGTCGGTGGGCCCGCCCGGTTTGGGGCGGCTGACGATCGTGAGGGAGACCTCGCGTTCGGCGGCCAGAGCGGCGGCGGCGCGCAGCAGTGTCCCCACGCCTTTGAGGGGGCTGTCGGCGCTGGCGGTGCACACGATGCGGCCGGGGACGCGTTCGACCTCGGGGCGCGGGTGGAAGTAGCGGGTGTCGACGCCGAGCGGCGTGACCTCCATGGTGGCGGCGTCGACGCCGAACTCGCGGGCGATGTCGTCGGCGGAGGAGCGGGAGGGGACCAGGATCGGGTCGAGTCTGCGGGCGACCTTGGCCTGCATGGACACGAACCCGTACCAGCGGCGCTTGGACAGCTTCTGCAGTCCGCGGGCCTCGTCGAGTTCGATGCGGCGGTCCACGCTGATGGGGTGGTGGATGGTGGTGACCAGCGGCAGGCCGACGGCCCTGATGCCGAGCAGGCCCCAGCCCAGGGTCTGGTTGTCGTGGACGACGTCGAAGTCGTCCAGGCGCCGGCGCAGCGCGCGGTTGGCGCGCAGGGAGAAGGTCAGGGGTTCGGGGAAGCCGGCGGTCCACATGGTGGCGACCTCCAGCACGTCGATCCAGTCGCGCCACTCGCGCAGCGGCGGGGTGGTGAAGGGGTCGATGTCGTTGTAGAGGTCCAGGGAGGGGACCTTCTCCAGGGCCACGCCCTCGTCCAGGACGGGGTAGGGCTGGCCGGAGAAGACGGTGACCTGGTGGCCGAGGGCGGCCAGTTCCCGGGAGAGGTGGCGGATGTAGACGCCCTGGCCGCCACAGTGCTCCTTGCTGCGATAGGAGAGCAGGGCGACGCGCAGGGGGCGGTCGTCGGCAGGCCGGGGGGTCGGCCCCGTGCTGTGGCCCGACTGGGTCAAGAGTCCACCTCTTCGTTGGGTCGCGGGCCCGGTCGCCGCCGCGCGTCGCGGGGGCGTCGGCAGGGTGGTCGTCACCGCCGGCGCGAGTGCGCGTGTTCGCCGTTGAACAGGCGTGGGCGCCCCATATGTTACTCGGCAGTCATGTCCGGGTCGGCGCCGGGCTGGTCGGTACTCGGATCCTATGCGGGGCGCCCGGGCGAGGGAACGGCGACCCAGCGTGGCACGGGCGCGGGTGAGGCGTCCGTGCCGGTGCGGACGGCGCGCCCGCGCTCCTCCAGCGTGCGCAGGTGGGCGGCGGTCTCGGAGGCGGCCATGTGCCGGGCCAGCATGCGCATGGCGGCCCAGGACCGCCGCCAGGGCAGCCGGGAGGTGAGTTCCCACAGGGTCGCGGGGCCCGCGCCGAGCAGCGCGGCGATCTGGTCGAGGCGCTCCTCGTGGTGGGTGGTGATCTCGGCCGCGCGCGCGGCGGTGCCGCGGAAGCGGGTCTCGTGTGAGGGAAGGCACAGCAGGCGGTCGGCGTCGGGGAGGCGGCGCACGCGTTCCTGGGACCGCAGGAAGTCGCCCAGGGGGTCGCCGTCGGGGGAGTGGAGGGGGAACTGGCCCACGTGGGGGGTGATGCGCGGCAGGACGTGGTCGCCGGTGAAGAGGAGCCCGCCGTCGGGCAGGTGCAGGCACAGGTGGCCGGGGGTGTGGCCCGGGGTCCACACGGCGCGCAGGTCGCGTCCCGGCAGGTCGACGGCGGCGCCGTCGGCCAGGACGAGGTCGGGCACGGCGGGCGGGGCGAGGACGTGGGGGTCGGCGCGGAAGGCGTCGAGGTCCTCGGCGGGGAAGCCGGCGCGCAGGAGCTGGTCGGCGATGGCGTCGGCGCGCTCGGCCGCGCTCGCCGCGGCCAGGCGCTCGGTGACGGCGATGTCGGCCGGGTGCATGGCGGTCCAGGCGTCGGAGTGCTCGCGCAGCCGTCCGATGAGCCCGGTGTGGTCGGGGTGGAAGTGGGTGAGGACGGCTCCGCGGATCTGGTCCACGGAGTGGCCGGTCTGCTTGACGCCGTCGACGAGGGCGTCCCAGGACTCGTCGTGGTTCCAACCGGTGTCGATGAGCACGGGGCCCTGGGGTCCGGTGAGCAGGTAGACGTAGGTGAAGCCCAGGGGGTTGTGGGGGATGGGGACCGGCAGGCTCCACACGCCGTCGCCGATGTCCTCGACCGGGGGAACGTCAGGCATCCGGGGGCGCCCTCTCCGCTAGAAACCGAATCTGGTTCGATACTAGGTGGGCGCCCTTCGCGGCGCGGGTACCGGGGTACCGGGGTGCCGGAGGCGTCGGTCGAGGTGGTGGCCCGCACCCCGTGCGGAGCACGCTGCGGGCGATGGTGGGCGACGGTGGGCGACGGTGGGCGACGGGTGGGCAAGTCACCTGATCCCGTGCAATTAGAACATATTCTACAAAGCCCTCTCGGGTGACCCGAAACCCTGGGTCGAAGCCTCGTATTGTTACTACTACGTCGGGCGATGAGGCACGCGTCATGGGTTCCAACCGCTGCGCGGGAGGGAATGCGTTAGATAACGTGTTCTCATCAGGCTGGTGTTCCTCCGGGAGTCGGCCGCGACAGCTGGTGGATCGTCCGGGTCGGATTGGCGGAGCCCGGGGCGACGACGAAGGGGAGAGAACCTGTGGCGGTGCACGCATCGAGGCACGCATCGAGTGGGGCGATGTCGCGAACCCAGACCCAGCGCCGCAAGCGCATCGTCCAGACGGCGGCGGCACTCGCCGTGCGCGGGGGTGTGGAGGCCATGCAGATGCGCTCGGTCGCCGAGCGTGCCGGGGTCGCCCTGGGCACCCTCTACCGGTACTTCCCCTCCAAGATGGACCTCGTCGTGGCCGTGGTCACCGAGGAGCTGGACCTGTTGGAGGGCGGGATCGTCCGGCGCCCGCCCACCGCCGACACCCCGGCCGGCCGCGCCGTCGACGTCTTCCTGCGCGCCACCCGGGGTTTGATGCGCGAGCCCGAACTCGCCGACGCGCTCGTGCGCTCGCTCATCATGGCCGAGGTCAAGATGGAGCTCGACGTACGGATCTCCGACCTCGTCTGGCGGGTGGCCACCGGTGCCCTGGAGGGCGCCGGGACCGACGGCCAGGAGGACGACGAGGCGCCCGGCACGGCCCTCACCGTGGCCGGAGCCGACCGCGACAGCACCGGGTACGTGCTGGTGAGCTCACTGACCAGCGTGTGGATCTTCGAGCTCGTGGAGATCCTCAAGGGCCGCCGTGACATCGACGAGGTGGAGCGCCGGCTGCACGTGGCCGCCGAACGCCTGCTCGCCTCCTTCTGACGGCGGGTCCGCCCAGCGGGCCCGTTCCCACCCTCAGCCGCCGGCGATGAGATCCCACAGCCCGGACAGCAGCCCGCCGCGCGGGCCCTCGTCGGGCGTCTCGTCGTCGTCTCCGTCGTCCTCGTCCGGCTCGGGCGGCTCCACCGACGGGCCCTCGCTCGGTTCCTCGGGCTCGGCCGGTTCCCTCGCCCCGCCCTCCTCGCGGTCCCGCTCGGGTGCGTCGGGCGCGTCCTCCGGCGGTTCCGTCGCGCCGGCGTCGGGCTCCTGCTCCGCCGTGTCCTGGACCGCGGCCGTGCCGGGCGCCTGGGTGACCTGGTCGGTCGGGCCCGCGGCCGGTCTGCCGTCCGAGGCGGTCGAGACCGCCTCCACCTCCGCCGACGGGCTCTGCCGGGCGTCGGCGGGACCGGTACCGATCACGGCGGTGGGTCCGCCCACGGCGCTGGCCCACGACCACAGGGCGACCGCCACGACGACCGTGGTCACGCCGGAGACGGCCGGGAGCGGCCAGCGGCGGCGGGTCGTCTCCTCCGCTTCGGCGTCGTGCCCGGGGCCGGCGAGCCGGGTGACGGGTTCGGTGCGCACGGGGTGGTCGCGGGTGGTGAGGCGGTCCCCGGGCAGGGCGCGCGGCGGGGGTTCGGCCGCGGTCTCCGCGGGCGCCGCGGGCTCCTCCTCGGTCGGTCTGTGCAGGCGCGACCGGTGCAGCGGGTAGCCGTCGCTGGTGAGCGGGTGCATGGCCGCGGCGATCCGCTCGCGTTCCTCGGCCAGTGCGGGGTCGGTGCTGGTGCGCACGACCAGGGCGCGCAGCGCCGGCGGCGGCCCGGGCGGGCGCAGCAGGGCCAGGGCGGAGGAGACCTGGTGGACCTTGGTGCGCCACCCGGTGGTGGCGGGGTCCTCCTCGCCCAGGGCGAGGGGCCGCTCGTGCGGGTCGATGCCCTCCAGGCCCTCGGCGGCGCGGCGGATCGCCGAGCGGGACAGCTCGCCGCAGATCTGGTCGTCCAGGCCCAGCACGCGGGCGACGGCCCCGGTGGGCAGGGCGTGGCGCAGGTTGAGCTCGACGAGTTCGCGGTGGCTGGCGGGCAGGCGGGAGAACATCCGGGCGACCGGTGCCTCGGCGGGCACGGTGGCCAGACGGGTGTAGGGGCAGGTGTGCGCGAAGCCGCGCCGCTGGCAGGCCGAACGGGTCAGGGCGTAGAGCCAGGGTCCGAGGTCGGCGGGGTCGGTGCGTTCGCCGTCCAGGACCACGCTCGCGACGAGGGCGTCGTGGACGGCCTCGGCCACCGGGTCCGCGTCGTCGTCCCCGGGGGCGGGATCGGCGTGGGGAGCGGTCGCCGAGGCGATGGCGCGCCCGGGGTCGGTGCCGCCGCCCAGCAGCGACCAGGCGTAGCGGTACAGCGCGGGCGCGAACGCGTCGTAGAGCGCTTCGGCTTTCGCCGGTTCGCCGGTTTCGTTGACTCTGGTCACGTTTCTCCCCCCGCTTTCTTCCGTGAAGGTAGCGGGGGGAGACCCGCCGTGTGGGTGAAATGGCGAGCTGTGGCTTGAAGGTAAGCCATCTGTAACCCGAGCTCTGCGCGGACGGTCCCCGGTTCGCCCCCGCGAACCGGGTTGACCAGGCCGGTCGTGCGTTCCTACTCGCCGCCCCGGGAGGGCGAACCGATCGCGATCATGCGCTCGACCGAGCGGCGCGCGCGCTCGGCGGTGGCCTCGTCGACCGTGATCTCGGTCGTGCCGTGGCGCAGCGCGCCGAGCAGGTTGTCGGCGTTGATCATCTTCATGTAGTGGCACTCGGCGCGCGAGTTGACCGCTTCGAAGGTCGTGGTGGAGTTGACGTTGCGCAGCTGGTGCAGCATGCCGGTCTCGGTCGCGATGAGGACCTTGGAGGCCGTGGTGTTCTCCGCCGCGGTGAGCATGCCGCCGGTGGAGAGGACCTTGACGCGGTCCTCGGGGACGGCGCCGCTGCCCACGAGGTAGAGGGCGGAGGTGGCGCAGCCGCACTCGGGGTGGACGTAGACCTCCGCGTCGGGCTCGGCGGCCACGCGCTCGCGCAGGGTGTGCCCGTCGATGCCGGCGTGGACGTGGCACTCGCCCATCCAGATGTGGATGTTGTCCCGGCCGGTGACGCGCTTGACGTGGGCGCCCAGGAACTGGTCCGGCAGGAAGAGGATCTCGCGGTCCTCGGGGATGGAGCGGATGACGTCGGCGGCGTTGGAGGAGGTGCAGCAGATGTCGGTCTCGGCCTTGACCGCCGCGGTGGTGTTGACGTAGGCGACCACGACCGCGCCGGGGTGCTCGGCCTTCCAGGCGCGCACGTCCTCGGCGGTGATGGTGTCGGCCAGCGAGCACCCTGCGTCGGGGTCGGGCAGCAGGATGGTCTTCTCCGGAGCGAGGATCTTCGCGGTCTCGGCCATGAAGTGCACGCCACAGAAGACAATGGTGCCGGCGTCGACGGTCGCGGCGAGGCGGGACAGCGCGAGGGAGTCGCCGGTGTGGTGGGCCACGTTCTGGATTTCCGGGCGCATGTAGTTGTGCGCGAGGATGACAGCGTCGCGCTCGTCGGCCAGGCGACGGACCTCTGTGGCCCATTCCTGCCTGGTCATGGTGTCCGCAGTAGCGGTGACCGGTGCCATGTCCTACTACTTCCTCGAGGCTGTGGGCACGTCGCGCTGGCGCCGTGCCGTGGCTGGTCTGTGCAGCTGAGCAGGTTTTCGTCTGTCAGGCACAAACCTGATGAAGAATAACATGACGGGGAACGGAAGGGACAGGGTGGATATCCCGGAAGCAAACGGACAAGCGGCGGGTCCGGTCCGGACCACGGCCGGGGACACGGCGGCGCTGTCCGCCCACGAGGCGCTCGCGGTGGTGCTGCAGATCCGGGGCGGTGAGCTGTGCGTTCTGCTGTGGCGCAGGGCCCTGCCCCCGTGCGAGGGGGAGTGGGCGCTGCCCGGCGGGCGGCTCGGGCCGGACGAGAGCCTGGGAGCCTCGATCCGCCGCCAGCTCGCCCAGAAGGTCGACGTGCGTGATCTGTCTCACCTGGAACAGTTGGAGACGCGCAGCGACCCCGACCGGCATCCGCTGCGGCGCACGCTGGCCACCGCCTACCTCGGGCTCGCGCCCGCCCACATCGATCCGGTCGTGCCGGCCGACACCGGCTGGCACGCGGCCGCCGACCTGCCGCCGATGGCCTTCGACCACGCCTCCATCGTGCGCTCGGGTCGCCAGCGGTTGCGTTCCAAGCTGAGCTACACCAACGTCGGGTTCGCGCTGGCGCCGCCGGAGTTCACGATGTCGGAGCTGTCGGGCTACTACCGCGCCGCGCTCGGGCACGACGTGGCGGCCACGAACCTGCGCCGGGTGCTGCTGCGTCGCGGCCAGATCGAGGAGACCGGCCGCTCGGTGCCCTCGGGCCGCTCGGGCGGTCGTCCCGCCGCGCTGTTCCGCTTCCGTGTACGGGGGTTGGAGGTCACCGACGCCTTCGCCGTCCTGCGCCCGCCCGAGCGCGGCTAGGGCGTGTTCCGCGGCTCGTCGGTTTCCGCCGAAGAGCACCCCTGGCGCCACCCCACGGCGCCGCCGGGTTCGTGCCGTGGCGCCACCTCGCGCGGAGAAGGGGGAGGAAGAGGGCCTAGACTCTGCGACTGTGGCAATTCGTACTGTGGTGTTCGACGTCGGCGAGACCCTGGTCGACGAGACACGGATCTTCGCGCGCTGGGCCGACCGGTTCGGCATCCCGCACATGGCGTTCTTCGGCACCATCGGCGGTGTCATCGCCTCCGGCGGGACCCTGACCGACGGCTTCCGCCTGCTCGTGCCCGGATTCGACCTGGCGGTCGAGAGCGAGCGCTGGCGGGCCGAGGACCCCGACGGCGAGCGCGAGCACTTCGGTGAGCGCGACCTCTATCCCGACGTGCGGCCCGCGTTCAAGGCCATGCGCGAGTCCGGGCTCTCCCTGGTGATCGCCGGCAACCAGCCGCCCGAGGCCGGCCCGGTCCTGGCCGCGATGGGGCTGGGCGTGGACGGTATCGGCATCTCCGACGACTGGGGCGTGGCCAAACCCCACCCCGCCTTCTTCGACCGGACCCTCGAACTGGCCAGGCGGTCGCGGCCCGGACTCACCGCCGAGGAGGTCCTCTACGTCGGGGACCGCGTCGACAACGACGTCCTGCCCGCCGGCCGCGCCGGAATGCGCACGGTCCTGCTGCGGCGGGGCCTGTACGGCTACCGGCACGCCGCCGACCCCGACGCCGGGCGCGCCGACGCCGTCCTGGACGACCTGCACCAGCTCACCTCCTGGATCGCCGAGCAGCGCTGAGCCGGCCCTGCCCGCGGGCGTGCGAACACCTGTCCGCCTTTCGCGTGCCGAGCGGCGTGTCGACCGTTTGATCCCCCTAAGCGTGGGTAACGTGCGACTCTGCGGGCGCACCGCCCACTGAGGCGGACCTCCCGCACCCCTGCCCCGAATGGAGACGACCCCGATGATCACGTTCGAGGGCGCGGCCAAGCACTACCCCGACGGCACGGTCGCCGTCGACGGCCTGGACCTGACCGTCGAGACGGGGCGGACCACGGTCTTCGTGGGCCCCTCCGGCAGCGGTAAGACCACCTCCCTGCGGATGATCAACCGCATGGTCGAGCCCACCAGCGGCACCGTGCGCATCGATGGCGAGGACATCCGCGGCCAGGACCCGGCGGTCCTGCGGCGCTCCATCGGCTACGTCATCCAGCAGGCCGGCCTCTTCCCGCACCGCACCGTCCTGGACAACATCGCCACCGTGCCCCTCCTGCTCGGCTGGCGGCGGAGCAGGGCCCGGGCCCGCGCCGCCGAACTCATGGATCTGGTCGGCCTGGAACCCTCCCAGGGCCGCCGCTACCCCCACCAGCTCTCCGGTGGGCAGCAGCAGCGCGTGGGCGTGGCCCGCGCCCTGGCCGCCGACCCGCCCGTGCTGCTCATGGACGAGCCATTCAGCGCGGTCGACCCGGTCGTGCGCGCCAGCCTGCAGGACGAACTCCTGCGCCTGCAGAAGGAGCTGCGCAAGACCATCGTCTTCGTCACGCACGACATCGACGAGGCCGTGCGCCTGGGCGACCGCATCGCCGTGTTCCGGCCGGGCGGCGTGCTGGCCCAGTACGACGCCCCCGAACGGCTGCTCGCCGCTCCCGTGGACGGCTTCGTGGAGTCCTTCATCGGCTACGACCGCGGCGTGCGCCGGCTGTCCTTCTTCCCCGCGCGCGAGCTGATGCTGGACGACTCCGGCGTCTTCGAGGAGGAGGACCGGGTCGAGCGGGCCCGCACGGCGCTGGAGGCGTCCGGTGTGCCCTGGGCCCTGGTCGTGGCGCGCGACCGCACGCCCCTGGGATGGGTGGGCGACCGGCAGCTGTCCGAGGCGCCGGACGGGGTCGTGCTCGGCGGCCTGGACCTGGCGCCCTACGGCCACACCTTCAACGTCGCCACCGACTCCCTGCGCGCCGCCCTGGACGCCGCCGTGCTCTCCCCGGCGGGGCGCGCGGTCGGCGTGGACGAGGACGGGTGCGTGGTGGGCTTCGTGTCGCAGGAGGACCTGGGCGCGGCGATCTGGTCGGTGTCCGAGTGAACGCGGCGTGGGACTGGGCCGTCGGCGTCGTCGACTGGGGTGTGGCCAACTGGAGCTACCCCGGCGAACCCGGCCGCGGCATCCTGCCCCGCCTGCTCGAGCACATGCGCCTGGCCTACGTGCCCATCGTGCTGGGCCTGCTCGTGGCCCTGCCGCTCGGCCTGGCGTGCGCCCGCTGGAAGCGCCTGTACCCGCCGGTCCTGACCGGCGTGAACGTCCTGTACGCGGTGCCCTCCATCGCGCTGTTCTTCCTGATGCTGCCCTACACCGGCTTCAGCGACTGGACGGCGGTCGTGCCGCTGACCGTGTACACCCTGGTGATCCTGCTGCCCAACGTGGTCGACGGTCTGCGCCAGGTGCCCGAGCACGTGCGCCAGGCGGCCGTGGCGATGGGCTTCGGCCCGCTGCGCCGCCTGGTGTTCGTGGAGATGCCCGTGGCGGTGCCGGTGATCATCGCCGGGCTGCGGGTGGCGTCGGTGGCCACCATCAGCATGGTCAGCGTCGCGTCGCTGATCGGCCTGGGCGGGCTGGGACAGCTCATCCTCAGTGAGGGCTTCCGCCGCCAGTTCGACGCGCCCATCGTCGTGGGCATCGTCCTGACGGTACTGCTGGCCCTGGTGACCGACACCGTGCTCGTGCTCGCCCAGCGCCTGCTCACGCCATGGGCCCGCCGCGACCGCGGGTCGGGCGGCGGCCGGGGGATCCGCGCGAACCGGCGCCGCGCCGCGGCGGCGGTGCCCGCCGAGGACGCGGCCGTGGCCGCCGACCTCACCACCACCGCGGGGGAGAGGTAGCCATGGACCTCCTGTGCGCGATCGACACCGGCGTCCTGTGCGGCGTCCAGCAGTGGTTCACCGACCCCGCCCAGTGGACGGGCGCGACGGGCATCCCCGCGCGCCTGGCCGAGCACGTGTACTACTCCGTGCTGGCGCTGCTGGTGGCGACCGCGATCGCCGTGCCCCTGGGGCTGCTGACCGGGCACACCGGCGTGGGCGGCTTCCTCACCACGAGCCTGGCCAACTTCGCCCGGGCGCTGCCGACCATCGGCGTGCTCTTCCTCATCGTCCTGCTGGCCGGGATCGGGCTCGTCCCGGTCCTGTGCGCGCTGGTGGCGCTCGCTGTCCCGCCGATCCTGGTCAACACCCACGAGGGCGTGCGCGGTGTCGAGCCCCGGCTCAAGGACGCGGCGCTGGGGATGGGGATGCGCGGCCGCGAGGTCCTGTTCAAGCTGGAACTGCCCGTGGCCACGCCGCTGGTCCTCATCGGCATGCGCACCGCCGCCGTGCAGGTGGTGGCGACCGCCACCATCGCCGCCTACGTGGGCGTGGGCGGGCTGGGCCGCTACATCGTCGACGGCCAGGCCCGCCAGGACCTGTCGATGATGCTGGGCGGTTCGATCCTCGTGGTGCTGCTGGCCGTGGCCACCACACTCCTGTTCGCCGGGTTGCGCCGCGTGCTGGTCGCTCCCGGACTGCGTGCCGAGGCCGCGTCGGCCCGCTAGCCGAGCCGATCCCGGCCCCCGAGGGCCGCGACGGTCCCGAGAGAGAGGTTTGGACATGCACAAGAGGATCGCGCTCGTCGGGCTTCCCCTGGCGCTGATGCTGAGCGCGTGCGGTGGAAGCGATCCCTACGAGGAGGAGTCCGGCGGAGGCGGGGAGGGCGGTGGTGACGCCGGCACCGTCGTCATCGGCTCCGCGGACTTCCCCGAGAGCACCCTGCTCGCCGAGATCTACGGCCGCGCGATGGAGGCGCAGGGCGTCGAGGTCGACTACCAGCTCAACATCGGCAGCCGCGAGGTCTACTACTCACAGATCGAGTCGGGCAACCTGTCGGTCTTCCCCGAGTACAACGGGGCGACGCTGGCCTACCTCGACGAGGAGGCGCCCACGGGCAGCAGCGAGGAGACCAACGCGCTGGTGGCGGAGGCGCTGCCGGACTCCCTGGAGATCCTGGACTCCTCCAGCGCCGAGAACAAGGACTCGGTGACGGTCACCAGCGAGGTCGCCGAGGAGCACGACCTGGCCACGCTCGCGGACCTGGCCGGGGCCGCCGACGAGCTGGTGCTGGGCGGGCCGCCGGAGTTCGAGACCCGCCACCAGGGCGTGGTGGGTCTGGAGGAGGTCTACGGGATCGAGTTCCAGGAGTTCCGCTCGCTGGAGGTCGCCCTGTTGACCCAGGCGCTGCTGGACGGTGACATCCAGGCCGCGAACCTGTTCACGACCGACCCGCAGATCGCGGTGGAGGACTTCGTGGTGCTGGAGGACCCGGAGAACCTCTTCGGGGCGCAGAACATCACGCCGCTGATCAACTCCGAGCAGGTCGACGAGACCGCCCGGGGCGCGCTCAACGACGTCTCGGCCGCCCTGACCACCGAGGCGCTCACCGCGCTGAACGAGCGTGTGGTCGTGCAGAACGAGAACGCCGCCGACGTCGCCCAGGAGTGGCTGGAGGAGGAGGGCCTGGCCTGATCCCGGCGGCCCCGCCCCCTCCGTCGGCGCTCGAACGGCCGGTCAGTCCACCGTGTGGTAGCGGCCCGACCAGCGCACGAGTGACGGGCCCGTCCCCCTGACCCCGGGAAGGCCCGCCACGTCGGCGAAGAAGACGACGTGGTCGCCCACCTCCACGCGCTGACGCACCGAGCACTCCAGCGCGGACAGGGCCTCGTCCAGCACCAGCGCGCGTGTGCGCTCGCCCCGGTGGTGGGGGACCCCCGTCACCAGCAGCCGGGCGCTCGGGCGGCCCTCGGCGGAGAACCGGCCGGCCAGCACGCGCTGGCCGGCGCCCAGCACGCTCACGGCGAACGCGCCGACCTCCTCGATGACCTCGGCCATGTAGCCGTCGGCGGCCAGGCCGATCGAGACCACGGGCGGATCCGCCGACACCGAGGAGAACGCGCTCACCGTGGCGCCGATGTCGTCGCGGCCGTCGGCGACCGTGACCACGGCGACGCCGGTCGCCAGCTTCGCCATCGCGTCCAGGTAGGCGCCGGTCAACGGATCTCCCAGTCGCCCGCCAGTGTCAGCGCGCCCCCCGCGGGCAGGCCCAGGGCGCGCGCGGCGTGCTCCAGCGGCCCCCAGGCGCTCCAGGCCCCCAGGGCGCTCTGCGGCTGCGCCGCGGCCAGGTCCTCACTCGACTCGTGCGGCCGGAACCGGTCCAGCGGGTTCGGGCGGGGGAAGGCGCGCAGGGGCAGCGCGCCGGCGCCCGCCTTCTCCCGCGCCAGGCGCACGGCCGTCTCCAGCCCGCCGAGTTCGTCGACCAGACCGCGCTCCTTGGCGTCCTGACCGGTCCACACCCGGCCCCGGGCCACCTCGTGCACCTGGTCGCGGGTCATCCCGCGCGAGCGCGCGACCTTGGCGACGAAGTCCTCGTAGATCTCGTCCAGCAGCGCGTTGACCCGCTCCCACTCGGACTCGCTGAAGGGGCGGGCGGTGTCGAACATCCCGGCGTGCTCGCCGGTGCTCACCGAGTCGGTGGTCACGCCGAACCGCTCCATGAGGGCGCCGAACACCGGCTTGGCCAGGATGACGCCGATCGAGCCGGTCACCGTGCCGGGCTGGGCGACGACGGCGTCCGAGCCCAGGGTCACGTAGTAGCCGCCCGAGGCGGCGAAGTCGCCCATCGCGGAGATCACCGGGATGCCCTGTTCGCTGGTCAGCGCGGACTCGCGGCGGATGGCGTCGGAGGCGGTGGCCGAGCCGCCCCGGCTGTCGACCCGGAACACCACGGCCTTGACCTGGGGGTCGCGGCGTGCGGCGCGGAAGGCCGCGGCGACGGTGTCCGAGCCCATGACGGTGCCGCCGCCCAGTGGCGAACGGCGGGAGCGGCCCAGGGTGATCGCCCCGTTGGCGCTGATCAGCGCGATGTAGCCGGGTCCGCCGCCCAGGTGCGGCCGGGGGACGGGGGTGTGCTTGCGGTGGTGGCGCGTGACGAAGCGCAGTTCCGGGGCGGGGGCCTTGGGGTGCCGGTGGCGCACCTGCTGCAGCAGTTCGGCGTAGACCTCGTCGCGGTAGGCCAGCCCGTCCAGGAGCCCGGCCTCCAGCGCCTCGCCGGCGAGCAGGGGGCCGCTGGAGACCAGCTCGCGGACCCTGGCGTCGGTGAGGTCGCGGCCCTGGGCCACACCTTCGACGATCTGGTCGCCCAGGGACGTGACGAGCCGGTCGCTGGCCTCGCGGTGGGCGTCGGTGAAGCCGGTCTCGGTCACGCCGTTGGCGGCGTTCTTGTACTCGTGGCGCTTGCCGACCTCGAAGGTCACGCCGAGCTTGTCCACGGCGCCCTTGACGAAGGTGCTGCGCATGATCAGGCCGGTCAGCCCCAGGACGCCGGTGGGCGCCATGACCACGCGGGGGAAGGCGCACGCGAGGTAGTAGGGCAGGTTCCCGGCGCCGGCCTCGCCGAAGGAGTCGGCCCAGGCGACGGCGGGCTTGCCGGTGGCGCGGAAGTCGGCGACGGCGTCGCGCAGCTCCTGGACCTTGGCGAATCCGAGCGAACGCGCGTCGACCCGCACGATCAGGGCGGCCACGTCGGCGTCCCGGGCGCCGCGGCGGATCCCCTCGACGACGTCGAGGTAGTGCTGCCGGCGCCGGTTCATGATCTGGCTGACCGGGTCGGGCGCGGCTTCGTCGGCGACCCCTTCGGTCAGGTCCAGTTCGAGTACCAGCGGCCCTTGGGGACGCGGCCCGAACCGGGCGAGGGACAAGGGTTCCGTGATCTTCGAGAGGTCGACCATGGGCCCAGACTAGTAGCCGGTGTCCACACTCCGCCGTCCGAACCGCACGAGCGTCCCGAGCGGTGGCGGAGGGGCGCGGATCCGCCGCACGGCCCGCGGGAGCGGGCCTCGCCAGGCGCGTTCCGGCCCCCGATGCCCTAAGGTCATTGTGGTTCGAGCACCGGCACGGCTGAGAGGGACGAGGCATGGCTGGCACGACGGACGGGCACGTCCAGGGGCGGTGGCTCCGAGCGCACGGCGTACGCGTCGGCGCGGGGGCGGCGGCGGTCGTCGCGGTGCTGGCGCTGGGCGCCTGCTCGGGTGCCTCCGAGGCCGGAGGGGCCGAACTCGAACGCGGCGAGAGCGGGGTCATGCCCGCGCTCGAACGCCCCGGCCCCGAGGGGTTCACCAACACCGAGGTCGAGGGCGTCACGATCGACGTGCCCGACGACTGGGAGACGAGCAACGAGGGCGGGTCGCTGTGCATGACGCCGCCGGGGCAGCCCGCGTGCGCCTACGGTTCGGTCCACCTCACCCCCCACGCCGCGGAGGGCCACCCGCAGGACTGGCCGAACCGGGACGACGCCTTCCACGACGACGACGGCTGGGCGGCCGAGACCGACCGGTGCCGCAGCCTCAACACGGCCGCCTCCGGTGACATCGGCGTCGACTCGGCGACCATCACCTACCAGGACCTGTTCGAGCACGCCGACGGGCTGAAGTCCAACCACACCCTGTGGAACGTGACGTGTGTCAACGACGACGCGTTCGAGGTGCGCATGTGGTTCCTGCCCATCAGCGACGTCCTGCTGTACGTGTGGTCGGCCGACGCCCAGTACGACGCGGTCTACGACCAGATCGCCGCCTCGATGGACACCACCGGATACCAGGACTGAGGCCGGCGGTCCCGCTTCGTGGACCTTACGGGCGAACGGTGTCCGATTCACCGTTCGGGTGTCCCGATGCTCCGGTGAGGCCGTAGGGTCGTAGGCGTCACACGGCAGTCGGCGGTGACGACGGCAGTTCAGCTACGGCGCGGAATCGGGGTGCAGCACTGGTGACGACCATCGGAGCAGCGGGACGGGTAGGTCAGTACACGCTCGACAACGGATTGCGTCTGGTGACCGCACCGGCCTCCACCGGCCAGGTCGCCGCCGTGAACCTGTGGTACGGCGTCGGCTCCCGCCACGAGGTACCTGGGCGTACCGGCTTCGCGCACCTGTTCGAGCACCTGATGTTCCAGGGCAGCGGCAACGTCGCCAAGGGCGAGCACTTCGAGGAGGTCGAGCGGCTGGGCGGCGACATCAACGCCTCCACCTCCACCGACCGCACGAACTACTACGAGACGGTCCCCGAGCACGCCCTGGACCGCGTCCTGTGGCTGGAGGCCGACCGCCTGGAGACCCTGCGCGACGGCATGACGCAGGAGGTGCTGGACAACCAGCGCGACGTCGTCAAGAACGAGCGCCGCCAGCGCTACGACAACCAGCCCTACGGCACCGCCCTGGAGCGCATCCTGGGCCTGGCCTACCCCGAGGGCCACCCCTACCACCACCCCACGATCGGCTCCATGGCCGACCTGGACGACGCCGACCTGGACTACGTCAAGTCGTTCCACAAGGCCCACTACGGGCCGGACAACTGCGTGCTCACCGTGGTCAGCGACCTCGACCCCGAGGACGTGCTGGCGCGTGTGGAGAAGTACTTCGGCCACCTCCCGGCCCGCGACTTCGTCCCCGAGGCCCCCGACGCCTCGCTGCCGCAGCCGCTGGGCGGCCCCGTGCGCGACGCCGTCACCGAGAACGTGCCCGCCGCCGGGGTGTTCCTGGGCTACCGCGTCGGCGCCTACGGCAGCCGCGGGTTCGACGTGATGCACCTGGCCTCGGCCGTGCTGGGGCAGGGGCAGGGCAGCCGCCTGTACCGCTCCCTGGTGGTCGACCGCCCCATCGCCGCCGACGACGGCGGCGGCTCGGCCGACATCCTGCCGTTCCGCTACACCGACAGCCTCCTGCTGGTGAACATGCTCGCCCGTGACGGCGTCAGCGGCGACGCGCTGGAGGAGGCCATGCGCGAGGAGCTGGCCAAGCTCGCCGCGGGCATCACCGAGGACGAGCTCGACCGGGCGCGCGCCGTCCTGGAGCGCGACCACCTGCAGTCCATCTCCAGCCCCTCCGGGCTGGCCGACTCCATCGGCTCCTGCACCCAGCTGTTCGACGACCCCGAGCTCGCCTACACCTGGCCCGAGCGCTGGAGCGACATCACCGCGGAGGAGGTGCGCGCCGCGGCGGAGCGCCTGCTGGTCGACGACAACCTGCTCGTCGTCCGCTTCGACCCCGAGACGGCCGACGCCGAGACGGCCGAGGCCGCACCGGCACCGGCGCCCTAGGCCGTACCGGCGGGGCCGCCGCGCCCCGCCACCCCTTGGCCCTGTCACCGCGTCACCGCAAGCCGCAGAAAGAGCCACAGAGCATGCTCCGACCCGACATCGGTACTCCAGCGTCCTACACCTTTCCCAAGCCCCAACGGATCACCGTCGGAGGCGGCACCGTCGTCGCCATCGACGTGCCCGGGCAGCGCCTCGCGTCGCTGCGCCTGGTCCACCCCTACGGCGGCGCCGTCGAGCCGCTGGACGCCATGGGCGTCGGCTCCCTGACCAGCGAGGTGCTGGAGGACGGCCCCGACGGCAACAGCTCGCTGGCGCCCGCCCTGGAGCGCCACGGCGCCGAGTGGGTCTCGCGGGTCAACTGGGACGGGTTCATCACCGGCCTCGACGCCCCGGCCAACCGCCTGGGCGAGGCCGTGCGCCTGTTCGCCGACGCCGTGCGCCGTCCGGCGCTCACCGCCGACGACATCGTCCGCCGCCGCGACCAGCTCCTGGAGCGGTTCTGGCTGGAGGCGGCCTCCGCCTCCACCCTGGCCATGCGCAGCCTGGGCGGACAGCTCTTCACGGGCCGCTACGCCACTCCGCTGGCCGGCGGACCGGTCAAGCTGGCCCAGGTCGAACCCGAGACCGTGGCCGCCTTCCACGCCGACTCGATCGCCTCCGTGGCCGGGACCCTGGTCGTGGTCGGCGACCTGACCGGGGTCGACCTGGAGGACCTGGGCAAGACCGTGTTCGGCGACGCCGCCGCCACTCCGGTGCGCGAGGTCGAGGCGCCCGCGCCGCCGCCGGGGGAGCTGCCGCGCGTGCTGATCGTGGACCGGCCCGGCTCGGTGCAGTCGGCGCTGGTCATCGCGCACCGCGCCCCCTCCCGGTCGCAGGTGGACCTGCCCCGGGCCGAGGGCATCAGCGAGGTGCTCGGCGGGCTGTTCACCTCCCGGCTCAACATGGAGCTGCGCGAGCGCCTGGGCTACACCTACGGCGCCGGTTCGCGGTTCGACCTGCGCCGCGACAGCGGGGTCTTCTTCGCCACCACCCAGGTGGAGGCGGACACCACGGCGCACTCGATCACCGCGTCCCTGGAGCAGATCGCCAAGCTGCGCTCCTCCGGCGTCACCACCGAGGAGCTGGTCTCGGTGCGCGAGTCCAACACGGTGGGGCTGCCGGTCAGCTACTCCACCGCGCGCGCCATGGCCTCCGCCCTGGTCGACATGGTCGTGCACGACCTGCCCGACGACCACGTGGACCGCCACCGCGCGGGGTACGAGGCGCTCACCGAGGACAAGCTCAACAGCGCCGCGGTGGAGTACCTGCACCCCGAGGAGGCCGTCGTGGTCGTGGTCGGCGACGCCGAGCGCCTGCGCGAGCCGCTCGCCGACGTCGGCGCCGGCCCGGTCGAGGTCCGCAGCCCCGAGTCCCTGTGGACCTGAACCGGGACCTCCCCCTGATCTGACCGGGGACGTGCGGGCGCCCGGAGCGCTGTGGCCGGGCGCCCGCACGGCACCGCGGTCGGACCTTCTTTCCCCAGGTGGGCAAGGCAGGGTAAGGGAGAGGCAAGTCACTGCATACACAGGGTTTCGCCGGACATAACGAAAGCGAACCTATGTGCCAGTCTTATGGCAACTACCAACGTGGACCAGGCGTCCTGCTGGTATAACGAGTGATCCGTGCACCTACGTGGTGACAGCGACCGCAATGCTCCGCAGGAGGCCACCATGGCCGGTGAATGGACCCGTGGATAACCGTGTCCTCCCTAGACAACCCCCACACCCGGCGGCCCGAGGCGTCGCCCGGCTCAGCACGCCCGGAAGGTGCCACCATGGACGGCTCCGGAGCTGACGGCCGGCTGTTGAAGGGGCGCTACCAGCTCGTCTCGGAGATCGCCCGGGGCGGTGTCGGCACGGTGTGGCGCGCCACCGACCTGGTCATCGACCGCGAGGTCGCGGTCAAGGAGCTGCGGCTGCCCGCGGACCTGAGCCGATCCGAGCGCGAGGGGCTGCTCCAGCGCACCACGCGGGAGGCCCGCGTCGCCGGCCGCCTCACCCACCCCAGCCTGGTCACCGTCCTGGACGTGGTGGACGAGGACGACCGGCCGTGGATCGTCATGGAGCTGGTCGAGGCCTCCACGCTGGAGGAGCTGCTCAGAGTGAGCCCCCTGCCCTACCAGCGGGTGGCCGAGATCGGGCTCCAGCTCATCGACGCCCTCAAGGTCGCGCACGCCGAGGGCATCGTCCACCGCGACATCAAGCCCGACAACGTCATGATCAGCCCGCAGGGGCGGGTCGTGCTCACCGACTTCGGGCTCGCCGCCTGGAACGGCGAGTCCGCGCTGAGCGAGTCGGGCCGCATCATCGGATCGCCCGCCTACATCCCGCCGGAGCGCGCCAAGGCCGGTCCGGTCGGTCCGGAGTCGGACCTGTGGTCGCTGGGCGCCACCCTGTACGCCGCGGTGGAGGGCCACCCGCCCTACGACCGCAAGGGCTACATCAAGATCCTGCGCCAGGAGCAGTTGGACGAGCCGGCCGCGGCCGGCAACGCCGGTCCGCTGGCCCCGGTGCTCGCCGGCCTGCTCAAGGTGGAGCCGGGGGAGCGGCTGACCGCGGAGAACGCCACCAAGATGCTGCGCATCGCCGCGCTGGCCCCGTGGGCGCCCGAGACCAGCCCCGAGACCGCGGCCGAGGGCAAGGCGACCCCCGCCGAGCCGCGCCCGGGCGCGGCCGCGCCCCGGCCCGTGGGCAAGGGCGTGGACACCGACGAGGACGTCGAGGACGTCGAGGACGAGGCGGGCGAGGTCCACGAGTCCGCGCGGGAGCAGGCCAAGGAGCACTTCCGTGCCGGGGGCCGGGTCCTGGCCGAGTCGCTCAACGAGCGGCTGCGGCACAGCCCCGAGGCGATGAACTCGATCATGACCTCGATCCGCGAGTCCACGGACACGCTGGGCCTGACCCACTCCGGCCGGCACGCCGAGCACAGCCGACTGCCGGTGGTGGCCGCCGTGGTCCTCGGGGTCCTGGTGCTGCTGGCCATCGTGCTGTGGGCCCTGATGGGCCGCTGAGGGGCGCTCGGGGCGCCGGGGCCTTCGCGCCTTCCGGTGCACTCCCTCGTGCCCACGCCGTCGCCCGCCACCACCCTCAACGGACGCCTTCGGCGCGGTCCTTCCTGCTTTGGCCCGGATAGACCCCCTGGGGAGACCCGGGGCGCGGGACCGCTGACCTTTAACTACCGGGGGGCCGCAGGATGACGCGTGCGCGTCCAACCCCTTGGGGTCCCCGGGTGCAGGACCGTTCAACTCGCCCCCACGACGGGCGTGCCACCTGTATCCCAGTTGGTTGAAGGCCAAGGCACGGTCCTACGGGACCTCAAGGGGTGAAAGGTGGGCCGTTCAGGTGGCGTGACCACAGGGGTAGTAGTGAGGGGCGCGCCAGTGTTCTGCAGGAGGAGACGGGGCCGCCGCAGGAAGGACCGCGCCGCAGGCGTCCGTTGAGGGTGGTGGCGGGCGACGGGCGGGATTGCGAGCCAGGCAAGTCGACGACGAAGAACACTGGCTTCCGGCGCCCCGAATGCGCGTCCGAGCCTGCGAGGACGCCAGAAAGCACAGAAGCGCGCGGACCGGTGGGTCCGCGCGCTCCGTGCGACGTGGGGCCGGCGGGACTCGAACCCGCACTGTACAGCACCTAAAGCTGGCGTCTCC
Source organism: Nocardiopsis sp. Huas11 (assembly GCF_003634495.1). Taxonomy (GTDB): domain Bacteria; phylum Actinomycetota; class Actinomycetes; order Streptosporangiales; family Streptosporangiaceae; genus Nocardiopsis. Next base: position 6,933,331 of record NZ_RBKY01000001.1, on the reverse strand, counting down.
TGCCAATTGGACTACGGCCCCGCCGGGGACCACCATACCGGCGATCGAGACGATCCGGCTCCGGTGCCTAGACTCCCAGTTCCCGCTTGATGCGGTCGACGTGGCCGGTCGCCTTCACGTTGTAGAAGGCCCGCTCGACCCTGCCGTCGGTGCCGACGATGACGGTGGAGCGGATGACGCCCTGGACGACGCGGCCGTAGTTCTTCTTCTCACCGAAGGCCCCGTAGGCCCGCAGGGTTTCCTTGTCCGGGTCACCGAGCAGGGTGAAGGTCAGACCCTCCTTGTCCCGGAACTTGGCGAGCTTGTCGCTCGAGTCCGGGGACACGCCCAGCACGGTGAGCCCGGCGGAGTCGAAGTCCCGGAGGTTGTCGCGGAAGTCGCAGGCCTCCGTGGTGCAGCCGGGCGTCATGGCCGCCGGGTAGAAGTACAGCACGACGCGCTTACCGGTGTCGGCCAGGACCTGGCTGAGGGTCACGGGCTTGCCGTCGGCGTCGTCGAGGGTGAAGTCCGGTGCCGGATCTCCGGCTTCCAAGCGGATCGGGTCGCTCACGTGGTGTTCCGTTCCTCTCGGGATCGTGTGTCCTCACACTAGCCATCCCGGGGGAGCGGGCGCTCGCGGTCTGTTGCGATTCCGGTTCGGTTGGTTCACGAGGTCGGTGACCAGCCCTCTGATCACCTATTGTTGACCGCACTCATGTTCTGGCTGCAGATGACCTCCAGCAGCAGGTTTCCGGAACACATCCGCTTCGCGTTGGGGAGTATTGGCGACGATGCCTGGATTCACACTCGACGAGGTCAGGACCCGTACCCTCAAGGAGCGCGACTCCTGGTGGACGGTCTATCTCGTGGACCCGATGGCGGTCCGGCTCGTGCGCGTGGTGGCGAACCGGACGTCGGTCACGCCCAACCAGCTCACGGTGGCCGCGCTCTTCCTCGGGCTGGGCGCGGCGGTCTGCTTCGCGTTGGGCTACCGGCAGGCGCTCGCCCTGGGCGCCGTGCTCTACTTCCTGTGCTTCGTCGTGGACTGCGTGGACGGCAAGCTCGCGCGGCTCACCGACTCCGAGACCCTCATCGGCGCGTGGATGGACTACGTCTCCGACCGCTTCCGCGTGCTGGTGTGCGCGGTGGCTCTGATGGGCGGGCAGTACGTGCTCGCCCAGGAGGAGAACCCCGACGCCGCGCCCGTGGTCTACGTGTGGCTGGCGCTGGCCGTGGTCTTCGTCGACATGCTGCGCTACCTGAACGCGTTGCAGGTGTACAAGCTGCGCCGGGAGATGCGCTCGCACCTGGCCGCCGCCCTGGAGCGCGCACGCGCCACGCTGTCGATGCTGGAGCCCGACCCCCAGGGCGGGGACCGGCCGATGAGCGACGGCGGCGAGCAGGCCGTCCTGCGGCACGGCATCGGCGTGTTGGAGCAGATCCTGCACAGCCAGAACGAGCGCGAGGCGCGCAACCACCGCACGGCCGGCAAGCAGCCGGACCTGACGCTGCCGAAGGTGGACCTGCACCAGGAGTTCCGGACCCGGTTCCCCTGGTACCAGCGGTTCTGGGGCGCGTTGAGCGCCCGGCGGGTCCGTACCCACCTGGTCGGCGGCATCGAGTTCCAGATGGCGGTGTTCGTGATCGCGCCGCTGGCGATGGCGATCTTCGCGATGCCGTCGCTGGTCGGCTGGATCGCCGCGGTCGCGGGCGTTTTGCTTCTCGCGTTCGAGATCGCGATCATCTATAAACTGTGGTTGTCCACGCGGGACTTCTTCCGCGTGGTCGACGGGATCGACGGCGCGCTGAGGTTCTCCGGTCCGTCCGACGGCGCGGAGGATGAGGGCCGGGGCACCGGCTCGGACACGGGTTCCCAGACCACGATGCGCTGATGGAGAGAGGCTGCCCATGACGGGACGCGACACCGAACCGCGCCAGACACCGGCGGAGGTCGAGGCCGAGATCAACCGCGAACAGCGGCAGCTGGCGCGAACCCTGGACGAGCTCGGCGAGCAGGCCCGCCCCGCGAACATCGCGCGCCGGCAGGTCGCCAAGGCCAAGGAGCGCGGGACCCGCCTGGTGGACGAGGCCCGTGCCCTGGTGGTCGGCGGCGCCGTCCGGGTCGAGAGCCACCTCGTCGAGCCCGAGGAGGGCAGTATCCGCCTCAAGGGCGACGACGACGTGGTCACCACCTACGAGGCACGCGGCAGGATCTCCACCGAGGCCCTGCTGCTGATGGCCGGGATCGGTGCGGTCGTCACCGCGGGCGTGGTGGCCTGGGCGGTGCGCCGCAAGCGCGGCTAGCCGAAGCAGAGGATCGGTCGAGGGGCCCGTGCGCATGGCACGGGCCCCTCGTGCCGTCGAAATCCCGTTGTGGGGCGCGCGCTCGCCTCGATAGCGTCGCGGCCATGACCGAGGACTGGCTCAGCGCCAACCGGGAGAACTGGGACGACCGGACCCGTGTGCACGCCGACAGCGACTACTACGACCTGCCCCGGTTCCGGGAGGGCGCCTGCACGCTGCGCGACTTCGAGCTCGCCGAGGTCGGCGACGTGTCCGGCCGCAGCCTGCTGCACCTGCAGTGCCACATGGGGCAGGACACGCTGTCCTGGGCGCGCCGCGGGGCGGCGGTCACCGGACTGGACTTCACCGAGGCCGCGATCCGTACGGCGCGGGGGCTGGCGCGGGACATCGGGACGCCCGCCCGGTTCGTCGTCTCCGACGTCCACGAGGCGCGCGAGTCCCTGGGTGGGGAGCGCTTCGACATCGTCTACACCGGCATCGGCTCCCTGGTCTGGCTGCCGGACCTGACCCGCTGGGCGGACGTGGTGGCGGACGCGCTCGACGACGGCGGCTTCCTCTACCTCGCGGAGTTCCACCCGCTGACCGACGTTCTGGGGGCGGACGGCCGGAGTGTGGAGGAGGGCTACTTCAACGCCGGGGGCGAGGTCTGCGAGGACCCCAACAGCTACACCGACGGCGCCCCGCTGGAGAAGGCCGTGTCGGTGCAGTGGCGCCACTCGCTCGGGGAGGTGGTGACCGCCCTGGCGACGGCCGGGTTGCGGATCGAGTTCCTGCACGAGCACACCGCCACCCTGTTCCAGCGCTTCCCCGATCTACGGCGCGGGGACGACGGGATGTACCGGTTCCCGCCGGAGCGTCCGCCGATCCCGCTGATGTACTCGCTGCGCGCGCGTCAGAGGAACGTGCGGCCCTCCCCGCGGTAGGTGGGGGCGGTGCCCACGTGGGCGCCGGTGTCGGAGTCGACCAGGTGCAGCGTGTCGAAGCGCTCGCACAGCTCCCCGGCCTTGGCGTGGCGCATCCACACCCGGTCGCCGATGTCGAGGCGGTCGGCGGCGGCGCCCACCAGGGGCGTCTGGACCTCGCCGGCCCCCTCGTTGGCGGTGAAGGAGAGCCCCGCGGGCAGGTGCGGCAGCGGTGCCCGGAACCGGTCGGCGGGGCCGGAGGCGGGGTAGCCGCCGCCGAGCACGGTGGCCACGCCGGGGGCGGGGCGGCGCACCACGGGGAGCGCGAAGAGCGCGGCGGGGCGCCCGTCGAAGGACCGGTAGTGGTCGAACAGGTGCGGGTGGAAGAGCCCGGATCCGGCGGCGACTTCGGTGACGGCGCGTTCCCGTCCGGTGGTGTGCAGGCTGCCGGTACCGCCGCCGTTGACGAAGCGCAGGTCGGTGACGGCGCGTACGGCCCGGACGATCGCGGCCCGGCGCCGCGCCAGCTCGATCGCCGAGCGGCGCTGGACGGCGCGCAGCAGGCGGCCGTAGAGGGGGCGTCCGGGCGGGGCGTCGCCGACTCCGGCGATCTGGCCCTCGTAGGCCATGATGCCGTCCAGGACCAGCTCCGGGCGGCGCACGACGGCGCGGGCGAGCGCGGCCGCCTGCTCGGGTGTGCGCACGGGGGAGCGGTAGCTGCCGATGCGCAGGCCGGAGCCGAGCGGCTGCCAGCTGGTGTCGATGTCCAGGCACACCCGGACAGGGGAGGACTCCGAGCCGTCGGCGCCGGCCTCGGCGACGGCGGAGGCGATCAGGTCCAGGTGGGCGGTGTCGTCCACCATCACGGTGATGACGCGGGCGGCCTCGGGGTCGCGGGCGAGCCGGACCAGGGCACCGCGGTCGGCGGTGGGGTAGGCGACGAGGATGTCGCGCGCCAGGGGGTCGTCCGGGCCGCCGGAGGCGAGCCAGAGGGCTTCGGGGAGGGTGAAGGCCATGACGCCGGCGTAGCCGGGCAGCTCCAGGACGGTCCGGAGCAGGTCGCGGCTGCGCACGGACTTGCTGGCGACGCGCACGGGGCGGCCGTGCGCGCGCCGGGTGAGCTCGGCGGCGTTGGCGCGCAGCGCCGCCAGGTCGACCATGGCGAAGGGGGGTTCCAGGTCGCGTGTGGCGGTGTCGTAGGTCTCGCGCAGACGTGTCATGCCATGAGGATGCCAGAACATGAATGTCTTTCATATTGCCCGGGGCGCATGATCTCGTCGCGGTGGGCTCCGCGGGGAGGGGCACGGAGCCGGGGGATCGGGACCCGCGGTTTGCGCGGGCTCGCTACTCTGGGAGGTCACGGCTGATCAGCCGGTCCGATCCCGGGAGTGGAACCGATCCATGAGTGAGCGCGAGTACATCCTGACCCTTTCGTGCCCCGACAGCCGGGGCATCGTCGCGGCGGTGGCCAACCTGCTGTCCGACCACGGTTGCAACATCACCGAGAGTCAGCAGTACGGCGACCACTACACCGGTCGGTTCTTCCTGCGCATGCAGTTCCTCGCCGAGCGCGGCGAGCACGGCGTGGTGGGCGAGGACACCCTGCGCGGCGCGTTCGCCGCCCTGGCCGGGGACTTCGGCGAGGGGGCCGGCGACCCGGTCGTGGAGTGGAGCCTGCAGGCGACCGACGTGCGCCCCCGCATGATCGTGATGGTGTCCAAGTTCGGGCACTGCCTCAACGACCTGCTCTACCGCCAGCGCAGCGGCCTGCTCGACGTCGACATCGCGGCCGTGGTCTCCAACCACCCCGACCTGGGGTTCCTGGCCGACTCCTACGGGGTGGACTTCCACCACCTGCCGGTCAACGCCCAGTCCAAGCCGGAGCAGGAGGCGCGGCTGCTGGAGCTGGTCGGCTCCTACGACGTGGACCTCATCGTCCTGGCCCGGTACATGCAGGTGCTCTCGGAGCAGCTGTGCACCAAGATGTCCGGCCGGATCATCAACATCCACCATTCGTTCCTGCCGAGCTTCAAGGGCGCGCGCCCCTACCACCAGGCCCACGCGCGCGGCGTCAAGCTCATCGGCGCGACCGCCCACTACGTCACCGCCGACCTCGACGAGGGACCGATCATCGAGCAGGAGGTCTCCCGGGTGGCCCACACCGACAGCCCGGAGCGGCTGACGGCGATCGGCCGCGACCTGGAGTCGGTGGCGTTGGCGCGCGCGGTGAACTGGCACGCGCAGCGCCGTGTGCTGATGAACGGCGAGAAGACCGTCATCTTCGGCTGACCCGCCAGGGGACGGCCGTCGGAAACTTTTTTCGGACACATGGGGGGCGCCTTCGGGCGCCCCTTCGGTGTTTCTGGGGCCGGGTGGGTTTCCGGTCGGGAATTGGGGCACACATGGTCTTGACATGACCCTCGTGACCTGCGAATTATCGCTCAGAGTATCTTGTCTGTGGCTCACGGTGTGTATATGGTGTGAATGGTTCCATACTCGTGCGACGGCCTGGAGTACACCGTCGGACGGGTTTCGGTCAGCTATTTCCGGGTCGTGTGACCCGGCAGGGGGCACTCATGGGCAAGCACTTCGACGACGCGGTCGGCAAGGGCAAGGAAGCGTTCGGCAAGGCCACCGGGGACAGGGGCACGGAGGCCGAGGGCAAGACCGACCAGGCCAAGGGCCAGGCCAAGGACACCGCGGACAAGGCCAAGGAGAAGGCCCAGGAGTTCAAGGGCAAGGCCGCCGAGGCGGCCGAGTCGGCGACCAAGCGGATCAAGGACACCTTCAACCGCTGACACCGTCGCAGCAGAGCCGTCCCACCACCGCGGAAGGGGAACCAGTGTCGGATACGAGGACCGAGGCCGCAGTGCCGGAAGCACGCACGGCCAGGAGCGGGCAGAGCACGTCGCACGACGGGTCGGGCCGGACCCAGATCGCCGACGCCGTCGTGGCCAAGATCGCCGGAATGGCGGCACGGGAGATCGGCGGTGTGCACGCCATGGGCGGCGGAGCGGCCCGCGCGGTCGGTGCCGTCAGGGAGGCCATGACCGGGGGCGACTCGTCGGTCGCGCGCGGGGTGGCGGTCGAGGTCGGTGAGCGCCAGGCGGCCGTCGACATCGACGTCGTCGTCGAGTACGGCACCGCCATCCAGGACATGGCCGCGGCGGTGCGCCGCAACGTCACCTCGGCCGTCGAGCGCATGACCGGCCTGGAGGTCACGGAGATCAACATCAAGGTGGGCGACATCCACCTGCCCGACGACGACCAGGGTGACGAGGACGCGGCCTCCGAGTCACGGGTCCGGTAGTGGCGGCCGACGCCCGTGACCCGGGTGAGGTGGCCCGCGTGCTGGCGGAGGCCGTCGCGGACCGCCCGGACGTCGTAGAGCTGTCGGCAGGAGGGTTCGGAACCCTCCAGACACCCGTGCCGGGCGGACGGGTGCGCGGAGTCGCGGTCCGCGACGACCATGTCGAGGTCGGCGTGGTGGTCCGGTACGGCCGCCCGATCCAGGACATCACGGCTGAGATCCGGGCCGTCCTGGCACCGATGGCGGCCGGCCGGGCCGTCCACGTCTACGTCGAGGACGTGGTCGCGGGACTCGGCGGGGGCAGCCGCGCGAGTGGTTGAGGTGACAGGGTGCTGGACACAGCTGGACAAGAGGGGGAAGCCATGTGGCCGATCGTTGGGTTGTCCTACGGGACAGTACTGGGTCTGGCCGGCGCGTTCGGCGGTTTCACGGCCTTCGCGCTGGTCCTGGTCCTCGGGCTGGTCGGCTTCGTCGCCGGCCGGGCGATGGAGGGCGAGATCGACCTGGCCGAGATGTTCACGCGGCGATCGGCCTGAGGGGCGACGTGGCCGGAACACGAACCGACGCGGTACCCCGCCAGCGAGTGGACACCGAGCCGCGGGGGAGGACGGGACGGCTCCGCGAAGGCGGACCCGCCCGTGACCCCGGCGGCCGCACGGAGATCGCCTCGGGCGTCATCGAGAAGGCGGCGGCCCGCGCAGTGAGCGAAGTGGACGGGGCGCGCGCGATCCGCGCGCGTCCCGCCCGCGCCCGGACGAGCGGTGACGTCGTCCTGCTGCGGCTGCGGATCGCCGTGCGCTACCCGTTGGCCGTGCGCGAGGTCGCGGGCCGGGTGCGCGAACACGTCAAGGACCGGGTCGAGTGGACGACCGGCAGGACCGTCCACCACATCGACATCGAGATCGCGGAGTTGGTGCGCTGACATGACCACCGTCGAAGAGGTGCTCGGCCGCCCGGACCAGGGCGTGGAGCGGAAGGCGACACGGGTGGCGGTCCACACGTTCCGCCCCCGCCGGTCGTGGCCCGCGGTGATCACGGGGCTGGCGATTCTGTTGGTGGCCGTGGTGGCGGCGGCCGAGGTCATCTCCGCCCTGGCCGGCAGTCCGCTGGGGCTGATCCCGGTCGGGCGGGCCGGGGAGTTCGCGGCCACCACGACCTGGTCGCAGCCCTCGGTGCAGATCGCCTCCGCGGTCCTGGCGCTGATCGGGCTGGCGCTGATCGTGCTGGCGCTCGCGCCGGGCCGGAGCCGCTGGACGGCGCTGCGCACGGGGGACCCGGCGCTGGTGGTCGGCCTGACGCGGCCGGCGCTGCGCCGGGCGGTGAGCGCGGCCGCGCAGGAGGTCGGCGGTGTGGAGAGTGCGCACGTGGTGGTCCGGGGCCACCGGCTGCGGGTGCACGTGCGGACCGGCATGCGCACGTCGGAGGGGCTGGCCGAGGGGGTGACCGCGGCGGTGGAGCGGCGGCTGGAGGAGTTGGCGCCGCTGCGCAGCATGCGGATCGTCACGCACGTGCGGCACGCGGAGGGTTGACGATGGCGCGGGACAGGAATCGCAGGTCGGCGCGGGGCAACCGGCTCGGCCTGACGCTGGTGGGCGGAGTGCTCCTGGCGGGCGGTCTGGGCGCGCTGGCGCTGGGACAGGGGCTGTTCGGCGCGGACCTGGCCGGGCAGGCCCTCCTGGGGCCCGCCGCCCAGGAGGTGCTCGGGAGCCGGTGGGCGCCCTACGTCGCGGTGGCGCTGGCCTTCGTCGCGGCCTTCCTCGCTCTGCGCTGGCTGCTCGTGCAGGGCATGAACGACACGCTGGGCCGCCTGGTCCTGGAACAGGCCCCCGAGGGGCGGGTGGAGATCAGCGAGAGCGTGGCGCGCGGCGCCCTGGAGCAGGAGGTCGCCGAGTATCCGGGCGTGCGCCGGGCCCGGGCACGGCTGACCGAGTCCAGCGACGAGCCGCACCTGCGCCTGGCGCTGACGCTGGAGGACGACGCGGACGTGGCGGGGGTGTGGCGGCGGGTGCGGTCCGAGGCCCTGGCCGACCTGCGCCGCGCACTGGAGCAGGAGCGGGTCCCGGCGGTGGTGCGGATGTCGATGACCGCCCCCGCCAAGAACCCGCGCCGCAGCCTGGCCTGACCGGGCGAGCGGGGGCCGGCCGCCGCGCGTGTCGCGGCGGTCGGCCCTGTGGCGCGTGTGGACACGAGAGCGCGGACCGGGGCGGGGCGGACGAGGCCGGGACGGGCCGGCCGGCGCCGTCGGATCGAGCGGGCGGCGGTGGTCAGTCCGCGGTGTGCTCGTGGCGGACGCGGCCGTCGCGCAGCACGGCGCGGACGTTGTCGGGGTCGGCGAGCACGCCGATGTCGGCGAGCGGGTCGCCGTCCACGACGACGAGGTCGGCGCGGGCGCCGTCGCGGAGGGTGCCGATCTCGCCCTCCAGGCCGAGCAGCCGGGCGGCGTTGACGGTGGCCGCGCGCACGACGTCGGCGGCGGGCTGCACCCGGCCGCGGATGGCGAACTCCTCGTTCTGGTGGTTCTGCATCCCGCCGAGCAGGTCGGAGCCGTAGACGAGGTTCACCCCTGCCTCGTGCGCCATGCGCAGCGCCTCCAGGCCCTTGGTGAGCACGGTGTCGACCTTGTCCTGACCGGCCGGCGGCAGGCCGTTGGCCGCGCCCTGGCGGGACAGCTCCTGGTAGGTGACCAGGGTGGGCACCAGGTAGGCGTCGTGCTCCAGGAACAGTTCGAGGCTGCTCTCGTCGATGAGGTTGCCGTGCTCGATGCAGCGCACGCCCAGGCGCAGGCCGCGGTTGACGGCGCGCGCGGTGTAGGCGTGCCCGGTGACGTAGCGGTTGGCGGCCTCGGCCTCCTCCACGACGGCGCGGATCTCGTCCTCGGACGACTGGGTGGAGTCGATGCGGTCGGTGGGGGAGGCGACCCCGCCGGAGAGCATGATCTTGAGGTGGTGGGCGCCGGTGCGCAGCTGTTCGCGGGCGGCGCGGCGGAACTCGACGGGTCCGTCGCACACGAGTCCGGCCCCGGGGCAGCAGGCATGGGTGTCGTTGCCCTGGCGGCCGGGTCCGCGGAAGTCCCCGTGGCCGCCCGTCTGGGACAGCGCCTTGCCGCCGAACATGAGCCGCGGCCCGTTGACGAGCCCTTCGTCGACCGCCTGGGACAGGCCCCAGTCGCCGCCGGCGACGTCGCGGACCGTGGTGAAGCCGCGGCGGAGCATGGCCTCCAGGGCGCGGCCCGCGTAGGAGGCGACGTAGGAGGGGGCGTGGTCCATCGCGGCGCCGAGGTCGGCGCTGAACGCGGTGGGGTGCACGTGGGCGTCGATGAGGCCGGGCATCAGGGTGGCGCCCGCGAGGTCGACGACCTCGGTGCCGGGCGCGGTCTCCGGCGCGGGTCCCCGGCCGCTCCCGGTGATACGGCCCTCCGTCACCAGGAGCCAGGAGTCCGGCGTCCGGGTGCCGTCCTCGGGGTCGAGCAGGCCTGCGCCGGTGAAGAGGACGGCGGGGCGGGTGGATGGGGTCATGGACACCTCCGGTGGAGCGGTTGGACACCTTCCTGCAATATATGTTGCATCACTGAGCGGGTGCGCGGGCGGGTGGTGGTATCGCTTGAGGGGCGGTGCGTACCGGGGAGTCCGGCGGTGCCGCACCGGAGACGGAGGGGCGATGTCGGACTGGATCGAGGCGGCGCTGGCGGGTGGGCGGCTCGGGCGCGCCGCCGAGCGGGTGGTCCGCGTGCTGCGCGACGAGCCGAGGTTCGCCTCGTACGCGAGCACGGCCGAGCTGGCCGAACGCGCGCAGGTCAACGTCGCCACGGTAGTGCGCGCCGCCCAGGCGCTGGGCTTCGCCGGCTGGCCGGCGCTGCGCCTGGAGCTGCGGTCGCGCTACCTGGCCTCGCTCAGCGCCGGCGAGGTCCTGGCCGAGCACGCCGGCGCCGACGCCGACCCGGTCCGGGCGGCCGTGCGCGCCGACGTGGAGGGACTCCGCCTGCTGGAGAGCACCATCGACGTCGAGACGGTGCGGGCGCTCGCGGCGGCGGTCCACGGCGCCCGGCGCACGCTCGTGCTGGGTTCGGGCACCTTCGCGGCGCCGGGACTGCAGCTCGCGCACGCGGCCTCGACGATGGGCTACGACGTCCAGATGCGCGATCTCGGCGGAACATCGCTGGTCAACGTGTTGTCCAAGATGGGCGAGGGCGACCTGCTGGTGGCCTGTGACCTGTGGCGGCTGCCCACGGCGCTGCGCTCGGCGGCGCTCATCGCGCGGGAGCGGTCGGTGCCGGTCGCGGTGATCACCGACCGCCGGGACTCCCCGCTGGTCGCGGGCGCGGCGCACGTGGTGGTAGTGCCCAGCGAGAGCGTGACCATGTTCCCCTCCCTCACGCCGTCGATGGCGGTGGTGCACGCGATCCTGTCCGAACTCGCCCGCGTGGGCGGGGAGTCGGTGCTGCGGGCGGTGCGCGACGCCGAGCGGCTGTGGGAGCGGGCGGAGCTCTTCTGAGCGGTGTCCGGGGCGGTGGCCTGGGGAAACGGAGCCCGCACACGAGATGAGTGATCTGAGCCACACTGAGTGCAATAAGTGTTGCATGATTCACGGATGGGCTGTTTACATGAGCCGGTCGGAGTTCGTCCGGCCGGTGTTCGGCAGGACTTCCCCCATCTCACCCTGAAGGCGGCCCATGCAGACGATCCATGTCGCGATCCTCGCCGTGTACCTCCTGGCCATGGTCGGCATCGCGCTGTACTTCGCCCGTTCCGGCCGCCTGCGCGGCGGGGACGACTTCCTCTTCGCCGGGCGCAGCCTGCCCAAGCCCGTCATGGTCGCCACGATGCTGGTCACCTGGGTCGGCTCGGGCACCATCATCGGCGGCGCGAACTTCGCCTACACCTACGGCCCGATCGCCGGGCTGGTCTTCTTCCTGGGCACGCCGCTGGGAATCCTGGTCCTGCTGCTGGCGGCCCGCCGCATCCGCAGGGCCTCCCGGCACACCATCCCCGAACTGCTGGAGGTGCGGTTCGGCACGGGGGTGCGAACCGTGGCCGCCGTAGTGACCGCGCTGGCCTACGTCGGCCTGGTCGCCTCGCAGTTCATCGGGGGCGGCTACGTCGTCAGCCTGATCACGCCGCTGTCGGCGACCCAGGGGACCATCCTGGTCGCGGTCGTGGTCACCCTCCTCACCGTGACCGGCGGCCTGTTCTCGGTCGCCTACACCGACTTCTTCTCGGCCATCCTCATCGTGCTCGGCCTGTTCGTGTCCCTGCCGCTGGTCTTCGCCGCCATCGGAGGCCCGGCCGCGTACTGGAAGGGCCTGCCCGAGCAGTCGACGACGTTCACCGGCGGGCTCACCGCCCTGCAACTGCTCGGCTACTTCCTGCCGCTGTTCCTGCTGCTGCTCGCCGACCAGAACATCTACCAGCGCCTCACCGCGGCCAAGAACGAGCGCGAGGCCCGCTCCTCGACCCTGGGAATGCTGTTCACCAGCTTCCTGGTGTTCGTCCCCGTCGTCCTGCTGGCCTCGGCGGCCGCGATCCTCATGCCCGGCATCAACGGGGACATGTCCATCCTCGGCCTGGCCTCCGAGGGCCACCTGCCGGCCGTCCTGGGCGGGCTCATCCTGGCGGGCGCGGTCGCCTTCGTCATCACCACGGGGTCGTCGTTCATGCTCTCGGCCGCCTCCAACATCGCCTACGACCTGTACGCCCGCTGGGCGGGCGACGTCGGCCAGCGGCGGGCCCTGGTGGTGCAGCGGCTGTCGGTCCTGGGCATCGCGGTCGTGGCGTTCGGTCTGGGGCTGTTCTTCCCGACCGTCCTCGAACTGCAGATGTACTCGTACACGATCTACGGCGCGGCCATCACGCCGGTGGTGTTCGCGGTGCTGTTCTGGAAGCGGGCCACCACCGCCGGTGCGGTCGCCGCCCTCGTGGCCGGCGCCGCCACCACGATCGGCTGGCAGATGGCCGGGGCGCCGGGCGACCTCAACGGGGTCATCGTCGCCCTGCCCGCGGCGCTGGTCGCCCTGGTCGTGGCCAGCCTGGTGACCAAGGCGCCCGCACCGGTCGAGGCCGCCGAGCCGACCGAGGTGTGACGGTTCCGGCGGGTGCGGACCGGCCCGGCTTGGCAAAGTCGGTGTGGGAGCACCCGCCGCAGGCCTGATCCGGGGTTACGTTGCCGTCATGACGAGAATGACCTTCGTGAACCTGCCCGTGCGCGACATCGGCGCCACCCACGCGTTCTGGACCGCGCTGGGGTTCTCCTTCAACCCGGAGTTCTCCGACGACAAGGCCCTGTGCATGATCGTGAGCGACGCCGCCTTCGTCATGCTGCTGGAGGACTCCTACTTCCGGAGCTTCCTCCCCGAGGGATCGCCGCCCGGCGCCGCCGGATCGGAGCTGATCACGGCGCTGACGGTGGACAGCAGGCAGGAGGCCGACACCCTGGCCGACGCGGCGGCCGAGGCAGGAGGCCGGGCGCTCTCGACCATGGACGAGTCCGGCATGTACTCGCGCACGGTGGCCGACCCGGACGACCACCTGTGGGAGTTCGTGCACATGGACATGGGCGGCGCGAACGCCTGAGGGCCGGTTGTCAGGACGGGCCCTCGTCCTCGTCCGCCCGCCGCGGGAGCAGCTCGGCGTCCCGGGCGATCTCGCTGTCGAGGGTGCGCAGGTGGTAGTGGTTCCCCGTGAGGGCCCGCAGGCCGTAGAAGAGCTGTTCCACCCAGTCGCCGTGTTCTTGGAGGGAATCCGGGACGCGGGCCGCGTTGCCGGAGACCTCGGTGATCTCGAACTCGTGCGTTCGTGTGCGGTACTCGTCCCTCTCGTCGAGCGCGCTGATGAACACGGAGAACGTCCACAGGCGTTGGGCGTCCATCCCCGTGGGACCGGTGAACCGCAGGGCGAACTCGGTGTTGGGTTTACGGAAGAAGTGCAGCGGGGCACGGACCGCGAACCCGCCGTCGACCACGCACCACGGCGGCTCGGCGCGGCACGAGGGGACCTGGTTCAAGGGGCTGCTCAAGCGGTGGCGAGGGCATAACGACCTCGGGCTGCGGGAGGCGGACGTCGCCTACGTGGTCGAACTCGCCCTGCTGGACGTCGTGGTGGACGAACGGCGACTGCGCCCTCGGGAGGCCGGACGGGAATCGTTGCACTGACCCCGCGACAGCGGGGCGCCGTTCTACGATGGGCCGCATGCCAGGACAGAGGCGCAGACGTGAACGCGAGGCACGCCGCCGCGCGGCTCGGGAACAGCGGGAGAACGAGGGCCGGTGGAAGGTCATCTTCGAGACCACCGACGAGGCGGAGTGGCGCGCCTTCCGCGCCCGCCCGGCCGGGGCCCTGGACCGCTTCGCGGACGAGGACCTGCGGGTCGACGTCCTGTGCGGGCGCGGGACCCGCCCCACCGCCTACCGCCTCAGCGCACTCGTCCCCCGGGACCCCGACCGCGGCCGCGACTATCGGAACTCGTCAGTCCCTCCCGCCACGTGAATCCGGTGATATCCAGGTGCGGCCCGGAGCCCTCCGGGTACTCTGGTACCAGACTTGGTACCAACGAGGGAGAGGTCATGCCCGCACTGAACATCGAGTTCACGGAAGAGGAGATGGAGCAGATCCGTCAGGCCGCGGCGGCTGAGGAGACCAGCGTCAAAAAGCTGGCGCACGAAAGTGTGCTGTCCAGCATCCAGCGGCGCCGGGTCATGGCGATCGCCGCGCGTGTCACCCGAGCCTCCGCCGGTCTCAACGAGCGACTTGCCCAGTAGATGGGCTCGAAACCGGTCATCTACCTGACCATGGACCTGGTGGTCGACATCACGTCGATGGCGCTGGCACAGAGGCGGCAGGACGCGGCCGTACGCGACCACGGGCTGTTGGAGAGCGCGGTCCATCGGCCACGGTCCTCATCCTTCGGAGTGGAGCATTATCCGAGCCTCTTCGACAAGGGCGCGGCGCTCATGCAGTCTCTCGCCAGGAACCACGTGTTCGTCGACGGCAACAAGCGCGCGGCCTGGAACTGCACCGCCACCTTCCTGGAATTGAACGGCGCACCTCTGATCACACCGGTGGACGAGGAGCGGGCGGAACAGTTCGTGTTGGACGTCGCTACCGGGAAACTCGACGACGTGGGCGAAATCGCCGACGCGCTACGGACGTTCCACGCGGTTCCCTGACGTCGGTCAGCACTCGATGACGTTGACGGCGAGGCCGCCGCGCGAGGTCTCCTTGTACTTGTCCATCATGTCGCGGCCGGTGTCGCGCATCGTCCGGATGACCTTGTCCAGCGACACGAAGTGGCTGCCGTCGCCGCGCAGGGCGATGCGGGCGGCGCTGATGGCCTTGACCGAGGCCAGCGCGTTGCGCTCGATGCACGGCACCTGGACCAGGCCGCCGATCGGGTCGCAGGTCAGCCCCAGGTTGTGCTCCATCGCGATCTCCGCCGCGTTCTCCACCTGGGCCGGAGTGCCGCCCAGCACCTCGGCCAGGCCGCCGGCGGCCATCGAGGACGCCGAGCCCACCTCGCCCTGGCAGCCGACCTCCGCGCCCGAGATCGACGCGTTCTGCTTGAACAGCAGGCCGATCGCGGCGGCGGTCAGCATGAACCGCACGACCCCGTCGTCACCGGCCCCCGGGCTGAAGTGCGCGTAATAGTGCAGCACCGCCGGGACGATCCCCGCCGCTCCGTTGGTCGGGGCGGTCACCACGCGCCCGCCCGCGGCGTTCTCCTCGTTGACCGCCAGCGCGTACAGGGTGATCCAGTCGCTGCCCCGCATCGGGTCCGGGTCGGCGGTCGTGGGGGCCAGCAGCCCTGACTCGTCGCACACCCCGCCCAGCTGGCGGTACAGCCGGTGCGCGCGGCGCGGCACCTTGAGCCCGCCGGGCAGGCTGCCCTCGGTCATGACCCCGCGGCGCAAGCACTGGCGCATCGCCGCCCAGATCGTGAGCAGTTCGGCGCGGATCTCGGCGGGCGTGCGTCCGAAGGCCTGCTCGTTGGCGAGCATGACGGCGCTGATCGACATGCCGGTGTCCGCGCAGATCTCCAGCAGCTCCTCGGCGCTGGAGAACGGATGGGGGACCTCGGTGTCGTCGGCCTTGATCCGGTCGGCGCCCGCGGCCCGCTCGTCCACGACGAACCCGCCGCCGACGGAGTAGTACACCTTGGCCGCCAGCTCCACGCCCGCGGCGTCCAGCGCCACGAACCGCATGCCGTTGGGGTGGTCGGGCAGGCTCTCCTTGCGGCGGAAGTCCACGTCCACGGCGGGGTCGAAGGCCACCTTCGGGCCCTCGGGTCCGCCCAGCTCCAGGGTCCGCTCCTCGCGCACCCGTCGGACCAGGTCGGGGACCGCGTCCACGTCGACGCTCTCGGGCAGGTGGCCCATCAGTCCCAGGATGACCGCGGTGTCACTGCCGTGCCCCTTGCCGGTGAGGGCCAGCGAGCCGTACAGCTCCGCGCGCACGTGTTCCGTGGCGGCCAGGAGCCCGTCCTCGCGCAGGCGCCCCGCGAAGGTCCGCGCGGCCTTCATCGGGCCGACCGTGTGCGAACTCGACGGGCCGATTCCGATCTTGAACAGGTCGAAGACGCTGATGGCCATGGCCGTCCTCCTCGTTGAGTACAGGGCCCTGGTACAGAACTGCCGTGCGGGGCACGGGGCCCCGCACGGCAGGGCTCTACAGGTTGGGGTAGAGCGGGTGTTTGGCGGCCAGGGCCCGAACGCGCGCGCTCAGGGCCTGGGCGTCGAACTCCGGCTTGAGGGCCTGGGCGATGACGTCGGAGACCTCGGTGAAGTCCTCCTCGCCGAACCCGCGTGTGGCCAGGGCCGGGGTGCCGATGCGCAGGCCCGAGGTGACCATCGGCGGGCGCGGGTCGCCCGGCACCGCGTTGCGGTTGACCGTGATCCCGACCGAGTGCAGGCGGTCCTCGGCCTCCTGGCCGTTGAGCGGCGAGTGCACCAGGTCCACCAGGACCAGGTGCACGTCGGTGCCGCCCGTGAGCACCTTCACGCCGGCCGCGCCCATGTCGGGCCGCATCAGGCGCTCGGCGAGCAGCTTGGCCCCGGCCACCGTGCGGCGCTGGCGCTCGGCGAAGGCCTCGCTCGCGGCGACCTTGAACGAGACGGCCTTGGCGGCGATGACGTGCTCCAGCGGGCCGCCCTGCATGCCCGGGAAGACCGCGGAGTTGATCTTCTTGCCCAGCGCTGCCTTGGACAGGATCATGCCGCCGCGCGGGCCGCCCAGGGTCTTGTGCGTGGTCGTGGTGACCACGTCGGCGAACGGCACCGGGTTGGGGTGCAGTCCGGCCGCGACCAGGCCCGCGAAGTGGGCCATGTCGACCATGAGCAGGGCGCCGGTCTCGTCGGCGATCTGGCGGAACCGCTCGAAGTCGAGCCGGCGCGGGTAGGCGGACCAGCCCGCGACGATCATCTTGGGCTGGTGCTCCTTGGCCAGCGCCGCGACCTCGTCGTAGTCGACGGTGCCGTCCTGCTCGCGTACGTGGTAGGCCACGGCGTTGAGGATCTTGCCGGAGTAGTTGATCCGCATGCCGTGCGTCAGGTGCCCGCCGTGGGCCAGGTCCAGGCCCAGGATGGTGTCGCCGGGCTTGAGCAGCGCGAAGTACACGGCGGTGTTGGCCTGGGCGCCCGAGTGCGGTTGGACGTTGGCGTGCTCGGCGCCGAAGAGTGCCTTGGCGCGGTCGATCGCCAGCTGTTCGACGACGTCGACGTGTTCGCAGCCGCCGTAGTAGCGGCGGCCGGGGTAGCCCTCGGCGTACTTGTTGGTCAGGGCGGTGCCCTGGGCCTCCAGGACCGCCTGGGGGGCGAAGTTCTCGGAGGCGATCATTTCCAGGGTGTCGCGTTGGCGCGCCAGTTCGGCGTTCACCGCCGCCGACACCTCGGGGTCCAGTTCGCTCAGTGTCTGGTCGAGCGTGTTGTCGGTAGCCATCGCGGCCTACTCCTCGCCTTCGGTCAGCTTGGTGTACTCCTCGGCGGAGAGCAGTCCGGTGGGCTCCTCGGAGAGCCGGGCCCGGAAGAGCCACCCGTCCTCGAAGGGGGCGGTGTTGATCGTCTCGGGCGCGTCCTCCAACGCGCCGTTGACCTCGACGACCTCGCCGGAGACCGGCGAGTAGACGTCACTGACGGACTTGGTGGACTCGACCTCGCCGCACGTCTGGCCGGCGGTCACCTCGGTGCCCGCCTCCGGCAGCTCGACGAAGACGATGTCGCCCAGCGCCTCGGCGGCGAACGCGGTGATGCCGACCGTGGCGATCCCGTCCTTCACCACGACCCACTCGTGTTTGGCGGTGTAACCCAGCTCCGTGGGAACGCTCACTTCAACTCTCCTTGGAGGTGTTCCATTTCCTGCCGCGCGCCCTCGGGCGGCCCGGCCCGGCCTACGCCTGGTGCCGCCTCGTCCGTGCAGGTCCCTGTGCGGGGATCCCACCGGGCGGGGCGGGCAGGCCTTCGGGGTGTGAAGGCCCCAGTTCTACGACTGCCGCTGGTAGAACGGCAGCTCGACCACGTCGACGGCCTCGCCCCGTCCGCGCACGTCCACGGTGAACGCGCCGGTCGAGGTGTCGAGGTCGCCGTCCACGTAGGCCATGGCGATGGGGCGGCCCAGAGTCGGGGAGGGCGCGCCGCTGGTGATGGTGCCGACGGTGACGCCGTCGCGCTGGACCTCCTGGCCCTTGCGCAGCGGGCGGCGGCCCCGGCCGACCAGGCCGATGAGGCGCCGTGCGCGCGCGGTGCGCGAGGCCTCCTCCAGCGCGGCGCGGCCGACGAAGTCACCGCCCTTGTCGAACTTCACCACGCGGCCCAGGCCGGCGTCGAAGGGGGTGAGTTCGGCGGTGAGCTCCTGGCCGTACAGCGGCATGCCGGCCTCCATGCGGAGGGTGTCGCGGGCCGACAGTCCGGCGGGCACGAGCCCGTGGTCGGCGCCGGCCGCCATGAGCGCCTCCCAGACCCGGGGGGCCTCGGCGGCGGGGCGGACGAAGATCTCGAAGCCGTCCTCGCCGGTGTAGCCGGTGCGGGCCAGCAGGACGGGCTGGCCGGCGACGGTGTGCTCGTAGCCGGCGTAGTAGCGGATGTCGTCCAGGTTCGCGTCGGTCAGCGGCGCCAGGATGTCGACGGCGCGCGGGCCCTGGATCGCGATGAGCGCGTAGTCCGCGGACTCGTCGCTCACCTGGACGTCGAAGCCCTCGGCCCGCTCGGCGAGCGCGGCGGAGACGACGGGCGCGTTGGCGGCGTTGGCGACGACCAGGTACTCCTGCTCGCCGAGCCGGTAGACGATGAGGTCGTCCAGGACTCCGCCGTCGGCGTCGGTGATCATGGTGTAGCGGGCCCGGCCGACCTTGACCTTGGACAGGTGGCCGACCAGCGCGTGATCGAGGGCCTCGGCGGCCTGGGGGCCGCTCAGGCGGATCTCGCCCATGTGGGAGAGGTCGAAGAGGCCGGCGGCCTCACGGACCGCCTTGTGCTCGGCGGTCTCGCTGCCGTAGCGCAGCGGCATGAGCCACCCGGCGAAGTCGACCAGGGTGGCTCCGGCCTTCTCGTGGATCTCGCGCAGTGCGGTGGCACGCGGAACTGAGGCGGGCTCTGACATGGGCACTCCCGAGAGGATGGGCGTCGTGACGTGCGTGGCGTTGCCATCCTCCCCCTCTGTCATCTGTGCCTGAGAGCTTCACCGCGCGCCCGGCGTGGCTTGCACCTTCGGCGAGGGACGTCGGTCCCTGCTTTCCAGAGTGGTCTCGCCCGTACGGTCCGTGTGCCTGAGAGGTTGTCTGTGGGGAGGGATTGCTCCTTCGGCGGCCCACGTTGGCTACGCGGACGCTCTCCCGTACGGGGTCAGCAACACGTTCAGCCTAGCAGCGGCCCCAGTCGGCTCCCAAGGCTGCCCGACGCGTGTGCGACGACACGATCGCCAGGGCCGCCCCACGGCGCGATCGGAACGACTAGCGTGTGGGGGCGGGACAGGGCCCCGGTGGGCCGCACGCGAGGACGCGGAGGGACTGGAGTGGGTAGCGACATCGAGCGTTCGAGCCGACCGGCGGGTCCCCGGAGTCGGCTGGTGGTGACCGTCTGCGGCGCTCTGGCGCTGGTGGCGGGTGCGGTGTCGGCCTGCGGCGCCGATCACCCCGCGGGGCCGGTGCCGCAGCAGGTCTCGGGCAGCGTGAGTCGCGGCGACGTGACCACCGTCGAGCGCTCCGACCTGGAGTCGCACTTCGCCGAAGCGGGGCTGGAGGGCACCTTCGTGCTCTACGACGCGGGATCGCGGGTGACCACCGTCGTCGACCCCGAGCAGGCCGAGGTGCGCGTGCCGCCCGCGTCCACGTTCAAGATCGCCAACACGCTGATCGGTCTCCAGACCGGTGCCGTGGCCGACGTGGACGAGGTGCTGCCCTACGGGGGCGAGCCGCAGCCGGTGGCGGAGTGGGAACAGGACATGGGCCTGCGCGAGGCCTTCCCCGCCTCGAACGTCGCCGTCTACCAGGAGCTCGCCCGACGGGTCGGGCACGAGCCGATGGCCGCGTGGGTCGACCGCCTGGACTACGGCAACCGCGAGATCGGCGACCCCGAGGCGGTCGACCGGTTCTGGCTGGAGGGCCCGCTGGCGATCTCGGCGCAGGAGCAGACCGAGTTCCTGGCCCTGCTGGCCCGCAAGGAGCTGCCGGTGGACACCGCCCACCAGGAGGCGGTGCACGAGATCGCCCTGGTGGAGGAGGAGCAGGACTACCGCCTCTACGCCAAGTCCGGCTGGGGCGCCGAGGTGGACCCCGCGCCCGGATGGTGGGTGGGCTGGGTGGAGAGCGGCTCCGACCTGCACACCTTCGCGCTGCGTGTGGACATCGAGGAGGACGCCGACGCCGAGCTGCGCGAGCCCCTGGCCCGCGATCTGCTGGCCGAGCTGGACATCCTGCCGCCCGGCACGGCCTGACCCGGCACGCGAACGCCCGCCGCACCCCGCCTCGTCTCCCACGTCCGCCCGCCGCGCACCGCCGCGCCTCCCACGCCCGCCCGCCGCGCACCGCCTCGGCGACGTCCGCCGACCCCTCGCGTCCCACGGGGGTCCTCTGTCCTCCCGTGCGCGCCGGATTCCGGCTCAGGCGCGCTGCATGGCGCGCGGACGGAGGGGGACGGTCCGGGTGAAGCGCTGCCCGGCGTCCACGATGCCGCCCATGAACTTGAAGGTCCGCAGGACCACGCGCCGGTCGGCGATGCGCAGCCCCGGCAGTTCGTCCAGCAGACGGCGTTCCACGCGGACCAGGTCGGCCGCCGTGCGCAGCCACACCACCAGGTGGGTGTTCTCCGGCCCCGCCAGCGTGCTGCAGAGCCGCACCTCGGGGATGCGATCGCCCAGGTCCCCGGCCCGGTCGAGGGCGTCGGCACCCGCCGAGCCCCACAGCACGGCCGCCACCGGCCATCCCATGGCACCGCGTGAGATGTCACAGCGCAGGCCGAGGATGCCCTCGCGCAGGAGGCGGTTGAGTCGCCGGGCGGCCGTGGCGGGCGCGATCCCCAGGCGCTCGGCGATGTCGTGATAGCCCACGCGTCCGTCGTTGCACAGCAGGTCGATGACGCGCTGGTCCAGTTCGGTGATGTGGTCGCTGTCGGTCCGTGACTCGATCGGCGGCACGAGCGCACGCAGCTCGCGGCGCTGGCCGGGGGAGAGCGCGCCGACCTGCCAGTGCTGTGCCTCGTAGGGCATGCCCGTCACCACGTGCACGTGGTAGGAGATCACGTCCGGGAAGCCGCCGACCCAGTTGAGCAGGTAGTCGGCCAGACCCGCTCCGGGGACCACGGTGAGCAGGAGCTGGTGCGAGCCGGCGATGAACTGGATGCTCAAGGTGTCCGGGTGCTCCGCCAACACCGAGGCGACCTGCTCGATGGTGCCGTTGCGGCAGCTCAGTTCCACGTAGGCCATGTTCAGGCGGGCCATCACGCTGGGCCGGGGGAAGGCCGTGACCCGTGCCAGGCCGTCGTCCTGGAGCCGTTTCCATCGTCGCGCCAAGGTCGTCGGATCGGCCTCCAGGATCGGCGAGAGATCGGTCCAGGAGGCGCGCGGGGCGATCTGCAGGGCGTTGATCAGACTGAGATCGAACTCGTTGGGTGCGATGGAATCCTGCATGAGGCCCCCGACTGGGATCATTTTCCGGCAATTCCGAGATCCTATCCCTCGTCGGACGTAGGTTTCCGCAGAGCCAGAAAACGGCCCCTGAGCTGCGTGTTTCGTCGGCGTTACACGCATGTCGGCCGTTGATTTCGTAGAGCGGAAGATCCGTCGCGGCGGGTCCTCCGGAAGGGGCGCACACGTGACACCCAGGCCCGGTGGTGAGCGAACGGTCGTCGTTCGAGGTGGGGCCGTCATCGACGGCACGGGCGCCGAACCGCGCCCCGACCACGTGGTCGTCGTCCGCGACGGCCGCATCGACTGGATCGGTCCCGCGGCCGAGGCCCCGCACGTGAGCGGCCCCCACGAGGAGGTCGACGCCGCCGGTGGAACCGTCCTGCCGGGCTTCGTGGACGCACACGTCCACATGACCATGCCGGCCGGCGGCATGAACCCCGCCGACCTGCTCGACCAGCCGCCGCACTTCGGCTACTACGCGGCGATCCCCGTGCTCCGCGACACCCTCGACGCGGGCGTCACCAGCGTCCGCGACCTCGCCGGGCTCGACATGGCCGTCCAGAAGGCCGTGGACGACGGCATCGTCGCCGGCCCCCGCACCACCATCGCCTACCGCGCGCTCGGTCCGACGGGAGGCCACGGTGACTTCCGGACCTGCTGCGGCTTCGACTCCGGCACGGCCATGGGCCCGGGCGGCGCGATCTCCATGCTCACCGACGGCGTGGACGAGGCCCTGCGCAACACGCGCGAGGCGATGCGCAAGGGCGCCGGAGTCATCAAGGTCATGGCCAGTGGTGGCGTGTGGAGCCCGCGGGACACGCCCTGGCACGACGGGCTCAACGTCGAGGAGATGACCGTGGTGGTGCGCGAGGCGGCCGCTCACGGGGTCCCCGTGGCCGCCCACGCCCAGAGCGCGCGCAGCATTCGCAACGCGCTCACCGCCGGGGTCACCAGCGTCGAGCACGGCTACGAGATCGACGCCGAGGGCATCGAGCTCATGCTGGACCGCGGGGCCTTCCTCGTCCCGACCCTGTCGACGGCGACCACCCCGCCCGACCCCGCGAAGTCCGCCGACTACGCGGTCGCCAAGAAGCTCCGTCTCCAGGAGCACCTCGGCGAGAACATCTCCGCGGCCATCGCCGCGGGCGTGCGCGTGGCCCTGGGCACCGACTCCGGTATCTGTCCGCACGGACGCAACCTGCGCGAACTGGCGCTGCTGGTCGACCACGGGATGAGCCCCATGGGGGCCGTCCTCGCGGGCACCCGCGACGCCGCGGAGCTCCTGGGCGTGGCCGACCAGGTCGGCACCCTGGAGCCCGGCAAGCGTGCCGACCTCGTGGTGTGCGAGGGCGACCCCCTCAGCGACATCACCCTGCCGGGCGACCCGGCCAACATCCGGGCCGTCCTCAAGGACGGCCGGGCCCACAAGGGCGCCGCCCTCGCGCGGACCGGCAATGAGCCCACCGCCGGCGCGACCCGCTGACCGACCGGTCCTCCCCGAACTCCCCCTTCCCACACGAGGTGACCGATGAGCACCAAGAACCCCCGGCAGGACGAGACGAACCCGGCCGTGCGACGGCCCGGCTTCCTCGCCCGCGTCCTGGACGGCATCGAGCGCGTCGGCAACAGGATCCCGGATCCGTTCATCCTGTTCCTGCTGCTGTTCGCGCTGGTGGCCGTCGCGTCCTCGGTCATGTCCGCCCTCGGGGCCACCTACGAAGTGCCGGGCGGCGACGAGGGCGTCCAGGAGATCCAGAACTTCTTCACCGCCGAGGGGCTGACCTGGATCACCACCAACCTGGTCGCCAACTTCATCGGGTTCCCGCCGCTCGGCGTGGTCCTGACCGTCCTGCTGGGTGTCGGCCTCGCCCAGCGCACGGGTCTGCTCAACGCCCTGGTCCGACGGGCGTTCGGCCGCTCTCCGCGATGGCTGCTGCCGTACGTGGTGGCGCTGGTCGCGGTCGCCGCCAGCATCATGAGCGACGCCGCGATGGTCGTCGTCCCGCCCCTGGCGGCGCTCGTGTTCAAGGCGGCCGGACGCCACCCCGTCGCGGGCCTGCTCGGCGGTTTCGCCGTGGCCACCGCGGCGTTCAGCTGCAGTCCGTTCATCACCAGTACGGACGCCCTGCTCTCAGGCATCACCGTCACCGCCTCCGAGGCCGTGGGAGTGGGCACCACGGTCACACCGGTGTCCAACCACTACCTGACCTTCACCATCGCGATCCTGCTCAGCGTCACCGGCGGCTTCCTCATCGACCGCGTCCTGGAACCGTCACTGGTGCGCGGGCGCGTCACCCGGGAGCGGGTGCGGACCGAGGGAGAGCCGATCGACCAGGACCGCCCGGACATGCGGATGGACCCGGCCCTGTCCGCCTCCGAGGTCCGGGGCATGCGCTGGGCCGGGGCGGCCCTGCTGGTCACCGTCGCCGTCGTGCTGCTGGTGACCCTGCCCGCGGGGGCGCCGCTGCGCAACGAGGAGGGCGGGTTCCTGCCCACGTCTCCGCTGTTGAGCTCGGTCGTCTTCCTCGTCTTCGTGGTCCTGGCCGTACCCGCGGTGGTCTACGGCCTGGTCACCCGCACCATCACCACCGGCGCCGACGTCGCCAGGATGATGGGCCACACCGTCAAGGAGATGTCCAACTTCATCGTCCTGGCCTTCGTGATGGCGCAGTTCCTCCAGCTGTTCAACTGGACCGGAATCTCCACCTGGATCGCGATCAAGGGTGCCGAAGGGCTGGAGGCCACCGGTTTCACCGGCTTCGGGGCGATCATCTGCTTCATCCTGCTGGCGTTCCTGATCAACCTGTTCGTCATCTCCGGCTCGGCGCAGTGGGCGCTCTTCGCTGCCGTGTTCGTGCCCATGTTCGCGCTGCTCGGATACGAGCCCGGCTTCGTCCAGGCGGCGTTCCGCATCGGCGACTCGACCTCCAACGTGCTCTCGCCGCTGAGCCCCTACGTCGTGATCATCCTCGGCTTCCTGCGCGCCTACGAGCCCAAGGCCGGAGTCGGCACGGTGATCGCCCGGGCGCTGCCGTTCTCGCTGGCCTTCCTGGTCCTGTGGACGTGCGTGCTCGCGGTGTTCTACTTCGCGGGCATCCCCGTCGGGCCGGGGATGGGAGCGCGTATCTGACCCGGCCGACCCGCGCGCCACCGGCGCGCCTTCGACCGCCGGGGCCCGAAGGAACGGTCCCCGGCCCAGCCCCGCATCGACCTAGGAGTGACCGCATGACCGGCGCCAGGACCCTGTACCGAGACCTCACCCTCATCGACGGCACCGGCGCGCAGCCGGTGGCCGACGCCGCGGTGGTCGTCGAGGACGGGGCGATCGTCTACGCCGGACCGGCCGCGCGGACGCCGGCCTCCCCGCCCGGAGAGCGCGTGGTGGAGCTGGGCGGGCGCGTCCTGCTCCCGGGATTCATCGACACCCACGTGCACCTGGGCATGGAGGACAGCCGGGAGCTGCTCAACAACACCCTGGACCGCACGCGCAGCCTGCACGCCTTCGAGACCGGCGACCGGATGCGGCGTACCCTCGCGGCGGGTGTGACGAGCGTGCGCGACCTCGGCGGCGCCGACGCCGGATTCCGGCAGGCCCAGGAGCGCGGCCTGGTGAGCGGACCCAGGATGAACGTCGCGCTGCGCCTGATGAGCCACACCGGCGGCCACGCCGACTTCACCATGCCCTCCGGCGTCAGCCTGCAGGAGTGCGGCGGGCACACGGTGGTGGAGATCGTCGACTCCGTCCAGGAGGCGCGGGTGGCCGCGCGGCGCCTCATGCGCGACGGCGCGGACGTCATCAAGGTGTGCGCGACGGGCGGAGTGTCCAGCCCTTCGGACACACCCGACGACGAGGGCCTCACCGTCGAGGAGATCGCCGCCATCGTCGAGGAGACCGGGCGCCACGGGGGCCGTCCCGTCGCGGCGCACGCACAGGGGGCGGCGGGTATCCGCAACGCCGTGCGCGGCGGCGCCACCAGCATCGAGCACGGCTACCTGGTCGACGACGAGGGCATCGACCTGATGCTGGAGCGGGGTACGTTCCTGGTCCCCACACTGTCGACCTTCGACTTCGAGGACCGCGTGCACCTGATGACGCCCAAGGCGGTCGAGACCAAGCGCGCCCTGGCCGACCGCACCTTCGAGCGTGTGTCGGAGGCCGTGCGGCGCGGGGTCCGGGTCGCTCTGGGCACCGACGCGGGGATCTCTCCGCACGGGGCCAACCTGGCCGAGTTGCGACACCTGGTGGGTGTGGGCCTGTCCCCGATGGCGGCGATCGTGGCGGGCACCCGCGATGCCGCGGAGCTGCTCGGCGCGGCCGGCGCCCTCGGCACCGTCGAGGCGGGCAAGACCGCCGACCTGGTCGTGTGCGACGGCGATCCGCTGAGCGACATCGCGCTCCTGGGCGACCCCGACCGTGTGGTGCTGGTGGTCCAGGGCGGCGAGGTCGTCAAGGACGCCCGGGACTGAGCACCGGCGTCAGGAGCGGCGGGCTCCCCAGGGACGGAACCGGCACCCCGCCCGTTCGCACTCCTCGGCGGGCGGATGGGACTCGTAGACGTAGGCGGAGAAGTCCTCGGCCGCGATCCTGAGGGTGTCGGCGCCGATGGCGGAGCCGGTGGCGACGGCGTCCTCGGTGGCGTCCATCACCACCCAGTCGGCGCCGACCTCGCTCACCACGCCCGTGATCGTCCGGGGCCAGTGGTTCTGGCTCCACACCGCGTCGCCGACGCCTACGTGCTTTCCGTCCTGGGTGCGAAAACGCCGGGACATGACCACCTCTCGGCAGGAGACCGTCCGGCCAGGAGACCACACGGCCCGGCACCGGGTCAGGGGGTCGACCCTGGCCGGAAGCGGACACCGGCCCGGTCGGCCCGTCCCCGGGACGCGGAACGGCCGGGCGCCCCTGAAGGCGCCCGGCCGCTCCGGTCGTGGTGCGGTGCCGGTCAGGTGTTGGCCTTGCGGCGCCGGCGCACGGCGTCGGCGAGCTCGGCCAGCACGTGCTCGGTGGTCTCCCAGCCCATGCACTTGTCGGTGATGGACTGGCCGTAGGTGAGCTCGGAGGGGTCACCGAGCTTCTGGGCGCCCTCGACGATGAAGCTCTCCAGCATCACGCCGATGATGCCGTTCTGGCCCGCGGCGACCTGGCGGGCGATGGCGGCGGCCACACCCGGCTGGCGGGTGTGGTCCTTGCCGCTGTTGGCGTGGCTGGCGTCGATCATCAGGCGGCGGGGCAGGCCCGAGGCCTCGATGACGTCGAGGGCCTCCTCGACCGGGGCGGCCTCGAAGTTGGGGCCGCTGCGGCCGCCGCGCAGGATGACGTGGCAGTCCGGGTTGCCGTCCGTGACGACGACCGAGCCGGCGCCGTGCGGGTCCACACCGAAGAACGTGTGGGAGGCGGCGGCCGCGCCGACCGCGTCCACGGCGACCTGCACGTCGCCGTCGGTGCCGTTCTTGAAGCCGACCGGGGTGCTCAGGCCGCTGCTGAGCTGGCGGTGCACCTGGCTCTCCGTCGTGCGCGCGCCGATCGCGCCCCAGGAGACGACGTCGGCGATGTACTGCGGGGTGATCGGGTCGAGGAACTCGGTCCCGGCGGGCAGGCCGAGCGAGTTGATGTCGAGCAGCAGCGTGCGGGCGGTGCGCAGGCCGCGGTGCACGTCGTAGGTGTCGTCCAGGCCGGGGTCGTTGATCAGGCCCTTCCACCCCACCGTGGTGCGCGGCTTCTCGAAGTACACGCGCATGACGACGCACAGGTCGTCGTTCAGCGACGGCACGAGGGCCTTGAGCCGCTCGGCGTAGTCCATGGCGGACTCGGTGTCGTGCACGGAGCAGGGGCCGACGACGACGAGCAGTCGGTCGTCCTCGCCGTTGAGGACCCGCGTCACCTCGGCGCGGGAGTCCTCCACCAGGGAGCTGCGTTCGGGACCCAGAGGAAGCTCGGCCAGCAGGTCCTCGGGGGCGATGAGCGGCTGGTAACTGGCCACCCTGGTGTCGTTGGTGCTGGGCATGGTCTTCCCCTAGATCCGTCCGGTCTGGCCAGCAGAGGCCACGAAAAACAGTAGCGCGGCCGGGCGGGGCGACGTGGTGTCGCAGGAGAATCGACACGGGTCCACACGATGGGAAACACCACACCGGCGATTTTCCCGGCGAATGGTCTCATGATGCGAGACGCATTTCCGTGGCAATTGACGGATGCGGGTGCGGGCCGTCGGGATCAGTCCGTCAGCCCCGGGAGGTCCTCCTCCCAGTACTCGCGCGGGTGGCGCGCACCATCGGTGACCGCGCCCCGTTCGGCCTCGGCCCGGCGCAGTTGCACACGGCGGATCTTACCCGACACCGTCTTGGGCAGTTCCGCGAACTCCAGGCGCCTGACCCGCTTGTAGGGCGAGAGGCGCTCGCGGGCGTGGGAGAGGATGGCGCGCGCGGTGACGGCGTCGGGCGCCACCCCGTCGGCGAGGGCGACGTAGGCCTTGGCGACCGACAGGCGCAGCGGGTCCGGAGAGGGCACCACCGCGGCCTCGGCCACATATTCGTGTTCGACGAGGACGCTTTCGAGCTCGAATGGAGAGATGCGGTAATCGGAGGCTTTGAAGACATCATCGGTACGGCCGATATAGCGCATGTTCCCGGTGGAATCCAGGCCGGCGATGTCGCCGGTGAGGTACAGGTGGCGGCGGACCCGGCCGCCACCGTCGTCGGAGTCGGCGTACCCCCGCATCACGCCCACGGGGTCGCCGGTCATGTCCACGCCGATCTGTCCGGTCTCGGCGGGCTCCCCGGTGGCCGGGTCGACGATGACGATGTCGTAGCCGGGCAGCGGCCGGCCCACGGAGCCCGGCACCACGGGCCGGCCGGGACCGTTGCCGACGAGCATGGTGGTCTCGGTCTGCCCGAAGCCGTCGCGGACCGTGATGCCCCAGGCCTCGCGGACCCGGTCCACGACCTCGGCGTTGAGCGGCTCGCCGGCGGCCACGGCCTCGCGCAGCCCCACCCGCCACGAACCGAGGTCGGTCTGCAGGAGCATCCGCCACACCGTGGGCGGCGCGCACAGGGTGTCGACGTCGCGGCGCACCACCTCGTCGAGGAGCCGCTCGGGTTCGAAGCGGACGTGGTCCAGAGCCAGAACCGTGGCCTCGGCGTTCCAGGGCGCGAACACGCTGCTGTAGGCGTGCTTGGCCCATCCGGGCTGGGACACGTTGAGGTGGATGTCGCCGGGTCGCACACCGAGCCAGTACATGGTCGACAGGTGGCCGACGGGATAGGAGCTCTGGGTGTGGGTGACCATCTTGGGGCGGGCGGTGGTTCCGGACGTGAAGTACAGCAGCAGGGGGTCGTCGGGGTGCGTGGCGTGCGGCTGGGCGAAGTCCAGTCCGGCGTGCTCGGAGTCGGCGTAGTTGAGCCAGCCGTCCATGTACCCGGCGCAGATCCGCGTCCAGTGGCCGCGCAGGTGGGCGAACTTCTGGGTCTCCACGACCCCGCAGAGCACGTGCTGGATGTCGCCGCGTTCCAGGCGGTCCAGCAGGTCGCTCTCGGACAGGACCGGTGCGGTGGGGGCCACCACGGCGCCGAGCTTGATCGCGGCCAGCGTGGTCTCCCACAGTTCCACCTGGTTGCCGAGCATCACCATGATCCGGTCGCCGGGGTGCACGCCCTGGCCGATCAGCCAGTTCGCCACCTGGTTGGAGCGCTCCGACAGGTGGCGGTAGGTGTACTTGGTGTCGCTGCCGTCCTCGGCCACGACCCAGAGCGCGGTCCGGTCCGGGCGGGTCCGGGCGACCGCGTCGAAGTGGTCCAGGGCCCAGTTGAAATGTTCGGACCGGGGCCAGGTGAACTCCCGGTGCGCCTTCTCCTGGTCCGTGCGGTGCTCCAGGAGCAGGTCCCGCGCGGCTCGGAACTCCGCCGCACCCGCGGCGGCCTTCTCTTTCGACATCGCTGGCGACCTCCGCTTCGGGACGGCACGGTGACCGCACCGTCCACGGGTCCGCCCGGTTGGGGCGGGTGGGGCGTGCTCTGCGAGTCCTACCCGCGCGGGACGGCTCCGACGCTTCCCCACCGATGGGCCGCTCGGCTCTAGGATTGGGCGTTATGGAGGAACTGCGCGGACACCACGGAACCTGGCGGCTCGACGACGAGATGGTGCGTATCCGTTTCGACTCCGGTCGCAAGGTGCCCACGCTGTTCAAGTCGCTGGGCAGTTGCGCGGTACCGCTGGCGGCCGTCACCGACGTCGAGTTCGACCAGGTCGACCGCAAACGCGGATGGCGCCTGCGGTTGCGCCTGGCCGAGGGGACCGACCCCTACGCGCAGTTGGGCGGCCCGGGCAGCGAGGCGCCCACGCCGCTGGTGCTGACCGGTCCGCACGACAAGGAACTCCTCGCCGAGTACTTCTCCGACCAGCTCGCCGCGGCGGCCAGGTACGCCCGCGAGCTGTGCGAGCGGGCCCCGGAACCGGCCGAGGTCGCCAAGGGGCTGGTCGCCCGGCCGCCCGTGCAGGTGCGCACCGCCGAGGGGTCGGCGTCCTTCGACGGCACGCGGGTGCGGCTGCAATGGGACGGGTGGCTGTCCAGCACGGCCAAGGAGCGGGAGAAGTCGCGCGAGTACCGATTGTCGGAGATCGAGTCGGCCACCTGGTACCCGCCGGTGGACGTCACCGAGGGGCACCTGCGCATCGTGCTGCGCGGCGTGACGATCCCCGAGGCGACGGAGCTGGAGAACGACTTCTTCACCCTGGCCTCCCACGGCACGAAGGGCGGTGAGGAGACGCTGCTCATGGCGGCGACCCTGAACGCCCACATCCAGCCCGTCGAAGCGGCCGCCGAGGAGGCCGCGGCGCTCGCCCCGGTGCCCGGTGTCAGCGCGGAGGAGGAGTCCGTCTTCGCCAAGATCCGCGAGCTGGGGCGCCTGCACGCCGAGGGCCTGCTCACCGACGAGGAGTTCAGCGCCAAGAAGGCCGAACTCCTCGACCGCCTCTGAACCGGCGCCCGACCGCCCCCCGGCCGCGGCCCGATCGGTCCCCGGTGGCCGCCCCCCGAACCACCTCCGCCGGCCCCCACCGAGGGCCGGCGTTTCCTCCTCGCTCCGGTCACCCCCGGCGGCGATGGCCCCGGGAGACACCCGGGGCCGACGCGACACGAAAGGGCACGGCTGTGCGCACCCTGTATCCGCCCATCGACCCCTACGACTCGGGCATGCTCGACGTCGGCGACGGACACCGCGTGTACTGGGAGCTGTGCGGCAACCCCGCGGGCAAGCCCGTGGTGTTCCTGCACGGCGGACCCGGCGGCGGCTGCAACCCCGACCACCGCAGGCTGTTCGACCCGGAGAAGTACCGCGTCCTGCTGTTCGACCAGCGCAACTGCGGTCGTTCGACGCCGCACGCGAGCGAGATGGACTCCGACCTGTCCACGAACACCACGTGGACGCTGGTGGAGGACATGGAGCGCCTGCGGGAGATGATCGGCGCCTCGACCTGGCAGGTCTTCGGCGGCTCCTGGGGCAGCTGCCTGGCGCTGGCCTACGCGCAGACGCACCCCGACCGGGTCAGCGAGCTCATCGTGCGGGGGATCTTCACCCTGCGCGACGAGGAGCTGCGGTGGTTCTACCAGGAGGGCGCCTCGATGCTCTTCCCGGACTTGTGGGAGTCCTACCTGGAGCCCATCCCCGAGGAGGAGCGAGACGATCTCATCGCCGCCTACGCCCGGCGCCTGAACGACCCGGACCGCGACGTGCGGTTGGCCGCGGCCCGCGCGTGGAGCGTGTGGGAGGGGTCGACGGTCACGCTGCTGCCCGACCCGGAGCTGCGCGCCCACTTCGGCGAGGACGACTACGCGCTGGCGTTCGCCCGGATCGAGAACCACTACTTCTCGAACAAGGGGTTCCTCACCCCGAACCAGCTCATCGACGGGGCGGAGAAGATCCGGCACATCCCCGGGGTGATCGTGCAGGGCCGCTACGACACCTGCACGCCCGTGCGGACCTCCTACGACCTGCACAAGGCGTGGCCGGAGGCGGAGTACCACATCATCGACGACGCGGGCCACGCGTTCAGTGAGCCCGGCATCCTCGACCGGCTCATCGAGGCCACCGACCGCTTCGCGAAGTGATCGACCCGGGGGCGCGCCGCGGCGCGCCCCCGGGCGAGGCGGGATCCTCACCAGTCGACGTAGCCGCGCACGCCGCAGTCGAGGCCGCTGACGTCGTTGAACAGCCCCAGCTCGGCGAGCTGCTCGCGCCCCTGGACCCGCGAGAGGTTCCAGGCGGCCACCCCGCGGCCGGCGGGGTCGTCCAGGCGCTCGCGCAGCCCCGCCAGGGCACAGACGCGTTCGCCCTCCGGCAGCCCCATCAGCCCGGGGACCGCGTCGGCGGACAGCGTGCTCAGGTAGTGCGTGTCCACGGCGGCCAGGTCGAGGTCGTGGTGGCTCTCCGCGATCCGCAGGTCGGGGTTTCCGTAGGCGAACACCGCCAGGGCCACCGCGCCGAAGGCGACCGTGACCCGGGGCAGCCAGGCGGCCGAGCGGCCGAGGGTGTTGCACAAGCCCGCCGCGATGACCAGGCCGAACACGCCCGCGCTCCACAGGATCCACGCCTCGGCGCTCACGCGCAGGCGGGTCAGGCCGAAGGTGTCGATGTAGAGCTGCAACCGCATCATCGCGGAGGCGAGGATGATCAGGGTGAGCACGCACAACAGGCCGAGCAGGGCGTTGCGCAGGGTCAGGGCCACGGCGGTCCGGGAGGGCAGCAGCCGGACCGCGACGGCGATGACGCCCAGGACCAGCACGCTCACCACCACGAGCTGGAAGAAGCCCTGCCGCGCGTACTCGGCGTAGATGACCCCGGAGACCCGCTGCACGTAGTCGTCCCCGCCGAACATCACCGCGGTCTGCACGCCGACGAACGCGACGAACAGGCCGACGAGCGCGAAGAGCGGCACGGTCCAGACCCACACCGGCCAGAGGGGGGGCGGTGGGGGGAGCGGCCGGGCGGGGCCGCGGACGGTGGTGCCGCCGGGCGGTGAGGACGGCCGCGCCGGTGAGCAGCATCGTCACGAGCATGCCGAACAGGCGCAGGAGGCCCGAACCCGTCCCGACGGAGGTGAACATCCGCCCGAGGTAGGCGGCGAACACCGGGTCGGCGAGGGTGAACAGCAGCCCGAAGACCAGCAGGAGGCCGAGGGTCACCATCGAGGTGAGGATGATCGGCAGGACGAGGCCGGCGGCGCGCTTGGTGTTCAGGGGGCTGAGCAGGAAGCGCGGAGCGGCCGGCAGGTTGCGCATCAGGGCGAACGCGCTGGTGGCCACGCTGACGGCGTTGCGCCGCGCGGCGGGGTTGCGGGTGGCGAACGCCATCGAGGCCAGGAGGAGCGAGCCCGTGAGAGTCCACACGAGGACCCAGCCCGCGTCCCGCAGCGCCGCGGTGGCCAGCAGGACGGCCGCCAGAACGCCGAAGACCGCCGACCAGGTGTAGGCGTACCGGTCGGGCCGAGCGGGCGCCGCGGGTGGCGGATCGTCGGCGGTCCGGGGCCAGGGGGCGGCGTGGGCCTGGTGGGCGTGCTCGGGGTAGGCGTGGGCGACGTGGCCCGCGTGGCCGGGGGACGCGTAGCCCGGGTGGCCGTATCCCTGGTGGGGCGGCGCGGCGGGATGGGCGTGGCCCGGATGGCCGGGGGCGCCGTATCCCTGCTGGGGCCAGACGGCGTAGCCGGGGCGGGTCTGGTGGTCGCCCCACGCCGGTCCGGCGGCGGGATCCGCCTCGTGCCCGGGAGCCGCGTCGGGGTGGGCGTCCGGTGTGCCGTGGTGCTCGTGGTGGGGGCCCAGGTGGCGCGAGGGGCTCTCATCGCTCCCGCGGGACTCGTGGGCCGCGGCCGCCTCTCCTGGGCGCTCGGCGTCCGCCTCGGACGGCGCGGTGACCTCCGAATCGGGGTCGTCGTTCGCCGCGGACTCCGGGGGCGCGTCGGCTTCGGGACGGCCCTCCGGCTCATCCGTCCCAGAGCCCTCAGGGGGAGCGGGAGTCGCCGGGACGGTCGCGTGCACGCGGGGGTCCGCGCCCGACTCGGCGACGGCGCGGCCGTGCGGGGGAGCGGGAGACGGTGCGGGGTCCTCGTCGGGGGACTGCTCCGGCGGGACACCGCTCTCCGGTATGGCGGGGCGCACCATGAGGGCGGCCAGGGCGGTCAGGCCCGCGACCACCCCGGTGACCACCAGGCCGAGGCCCGGGCGGTTCAGCGTCGCCAGGAACGCCGCCACCACGCCGACGCCCACCACCGCCATCGGGAGCCACAGGGGCGCGTGGGGGAGTGGGACCTTCGGCGGTCGGGGCCGGGGCGGCGGCGGTCCGGCCCACCCCGGGTGGACCGGTCGCCCGTAGGCGTCGAATCCCGGTGCGCCGTGCGGCCGGGCGTACCCGGGCGCGGGCCCCTGCCGTCCTGCGCTGTCGTCCGTAGCGGTCACGTCGTCCTCTCCTCGGACGGCGGCCGGCCGCCGCCGTCGTCTGGAGGTAGGACCGGGAGCGACCGGTATTGGTTCACCTGAAAGGGACAGTGGGGCCGCCATCGCCCGTCGGGGTGTGTCCCGCGGCACATGCCCTAGGGTCGTACCGCCGACACCGTCCGCGCGAGGAGTGGAGAACCATGCGAGTCAAGGTCGACTTCGACCAGTGCGAGAGCAACGCCCTGTGCATGGGGGCCGCACCCGAGGTCTTCGAGGTCCGTGACGACGACTTCCTCTACCTGCTGACCGAGGAGCCCCCGGCCGAACTGCACGAGCGGGTGCGCGAGGCGGAGCGGCTCTGCCCCAAGCGCGCCATCAGCGTGCAGGACTGAGCGTTCCCGGGGAGCCGGTGGGGCCGGCGCCTCCGGCCGCCCGGGGCCTGCCGCCGGCGCCCCACCGGTGACGGCTCACGTCCTCGCGGCCGCCAACGCCTCGTCCCAGGTGGTGGGCTTCTCCAACAGACTCCGGTAGCGCATGGTGCGGGGCGTGGACCGCAGCCCCAGGACTCCGGTGAGCATGCCCCCGCGCCCCAGGAACGCGACGAACTTTCGGTCCTCCGGGGAGCCGTGCACGAAGGTGACCTCATCGGCCGGCGCACCCTGTCCGAGCAGCTGGATCTTCTTTTTGTATTGGTCCGACCAGAAGTAGGGCACCGGAGTGAAGGGCACCCGCCCCCGCCCGGCGAGCAGGTTGTGCGCGGCGGCGGTTCCCTGCTCGCTCGCGTTGGTCCAGTGCTCCAGCCGGATCCGCCCGCCGAAGCGGGGGTGCGGCCAGTTCGCGAGGTCGCCGACCGCGTACACGCCGGGCACCGAGGACTCGGAGTGCTCGTCGCACAGCACCGCGCCGTCGCCGAGCAGCTCCACCCCCGATCCGCGCAACCACTCGGTGTTCAGGCGCACGCCCAGTCCGGCCACCACCAGCGACGCCTCGATCGTGGTGCCGTCGGCCAACCGGACCCGCTCGACCCGGTCGCCGCCCTCGAATCCGACCACGCCGACGCCCAGGCGCACGTCCACGCCGTTCTCCCGGTGCAGCTCGGTGAACACCCCGCCGACCCGGGGGTCGATCGCCCGTGTCAGCGGGGTCGGCGCCGCCTCGATCAGCGTGACGCCCATGCCCACGGCGCGGGCGCTCGCGGCCACCTCGGCCCCCACGAACCCGGCCCCGACCACCACGACGTGCCCCGCGGAGTCGAACTCCGCGCGTACGGCCTCGGCGTCGTCGAGCGTGCGCAGCACGTGCACGCCCGCCAGGTCGGTGTCCGGGCGGCGGGCGCGGGCGCCGGTGGCGATGATCAGACCGTCGTAGCGCAGCGCCTCCGTGCGCCCGTCGGGCCCGGTCACGCTCACCTCACGCGCGGCGGGGTCCAGGCCCACGGCGCGCGTGCCCGTGCGCACGTCCAGGTCCAGGCCCTCCACCACCGCGTCGTCGAGCAGGCGGAGCGAGCGGTGGCCCACCAGCCAGCCCGGGTCGCCGCCGGAGGGCTCCATGCCGATCCCGGTCAGGACCTCCTTGGACAGCGGAGGGCGCGAGTAGGGGGCGTGGGGTTCGGCGCCGACGAGCGTCACCCGTCCCTCGAACCCCTTCCGGCGCAGCGCCTCGGCCGCGTGCAGACCGGCCATTCCGGCACCGGCGATCACCACGTCCCTCAGGTTGGACGGCACCGTGCACTCCCTTCGCTCAACGATTCCGAGGTGGCCCGCTCCACTCCCTAGAGGGGCCGGACCTCGCCCACGGGGGATCCGCCGCCGAGGACGTCGACGCGCAACCGGTCCTGGACCGGGGACACGTCCACTCCGAGGGTCCGCAGCGCGTCGAGCGCGACCAGCGTACGCGCCCGCTCCTCGGCGTCGCCATCGCTGATCTTGACCGCGACGGTCTCGCCGTCGGCGGCGCCGAGCAGCAGGACGCCGTCCGCGCCGATCTTGGAGACCAGACCCGGCATCCGGGTCATCAGGTCGGTGTCGGTCCGGTCGATGCCCGACACGTACTCGGGGTGGGAGCTCATGGCGTCCAGGACGGCGCGCTCGGGGCCGCCCTCGGGCGCCGTGCGCATGCGCCACAGCCCGCGCGCCAGCCCGGCCAGGGAGACGGCGAGCTGGGGCGCTCCGCAGCCGTCCACGGCGGTGTGCGCGACCGGCTCCTCGCACACGTCCTCGATCGTCTCGCGGATCAGCACCTGGAGGGGGTGGGCGGGGTCGAGGTAGTCCTCGGTGCTCCACCCCTGGTGCGCGCAGGCCGCCAGCATCGCGGCGTGCTTGCCGGAGCAGTTCATCAGCAGGCGCTCGGGCTCGCGTCCCGCGCGCAGGAAGGCCAGCCGCGCCTTCTTCCCGCCGGGGACGTCGGCCGGGCACCGCAGGGTGTCGGGGGTGAGCCCGGCGTCGGACAGGATCCGGCCGGCCTGGGCGGCGTGGACGTCCTCGCCGCCGTGGCTGCCCGCCGCGATCGCCAGCGAGGGCCCCTCCAGCCGAGCGCCCGCGCGGAGTACGGCCAGCGCCTGGAAGGGCTTGGCCGCCGAGCGCGGGAACATCGGCTGGTGGACGGGGCCCCGGGCGTGGGTGATGCGGCCGGACGCGGACAGGCCGACCACCGCCCCGTAGTGGACGCTCTCGCGCATCCCGGACCGGATGACCTCCGCCAGGGGGACGTACTCGGGCAGGGCGGTCTGGGTCATGCGGGCTCTCCTCGCCGTTGAGGTCGATGTGTACGAGAGTGTCCGCTGAGGGGCGGACACGCGTAAGAACGTTACATAACGACGGGTTCTTCCGTGCGGGAGGCCGTGTCGGGAACGGGGAGTAGGGTCGTTGCGGACGCCCGGCAGGCGCTGGACGCGCTGGTGGGACGGATGAGACGGGAAGTAGGCCACACGATGGGAACGCTGCGGATGGGCACGCTGACCCGGCGCCGGGTCGGTATGCGGGCGGCGGACCTGGAGTACGCGGTGCTCGACACCGAGACCACGGGGCTGGAGCCGCGCACCGGGGCCCGGATCGTCGAGGTCGCCGTCGTGCGGGTGCGCGGCGACGGGACGGTGGTCGAGGA
This sequence comes from Nocardiopsis sp. Huas11, assembly GCF_003634495.1. Lineage (GTDB taxonomy): Bacteria > Actinomycetota > Actinomycetes > Streptosporangiales > Streptosporangiaceae > Nocardiopsis. The sequence goes on along the minus strand of NZ_RBKY01000001.1, from coordinate 6,896,214 downwards.
GTTCAGCACGCTCGTGGATCCGCGTGCCGAGGTCCGCGGGCAGGAGTTCCACGGCATCGGCGACAGCGACACCGTGGGCGCTCCCACGGTGGCCCAGCTGGTGCCGCGCCTGGCCCGGCTGCTCTCCGGAGCCGTCGTGGTCAGCCACAACCTGGACTTCGAGCAGCGCTTCCTGGCCGCGGAACTGGTGCCCGCGGGGCTGCCCGGCGGCCAGTCCGGCCTGTGCACGCTGCGGGCGCTGCGCTCGCAGCTCGACCTGGAGCGCTACGCGCTGCCGAAGGCGTCCTACCAGCTCAGCGGAGACTGGCCGACCGGCCAGCACACCGCGCTGGGCGACGCGCGGGCCTGCGCCAAGCTGCTCGTGGAGATGATCGCCAACGCTCCGGGCGAGCTGCGCTACTCCGGTCCCGCGCCGAGGCTGCTGCCGATCCCCCCGGCCGGCCCGGCGACGCGCTGGAAGCCGCGTACGGCGTCGCTGCCCGGCGGACTCGACCCGCTGCGTCCGTGGCGTGCCCGGTGGCGTGCCATGGAGCTGGACCCGTGGCTGTGCGGCGGCTCGTTCGGGAAGACCGACCGGGCGATCGCGGAACTGGCGGCCTACCGGGACTCGCGCACGCGCGAGCGCGTGGCGACCGCGGCGGCGGTGACGGGCGGCATCGCCGCGACCGTCGCCGGCGGCCTCCTCGCCCGCCTGAGCAGGAAATGGACCGTAGGCCTGCGTTGAGCGCGGCGGTCCACACCCGCGCGCGGCGCCCCGGGCTCAGAAACCGGACAGGGTGAGGAAGAACGCCACGATGAGCGCGCTGCCGCCGACCGTGGTGAGCAGAGCGCGGCCCTGTTCGGTCAGCCGGGCGGAGACCCAGCGCAGGCGGGGCGGCACGGCCGTACGCCGCGCGGTCGCCACCCCCGCGCCGCGTGGGTCCGGGAGTCGGCCCGGGACGAACCTGGGCACCTTGTTGAACAGGGCGGTCGACACCAGCGCGGCGCCGACGACGATCAGCACGAGGGACACGTCGGGTAGGACCTCACGGTTCGAGGGGCGGGAAGGGGACGCAGCCCGAGGGCGGCTGCCCGATTCTCGCCGACATCGCCGCGCTGTATCGAGTCGGTATCGCTTCGCGTACGTAAGGGCGCCTGTTACGGACACGCCGTTATCGCGCAGAGCTTACGAGTCGCCACCGTACGTGGCCGAAGGGGGAAGGACCGTGTCGACGGTTTCGGCCGCCACTCCCAGGGCCCGCAGGACGAACCTGGTCACCAGGGCGTGGGTGCCGTCGATGTCGGTCTCGCCGCTGACGAGCGGGATGCGCTGCGAGCCCACCATCGACAGCGTGAGTCCGGCGGTGGCCTCGGACGGCAGCGGGTCGAACTCCCCGGCGGCGGTGCCGTCCTCCAGGATCTCGGTGAGCAGCCGCTGCATCGGCGCCACGTGCGCGGCGAGCGCCTGGTAGGCGTCCGGACCCAGGCTCGCGCCGAGTTCGGCGGCCGGCGGGTGCGGATGGGCCACGATGCCCTCCAGCTGGAGGCGGAGGAAGGCCGAGAGCCGCCGCGCCGCCGAGACGCCCGAGGGGAGCTCGCGCCGGTACCGCTCGACGAAGGCGGTGTTGACCTGCTCGGTGAAGGCCAGGAGCAGCGCCGGCTTGTCGGGGAAGTAGTTGTACAGCGCGGTGCGGGTGATGCCCGCGGCGTTGGCCACGTCGGTCATGGAGACGCGGTCGATCCCCTGCGACCGGATCAGCTCGTCGACCGCCTCCATGATGCGCTCCCGCGTCTGGGCGCGGTGCGCGGCGATGGTGGGGGCCGTGATCTTGGGCATGCTCCTATGGTGTCACGACCGGCGCCCCTGGCGGCCCCGCACGGACCGTCCCTCCGTGGGGGCGCCAGGGGGCCGGAATCCGGGTCACCGGCAGTGGGCGCGGCCGAGGTCGGCGAGGACCTCGGTGTTGAGCCGGTAGGCCAGTCGGGTCTCGTCGATGAGCCGCTGGGCGGCGGACTCGTCCAGGTCCAGGGCGTCGAGGCGGGCGCGGTAGCCGGCCTGGAACTTCGGCAGGCTGCCGAGCCGGTCGAAGACGTAGAAGGAGACTCCGCGCTCGTCGCTGAGCCCATGGGCCCGGGCCACGGCGCGGCGGATGAACTGGCCGCCGGAGACGTCGCCCATGTAGCGCGTGTAGTGGTGGGCGACGAACCCCTCGGGGTGGTCGGCCATCTGCTCGATGCGCGCCACGTAGGTGCGGGTGGCGAGGCTGGGGGAGATGTGGTCGCGCCACGTGGGGCCCAGCAGGTGCTCCAGGTCGCGGACCAGCGCGGGCAGGCGCAGGAGCTCGGGGTACATGAACCGTCCGGCCACGGGGTGGTCGGCCAGGCGCGATCCGAGGTCCTCCAGGGCGGCGTAGGCGAAGTAGTGCTGGGCGACCATGGCGGTGTACCCGTCGAGGGAGAGCGTGCCGTCCGTGAGCGCCCGCGTGAATCCGTGGTACTCGGCGGTCTCGTGGTCGTGCCAGGTGGCGGCCTTGAGACGGTCGGAGAACAGCTCGGGGGAAAGGGGGAGGGAGGCCTCGGCCGTCGCGCTCATGTGCGCTGTCCGCCTTCCAATCGGTGCATTTTCTGACATGATGTCATTTAGGGAGTCATTGCTCAAGGCTTATATGACATCCCGTCAGAAAAAGTGGGACGCGGTCTTCGTTCGGTCACGAGTGGTGACGACCGTCGGTCGGTACGGTCCGCCGGAACCGGACGCGGTCCGTGCTCCGCGTCACATGGTGCACATGCCCTTGCATGCGCATATGCCCGATGTGCCGGGTCCGTGGAATGACCGCCCCGTCAGACGGGTTGGGACCGGGCGGGCGCACGTGCGCGCCCGCAGGGGTGGCGGTTCCGTCCGCCATCGTTGGATGTGTCTCGTTACGCCCGCTGGTCAACAGGTCTTCCGGGCGATTATCGTTTGCATGTCGTGCGGTCCGAACCGCCGGGATGACCCGAGGTGTCCACCTGGGGTCCGGCGCGGCCAACGCACCTGACGGACGGCAGACCAAAGGCGATGAGTGGATAACAGGGGAACAGGGCACGATCCCGTGACGGTGATCAGTGGGGAGACGGCGGACGCCGCCTCCCTCAACGGGCACGCCGGACGCGGGGCGACCACCCTGGGTGACGACACCGCGCCGGACGATCGAGTGGAGGCTCCCGTCGAATCGGTTGACGTCCTGCTGGTCGAAGACGATCCCGGCGACGCCTTCCTCGCCGAGGAACTGCTCGCCGATACCGTCCTGGCCACGCGTATCACCTGGGTCTCCACACTCCAAGCGGCCCGGGACCACCTCAAGGGGTTCCGCGGCTGCGTCCTGCTCGACCTCAACCTCCCCGACGCCCACGGCCTCGACCTGCTGCGGGAGGTGCTGGAAAGCGCTCCCCTGGCGGCCGTCGTGGTCTTCACCGGCCTCGACGACGAGCACGAGGGGATCGCCGCCGTCTCCGCCGGCGCCCAGGACTACCTCGTCAAGGGGCAGGTCGACGGCTCCCTGCTGGGCCGCAGCATCCGCTACTCCCTGGAGCGGCGGCGCGCCGACGAGAACGCCCGCCAGCTCCACGAGGCGCGCATCCACGCCCGCGAGAACATGCGGCTGGAACGCGGCCTGCTGCCCCAGGTCCTGCTCCAGCGCTCTCCGCTGAGCCACCGCGCCTACTACCGGCCCGGCCGGGAGCGCGCCGTGGTCGGCGGCGACTTCTACGACGCCGTCGAGAAGGACGGCACCACCCACGTCATCATCGGCGACGTCAGCGGGCACGGCCCCGACGAGGCCGCCCTGGGGGTGAGCCTGCGCATCGCCTGGCGCGCCTTCATCATGGCGGGCGTGGCCGAGGACGCGGTCCTGCCCAACCTCGAGGACATCCTCGTCAGCGAGCGCGCCCAGGAGGAGATGTACGCGACGCTGTGCATGGCCAGCCTGGACACCGGCAGCGACCGCGTCCGCACCCGGGTCCTGGGCCACCCGCCCCCCATGGTCGTCCAGGACGGCACCGTCGTGGAGGTCCCGGCCACCCCCCAGCCCCCGCTGGGCGTCTACCCGGTCGAGCAGACCGACACCGACGAGGTCATCCTGCCCCGGGGCGCCAGCATGCTCTTCTACACCGACGGCCTGGTCGACGCCTACGACGGCGGACCGCCCTCGCGGCTGGAGGTCGCGGGGTTGCGCCGCATGGTCTCGGGCATCCTGGACCAGGGCGTGTCCCTCTCGCGGCTGCCCGAGCACCTCGTGGACGAGGCCGAGCGCAGCAACGGAGGACCGCTGCAGGACGATGTCGCGATGCTGCTCATCACGCACGGGGATCCGGAGTGAGACCCACAGGGGAGGGGGCGTCCATGGAGCCCGACGGCGAAGGATCCGGGCGCCCGTCCCCGGACACCGGTGTGTCCGACACCGGCACCGACACCCGCACCGCGCGACCACCCGCAGCCGACGACTTCGTCAACGGCGGGTCCCTGCAGCGGCGGGTCCGCGCCGGACACGAGTCCTGGAGCCTGCGCCGCCGCGTCACCAGCCTGCTGACCGTGGTCGCGGTGGTGCTCGTGGTGGCGGTCTCGGTCATCACCCTCGCCGCGCTCAACGCCCGCGACTCCCTGGAACTCCAGGTCGAGTCGCTCACCCCGGCGGTCTCCGCCGTGGAGCAGACCCGCTCGGCCTACCTCAGCCAGGACCACGCCCTGCGCGGCTACATCCTCACCGAGGACCGCGACTTCCTCCAGCCCTTCGTCGAGGCCCGGCTGCAGCTCACCGAGAGCCGCGCCGAGCTCACCGCGCTCGCCGAGAGCAACCCGGAGGTGGCCGACGGCATCGACGAGCTGCTAGGCGCCGGCACCGTGTGGACCGAGGAGTTCGCCGAGCCGGCGCTGGAGAAGGTGAACGCCGGCGAGGCCCCGACCCAGGAGGAGCTCCAGCGCGGCCGGGTGCTGTTCCTGGAACTGAACCGGGTCAGCGACAGCGCCGCGGCGCAGTTGCAGTCCGAGATCGACGACGCCCGCAGCGGCCTGACCATGGCCACCCAGCAGGTCGTCGCGCTGCTGGTCCTGGTCGGCCTGGTCGTGGTGTTCCTGTCGGTGTTCCTGTGGGTGATGCTCCAGCAGTGGGTGCTGCGCCCCCTGGAGGAGCTCGCCGGACACATGCGCCAGGTGTCGGAGGGCTTCTACGCCCACCGCATCTCCCTGCACGGCCCGCCCGAGATCGTCCGCCTGGGACGGGACGTCGACTCCATGCGCGAGCGGATCGTGCACGACCTGGACGAGGTCGCCTCCGCCCGGCGCAAGCTCCAGGAGCAGTCGACGCTGTTGGAGCACCAGACCGAGGAGCTGCGCCGGTCCAACCTGGAGCTGGAGCAGTTCGCCTACGTCGCCTCCCACGACCTCCAGGAGCCGCTGCGCAAGGTGGCGAGCTTCTGCCAGCTGCTCCAGCGGCGCTACCAGGGCCAGCTGGACGAGCGCGCCGATGCCTACATCGACTTCGCGGTCGAGGGCGCCAAGCGCATGCAGACGCTCATCAACGACCTGCTGGCCTTCTCCCGCGTGGGACGCACCAAGAACTTCGCCCCGGTGGACCTGGACGTGGCCCTCGGCGACGCCCTGAGCAGCCTCTCCACCCGGTTGGAGGAGGCGGGCGCGGAGGTGACCGGCGACCCCCTGCCCACGATCCAGGGCGACCGGACCCTGCTCACCCAGGTCTTCTTCAACCTGGTCGGCAACGCCGTGAAGTTCCGCGGCGAGGAGGACCCGCGGGTCCACATCAGCGTGGAGCGCCAGGGCGACGAATGGGTGTTCTGCTGTGCGGACAACGGAATCGGGATCGAACCGCAGTACGCGGAGCGCATCTTCGTGATCTTCCAGCGGTTGCATACACGTGAGAAGTACACCGGGACGGGCATCGGCCTGGCGATGTGCAAGAAGATCATCGAGTTCCACGGGGGACGGATCTGGCTGGACACCGGCTCGGACGGGGACGAACAGACCGCCACCACGGCCGTGACGCGCTCCGAACCGACCGGAACCCGCATATGCTGGGCTCTGCCCGCCGACACCGAGTCGGAACAAGGTCCCGAAGGGGAAGCGGTTTCACACAAGGGAACCGCCGAGCCGGAGGACCGCGTTAACTCCGACAGTGGAGTCGAGGGTACCGAGCAGGCCGGAACCGCCCCCGCGGAGCCGGCCTCCACGGCCGCACGACAGCCCGTTGGTACGCACGTACCGGGAAGAGACGGCGACACGCCGGACGACGAGTCCGGCGCCGAGCCCTCGGCCCGGACCGCGTACGGCGGCGGTACGGTTCCCCCCGGTCACGGGCGGGGCCCTGACAGGGGTCTGGACGTTTGAGCGAGGTCATGTTGGTGCATCCCATCGAGGTGCTGCTGGTCGAGGACGATCCTGGCGACGTCCTCATGACCAAGGAGGCGTTCGAGGAACACAAGCTGGGCAACCGGCTGCACGTGGTGTCCGACGGCGTCGAGGCCCTCCGTTTCCTGCGCCGCGAGGACGAGTTCGCCGACGCCCCCCGCCCCCATCTGATCCTGCTGGACCTCAACCTGCCCCGCAAGGACGGCCGTGAGGTGCTGGAGGAGGTCAAGGCCGACGACGACCTGGCGCACATCCCCATCGTCGTCCTGACGACCTCCGAGGCCGAGGAGGACGTGCTGCGGAGCTACCGCCTGCACGCCAACGCCTACGTGCCCAAGCCGGTCGACTTCGACCAGTTCATCAGGGTCGTGCGGCAGATCGACGACTTCTTCGTGACCGTGGTGCGCCTGCCCAAGGGCTAGGGACCCACCCGTCGGGGCCTCCTTCATGGCCGCGTGGCCGTGACGGTGCGAACTCGCGGCTCCGGAGCGGGTGGCGGGCGCCGTTTTTCGTTACGGTAAGAGGTATGAGCTTGCCGGAACCGCGTGATCCCACAGGCCCCTACCGCGTCAGCGTCGTGTGCCTGGGCAACATCTGCCGCTCTCCCATGGCCGCGAAGGTCCTCACCGCCGATCTGGAACGGGCGGGGATGGCCGACCTGGTGGAGGTGGACAGCTCCGGGACGGGTGACTGGCACGTGGGCGGCGGCATGGACCCGCGCGCGGCCTCGACGCTGCGCGTCCACGGCTACCTCACCGAGCACACCGCCCGTCAGTTCGAGCCGTCCGACCTGGCCGACCGCGACCTCGTCCTGGTCATGGACCTGGACAACTTCGACGTGGTGCGGCGGGTCGTCGACGAACGGGGCGAGGAGTTCGGCTTCGACATCTCCAGGCTGCGCCTCTTCCGCTCCTTCGCGCCCGCCAGCGGCGCCAACCCCGAGGTGCCCGACCCCTACTACGGCGGTGACGACGGCTTCACGGCCGTGCTGAACATGCTGGAGTCCGCCGCCAAGGGCCTGACCGGCGAACTCGTCGCACGGCTGCGCGGGTGAACGGGGGCCCGGCCATGCGACCCGTCGGCGGCGGGGATGACGGAGACGACGGAGACGACGGCGCCGGGGACCGCCGCCGGGACCCGGTCGACGGCACCCTGGCCGAACGCCTCACCGCCCTGGTGGGGCGGGAGGTTCGGCGCGCCGCGCGGGCCGGGAACAGCCACGACTGGGAGATCGCCTACGCAGAACTGGCCGACGGCTCCCGGCTGTTCGTCAAGTCGCTGCCGCGCGAGGCCGAGCCCAGCGGGGTGTTCACCGCTGAGGCCCGCGGGCTGGAATGGCTGGGCCGGGCCCCCGACTCTCCCGTACTGACCCCTCTGGCCTGGGACGACCGCATCGTGGTCCTGCCGTGGGTGCACGAGTGCGAACCCACCCCGCAGGCGGCCGAACGGCTGGGCCGGCGCCTGGCCCGGACCCACCTGGCCGGCGCCGACTACTTCGGGGCGCCCTGGCCGGGCTTCATCGGACCGCTGCCCCTGGACAACACCCCCGCGCGGGACTGGCCGCGCTTCTACGCCGAGCAGCGCCTGCGCCCGTACCTGCGCCGGGCGCTGGACAACGGCGGCCTGACACCGACCGACGCCCGGATCGTCGAGCGGGTGGTCGACGGCGTCGAGGACCTGGCCGGCGCGTCCGAACCGCCCGCCCGCATCCACGGCGACCTGTGGAGCGGCAACGTGCTGTGGGGGGCGCGCGACGCGGTCCTGGTGGACCCCGCCGCGCACGGCGGCCACCGGGAGGCCGACCTGGCCATGCTGGCGCTGTTCGGCCTCCCGTACCTGGACCGCGTCCGCGACGCCTACAACGAGATGGCGCCGCTGCCAGCGGGTTGGCGCTCGCGCGTGGCCCTGCACCAGATGCACCCGCTCCTGGTGCACGTGTGCCTGTTCGGCGCCGCCTACCGCACCACCGCCATGGAGGCCGCCCGCGCCGCTCTGCGCGGCGGCTGACGGCCTCCCTGGGGCGTTCTGGGCGTCAGCCCTTGACGCTGCCCGCCAGCAGGCCGCGCACGAAGTAGCGCTGGAGCAGGAAGAACACCACCAGCGGCACGATCATGGACACGAAGGCGCCGGCGGTCAGGCGGTGCCAGGCCTCGCCGCGGGTGCCCGCGAGCTCGGCCAGGCGCACCGTCAGCGGTGCCGTCGCGCCGTCGCCGCCCGTGAAGATCAGGGCGACCAGCAGGTCGTTCCACACCCACAGGAACTGGAAGATGCCCAGCGAGACCAGGGCCGGGGCGATCAGCGGGAGCACGATGCGCAGGAAGATCGTGCCGTGCCCGGCACCGTCCACGCGCGCGGCCTCGAACAGCGTGCTCGGCAGCTGCGAGATGAAGTTGTGCAGCAGGAAGATGCCGAGCGGCAGCCCGAAGATCGTGTGCGCCACCCACACGTTGGTGAACTCCATCGCCCCGCTCAGCTCCCAGGCCGGCAGGATCTGGGTCTCGCCGATGGACACGCCCTGGGAGAAGAAGCTCAGCAGCGGCACGAGCGACATCTGCAGCGGGACGATCTGGAGGGCGAAGATGCCGAGGAAGATCCAGTCCCGGCCGCGGAAGTCGATCCACGACAGCGCGTAGGCCGCCAGGGCCGCGATGCCGAGCACGAACACCGTGGCCGGCAGCGTGATGACGAACGAGTTCACGAAGTGGGTGGCCAGCTGCCCGTCGCTGCTGGTCCCGAAGAGCACGTCCCGGTAGTTGTCCAGGGTGACGTCGGGGGAGGCGAAGAACGTCCACCACCCGGTGGTCCGGATCTGCTCGGCCGGGCGGAACGAGGAGACCAGCAGGCCCGCCGTGGGCAGGGTCCACACCACGGCGATGATGACCGCCGCGATGCCGGCCGAGGAGCCGGACAGCCGGCGCCGCACCCGGGCGGCCGCGCCGCCGTCCGGCTCCCGCCTGCGCGCGCGGGCCTGCGCGGTGGGTGTCGTCGTCGGGGTCATGCGAGCTCCCTCGCCTTGCGCGTACGTCGGATCTGCACGATGACCAGCGGGACCACCAGGAGGAAGAGGAACACGGCCAGGGCCGAGCCCTGTCCGATCTGGCCCTGCTGGAAGGCCTGGCTGTACATCTCGTTGGCGATGACGCTGGTGCCGTAGTTGCCGCCGGTCATGGTGCGGACGATGTCGAACACCTTCAGGGTCTGCACCGTGATGGTGATGAGGACGACCAGCAGGGTCGGCCACACGGACGGCAGGGTGATCCGTGTGAAGAGCTGCCAGGCTCCGGCGCCGTCGATCCGCGCGGCCTCGACGATCTCGGAGGGGATGGCCTTGATCGCGGCGGACATGACGACCATCGCGAAACCGGCCTGGACCCAGATCAGGACCAGGATGAGCAGGAAGGTGTTGACCGGCTGGTTGAGCAACCAGAGTTGTGGTTCACCGCCCAGCAGGACGACGATCTGGTTGAACAGCCCGTACTGTTCCTGGTCGGCGGGGCGGTAGGCGAAGACGAACCGCCAGATGATGCTCGCGCCGACGAACGAGATCGCCATCGGCATGAACACCATGGACTTGGCGATCGACTCGAAGCGCGAACGGTCGATGAGGATCGCGTACAGCAGGCCGACCGCGGTGGCCAGGACCGGCGCGAACACCACCCACAACAGGGTGTTGCGCAGGACCAGGAGGATCTCCGGGCGCTGGAACATCCACAGGTAGTTGGTCAGTCCGATGAACTCGGTGCCCGTGCGGTCGTAGAAGGACAGCATGGTGGTGCGCAGCACCGGGTAGACGACCCCGCCGATCAGCAGGATCAGCGCGGGAGCGAGGAAGAGGATCGCCTGCCAGCGGTCGCGTCGGGTGCGCGGCATGTCGATGACCACGAGCATCAGGCCGATGACGGCGAGGAAGCCCGCTATGCCGATGAGCATCCACACGACCTTGGGCAGGTCGTTGAGGAACGAGTACTCCATGGGGAGCCCTTTGTCAGTGCCTGGGAACGGGGGCCCGGGGTGAGCCGGGCCGCCGCCGGGGGGAAGCGGTGGGAGTCGACCTGGATGCCCGGGGTGTCCCCGGGGCGGAAGGGCGGTGTGCCCTCCCACCCCGGGGGCGTGTTCCGGGCACGGGCCTTCCGCGCCCCCGAGGGCCGGGCGGTCGAACGCGTGGGCGCCGCGGCCTCAGGGGGTTGCGCGAAAGGCATCGGCCTCCCCGGCCCCTGGGGGCCGGAGGTGGGCCGTTCGGCCCGCGGGGGGCGTGGGGGGCGCGCCGAGCACGTAACCGGGAAAGGCTGCGCCGCAGGCGTCCGTTGAGGGTGGTGGCGGGCGACGGGCGGGCCTGCGAGGGCGCCAGGAAGCAGGGCCTACCAGGCCGACTCGATGCCCTCCAGCACCTCCTCGGTCGAGCTGCCGGTCACCCAGTCGACCATCCCGCCCCAGAACACGTTGGTGCCGATGGACGAGGGCATGGCGTCACTGCCGTCGAAGTGGAACACGGTGTCCGGGTTGTTGAGCACCTCGGCCGCGAACTGGTCGGTGGGGTCGGCCAGGTTGGCCGGGTCCAGGTCCTGGTGGGCGGAGACCCAGGCGCCCTCGGAGGCGCGGCTGTCGGCGTACATGGCCGTGGACAGGTACTCGTGGACCGCGACGACCTCGGGCCGGTCGTCGAAGGGCACCGCGAACTCGCCGCCGCCCATGATCGGGATATCGCCGCCCTCCTCCAGCGGGGGCATGACGAAGCCGTAGACGTCACCGTCCTCGGCGATCTCGACGTCCTCCTCGAACTGGGCGCCGTAGAACGAGCCCATCAGGTACATGGCGCAGCCGCCGTCGAGCAGGGGCAGGCCGGCCTCCTGGAAGGAGGTGACGGCGATGCTGTCGGTGCCGCCGAAGGTGCCGTTGACGTAGTCGTCGTTGCGGACGATCCCGTCGACCAGGTCGAAGGCCTCGGTGACCTCGGGGGAGTCGAAGGCCACGTCGTGGGAGATCCAGTCGTGGTAGACGTCGGTGCCCGAGGTGCGCAGCAGCGCGTTCTCGATCCAGTCGGTGCCGGGCCAGCCGGTGGCGTCGCCGGACTCGAAGCCCACGCACCACGGCTTGGTGCCGTCCTCGGCGATGGCGTCGCTGAGATCGAGCATCTCGTCCCAGGTCGTGGGGACCTCGTGGCCGTTGTCGCTGAAGTACGTGGGGGAGTACCAGACCATCGACTTCATGTTGGCGCCGTAGGGGGAGCCGTACAGTTCGCCGTCGACGCTGGCGTAGCCCTGCCAGTCGTCGCCCCAGCCGGCTTCGACGTTCTCGCGCACGCCGTCGGAGACGGGGAGGGCGTGGCCGTCCTCGACGACCCGTTGCAGGAGGCCGGGCTGGGGGATCAGGGCCAGGTCGGGGGCGTTGCCGCCGTCCAGCCGGATGGGGAGCTGGGCCTCGAACTCGCCGCTGCCCTCGTGCTGGACGTTGATGCCGGTGCACGCGGCGAACTCGGCCCAGGAGCGGTCCATGCGCTCGGCTTCTTCGTCGCGGATGGAGGAGTAGATGTCGACGGTGCCGCCGATGTCCTCCCACTGCTCGTAGGGGGAGCAGTCCATGTCCGCGGTGTCCGTACCGCCGCCGGATCCGCCTTCTCCGCTGAGATAGCCGCAGCCCGACGCAAGGAGGGTGAGGCCGCCCGCCATCGCGATCATCGCGTGGCGTGTCGGTGTCCGGCCGTTCGTTCGTCCCATGGAGGCCCTTTCGTCGCTCGCCCGGCCAAGGTTCAGGCGCGAGTCCAGACATGGGGTGTGACCCACGTCATCCATCGTGAAGATGTAAGTCTTATTTCCGCCAAATGTCCAGAGATCCTGCAATAACTTGCGTAACGATACGAAAACTTGCAGGCATCGGTGGCAGAACGCCCCGGTGAGCCGTGTGCGGCGGGCCGTTCGTCCGTCCCCCGCACAGGCGACCCCCGCCGCGCGGGGGCCGTGGCCCGTGCGCCGACGCGTCCCGAGCGGACCGGGGACGCGCGAACCGGACACCCCGCGCAGGTCGTAGGTTGGTGCACATGGCTGACGCATCGCACCGCCCTGACCTGGGCGCACCCGACGGACCGGAACTGCACGTCGCCCTCGTGGGCTACGGCAAGGGAGGCGAGGTCTTCCACGCTCCGCTCATCGACGCGGTCCCCGGCCTACGCCTGTCCGCGATCGTCACGGGCAACCCCGAGCGGCGGGCCTCGGCGCGGAAGCGCTACCCGGGGGTGACCGTGTACCCCACCGCGGCCGACCTGTGGGCCGACGCCGCCCACTACGAGATCGCCGTCATCACCACCCCGAACGACACCCACGCCCCCCTGGCCAGGGCCGCGCTGGACGCCGGCCTGGCGGTGGTCGTGGACAAGCCGTTCGCGCTCACCGCGGACCAGGCGCGCGAGCTGACCGACCGGGCCGACCGGGCCGGTCAGGTGCTCACCGTGTACCAGAACCGCCGCTGGGACGCCGACTTCCTGACCCTGTGGGGCCTGATCGAGGAGGGCGCCCTGGGGCGGGTGCACCGCTTCGAGTCGCGGTTCGAGCGCTGGCGTCCCCAGGCCAAGGGCACCTGGAGGGAGAGCGGCGCGGTCAGCGACGGCGCGGGCATCCTCTACGACCTGGGCCCGCACCTCATCGACCAGGCCGTCAACCTGTTCGGCCCGGTGGAGTCCGTCTACGCCGAGATCGACTCCCGGCGCCCCGGCGCGAGCGCCGACGACGACGTGTTCCTGGCGCTCACCCACCGCGGCGGCGTCCGTTCGCACCTGTGGATGAGCGCGCTCGCCGCCCAGGTCGGCCCGCGCTTCCACGTCCTGGGCGACCAGGGCGCGTTCACCAGCCACGGCATGGACGGGCAGGAGGAGCGCCTGGTCGCGGGCGAGCGCCCGGAAGCCGAGGACTGGGGCGTGCTGCCGGAGGCCTCCTGGGGGGTGCTCGGAGCCGACGGCGACACCCGGCCGGTGCCCAGCGCGCGCGGCGCCTACCCCGAGTTCTACGCCGGGGTCCGCGACGCCGTGGGCGAGGGCGAGCCCCTGCCGGTCGACCTCCACGAGGTGGTCCACGGCCTGGAGATCATCGAGGCCGCGATGCGCTCCGCCGCCTCCGGCACGGTGCACCGGCTCTAGAACGACCGGCGGTCAGTGGGCCCAGTGCGGAGTCCAGGTGCGGCCGCCGGTGTGCTCGCGTGCGGCGGCGAGGCGGTCCCGCAGGGCAGCCAGGGCCGGGTGCGGATTGTCGGCCCGCCAGACCAGTGAGTGCGGATAGACGGGGACCGGGTCCCGCAGGCCGACGCGTCGCAGGCCGTCGTCGGCCGGCCGGACGAGCCCGGTCCCCTCGCCGACGATCGTCGCCAGGGCCGGAGAGCCGGCGATGGTGTCGAGCAGCGGCTCGGTCCCGAAGTCGGGTCCGGTCGCCTCGATGGTGAGGCCGAACGCGGCGGCGAGGTCGGCGTAGTAGGCGGCCCACTCCGTCCCGGGGACGAGGCCGGGCATCCAGATCCGGTGGCCGGCGAGGCGGCCGGTCGCCACGGAGCCGGCCTCGGCCAGCGCGTGCGCCGGTCCGGTGAGGAGCTGGAGGGCCTCGTCCAGGACTCGGATGGAGACCACCCCCTCGGGCAGGCGCCGCCCGTCGACCGCGCGCACGCACGCGTCGACGGAGCCGGCGCGGACCGCGTCGACCGCGGCGGCGGCGTCGCGCAGGGTCAGGACGTCGAGTTCGGTGCCGGGGCGCGCGTCGCGGAAGCCGCGGAGGAGGTCGGCCGGGGCCAGGCGCCGCCCGACCACGTCCACGCGCAGCGCTCGGGCGCCGGGCCGCACCGACGCGGCCGCCCGTTCGGCGGCTCGCAGGAGGTCGCGGGCGTGCGGCAGGAACGCCTCGCCGTCGACGGTCGGGCGCGTGCTCCCCGCACCGCGGACGAACAGGCGAACGCCGAGCTCCCTCTCCAGCGCGGCCACGCGCTTGGAGACGGCCTGCTGGGTGACGGACAGGTCGACGGCGGCGTCCTGGAAGCGTCCGGCGTCCGCGATCGCCACGACGGTGCGCACCGCTTCGAGATCCACGCCGCGATCCTACGTTCCACAACCGATGGTTGTGCGTCCCCGTCCACAGGGTTGTTTGACCGTCCTCCGGCCGTGCCGATGTGATGGCGCGGGACGGCGGGGCGGGGCGATCGGGGAGCGGGCGTGGGGGAGCGGCGGTCGCTGGGGCGGCCCTTCGGGTGGTTGTGGGCGTCGTACTCGGCCAGTGCCATGGGGACGGGGCTGGCCTTCGGCGCGTTCCCGCTGATCGCGATCCTCGCGCTGGACGCCGGGCCGGCCCAGGTCTCGGTCCTGGCGGCCGTGGGTCCGGCGGTCGGTGCGCTGGTCGCGGTACCGCTGGGGCCCTGGGTGGAGTTCCGCCGCAAGCGCCCGGTGATGATCGCGATGGGCCTGGTCCGGTGCGCGGCGCTGGCGAGCCTTCCCGTGGCCTTCGCGCTGGGCGTGCTCGGTTTCGCCCACCTCCTGGCGGTCTCGGTGGTCCTCGCCGCGGCCGACATCGCCTTCCGCGCGGCGAGCGGGGCGTGCCTGAAGGAGATCGTGCCGTCCGGGGGACTGGTCGCGGCCAGTGCGCGCCTGGAGGCCACGACCTGGACCGCCACCGTGCTCGGACCGCCGCTGGGCACGGCCGCCATCGGTGTGTTCGGCCCGGTGGTGACCGTGGTGGCCGACGCGGTCGGCCACCTGCTCTCCGCGGTGGGGATCCGAGCGATGGGCGGCCGGGAGCGGCGGCCGGAGCGCGCCGCGCCGCCCGGGGAGCGAGGGGGAGCCGGCGGTGCGCGGCCGGGGATCGGCGACCTCTTCGACGGGTGGCGCTTCCTCCTGGCGCAGCCGTCCCTGCGCCGCCTGTTCTGCAACGCCCTGGCGGTGAACGCCCTGGTCATGTCGACAGCGCCGCTGCTGACCGTCCTCATGCTCGGCGACCTGGGGTTCGCGCCCTGGCAGTACGGGCTCGCCTTCGGGGTGCCGTGCGCGGGCGGTCTGATCGGGGCGTGGGCCGCTCCGCGACTTGTCACCCGCTGGGACCGGCGCACGGTGCTGCTCGCCGCGGGGACGGCACGGGCGTGCTGGCTGGTCGGACTGGCCGCGGTCGGTCCCGGCACGGCCGGGCTCGTGCTGGTCATCGCCGTGGAGTTCGCGATGATCACCTGCATGGGCGCGTTCAACCCGGTGCTGGCCGCGGTCCGGCTCGAACTGACCCCCGCTGACCGGGTGGCGCGGGTCCTGACGGCGTGGTCGGTGACCGGCAGGGCCGTCACCGCGGCGGTGACCGCCCTGTGGGGGCTGTTGGCGGCCGTCACCGATCCCCGGACGGCGCTCGCGGCCGCCGGTGTGCTGCTCCTGGCCACCCCGCTCCTGCTGCCCCGGACCCTGGAGGGGTCGTCCGGGTCTCGCGGATGAGCTCGCGGTCGGCAGGCGGTCCCCCGCAGGCGCGCCGCACCCGCCGGTGGTCCCCGGCCGCGCTCCGCGGGGCGGTTCCCCGAGCTCCGGGCACCCTCGGCGCTCTCCTTTGGGCCTATGTTGGAGGGGAGGTTACCCCAGAGTTTCGCGAACGACCGAAGGAGACGTGCCGTGGCCCAGGTCCTCGTGGTGGCAGACGACCTCACCGGCGCCAACGCCACCGGTGCCAGGTTCGCCCGGACCGGGATGCGTGTGGCCACCGTGACGCCCGAGCACGTGCGCAGAGTGGCCGACGACTACGACGTGGTCGTCGCCAACCTCGACAGCCGCCACGTCCCGGCCGAGCAGGCCACCGATCTGGTCACCGACGTCATCGAGGCCGTCTGGCCGGTGGGACTGGTCGTCAAGCGCACCGACAGCACCCTGCGCGGCAACATCGGCGCGGAACTGGAGGCGGCCTACGACGCCGTGCGGGAACGCGTGCCCGCCGAGACACGGGTGCGCGTCCTGTTCGTCCCCGCCTTCCCCGGCTCCGGGCGCATCACCGAGGACGGCGTGCAGCTGCTGCACGGCCGTCCCCTGGAACACACCGAACTCGCGCAGGACCCCCTCTGCCCGATGTCCACCAGCGTGGTCGCCGACATCCTCGCCGAGCAGACCGACCTCGCCGTCCGGCACGTCCCCGTCCGCAAGGTCACCCAGACCATGCTCACCGCCGAACTCCTGGCGGGGGACGAACCGGTCGTGGTCTGCGACGCCGGCACCGAGCAGCACCTGACCGACATCGCCGACGCCGCGGCCGCCGCCCACCACGAGGACGGCACCGTATGGCTGGCCGTGGACCCCGGGCCCACCGGCGCGCTCCTGGCCTACGCCCTGCGCCTGCGCGGCCAGGCCGGATCGCGCGGGCCGCTGCTGGGCGTGGCGGGCAGCACCACCGACCTGACCCGCCGCCAGCTGGCGACCGTGGCGCGTACGGGCGCGGTGCGGTTCGTCGACCTCGACGCGGTGCTGCTCAGCGACCCCGACAGCGACCACGCCGACACGGTCGCACGTGAACTGGCCGACCAGCTCACGTCGTCGGGTTTCCCGGACTTCTGTGTGCTGCGCGTGGTGACCACGTCCGAGCGCGTGCGCGAACTGCCCGTCCAGGCCCGCGCCGAACTGCCCGGCCGGGTGGCGAGCCTGGTCGCGGACGTGGTCAACGAGGTCGCCGACACCACCGGCACCCACGCGCTGCCCAGCGGCCTCTTCCTGACCGGCGGTGACCTGATCGCCAGCCTGCTGGACGAACTGGACGTGCACGCCGTCGACATCGGCGGTGAGGTCGTGCCGCTGGCCGTCCACGGGCACCTCGGCGGCGGGCCGCTGGACGGTACCCCGATCGTGGCCAAGGGCGGGCTGGTCGGCGACGACATCACACTGGTGGAGTGCCTGGCCAAGCTGCGCCGCGCGGTGCAGACGCGCCTGCACCAGGTGCACTCGGAGGTCTCCGAGCACGTGGTCCCCTCGCTGTCGCGCGACCCCGCCTGAGCGGTGGCCCGCCCCGGCGCCGGGGACGGGGCAGGGGAACCGTGAACGGACGGCACCGTTGCGACGTCTCACGGGGTATCGAACTCGAGGAGACCCCCCATGCCCCCCATGGACTCCCCAGGCCCGCCTCCGACGTCCCTTCCCTCCGGGTTCCTCCCCCTGGCCGAGGGCGATCCGGCCGAGGTCGGACCCTTCCGGCTGGTCGGCCGTCTCGGCGCGGGCGGCATGGGAGCGGTCTACGGAGCACTCGACGGCGCTGAACGGCACGTGGCCGTCAAGGTCGTGCACGCCCGCTACGCCGCCGATGCCGCCTTCCGGGCACAGTTCGCCCAGGAGGCCGCACTCCTGCGACGGGTGGACGCGGAGTGCGCGCCCGCCTTCCTCGGCGCCGACCCCGACGCGGAGCGGCCGTGGATGGCCACCGAGTTCGTTCCGGGCGCGACCCTGGGCGCACACGTGCGCGAGCACGGCGTCCTCACCGGGGACCGGCTCCTGTCCTTCGCCGCCGGTACCGCCGAGGCGCTCGCCGCCGTCCACCACGCCGGGGTCGTGCACCGCGACATCAAACCGGCCAACGTGATCCTGTCCCCGACCGGGCCCAGGGTCCTCGACTTCGGCATCGCCCGGGCCACCGACGACCGCGCTCCCGAGGAGGGCGTCTTCGGCACTCCCGGATGGATCGCGCCCGAGCGCCTCGACGGAGCGGAGAGCACCCCCGCCGTCGACGTGTTCGCCTGGGGAGGACTCGTCGTCTACGCGGCCACCGGGCACGGGCCGTTCGGCACGGGGGACACCGCCACGCTCATCGCCCGCGCCCGCTCGGCCGAACCCGACCTGGAGGGCGTCCCCGAGGAACTGCTGCCGCTGGTGTTCCGGTCGCTGTCCCGCGATCCGGCCGAGCGTCCCGCCTCGGTGGAGGCCTTCGCCGCGGTGCTCGACCTCACCGGCGCCGGCGGTCCCACCGACGATCTCCGCACCCGCCTGCGCGCCCTCCTGACGGGGACGTGGACCGGATTCGCGGCGGTGCGGGGCGCGGGTCCCTGGGTCGCCGCGGCCGGGTCCGTGGCCGCGCTCACCGGATCCTCCGCCCTGGTGGGCGGCGGCGCCGCGGCGGGCGGAGCCGCGGGCGCCACTGGAGTCGCGGGGGCCACCGGAGCGGCAGGAGCCACCGGAGCCACCGGTCTCTCGGCGGCGGCCGCGCAGGCGGGCGGCGCGGGCACGATCGCCGGGATGAGCAAGCTGACCGCCCTCGCTGTCGCCACCGCCACCGCCGCGTCCGTCACCACCGGCGCCTGGGTCGGCGGCCGGCTCTACTCCGACCAGCCGATCCTGCCCTTCGGGGAGCAGAGCGCCACCGCGGAGCCCTCTCCCGAGGGGGAGCGCGTGGAGTTCCGGGGCATGACGCTCACCCTGCCGGAGGGATGGACGGCGCTGACCGTGGAGGAGGAGTTCGGGAACTTCTCCGTGGAGGAGGAACGCGTCACCGAGGAGTGGATGGTGCTCTACCCCGGCGGGCAGGAGGGGTGCGCGGAGGTCGACTGGACCTGGAACCACCCCGGGGAGCTGCCCCGGTGCGACCACGTCAAGGTCCTCGGACCGGCCGGTATCGACTACGGCGGTGAGACGTGGCTGCCGATCACGGAGAACGCGCCCGCCGGGCGACAGGGCCGGTACGCGCCCGGAACGAACGCTGGGCCGTGCCCGTACGACGTCGAGCTCCGGGTCCCGACCGGTGGCGAGAACGAAGCGGACCTGGAGTACCGCACCGTGGACGTCGGCGACAGGGACGCCTCCCACGCCGTCGGCTCGGTGCGCTGCGTCGACGTGGAGAACCTGGAGAACACCGAGTTCTGGTCCTTCGAACAGCGCACCTGGCTGCTCGACGAACCACAGATCCTCGTCGTCGACGAGTACGGGATCGAGGAGCTGGACGCGATCCTCGCCGGCGCCGAATGGGGCGAGATCGAGGAGGAGGACACCCAGACGGTGGAGTTCCGGGGGATGACGCTGGAACTGCCCGCCGAGTGGGAGGTCGAGCGGCGGGAGGAGACCGGCACCCCGTTCGAGGGACCGGCGGCGACCAGCGAGGCGATCACCGTGGGCACCGATCCGGACTGCACTCCCGGGGAGACCGGAATGGAGTGCCCGCGGTTCCACATCCTCGGACCGGCGGGCATCGCGGTCGGAGACGAGATCAATCCCATGACCGAGGACGATCCCTACTATCCGCGCACCGACGTCATGCTGTGCCCGCCGCTTCAGTACGTCCGGGGGCCGGGCGAGGTGGCCGAGGAACAGGACCTGGCCCCGATCGGGGAGCGGATGGCCTTCTACCGGGTGTGGGAGATCGGCTGCCTGTCCCTGGAGGAGGCGCCGCCGGCCGGCGGCAGCCTCGCCACGTTCTTCGAACAGCGCTACTGGCTGCTCCCGGAGTCGGAGATCCTCGTCGTGGACGAGTACGACACCCCGGGACTCGACGAGATCCTGGCGCGGGCCGACCTGCCCGCCTGACGGGCGGTCGACCCGCCCGTCAGCGTGCGGCGGGTCAGACGCGTGCCGGTTCGGCCTCCAGGTGCTCGGCGGCCAGGCGGTTCAGGTGGTCGGCCAGGACGTCGGGGCACTCCAGCGGACCCATGTGGCCGACCCCGGGGACCTCGATCGCCGGGGCGCTGGCGCCCGGGATGGTCTCGGCCATGTGGTGGGCGTGCCAGGGCGGCGTGAACTTGTCCTCCGCTCCCACGAGCACCGTCGTCGGCACGGTGATCCGCCGCGCCGCCTCGTCCAGGTCCAGGGTGGAGAGCACCCCGCCCCACCGGGCGCGGGGCACGGTGCCGCAGTCGTGGACGAGCCGGGCGCACAGCCGCACCGTGCGCGGGTCCGCCGCGCTCCCCAGCACGATGAACCGGAGCATCTGGGCGGTGGCCGCGTTGGCCGGGCCCAGCGGCAGCGCCGTGGTCAGGAACAGCTTCGAGCCCAGCGCGCCCAGCGGGCCGGGCAGCGGGATGGCGGTCGACCGCTTCACCAGCTGCGTGCAGCCGGTGTTGGTGAGCAGGACCGCGGCCGCGCGGTCGGCGAACGCGGGGCGCGGCGCGGACGCCATGACCGTCATCCCGCCCATGCTGTGCCCGGCCACGACCGCCCTGGTGCCCTCGGGCACGGTCGCCTCCAGGACCGCGCACAGGTCGTCGGCGAGCCGGTCCGTGCTGTAGCCCGCCCGGGTCAGGGGCACCTGGCTGCGGCCGTGGCCGCGCTGGTCGTAGAGCACCACGCGCAACCCGGGGTCGAGTGCGCGCACGACCCGGCCCCAGGAGGACAGGGAGGTCGCCCAGCAGTGGGACAGGACCAGGGTCGGGCCGTCCTCGGGCCCGCGGACCTCGACGTGCAGGAGGGTGCCGTCGGCGGACGGGACGCGGAATTCGCGGGCCCGGCCCAGGTGTCGGGTTGCCATCGCAGAAGACCTCTCACTCGGGGGTTGGGGGTGGAGCGTCCGGGTCGGCGCGGAGCGTGGCCGCGGGCGGACGCGGGCGGACGCGGGCGGCGCCGTGGCCGGTCAGTCGTCGATCTCGATGCGGGGCACGGCGAAGGGCGGGGTTCCGGCGCCGCGGACGGGGTGCCCGCCCCACAGGTTGGGATCGTCCAGGACCCCGTGGCCCTCGAAACCGTCGGGGGTGCGGACCAGGACGGTGCGCACTCCGTCCTGGAAGGCCGCGGTGATCGCCTCGGAGGCCGCCAGCCGCCCCCGCCACCGGTAGTCGCCGGTCAGGGGGGAGAAGTGGCCCGCCAGGTGCGCATGGACCTCGACCGGGACGGGCGGGGCCGGTGCGGAGCCCGCGCCCACGGCGCGGTCGCCGTCCGCCCGGGCATCGCCGGCCGTGCCGCCCTTCCCGGCCGCGCCGTTCGCGCCGCCGGGCCCGGACGTGCCGTCGCCGGTGTCGCCCGTGTCGCCGGGCAGGACGACCGTCACCGGTCCCTGGTACTCCTCTTCGTCGTCACCGAAACCGCTCATCCACTCCTCCTCGGACTCCGGCGGTCCGCGCTCAACGGACGGCTCCGGCGCGGACGCCGGCGCGGCGGTCCCCGCGGGGGTTCTTGCGGAACTGGTAGTTGTGGGGGTCGAACCAGCGGGTCCGCAGCGCGTAGTCCCAGGTGAAGGTGGGCCACAGCGTGGTGTTGCGGCCCTCCTCGTTCAGGTACCAGCTGTCGCAGCCGCCGGACACCCACACGGTGCCCTCCATGGACTCGGCGACCTTCTCGTTGTACGCGCGCTGGGCCTCGGGCCGGGCGTCCAACCGGTCCAACCGGTTGCGGCACACGTACTTCAGGGCCTGCATCGTGTACCGGATCTGGGCCTCGATCATGAACACCTGGGAGGTGTGCCCGAGCCCGGTGTTGGGTCCGGCCAGGATGAACGCGTTGGGGAACCCGGCCACGGTGGTGCCGCGGAAGGCCTGCGCCGTCGTCCCCCAGTGCTCGGCGAGGGAGACGCCGTCGGCGTCGTGGATGCGCTGGGCCACCGGCGGGTCGCTCACGTGGAAGCCGGTGCCCATGATGATCGTGTCGACCTCGTGCTCGGTCTCGCGGCCCTCGGCGTCGCGTGTGACGACGGCGTGCGGGCGGACCTCCACGATGCCGTCGGTGACCACGTCGACGTTGGGGCGGGCCAGCGCCGGGTAGTAGTCGTTGGACATCAGGATGCGCTTGCAGCCCGCGCGGAAGTCGGGCGTGAGCTTGGCGCGCAGTGCCGGATCCTTGACGCTGCGGTGGATGTTGGCCCGGCCGAGCCGTTCCACGATTTTGAGCAGCCGCGGGTTCTTGGCGAAGCCGAGGATGTAGGTCTCGCGGCCCCAGTAGATGCTCTTGCGGGCGATCTGCTGGGCGAGGGGGATGTTCTGGTAGAGCCAGCGCTCCGCGCGGGTGATGTCGCGGTCGTGCCGGAACATCACCCAGGGCGCGGTGCGCTGGAAGAGCTTCAGCGCGCCCACCCGCGGCTGGACCCGCGGCACGAACTGGATGGCCGAGGCCCCCGTGCCGATGACCGCGACGCGGCGCCCGGTCAGGTCGTGCTCGTGGTCCCATTCCGCGGAGTGGAAGATCCGCCCCTCGAAGGTGTCCAACCCCTTGATGTCGGGGTAGGAGGGGTCGGCCAGGGGGCCGGCTCCGCTGACGAGGAACTGCGCGGTGACCGTGCCCGCGGACGTCTCGATCCGCCACCGGTTCCGGTCGGGCTCCCAGCGCGCGGCGGTGACGTCGTGGCCGTAGCGCACGTGCCGGTCGACGCCGTGTTCGCGCGCGACCCGCTTCATGTAGTCCCAGATCTCCGGCTGCGGGGAGAAGGAACGGCTCCACCCGGGGTTGAGCGCGAAGGAGAACGAGTACAGGTGCGAGGGGACGTCGCAGGCGGCACCGGGGTAGTCGTTGTCCCGCCAGGTGCCGCCGAGGTCGTGGGCCCGTTCCAGGACGGTGAAGTCCGTCAGGCCCGCCTGCCGGAGCCGGACCGCCATGCCGATACCGGCGAATCCGGTGCCGATGACGGCCACCCTGTAGTGCGGTGGTGCGTCGGTCACGTTCAGGTCCCTTCGTGCGAACCGGCGGTCGGGGCACCGGTGCGGGTGAGTACGCCGGGGTGGAGTGCTGTGCCGTAGGCGTCCGTTGAGGGTGTCCCACCCCGTCGCGGAGCGACCCCTGGGCGGTGGCGGGAGACGGGTGGGCGCGTACGCCCCCCGGGGAGTGAGTCCCCCGGAGACGTGGCGCGTACGCCCCCGGGGGGTGAGGCCCCCCGAAGACGTGGCGCGTTCCGTCTCCGGGGGAGTCTGTGCGGGGCGGCGCGGAGGCCGGCCCGTGGTCGGTGGGGTGCCGGGGCGGCGCCCGGGTGGTCCGGGCGCGCGTCCCCGTCCGGGTTCAGCGCCCGAGCAGCCCGGCCTTGCGCCAGAAGTACCGGCCCAGGCCGGTGATCGCGTCGGCGGTGTCGAGGGTGGCGACCACCTTGCGTGCGGCCCAGGTCTTGGTGTCGATCCAGTGCGGGTTGGCCTTGGCCACGCGGTAGGCCTCCTTGGGGTCGAGGCCGACCTGCTCGTAGACCTTGGGGTTGATCAGCCGGGTCGCCGAGTAGTAGGTGACCAGCCCGAGGATGATCCGGCTGTAGGCCCGGTTGAGGGGGCCCCGCCCGGCCCAGTCGCGGGCGAACTCCTCGCGGGCGTAGCGCATGTGCCGGGCCTCCTCCACCACGTGGATGCGGGACACGGAGCGCACCAGAGGCAGGATCTGCTCGTCGGGCACGGCCTCGCGCTGGATCTGGTCGAGGAGCTCCTCGACGAACAGGGCCCCGGCGAAGATCAGCGGGCCGTGCGCGATGGTCTTGAACAGGCGCCCGAGGTGGTGCGCGGCCGGATCGAGCTTGTGGGCCCGCGACCCGAGCTTCTCGATCATCTTGGCGAACATGACCGTGTGCCGGCACTCGTCGGCGATCTCGGTGTAGGCGTACTGCACGTGGTTGGTGGTCGGGTCGTGGTCGTAGGCGTGCCGGACCAGCATCTGCATGAGGATGGTCTCGAACCAGATGCCGATGGTGGCGACGCTGGCGATCTCCAGGCGCGAGAGCTCCTTGCGCTGGGCGTCGTCGAGGCGGTCCCACAGGTAGGTGCCGTAGAGCGACACGCGCTCGGGGCGGATGGCCCACATGTCGGGGTCGACGGGGGCGTCCCAGTCGATCTCGACCAGGGGGTCGAAGGAGGCCTTCGCCGAGCCGCGCAGCAGGCGCTTGGCGATGTCCTCGCGGTCGGTGAGCTTGGGCTTGGCCGTGGTCTGGACGGTCATCTGTTCCTCTCCTCCTCAGTTGGCGTCGGTCCGCTGGACGGTGCCGCGGTGACGCTCGTGGAGTCCCTGGGCGATCTCCGCGTCGCCGAAGGCCCCGTCCGCGAGGAGCAGGCCGACCTGGAGCGACACGATCTGTTCGGTGGTGCCCGGGAAGTGCCGGGTCAGGTGCAGTGCGGCCGTGCCGAGGGCGGTGGAGGCCACGTCGCGGGGCGCGCGCTTGGCGCCCGCCGCCCGGACCACGCTCATCACGGTGTCGCGTTCGCGTTCGGCCGGCACGAGGCCGTCCAGGGCGACGCCCGTGGCACGGGAGCTGTCGTGGATGGGGGTGTCGACGTAGCCGGGGTAGACGGTGGTGACGCCGACGTGGGAGCCGTACTCCGCCCGCAGGCAGTCGGCGTAGGCGGCCAGCGCCCGCTTGGAGACGGTGTAGGCGCCGGCGAAGGGCAGTTGCAGGTGGGACAGCAGTGACGAGGTGAGGATGACGCGGCCCCGGCTCTTGAGCAGGGCGGGCATCGCGGCGGCGGTGACCCGCCAGGAACCGAGGAGGTTGACCTCCAGGGCCTGGTGCACGTGGACGTCGGGCTCGCCCCCGATGTCCACGGCCGGGCCGACCCCGGCGTAGTGGATCAGCAGGTCCAGGCTCCCGCCGAGCCGGTCGACCGCCTCGGCCATCGCCTGGCGCACCTGGGCGTCGTCGGTGATGTCGCATTCGACGACGTCGGGGGCGGCCTTGCGGTCGATGCCGACGACGTTCACGCCGAGGTGACGGAGGACGGCCACGGTGGCGCTGCCGAAGGCGCCGGACGCACCGGTGACGATGGCGTTCTGGCCGGGCAGGCGCCGCAGGTGGCGCGGCAGGGGGGTCGTCATGTGATCTCCTCCACAGTCATTGCCGGAACGTTACAACGAGCATTGTCACAATGCAATGGGCTGTCGTCGGAAATTTACTGACGAGTAGCGTCCGCGGGGGTCTCTAGTCTTGGTGCATGGCCGAATACCGCATTGACGAACTCGCCCGGCTCGCGGACACGACTGTGCGCAACGTCCGGGTGTACCAGGACCGTGGTCTCCTGGCGCCACCGCGCAGGCAGGGGCGCGTGGGGATCTACTCAGAGGCACATCTGGCGCGTCTTCGGCTGATCGGCCAGCTGCTGCGTCGCGGCTACACGTTCGCCAACATCGGTGAGATGTTCCAGGTGTGGGAGCGCGGCGGCGACCTCTCCGAGATCCTCGGCTTCGAGTCCGCGATAGGGGACGCCTGGACCGACGAGATCGCCGACTACATCACGCTCGGGGACCTGCGCGACCTCTTCGGCAAGGGGGTGACGCCCCGGACCATAAAGCGTGCTCTGGACCTGGGCGTGATCGAACGCGACGGGCTGCGCTTCCGGGTGCCCAGCCCGCGCCTGCTGCACGCCGGCGTCGAGCTGGTGCGGCTGGGCATGACCGTGGACTCGGTGCTCGACATAGCCGAGAACCTGCGCGACAAGGTCGGGCACGTCGCCGAGCACATGGTCCGCCTCGTGGCCGACCACATCATCACCGAGCACGCCCCCGGCACGGTGGTGCAGAGCGACGAGACGGCCGAGATCGCCGAGCTCATCCGCCGGGTGCGCCCCCTCGCGCAGCAGGCGGTGGACGCCGTGTTGGCCCAGGCGATGGCCGACCACCTGAACAACGTCATGGGCGAGCACTTCGCGCAGGCGATGGAGCTCCTGCGCGGCGAGAAGGATCTCCAGCGGCAGGGCGGCGCTCCACCGCCCTTGTCCTGAAGACCCCCGAACGCACACCCCGCTGGAGGGCCCGAACACCGTTCGGGCCCTTCCTCATGTCACGGGGGGTGCGTGCCCGCCGTCGCCCCGGGGCGGGCTCAGGACTCCTGGGGCGCGGCGGCGGTCGGCTTCTCCGCCTCGATCACCGGGGGCTCCACCACCGGGGACTCGACCACCGACAGCGGCAGCGTCGTCGTGTGGCGCAGCTCGGCGAAGGCGCCCGCCGGCACCGCGGGCGCGTGCGGGAACACCGGCCGCACCCGCTCGTACTCCGCCTCCTGGGCGGGGCGGGTGTCCGCCTCACCCTTGTTCGGCCACATCGACATCGCGCGCTCGGCCTGCGCGGTGATCGTCAGCGACGGGTTGACCCCCAGGTTCGCGGTGACCGCCGAACCGTCCACCACGTGCAGGTCCGGGTAGCCGTACAGCCGGTGGTAGGGGTCGATGACACCTTGCTCCGGGCTGTCCCCGATCGGGCAGCCGCCCAGGAAGTGCGCGGTCATGGGGATGTTGAACAGGTCGCCCCAGGTACCCCCGGGGTGGCCGTCGATGCGCTCCGCGAGCCGGGTCGCCGCCTCCTGGCCCGCCGGGATCCAGGTCGGGTTGGGCTCGCCGTGGCCCTGCCTGGAGGTCAGTGTCTTGCGTCCGCCGAAGAGGCCGCGTCTGACCGACGTCGTCAGCGAGTTGTCCAGCGACTGCATCACCAGGCCGATGATGACGCGCTCGGACCAGCGGCGGTTGGAGAAGCTGCGGGCGAACACCGTGGGGTGGCGCAGGGCCAGGCCGAGGAAGCGCAGCCAGCGGGGGACCTTCCCGCCGCCGGGCACCTGCATGGCGGTGAGCAGCCCCATCGCGTTGGAGCCCTTGCCGTAGCGGACCGGCTCGATGTGGGTGTTCTCGTCCGGGTGGATGGAGGACGTGATCGCCACGCCCCGGGTGAGGTCCTCGGGCGGCGGGACCTGCTTGCTCATCGCGCCGACGAGTGCCTCGGAGTTGGTGCGCGTGAGCGAGCCGAGCCGCTCCGACAGGCGCGGCAGCAGCCCCGAGTCGCGCATGCGGTGCAGCAGCGTCTGGGTGTTGTAGGTGCCCGCCGCCACGACGACCTGGCGGGCGGTGAACGTACGGGCGTTCTCGCGGCGGCGCGGGGCGTCGGTGCGGACGGTGTCGACGGCGTAGCCGCCGCCGGGCAGCTCGCGCAGGCGCTCGACGGTGGTCAGGGCGTGGACCTGCGCGCCGTCGCGTTCGGCGAAGTACAGGTAGTTCTCGGTCAGGGTGTTCTTCGCACCGTGGCGGCAGCCGGTCATGCACTCGCCGCACTCGGTGCAGGCCCGGCGCTCGGGTCCGGCTCCGCCGAAGTAGGGGTCGCCGACGGTCTCGCCGGGCGCGGCCTTGGAGCCGTCGCCGTCCTGCCCGTCGCCGAAGCACACCCCGACCGGGGTGAGACGGAACGTGTCGCCGACGCCCATGTCCTCGGCCACGGCCTTCAGGTGCACGTCGGAGGGGGTGACGGTGGGGTTGGTGCGCACGCCGAGCATGCGCCGGGCCTGGTCGTAGAAGGGGGCGAGCTCGGACTTCCAGTCGGTGATGTGCCGCCACTGGGGGTCCTCGAAGAACGGGTCCATCGGGTGGTACAGGGTGTTGGCGTAGTTGAGGGAACCGCCGCCCACACCCGCGCCCGCGAGGATCATCACGTCCCGCAGCAGGTGGATGCGCTGGATGCCGTACATGCCGAGTCCGGGCGCCCACAGGAAGTTGCGCAGGTCCCAGGAGGTCTCGGGCAGGGTCTCGGGGGTGAAGCGGCGGCCGGCCTCCAGGACGCCGACGCGGTAGCCCTTCTCCGTGAGTCGAAGGGCACTGACCGAGCCGCCGAAACCGGAGCCGACGACGATCACGTCGTAGTCGAACCGGTCGTCCTGTTGCTGCTCGGCGGTCGCGGGGTCCGGGGCGGGGGTGGTGCGCTCGTTGGCCACGATGTGGTCTCTCTCCTGGTCAGATGCGGGGAGCCCGTACTGCGCCGGATACGAGTCCGCAATATTCACGCTGTCATCTGGAAATGCGACATTGACTATTGTAATGTTCGTCACTACCGCCGAGTAAGGTGTGCTCCAAGTAACACACGAGGCGTGCATCGGCGCAAGTCAGCTCCCCCTCGCCGCACCCCCCCAGCGGCGGAACCCTGGAGGTACTCATGCCCAAGGCCCCCGAAGAGGCGCTCACGCCGCCCGAGGACGTGCCTGAGCAGATCGCGGGCACCACCGGTACGCGGTGGCGCAGGTTCGCCCTCGTCGCGGTGCCCGGCCTCGCGGCCGCGGCCGTCCTGGGCGGTATGACCACCCAGGGCCTGCTGGCCGCGTCCTTCGCCGTGTCCGGCGACAACTTCAAGATGTCGGCGGACGAGCTCGTCGGTGACGGCTTCTCGCAGTACGGCGACGTGGCCAACTCCGTCGACGGCTCCGCGCGACCGATCGGCCTGTCCACGGTCAACACCGCCGAACTGGACAACCTCTGCATGTCCTCCCTGTGGGACCTGCCGGTCGGTGAGGCCACGCTGCTCATCACCGCCGGAGAGAACGCCCCGGTCGAGGGCACCAACCTCGTCATCGACATCGAGCAGCTCCAGGGCAACGCCGAGTTCAGCGCGATCGAGATCGGCCGCGACGCCAGCACCCTCGACAAGGCCGAGGGCGGACAGGGCCCTGAGGGCGGATTCGGTCTGCAGTCGGACAGCATCACCGTGACCGACATGCAGATGACCACGTGGGCCGTCACGTCCGGCTCGCTTCGACTGACCGGGCTGAGCCTGGCGGTCAAGCCCGGTAACCACGAGTGCTTCTGATCCCATGGCCCACGCACTCACCCTGACCCGCGCCTGGTGGAGCCGGTTCCGCACGTGGCGGAGCCGGCGTCCGTTCCTGGGCGGGTTCCTCCTGCTGGCGGCCGGAGTCGAGATCCTGGTCGCGCCGGCCGCGCAGACCCTGGTCCTGCCGATCGACCTGATCATCTACTCCGGTATCGCGGGGATCTCCGGCAGCCTCATCGGGCTGCTGCTGATCGCGATCGGCGTGCTGAGCTGGCTCCAGCCCGCGCAGAACAGCTTCTTCGGGCTGGTCGGCCTGCTGCTGGCACTGGTGTCCTTCGTGACCTCCAACTTCGGTGGATTCGTCATCGGGATGCTGCTCGGCATCGTCGGCGCCGCGTTCGTGTTCGCGTGGGGTCCCCGGGCGGCGACCCGTTCCCGCCGCCGGGGGAGGAGGCGGACCGGTGCGTCCGCCGACGCGGCCGGCGCCGACGGACCGGACGCGCCCCCCGGCGCGGACGTGCCCGGGGCCTCGGCCGCGCTGGACGGCGAGGCCGTGCCGGACGTGCCGGAGGCGGCGGACGGCCCCGTCCGCCGCCCCGGCCCGGACCCGGTGGCGGCCGTGGCCGCCCCGTTGCTCCTGTCCCTGCTCCTGGCGGCGGCGCCCCCTCCGGCCATCGGCTGGCCCTGGGACTGGTTCACGCCCCCGGGCGGGGACGAGGAGTCCACCGAGGAGCCCTCCGAGGAACCGTCGCCCGAACCCTCCGCCTCGCCGGGGGACGAGAGCGGTGACGAGAACGAGGACGAGGAGCCTCCCGAAGACGAGGGCACCGAGGAGGACGAGGACGAGGAGACGCAGGAGACGGAGGAGGCCGAAGACGAGGACGGCGAGGCGGCGGAGTGCGCGCTGCTCACCGGACAGACGGCGCTCGCCGAGACCGAGGAGGAGTTCCTGGACGCGGTCCGGGACTGCCAGGCCGCCGACGACGCGGGCGAACTGCCCGAGGTGCCGGTGGGCGCGGCCTACGACTGCTCCCGGGGTTCGATCCGCACCTCCGGCCTGACCTCGCAGAAGCTCGTGATGAGCGGCGCGAGCTACGACGGCGTGGTGGAGTGCCCCACCGCCGACGGGCCGCGGCGCTACCTCAAGCTCACCATGAGCCGGGCCGACTTCACCGACGCCGAGCTGTGGTTCGAGGACGCCGGCGTCCGGATGTCGCTGGGCCTGCCCACGATGGAGATGAACGGCGACGTCCAGATGCACATCACGCGTATGCACGTGCGCATCCTGGGGATCCCGCTGACCTTCACGCCGGACTTCCCGCCGCCGCTGCTGCTCCCGTACATGATCGTCACCGACGTGGACGTCGACAGCCCGCTCGCCTCCACCGACACCATGATCATCCCGGGCCTCAACTCCCAGCACGCGGGCACCTGACCGCGCCCTCGGCCTGAAGCCTTCCGGGCGCGCGGCCGCCAGGTGCGTCCGCGCGCTCGCACGGAACGACGCGTCAGGGCCCGGCCCCGGTGCTCGACCGGGTCCGGGCCCTGCCGGTCCGCCCCTTCAGCGCGCCGGTCCCAGAGCGGACCGGCGCCCCGAAGGCACGGCGTTCGGGTGGCGCGTCACCACCGGCGCGTCACCACTGGTCGGTGATCAGCCGGCTGGGCCGGCCCACGTGCGACACGTACAGGGCGTCGCGGGCCCGGGTGCACGCCACGAACAGCAGCGTGCGCTCCTGCTGGACCGCGTGCTCCAGGGCGACCTGGTCGCCGTCGGCCGCCTCGATGGCCGCCTTGGGCGGCAGCAGGTGGTCGCTGACCCCCACCAGGGCCACGCAGCGGAACTCCTGGCCCTTGAGCCGGTGCAGGGTCCCCACCCGTACCGCCTCGTCCCGGCCGGCGCCCTCCAGCGGGGTGGTGGCCACGCCGCGCGCCTCCAGTTCCTTGGCGATGCCGCGCACGATCCAGTGGTTGCGGCCGGCCACGGCGATGTCGGCCGGACGCACGCCCGCCTCCAGCCACACCCGGACCCAGTCGCCCAGCGCGGTCAGCTCCTCCGCGCGGTCGGCGCAGCCGCGCACCACCGGCGCGGGCCCGCGCAGCAGCGAGCGGTAGCCGGCCAGGGTGTCGGCGTTGTCGTCCATGCCCAGGGCCGAGCGGCGGCCCAGGATCGGCATGCTCCAGTCCAGGATCTCCTGCGTGACCCGGTAGCTGACCCGCAGCCGGTGTCCGCGCCCGCGCACGTTGATGCCGAGCGAGGCCAGGGAGACCCGGTTGTCGGACACCCGCTGGTGCGGGTCGCCGACGATGAACAGGTCGTCCTCGCCCTCGGGGACGGCCGCCCGCAGCATCCGCCACTGGGTCGGGTGCAGGTCCTGCGCCTCGTCGACCACCGCGTGCCGGAACAGCGGCCCGCTGGCCGCGAGCAGCCGGGCGGCCTCGGCGGCCAGCTGCGGGTAGGCCCACAGCCCCTCCACCCGCATCGCGCCGACGTAGCGCCGCACGGTCTCCCAGACCTGGCGCCGGTGCTCGGGCGCCAGGTGCTGGACCCGCCCGCTGCGCTCGCAGCGGATGTAGGCGGGCAGCAGGTCCAGGCCCTGGGCGAGGATGACCTGCTCCCACTCGTCCACCAGGAAGCGGCCGGAGAAGGGCAGCCCGTCGGCGACGGCGACCGCGCGCCAGCGGCGGGCCAGTTCGTCCTTGCCGATCATCCGGGGCGCCACACTGCTGTGCGCCTGGACGACGGAGCGGGCGAGACCGTCGATGGTGACCACGCGGACCCGGGAGCGGACGGCGGGGTCGGGCAGGAGCTGGTCGAGCCGGTCGGCCAGGGACTGCGCGAGCGCCCGGTTGTAGGTGGTGAGCAGGACGGACTCGCGGGTGTCCTCCGGGTGCGCGGCGGCGTCGAGCTCGGCCAGGTGGGCCGCGCGGTGCAGGGCGATGACGGTCTTGCCGGTGCCGGGACCGCCGGTGATCTGGGTGGCCCCCTTGTAGTGCGCCTCGGTGATCCGGTGCTGGTCGGGGTGCAGGGTGAGCTGCCACTGGTCGAAGGGCGCGTTGAGCGCGCTCGCGAGCTCGGGCGGACCGGTGGGCGTGGGCGGGTCGACGCGGGCGGCGGCGCCGGTGTCGACGGGAGTGTCCGCGCGCAGGCCGCGGGCGTAGCGCAGCGCCTCGTCGCGCGGCCGTACGGTGATCAGGCGGTACTGGGCGTCGTCGGACGGCTCGGGCCGGTCCTCGTGGGCGCGGGGGGCGGGCACGACGACGCCGGACCAGTCGGGGTCGATGGCGACGACGCGCACGCTCGGGTCTGCGGCGTCGGCGACGGACTCCAGGTCGGCGAGGTCGCCGGTCTGGTAGGCGCGCATCGCCGCGAGGGTGTTGAGCTGGACCTCGGGCGTGAGGCGGGAGAAGTCGTCGAGAAAGGTCGGGGTGATCGCGAGGGCGGACACGTCGTGGAATCCTCCGGTCTTCGACCTGATGGTGTCTTCGGTGCTGTGCGGTCGGAGCGGATGTTCTCGCGCGCGTAGCTGCTGGCCAGGCTTGGTTTCGCGTGCACTGGAAAGATGCTCGCTGGGCAATTCCGGCAAACGCCGCCACACAGGCGATGAACACCAGAAATCAGGCCCATGTCGAGCGCTGTGTTCTCGCAGTTCAGAGGGCTGTTTCCGGAAGTGCGTTCGAGTCTGATCGCGAGGTTTTTTCGGGGTCGGTGCGGGGGTGTTCGTGACCTGCGGTTCTGCGTTCGGGCACGGTGTCCGAAAGTGGATTTCCCGCCTGTCCGGAACTAGGATCCGAGACGAGGGAAGGCCAGTTCCGACCGGGATCCATGGGGCGACTGTGTCGCGTCGTTCGCGTGGGGCAACGACGACCGAAACCCGTGCCCGGTGTCCGGGCGCGGATCGGCCGGTGGAGGGGGAGGCGGGGGCGCCCTGGCCGGTTGCGGACACGGCCTGTGCAGAGGAGCCCGGACGCGAGATCGTGGGCGGGCGGGAACAGCGCACCACAGTGGTTCAGGACTCTGCCGGGGTCCGTCCTGCCCCGGCAGAGTCCTCAACCACCCCAGAAGAGCGGTACCCAGTCCCGGACCCGCCCAAAGCGCCTGCGGCCCGCCGGAACGCCGGTGGGCCGGGCGCTGTGGCTTCGCCCGCCGCGCCTGTCGCGACCCCATGCTCTACCGTGGGTGTGACATGAGCGGAAAGGACCGGGACGAGCACAGTGGCCCCCAATGACATGAACCGCATGCGCGTGTCCGACGCGGAACGGGACCAGGTCGCCGAGATCCTCCGTGAGGCGGCCGCGGAGGGTCGGATCACCTTCGAGGAACTCGACGAGCGACTGGACGGCACCTACGCCGCCAAGACCTACGCCGACCTCGAACCCCTCACCGCCGACCTGCCCGGCTGGTCCGTCGCCGGCACGTCCTCGGGGCCGCAGGGCTCGGTGGTCCGGCCGGAGCCGGCCTCGGCGCCGCGGACCGCCGGCGGCGGCGTCCTCGTGCTCGACGCCATGGGCGGCACCATCAAGCGCAACGGCCGCTGGCAGGTCCCGCCCCGGGTGGAGGTCACCAACAAGTACGGGTCGACCAGGCTCGACTTCCGCGAGGCGGCCCTCACCACGCCGGTCGTGGAGGTCTTCGTGGACGCCTCCTGGGGGGAGGCGGACCTGCTCCTGCCGGAGAACGCCACCGCCCAGGTCGACGTCGACAGCTCCTGGTTCGGCAGCCTGAAGGTCGACGTCGACGCGATGCGCACCCCCGGCGCCCCGCACTTCGTCGTCACCGGCACCTGCCAGGGCGGCAGCTTCAAGGTCCGCTACCGCCGCGGGGCCTTCTGGGACATGTTCGACGCCTGAGCGCGGACGGACCCGATCCCGCGTACCCGGGGCCGCCCCGGCCCTCGCACCCGCCCCGGCCCCCGCACCCGCCTCGATCCCGCCTCCGCCGTCGGCGCGGGGCCGCGCCGCTCCCGCGATAGGCCATCATGGTGTCCCGCGTGACCCCGGGCGGCCGAGCACGGGGGCGTGAGGAGAGGACGGCGGGCGTGGGCATCTGGATCGTCGCGGCGGGCGTCGGCGGCTGTGTACTGGCCCTGGCCCCCTTCACCTGGCCCTACCTGGCCAGCGCCGGACGCCGCGGCCGTGTGGAGACCGTCCCCGCCCGGCCGGTGGCGGTCGTCCTGGGCGCCGCCGCGTGGCCGGAGGGCCCCTCACCGCTGCTGGCCCGACGCCTGGACCTGGCCGTGCGCCTGTTCGAGGCGGGCCGGGTCGAGCGCGTCATCGTCTCCGGTGACAACCGCGAGGTCTCCCGATGCGAGACCGACGTCATGACCGCCTACCTCGTCGAGCACGGGGTGCCCGCCGACCGCGTGGCCGCCGACCGGCACGGCTACCGCACCTGGGACACGTGCGTGCGCGTGCGCGACCTGTTCGGCGTACGGGCTGCCGTCATGGTCACCCAGTCCTTCCACCTGCCCCGTACGGTCGCCCTGGCCCGCGCCGCCGGGATCGACGCCGTCGGGGTGGGCGACGCCAGCCTGGGCGCGCGCCGCCGGTCCACCGTCATCGGCTACGCCCGCGAGCTCGGCGCCGCGGTCAAGGCCCTGCGCGACGTGATCGTGCGCCCCGAGCCCGCCAGCGTCGAGCCCTGAGTCGCACCCGTTCCGGTTCCCGCGGGCCCGGTGACATGCCCGACGTCGGCTCCGGCGGCCGGACGGGTGCGCCCGAACCGCCGTTGGCGGGATAATCGCCGCATGAACGCGACCACGGAAAACGACTCCAACGACGGACCCGACGACGGCGCCGCAGCGGTGGACTGGACCGCACTGGCCCCCGAGGGCGGTGAGCGCATCCCCGAACTGCTCGGACGGCTCGCCGGCAGCGACGCCGCGCTCTCCGACCTGCACGACCTCATCGACTTCCCCGCGCCCGGCCACATGGCCGCGCCCGCGGTCGTCGACTTCCTCGTCGACATCGCCCTCGACGAGCAGACCCCGCCCACGGACCGCTGGCGGCCCCTCAGCCTCCTCCTGGAACTGGTGACCGCGCACGCCGAGGACCGCTTCCCCCAGCCGCGCGACCTCGACCAGTGGCGCGACGAGGTGGCCTGGGCGACCTCCAACGACATCGAGAAGGTGCGCGAGCAGTACCAGGCCTGGGCCGAGGAGGCCCCGGACGAACAGCAGTACCTGCGGATGCGCAACCGTCTCAAGGCCATCGACGGCCCCGCGGGCACCGCGGTGCTGCGCGCCGAGCTGGAGACCTTCGAGGCCGTGTGCGCACGCGTGCCCGACCTCGTCGCGCTGCTCAAGGGCGCCGCGAACCGGCGCGGCCTGGACCGCGCGGGCGAGTGGGTGAGCTACCTGCTGGCCTTCCTGGCCCCCGAGGCCGAGCGCGTCAGCGCCGAGATCACCGGCGCCTCCCAGATCCTGCTGGCCAAGGACCTGCGCCCCACGCCGCAGGCGCCGACCTCCCTGCGCGACGCCATGACCGGGGCGCTGGACGACGGCGGCGAACCGCTGCCCGCCGAGATCTTCGCCCTGGGCCTGGCCGCCAGCCCCCGCGACGTCGACACGACCATCGGCCTCACCCACCAGATGGCCGGCGGCAACCTGTACAACTCCTTCGCCGCGGCGGTCGCCGTGGTGCTCATCCACGGGGAGAACACCCCGCGTGAGGGGCTGCGCCGCATCGGGCGCGGCGGCGGCACGTCCATGGGCTACGAGGGCCTGTTCAACGAGTCCTGGCCGCACTGCGGCGTCCGCTCGCCGCAGGTACTGGGCTTCCTCGCGCTCGGCCGCGCCGGAGACCGTGCCCGGCGGCTGCGCCTGGACATCCTGCCCGGCCTGCTCAAGGGCGGGGACGACTCGCGCGCGCTGGTGACCGGCGTCGGCCTGGAGATGGTGCTCGGCCCGCGCTCGAAGGGGCACTCGGCGGAGGAGCACGCCAACGCGGAGTACGACGAGGAGACTCTCAAGGTCCTGTGGGAGATCGCCGAGCTGCCGGAGTCGGCGTGGGCGGACGAGGAGTTCGCCGACACCCTGCGCGCCTGGGCGCTGCCGGGTGAGCGCGAGGAGTTCTGCGCGCTGGTCGGCGTGGACCCCGACGCGGAGGAAGAGGAGGCCGCCCCGGCGCAGGCCCAGGCGCCGGCCGCGCCGGAGCCCGGCGGGCTGCTGGGGCGCCTGTTCGGCGGCGGTGGCGCACGCCGCTGAGCCCCCGATGGCGGGCGCGCGGCCCCGGCCGTCCGCCCGCCACCCGCCACCCGCCGCACACCCCGGCCGCCACCCGCCGGGACGGCGCCGCGGCGCCCCGTGTACCCCGGTCGCGGATCGTGGTGATCGGTGAGGCAGGGTGGGGGCATGTCGACGTACAAGACGATGTCGTTCCATCTGGAGACCGAGCGGCTCCTCCTGCGGCCGTGGGCCGAGTCGGACGCCGAGGAGCTGCGCGCCCTCCACGCCGAGCGCGGCAAGGGGACGCCCACGCTCGAACGCGCCCGGACGGTCATCACCGATCAGCTCACCGCGACACCGACCACGGGGATCGCCCTGCTGCCCGTCGTGCGCCGCGACGAGGGCGACTTCATCGGCTACTGCGGGCTGGTCATCGGCCGCTCCACCCTGGAGGAGCCCGAGATCGCCTACGAGCTGTTCCAGCGGGTGCACGGGCGCGGCTACGCGACCGAGGCGGCCAGGGCGGTGCTCGACGCCGCTCGAGCGACCGGAAGGACCAGGCTCTGGTCGACCACCCGCCGCTGGAACACTCCGTCGTTGCGAGTCCTCGACAAGCTCGGGTTCGCGGAGGACCACGTCTCCACGGACGACGACGGCGAAGTGGTGTGGCTCACCCGCCCGCTGCCCTGACGCGGGGTCGCGCCCCCGCCCGTCCGGTGGCTAGTCCCGTCCGGTGTCCGTGCCGTCGCCGGCGAGGGCGTCCTGGACTCCGGACTCCTCATCACCGAGGAAGGTGGGGTCGGGGCGCAGTAGGACGGTGCCCGCGGCGGCGACGGCGGCGGGTACCTCGCGCAGCCACCCGTAGACCGTGGCGAACGTGCGATCGCGCAGGCTGGAGTCGGCCACGCCCACCGCGTCGATGCCCGCCGAGCGGCACAGCCGGACCGCGCGCGGCAGGTGGAAGTCCTGGGTGACGACCGTGGCCTCACGCACTCCGAACACCTCGCGGGCGCGCACGCACGACTCCCACGTGGAGAAGCCCGCGTAGTCGCCCACGATCCGGTCGGCCGGAACGCCCGCCGCGACCAGGTATTCGGCCATGGTGTCGGTCTCGTTGTAGTGCTCGACGCTGTTGTCGCCGGTGACGAGGATGACCGACACCCGTTCGTCGAAGTAGAGCTCGGCGGCGGTGTCCAGACGCCGGGCCAACAGCAGGGTCGGCTGTCCGTCCTGGCGCACTCCGGCGCCCAGCACGAGCGCGACCGGCCGGTCGGGCACGGCGTCGGCGGTGTGGCGGTGCTCGGCGGTGGACGCCAGCGTCCACACGAACGGCAGGAAGGCCAGCAGGACGGCGGCCACGGCCACGGCGGCGACCAGGCGCACACGGCGGCGGGCCCGGGTGCCGGCCGCGGGCCGTCGGGCGTCGTCGCGGTCGGTCTCGGGGATGCCGGGATCAGAGGTCGTCACACACGGGAAGACGCCCGGGACGGCCGGTGAGTTCCGGGTTCGGGGCGCCCCCGCGCACGGAAACCGGTGTGCGCACACCCGGAACGCCTGGTTAGAGTCACGGCATGCCATCACAGAGAGACGCACTTCACCCCCGGCTGCGTGCCATCACCGACCTCACTCCCGGCGCCACCCGCGAGGGCGCGGGCCTGCACGAATATGACGGGGAGGTGGCCGACCTGTCCCCGGCCGGCGTGCGATCCGCGCTGGAGCGGCTGGGCGGGCAGGCGCTGGAGGACGCCCACGACGAGGCCCACCTGGCCGCGTTCGAGCGGGGGCTGCGGCTGGAACTGGGCGAACTCGAACTCCACCGGTCCAACCCGCTCTACCACCTGGGCGAGCTCGACGTGTCGGGCTACGACCGCGAGTACGCGCCCAAGGAGGACCGTGACCGGGCCCGGGTGGCCCACCTGGCCCGGTGGCCGGATCTGGTCGAGAACGCGATCGCCGCGCTCGACCGCGTCCCGGCGCCCGTGGCGCGCTCCCTGACCGGGGCGATCGCGGGCGCCGCCGACGGACTGCCCGCCGATCTGCCCGAGGACGTGCGCACCGCCGCGCTGACGGCCCACGCCCGGCTGCTCGCCCACCTCGAACGCGCCGCCGAGCAGGGACCGGAGAGCGCGGCGCTGGGCGCGGCCGACCTCAGCGCGCTCATGGGGACCGGCGAGGCCATGGACGTGGACCTCGCGGACCTGGCGGCCCGTGCCGACGCCGAGCGCGACCGCCTGCGCGCCTCGCTGGCCGAGGCCACCGCGCGGCTGTCGCCGGGGCGCGCGCCGATGGAGGTCGCCCGCGAGCTGACGCGGCGGTACCCGGCCGCCGACGAGGTCCTGGACGCGGCCCGCCGCTGGACCGGGCTGGCCCTGGAGTTCACCGCCGAGCGCGGCCTGGTCCCCTACGGCGACGGGGAGTGCCGCATCGACGTCTCGCCGCCCTCACAGCGCTGGGCGACGGCGA
This sequence comes from Nocardiopsis sp. Huas11, assembly GCF_003634495.1. GTDB lineage: Bacteria > Actinomycetota > Actinomycetes > Streptosporangiales > Streptosporangiaceae > Nocardiopsis. The sequence goes on along the minus strand of NZ_RBKY01000001.1, from coordinate 6,857,855 downwards.
TGATGGCCTGGTCGGGGCCGTGGGAGGCGGACACGCCGTCCTTCTACTACATCACCCCGCCCGACGCTTCGTGGTCCGAGGCCGAGGCGGGGGAGTGGCTGGAGATGTTCAGCCACACGACGCTGCCCGCGGTCAGTGTTCACGAGGTCGCGCCCGGCCACTTCTCGCACGGGCGGGCCCTGCGGCAGGCACCGGGGCAGGTCCGCAAGGCGCTGCACTCGATGACCTTCGCCGAGGGGTGGGCGCACTACGCCGAGGAGATGTGCCTGGAGGAGGGCTTCGGGGAGTTCGCGGCCGAGCGGCTCGGGGACCCGGAGTGGACCGCGACGCACTACGAGATCGGCGTGTGGGTGGAGGCGCTCATCCGGGTGACGCGGCTGTCCGTCGCCATCGGGGTGCACACCGGCGGGATGACCGTCGAGGAGGCGGCGGCGCGGTTCGCGCAGGACACGCCCCTCCAGGGCCCCGCGGCGCTCTCCGAGGCCCGCCGCGCCACCTTCGACCCCACCTACGGGCGCTACACGTGGGGGAAATTGGAGATCCTCGCCCTGCGCGAGCGTGCGCGGCGGGAGTGGGGCGCGGCCTTCTCCCTGGGCCGGTTCCACCGGGCCCTGCTCGACCTGGGGTCGCCGCCCCTGGGCCTGATCGGCACCGCCGTGGACCGGGGCTAGGAAACCCCCGTCCGCGACCGGCAGCGCCGGGGCGGCCCGGGCCGCCCCGGCCTTCCCCGCCCCGTGCCCGACAGCCGGGGCAGTCCGATCCGCAGGAGGAACCGGTATGGACTTCAGCGAGGTCTTCCTCGGCAGGTACGCGCCTTCAGGCCCGGTGCCGGCCCCCTACGACTGGAGTGAGCTGGAGGCCCGCTTCGGCTCCGCGCTGCCGGACGACTACAAGGCGCTCACGGGCAGGCTCGGAGCCTTCGCGATCGACGAGTTCATCGGCGTCCTCGATCCGGTGTCGGTCGTTCAACTGTCCGTCTCCGGGCAGGAAGTACTGCGTGCCGCCCACCCCGGGGCGACAGGTGTGCCCGTGTGGCAGGAGGTGGGAGGAGGGCCCGATCCGGGCGGCCTGGAAATGGACCGCATCCCCTACGAGGAGCTCGTGAAGGTGGGTTCCACCGACACGGGGGAGCGGATCCACTGGCAGAAGGCGGGTCCGCATCCGAACGGCTGGCCACTGCTGGTCGGCTCGGACGGTCCCTGGTGCCGCTACCACATGACGCTCTCGGAGTTCCTGATCAGGGCCATCGATCGCGATATCGAACTCGCGTGGGTCACGGACGACGATTGGCCCGGTGACGAGGTCGATGTCGCTCCTTGGTGAGGGGCAGGACTCCGTTTCGGCCGGGATGGATTCCGTCATGTCACCGATGGTGTCTGTTCGGTGACGGTAGGCTCCCGACGACAGTCGACCGGAGACACGAGAGGCCCCTGATGCGGGAGATCGAGACGAAGTACCGGGTGCGGCGCCTGGGCGCGCTGCTCGACGCCCTCGACGCGGCCGGAGTGGACCTCGGCGGACCCGCCTTCCAGGACGACCTGGCCTACGCGCCCGCGGGTTGGGAACCCGCCATGGGCAAGCCCGGCCACACCTTCGCCCGGTTGCGCAGTGTGGACGGCGGCGTGCACGTGTTCACGACGAAGACGCCGCTGGCCGAGGCCATGGAGTACCGCGAGCACGAGACCGTCGTGGCCGACCGGGAGCAGATGCACCGCGCGGTCATGGCGATGGGCTTCGTGCCGCACGTGCGCATCGTCAAGCACCGGCGGACGGGGACGGCCGGGGAGATCACGGTGTGCGTCGACGTCGTCGAGGGCGTGGGCGCCTTCCTGGAGCTGGAGCGCGTCGTGGACGACGACCGCGACGGCGCGGCCGTCCAGGCCGACCTCGACGCGTGGGCGCGCGGGCTCGGCGTCGAGCTGGAACGCGTCACGGACACCTACGACGCACTCGTGAGCGGGGCGTCCGGCTGACCGGACGGTCCTTGGACTCCTGGACTCCTGGACTCCTGGACTCCCGGGCCGCCGGGACGACGGTCAGTCGGCCGGTCGGTCAGTCGGTGAAGGCCGCGCTGTCGAAGGACGACTCGTCCTCGGCGCCGTCGGTCACCCACCACCGCGCGGGCGAGGTGCCGTAGGGGCCCGGGCCGTAGACCAGCACGAGCTCGTCGGAGCCGTCCGCGTCATAGTCCGCGCAGGAGTACACGCGGGCCGTGCGCGCGGGATCGTTCTCGGCGCCGATCGGGCCGCTGTCGGGTCCGCGCCGCACCAGGCGCTCGCCCGGGTCCACCTCGACCGTGTCGCCGGCGACGCGCATCAGGTCGACGCCGAGTCCGTGCGTGCCGATCGCGAGTTCGTCCCGTCCGTCGCCGTCCGTGTCACAGGCGGCCATGCCGCTCACCGGGGAAGAGGAACCGGTGGAGTCCGCACGGGGCAGGTCACCGGCTACGGGCCCCTGCTCCTGTGCCTGTGCGGTCACCGGCCCGGGGTAGACGTTCACCCTCCGGTCGACCTCGGGGGCCTCGGTCCCGAAACCGGGCTCGTTGTTGCGGGAGCCGTCGTCGGCCAGTGCCAGATCGCTCTCGCCGTCGCCGTCCAGGTCGGCGAACGCCGCCAGGGCGCCCGGACGCAGGTCCACCTCGTCCCACTCCGCCGGGTCGCCCGGGCCGGTCAGGAGCAGGGTGTTGCCGGGCTGTTCTCCGTCGTCGCCCCGGCGGACGAGCAACCGGGTCGGTCCGCCCTCGGCAGGGAGGGGTTCGGGGACGAGGGCGCCGACCCGACCGGTGAGCGCGCGCTCGGCGGTGCGCGCCGGGGTCCCGTCGCGGTCGAAGGGGCCGTACAGGACCCGCAGGACCGACTCGCCGGTCACCGGCATCGCCTCCTGCGACAGCACGAGGTCGGCGTTGCCGTCCCCGTCGAAGTCGCCCGCGGCGGGCGGGCGGTAGGACGACTCCCATGCCTGGCCCGAGGGGGCGGTCAGGAGTGTGGGCGCGGCGTCGGGATCGGGGCCGGCGGGGCCGCCCCACACCACCGCCTGGCCTCCGGGACGGTCGTCGCCGGAGTCGGTCCGGACCGGGATGTCGGAGAAGCCGTCCCCGTCCAGGTCCGCGGTGCCCGGGCGTCTGGGGCCGCCATGGCCGGAGGCGGAGACGGCGAGCACCGCTCTCGGGGGCAGGACCGTGCGCGTGGCCGGGTCCAGGCCGTCCGCGGAGCCGTAGACGACCATCAGGCGCCGGAACTCGTCCGGGGCGGCCGGCGGGTCGGCGTTCAGTTGCTCGGCGTCGTAGTCCGTGACGAAGAGCAGGTCGGTGAACCCGTCGCCGTTGACGTCGTCGGCCGCGTCGCCGCCGGATCCCTCGGGCACCGGCCCTGCCTCGTACTCCCGGACCTCCCGCGCGTCGCCCCCGCCCTGCGATGGGGCATCGGGGTCGGCGCCGCAGGCCGCCAGGATGAGGACGAGGCCGGTGAGTGACGCGAGTCGGCGTGGAGACGGGGTCAACGGGGCTCCGATCGATCCGTGCGGGCGGGGCCGTGGACACGGCGCGCGTAGGCGAGGATAACGGCGGCCGAGTCCGTAGGCTCGGCCATGACCGGCGGCCGTCCGGCTCGGTCGGCCGCGCGCTCTCGACGCACCATGGAGGAGCCCTCATGTCCAAGCCGCCGCTGCCCGCCGAGGCCGTCGACCTGTTGCGCCGCCCCAATCCGGCCACCGTCACGACCCTGCGCTCGGACGGCGCGCCCGTGTCCACGCCCACTTGGTACATGTGGGAGGACGGCCGGGCGCTGATCAACATGGACGAGGGGCGGGTGCGGCTGAAGCACCTGCGCCGCGATCCGCGCGTCTCCCTCACCGTGCTCGACCGGGACGACTGGTACACGCACGTCACCCTCCTCGGCCGGGTCGTGGAGTCGCGCGACGACGACGGCCTGACCGACATCGACCGGCTCGCCCAGCACTACCTCGGCAGCCGCTACCCCAACCGCGAGCGCGGCCGGGTCAGCGCCTGGATCGAGGTCGAGCGCTGGCACGGCTGGGGCGCGATGAAGGACAGCGACCAGTCCGGCTGAGCGGGGACGGAGCCGCATCCGGTGCCGGTCTCGCCGCCCGCGATGAGTTTCCTTCGGCCGGGAGGTCTCCCCCTCGACAGACGACAGACGACAGACGACAGACGGAGGAACCGCGTGCAACAGCTTCTGAAGGTGCAGAACTTCACCGTGTCGAGCGACGGCTTCGGCGCGGGAGAGAACCAGACGCTGGAAAGACCGTTCGGAGACGCCGACCCTCGGGAGTTGATCGCCTGGGCCGGGGCCACGGCGAGCTGGCCCAATCGCACCGACCCCGGGGGGAGCCGTGGCCTGGACGACTACCTCGCGCGCGACTTCACGCACAACATGGGCGCCGAGATCATGGGCCGCAACAAGTTCGGGCCCGTGCGCGGGCCCTGGCCGGACTACGACTGGCAGGGCTGGTGGGGTGACGAGCCGCCGTTCCACACCCCGGTGTTCGTGATGACCCACTATCCGCGTCCGTCGTTCTCGCTCTCCGACACCACGTTCCACTTCGTCGACGACGACCCGGCCGCGGTCCTGGAGCAGGCGAAGGAAGCGGCGGAGGGCAAGGACGTCCGGCTCGGCGGCGGGGCCACCACCATCCGGCAGTTCCTCGACGCCGACCTCGTCGACACCCTGCACGTGGCGGTCGCGCCGGTGAAGCTCGGATCCGGGGTACGGCTGTGGGAGTCGCCCGACGAGTTGCTCGACCGGTTCCACCTGGACGTGGTGCCCAGCCCGAGCGGCGTGACGCACCACCTCTTCTGGCGGAAGTAGCGGCGGGCTCCGGCCGACGGCGGTTCCGCGGGTTGGCTTCGCGGAACCGCCGTCTCCTTCTCCCTAACCCGGTTCCGCATCCCGGAGGATCGTGTGGAGCAGTTCCTCAGGGGTGTCGGCGCAGACCAGGCGCATGCGGCCGGTGTGGGCGGCCCAGTACTGGCGGGTGTGCCGACCGAACCAGACCGTCCAGCCCTGGCGGGTCAGATCCGCGAGTTGGGCGCGCGGGTCGGGAGCCGGATCGGGAGCGGGTTCGAGGGCGTGTTCCGGCCGCGTGATGCGACCCGGCCACCGGGCGAAGGTCTCTGGCGGTCGGGGCCGGTCCATGACGATCACCGGGCCTCCCACGTCGGGTCGGTCAGGGAACGGCGCAGGTCGCTCGGGGAACCGGCGGTGACCAGGTCGGACGGGCAGGGGCAGCGACGGAGGCGCAGGGTCGCGGTGAGGACCGGGCGGCCGGTCTCGTCGTGGAGTTCGCAGATCAAGTGGTCGGGGAACTCCGAGCGCAGGAGTTCGACCTCGCGGCTGGGATAGAGGGCGTAGCCGGACACGCCTACCTCCCGAGAGCGTCGTGCTGCGCGGACCGGGGCCGTGGGACCGCTGTCGCTGGTGATCGCTCGGGGTCGTCCCATACGAGGGTGAAGTAGACGGCCGGTCCGGAGCGGGTGCGCTCGACGCCCCAGGTGGCGGCCAGCGCGTCGACGAGGAAGAGGCCCCGACCGTTCTCGGCCTCCGGGTCCGCGCGGACCACCTCCAGACAGGGGATGGTGGAGGTGGTGCGGGTGGCGCGCACGCTGATCCGGAGACTGTTCCGGTAGGTGAACACCGAAACGACGAACGCCCTGCCGGACTGCCCCTCGGGGGCGTGCAGCAGGGCGTTCGTCGTGATCTCGCTGAGGATCAGCAGGGCGTCGTGGGTCGGTGGCGCGGGTATCCGGGCCAGGTCGAGCCGCAGACGCAGCCAGTCGCGTGCGTCCCGGACGGAGGCCGGTCGGCTGGGGAAGAGCCCCAGGAAGCGCCGCAGGCCCGGCCACTGGGCGGTTTCGGGCGTAGGGGTACTACGCTCGTACATAGGTCCTCACCTGTCCTTGTCAGGTTCGAGGGCTGAGGCCCTGGCCAGGTGCGGACACACCTGACCAGGGCCGTTTTCGTGCTCCCAAGCGTCCGTGGCCATCAGGCTGGATCTCGGAGCGCTTCGGATCATGACTGCTAGTGTGCAACGCAACACAGGATTCCGCAAGGGCAGAACCTCAAGAACTAAAAAATGGCAACTTGCTAAAAGTTGGCGTCGTGCACTGGATCAGCGAGACTGAAGATGTTCATGTTTGTGTCAGGAGGTGCAGGGTGGCGGACGCCAGCCCCACTGTCGCTCGTCGCACGTTGGCCAGAGTCCTACGACAGCGTCGTGAGCAGGCGAAGTTCACTGCCGCGAAAGCGGCGAGGTACGCGGGCATGCACGCGGCGACCTTGAGCAAGGTCGAGAGCGCGACCACACGCATCCAACCCGGTACGGCGCAAGCCTTGATGAGGTACTACGGGGGTACCGAAGCGGAGTGTGACGCGGTCTTCGATCTCGCGCATGCTGCTCGCCAGCGTGGATGGTGGCAAACGCACAAGGCCATGCCTGACTGGTTCGACGCCTATGTGGGGTTGGAGACCGAGTCCCGCTTGCTCCGTGACTACCAGGTCGAACTCATTCACGGGCTCCTGCAAACTGATCAGTACGCCTTCCACCTCGCGAGGTCCGCTGTTGATGTCACGTCCGACGAAGAGGCCAAGGCTCATGTAGCCCTGAGGATGGCTCGCCAAGAACGTCTGACAGCGGAGAATCCTGTCGAGCTTCACACGATCATGAACGAGGCCGCGCTCTACCGGGAGGTAGGGGGACCAGAGGTCATGCGGTCGCAACTGAAACATCTTCGTGAGCGGTGTGAACTGCCCAACGTCTCATGTCAGATTCTGCCGTTCTCTGCAGGTGAGCACGCTGCGGGATACGGATCCTTCCTGATCATGTCGTTTCCTCAGTCCCCGCACGAGGCGATCACCTTCGCTGAGGTCGTGTACGTGGAATACGGGCTGGGTGCTCTTTACCTGGAAGATGGTTCGGACGTCAGCCACTTCACCAAAATCTTCAACGACTTGAGTTCACGAGCCTTGAGCGTGGACAAGTCGTTGAAGCTGATTGAGCGTGCGTTGCAAGAGCGCAGTACCTGAGAGGTTGCACCATGGATCCCCTTGACGCCGCATGGCGGAAGTCTTCCTACAGCTCCAATACGGGGGCTTGCGTGGAGGTCGCGGAGGTACCGAGCGGTACCCATGTTCGCGACTCGCTGCAGCCTGAGCTGGGGCACTTGACGTTTGCGTCGACCGAGTGGAGTGTGTTCGTTACTTCCGTCAAGGAGTAGCGAAGGTGGGACCCTCGGTGTTCGGAGATCTGGTCTTCCGTAAGTCGTCCTACAGCGGTGCAGGCAAAGAGTGCGTCGAAGTGGCGAGTTGGCGTACCAGTAGCTACAGCGGTGGAGGCAAGGATTGCGTGGAGGTGGCGGACGTGGAGTCCGGTGCGCTCGTGCGTGACTCCACGCAGCCGGAGCTGGGGCACCTGGCCTTCGTCTCCGGTGAGTGGAGCCTGTTCCTCGCCTCGGTGAAGCTCTAGCCCGCCGCCGGTACACCCACGCCCCCTGTGGTCGGCGCGGCTAGCGCGGGTCGGCGGCCACTCCCAGCTCGGCGAGCGCCGGCCGCACCCGGCCCCGGGACACGTTCAGAGCCCGCGCCGCGTCGGCCGCGTCCACGTCGGCCAGCAGCGACACCAGCGCCACCCGGGTGTCGCCCTGGGCGGCGGTCAGCGCGTCGGCGCACGCCTGCTCCGGCATCCCGGTGGCCTGCACGAGGATCGTCACCACACGCCCGCGCAGCTTGGCGTTGCTCGCGTCCACGCCCACCATGAGGTTGGAATAAGTCCGGCCGAACCGCACCATGACCGCCGTGGAGAACGCGTTGAGCGCGAGCTTCTGCGCGGTCCCCGCCTTCATCCGAGTCGAACCCGCGATGACCTCCGCACCGGTGCTCATCCCCACATGAACATCGACGTCGCGCCCCAGCGGCGCGTCCGGGTTGGCGCTGATGAGCACCGTCGTCGCACCGCGCTCACGCGCCGCCGCCAGCGCCCCGCCCACGTAGGGCGTCCGGCCGCTGGCCGCCAGACCCACCGCGAGCGCGCCCGCGCGGACCTCGGCCGCGTCGGCGCGACCGGCCTCCCAGTCGTCCTCGATGCCCTCCACGGCACGGGCCAGAGCGTCACCGCCGCCCGCGTGGTGCGCCACCACCCGCTCCGGGGGGATCCCGTAGGTGGGCGGCAGCTCCGCGGCGTCCTGCGCTGCGATGCGCCCCGAGGTGCCCGCGCCGAAGTAGTGGATGGCCGCCCCGCTCTCCAAAGCGGCCACCCCCAGCTCCACGGCCCTCGCCAGTTCCGGCAGCACCGCGCCCACCGCGGCCGGAACCGTGGTGTCCTCGGCGTTGATCTGCCGCAGGACGTCGATCGCCGGGAGCAGGTCGATGTCGTAGGTCCCCGAGTTGCGTGCCTCGGTCGGGGCGCGCACGATCACGGCCTCACCGCCGCCGCCGGCCCGCGTCGCGTCTCCGGTGTCTCCGTGCACAGAGTCCTCCTGGTCGGTCCGCACCCGTGCCGTTCCCTTCCGTTCGTCGCGATCGAACCGCCACCGGAGCGTTCCTGGCGGCGCGGCGCACTCGTCAGGCCCGTCAGGCCCCGTCCGGTTCCTCCGGCGTCGCCGTGCTCCGGCGGCGTCTGCGGTCGTCGTTGATCCGCAGCCCGCGGACCGCCTCGTAGGTCGTCTCCAGCGCCGTCCGGCTCTCCGTGTACCGGATCTGCGCCAGGCCGACGAACAGGCAGTCCACGACGGTCAGCTGGGCCAGCCGGCTGGCGGTGGCCCCCGACCGGAACGTGGTCTCGCGGGCCGCCGTGGTCAGCACGTGGTCGGCGAAGCCGATCGGGGAGCGCGGGAAGTTCGTGATGGCCACGGTCCGGGCACCGCGGCGCTTGGCCTCGGTGAGTGCCTCCACCGTGTCCGTGGTGGTCCCGGTGTGCGAGATGCCGATCGCCACGTCCCGCTCGTCCAGCACGGCCGCGCTGGTCAGCATCACGTGCGCGTCCGCCCACGCGAACGAGGTCAGGCCGATCCGGTGCAGCTTCTGCTGCAGGTCGGCGCCCACGAAGGCGCTGGCCCCCACCCCGTACACGTCGATCCGCCGCGCCCCGGCCATCGCGTCGACGACGTTGCGCAGCGCGTCCACGTCGAGCGCGGCCCCGGTCTCCTCCACCGCGCGCGCGTCGGTGTAGGCGATCTTCTGCACGACCGTGACGAGCGTGTCGTCCGGATCGATGTCGCTGGTCATCTCCGGTGTCACCGAACGGGCGCCCCGTGCCTGGCCGGCCTCGGTGGCCAGCGCGAGCCGCAGTTCGCGGTAGCCGCTGAAGTCGATGGTGCGGCAGAAGCGGATCACCGTGGCCTCGGAGGTGGCGCAGTCCTTGGCGAGCTGGGTGATCGACGAGGCCGCCGCCCGTTCGGGATCGTCCACGACGTACTGGGCGACCCGCCGCTCGGCCGGGGCCAGCGACGGGATCAGCGACCGGATCCGCAGGACCGTGGTGGGCACGGAGGACGAGGAGGCCCCGCCGTGCCCCGTGCGAGAGTCCGAGGGCTTCGGAATTTGCGCCATGGAGGAAAGTTTCTTTCGGTCGCGGTGCAGAGTCAACGCAGGGACGGGAAATATCGGGAGAATCCAGGATTTCAAGGGTGGGGCGTGTCGGCAAGTGTGTGTGACCCGATTGCGAGATCCCAGCTCAGGGGGCACCCTGGGGGGCAGAGCGGAGGCGGCTCCACTCCCCAACACGCGCCCGCCTCGCACGGGAGGGTGAAGTGTCGCTGAGTGCGTCGGCGCGGCGGGACCCCCGCGGGCTGTACGTCGGCCTGCTCGGCCAGTTCGTCGTCGAGGTCGACGGAGTCCCCCTGCGCCTGCGCGGCGACAAGAGACGCACGGTCCTGGCGACCCTCCTGCTCAGGGCGGGGCAGACCGTGCCCGCCGACCACCTCATCGCCCGCGTCTGGGGCACCCCGGCGGGCCAGGTCAACCGCAGCGCCCTCCAGGTCCACGTCGCGCGGGCCCGGGCCATCTTCGACGACCACTGCGGACGGCCCCTGATCCACGGCGGCGACGGCGGCTACCGCGTCGATCTGGAGGAGGGCGAGTCCGACCTGCTGGCCTTCCGCGCCCTGGCGGCCGCCGCAGGCGAAGCCGACTCCAGGGACGACCCGGCCCGTCACACGGACCTGCTGCTGCGCGCCCTGCGCCTGTGGCGCAGCCCGGTCCTGGCCGACGTCGCCAGCCCCGTCCTGCACGAACGCGACGTCGCGCCCCTGAACGAGGAGCTCCTGCGGGTCGCCGAGGCCGGGTGCTCCGCCGCCCTGGCCCGAGGTGAGCACGCCCGGGCCGCCGAGCACATCGGCCCCATCGTCGCCGACCACCCCGAGCGCGAGTCCCTCATCCGGCTGCAGATGATCGCCCTCCACCGCGCCGGCCGCCCCAGCGAGGCACTGCGCCTGTACGCGCGCACGCGCGACGTCCTGGCCGAACGCCTGGGGGCCGACCCCGGACGCGAGCTCCAGGAGACCTTCCACGCCATCCTGCGCGGCGACCTGGACCGGGCCGCACGTGTGCCCCGCCAGCGCGCCGAGCCGGTGCTCGCCGCCGCCCCCCGCTCCGCCGCGCCGGCGCCCCAGTCCTGCGCCACCCCGGCCGAACTCCCGGCCGCGCCGGCCGTCCTGGTCGGCCGCGGCGCGCACCTGGCCGAACTCGACCGGCTCGCCGATCCCGCGGGCCCCGCCCCGGGGAACGTGCTGGTGCGGGGCCCGGCGGGCGCGGGCAGCAGCGCGCTCGCCCTGGGCTGGGCGCACAGCGTGGCCGCGCACTTCCCCGACGGCCAGGTCTACGTCAACCTGCGCCGCGACGACGGCACGCCCCGTGAACCCGCCGAGGTGCTGCGCCGGCTCGTCCGCTCCCTGTCGGGCGGGCGGGACGACACCGGGGACCTCTCCGTCGACGAGTCGGCGGCCCGCGCGCGCTCCCTCCTGGCCCGGCGCCGTGTGCTGATGGTGCTGGACAACGCCGCCTCCACCCGCCAGGTGCGTCCGCTGCTGCCCGGCTGCCCGGAATGCGCGGCCGTGGTCACCAGCCGCTACTGGCTCACGGACCTGTTGGTGCGCGACGGGGTCCGTGCCCTTCCCGTGGGCGCGCTCACGGCCGCCGAAGCGGTCGTCCTGCTGCGCTCCCTGCTGGGGGAGGAGCGGTGCACCGACGCCGCGCTGCACCGGGTGGCCCAGCTCGCCGGACACCTGCCCCTGGCGCTGCGGATGGCCGTGGCCTGGCTCGACACCCATCCGGCCCGGTCGGGATCCGACCTCGTCCGACGGCTGGAGGCGGTGGACCCGGCGCGCTGCGGAACGCCGACGGCCAGGATGGCCGCGGTGCTGCACGCCGGGCCCGAGGAGGCCAGGCACGGTCGCGGGGAAGTACCGACCGGCCATGTTCCCCCGGATCCGAGTCTGGGTGACGGGTCTTTCGTTCGGCTTTCGCCTGGGTGAGGGGAGTGCGACTCGGCAAAGACCGTGTGCGGAGGGGCTCGGATCGGGCTCCGGGGGTGCTCATGAGTCTCATGAGTCGCTAGTGTCGAACACATGACACAGAATCCAGAACCGAACCAGGACCCGGCGGGCAACACGCAGCACTTCCGCCGTTTCGTCGATGAGAACCCGCAGCCGGAGGAGACCGCACGCCGCCCGGTACTGCCGATCGTGCTGGCCGCCGTCGGCGTGATCCTTGCCGTGGCCGTGATCGTCGCCCTGGTGATGGCCTTCACCTGAGTCGGGGCGACCACCGGTTCGCGGTCCCCTCACAGCCCTGCTAGAGTTATCGACGTCGCCAGGAGGCGCGGCCCTTCCGGGCGGCGCCGGCGAACAGCGCGCGTCATTAGCTCAGTTGGTCAGAGCAGCTGACTCTTAATCAGCGGGTCCGGGGTTCGAGTCCCTGATGACGCACCCAGGAGGGACCCGGTCGATACGGCCGGGGCCCTCGGTGTCGGTCCGCCATGGTCACCGGCACCGCCGCCGGTGGTGTCGCCGCACGTGGCGCGCCCCACAGCGGACACGGTACGGAGTGCTCCACGCCTCCGGTAGAGTTGAGTACGTCGCCGCGGGGGAGTGCAGCTCCCACCAACGCCACGCGCGCCATTAGCTCAGTTGGTCAGAGCAGCTGACTCTTAATCAGCGGGTCCGGGGTTCGAGTCCCTGATGGCGCACCCACGAAAGGCCCCGGTCCTCAGCGACCGGGGCCTTCGTCGTCGTCCGGTGCGCTCAGCGAGATCGCCCTCGATTGTCGTCGCCCGGCGATATCCTCCCGCCCCCGCCGGACAATGCCTTGCTGGTAGGGAATTCCGGTACTCGGCGCCGTCCCGCCGCGGCGCGCACCGCTCCTGCCAGCACGGACGCCCGCATGCGCTCCCTCGATCACACTGTGTCGTTCAAGTTTCGCATTTCGCCAATTTGCTGTCATAGAATTGACAGATGGGCCTGATGTGGTGAATTCTGACCATTCCCGCCTGATCTCTCGGGCGGACTCTCCCTGCCATCCATCCGGAGTACCCCATGTCTTCGTGTTCCCCCGCCCTGCGCGCCACCGCGCTGTCCGCCCTCGCCGTCGGTGCGACGGTCGCCCTCAGCGGCTGCGGAGTCGTCACGCAGATCCTCGGTGGTGACAACAACGTCTTCGACCTCAACGTCGGAGACTGCTTCATCGACAGCGAGATGGAGGCCGTGCTCGGCGGCGAAGAGGTCACCGAGATCCCCCTGGTCGACTGCGCGGAGCCGCACGACTCCGAGTTCTTCGTCTCCCACGAGATGGCCGAGGGCGAGTTCCCTGGCATGCAGGCCATCAACGACGAGGCCACGGAGCTGTGCGAGGGCCAGGCCTTCACCGACTTCGTCGGCGTTCCCTGGGAGGAGTCGGCGCTCTACGCCTACCCGCTGACCCCCACCGAGGACTCGTGGAACCGCATCGACGACCGCGAGATCCTCTGCTACGTGTACAACCCCGACGAGATGGTCACCGGCACCATGCAGGGCGCCGGCTACTAGGCGGCCCGTTCCGCGCGGTCGGGGAGGCCCCCGGCGAGCGAGGGCGCCCACGAGGCCCCTCGTCCCGCCGGGGGCCTCGTCGTGTCCCGGCCCGAGCGCGGAGCCGGAAGCGGCCGATCGGGCGGATCCGGGAACCACCTGCGCTTGGCGAGCATCTGCACAGGTGACGCCGATGTCCCTCCCTTCGGCGAGGTCGACCAGATGTGGAGTCGCGATGCCCACCGAAACGCGCCGCCCGTTCCGGGGCCGTACCGCCCTGGGGACGCTGGTGGCCGGCGCCGCTCTGTCGCTCACCGCGTGCGGTCCGCTCCCCCTGCTGCCGCCCGGCCTCGGCGACGGGGAGGAGACCGTCTCGCCCGAACCCGGACCGGAGGCCAGCCAGGCCGCCGAGCCGGAGCCCGAGGCGAGGGCGACCATCTCGTCCGCCCCCGAACCCGAGCCCAGCGAATCCGCGACCACCGGGGACGGCGCCGAGTCCGTCGGCGTGTTCGACCTGGAGGAGGGCGACTGCATCAACGAGGTCGACCAGGAGAACGACATCGTCGACGTTCCGATGGTCGACTGCTCCGGCCCCCACGACTACGAGGTCTACGTCTCCGACGAGCTCGACGAGGAGGGTGAGTTCCCCGGCGACCAGGAGGTCAGCGACATGACCACCGCGCTGTGCCACGACGAGTTCGAGGACTTCGTCGGCACGCCCTACCTGGAGTCGGAGTTGGAGTTCACGTCCTTCTTCCCCACCCCCACGGGCTGGGACCTCTACGACAACCGCGAGTACCTCTGCCTGGTCTACGACCCGGCGGGCCCGGTCGAGGGGACCCTGGAGGACTCCGAGCGCTGAGCCCGCGGGCGGCCCGCGCCCTCGGTGGCGCGGGCCGCCCGGACGCCGGACGCCGTATGCCCGGGTCGTCCGGGCGTCCGTGCGTCTGCCCCTAGCGGACCACCGGCACGCTCAGCGGCGGGGCCTCGCGCTCCGCCCGGGCACGGGCGACCGCCTCACCGGCCGCGCCGGAGTCCCCGTCCGGGGCGGCGAAGGTGCCGTTCGCACGCGGATCGGGGACCGGCATGCCCGGACAGGTGAGGTCCGCGGGCTCGGCTCCCTCCACCAGGTAGGCGTCCACCGCCTCCGTCACGCAGTCCAGGCCGGCGGCGCCGTAGAACCCGTGGCCGCCCTCGTCCTCGACGGTGAGCAGGGGGGCGTCGAGCCGCTCGGCCAGGGCGGGTCCGCCCACGTAGGCGGTCTGGGCGTCGAACTCGCCGGCGATGACCAGACCGGTGGGATACCCGTCGCGCTCCAGCTCCACCAGCGGTTCGACCGGTTCGGCGGTGTCGAATGTGCACGGGTGCGGCGCGTGCCAGATCACGCCGATACCGAAGGGGTGCTCCTCGCGGACCTCGCGCATGTCGCGGTAGTACCCCGACACACGGCTCGGCCAGCCGGTCTCGCACAGGACCGCCGTCTGCAGGTCCGTGTTGCCGGACAGCACCGGGTCCGGCTCGGGTGCGGGCTCGGGGTCGTCGGCCGCCGCCACCTCGGGGAAGGGCACGTCGTGCACGAAGTAGGCCAGGTCCTGGGTGAACACGTCCCAGAAGCCCTGGTAGCGGGCGGCCACGCCCACGAGGAAGTCCCACTCGTCGTTGCCGTAGGCCTGCCCCTCGGGGAGCCCGGGAATGTCCTCGCGGGGGTTCTCCGCCAGGCGCCGCGCGGTCTCCTCGAAGGCCGCCACGACCTCCTCGGGGGTGGCCCCCATGTCGTAGAGGTCGTCGTGCTCGGCCAGCCAGGCGGTGTAGCGCTCCACGTTGCTGCTGTAGGCGGGGGCCTGGAGGGTGAACACGTCCCGCCAGATCAGGTCGGGGTGCACGGCCGAGTCCAGCACGCTGCGGTCCAGCCGGTCGGGGAACAGGCTCCCGTAGACCGCGCCCAGATAGGTGCCGTAGGACCAGCCGAGGTAGTTGAGCCGGTCCTCGCCCAGGGCGGCGCGCACGACGTCCATGTCCCGGGCGGTGTTCGCGGTGCTCAGGTGGGGCCGCACATCGCCGTCGACCTGGGCGCAGGCGCGCTGGTAGGCGATGGCGCTGCGGGTGAGCCCGGAGAACTCGGCGTCGTCGGGTCGGGGCGGCGCCATCTCGTAGTCGGTCCCGCAGTCCGCTCGGGGAGTCGAGGCCCCGGTACCGCGCGGGTCCATGCCGATCAGGTCGTAGACCTCGGCCACCCGGTCGTCGCCGATGATCCCGACGCCCTCCACCTCCTCGGGCGAGACCGGGACGAGGCGCCCGGGCTGTCCGGGCCCGCCCGGGTTGGTGAGGAGGATCCCCCGGCGGCGGTCGGAGTCGGAGGCGGCCCGGCGGCTGATGGCGACGGTGGCGCTGGGGCCCTCGGGGTCGGCGTAGTCGAGGGGGACCTCGATGTCGGCGCACTCCAGTGTCCGGAGCAGGTCCTCCTCGCACTGGCGCCAGTCGACCTCCTGGTCGTGGAAGCGGGCGAGGGCGTCGTCGGGGATCGGGGGAGAGTCGGGGGCGGCGGCGACCGGGGCCGCCACCGCGAGGGAGGCGGCCAGCGACGCCGTCAGGGCGACCGCGGTCGCGAGGGTGGTGCGTGCTCTGCGCACGTGTCCTCCACTTCCGTGTGCGGACTCGGGGCGCGTTCACAGCGCCCAGGATGTCCGGACTGTGTGCGTGTGCGACGTCACCGTACGAAGGCGTAGATGTGTGTCGATACCGACCAAAGTTGTGGGTGCGGGATCTGGCCGCATCCGGCCAGGGAACGGCATGTGCTTTGTCCGCTTTCCTGCCTGGAAAAGCCTTGCCCCATGGCGATCGGGTCGCGCCGAGGACGCCGTTTGGTCACGGGGGTGGCGTGCGCCACACATCGGCCGTTAGCGTGCTGTTTTATTAGGAAAGTTTCCTAATAAAAACACTGCCCCCCTGCCTCCCGCTCGTAGCCCCCCGAGGAGCCACGTGGCCACCGACATCGCGGCGTCCCCACCGCCCCCCGACGCCCGGCCGCCGGCGTCGGCCGCCGACCCGCCCGCACTGCCGCTGCGCGTCTGGCGCCACTACCTGTTCGTCAAGGTCCGCAAGTCCGTCGTGGTGGTGTTCGTGGTCGCCAACGTGACCTTCTTCCTCGCCCGGGCCATGCCGGGCGACCCCATCGACGTCATGGCCGGCCGACTGACCCAGGGCGGCATGAGCATGGCCGAGGCGCGCGTGATCGCCACCAACTCGCTGGCCTTCGACCCGGACGCCCCGCTGTGGGCCCAGTGGTGGGACTTCTTCGTCGGCCTGGTCACCCTGGACCTGGGCAACACCATCACCCGGCCCGCGGTCGGCGTCGCCGAGGCCATCGCGGCCTACCTGCCCTGGACCCTGTTCAGCATCGGTGTGGGCACGGTCGTCTCGATCGTCCTCGGCCTGAGCCTGGGCATGGTGATGGCCTACCGGCGCAACCGGTTCCTCGACCACGCGCTGAGCGTGGCCGCCTCCGTCCTCGGCGCCGTGCCCAACTACCTCATCGCGATGCTGCTCGTGGTCGGCGGCGGCCTCTACCTCGGCTGGTTCGACCCCGTCGCTCTGCGCGGCACGGTCAGCCCGGGGGTGGCGCCCGGATTCACCCTGGAGTTCGTCGGCGACGCGTTCTACCACGCCGGCCTGCCGATCCTCACCTACGTCCTCGCCATCGTCGGCACCTGGATGCTCGTCATGAAGGCCTCCACCACCGAGGTGCTCAGCGAGGACTACGTCACGGTCGCCCGGGCCCGCGGATTGCGCGACGGACGCATCGCGATCGCCTACGTCGGCCGCAACGCGGTGCTGCCGCTGGTGGCCCAGATCGCGATCTCCTTCGGCACGCTCGTCGGCGGCGCGGTGTTCGTCGAACGGGTCCTGGTCTACAAGGGCGTCGGCGGCCTGCTGCTGGACGCCGTCAACTACCGCGACTACCCGCTCCTGCAGGGGCTGCTCATCGTCGTCACCGCCTGCGTCGTGGTCGCCAACCTCGTGGCCGACCTGCTCTACAGCCGACTCGATCCGCGCATCAGCGACCAGGGGGCCGCGACACCATGACCGCCACCACCGCCCCCGCCGCCGGCGTCTGGGGCTCCATCTGGCAGGGACTGACCCGCAGCACCAGCGGCTTCCTGGGGCTCTGCCTCGTGCTGAGCGTGCTGCTGTTCTCCTTCGTCGGCCCTCTGCTGGTGGACACCCACAACCCGACGGACGTCGGCCTCATCTGGGGGCCGACGAACGCCGAGCACTGGCTCGGCACCAACCACGAGGGCAAGGACACCTTCGTCCAACTGGTCCTCGGCGGGCGCGAACCCATCTGGGTGGGCGTCGCCGCCGCGCTCATCACCGTGGCCATCGCCGTCGTCCTCGGCGGGATCGCCGGCTACGTGCGCGGGCGCGTGGACCACCTGCTGCTGCAGCTGACCGACATCACGATGACCATCCCCTTCATCGTGCTCATGCTGGTCATCGCGTCCTTCTACCGCACCGCCTCACCGCTGATGGTCGCCTTCATCATCGGCCTGGTCACCTGGCCCTACCTCATGCGCTCCATCCGCGCCCAGGTGCTCAGCCTGCGCGAACGCGAGTTCATCGAGGCCGCCCGCCTCCAGGACCTGGGGACCGCCCGGATCCTCTTCGTCGAGGTCCTGCCCAACATGGCGGGCTACGTGTTCATCAACTTCATCATCGCCATCACCAACGCGATCTACGCGGTGGTCGGCATGTACCTGCTCGGGCTGCTGCCCAGCACCGCCGACAACTGGGGGCTGATGATCCAGCAGGCCTGGGACAACAACGCGTTCCTGCTCCCCACCGCCATCCCCTTCCTGCTCGCCCCGATGGTGATGATCATGCTCTTCCAGATCGGGCTGGTCACCATGTCCCGCTCCCTGGAGCAGGCCCTCAACCCACGACTCCGGGACAGGTGAGCCCAGTGAACGACCGCCCCGCCACCACCCCGCCCCCCGCCACCACCCCGGCCCCCGCCCACGACGGACCCCTGCTGTCCGTGCGCGGCGTCGACATCGGCTACCGGACCGGACGCAGGAGCCAGGTCACGGCCGTCCGCGACGTCGGGTTCGACCTCTACCCCGGCCAGTCCATGGCCCTGGTGGGCGAGTCCGGCTGCGGCAAGACCACGCTCGGCCTCGGCCTGCTGCGGCTCCTGCCCCGCACCGGGGTCGTCTCCGCCGGGGAGATCCTCTTCCGGCGCAAGGACGGGCGCCGCGTCGACGTGCGCTCCCTGGCCAAGGAGGACCTGCGCCGCTTCCGCTGGAACGAGGCGGCCATGGTCTTCCAGGGCGCGATGAACGCGTTCAACCCGGTGCTGAAGGTGGAGGACCACTTCCTGGACACCTTCCGCGCCCACGAGGGCCGCGGTACCCGCCGCACGCGCGCCGCGCTGCTCGACCACTCCGCCCGGCTGCTGGAGATGGTCCGGCTCGACCCCGCCCGGGTCCTGGCCGCGCACCCCCACCAACTGTCCGGCGGCATGCGCCAGCGCGCGCTCATCGCCCTGGCCCTGGCACTGCGGCCCCAGCTGCTCATCCTCGACGAGCCGACGACCGCGCTGGACATCCTCACCCAGCGCGCCATCGTCGAACGCCTCACCGAGCTCCGCGACGAACTGCGGTTCGCGATGGTCTTCATCACCCACGACCTGGGCCTGGCCGCCGAACTCGCCGACCGCGTCGGCACGATGTACGCGGGCCGGATGATCGAGACCGGCACCACGCGCGACATCTTCTACCGCTCCCGCCACCCCTACACCCGGGCACTGATCAACTCCGTGCCGCCGGTCGTGGGCGACCAGGCCGTGACGGAGTCCCTGCCCGGCGGCCCGCCCAGCCTGTCGGCGCTGCCCGAGGGCTGCTCCTTCGCGCCGCGCTGCGCCCACGCCGCGTCCCGCTGCTCACGGGTCCGGCCGGAGCTCGAAGTGCTCCACGCCCGTCCCGAAGGGCTCAGCCACGCCGCCGCGTGCCTGCGCGCCGAGGACACCGCACTCTTCGCCGAGGGGGCCACCCGATGATCGACCCGTTCGTGCACCACGCCGCCGAGGGGCGCGCCGGTGACCCCGCCGACGCCCCGGTCCTGGGCCTGCACGGTGTCCACCAGGTCTTCGCCACACCGCGCGGCGACGTCCCCGCCGTGGCCGGGGTCGACCTGCGGGTCCACCCCGGCCGGGTGCTGTGCCTGGTGGGGGAGTCCGGCTGCGGCAAGACCACCACGGCCCGCATGGCCGCCGCACTGGCCCGCCCCACCACCGGCACCGTGAGCTTCCGCGGCCGGGACGTCGCGGCCATGGACCGGGCCGAGCGCTCGGTCTTTCGCCGGTCCGTCCAGTACATCCACCAGGACCCCTACGCCTCCCTGAACCCGGTGCGCACCGTCTACTCCACGGTGTCGGCCGGTCTGCGCCGCCACCGCCTGGTCAAGGGCCGCCGTGAGGCCCGCGAGGCCACGGTCGAGCTCCTGCGCCGGGTGGAGCTGACCCCCGCGGAGGACTACCTGGACAAGTACCCGCACCAGATGTCGGGCGGCCAGCGCCAGCGCGTGGCGGTCGCCCGGGCCCTGGCGATGGAGCCGGAGGTGATCATCGCCGACGAGTCGACCTCGATGCTGGACGTCTCCATCCGGGTCAGCCTGCTCAACACCCTGGGCCGGCTGCGCGACGACCTCGGCGTCGGCTTCCTGTTCATCACCCACGACCTGGCGGTGGCCAAGTACTTCGCCCGGGACGGCGAGATCGCGGTCATGTACCTGGGCAGGATCGTGGAGCAGGGGCCCACCCGCCAGGTGATCGACGACCCCCGCCACCCCTACACCAGGGCCCTGGTCTCCGCGGTCTGCGAGCCCGACCCGGACCTGGCGCGCTCCAAGGAGCGGGTGCGGCTGCGCAGCGCCGACATCCCCGACCTGACGGACCTGCCGTCGGGCTGCGAGTTCCACCCGCGCTGCCCGCTGTTCGAACCGGGCCGCTGCGACACCGCACGGCCCGCGCTGGCCCACGGCCACGACCGGCTGCTCTCCTGCCACGTCGTCGGCGGCGGGTGAGCCGGTGCTGCTCATCGGCCGCTTCGGGCTCCTGGTCGGCGTCTTCCTGTCGCTGGCCGGCACGCTCACGGCACTCCTCAACCCCCCGGGCACGGCCGAGTTCGTCATCAGCGTCGTCACGGTCGGTCTCGGCCTGCTGATCGTCGTCCTCGGAGTGCTCGCCGTTCTCCTGGAAAGGAAGCGTCACCCATGACCTCCACACCCCCCGAACACGTCCTGGAGATGAGCCGCCGCAACGTCCTTCGCGCCGTGGGCGTCGGCGCCGCCGCCACGGCGGCCACCGGCGCGCTGAGCGCCTGCGCGGGCGGAGACTCCGGAGCCGGCGGCGCACGGCGGTTCACCGGCGTCTTCGACTTCGACCTGGACTCCAACACCCGCAACGTGGCCGTGGAGGACGGCGCGCTGCTGCTGAACTCGGTCTACAAGGACCTGTTCCTGATGACCGGCGCGTTCTTCAACTGGCGTGAGCACACGTGGGACTACATGCTGCTCGAGGGCTCGGAGTGGGACGGGGACGACCTCGTTGTGAGCCTGCGCCCCGGGCTGGCGTGGAGCGACGGCACCGATCTCACCGCCGACGACATGATCCAGAGCTACGCGATCGCGATCTTGGAGGTCGCGCCTTGGAGCGTGGGCTTCCCCCAGGTCACGGAGGTGGAGAAGCTCGACGACCTGAGCGTGCGGCTGGGCTTCGATTCCCCGTTCCCCAACATCGAGCGCAGCATCCTCAAGCACCGGATCGTCGCCAGGTCCACCTACGCCGACTTCGGGGAGCGGGCCCTGGAGCTGGTGGAGTCCGGGGTGCGCTACGGCGACGACGAACAGAGCGACTTCCTCGCCGAGTTCGTGGAGTTCGCGCCGGAGGAGATCGTCTGCAGCGGCCCGTACATGTTCGACCCCGAGCAGATGTCGGACGCGCGCATCACGCTGGTGCGCAACGAGAACGGCTACCAGGGCGGCGAGGTGCTCTTCGACGAGGTGGTCGTGCACAAGGGCGACAACCGCCAGTCCGCGCTGCTCGTCCAGCAGCGCGAGGTCGACTACTCCACGGAGGCCCCCTCCGCCGCCGACCAACAGGCCTTCCAGGGGGTGGAGGGGTTCAAGTGGGTCGAGCACGCGGGCTACGACGGCTGCGGGCTGATGTTCAACTACGCGGCCAGGCCGGAGCTGGAGGACGTGCGCGTGCGCAAGGCGCTGGCGCACCTGCTGGACACCGAGACCATCGGCCAGGTCGCCCGGGGCGAGGCCTACAGCGGGGTGCAGTACTACGCGGGACTGGTCGACCTCCAGGCCGAGGAGATCATGACCGAGGAGGAGCTGGCGGGCTTCGAGCACTACGGCTACGACCCGGACAAGGCGACGGAGCTGTTGGAGGACGCGGGCTGGACGGTCGAGGACGGGGTCTGGCACCTGCCGAACGGGGACGAGGCGCACTACGAGATCATCGGCGTCGCGGGCTGGGGCGACTTCGAGCTGACCGCCTCGCAGGTGGAGGAGGCGTGGAACACCTTCGGTATCCGGTGCGAGGCCCGCAACGTCCCCTCCGACAATCCGTGGGGCATCTGGGGCGCGGGTGACTTCGAGGTCGCGGTGCGGCACTGGGGCAACCCGGAGATCCCCGACTACTGGGGCGCCTTCCAGATGAACTTCCTGCTGGAGAACTCCGGCGACGCGGACAACCCCGGGCAGTCGTTCGACCTGAACGTGGACAGCCCCTCCCAGGGGCGGGTCGACGTGGCGGAGCTGATCGAGGAGGCCAAACGGGCCGGGACCGAGGAGGAGCAGCACACGGCCCTGAAGCGGCTGGCGATCATCTTCAACGAGCTTCTCCCGCGGATTCCGATCTGGACCTACCGGTACCTGGCGCCCGCGATCGAGGGGGTGCGCGTCCAGCACTTCGCCGCGGACCATCCGGCGGCCAACAACGAGCAGTACCAGGACAACCACGTGATCCTGTCGCTGATCCAGGGGGACCTGGAGCCGGTGGAGTAGGGCGCGGGAAGCCCGGAACCACGGGGGCGGAGCCGCTGGGCTCCGCCCCCCGTGGTGTGTGCGGAGCCGGTGTTGCCCCGGTGATGAATGTGATCCTGGACACACGAAACGAAACAGTCATGTGTGGACAAACAAGACATAACGCTCAAAAGCCACAAAACAACTTTCGTGGTGTTCTTGCACGTCATCCGTGTCCGGCTGGGGTGTTTCCCAGCGCTTTCCCGATTCGCCTGCCAACCCCCATGGCCTTTGTTAGTCTGACGAACCGAAAGACGGATCTCGGTGGAAGTACAGGAAATGTTCCGGACGTGGATACTTGTCGCCGGACGGGTGTCGACCGCCCCGGTCGGGGCGTCCGAACGCGCGCCTGTGCCGCACCGGGGACGTCGAGGCGTTCCCCCGGCGCCCGGGATGTTCCTCCACAGCAAGGTCCCGGCGCGGTCCCGTCGCCCCTGTCTCCCAGGTCGAAGGTGCGGGACCACCGCCGCACCGCCCGGCTGAGTCCAAGGAGACGAGATCGTGTCAGAGGAGCCGCCACCAGGACACCACCCGGGCCCTTCCCAGTCGGGGATGGGTCGAGGCAGGTTTCGCAGGGCCATCTCCCGGATCGTCAAGTCCCAGGAAGTCCCACCCCCGGAGCCCGAACAAGGACATCCCGTGCATCAGCCCGTGCATCCGCACAACCCTGACCCGGCGTCGGAGCGGGACCAGACCACGCCGGCGGCGAGCGAGGACACCGCTCCGACCACGCCCGTCGGCCCCTTCTCCGGTCCGGCCGAGAACGGCTACCGTCCGGCGCCCAGGGTGAACGTCCCCAACCCCTACACGCGGCCGCTCAAGGTCGACGACGTCGACACCGGGGCCCACCCGGTGGGCCAGTGGCGCGGGGTCGGTCTCAACGAGCCCGAGCCGCGCGTGGTGCGTGCGCCCGAGCCCGCACGGGCCACGGGAGGCGACGGCGCCGCGGGAGAGGGCGACGCTGCCGATGGCACGGCTCCGGCCACCGACGACCGCAGGGCGAAGGCACCGGCCCCCGAGCCGACGAAGGCCGACGCACCGGTGTCCGAGGCGCCCGTGGCACGCGAGTCCGCCCCGGCCCAGGGCAGTGCTCCTGCGGCCGATCGCGAGCCGACTCCGGCCAAGGGCGAAGCGCCGGTTAAGGGCGCTTCCCGTAGGCCCGTTTCGGGTCCCGACCAGCCCGCGCCGAGTGCTTCCGCTCCCAAGGCGGCTCCGGCGACGCCCGCCCCGGTGAAGGCCGACATCCCGGTGTCCGAGGCGCCCGAGCCCGCTCCGGCGAAGGCCGCCACTCCGGCGCCCGTGGCACGCGAGTCCGTCACGGCGAAGGCCGACGCACCGGTGTCCGAGGCGCCCGTGGCACGCGAGT
This sequence comes from Nocardiopsis sp. Huas11, assembly GCF_003634495.1. GTDB lineage: Bacteria > Actinomycetota > Actinomycetes > Streptosporangiales > Streptosporangiaceae > Nocardiopsis. Next base: position 6,834,390 of record NZ_RBKY01000001.1, on the reverse strand, counting down.
CCGCCCCGGGCAACGCCAGTGCTCCTGCGGCCGATCGCGAGCCGACTCCGGCCAAGGGTGAAGCGCCGGTTAAGGGCGCTTCCCGTAGGCCCGTTTCGGGTCCCGACCAGCCCGCGCCGAGTGCTTCCGCTCCCAAGGCGGCTCCGGCGACGCCCGCTCCGGCGAAGGCCGCCGCTCCGGCGCCCGTGGCACGCGAGTCCGTCCCGGTCGAGGGCAGCACGCCTGCCGTGCGGCCCGCGGTTGACCGAGAGCCCGCTCCGGCGAAGGACGAGGCGCCTGTCGAGGGCGCTCCCAGTGGTTCCGCTTCGACCCCCGGCCAGCCCGCGCCGAGCGCTTCCGCCGTCGAGCCCGCCCCGGCCGAGGGCGCGGCTCCGGCCCACCGCGAGCCCTCCGTGACCACGGACCGGGCTCCGGCGAACACGAGTGTCCCGACGGCGCCTGCCCCCGCCGGTCGGGCCGACGCCGAACCCGCCTCGCGACCGCCGGTGGCCGCGAGCGGGACCCCGGCGCCCACCGTTCCGCCGCTTCGGCCCATCCGCGCCCGTACGCGCCCCGAGCGCGCGGGAGCCGCGGCCGAAACGGCCACCCGATCGGGCGACACCCCACCCCCAGCGCCCGACCACACCAGCACCGACGACCGTTCCGGCCGTCACGGCACCCGCCCCTCGCGCGTGCCGGCCGGACAGGACGGGGCCCGGCCCCCGGAGGGAGCTCCGCCCATGGCCGACCACACCCACACGCCCTCGGAAGAACCGGGGGAGCAGCACGAACGACACAGACCGCACGCCGCCGACGCGCCCACGGGCCACCAGGCGGCGGACCACACCACCGCGTGGGGCCACCGGCCGACCGGACCAGCGGGTCCGCCGGCCCCGGGACGGCCCCAGCACACGTATGACGAGCAGGGGTGGCGGGGCTCCTACGGGCCGCAGCCCGCTCCCCCCTCACCCGGACGACAGGGGTACCAGGTGCCACAGGAGCCCACAGGCCTGCCGCAGCCCCCCGCGGGGTACGGCTATGGCCCCCAGCAGTACCCGCCCGCCCCGGACCCGCGCGGTCCGTGGCAGGACGGACAGCAGCAGCACGGCTACCCGCCGCCGTACCCCTACGGCGCCTACCAGCAGGCGGCGCCCCATCCGCAGCCGATGCAGTACGCGGTCCCCTACCCGCCGCACCCGTTGGTGACCTACCAGAGCGCCTACCCGGCCCCCTTCCAGCCGCCCGGCTACGTCCTGCCCGGACAGCCGGTGGTCTACCCCGCCCCCTACCAGGCGCAGGGACAGCCGGTCCAGCACGTCATCGTGCTCACCCCCGGCCAGCCGCCGCAGGTCCTGACCGCGGAACCGGTGCCCGAGCGCGCCGAGCACCCCGAACGCGTCGACCGTCCGCAGGAGCAGCCCCGCGAGCGCCTCGACCAGGCGGAACAGCCCAAGGCGCTGCCCCGCCCGGAGGCGGCGGCCCAGGCGCCGAGCGCGCCCGCGCCCGAGACCCCTCGGGTCGAGAGCGCGCCGGCGGCTCAGAGCGCCCCCGCCCCCGTCCCCGCTCCCGCCCCGGCCCCCGAGGCCTCCGCCGCTCCCACGGCCCCGGTCGCCGACCAGACGGAGGCGATCCTCAACGAGGCCCTCGCCGGTCTGGCCATGCGCGACCTGTCGCTGGTGGACGCGCTCCTGGAGATGGTCGAGGAGCTGGAGACCGATGCCAAGGACCCCGACCTCCTCGACAAGCTCTTCCAGATCGACAACTTCGCCACCCGCATGCGCCGCAACGGCGAGAACTTCCTCGTACTGACCGGCCACGACGGGGGCGAGTCCGACGCCCACGACGAGATCGTCCCCCTGCTGGACGTCGCCCGCGCCGCGACCTCCGAGATCAAGGACTACCCCCGCGTCCGCCTCGGGAAGCTGCCGCAGACGTCCATCACCGGTATGGCGGCCGACGACATCAGCCACCTCCTCGCCGAGCTGCTGGACAACGCCACGGCCAACTCGCCCGAGCACTCCCAGGTCGTGGTCAGTGCCCGGGAGATGGACGACGGGCGGCTGATGATGATCGTCGAGGACGAGGGTGTGGGCATCCCCGAGCACCAGCTCGGCGAACTCAACGACCGGCTCAGCGGCTCTCCGAGAATCGACGACGACGTGTCGCGGCACATGGGCCTGTACGTCGCGAGTCGGATCGGCCGCAAGCACGGTTTGGAGACCCGCCTGGAGTCCCGCGCCTTCCGCGGGGTGAACGCCTACACGATCATCCCCAAGGAGCTGCTGCGCGTCGCGACGCCGCCGACCCCGGGCAAGCCCCGGACCTCGGCGATCCCCTCGACGCCGGGCCCCTCGGTCGGGTCCGGATCCCAGGCCCTCACGCCCCCTCCGGTGACGGGAACCAACGGAGTGAACGGCAGCTCAGCCCCCAAGCGCACCAACGGCGGAGACCCCTCCGTCACCGCCGCCGGCCTGCCCCGACGCAGTGCCACCCCGCACGGATCGCCGCTGCGGATGATGCCGCACCCGAAGTCGTCTCCGCCGCCCGCTCCGCCCTCGGACACCCCGAGGCTGACCGGCGACGCCAGAGCCGAGCAGATCCGCGACGACCTCGGCGACTTTCTCGACGGCGAACGCGAAGCCCGCGAGGAGTCCGACGGCAAGGAGGGCGGGACCACGTGAGCTTCGACGACGCGACGCCCGTGCGCTCGCGCACCACTGACCACCAGCGAAAACGACACACGGCCGAGGCAGGTTATCCGCGATGACTGAACCCGCAAACGACAGCGTTGAGAACTTCTCGTGGCTCATCGACAGGTTCGTCCGCGATGTCCGAGGAGTCGAGCACGCCGTGGTCGTCTCCTCCGACGGCCTGGTTCTGACCCACTCCAGTGACTTCCCCGAGGAGCACGCCGAGCAGCTCGCCGCCATCGCCAGCGGACTGCACAGCCTCGCCGTCGGTGGAGCGAACCTGTTCCAGCGCGGAGACTGCGAGCAGCTCCTGGTGCGCTTCAACCAGGGACACCTGTTCATCATGGCGATCAGCGACGGCTCCTGCATGGCCGTCCTGACCGCGCCGGGCACGGAGTTGAAGCTCGTCGGTTTCCAGATGACCAAGCTCGTGGAGAACGTCGCCCACGTGCTGACCCCGCAACTGCGCTCGCAGCTGCGGGAAGTCATTCAGAACTGACGACGGCGACCCGAAGCGGTTCACAGGGATCATGAGAAGGTTGCCACTGAAATGAGCTTCCGCAGGCGAAGGAGCAACCGCGTCCGCCCGTTCACCTTCACGGGTGGCCGGACGCGATCGCGGCATCCGCTGATGGTGCAGACCCTGGTCTCGACCTCTGAGCCGGGCCAGGACCCACCGAGCACCCTCATGCCGGAGTCCATCAACATCTACAGACTGTGCCGGGAGACGCGGTCACTCGCCGAGGTGTCGGCCGAGTTGAACATCCCCCTGGGCGTCACCCAGGTCCTGATCAGCGACCTGGCCGAACAGGACCTGGTGTACATCCACCCGACCATCACCGGCAGCAGTCCATCGGAAAACCAGGTTCTGGAGAGGGCTCTTCGTGGTCTCGAACGACTTTTCCAGTGACAGCAGGTCGAATCGCAAGAAGATGTCGAGCAAGATCGTCATCGCCGGGGGCTTCGGCGCCGGCAAGACGACCTTGGTGAGCTCGGTGTCGGAGATTCCGCCGGTCACGACCGAAGCGATCATGACCGAGGCCAGCATCGGTCACGACGACAACTCGATCACACCGCACAAGACGACCACCACCGTCGCGATGGACTTCGGTCGCATCACCGTCGACGACGAACTCGTCATGTACATGTTCGGGACACCGGGCCAGGCCCGGTTCTGGTTCATGTGGGACGACCTCGTCCGAGGCGCGGTCGGCGCCGTCGTCGTGGTCGACTGCCGCAGGCTCGCGGATTCCTTCGACGCGGTGGACTACTTCGAGACGACCAAGCGCATCCCCTACATCGTCGCGCTGAACAAGTTCGAGGGCCTGCTGGAGTACAGCCCCGAACAGGTCCGCGAGGCGCTGGAGATCAGCCCGGAAGTGCCGATCATCGACTTCGACGCGCGCCACCGGACCTCCGGCGGCGACGTGCTCAAGACGCTGCTCCGGTACGCCCTCGAACACAACCGCGCGAGCGAGCCCGTCGCCTGACGGGTCGGGAGCGGTCCAGCACCGGTCCCATCGTCACCGTTGATTCCCCAGGAAAGTTAGCGACAGATGCGCAAAATCCTTATCGTCGGCGCGGGCCACGCCGGTCTGCACCTGGCCCATGGCCTTCTGACCGAGGGCTATGACGTCACGGTGATCACGGGGCAGTCCTCGCTGGAGATCCGGACCGGCAAGCCCTCGGTCTCGCAGCTCACCTTCCCGACGGCCCTGAACTACGAGCGTGAGCACAACCTGGACCTCTGGAGCGCGCTGTCGCCGCAGATCAGGAACCAGAGGGTGCATCTGTATCCGAGGGGGGACGAACCCGTTCGAACCTTCACCGGTAGGACCGGAGAGGGGAACGACTACACGGTCTCGGTGGACCGCCGTGTGAAGATGGCCGACTGGCTCGAGTACTTCGAGGACCGCGGCGGCAAGGTGGTGATCCACGGTGTCACCGTTACCGACCTCGACTACTTCTCGCGCATGTTCGAGCTCATCATCGTGGCGGTCGGCCACGGTGAGCTGGGCCAGCTCTTCGACTACGACGAGAGCCGGTTCAGCGGTGCCAGGCCGCGCTCCATCGCCCAGGCCCAGATCTACGACGTCTGGCCCTGGGACGGCGATGACGAGAACATCGGCTGGGCGGCGTCGGCGGCCGACGCGGGCAACATCATCTTCCTCCCCGTCCTCACGCAGGAGGGGCCCTGCCACAATCTGCTCATGGTCGACAAGCGGGGCGGCCCCATGGACGCCTGGCCCGACCGGCCGGGGCCCGAGGAACAGCTCCGCCGGATGAAGGACCTGCTCCGTCAGTACGCGCCGGAATACTTCGAGCGGGTCAAGGACGCGGTCCTCTCGGACGGTCACAACAGCACGCTGGTCGAGGAGTTGACCCCGCAGGTCCGCAACCCCGTCGGCGTGCTGCCGTCCGGCGGCCATGTCCTCGGCATGGCGGACGTGGTCGTCACGATGGACCCGTACGTCGGCCAGAGCTGGAACAACTCCACCAGGTGCGCCAAGGCCTACCTGGAGAGCATCATCGAGCACGGTGACCGTGAGTTCGATGAGGATTTCCTGGTGCGGACGTTCGACCGCTTCTGGGAGTTCGGTCTGCACAACCAGCTCTGGTCCGAGATGAATTCCACATTGTGGGACGGGGGCGATCTCCCGTCGTATTTCTACGACATCATCGACGCGGCGAGGGACTTCCCGGAGGTGGGGGACAGGTGGATCCAGGGATGGGACTACCCGCCGGACTTCGGGACCTGGCTTCTTGACCCGGACCGCGCCATGCAGTTCATCGCGGAGGTTCGAGCACGGTCTGGTGCCTGATCTCCGACGCTCCGGTGAGAAAGCCCGATGCCTCCTTGCGGCATCGGGCTTCTCGCTGTCCGAGAGCGGTTGACAGCGGAGTTACGCCAATGACCGAATTCCGGTGCGGTTTGACCGAAAAGAGGCGGTTCGTTGTCATGCCTCGTGGCCAGCGGTTACGATCCCTCATGTTGAAGTCTGTTGCCGTAAGTGGCGTATGGAGATGGATGGGGCTGATGGACGTATAAGCGCTGTATGTCCGATACCCGATGCTCGGCCATCGGGTAGGTGTTTCCGGCCTGTTCAGGAAGGGTCCCCCCGTGTCTCTCCGCGCGTCCTTCTCATGCCTGTCCCGCGTCACTTCCCCTGCCCCTGAAGACCGCGACCCCCGTTCCGTGGGCGACCCGCGTGTCGTATCCCAGTAAATTCGTTCTGACCTGCGGAAATATGCGACGCGCTCGTGCATCTGCACGGCACGCGCACAATGGCGCTCAGCTGAGACCGGCGTGCGGACAGCGCGAGAACGTGAAGCGTGATCGGAGCTAACGCGATGAGTAGTGACCATCCGTCCGACAGGTCGGGGGGCCCTGAGGCTCCCGTCGCGGTGGTCGGGGTCTCCCTCCGGCTCCCTGGGGCGTCGACTCCCGACAGCTTCTGGAGACTGCTCTGCGAGGGCCGGGAGTCCATCTCAGCGCCACCGGAGCGGCTCGGTGTCACCTCCTCGTCGCGGGACCGCTACTGGGGCGGATACCTCGACCGGGCCGAGGACTTCGACGCGGCCTTCTTCGGCATCTCCCCGCGTGAGGCCCTGGCCATGGACCCCCAGCAGCGCATCATGCTCGAACTGAGCTGGGAGGCCGTGGAGCACGCACGGATGTCCCCGGAGGCCCTGCGCGGTTCCGACACGGGGGTGTTCACCGGCGCGATCGCCTCCGACTACGCACTGCTCCAGCAACGGGACGTGCACGGCGGTGCCACCCACCACACCCTCGTGGGCACGCAGCGCGGCATGATCGCCAACCGTGTGTCGTACTCGCTGGGACTGTCGGGCCCGAGCCTGACCATGGACAGCGGACAGTCGTCCTCCCTCGTCAGCGTGTACATGGCCATGGAGAGCCTGCGCCGCGGCGAGTGCGGACTGGCCCTGGCGGGGGGAGTCAACCTCATCCTGACCCCGGAGAGCACCGATGGTGTGGAGAGCTTCGGCGGGCTCTCGCCGGACGCCCGCTGCTACACCTTCGACGCCCGCGCCAACGGCTACGCCCGCGGTGAGGGCGGCGCCGTGGTCGTGCTCAAACCGCTGGAACGGGCGCTGGCCGACGGCGACCCCGTCCACGCGGTGCTGCGCGGCGGTGCCATGAACAATTCCGGACGGACCTCCTACCTCGCGCGACCCGACGTGCACGGACAGGAATCGGTCCTGCGCGCGGCCTACCGCCGGGCCGGGATCGACCCTTCCCAGGTGGGCTACGTCGAACTCCACGGCACCGGCACCCCCGCGGGCGACCCGGTCGAGGCGGCAGCGCTCGGCGCGGTGTTCGCCCGGGAGCGGGAGGAACCGCTGCGAGTGGGATCGGCCAAGACCAACATCGGGCACCTGGAAGGCGCCGCGGGCATCGTCGGGCTGATCAAGACCGTGCTGAGCCTGTCCCACGGACAACTGCCGCCCACCCGCAACTTCGCCGAACCCCACCCCGACATCGACCTGGAGGCGCTGCGGCTGAGCCCGCAGACGCGCCGCGAACCGTGGCCGCCGGACGCGCCGCTGGCCGGGGTGTCCTCCTTCGGGATGGGCGGCACCAACTGCCACCTCATCCTCGGCCCGCCCCCGCCGTCCAAGGCCGAACGCTCGGGCGCCACCACGGGGGAGACGACCCTGGACCCCGTTCCGTGGGTGCTGTCGGCGCGGTCGGAGGAGGCACTGCGCGCGCAGGCCTCGGCCCTGCACCACTTCGTCTCCGCCCGCCCCGGACTGCTCGCCCAGGACGTGGGCCTGTCCCTGGCCGGCACCCGCGCCGTCTTCGAGCACCGGGCCGTCATCTTCGCCTCCGGCGGTTCGGAGGCGCGTGAACTGGAGGCCGTGCGCGCCGACCGGGCCGCCGGCGCCGCGGGCCGGGCCCGGCCCGTGATGGTCTTCCCCGGCCAGGGCGGGCAGTGGCAGGGCATGGTCAAGGGACTGCTGGACGACGACAGTTCCCTGGCCCGGGCCTTCGCCAAGCGGTTGCGCGAGTGCGAGCGGGCGCTGGACCCCTACGTGGACTGGTCCCTGACCCGCGTGCTGCGCGGCGAGCCGCAGTCGCCGTCACCCACCGGGCCCGGTGCCCGCGTTGACGTGATCCAGCCGGTGCTGTGGGCGGTGATGGTCTCCCTGGCCAGGGCGTGGGCGGAACTGGGTGTCGAACCCGCCGCGGTGGTCGGCCATTCCCAGGGGGAGATCGCCGCCGCCTGCGTGGCCGAGATCCTGACGCTGGAGGACGCGGCGCGGGTGGTGGCCCTGCGCAGCCGATCCCTCACCGCGCTCGCGGGCAGCGGGGGCATGGCCTCGCTGGGGCTCTCGCCCGACCGTGCCGAGGCGCTGGTCGAAGCCGACCCCGAACTGGAACTGGCCGCCGTCAACGGCCCCGAGTCGGTCGTGGTCTCGGGCACGCCCGAGGCGGTGCGCCGCGCCGTGGAGCACTGCGCCGACGCGGGCGTGCACGGCTCGCTCATCGAGGTCGACTACGCCTCGCACTCCGGGCACGTCGAACGCATCCGCCGGGACCTCCTCGAACGCCTCGGCGAGGTCGTGCCCCGGCCCGGCCGGGTCCCGTTCTTCTCCACGGTCCTGGGCCGCCGGTCGGCACCGGACGACCCGCCCATGGACGCCGAGTACTGGTTCCGGAACCTGCGCGGCACGGTCCGGTTCGCCGACGCCGTGCGGGCGGCGGCCGGGGCCGGGCACACGTCGTTCATCGAGGTCGGCCCGCATCCCGTCCTGACGTTCGGTGTCGAGCGCACGCTGGCCGGGGAGGGGGTCGACGCGGCGGTCCTCAAGACCCTGCGGCGCGACTGCGGGGACCGGGCCCAACTGCTCGCGGCCGCGGCCCAGGCGTTCACCGAGGGCGTGGACGTGGACTGGAAACACCTGTTCCGCGGAACGGGAGCACGCCGGATCGACCTGCCCACCTACGCCTTCCAGCGGCGGAGCTTCTGGCCGGGAGTCGAGCAGGAGCCCGAGCCCCGGGAGCGGGGCGCCGCCGAGGACGGCACCAGGGACCTGGTCACGGCCCTCGTCCTGCGGGTGCTCGGACAGCGCGCGCTCTCCGCCGCCGACGAGCAACGGGCCTTCCGCGACCTGGGCTTCGACTCGGTCATGCTGCTCGAACTCGCGGCCAGGGTCACGGACCGCACGGGCGTGGCCCTGGAGGCGACGACCCTGTTCGACCTGTCCACGCCCGCGGCCCTGGCCGACCACCTGGTCGCGGAGCTGGGTGAGCGGGTGCCGGTGACGCCCGGGGCCCCGGGACACGCGGGCTCGGAGCCCTCCGCGCCCGCCGCCCGGGCCGCGAAGGCTCCGGCTTCGGCTCCCGCCGTCACCGCACCCGTCCCCGACGACGACCCGATCGCCATCACGGCCATGGCGTGCCGGCTGCCGGGTGGAGTGCGCACGCCGGAACAGCTGTGGCGGCTGGTCGAGGACGGCGTGGACGCGATCGGGGACTTCCCCGACAACCGCGGCTGGGACCTGCCGGGCCTGTACGACCCCGAACCCGGTACCCCCGGCCGGACCTACACGCGCTCGGGCGGCTTCCTCTACGACGCCGACCTGTTCGACGCCGACTTCTTCGGCATCAGTCCCCGTGAGGCCGACGCGATGGACCCGCAGCAGCGGCTGCTGCTGGAGACCTCCTGGGAGGCGGTCCACCGGGCCGGGATGAGCACCGACGACCTGCGCGAACGCCAGGTCGGGGTGTTCGTCGGCGCCATGCCGACCGAGTACGGGCCGCGCCTGGCCGACCAGGGCGCGGACGGCGACGGCGGCTACCGGCTGACCGGCAGCACCCTGAGCGTGGCCTCGGGCCGCATCGCCTACGTGCTGGGCCTGCGCGGGCCGGCGATGACCATCGACACCGCCTGTTCCGCCTCGCTCGTGGCCCTGCACCAGGCGGCCCAGGCCATCCGCCGGGGCGAGTGCGAGATGGCCCTGGCCGGCGGCGCCACCGTGATGGCCACTCCCGGCATGTTCCTGGAGTTCTCCGCCCAGCGCGGCCTGTCGCCGGACGGTCGCTGCCGCGCCTTCGGCGCCGGAGCCGACGGCACCGCCTGGGCCGAGGGCGCGGGCATGCTGCTGCTGGAGCGGGCTTCGAGCGCCCGACGCGCGGGGCGCCCCGTCCTGGCGCTGGTCAAGGGCAGCGCGGTCAACTCCGACGGCGCCAGCAACGGGCTGACCGCGCCCAGCCGGGACGCCCAGGAGCGGGTGATCCGGCAGGCGCTGGCGTCGGCCGGGCTGGAGCCGGGCGAGGTCGACGCCGTGGAGGCGCACGGCACCGGGACCCGGCTGGGCGACCCGATCGAGGCCAAGGCGCTGATCTCGGTCTACGGCGCCGCCCGCGCCGACGGGACCCACGAAGACCTGCGGCTGGGCTCGCTCAAGTCCAACATCGGGCACGCCCAGGCGGCGGCCGGTGTGGCCGGGGTGATCAAGACCGTCGAGGCCCTGCGGCACGGACGCCTGCCCCGGACCCTGCACGCCGACGAGCCCACGGACAGGATCGACTGGGACGGCAGCGGACTGCGCGTGCTCTCCGACGCCGAGCCCTGGCCGGACACCGGTCGGCCCCGGCGGGCGGCCGTGTCGTCCTTCGGGATCAGCGGGACCAACGCCCACGTGGTGTTGGAGGGCGTGGCCGACGAGGGCGCGCCCGTCACCGTCCCCGAGGACCCCTTCCGGCGCGAACGCCACTGGGTCACGCCGCCCGCCCCGGTCGCGGCCGTCCGGGAACGACCGGCCGAGCCCCTGATCGACGACGGGCTCGCCCTGGCCGACGGGCGCACGGTCTTCGCCGGGCGCCTCGACCTGGAGGGCCAGGCGTGGGTGCGCGACCACGGCGTGCTGGGCCGCGTCGTCGCCCCGGGCACCGCACTGGTGGACCTGGCCGCTCACGCGGGCGCGCGCGTGGGCGCGCCCACCGTCGCCGACCTGGTCCTGGAAGCACCCCTGGTCCTGTCCCGCGGAGCGGGCCTGAAGCTCCAGGTCACCGTGGACGCCGCGGACGAGCGGGGCCGACGCGGGCTGACCGTGCACGCCCGTCCCGTGGACGCGGCTCCGGACACGCCGTGGACCCGCCACGCGTCAGGGGCGGTGGCCGCGGCCGGCGCTCCCGCCACCGACACCGCGGGCGACTCCGATCCGGGCGCCCCCTGGCCGCCGACGGCGGCGGAGTCGCTGGCCGTGTGGCCCGACTACGACCGCCTGCTCCGGCGCGGCTACGCCTACGGGCCGCTCTTCCAGGGCCTGCGCGGCGTGTGGCGGCACGGGAACGACCTACTGGCCGAGGTCGAACCGCCCGCGGCGAGCGCCACCGGCGGACCCTTCCACGGGCCGCATCCCGCCGTCGTCGACGCCGCGCTGCACGCCCTCCTGCTGCACGGCGGCGACGAGCGCTCCCTGCTGGTGCCGTTCGCCTGGTCGGGTGTGCGCGTCCGGCCGACCGACGCCGACGCCGCCGCGTCCGGTCGCCTGCGGGTGCGCGCCACCGAACTCGGGCCCGACCGGTACCGCCTCGCGGTCACCGACGAGTCCGGGGCCGCGGTCGTCTCCGTCGACGAGCTCGTCCTGCGCCCGCTCGACGAGGACGCGCTGCCGCCGCGCGACCCCGCGGAACTGCCGGGCCTGTACGAACTGGTCTGGGAGAAGGTCGACGCGCCCCCGCCGACGGTGGCCATCCCCACCGGCCTGCCCGACCTCGACGGGCTGGACCTGGACGGGACGGTGCCGCCGGTGGTCTACACCGAACTGCCCGCCGCGGCCGTCTACTCCGACGAGGCACGCATCCCCGACGCCGTCCGGCAGGGCCTCGACTCGGCCCTGTCGACCATCCGCGCCTGGCTCACCGACCCCCGCACCGAGCACGCCCGCCTGGTGGTGGTGACCTGGCGGGCCGTGGCCACCGACCCCGCCACCCGGCTGACCGGACTCGCCGCCGCCCCCGTGTGGGGCCTGCTGCGGGCGGCCCAGCGCGAGTACCCCGACCGGATCGTCCTGGTGGACTCCGACGGGTCCGAGGACTCGCACCGGATGGTCGCGGGCGCGGTCGGACTGGGTGAACCCCAGGTCGCGCTGCGCTCCGGCACGGTCCTGGTGCCCCGCCTGGTCAGGGCGGACTCCGACGGCAGGCTGACCCCGCCGGGCGCACTGTGGCGGTTGGACACCCGACGCCCCGGCTCCCTGCAGGACCTGGACCTGCTGCCCGCGCTGGAGGCCGGCGGTCCGCTCGGCCCGCAGGAGGTGCGCCTCGCCGTCCGTGCCGCCGGAGTGAACTTCCGCGACGTCGTGGTGGCACTGGGCCTGGTCGAGAACGAGACCGGCATGGGCATCGAGGGCGCCGGCATCGTCCTGGAGACCGGCGCGGACGTGGTCGGCCTGAGCCCGGGCGACCGCGTCACCGGGATGTTCGACGGCGCGTTCGGCCCGGTCGCGGTCGCCGACGCCCGCAGGCTCGCCACCATCCCGCCGGGCTGGTCGTTCGAGCAGGCCGCGGCGGTACCGGTGGCCTTCCTGAGCGCCTACCACGGCCTGGTGGACCTGGCCGCCGTGCGTCCCGGGGACAGCGTCCTGGTGCACGCCGCCGCCGGCGGTGTGGGGACGGCCGCCGTGCAGTTGGCCCAGCACATGGGCGCGTCCGTGTTCGGCACGGCCAGCCCCCACAAGTGGGCCGGGCTGGCGGCCTACGGCCTCACCGAGGACCGCCTGGCCTCCTCCCGCGACCTGGAGTTCGAGGAGCGATTGCGCGAGGCCAACAACGGGCGCGGGATGGACGTGGTCCTCAACTCGCTCAGTGGTGAGTTCGTCGACGCCTCCCTGCGGCTGCTGCGGTCGCCGGGCGACGGTGAGGGGCCCGGCGGCCGATTCGTGGAGATGGGCAAGACCGACATCCGCGCCGCGGAGGACGTGGCCGCCACCTATCCGGGCCGCGGGTACCAGGCGTTCAACCTGCCCGACGTCGCCCCCGAGCGGATCGGACAGATGCTCACGCGCGTCATGGAACTGCTCACGAGCGGGGTGCTCTCGCCGCCGCCGACCGTCGTCCACGACGTGCGGCGCGCCCGGGACGCCCTGCGCTCGCTCCAGCGCGGCGAGAACATCGGCAAGCTGGTGCTGTCGGTGCCCGCGCCCTACCCGCAGGAGCGGACGACGCTGATCACCGGCGGCACCGGAACCCTGGGCCACCGGGTGGCCCGCCATCTGGTCACCGGCTACGGCGTACGGCACCTGCTCCTGATCAGCCGCAGCGGCCCGGAGGCCGAGGGGCAGGCCGCCCGCACCGCCGAACTGGAGGCGCTCGGCGCCCGGGTGGAGGTCGTGGCGTGCGACGCCGCCGACCGGTCCGCGCTGCGCGACCTGCTCGCGCGGATCCCGCAGGACCGGCCGCTGGGCGCCGTGGTGCACACCGCCGGCGTGCTCGACGACGCCACCATCGCCTCGCTCACCCCCGAGGGGATCGACCGGGTGCTGCGCCCCAAGGTCGACGCCGCGTGGAACCTGCACGAGCTCACCGCCGACGCCGAGCTGGGATCCTTCGTCCTCTACTCGTCGGCGGTGGGCGTCCTGGGCAACCCGGGGCAGGCCAACTACGCGGCGGCCAACGTCTTCTGTGACGCCCTGGCCCACCACCGGCGCGAGCGCGGACTCCCCGCCACCTCCCTGGCCTGGGGCCTGTGGGCGGGCGGGAGCGGGATGACCGCGCACCTGGACGACACCGACCTCGGCGTCCTGGCCCGGGGCGGACTCGCGCCCATGCCGCCCGAGGACGCGCTGGCCCAGTTCGACACGGCGCTGCTGTGGGGCATGGTCAACGCCGTCCCCGCGCTGCTGGACACCGCGGGGGCCGCCGACGTGCCGGTCCTGCGCGGCCTGGCCGTTCCCGCGTCCGCGGGCACACCCTCCGGGGCCGCGTCAGGAACCGCCACCGGTTCGGACGCCGGTCCCGGCTCCGCGCCCGCCGACCGCTTCGCCGGGCTCGCGGCGGCCGACCGCGAACGCGAGGTGCTCACCGAGGTGCGTACCCACACCGCCGTCGTACTCGGCCACGCGCCGGAGTCCGGGCCGTCGCGGATCGACCCCGACCGGCCCTTCACCGACCTCGGCCTGGACTCGCTCACCGGCGTGGAGCTGCGCAACCGCCTGAACGCCGCGACGGGCGTACGGGTCCCGGCCACCGCGGTCTTCGATCACCCCACCCCGCGCGGACTGGCGCGCTTCCTGACTGGTCTGCTGGTCCCCGAAGAAGAGGAGAACCCCTGGGAGAGGCAGACCGGCTCCCGCGCACCCGCCTCCTCGGGGGACGCCGATGAGCGGGAGCGCGACATCGACTCCATGGGGGTGGACGCTCTCGTGGACCTCGCCCTCCAGGGTGAGTCCCCAGCCGTACGTGGACAGGAGACAGCAGATGACTTCCGATGACCACCGTCTGGTCGCGGCGCTCAGGTCCGCGCTGAAGGAGAACGCGCGACTGCGGGAAGAGCTCGACCACACCGCGCGGCCCGAGCCGATCGCCATCGTGGGGATGGGATGCCGTCTGCCGGGGGGCGTCGACTCTCCCGAGGCACTGTGGGAGCTGGTCGTCCACGGGCGGGAGGCCGTCGGACCACTGCCCGAGGACCGCGGGTGGGACCTGGCGGCCCTGCGGGGTGAGAGCGGCGACGCGCCGAGGTCGTCGATGGCCCAGGGCTCCTTCCTCGACGCGGCGGCCGACTTCGACCCGGGGCTCTTCAACATCTCCCCCCGGGAGGCCGAGGCCATGGACCCCCAGCAACGCCTGCTCCTGGAAGTGGCGTGGGAGACCCTGGAACGTGCCGGGATCAGCCCGTCCTCGCTCAAGGGAACCGATGCGGGGGTCTACGTCGGCACGACCGGTCCGGAGTACGGTCCCCGGCTGTCCCAAGCGCCGGCGGACGGTCTGGCGATGACCGGTACCGCCCTCAGCGTCGCCTCCGGCCGCATCGCCTACACACTGGGGCTCACCGGGCCGGCGATCACCATGGACACGGCGTGTTCGTCGTCGCTGGTGGCCGTGCACATGGCGGTACGCGCGCTCCAGGCGGGAGAGTGCTCCCTGGCCCTGGCCGGCGGGGCGACGGTGATGTCCTCACCCGCGCCGCTCACGGAGTTCACCCACCTGGGAGGGCTGGCGGCGGACGGCCGCTGCAAGGCCTTCGGCGCGGCCGCCGACGGCGCGGGCTTCTCCGAAGGCGTCGGCCTGGTGACCCTGGAACGGTTGTCCGACGCGCGGCGCGCCGGACACCGGGTCCTGGCGGTCATCCGGGGAGGGGCGATCAACCAGGACGGCGCCTCCAACGGTCTCACCGCGCCCAACGGCCCCTCCCAGGTACGCGTGGTCCGCAAGGCCCTGTCCGACGCCGGGCTGACGGCGCAGGACGTCGACCTGGTGGAGGCGCACGGCACGGGGACCACGCTCGGAGACCCCATCGAGGCGCAGGCGCTGCTGGCCGCCTACGGGCAGGAGCGGCCGGCCGACCGTCCCCTCTGGCTGGGATCGCTCAAGTCCAACATCGGCCACGCCCAGGCCGCGGCGGGTGTGGCGGGGCTGATCAAGGTGGTGGAGTCCCTGCGCCACGGGGTACTGCCCAGGACGCTGCACGCCGACGAGCCCACGCCGCACGTGGACTGGGAGTCGGGAGCGGTCCGGCTGCTGACCCGGGAGCAGGCCTGGCCGCGGACGGACCGTCCCGGACGAGCCGGCATCTCGTCGTTCGGGATGAGCGGGACCAACGCCCACGTCATCGTCGAACAGGCACCGGAGGTGACGCAGGAGCCGCGTCCGGCGCGTGCCGCCGCTCCTCGGCGGAGCGTGCCGTGGATCCTGTCGGCACGGGACGAGGAGTCGCTGCGCGCGCAGGCGGCCCGGTTGCGGGACCACGTCCTCGACCACCCGGACACGGATCCGGCCGACACAGGATGGTCGCTCGCCCGCACCCGCGCCGCACTCGACCACCGTGCCGTCGTCGTCGCCGAGGACCATGCGGCCTTCGCCGCATCGCTGCGGGCCCTGGCGGAGGGGCGCCCGGACCCGGGTACCGTGCTCGGCCGGGCCGGCGGCGACCGTCGGCCGGTCTTCGTCTTCCCCGGCCAGGGCGGCCAGTGGGCCGGCATGGCGGTCGAGCTCATGGGCACCTCCCCGAGGTTCGCGGATCGGCTGGCCGAGTGCGAGAAGGCACTGGCGCCCTTCGTCGACTGGTCCCTCACGGACGTGCTGCGCGGCCGGGCGGACGCCGCCGCGATGGACCGCGTGGACGTCGTCCAACCGGTGCTGTGGGCCGTCATGGTCTCGCTCGCCGAACTGTGGAGCCACCACGGGGTGCGGCCGACGGCCGTGGTCGGGCACTCCCAGGGAGAGATCGCGGCGGCCTGCGTGGCCGGCGCACTCTCGTTGGAGGACGCCGCCAAGGTCGTGGCGCTGCGCAGCCGAGCACTTCTGGAGCTGTCGGGCACCGGGGCGATGGCCGCGGTCGCCCAGCGGCCGGACGACGTCGCCGAGCGCATCGCCGGGCTCGGCGGCAGCGTTCATCTGGCGGCCGTCAACAGCCCGACGTCGACGGTGATCGCCGGAGAACCGGAGGCCGTGCGCTCACTGGTCGAGGAGTACGAGGCCAAGGGGGTGAGGGCACGGACGATCGCGGTCGACTACGCGTCGCACACCCCGCACGTCGCCCGCATCCGCGAACGTCTGCACAGGGAACTCGCGGGGATCGGTCCGCGCCGCCCGGAGATCCCGATGTACTCGACCCTCACCGGAGCGCGGTTGGACGACACCGCGCTGGACGCCGACTACTGGTACCGGAACCTGTCGAACCCGGTCGAGTTCGCCCAGGTGACCCGCGTTCTGCTGAGCGACGGGCACGACGTGTTCGTGGAGGTGGGTCCGCACCCCGTACTGGCCGCGCACGTCCAGGAGACCGCCGAGTCGCACGGCGCTCCGGACACGGTCGTCCTGGACACGATCCGCCGTGACGACGGGGGCTCCCGGCGGTTCACGGTCTCGCTCGCGCAGGCGCACTGCCACGGCGTCGACGTCGACTGGGCCGAGGCGTTCGGTGACGATCCCCGGATCGTGGACCTGCCCACGTACGCCTTCCGGCGCCGACGCTTCTGGCGGGCGGGAGGCGGAGACGGCTCCGCGCCCGGTGCCGGGACCCTCCCCTCCGCCGACACCCGACCGGGTCCGGATCCCGCCCATGACTGGGTCTACCGGGAGGACTGGGTGCCGGTCGAGGCGACCACCGGGCGGCCCGCGCCCTCCGGAACCTGGTTGCTGTTCGGCTCGAAGCCGTCGGACCCGGTCGTCACCGACATGGTCGCGGCGTTCGAGCGCGGGGGGTGCCGGACCCGGTTCGTGGACGCCCCGGCCTCCGCCGACCGCGATGCCCTGGCCGAGCTCCTCATCGACGCCCGCAGGACCACGGACACGATCGCCGGTGTCGTGGCACTCCACTCCTTGGACACGACCGTCCGGGGCGGCGGAGTCACGCGTCCCACGGCCTCCACCGCCCACCAGAGCGCCGTTGTGCTCCTCCAGGCCCTCGGCGACGCCGCGGTCACGGCGCCGCTGTGGTGCGTGACCCGCGGCGCCGTCCCCGCAGGGGGAGGGGTGAGCGACCCCTCCTCCGCACTGGTGTGGGGACTGGGCCGGGTCGCCGCCCAGGAACACACCGACCGGTGGGGCGGCATGGTCGACCTGCCGCCCGCGGAAGCGCCGGGTGAGGGAGAGGCCCTCGTCTCGGTCCTGACCGGGCGGAGGGGCGACGCGGAGGACCAGCTCGCGATCCGTGACGGCGCGGTCCTGGCGCGCAGACTCGTGCGGGCACCGATCGGCCGGACCGGGGCCGTCCGCCGGTGGGAGCCCTCCGGCACGGTGCTGATCACGGGTGGCACCGGGGCGCTGGGCGCGCACACCGCCCGCCGGCTCGCCCGGCGCGGCGCGCGACACCTGCTCCTGCTGAGCCGGCGGGGGACGGAGGCGCCAGGGGCCCAGGCCCTGGAAGCGGAACTGCGTTCGATCGGGGCCGAGGTCACGATCACCTCGTGCGACGTCGCCGACCGGGCCGCGCTCGCGGCCGTCCTGGACGGTGTGCCCGAGCAGTATCCGCTGCGTGCGGTGGTGCACGCCGCCGCCTCCCTGGACGACGGAGCGATCGACGACCTCACCCCCGACCAGGTGGCGTGCGCGCTGCGCGCGAAGGGCGACGCGGCCGTGCACCTGCACGAGCTCACCCAGGGCATGGACCTGTCGGCGTTCGTGGTGTACTCGTCGGTCTCCGCGGTGTTCGGCGTGACCGGCCAGGGCAACTACGCGCCGGGCAACGCCTTCTGCGAGGCACTGGTGCACCACCGGCGCTCGCTCGGGCTCCCGGCCACCTCGATCGCCTGGGGAGCCTGGGCCGGCGGCGGCATGGCCGAGGACACGGCCGTGGCCGAACTCCTCCAGCGACACGGGCTTCCGACCATGGACCCGGACGCCGCGATCACGATGCTCGAACGCGCGCTCGACCACGACCTGCCGGCGCTCGCCGTCGCGGACGTCGACTGGCCGCGGTTCCGCGCGGCGTTCACCGCCAACCGGCCCAGTCCCCTCCTGCGCGACCTCGGTCCCTTCTCCGCCGAGGGCGCGGGCCCCGACCAGGCCGTGACGGGCGGCCTGGAGGCACGGCTGTCCGGGCTCGGCCGGGACGCACGCCGAAGGGCGCTCACCGAGCACGTCCGTCGCGAGGTCGCCGCCATCCTCGGCTATGCCTCCGGAGACGAGCTGGACGACGATCGCGGCTACAAGGAGCTGGGGATGGACTCGGTGACCGCCATCGAGTTGCGCAACCGGATGTCCGCGCTCACCGGGCTGCGCCTGCCCGCCGGCCTGGCGTACTCCCACCCGACGTGCGCGGCGCTCGGCCGGCACCTGGAAGAGCGGCTGTTCGGCGATCCCCAGCGCATCGTGATGACGCGGATCGACAGCATCGAGGAGGCCCTGGCCGAGGACGAGGACTCGGCCATGGACCGCGAGGCCGTCGCCCGGCGGCTGCAGGACCTGCTGAAGCTGCTCACGCCATCGCAGGCGGGGGCGAACGCCGACGAGGACCTGGAGTCCGCGAGCAGGGAAGAGCTGTTCGCCTTCATCGACGACGCCCTGCGTGACTGACAGTGTTCCCGACCCCCTGACCTCTCCGCGATCCGTCATGGGTCGTGGACCATGCGAATCGGTGAGGCGACACCAATGACAGAAGACACGCGGCTGCTCGAATACCTCAAACGCGTCACAGCCGACCTGCGCCGTACGCGGACCGAACTGGACGACCTGCGTTCGCGCGACGCCGAGCCGATCGCGATCGTGGGCATGGGCTGCCGGCTGCCGGGAGGGGCGGACACCCCCGAAGCGCTGTGGAGCCTGCTGCGGGACGGTGTCGACGCGGTCGGTGACCTGCCGACCGACCGCGGATGGGACCTGGACTCCGTGGTGGACCGCCCTGGCGCGACCCGGGCGGGCGGCTTCCTGGACGACGTGGCCGGGTTCGACGCGGAGTTCTTCGGGATCTCCCCCCGTGAGGCGGCGGCCATGGACCCGCAACAGCGCCTCATGCTCGAAGTGTCATGGGAGGCGATCGAGCGGTCGGGCATCGACCCCTCCTCCCTCGCAGGGAGCGCGACGGGCGTGTTCACGGGGATCAGCGCCACCGACTACGCGGGCGGCGCGGCGTCGGGTGCGCTCCCCGTCCCCGAGGAGGCGCAGGGGTACCTGCTGACGGGGACCGCCCCGAGTGTCGCCTCCGGTCGCGTGGCCTACACGCTGGGGCTGGACGGGCCCGCCCTGACCATCGACACGGCCTGCTCCTCCTCCCTGGTGGCCGTCCACCTCGCGGTGCGCGCGCTGCGCCGGGGCGAGTGCTCCATGGCCCTGGCGGGCGGCGCCACGGTGATGACGGCTCCGGCCCTGTTCACGGAGTTCGCCAGGCAGGGAGGGCTGTCCGGCGACGGGCGCTGCAAGTCGTTCGGCGCGGACGCGGACGGTGCGGGATTCGCCGAGGGCGCGGGCGTGCTGGTGTTGGAGAGGCTCGCCGACGCCCGTCGGAACGGACGCCGCGTCCTCGCGGTGATCCGGGGGAGCGCGATCAACCAGGACGGCGCCTCCAACGGGCTGACGGCTCCCAACGGGGCCGCGCAGGTGCGGGTGGTCCGGGCGGCCCTGGACGATGCCGGCCTGTCGACGAGCGATGTCGACGCGGTGGAGGCGCACGGCACGGGCACGGAACTGGGCGATCCGATCGAGGCCCAGGCCCTGATCGACGTCTTCGGGCCGGACCGGGGCGCGGGCACGGTGGGAGTCGGTTCGCTCAAGTCGAACATCGGGCACACCCAGGCCGCGGCGGGAGTGGCCGGTGTCATCAAGATGGTGTTGGCGCTGGAGCACGGGCTTCTCCCCGTGTCCCTGCACTCCGAGGCGGCCACGCCGCTGGTGGACTGGTCGTCGGGTCGGGTCCGCGTGCTCTCCGAGCCGAGGGAATGGCCTCGTGGCGAGCGCACGCGCCGCGCCGGTGTGTCCTCGTTCGGGATCAGCGGGACCAACGCCCACGTCATCGTCGAGGAGGCCCCGCAGGACGTCCCCGACGAGCCGGGGGAGGCGGCGCCCGCGCTCACGGACGGCGCCCTGCCCTGGGTCCTGTCCGCGCGTTCCGCGCCGGCCCTGAGGGAGCAGGCGGCACGCCTGCTCGGGCACCTGGAGACCACGGCCGACCCGGAACCGGCCGGTATCGCCCGGGCCCTCGCCACGACCCGGACGGGCTTCGCGCACCGGGCCGTCGTCGTCGGGTCCGGCGGCGACACCCTGGCCGCAGGGGTGCGCGCGCTGTCGGAGGGGCGCTCCGCCGCCGGCGTCGCCACGGGAAGCGCCGGCCGGGTCGCCTCCACCGTGTTCGTCTTCCCGGGCCAGGGCGGGCAGTGGGCCGACATGGCTCACGGGCTCCTGGGGTCCTGCCCCGTGTTCGCGGAAGCCGTCGACGCCTGTGAGGCGGCCCTGGCGCCGTTCGTCGACTGGTCCCTGACGGCGGTACTGCGCGGTGACCCCGGTGCTCCGGCCGTGGTCGGCGCGGACGCCCGCGTGGACGTGGTGCAACCCGTGCTGTGGGCGGTGATGGTGGCGCTCGCACGTGTGTGGGAGTCCGCGGGAGTCGTTCCGACCGCTGTGGTGGGCCACTCCCAGGGCGAGATCGCCGCCGCCTGTGTCGCGGGCGCGCTGTCGCTGGAGGACGGCGCGCGGGTCGTGGCCGTGCGCAGCGGCCTGCTGCGGGACCTGGCCGGACGCGGGGCCATGGCGGCGGTCGCCGTCGGACCCGACCGCGCGGCGCGGATGATCGCTCCCTGGAAGGGGCGGATCGGCGTGGCCGCGGTGAACGGTCCCGCGTCGACCGTCCTGTCAGGGGACGACGAGGCGGTCGCGGAACTCGTCGCCGCCTGTGAGCGGGAGGGCGTGCACGTCAGGCGGGTGGACGTGGACTACGCGTCCCACTCGGCCCACGTGGAGCGGATCCGAGACGACCTCCGGTCGGCTCTGGCGGACATCCGGCCCCGCAGGGCACGGGTGCCGATCCATTCCACGGTCGCGGCGTCCACGGAGTGGGAGCCCGGGTCCGTTCCGGGCCGTGAGCGGATGGAGGGGACCGAGTTCGACGCGGACTACTGGTACCGCAACCTCCGCCATCCGGTGCTCCTCACACCGGTGATCGACGAACTCGCCGGCCGCCCCGGAGCCTTCGTCGAGATCAGCCCGCATCCGGTGCTGACCCTGGCGATCGAGCAGACGCTGGAGTCGGCCGAGCGCACCGATCGAGCGGTGCTCTCCACGCTGCGGCGCGGCGAGGGAGGTCCCGCACGGCTCCAGACCGCGCTGGCCGAGGCCCACTGCGCCGGAATCCACGTCGACTGGCCACGGGTCATCGGCGGCGCGGGCGCCGGCCGACCCGCGCCGGCACTGCCCACCTACCCGTTCCAGCGCCGTCGCCACTGGCTGACCGACTCCCGGCCCACGGCCGATCCCGCCGCTCTGGGCGTGGAGCGGGCCGGACACCCGCTCCTCGGGGCCAGGATCCCCGTCGCCGGCACCGGACAGACCCTGTTCACCGGTGTGCTCGACACCGGCCGGGACACCTGGCTCACCGAACACACGGTCGGCGGGCGGGTGCTCCTACCCGGAACGGCGGTGGTGGAAGTGCTCCTCCACGTCGGACGCGAGTGCGGGTGCCCGGAGATCGCCGACCTCACCCTCACGGCACCGGTGGAGTTCCCGACCGCGGAGAACGCTCCCGGGCTTCAGGCCCAGGTCCTGATCGACACGCCCGACGCCATGGGAGGGCGGGCGGTCCGGCTGCGGACGCTCGTGCCCGGTGAGCAGACCTGGAGACTCCACGCGGAGGGCGTTCTCGTGCCGCGGACCCGGCACCGGCCCGCCCCCGACACGGAGCGGGGCGCCGGTGCCGTGGAACTGCCGGTCGAGGGCGCCTACGAGCTGTTCGCCGAGCACGGTTACGACTACGGTCCGGCCTTTCGCGGACTGCGCGACGCGTGGGAGGACGGGGCCGGGCTGGGGGCCGAGATCGAACCGGGAGCCGTCCCCCGTGGCGCCGCGCAGATGGCGGGCCCGCACCCCGTCCTGACCGACGCGGGACTGCAGACGCTCCTGCTGAGTCACCTGCGCTCGAACGGAGGACGGGACCGGCCACTGCCGTACTCCTGGAGCGGGGTACGCCTGCACACGTCCGAGACACCCTCCCGCCTGCGCGTTCGCGCCGCGCGGACCGGGCCCGACACGTGGGCCGTGGCGTTCACCGGATCCGACGGCACTCCGGTGATGTCCGTCGACAGCCTCATGGTGCGCCATGCCCCGGCGACGGACGACACCTCCGCCCACGCCCTCTTCCACCAGGAGTGGATCGCACTGGAGTGGGGCGGAGACGGGGCCGACCGGGCCCCAGCCGGGGCCTGGGCGGTGCTGGGCGACGACGGACCGGCGGGTGCGACCAGGTACGCCTCCCCGGACGAGCTGGCGTCGGCGCTGGAGTCCGGGGCCCCCGTTCCGGACCTGCTCGTGGTGCCGGCGGGCGGTGGCCCGGGGACCGCCCCGGAGCGCACCAGAGCCGAGCTGCTCCGTGTGCTGGACCTCGTCCACCGCTGCCTGGACGATGAGCGCCTGGACGCCACGAGGATCGCGTTCGTCACCGCCGGAGCGGTCCGACCGGAGGAGACCGGGGACGCCGGCCGGGTGGACGTGGCCGGGGCGGCGGTCTGGGGCCTGGTCTCCTCCGCGGAGACCGAGCACCCGGGGCGCTTCCTCCTCGTGGACTCCGACCGGGTCGACGAGCCGCTGATCGCGCTCATGTCGCAGACCGGCGAGCCGCGGGTGGCCGTGCGCGACGGACGCGCGTACGCTCCACGGCTGGCCGAGACCAGGGCCGACGGCGACGGCCTGAGGCTGCCGCAGCGCCGCACGGGCTGGCGTCTGGACATACGCGGGACGGGAAGCATCGACGACCTGGTCGCGGTGCCCGACGGCGAGCAGGGCAGGCCACTGGCGGCGGGGGAGGTCCGGGTCGCCGTGCGCAGCGCCGGGATCAACTTCCGCGACGTGCTGATGGCCGTCGGTATGCACCCGGAACCGGTCGGCATCGGCAACGAGGGAGCCGGGACCGTCCTGGAGGTCGGTCCGGGCGTGGACGACCTCGCGACCGGAGACCGGGTCATGGGCATCTTCCCCGGAGCCTTCGCCCCCTCCGCCGTCGTCCGGCGCGAACAGGTGGCACGGGTTCCGGAGGGATGG
The DNA here is from genome assembly GCF_003634495.1 of Nocardiopsis sp. Huas11. GTDB lineage: Bacteria > Actinomycetota > Actinomycetes > Streptosporangiales > Streptosporangiaceae > Nocardiopsis. The sequence continues at coordinate 6,810,846 of NZ_RBKY01000001.1, read as the reverse complement.
GACGACGCCGCGGCGGCCGCCGTTCCCGCCGTCTATCTGACCGCCTATATCGCTCTGGTGGAGGAGGCCGGCCTCCGTTCGGGCGAGCGGGTCCTCATCCACTCGGCCGCCGGCGGCGTGGGCCAGGCCGCCGTGCACATCGCCCATCACCTGGGCGCCCGCGTGCTGGCCACCGCCAGTCCGGAGAAGTGGGACGTACTGCGGTCGATGGGGGTGGCGCGCGAACACCTCGCCCACTCCCGCCGACTCGACTTCGAGGAGGACTTCCGGGCGGGTTCCCCGCCCGTGGACGTCGTTCTGAACTCGCTCACGGGAGAGGCGATCGACGCGTCCCTGCGGCTGATGGCGCCGCATGGGCGCTTCCTGGAGCTGGGGCACAACGACGTCCGTGACCCGGCCGGTGTGGCGGCCGACCACGGCGGAGTCGAGTACCGGACCTTCGACCTCTCGACGCTGGACGCGCAACGCCTGCAGCGGGCGTACGCGGTGATCGTTCCCCTTCTGGAGAAGGGGGAGCTCCCGGGTGTCCAGGTCACCCGCTTCCCCGTCGAGCGCGCCGTGGACGCCTTCCGCCTCATGCAGCGGGGCGGCAATGTCGGCAAGATCGTCCTCGACATGGCCACACGGTTCCGGCCTGGCGGCACCGTTCTCGTGACGGGGGGCACCGGGACGCTCGGCGCGCTGGTGGCACGCCATCTGGTCGTCCGGCACGGCGTCACCAGCCTGCTCCTGGTGGGACGGCGCGGGCCGGACGCTCCCGGTGCCTCGGCGCTCGCCGACGAGCTGTCCGCGCTGGGCGCGCGGGTCCGTGTCGAGGCATGCGACGCCGCCGATCCCAAGCAGGTTCGCGCGCTCCTGGGCGACCTGCCCGCGGGGCACCCGTTGACCGCGGTCGTGCACGCCGCCGGCGTGGTCGACGACGCCACCGTCGCCGGGCTCGGGCCCGACGCCCTGGAGCGGGTCCTGCGGCCCAAGGTCGACGGAGCGTGGAACCTCCACGAGGCCACGGCCGACCTCGACCTCGACGCCTTCGTGCTGTTCTCGTCCGCGGCCGGGGTGTTCGGCTCGGCCGGCCAGGCCGGCTACGCCGCGGCGAACGCGTTCCTGGACGCGCTCGCGCTCCACCGCAGGTCGCTCGGCCTGCCGGCGCAGTCGCTGGCCTGGGGCCGATGGGAGGGCAGGAGCGGTATGACCGGCGGCCTGGGGGACGCCGAGACCGCCCGCATGGCGCGCTCGTGGGGCTTGGAGGGGATGGGCGACGACGAAGGATGCGCCCTCATGGACGCCGCGGCGGCCACGGGCCGCGCGCACCTGGTCCCGGCGGCGATCGACCTTCCGGGGCTTCGCGCGCGAGCGGCCTCGACAGGTTCCGTGCCGGCTCTCCTTCGCGGACTCGTGGGCGCTCCGGCCACGGCCGCGCAGGCCGGCGACTCCGGAGAGGACCCGTTGCGCACCGCGCCGGCCGGTCGCGGGCGCCGGGCACTGCTCGTCGAACGGATCGGCGAGCGAGCGGCCGAGGTCCTGGGCTACCCCGGTGGGCACCGACTGGAGCCGGACCAGGACTTCCTGGAAGCGGGATTCGACTCCCTGACGGCCGTCGAACTCCGCAACCGCCTGGGCGAGGCCACGGGGCTCCGCCTGCCCGCCGCGGTCGTCTTCACCCATCGGACACCGCGTGCGCTGGCCGAACACATGGACGGCGAGCTGGCGGACCCGGGCGGCGCAGCGGCGCGAGCGCCTGCGTCCACCTCCGGAGACCTGGTGGACCTGTTCCAGGAGGCCTGTGCGGCGGGCCGGGCCGAGGACGCGCTCGATCTCGCCCGGGTGGCCGCCCGCGCCCGCCCGGTCCTGGCCTCCGACGCCGCCTGGCCGACCGCACCGACCGTGCTCTCCTCGGGACCCCGGCATCCGGTGCTGATCTGTGTCCCCTCACTGGTGATGACCTCGGGGAGCCAGGAGTTCGCCCGGTTCGCCGAGGCGTTCCGGGGCCGGCACGGCGTCCGTGTCCTGGAGATGCCGGGATTCCTCGATGGCGAGTCGCTGCCCGCCGATCGGACGGCGGTCGCCCAGGGACTCGCCGCCGCCGCTCTCCGCGCGGCGGACGGGGAACCGTTCGTCCTGGTGGGGCGATCCTCAGGCGGGTGGGCGGCGCACGTCGCGGCGGAGGAGCTGTGCCGTCAGGGCCGAGCACCGTCGAGGCTGGTGCTGCTCGACACACCCCTGCCGGACGAGCCGGGCATGCTGCCGATCGTCACGGAGGCGGTGAACGAGCGCGCGCGGGAGTTCGGGTTGATGGACACGGCCCGGCTCACGGCGATGGGCGCCTACACGGGCATGTTCGCCGACTGGCGTCCGGCGCCGCTGCCCTGTCCGACCACGCAGGTCCGGCCGACCAGCCCGATCCGCGCGTCGGACGGGCGGGAACTGGGGCGCGGCTGGGAGTGGCCGGGCGAGCACGCGTGCGTCGAGGTTCCCGGTGACCACCTCACCATGCTGGAGGCGCACGCGGGCACCACGGCGGACGCGGTTGTGGGCGCCGTGCGCGAAGTGAAGCGCAAGAGGCGGGGCTTCGGTGGCCGGCGCTGGATGCGCGCGGCGAGGAACCGGATCTGAGCCGGGGCCGCCGCCCCGCGGCGCGCCCGATGTGAGCCGGAGGGTCTCCCGTGCTCCGCTGACACGGAGCACGGGAGAGGCGTCACGGCCGCGGGCGCGTCACCGCGGGGCGGAGCTCTATCGCGCCGGCCCCGGTCAGATGGTGGCGGTGTCGATCACGAAGCGGTAGCGCACGTCGCTGGCGACCACCCGCTCGTAGGCGGTGCCGATCTCCGCGGCGCTGATCACCTCGATCTCCGAGCCGATGCCGTGCTCGGCGCAGAAGTCCAGCATCTCCTGGGTCTCGGCGATCCCGCCGATCATCGACCCGACGATGGCCTTGTTGCCGCCGATCAGGGAGAAGAGGTTGATCGAGACCGGCTCCTCCGGGGCGCCGACGTTGGCCAGGACGCCCTCGGGCCGCAGCAGGCCCAGGTAGGCGCCGAAGTCCAGCGGGGCCGACACGGTCGACAGGATCACGTCGAAGGCCCCGGCCAGCTTCTCGAACGTCGCCGGGTCGTTGGTCGCGTAGTAGTGGTCCGCGCCCAGGCGCAGGCCGTCCTCGCGCTTGCGCAGCGTCTGGCTGAGCACCGTGACCTCGGCGCCCATGGCGTGGGCCAGCTTGACGCCCATGTGGCCGAGCCCGCCCATGCCCAGCACGGCGACCCTCGTCCCCGGGCCGGCCTTCCAGCGGCGCAGCGGCGAGTACGACGTGATGCCCGCGCACAGCAGCGGCGCGGCCGTGTCCAGGGGCAGCGCGTCGGGGATGCGCAGGGTGTAGTTCTCGTCGACCACGACGGCGGTCGAGTAGCCGCCGTAGGTCGGTCGGCCCGAGCGGTCCAGGCCGTTGTAGGTCGGGGTCATGCCCTGCTCGCAGAACTGCTCGGTCCCCGCGCGGCAGGGCCCGCACTCGCGGCAGGAGTCGACGAAGCAGCCCACGCCCACGCGGTCGCCGACCGCGTGGCGGGTCACGCCGGGGCCGACCTCGGCGACCACGCCGGCGATCTCGTGCCCGGGGACCATGGGGAAGATCGCCTCACCCCACCCCTCCTGGACCTGGTGGATGTCGGAGTGGCAGATGCCCGCGTACTTGATGTCGATCAGGACGTCGAACTCGCCGACGGGTCGGCGCTCGATGGTCGTGCGCTCCAGCGGTGCCTTGGCCGCGGGTGCTGCGTAGGCGGCGACGGTGCTCACAGGGTGGTTCTCCTCGGCGGAACTGCGGATACCCGGCCGGATCCGGCCGGGACACCTCCGAGGCTGCCAAGGATCGGGCCGCTCACCCAGACCCCTGTGTCGCATAGGACCACTGTGCCTACCACCAGCGAGGTCAGGCTCGTGGGCGTAGGACGGGGAATACTGGGAGCATGGAAGACGAACCGGGCACACCGAGCACGACGGGACGGCGCGAGGCGGAGGCGGTCCTGCGACGCCGCGCCGAACTCGGCGAGTTCCTCCGCACACGGCGGGCCAGGCTCACCCCCGAGGACGTCGGGGTGCCGCGCGTGGGCCGCTACCGCCGGGTCCCCGGCCTGCGCCGCGAGGAGCTGGCCCAGGTCGCGGGGGTGTCGGTCGCCTACTACACCCGGCTGGAGCAGGGGCACGGCCGCAACGTGTCCGCGGAGGTCCTCGACGCCATCGCCCGGGCCCTGCGCCTCACCGACACCGAGCACGCCCACCTGACCCATCTGGCCAAGCCCAAGCGGCACCGGCGCAGGACACAGGCGCGCTCACAGCGGGTGCGGCCCGCCCTCAGGACGCTGCTCGACGCGCTGGAGGGCGTCCCCGCCTACGTCATCGGACGGCGCACGGACATCCTGGCGTGGAACCGGATGGCGGCGTCGCTGTTCGGGGACTGGGAGCGGATCCCGGCCAGGGAGCGCAACTGGGCACGGATGGTCTTCCTGCGACCGGAGCCGCGCGAGCTGTTCGCCGAGTGGGACGCCAAGGCGGCCGACATCGTCAGCTTCCTGCGCCTGGAAGCGGGATGCCACGCCGACGACCCCGAGCTGGCGGCGCTCGTGGGGGAGCTGTCGGTGCGCAGCGACGAGTTCCGCCGCCTGTGGGCCGAGCACGACGTCAAGGAGAAGGGGCACGGCGTCAAACGGCTCCTGCACCCGCTCGTGGGGGAGCTGACACTGTCCTTCGAGACCCTCACCCTGCCCGACGACGCCGACCAGCACCTGGTCACCTACCACGCGGAGCCCGACTCGCCCTCCGCCGACGGCCTGCGGCTGCTGGGCAGCTGGGGCGCGGACGCGGCCCACGTGGACGCCTCCGCGCCCCGACCCGACAGGGGCTAGGCCGGGGGCCGCACGGCCCCCGCACGCGGGCGCCGCCGCGGGCCTCAGGGGCGGGGAAGGCTGATGTGGTAGGCCTTGCGCAGGGTCTCGTGCACGGTCCAGGTGGTCCGGTCGCCCTCCCGCAGCACGCAGGCGTCACCGGGCCCGACCTCCAGAACGGGGCCGCCCTCGAACTCGATGGTCGCCCGCCCGCTGACCACGACGAACAGCTCGTCGGCCTCGGTGTCGGTGACCACGCCGGGCGTGATCTGCCACAGGCCGCGCACCTGGGAGCCGTCGGCCGACTCCCACAGCACGCGGCCGGTCACCACCGGGTCACCGGAGACGATCTGGTCGGGGTCCAGCGGATCCGGCTCCAGCTCCGCGTCGGGCACGTGCAGGGCGAAAGGGGCGGGGGGTGGTTCCATCGTCGTCATCACGCCACTCTCCCAGGCGATCCTCGGTCCGGCGGGCGCCATGGTGTCAGCAGATCGCACGCGGATCTGACCCTGTGTCATGCCCCTTGACAGCCCACGAGCGGGCCTCGTAGGTTTACCGCGTAAACCATCCGCTCGTCGGCCCCTGCGCCGGCCTGCCACGGAAGGACGCGATCCATGTTCGCGGCCCTGGGGAGATTCACCCATCGTAGGCCCGTGTCCGTGCTCCTGGCGGCCCTGGCCTTCGCCGTCTTCGCGGTGTTCTGGGGCACGGGGCTCTTCCCGGCCCTGGGCTCGGCCGGCTACGCCGACCCCGACACCGAGTCCGAGCGCGCCGATCGGCTCATCGAGCGGGAGTTCGGCGACATCACCTACGACGCGGTCGTGGTCTACGACGACGAGTCGGGTGCGCTGACCGTCGACGCACCGGACTACGCCGACGCCGTCACCTCGGCGGTGGACGGCATTCCGGACGAACTCGTGGAGTCGGTGGTCGGCCACTGGTCGCCCGGGCTGACCGAGGAGGAGCGTGAACTCCTGGTCTCCGAGGACCGCACCGCCACCTATGTCGCGATCCGCGTGACGGGGGAGACGGAGGTGGAACGCCTCGCCTCCTACGAACAGATCCTTCCGCTCCTGGAGGCCGACGGGCTCCAGAACTACATGGGCGGCGAGCTCAACAGCCTGCAGCAACTGCAGTCGACCGCCATGGAGGACCTGGGATCGGCCCAGGTCATCGCCTTCCCGATCCTCTTCGTGCTCCTGGTGATCATCTTCCGGGGCCTCGTCGCCGCGATCGTCCCCCTCGTCCTCGGCATGTTCTCCATCCTCGGTTCCATGGTGTTGCTGCGCCTGCTGACCTCGGTCACCGACATCTCGGTCTTCGCCCTCCAGATCACCGCCATGCTCGGCCTCGGCCTGGCCATCGACTACGGCCTGTTCCTGGTCAGCCGGTTCCGGGACGAACTGGCCCGGCACGACGACGTCGGCCGGGCGCTGCCCGCGACGCTGGCGACCGCGGGGCGCACGGTGACCTACTCAGGGCTGACCGTCGTGGTCGCGCTCGCCGGTCTGTTGCTCTTCCCCCAGCCGGTCTCCCGTTCCTTCGGTCTGGGCGGCATGACCGTGGTGCTGTTCACCATCATCTCCGCGGTCGTCGTCCTGCCCGCGATCCTCGCCCTCCTGGGGCGCCGGATCAACGCCCTCGCCCTGCCGCGGCCCCGGCGCCGTACCGTCGACGCGGCCGCCACCAGCGAGACCGGATTCTGGGCGAGCGCGGCGACCGTCGTCATGCGCAGACCGGTCGTGTCCCTGGTGGCCTCCGGCGCCGTCCTGCTGATCGTGGCCTCGGCCCTGCTCACACTGAACCCCGGCCTGACCAACCACCGCTACCTGCCCGCGGACAACGACGGCCACATCAGCTCGAACATGATCCGCGACGAGTTCCCCAGCGGCGGCCCGGCCGAGGGGGCCATCGACATCGCCGTCGTCGGGAACACCGACCCCGCGGGCCTGGCGGACTACGCCGAGCGACTGGACGGCCTGGAGGCCGCCACCGGGGCCGCGGTGGAGCGGACCAACGACGACACGGCGCTGGTGTCCGTGGGCTTCTCCGGGGACCCCGACGACACGGCCAACCTGGACCTGGTCCGGGAGATCCGTGCCGAGTCACCTCCCGCCGGCGCCACGGAGATCCTCGTCGGGGGACCGGGCGGTCCGGCGCTGACCCTGGACAACACGGCGTCCACGCTGGCGGCGCTGCCCGTCACGCTGCTCGTCGTGGTCACGGCGACGCTGGTCCTGCTGTTCTTCGCCTTCCGCTCCGTGCTGCTGCCGATCAAGGCGGTCCTGCTCGGCTTCCTGTCCCTGGCCGCCTCGCTCGGCATCATGACGTGGGGCGTCCAGGAGGGCGGGTTCGCGTCGGTCCTGGGGTTCGAGCCCGTGGGCACCACCGACATCTGGACCTACGCGATCATCGTCGTCATCGCCTTCGGTCTCATCACCGACTACGAGACGTTCATCGTGAGCCGGGCGCGTGAGGAGTACCTGGCGACCGGGGACAACACGCGGGCCGTCAAGGTGGGGCTGCAGCGCACTGGGGGGATCATCAGCAGCGCCGCGCTGCTCATGGTCGTGGTCCTCGGCACCACCGGGATCATGTCCGACTCCCTGGTCATCACCACGATCGGGATCGGCCTGGCGGTCGCCATGATCCTCGACGCCACCCTCGTGCGGGCGCTCGTGGTTCCGGCCTCGATGCGCCTGTTCGGCGACCTGAACTGGTGGGCGCCGCGGTTCCTGCGCCCGCGCGGCGGCGACGGGTCCCCCGACGGGGCTCCGGCTCCGCCCGCGAAGGGCGCGCGGGACTCACACGGCGCCGTGCGCACCGGCTGAGGGCGCGCGCGCGGCGGCGGCGGCGGAGCTGAGCAGGTCCAGGACGTCGTCCACGATGTCACCGGGATCGGCCTGGCCCTTGCCGCCGCGCGCGAGGTGCCCGCTGAGGGCGAGGCTGACCGTGCCGTGGACCAGGGCCAGCAGCATGGCGGTCCGACGCTCGGTGTCCCCGCCGGGGACGACCCGGTCCGCCTGGCACTGCCGGACGACGCCGGTCAGCGCCGCGTGGGTCCGGCCCGCGGCCACGGCCAGCTCCTCGTGCGGCCGGGACCAGGAACCGTAGATCAGCGCGAACCGCACCGGATGGTCCAGAGCCCACGCGGTGTAGGAGTGCAGAACGGTGCGCAGCGCGTTCTGGGAGTCGTGCGCCTGCCGGGCCGCCTCGTCGACGATGTCGCCGAGCCGCTGGAGCTCGCGTCCGGCGACGGCCGCCAGCAGCGACTCCTTGTCGGCGAAGTGCTTGTAGGGCGCCATGTGCGACACGCCGCTCAGCCGACCGACCTCGCGCAGTGTCACCGCCTCGATGCCACCGGAGTCGAGCAGACCGGTGGCCGACGTCACGAGAGCCTTACGCGTGTCCTGGGCCATCCCCCCATCCTAGGACGTCGCCGACAGGAGGTGCACCGGCCCGCCCCCGCGGAGTTCACACCCGGTGGGCGGACCGGCGGCCACGGTGTCAGCCGGTGGTGAACGCGCGCCGGTAGGTGGCCGGATCCTGGCCGCAGTGCTCGTCGCGGTTGAGGGCCGCGATCGCGGTCAGGTCCTCGGCGTCGAGCACGAAGTCGAAGACGTCGATGTTCTCCCGGATCCGGGACGGCGTCACGGACTTGGGGATGACGGCGTTGCCGAGCTGCAGGTGCCAGCGCAGCACCACCTGGGCGGGGGACCGGCCGTGCTTGTCGGCGACGGTACGGAGGACGGGGTCCGCCAGCATTCCCCTGCCCTGCCCGAGCGGGCTCCAGGCTTCGGTCAGGACGCCGTGCCGGGCGTTGGCGCCCCGCAGCTCCATCCGGGACAGGTAGGGGTGCAGTTCGATCTGGTTGACCGCGGGTACCTCGCCGCTCTCCTGGACCAGCCGCTCCAGGAGCGGCTCGGTGAAGTTGCAGACGCCGATCGAGTGCACGCGGCCCTCGGACCTCAGGCGCACGAGCGCCCTCCAGGTGTCGAGGTAGGCGTTCAGCTCGGGCGCGGGCCAGTGGATGAGGTAGGAGTCGGCGTAGTCCAGGCCGAGCCGGTCCAGACTGGCGTCGAAGGCTCTGAGGGTCCGGTCGTACCCCTGCTCGTCGTTCCACACCTTGGTGGTGACGTACAGGTCGCTCCGGGCGATCCCGGAGGCCGCCACGGCCCGGCCCACTCCGGTCTCGTTGCCGTATCGGCTGGCCGTGTCGATGGCGCGATAGCCGGCTCGGAGGGCGTCGGCGACCGCCGTGCGGGTCTGGTCGTCGGCGACGCGGCCGACACCGAGCCCGAGCCGGGGCCTGGTGCGGCCGTCGTTGAGAAGGGCGTGCAGCACAGGTGGCACCTTTCCTGGAGTGCCGCCCGATCGCGTCGTCAGGGGCGGATCAGGCGGCGTCGTCCTCTTTCTGCGTGGCGAAACGTGGCAGCGCGCGCACCGCGAGCAGCGCGACGGCGATCATGGCCAGCGGCAGCAGGACCGTGGCCGACAGGGCTGAGCCGGCGGCCTCCGCGGCGGGGGCGGCCGGGTCCGTGCCCGGCAGGAGCACGAAGTACAGGGCCCCGACCAGGGCGACCCCCATGGCGATGGACACCTGCTGGAGGGTGTTGAGCAGACCGGACGCCGACCCCGCGTCCGCCACGGGAACGTCGTGCAGCGCGAAGTCGAAGACGAGGGCGACCCCCATACCCATGCCCGCGCCGCCGAGGGCGAGCGGCACGAGGAAGACCAGACCGCCGGTGGAGCCGTCCGCCGTCATCGTGACTCCGACCAGGGCCGTCATACCGACGATGGTGACCGCCATACCGATCGCGACCACCCGGCGCCCGAGGCGCGGGGCGAGGACGCCGATGGAGAGGACGGCGAACACGGCCGCGGCCAGCCCCCACGGCATCTGGGTCAAGGCGGCCGCCAGGGCGTCGTAGCCCAGGCCGGACTGGAGGTAGATCGTGAACACCAGGGAGAACCCGCTCACGCCTCCCATGCACAGCATCATGACGACCAGTCCGCCGGTGAACGACCGCCGGGCGAAGAGGGAGAGTTCGACGAGCGGGGACGAGTGGCGCCGCCGCTGGTGGAGGACGAAGAGGGCCAGTAGGGGGACGGACAGTACGAGGGTCACGACGGACCACAGCGGCCAGCCCTGCTCGGCACCCACGATGAGGGGGTAGAGCAGAGCGACCATGCCGAGCGTGGCGAGCAGGACGCCGACCAGGTCCAGCCGGATGGCGGAGGAGGCCCTCGACTCCGGGACGAGCATCAGCGTGGCGACGGCGGCGAGCACGCAGATCGGCACGTTGACGAGGAAGATCACGCGCCAGCCCAGGTCGGCGATGTCGAGGCTGAGGAGCAGTCCGCCCAGGACCGGGCCGAAGACGGTCGTCACGGCGAAGACCGCGCTGGACGCGGCGATCGCGATGCCGCGCCGACCGGGCGGGTACATGACCTGGATCGTCGCCATGACCTGGGGGACCATCAGGGCCGCCGCGAGACCCTGGGCCACACGGGCGGCGATGAGGACCTCGACGCTCCCGGCTAAGCCGCACACCAGGGAGGTGGCGGAGAAGAGGACCATGCCGAAGAGGAAGACCCGACGGCGCCCGTGGATGTCGCCGAGCCGGCTCCCGGTGATCATCGCCAGGGCGAAGGGCAGGGCGTACCCGGCGGCCAGCCACTGCAGGTGGGATCCCGAGGCGGACAGGTCGCGCTGGATGGTGGGCAGGGCGACGTAGAGGATGCTGCCGTCCAGGACGTCCATGCCGAGGCCGATGAGGAGGACGACGAGGGCGGCGGTCCTGCGGCGGGGGGAGAGGGGGACTTCGGGCGCGTCGCGGTGCGCTTGGTCGACCAAGGGGGACTCCCGTCGGTTATCGGTCCATAGGGAACGGAAATTGGCGTGGAGCCGGAGGCTGGAAGTCCCACTCTTCACGTAGCGCCCGGGGGCGATGGTGGGAGACGGGTGGGAATTGCTGCGCTGTTCGCCTGCTCACGTTCCCGGCTTCATCGGGGGGGAGTCAACCCCTGCTTTTCCTTGGACAGACCCCTATGTTCCGGAGATTCGGGCGCCGGAGACCAGGGGTGGGTCAGGGGTGCCATTTATTGATCGACTGTTTCCGGACGGCGCGGTGAAAACTTCCAGTGAAAAGCTCGTCACCGAGTGTCGCAGTCGTGATGAAAGGGCGCGCCATCCTCTGCGTATCCGCTGGTCCTGGGATTGTGAACACCTTGATAATTCTCAATTCACTTTGTGTATCCGGCCTCCTGGGCCTCTGTGCGTCCGGATTCACCCCCTAGTTCGGCGAGTCGAAAAATAAGGGTTGTCACTGCAAGAGTGAACAACACTATCCTCGGTGTCAGGGATGTGCGGAATGTCCGGACTGCGACTAATCCGCTTCTTTCCCGGTGCCTGTCGAGTCATTCCGGGCGCGCCCATTGGTTCCCATGGAGGTGAAGTATGGCTGATCGGGAGAATCCGTCAGTTCAGTCGGATACCGCCGGCGAGGGTGGAGCATGCGGTGTGGACGAGCCCGTCGCCGTCGTGGGTATGGGCTGCCGTTTTCCGGGTGGCGCCTCGGGTGTGGACGCGTTCTGGGACCTGTTGGTGGAGGGCCGCTCCGGTGTGGTGGAGGTTCCACCGGACCGGTGGGACCTGGCGGACTTCCATGACGAGGATCCGGAAGCGGAGGGACGGACCTACTCGCGCCACGGCGGGTTCGTGGACGGGGCGGCGGACTTCGACGCGGGTCTGTTCGGGGTCCCGCCCCGCGAGGCGGTCGGCATCGATCCCCAGCACCGCTTCGTGCTGGAGGTGGCGTGGGAGGCCCTGGAGAACGCGGGGATCGCGCCGGACTCCTTGAAGGGTTCACGGACCGGTGTGTTCGTGGGGATGGGCGGCAGCGACTACGAGCGGCTGCGACTGGCCGCGGGCGGCAGCTCCTTCCACGACGGCTACACGGCGACCGGCAGCGCCCTGAACTTCGCGGCGAACCGCCTGTCGTACGCGCTGGGTCTGGAGGGGCCGAGCCTGGTGGTGGACACCGCGTGCTCTTCGTCGCTGGTCGCCCTGCACCTGGCCTGCCAGTCCCTCCGGGCGGGCGAGTGCGACACCGCGATCGTCGCCGGTGTGAGCCTGATGCTCGACCCGGGGACGACGGTGGCGCTGTCCAAGGGCCGCATGCTCTCGCCACGGGGCGCCTGCCGCACCTTCGACGCCGCGGCCGACGGCTACGTGCGGGGCGAGGGGTGCGGGGTGGTCGTCCTGCGCCGCGCATCCTCGGTGGAGGGCACCCACTCGCGGGTCCGCGCGCTGGTCAGGGGTTCGGCCACCAACCAGGACGGTCGCAGCAACGGGCTGACCGCGCCTCGGGGCGCTGCCCAGGAGGACGTGGTCGCACGGGCGCTCGCGGCGGGCGGCGTGCGTCCGGCCGATGTGGGCTATGTGGAGGCGCACGGTACCGGAACGCCGCTGGGTGATCCGATCGAGGTCCGGGCGCTGGCCGCGGTGCTGGGCGAGGGCCGCGACGCGTCCGACCCGGTGGTGCTGGGGTCGGTGAAGACGAACATCGGCCATCTGGAGGCCGCCGCCGGGATCGCCGGGCTGATCAAGACGGTCCTGGCCGTGGAGCGCGGGGCCGTTCCGCCCCACCTCAACGTCACCGACCTCAACCCGGTGGTGCCGTGGGACCGGCTGCCCCTGGAGGTGGGAACCGAGCTGCGTCCGTGGACGGCCGAGCGCCGCGTCGCGGGGGTGTCCTCCTTCGGATTCGGCGGCACCAACGCGCACGCGGTTCTGGAGTCCGTGCCGTCGTCGGAGGGTGCCGCCGAGGAAGGCGAGCCCGTCGCGTCGGCCCGGGCACCCGTCGTGGTGAAGGTGTCGGGGCGCGGCGAGGCCGCTCTGCGCGACGGCGCCGCGCGGCTGGCCGCCTGGGCGCGGTCCGCGAGGGACCGGGGCGAACTGGACGACGGCCTCGCCGGTGTGGCCTGGTCGGCCGGCACCGGACGGGCCGATCTGCCCGACCGCGCCGCCGTCGTGGCGTCGTCCCCCGACGAGCTGGTGGCCGGACTCGACGCGGTGGCGCTCGGGCGTGGCGGCCCCGGTCTGGCCCGGGGGCGGCGCGGCGCGGGCGGCGCCCCGCGCGTGGCCTTCGTGGTCCCGGGCCAGGGCCCGCGCCTGGCCGGCGCCCTCTCGGGCGTGTACGGGCGCGTCCCCGCCGTGACCGAGGTGGTCGACGAGGTGGCCGCGGTCGTGGGGCCGGTGTCGGAGCTGCCGCTGTCAGTGCTTCTCGACGACAGTGAGGAGGCCGCCGAAGCCCTGATGGACACGGCCGTCGTGCAGCCGTGCCTGTTCGCGGTGGCGGTCGCCCTGGGACGCTGGTGGGAGTCGGTCGGAGTCCGTGCCGACGTCGTCCTGGGCCACAGCGCGGGCGCCTACGCCGCCGCCGTGCTGTCGGGCGTGTTCACCGTCGGCGAGGGCGCGCGCCTGACCCGGGCCCGTGCCCGACTGATGGGCGCCCTGCCGCCCGTCGGCGCGATGGCCGCGGTGTTCTGCCCGGCGGAGGACCTGGCGGCCCTCGACGAGCTGCGCCACGGGCAGGTCGTGATCGCCTCCTACAACGGCCCTCGCGAGAACGTCGTCTCCGGACCGACGGAACAGGTCCTGGCCGTCATGGAGACGATGGCCGGACGGGGCGTCAAGAGCGCGCGGCTGCGCGTCTCGTACGCCTCCCACGGCCCGCTCATGGAGTCCGTCCTCCCCGATCTCGGTGCGGCCTTCGAGGGAATCCACCCTCGGGAGCCGGACCGCGACCTGGTGTCCGATTCCACCGGTGAGCTGGCCGGCGCCACGGTCACCACCGCGGACTACTGGGTTCGGCACACCCGCCGGCCCGTGCTCTTCTCCGCGGCGATGCGCACGGTCCTGGACCGCGGCGCGCGCGTGGTGGTCGAGCTCGGGCCCGGCGGGTTGCTGCCGCTGTTCCTCGGCGTCGCCGGAGACCGCGAGCCGGTGTGCGTCCCCTCGGTCCTGACGGAGGAGGGCGTGTACCAGGGGCTGATGGAGGCCGTGGCCCAGGTCTGGGCGGCGGGGGTCGACATCGACTGGGCCAGGGTCAACGGCCCGGGGCCGGGCGTGGCGCCGACGCTTCCCACCTACCCCTTCCAGCGCCGGCCCTACTGGGCCGACAACGCGGTGCCGGTACCCCCGGACGGAGAACGGGGCACCAGGGGGCGGACGCCGCCGCGGGCGGTCCCCCCGCCCGAGGAGACGGTGCCGGACGTTCCCGCCGCGCCCCTGTCCGCGTTCGGTGCAGCCGGCGACCGCGAAGGTGCCGACCAGATCAGCGCGCTGGTCACCTACCTCCGGGGTGCGCTGGCGTCGGTCATGGAACTCGACGAGGCCGACACCCTCGACCAGGACGCGGGTCTGTTCGACCTCGGGATCACCTCCGCCATGGTCGTGCGGCTCAGGAAGATGCTGGAACGCGACCTCGGCACGCGGGTCCGCACGACGGCGGTGTTCGAGCACCCCACGATTCGGCAGTTGGCCCGCCACCTCGCCGACCTCGGGGCGGCGCCGCAGGCCCCGGACGCGGCGTCCGAACCAGTGGCGGACACCGCGGTCACGGAGACCGACACCGGGGAGGCCGCCGTGGCGCCCCCCACCACAGCGGTGGAGCGGCCCGCCTCATCGGACACCGAGCCCATCGCGATCGTCGGCATGGCCTGTCGCTTCCCCGGCGGCGCCGACACACCCGACGCGTACTGGCGCCTGCTCCGGGAGGGGCGCGACGCCACCTCCGGCGTCCCCGCCGACCGCTGGGACGCCGCCGAGTTCGCCGCCCCCGGCCGCGACCACGCCTTCCGGGGTGGCTTCCTGACCGGCCCGGTCGACCGATTCGACGCCGAGGCGTTCGGGATCACTCCCCGGGAGGCACGGCACATGGACCCCCAGCAGCGCCTGTTGCTGGAGGTCACCTGGGAGGCCCTGGAGGACGCCGGAATCCCCGCGTCCGCCGTCGAGGGATCGCGCACGGGTGTCTTCGTCGGCGTCACCACCGCCGACTACCTCCAGCTGCTCACCACGTCCGGGGCACTGGACGCCGACCCCTATGTGGCGACGGGCAACACCGCCAGCGTCGCCGCCGGACGGCTGTCCTACGTCCTCGGCGCACAGGGGCCCAGCATGGCGATCGACACCGCCTGCTCCTCCTCCCTCGTCGCCGCCCACCTGGCCGCCCGGAGCCTGCGCTCGGGCGAGTCGGACACCGCGCTGGTCGCCGGAGTGAATCTCATGCTCTCTCCGGCGACCACGGTGGGCCTGATCAACCTCGGCGCACTGGCCCCCGACGGCCGCTGCAAGACCTTCGACGCCGCCGCCGACGGCTACGCGCGGGGCGAGGGAGCCGGAGCCCTCGTCCTCAAGCGGCTCACCGACGCGGTCGCCGACGGGGACCGCGTCTGGGCGGTCATCCGCGGCTCGGCGGTCAACCAGGACGGCCGCAGCGCCGGCCTCACCGTCCCCAACGGCCGTGCGCAACAGGCCGTGATCGGCGATGCCCTGCGCGACGCGGCCGCCGCCCCCGAGGAGATCGGCTACGTCGAGGCGCACGGTACGGGGACGGCGCTCGGAGACCCCATCGAACTGGAGGCGCTCACGGACGTCCTCCGCCCGGAAGCGACTGCGGCCGCACCGGTCGTGGTCGGCTCGGTCAAGACCAACATCGGCCATCTGGAGGCCGCCGCCGGGGTGTCCGGCCTCATCAAGGTCGCGCTCTCCCTCAAGCACGGCCGCATCCCCCCGCACCTGCACATGAACGACCCCAACCCGAACGTCGACTGGTCCCACCTGCCCGTCCGGATCCCGACCGAGGACGCCGAGTGGACCTGCGCGGGTCCTCGCACGGCGGGCATCAGCTCCTTCGGGTTCAGCGGGACCAACGCGCACATGGTGCTCGCCCAGGCACCCGACGACGCGGCCCGGGTCGGGGACGGCACCGGCGCCCCGGAGGAGGACGTACCGGCTGTACCGCGCGCCGAACTGCTGACCCTGTCGGCCCACGGCTCGGCGGCGGTCTCCGCCCTGGCCGCCGACTACGGCGCCCTCCTCGGCCGGGACGACGCGCCCCGCTGGGCCGACGTCACCGCCGGCGCCGCCCTGCGCCGCTCCCACCTGCCCGTCCGGATGGCGGTCGCCGCCGACTCCGCGGAGCGGGCCGTGGAGCTGCTCGCCGAGGCGGCGGACGGCCGCCGCGTCCGCGGACTGGCGACCGGTACGGCGGTCCCCGAGGACCAGCGGCGGTTGATCCTGGCCTACAGCGGCCAGGGAAGCCAGTGGGCGGGGATGGGCCTCGGCCTCCTGGCCGACCCGGTCTGCGCCGACGTCCTCCGGCGTTGCGAGAAGCTCGTCCGTGAACTGGCGGGCTGGTCGCTGTCGGAGGTCCTCGGCGAGGACGGCGCGGTGTCCCGGCTCACCGACACCGAGTACGCCCAACCGGCCATCGTCGCCGTCCAGGCCGCACTCACCGAGCGGTGGCGGGCCTGGGGCCTGGAACCCGACGCGGTCGTCGGGCACAGCGTCGGCGAGATCGGCGCCGCCTACGCAGCCGGCGCCCTGGACCTGGACCACGCCATGGCGGTGGCGGTCGCCCGTGGCCGGGTGATGGCCTCCACCCGCGGTTCGGGCGCCATGGCCGCCGTCGGCCTGCCACCGCACGACGTCGCCGAGCTGATCGCCCCGCTGGCCGACCGGCTGTTCGTGGCCGCGGTCAACGGGCCGGAGGCCACGGTCGTGGCGGGAGACCCGGCCGCTCTGGCCGAGCTCGAACCGTTGGTGCGCGACCGGAGGGCACGCTGGGCCCGCATCCAGGAGGAGTACGCCTTCCACAGCCCTCTGATGGTGCCGGTCCAGGACGAACTCGTCCGTGCCCTGCCCCCGTTGGCCCCGAAGCCGGCCGCCGTGGCGGCCTACTCGACCGTCACGGGGGAGCGGGCCGGCCCCGACGCGTTCGACACCGACTACTGGGCCCGCAACCTGGTGAGCCCCGTCCGCTACCGCGACGCGATGCGCGCCGCCGCCGTCGACCGGGCGCACAACGTCGTCCTGGAGGTCGGCCCGCACGCCGTCCTGGGATCGCCCTCGGCGCAGTCCCTGCGGGGCCGGGTCGCCGACGCCACCGTGCTGACGTCGATGCGGGCCCGTCAGGACCCCCGCACCACGATGCTGGAGGCCGCGGGGGGCCTGTACGTCCTCGATTTCGACCTCGACCACCGAGCGATCCAGCCGACGCGCCGGCACTGGGTCCCGCTGCCCCACTACCCCTGGCAGCGGGAACGGCACTGGGTCCCCGACCGGCCGGTACCGCGCGGTGCCGAGCGGCCGCCGTCCGCCGCCGCCGACGCGGTGGAGGAGGGACTGAACCGCCACACCTACGAGACCGAGTGGCGGGCGGCCGACGCCGTCCGGCAGTCGGGCGGGGAGGGGGCGTCCGGAGCCTGGCTGCTGGTCGCCGACGGCTCCGGCGTGGCCGACGGCATCGCCAGGGAGCTGGCGCGGATCGGTGAGCGGAGCATCGTGGTCGGCGCCGACCGGCTGGACCTGGGTGCGCCCGACACCCTGCGTGAACTCGTCGCGGGAACGGAGGGGCTGCGCGGCCTCGTGCACTGCGCGACTCTCGACGTCGGCCCGGTCCGGGGTCCCGGCACCGAACTGGACGACGCGCTGACCCGCTCGTGCGGGCCGCTGCTGAGCGCTGTCAGGGCCCTGGACGGCGGCCCCGGCGCCGCCCGGATCTGGGTGGTCACGCGGGGCGGTGCGGGTGTCGCCGGAACGGAGCCGGCCCACGCCCCCGTCTGGGGCCTGGGCCGGGTGGTCGCCCTGGAACATCCGGAACTGTGGGGCGGTCTGATCGACCTCGACCCCGGGGCCGCAGACCCGGACGCGGACGCCGCCGCCGTCACCGCCGAGATCACCGGCGGCGACGGCGAGGACCAGGTCGCCTACCGCGCGGGCGAGCGCCGCGTGGCCCGGCTGCGCCGTGCCGCGCCGCTCCCGGCGGGCCCGGGTCCGGTCGTCCACGGTGACGCCGCCTACCTCGTCACCGGCGGGCGGGGCTCGCTGGGGCTGCGCGTCGCACGCTGGCTCGTCGGCCACGGAGCACGCCATCTCATCCTGACCGGCCGCCGACCGCTGCCCGAGGACCCCGACGACTCCGTCACCGCGGCGGTCGGTGCCCTGCGCGACGCGGGAGCCACCGTCCACACACCCGCGGTGGACGTCGCCGACGCCGAAGGCATGGCCGCCCTCTTCACGCAGGACGCGCCCTGGCCCGCGATCCGGGGCGTGGTCCACGCCGCGGGCGCCTTCCACGCCGACACGGTTCGCGAGATGGACTGGGAGCGGTTCCGCGCGGTCCTGCGCCCCAAGGTCGAGGGCACCCTGGTGCTCGACGCGGTCGCCGACGGACTGGACTTCCTCGTCATGTTCTCCTCCGCGTCGGCCGTGTGGGGGTCGGCGGCGGCGGGCCACTACGCGGCGGCCAACCACTTCGAGGACGTGATGGCGTGGAACCGCGCCGACCGCGGACTCCCGGGACTGGCCGTGGACTGGGGGTGGTGGTCGGGCAGCGATCTGGTGGACGACGAGCACCTGCGCTACTTCCAGTCGATGGGTCTGGACGTCCTGCCGGACCCGCTCGGCTTCGGGGCCCTGGACCGGCTCCTGTCCTCCGACCGCACCCAGGTCACGGTCGCGCCGGTCGACTGGTCCCGGTTCCGGCCCGTCCTGGAGGCCAAGCGGCGCCGGCCGCTGCTGGAACTCATGGACGGTTCCGGCGTCGCGGCCGCGGCCGTCGACCGGGCGTTGCTGGACCGGCTCGGCACGGCCACCGGAGCGGCGCGTACGCGGCTGATGGAGGAGCGGATCCAGCGCGAGGTCGGTGCCGTGATCGGCCGCCGCGAGCGGTTGGACCGCCACTCCGGATTCTTCGAGGCCGGGATGGACTCGATCATGAGCGTCGAGCTCAAGACCCGGCTGGAACAGGCGCTGGGAGTCGAACTCCCCGCCACGATCGCCTTCGAACACCCCACCGTCGCCGACCTCGCCGACTTCCTGCTGGACGAGGTCCTGCCCCTGACGGCCGACACCGGCGGCGGCGACGGACCGCCCCACACCCCGGAGCAGGCACCGGGACTCGACGACCTGTCCGAAGTGGAGCTCCTGGAGCTCCTCAGCGATGAGCTGGAGCAGTCATGAACCCGACACAGACCGACGACAACGACCGCTCCGACGTCCTGCGCCGCGCCCTGATCGAGGTGCGGACCGCCCGTGAGGAGGCCGCCGAGTCCCGTCGCCGCCACAGCGAGCCCGTCGCCGTCGTGGGTATGGGTTGCCGTTTTCCGGGTGGCGCCTCGGGTGTGGACGCGTTCTGGGACCTGTTGGTGGAGGGCCGCTCCGGTGTGGTGGAGGTTCCACCGGACCGGTGGGACCTGGCGGACTTCCACGACGACGACCCTGACGCGCGGGGCCGGATGTACACCCGTCACGGCGGGTTCGTCGACGGGATCCGGGACTTCGACGCGGGTCTGTTCGGGATCCCGCCCCGCGAGGCGGTCGGCATCGATCCCCAGCACCGTTTCGTGCTGGAGGTGGCGTGGGAGGCCCTGGAGAACGCGGGGATCGCGCCGGACTCCTTGAAGGGTTCACGGACCGGTGTGTTCGTGGGGATGGGCGGCAGCGACTACGAGCGGCTGACCCTGTCCACCGGCGACGTGACCGACGTGGACGGCTACGCGGCCACCGGCGGTGCCCTGAACATGGCGGCGAACCGTCTGTCGTACGCGCTGGGTCTGGAGGGGCCGAGCCTGGTGGTGGACACCGCGTGCTCTTCGTCGCTGGTCGCCCTGCACCTGGCCTGCCAGTCCCTCCGGGCGGGCGAGTGCGACACCGCGATCGTCGCGGGCGTCAACAGCCTGCTTTCACCGAGCACGTCCGTGGCCCTGTCCAAGGCCGGCATGCTCTCGCCCGAGGGCCGGTGCAAGACCTTCGACGCCGCGGCCGACGGCTACGTGCGGGGCGAGGGGTGCGGGGTGGTCGTCCTGCGCCGCGCATCCTCGGTGGAGGGCACCCACCTGCGGGCCCGGGCGCTGGTCAAAGGTTCGGCCACCAACCAGGACGGCCACAGCTCCGGCCTGACCGTTCCGCGGGCCTCCGCCCAGAGCGAGGTCGTGCGACGGGCGCTGGCCGCGGCGGACGTGCGTCCGGCCGATGTGGGCTATGTGGAGGCGCACGGTACCGGTACCCCTCTGGGTGATCCGATCGAGGTCCGGGCGCTGGCATCGGTGTTGGGCGAGGGTCGCGACGCGTCCGACCCGGTGGTGCTGGGGTCGGTGAAGACGAACATCGGCCATCTGGAGGCCGCCGCCGGGATCGCCGGGCTGATCAAGACGGTCCTGGCCGTCGAACACGGCCACCTCCCCCCGCATCTGAACCTCACCGATCCCAACCCCGCCGTCGACTGGGCCGCCCTCCCGGTCGTGGTCGGCACCCGCTCGGCACCGTGGACGGCCGAGCGCCGCGTCGCGGGGGTGTCCTCCTTCGGATTCGGCGGCACGAACGCCCACGTGGTCGTCGAGTCCGCGCCGGCGGGGCCCGAGGCGCCGGGCGGCGCCACGCAACCCCCGGACACCGTGGCGGTCAAGGTGTCAGGGCGCGGCGAGGCCGCGGTGCGCCAGAGCGCGGCGGCGCTGGCCGCGCGGGTCCGCGCCGAGGACCCCGCCGACGCGCACGCCCTGGCCTGGTCGGCGGGCGTGGGCCGCGCCGACCTGACCGACCGCGCCGTCGTGGTGGCCGCCTCCGCCGGGGAGCTGGCCGCAGGACTGGACGCGGTCGCGCGCGGTGACTCCGATCCCGCCGTCGTGCGCGGCCGCCGCGGGCCGGGCGGCGCTCCGCGCGTGGCCTTCGTGGTACCCGCGGCCGGGCCCCGGCTGGCGGGCGCCCTGGCGGGTGTGTACGGCCGGGTGCCCGCCGTCACCGAGACGGTCGACGCCCTCACCGAGGTCTGGGGGGCGGTCACGGAACCGCCCCTGGCCGCCCTGCTCGACGGCGCCGACGCGGAGGCGGCCCTGTCCGAACCGGCCGCGGCGCGCGCCGCCGCGTTCACCGCGGCGGTCGCCCTGGGCCGCTGGTGGGAGTCGGTCGGAGTGCGCCCGGACCTGGTCGTCGGGCACGGCGGCTCCGGCTACGCGGCCGGTGTCCTGGCGGGTGCGCTCGGACTCCGCGACGGGGCGCTGCTCACCCGGTCCGGAGCCGGACCGGACGAGGCCGCCCTCGGGGGGACGGAGTTCACCGCGCCCACCGCCGACCTGGTCACGGAGACCGACGCCGCAGACACCGGTCTCGACCCGTCGAGCACGGCCTACTGGCACCACCGCGCGGACGCGTCCATGCCCGTCACCGAGGTGGTGCACGCGGCCGCCGACCGCGGGGTCGACGTCGTGGTCGAACTCGGGCACGGCGGCCTGCTCCCGCACTTCCTCACCGCCGCCCCGGAGGAGGAGCCGGTGTGCGTTCCGTCCGTCCAGACGGAGCGCGGCGTCCGCCACGGCCTCGTCCGGGCGGCGGCCCGGGTGTGGGCGGCCGGAGCGGACCTCGACTGGGCGCGGCTCAACGGTCCGGCCCCGGCCGACCCGCCCGTTCTGCCCACCTACCCCTTCCAGCGGCGGACCTTCTGGCCCGCGTCGGCCGACCCCCGCAGGTCCCTGACCCGGGCGGCCGACGCGGGCGGACCGGCCGCACCCGGCCGGCCCCTTCTGCGGGTGCTGCGCACCGCGGACGGTCGCACCGTCGGCGAGGCGGAAGTGTCCCTGAGCCGGGTCCCGTTCCTGGCGGAGCACCGGGTCCACGGGCTGCTCGTCGTCCCGGGCGTGCTCTTCCTCAACCTCGTCCTCGAGTGCGCCGACGCCCTCTTCGACGGCACGCCCCGCGCCCAGGACCTGGCCGTGTCGCGGTCCCTCGTGCTCGGCGACGACGACACCGCCACCGTCCAGGTGGTCCTCGATCCCGTGGAGGACGGCCGGGCCCGGGCCCGTGTGTTCAGCCAGGACGCCGACGGGCGGTGGCGGAGCCACTTCGAGACCGTCGTCCACGGAGACCAGGACCCGACGCCGCCGGACGGCGCCGTCGACGAGGCGGGCATCGCCGCGGGAGCGGACGCCGCCACCGAACCCGTCACCGGCGACTTCTACACCCGCGCGTGGCACCCCGAGTTCCGGCTCGGGCCGAGCTTCCGCCTCGTGCGGGCGGCACGGCGCGGTGAGCGCTCCGCGGTGGGCACCCTGGTCCAGCCCGCGCCGGACGCGGCCGGGGTCCGGGCGGGTGTGCGTCCCGAGCTGCTGCTCCTGGACGCCTGCATCCAGCTCGTCTCGGTCGTCGCACTGGCGGAGCGGGGCTTCGACGACCAGCCGGTCCACCTGGGCACGGGCTACGAACGCATCTGGGTCGGCCCCACCGGAGACCACGAGGAACTGGAGTGCGTGACCGTGCTCCGCGGTGGCGACGACGGCCGCATCGTCGGTGACCTGCGCCTGTACGGGGACGACGGCAGCCTCGTCGCCGAGGTCTGGGGTGCGGGTTTCAGCCCCGTCACGGAACGGACCCTGGAGCGCCTGGCCGCCGAGCGCCGGGCCGGGGTGGAGGCGGGTCCGCGGCGACCCGGCGTACCCTCACCCGAGGCCCTGCGGGCGGCGTCCGGCCCCGAACGCGAACGCCTGGTCCTGGCCCACGTCACCGGCGTGCTCGCCGCCATCCTGGGGGCCGACGTCTCGGAGGTGGAGCTCGACGCCCTCCTGGTGGACGTGGCGGACTCCCTCATGATCGCGGAGCTGAGAACCGCCGTGATCGAGGACCTGGGGGTCACCCTCCCCATGGACGTGTTCTTCGACGACCGGACCCCCGCGTCCCTGGCCCGGCTGGTGTCGGCCGAGATCGCCGTGGCCGCCGAGGCCGAGGCCGAGCGGAGGGCCGAGCCGAAGGCCGCGACGGTTCGACGGACTCGGGGCCTGTCCGTCGAGCGCATGACCGAACTGGCCGGGCTCGACACCGACATCAGGGCCGACGGAGCGCCGGAACCGGTCGGTGTCGCCCCGACGGCGACACTGCTCACCGGAGCGACCGGCTTCGTCGGCGCGTTCCTGCTCGCCGAGCTGCTGAACCGCCGCGACGGCGACGTCCACTGCCTCGTACGCGCCGACGACACGGCCCACGCCTCGCGGCGGATCGAGGACAACCTGCGCCGCTACGGCATCGACGCCGGAGCCCGCCTGTCCCGGGTCGTGCCCGTCGTCGGCGACCTGGCCGAACCGCTCCTCGGCCTCCCCGAAGCGGAGTTCACCGCCCTGCACGGGCGGGTCGGCGACATCGTGCACTGCGGCGGGATGGTCAAGTGGACCTACCCCTACAGCGGCCTGGAGGGCCCCAACGTCACCGGGACCCGCGAGGTCCTGCGCCTGGCGACCGCCGGCGCGCCGCGGCCCGTGCACTTCATCTCCACGGTCGGGGTCTTCTCCTCCGAGGAGTACACGGCCGACACGGTGGACGAGACCGCCGACCTGCACGAGAGCGGCCCACTGGTCGTCGGCTACGCGCAGACCAAGTGGGTCTCCGAACGGATGGTGCGCACCGCCGCCGAACGCGGCCTGCCCGTCACCGTCCACCGCATCAACACCGGTGGGCACAGCGTGACCGGGGCCTTCAACCGCCTCGACCACCTGAGCCTCATCCTCAAGGGCTGCACCGAGTCGGGCCTGGCTCCGCACACCCTCGCGCTCATGCCGGTCCAGCCCGCTCCCATCGACTACGTCGCGAGCGCGGTCGTCGAGCTGGCGGGCCGCCCCGAGAACCACGGGGGCACGTTCCACCTCGCCAACCACCGGTCCATGTCCTGGAAGGAATTCTTCGACAGCGTCGAGGAGTTCGGCTACCCGCTGGAGCGGATGCCCCTGGACGACTGGCGCGCGCGTGTCACCGGACGCGACGCGGGGACCATGGCGCTCCTCGGACTCGCCCCGTTCCTCCAGGACAGCATGGATCACGCCCGGGTGCCCTTCTTCGAGTCGGAGCTCACCCGCAAGGCCCTCAGCGGGACCGGTGTGAGCTGTCCGCCGCTGGACACCGGCCTGGTCCACACCTTCCTCCGAGCCTTCGTCGACGCCGGATTCATCCACCCTCCGCAGAAGTGAAGGAGCCCGAAGTGACCGCTCTCTCGATCGATCTCACCCATGAGGACTACCGGCTCAGGCCGTGGCCGCTCTACGAGCGCCTGCGCGACGAGTTCCCCGTCCACCACGTCAAGGAGGGCGCGGCGGACGGCGAGGACTTCTACATGTTCAGCCGCTATGACGACGTCCGGGACGCGCTGCGCGACCGCGAGCTCTTCTCCAGCCACGTCATGACGGGGGCCTTCGACGTCCCCGTGCTCGTGAACCGGGACGCACCCGAGCACACCCGGTTGCGGCGCAACGCCAACCGGGGCTTCAACGCCCGGATCGTGCAGAACCTGGACGGATGGGTCACCGGCGTCATCGACGACCTCATCGAGGACGCCGTCGCTCAGGGGACCGTCGACTGGGTCGAGGCGTTCTCGACCACGCTGCCCCTGCGCGTGGTGGGGGACATGCTCGGCGTCCCCCTCGACCGCAAGAAGGACCTGCGCCGCTGGTCCCAGGCCATCATGGACATGTTCGCGGTCGCCGCCGGACTCGACCCCGAGGAGGTCCCCGGGTTCTTCGAGGACGTCCTGGAGTTCGGCAACTACATGGGCGAGCTCACCCAGCAGCGCAAGGGCGGACCCAACCGCGGCGACATCCTGGGCGAACTGGTCGTCGAGCACGAGGCCGGAAACCTCTCCCAGGACGAGCTGGTCGTCATGGCCTGGTCGTTCATCGCCGCCGGCTACGAGACGACCATGAACCTGCTCTCCGGCGGTCTGGAGATGCTCCTGTCCGACCCGGAGTTGGGCGAGCGCATGCGCGCCGAACCGGATCGAACCGACGACTTCATCGCCGAGTACCTGCGGCTCTTCAGCCCCATCCAGTGGACCCTGCGCCGCACCACCCGGGAGATCGAGCGGCACGGCCTGACCGTTCCCGAGGGCTCGCTCGTCCATCTCGTGATCGGCGCCGCCAACCGCGACCCGCGCAAGTTCGACGACCCCGCCGTCTTCGACATCGACCGCGCCAACGGGTCCGAGCACGTCGGCTTCGGCGCCGGGTCCCACTTCTGCCCGGGGGCCGCCCTCACCCGTCTGCTGGCCGGGCGCGCCTTCCGCGCCTACTACGCCAACCTCGACCGGCTCGCCCTCGACCCGGCGCAGCCGCCGCGGATGCGCACCAGGCAGGGCGCGTACGGCATCGCCGAGATGAAGATCCGCACGACGAACTGACCTGGGGCGACCCCAGTGGCCGGACCCAGCGGGACCGGCCACCCGTACCGGAGAAGGAGTCCACCATGACCACGGTCATGTCACCACCGACCCTCATCGACCGCCTCCACGCCCACGCCGAGCAGCGGCCCGACGCGCGGGCGTGCGTCTTCGTCAAGGGCGAGGCCGAGACCGACCGGTCCCTCACCTACAGGGAGCTGGACACGACGGTCCGGGCCGTCGCCGCCGCGCTGCGCACCCGGCTCGCCCCCGGCGACCGCGTCCTCCTGCTGCTCCCGGAAGGACCCGACTTCGTGCCGGCCTTCCTCGGCTGCCTGCGGGCCGGGGTGATCGCGGTTCCCGCCTACCCTCCGCAGTCCGCCCGGGAGAAGCACCGGATGGGGACGCTGCGCGCCATCTTCGCCGACTGCCGACCCGCGGCCGTGCTCACCTCCCTGCCCGAGGAGGCCCGCGCGGACCTGCGCGCGGCCGCACCGGAGACGGAGGGGGCGTGGTGGGCCGACGTGGACGACCTGGTGCGGACCCCGGTGGGGCCGACGCTGGAGCAGCCGACCGACCCGGCGATGCCCGCGTTCCTGCAGTACACGTCCGGCTCGACCTCGCTTCCCAAGGGCGTGGTCGTCACGCACGGGGCGCTGGCGCACAACCTGGAGATGATACGTGCCGCCTTCGAGCGCCACGAGGACCTGCGCTGGGCCAGCTGGCTGCCGCTCTTCCACGACATGGGGCTGATCGGCAACGTGCTCGCGCCCCTGTGGGCGGGCGGCCTGTCCGTGGTGATGGCGCCGTTCGCGTTCATCAAGCGCCCGGCCCGGTGGCTGTGGATGATCTCCCGCTACGGGGCCAACATCAGCGGTGGCCCGAACTTCGCCTACGACCTCTGCACCAGCCGCGTGCGCGACCAGGAGATCGAGGGTCTGGACCTGAGCGGCTGGAAGTCGGCCTTCAACGGCGCCGAACCGATCCGCTCGGGCAGTCTCGCCCGTTTCGCTGAGCGCTTCGCGCCCTACGGATTCACGCCGAGCTCGTGGTGGCCCTGTTACGGGCTCGCCGAGGCGACCCTGCTGGTGACGGCGAACCGCGTCGGGACCGTGCCCACCGAGCTGACCGTGGACACCGACGAGCTGCAGGCGGGCCGCGCCGTGCCCGCGCCGACCGGTCGGACCCTGGTGACCAGCGGTTTCACCTCGATGGACCGCACGGTCGCGATCGTCGACCCCGAGACCGCCCGGCCTCTGCCCGACGGCGTGGTCGGCGAGGTCTGGATCGGCGGCCCCGACCTGCCCACCGACTACTGGGAGAACCCCGAGGCCAGCGAGCGGACCTTCGCCGCCCGTACCGCCACCGGCACAGGCGGCGCCTACCTGCGCTCGGGCGACCTCGGCTTCGTGCACGAGGGCGAGCTGTTCGTCACCGGACGGCTCAAGGACGTGGTGATCGTCGGGGGCCGCAACCACTACCCGCAGGATCTGGAGGCCACCGTCGAGGAGGCCCACCCAGCCGTCGGCAAGAACTACGTCATCGCCTTCTCGGTCGAGCAGGGCGACCACGAGAGCGTGGTGCTCGTCGCGGGCGTGGGCGGCGGCCTCATCGGCCAGGGCGACAGGGCCGCGGCCAAGCGCGAGGAGATCGCCCAGGTGGTGCGCGCCGCCGTGGCCGTCGAGCACGGCATCCAGGTGGACGACGTCGTCCTCGTCGGCCGGACCCAGATCCCGAAGACCTCCAGCGGCAAGGTGCAGCGCGGCGTCTGCCGCAACGCCTATCTCGCCGGAGAATACGCGCCGGTCGGCGCGACCACCCAGGAGGAAACGCGATGACCACGTCCACGAGAAGCCATTGGGACGTCCAGGAATGGCTGTCCGACCGCCTCGCGGTGATTCTGAGGATCGACCGCGACACCGTCTCCCCCGGAGCCACGTTCAGCGAGCTGGGACTGTCCTCCATCCAGGCGGTCGAGCTGGCCGCCGAGCTGGAGGACTGGAGCGGACACGACGTGCCCGCCACCTTCGTCTTCGACAGCCCCACCATCGAGGACGCCGCCGCGTACATCGTCGGCCTGTCCTCGTCGGGTGCGGGCGCACGAGGATAGGGGGCATCGTGCACACCCTGGTGACCGGCGGCGCCGGCTTCATCGGTTCGGCGTACGTGCGCGCGCTGGCGGCCGACGCGGCTCCTGAGGACCGCATCGTCGTCCTGGACAAGCTCACCTACGCGGGCAACACCGCCAACCTCGCCCCCGTCCTGGACGACCCCCGGGTGACGCTGGTGCGCGGGGACGTGTCCGACGGGGAGCTGGTCGACACGCTGGCGCGCGGACAGGACCGGCTGGTGCACTTCGCCGCGGAGTCGCACGTGGACCGGTCGATCGCGTCGGCCTCGGCGTTCACGACGACCAACGTTCTGGGAACACAGGTCCTGCTCGACGCCGCGCTGCGCCACGGCGTCGGCACGTTCCTGTACGTGTCGACGGACGAGGTGTACGGCTCCCTCGATCAGGGCTCCTGGCCCGAGACCGACCCACTGGACCCGAACTCCCCCTACGCCGCGACCAAGGCCGCGGGCGACCTGCTGTGCCTGTCCTACGCGCGCACGCACGGACTCGACGTGCGGATCACGCGGTGTTCGAACAATTTCGGTCCCTATCAGTACCCGGAGAAGATCGTTCCGCTGTTCACCACCAACCTCCTGCTCGGGCTCCAGGTGCCGCTGTACGGGGACGGCGGCAACGTCCGGGACTGGCTGCACGTCGACGACCACGTCCGCGGCATCCGGCTGGTGCTCGACCGCGGCAGGCCGGGCGAGGTGTACAACCTGGGCGGCGGCACCGAGCTGACCAACCGCCGGCTGACCGACGCGCTCCTGGACGTCCTGGGCCGGGGCCCGGAGATGATCGCGTGGGTCGACGACCGCAAGGGCCACGACCGCAGGTACTCCGTCGACTGGTCCAAGGCCGCACGCGAGCTGGGCTACCGGCCGCGGCACGACGACTTCCGGGAGAGCCTGCGCGCCACGGTCCAGTGGTACCGCGACCACCGCGACTGGTGGGAGCCCCTGCGGGCCGGCGCCGGGTTCGCGGGTGGCGGAGTGCTCACAGGAAAGGAGAACTGATGCGCGGCATCATCCTGGCGGGCGGGTCCGGCACCCGTCTGCGACCGCTGACACGGACGCAGTCCAAGCAGCTGCTGCCCGTGTTCGACAAACCGCTGATCTACTACCCGCTCTCGCTGCTGATGCTGATGGGGATCCGGGAGATCCTCATCATCAGCACCCCGGAGCACGTCGGCCAGTACCGGAGCCTGTTCGGTGACGGCGGAGACCTGGGTATCCGGGTCGACTACGCCGAGCAGGACCGACCGCGGGGACTCGCCGACGCCCTGGTGGTCGGGCGCGAGTTCGTCGGTGACGAGCAGGTCGCGCTGATCCTGGGGGACAACATCTTCCATGGCCACGACCTGGTGCCCGTCCTGCGCGAGCAGGCGGTGAAGTTGTCCGGGGCGACGCTGTTCGGATACCCGGTGGCCGACCCGGAGCGGTACGGGGTGGCGGTGCTCGACAGCGACGGCGGCCTCGTCGACATCGAGGAGAAGCCGGAGCGCCCGCGCTCCTCGCTGGCGGTCACAGGGCTCTACCTCTACGACAACGACGCCCTGGACTACGCGGCCGAACTCACCCCCTCCGCCCGCGGGGAACTGGAGATCACCGACGTCAACCGCCGGTTCGTGCGGGAGGGCCGTGCCAGGCTGGTGAACCTGGGCCGCGGCACCATGTGGCTGGACGCCGGCACGCACGAGACCCTGCTGGAGGCCGCGAACTACGTGCGCGTGCTGCAGAGCCGGCAGGGCGTCCAGATCGCCTGTGTGGAGGAGGTGGCCCACCGGATGGGCATGTTGGACGGGGCGGGGATGGACGCCGCCATCGCTCGCGTGGGCGCGGACTCGGATTATGGGCGGCACCTCGTCCGGGTACGGGCCGAGGTGTCCGGCGGCCCCGACGCGGTCGGGGCCGCCCGCGTCGGCGGCGAGGAGGGCGGGCCGGTGATGCGCGTGGCGGTCGACCAGGGGGTGTGCATCGGCTCCGGACAGTGCACCATGATCACGGACCGGGTCTTCGGCCAACGGGAGGATGACGGCGTGGTGACGCTGGAGGACGAGCATCCTCCGGTGGAGGAACACGACCTTGTGCGTACGGCGGCCGTGATCTGTCCGGTTTCGGCCATATCCGTATCCGGGTGAATGGCCCGTAAATTCGATGGGTCTGGTATTGCGTCCACACCGTGAATGGGATTGCACCGCGGCCTGTGTCCGGTGTGAACTCTGGTGATGGGGAAAGGTCATCGGTGGTCGAGGGCGCCTCAGAATATGAGGTGCCCTCATGTTCGCCCGCGCCAGTAGCGCTCGGTGACTCCTTGCGTTCGGTGCGGAGTCACCCTGTCGCCCGCTGCGGCACGAAGGCCGGTAAAGACGTCCGACGCGCCGTTGTGTTAACGGCGTATTACGTGTGTTCCAGATCACATTGAAATCGGTCGCGTTATTCGCCCTTTTTCGTTCCGGCTGTGGGCGGTATGACCTGAAGGAATGCATCGGAAGCCGTCGTGATTGCCGCCGGCAATGGCTGTCCGGCCATTCAAGGGTGTTGAAAAATCGCCCGTCGCGTGGTCGAATCGACATCTGATCTGTGGTGTCGTCGCCCCACTGTCCCTGGGGGCGGCCCCGGCGCATCTCCACAAGGCGGCCCCTCACCCCACAAGGTGGCCCCGTCGCCGTGTCGGCCACCCGAGGACGGTCCCTGCCCGTGCGGCCGGGTCCGTGTGCCGCGAGTCCGAACCATCACCCTCAGGGAGGTACCCGCATGGTCTTCGCACCTCCGCTCCATACGGAGTTCCCCACCGCAGTAGCGCGGCCGGGCCCCCGCCCCCACCACGCGGAGGGGGGTAGGGACGCAGTCCTCCCGGTCCGGGCCCGGGGCCGCGCCCCGCAGAACCGATGACCCTGGTGGAACGAGAGGAACAACGCGCCGTCCTCGACGGCGCACTCGCCGCCGGCGCCCGCGGATCAGGGCAGCTCGTCGTCATCTGTGGTCCCATGGCCAGCGGAAAGACCGCACTCCTGCACGATTTCCTCGGTCGCGCGGCAGGGCGCGGGGTGGCTCTGGCCACGGCGACCGCGGCACACGGCGAGCGCGGTTTGGACATGGGCGTGATCCGGCAGATCGCCGGCAACCTGGTCCTGGCGGAGCCCTGCCACGACACCTCCACCTTGGTCGAGGCGGCCGCCTGGTCCGAGGCGCCGCGCTCCGACGGGCACCTGGTCGAGGACCTGTGTACGTTCCTGACCCAACTCGCCGCGCGGCAGCCGGTCGTCGTCGCCGTCGACGACGTGCACGCCGCCGACGCCTCCTCGCTGCGCGGGCTCCTGTACCTGCAGCGCCGCCTGAGGTTCGCCAACGTCGTCATGGTGCTGACCGAGCAGAACGGGCTCCTGCCGCCCGAGTACGAGGCCTTTCGGGCCCAGATCACCCGCTGGCCCAACACCTCGCACGCCCGGTTGGCCCTGCTCTCCCCGAACGCCGTGGCCGAACTGTTGGAGCGGCGCTTCGACCGGCGCGCCGCCGACCTCCTCGCCACGGGGTACCACGAGCTCAGCGGGGGCAACCCGCTCCTCCTCCACGGCCTGCTGGAGGACTTCGCGGCCACACGGGGCGAACGCGAGGACACCGCTCTGACCAGGCCCGAACCCATCGGACTGGAGTTCCAGCGCGCCGTGCGCACCTTGCTGCACCGCTGGGGCCGCCCGCAGCTGGCGGTCGCCCAGGGGACGGCGGTCCTCGGGGAGGCGGCCACGCCGGCACTGCTCGGGTCTCTGCTCGGCCTCACCGAGGACACGGCCAACCAGGCGATCGGCGACCTGGAGTCCACCGGACTCCTGCACGCGGGGCGCTTCCGGCACCCCCTGGCCAGGACCGCCGCGCTGGGCAGTCTCAGCGGCGCCGAACGGGCCCGCCTCCACCTCGGCGCGGCCGACCTGCTCTACACGCACGACACGGCGACCTCGCAGGTCGCAGACCAGCTCGTCGCCGCGGACCGGCACGGGATCGTACCGGACCGGCCCTGGGCGTCCGACGTCCTGCGGCACACGGCCCAGGAGGCGATGGCGCACGAGGACGTCGACCTCGCCAAGCAGCGTCTCTCCCTCGCGGTGCGCAGTGTCGGCGACCTCCGGGGCCGGGTCGAGGTCACCAGCCTCCTGCTCCAGGCGGAGTGGCCCGACAAACCCAACGGCGTGACACGTTACGTGGAGCTGCTGCGCCAGGCGCGCGCCGACGGCTGGCTCTCCCGCGAGGACGCGCTGCCGCTGGCCAAGGTGCTGCTCTGGTACGGCCACTTGGACGACCTCAAGGAGACCATGCGGGTGCTGTCGGAGTCGGGCCCGCAGGACCTGACCCGCAACGACACCTTCGGGCTGGCCATGCACTGGCTCGCCTTCCTGTGCCCGCCGGCCGCCGAGGGAGTCGCCGGACTCGAACCGGCCGGGCCGGGGCGCCCCGCCGACACACCCTGGTCCAAGGCACTGACGATGCTGGGGCTGCTGCGCTCGGGCGGACCGCGCGAGGAGGTGGCCACCGCGGCCGAAGAGCTCCTGAGCGGCTACTCCCTGACGGAGCAGACCTTCGACCTCCAGGCGTCCGCCCTGACGGCCATGCTCTTCACCGACCACCACGACCGGGCCGGGTACTGGAGCGAGGCCCTGCTGTCCAAGACGGCCGGCACCGGGGCGCGGGTCTGGGAGGCGGTGCTCACCGCGGTGCACGCGCACGTCCTGTTGAGGCAGGGCGAACTGACGCGCGCGGACGAGCTCGCCCGCCGCGCCACCGACATGCTGACCCCGCGCGGGTGGGGCACCGCCATCGGCCTGCCCCTGTCGGCGCGGCTGGCCGCGCTGACCAAGCTGGGGAGGCACCAGGCCGCCGTCACCCAGCTGCGCATGCCCGTACCGGACTCGATGTACCAGACCCTGTTCGGGATGCTCTTCATCTACGAACGGGGTCTGCACTACCTGGAGACCGGCCAGGTCTACTCGGCTCTCCACGAGTTCGAGGCCTGTGGCGACCGGTTGCACCAATGGGGCATGGACCTGCCCACGGCCGTGCCGTGGCGGGTGGGCGCCACCGAGGCCAACGTCCTGCTGGGCAGGACGGCCGCCGCGCGCCGACTGGCCGAGGAGCAGCTGGGAAACCTCGGCCCGGGCGGTACGCGCATGCGAGGCATGGCGCTGCGCGCCGTCGGCATCAGCGACGCGGACCCCGCGGCCGCCGTGCGGACGCTGCGGGAGTCGGTCGCGATGCTGGACCAGGCCGGGGACGTCTTCGAGTCGTCCCGCGCGTTGCGGAGCCTGAGCCGCGCCCTGGAGTCCGCGGGAGAGTCGGAGGCCGCGCGCGCCGCCCACCGCAGGTTGGAGCAGTTGGTTCGAGGCCTGTCGGGTGCGACGGACGAGGCCGCCGACGTCGACGGCGGGTCGTCCGCGCCGTCATCGCCGACGGAGGAGGAGCCAGGGGCGCGTGGCCTGACCAGGGCCGAGCGCAGGGTGGCCGCGCTGGCCGCTCTGGGCTACACGAACAAGGAGATCGAGGCGAAGCTCTTCATCACGGTGAGCACCGTGGAGCAGCACCTGACGCGGGTGTACCGCAAGCTCAACGTCAGGCGCCGGGCGGACCTGCCGGTGGGTCTGCGGCGGTTCGCCCCGCAGACCGTGGGGCCCGCCGCGGAGGTCTGAGCGCACCCGGCCGGGAGCCCGCGTCCGCGAGCTCCCGGCCGGACGCTCACCAGGTGACCGGGAGCCGCCGCAGACCGCCGGTGAACCGGTCCTCGTTGAGTTCGAGCTCGGCCGCGGGCACCGCCAGCTCCAGGCCGGCGAAGCGCTGGAAGAGCCGCCCGAACACGGCCTTGAGCTCCAGCCTGGCCAGACCGGAGCCCACGCAGTAGTGCGGTCCGTGTCCGAAGCCCAGGTGCGGCTGGGCCGACCGGCGCCGAATGTCGAACCGGTGGGGGTCGGGGAAGACCTCAGGGTCCCGGTTGGCCACGCTCGGCGGCAGCAGCACCGCCTCGCCCGCGCGGATGGTGACGTCGCCGACCTCGATGTCGGCGTGGGCGTACCGGGGGAAGGTGTCGTCGACGGGGACGCTGAACCGCATGATCTCCTCGACCGCGGGCTCGACCAGGGCGGGGTCGTCGCGCAGCGCCTTGAGCTGGTCGGGGTGGGTGAGCAGCAGGAGGGTCCCGTAGTCGATCCGCGCGACCGTGGTCTCGTGCCCGCCGAACAGCAGGTTCATGCCCATGTCGGCCAGCTCCATGTCGGTGAGCAGGTCGTGCTCCGCGGACGCGGCCACCAGGTCCGACATCAGGTCGTCGGCCGGCTCGACGCGCTTGCGGGCGACGAGCTCGGCCATGTACGCGAACATCTCCCGGCCGGCCGCCATCGCGCCGTCGTGGTCGGACAGGCTCGCGAACTCCCACGACCAGTCGCGGATGCGGTCGCGGTCCGCCAGAGGAACGCCGAGCAGTTCGCAGACCACGCGGATCGGCAGCGGAAAGGACAGGCGGTCGTGCAGGTCGACAGGGGGTTCCAGGTCGGCGAGATCGTTGAGCGCCTGGTCGGTGAGGTCGCTGATGTGGTCCGCGATCAGGTTCATCCGCCGCGGTGAGAACGCGGGGGCGAGCAGACGGCGGTGCAGCTTGTGCAGATCGGCCTCGGTCGCGTGGTCGCCCTGCGGTCCACCGAAGCGCATCGAGTCCGAGATCCGGGGGGCGTTCTCGGGGTCGGGGTGGGAACGGCCCAGGCGTGTCTCGGCGAGCAGCTGCTTGGTCACGTGGTACCCGGTGGTCAGCCAGGCCGGGTCGCCGGCGGGCGTGCGGACGCGGGTCAGCGGCGCGTTCGCACGCAGGACGTCGTACTCGGGGGCCGTGTCGATCACGTTGTCGCGGCGGAA
Source organism: Nocardiopsis sp. Huas11 (assembly GCF_003634495.1). Classification (GTDB taxonomy): domain Bacteria; phylum Actinomycetota; class Actinomycetes; order Streptosporangiales; family Streptosporangiaceae; genus Nocardiopsis. The sequence continues at coordinate 6,776,552 of NZ_RBKY01000001.1, read as the reverse complement.
CCGCATCTGCGGGAGTCCGATGTCGGTCGTCATGGTGTCCTACCGTCCCTGGGTCGGGGTCGTGCGGCTGGTGGGTGCCCTCACCGGGCGGGGCGCGCGGTCGGGGCGTCGCCGGTCCTGGCGGTCGCGGCGATGATCTCCGCCGCGCGCTCGGCGCCGGAGTAGCGGGCGTAGGCGGTCCGGAGCTCCGTGGCCCGGGAGCGGTAGCGCGGGTCGCCGAGGACCTTGAGCGCGCCCCCGCGGATCCTGCGGGGGTTGGGGGAACCGGTACCGAGCGACAGCCCGGCGCCGGACCAGGCCACCCGGGCGTTGACCTCCATCTTGTCCTCGCTGCGTCCGGCGACCAGGAGGGGGACACCGAAGGCCAGCGCGGTCTGGACGCCGCCGTACCCGCCGTTGGTGATCATGAGGTCGGTCAGCGGCAGCAGTTCGGTGAAGGGGACGAAGCGCTCGATCCGCAGGTTCGCCGGACGCCGGCCGGTGGAGAGGAGGTCGTCGGGATCCAGGGGGTGGGACGTCACGACGACCAGGACGTCCTCGTCGGCCAGGGCCGAGATCGCGGGCAGGATCAGGTTGGCCGGATCGCTGCCGACGGTGCCCTGGGTGACGAGGACGACCGGGCGTCCCCGTGCGCGCGCCCGCTCCAGGTCCGACCACCACTCGGGTGGGGTCCAGTCGTCCACGCCGTCGGGGAGCATGGGGCCGACGAACTCCACGGCGGCGGGCAGGTCGCTGCGGGGGTACTCGAACTCAGGGATGTTCGCGGTCAGGTAGCGGTCGGCCAGCTGCAGCCCCCAGTCCATGAAGAAGCCCTCGGGCCGGGGGAACCCCACGGCGTCGGTGGCCCGCTCCAGGGCCCGTTGGGTGTCGCGGAAGACCAGGGAGCTCATCACCCACTGCAGGGCCCGGTTGCGCACCCGGCCGAGCGGGGTCGCGGACGGCATCAGCCCGGTACCGAAGGGCGCGGTGTCCACGCTGGACACGTGCAGGGGGCTGATCGCGAACATGACCGCGGGCACCCCGCGCAAGCGGGCGAGCATGGGCGCGGCGAGGAAACTGTGGTCCGCGACGACGACGTCGGGGTCCGTGGCGTCGATGAGCGGGCCGATCTCGGCGGCGTAGGCGGGAATCGGATCGATGAACAGGTCCTTGAGGATCTGTTTGAATCCGGACAGCCCTGGTTCGGTGTCGCCCATGCTCTGGAGGACGTCGCCGTTCTCGTCGATGGAATCGAACTCCACCGAGCTGCGGACGAATCGGGCTCCGGTGCGGGTGATGGGCGTCTCGAACATCGGGCCGCTGTACCAGACGACCTCGTGTCCGGCATGCACCAGCGCACGGGCGACCGGAAGAGCAGGGCGCACGTGTCCGGTGATGGGCATTGTCGTGAAGAGGATTCTGGTCATGTGGGGCCTTTCCCGGGGGCGGGAGCGAGTCCGGAACCAGTCAGTTCCCCACGACCGTATAGACGGCGAAGTCCGCGGGTAACCCCTAGTCGCCCCAGTCGTCCGCAGAGGGAATAGGGGTGGGCCGGGTGCGGTGCGGTTCGCGGGGGGCGTACGGGCATCACGTATTGACATCGCGCAATTCCCCACCGTACGTTTACCGCGTAAACCGCAGGAGGTGGCCGAACGTGAGAGGCGATCCCGACATGTCCACGGTTCTCTTCACCACCCACCCGGCCACGGGCCACGTCCGCCCCCTGCTCCCAGTGGCGCGCGAGATCGCCGACACGGGACACGAGGTGCACTGGTACACCGGGCGCAAGTTCGAGCCGCACGTCGTCTCGGCCGGGGCCCGTTTCCTGCCCATCACCGCCGACCTCCCCCACGACACCACCGGCGACTCCCTGGAGGCGGAGTACGCCAACAGACAGGGGCTGCTCCAGGTCAGACGTGTGCTCACCGAGGTCTTCCTCGAGACCGTCCCGGCCTACGTCGCCGACCTGGAACGACACGTCGAGGCGATACGGCCGGACGCGGTCGTGGCCGACCACGGCTTCGTGCCCGCGATGTTCCTGGCGGCCCGACGCGGCGTCCCGAGCGTGGTGTTCGGCCTCAACCCGTTGTCGGTCTCCAGCGTGGACACCGCCCCCTTCGGCACCGGGCTGGCGCCCTCGTCCTCACCGGTCGGCCGACTGCGCAACCGCGCCCTGTACTGGATCGCCCGCGACGTCCTGCTACGCCGAGCCCACCGAGCGGCCCGCGACATCGTCGCGGCCATCGGGTGCGGTCCCTACCGAGGGCTCATCACCGACTGGCCGTTCCAGGCCGCCGACCGCTACCTGCAGACCGGCCTGCCCGAGTTCGAATACCCCCGCAGCGACATGCCCGACAACGTCGAGTTCATCGGGGTGACCGCGCAGGAGGGGGTGGACGAAGGGACTCCGCCCGGGTGGTGGGAGGACGTCGCCCGAGCCCGCGCTGAGGGTCGGCCGGTCGTCGTGGTCACGCAGGGCACGACGTCCACGAATCCGGGACGGCTGCTCCTGCCCGCGATCGAAGGGCTGGCCGGCCGCCGGGCCCTGGTGGTCGCCACGACGGCGGGCCGGGACCCCGACGACGTACTCCCGCCCCACGTCCGGCCCGACAACCTGCGGATCGAGGGCTTCGTGCCCTTCTCCGAACTCCTGCCGGCCGCCGACCTGCTGGTCTGCACCGGAGGCTTCGGCAGCGTCCAGATCGCCCTCTCCCATGGAGTGCCGCTGGTGGTCGCCGGGACGACCGAGGACAAGATGGAGAGCAACGCCCGGGTCGAGTGGTCCGGTGTCGGCGTCTCGCTCCGGACGGACCGGCCGCGGGCGGCCGGTGTCCGCGCCGCGGTGGAGCGGGTGCTCGCCGATCCGGGGATCCGCGCACGTTCCCGCCGGTACCGGGAGGCCCTGCGCGCGTACGGCGGCGCGTCCCGCGGCGCCGAGGTCGTCCTGGAGGAGGCGTCCCGGTCGCGCACCGAGGTCTCGCGGCGCCGTGAGGCACGGGCCCGACGTTCCGGACGGTCCTAGGGCGTCACACACGGCCTCGTGAGGGACGCAGCGCGTCGGTGATGACCGAGGCCACCGCCGCCGTCTGCGCGGTGAGGAAGAAGTGGCCACCCGGCAGGACGTGTACCGGGCCAGGGGCCGTGGTGTGCCGTCGCCAGTCCCGGGCCTCGTCGAGGGTGGTCACCGGGTCGGCGTCCCCGACCAGGACGACGATCGGCACGTCCAGGGCCGTGTCCAGGGTCGGCCGATGCGTCTCGAGCAGGCGGTAGTCCTCCCGGATCGTCGGCAGCACCAGTGCGCGCAGTTCGGGGTCGTCCAGGGCGGCCGCCTCCGTGCCGCCGAGCGAGCGCAGGTACGCGGCGAGCGCGTCGTCGGAGAGCCGGTGGCGCCGGTCGTCCCCGCTCCGGGACGGGGCGCGCCGACCGGAGACGAAGAGCACGGTCGGGACGCCGCGCCCCCGCAGCAGGTGGGCGGCCTCGAAGGCGACGGCGGCGCCCATGCTGTGGCCGAAGAAGGCGGTGGGGCGGTCGCCGCCCTCCGCCGCCACCGCCTCGGTGACCGACCCGGCCAGGGAGGGGACGTCCCGGGCGGGTCCCTCACGGAGCCGGTCCTGTCGGCCCGGGTACTGCACGGCGGCCACGTCCACCTCGGGGGACAGGGCGGCCGAGAGGGGACGGAAGGTGCCCGCGGAGCCGCCCGCGTGGGGGAAGCACACGAGCCGGGCAGCCGCATCGGGGGCCCGGTGGTAGCGCCGCAGCCACCGACCGGCCTTCGGTCGCGGAGAGCCGGACTCCACTGGGCGGGCCTCGGCCCGACGGGCGCGTCTCGTCATGGTGACCCCCGTGATCTCGTCGGCTGTCCGAATTCGACAGCGTCAACGACCCTGTCAACGGTGTCGTCGAACCGGCAACCCCTACCGACCCCTGTCCAGCGGCACCCGGAACAACCCCCCTCTCCGGAGCGTTGGGAACCAGTGGCCGATACTGGAAGCGCCCCGACCACGCCCGAGCCGGGTGAAAAACCGGTTGCCGACCCTCATAACCTTGAGAACTGATGAGCACCACCACGCCCGCGCCCGGCGCGGACACACTCCGTTCCCGGCTCCGCGACCTCATGCCCTCGGACCGGCACCGGCTCCGTCGGCGTATCGACGGTCTGGCGAAGCTCCGTGACGAACGGCGGCGCGCCTCCGTCACCGCCCAGATCGCCCGCGACATCGACGAGGCCGTCCTGCGCGTGGACGTGCGCCGGGAAGCGGTGCCCGAGCTCAGCTACCCCGAAGAGCTCCCGGTCAGCGCCCGCCGCGAGGACATCGCGGCGGCCATCCGCGACCACCAGGTCGTGATCGTGGCCGGTGAGACCGGTTCGGGCAAGACCACGCAGCTGCCCAAGATCTGCCTCGAACTCGGCCGCGGCGTCATGGGCACCATCGGCCACACCCAGCCGCGCCGCCTGGCCGCGCGCACGGTCGCCGAGCGCATCGCGGACGAGATCGGCACCCCGCTCGGCGAGACCGTCGGCTACAAGGTGCGCTTCACCGACTCCTCCAGCGGGAGCACGCTGGTCAAGCTGATGACCGACGGCATCCTGCTGGCGGAGATCCAGCACGACCGGATGCTGCGCGCCTACGACACGCTCATCATCGACGAGGCGCACGAGCGCAGCCTCAACATCGACTTCCTGCTGGGCTACCTCAAGCAGCTGCTGCCCAAGCGCCCCGACCTCAAGGTCGTCATCACCTCGGCGACCATCGACCCGGAGCGCTTCTCCCAGCACTTCGACGACGCCCCCATCGTCGAGGTCTCCGGCCGCACCTACCCCGTCGAGGTCCGCTACCGGCCCGTCTACGACGAGATTTTGGATCCGGAGGAGAGGGACCGCGACCGCAGGTCGTCGTTTGAGGGTGGTGGCGGGCTGACGGGTGGGCAGGGGCCGGGCAAGGACCGCGACCAGACCCAGGCCATCATCGAGGCCGTGGAGGAACTGGGCCGCGAGGCCCCCGGCGACGTGCTGGTCTTCCTCAGCGGCGAGCGGGAGATCCGCGACACCGCCGAGGCGTTGGAGAAGAAGAAGTTCGCGGGCACCGAGGTGCTGCCGCTCTACGCGCGCCTGTCGGTCGCCGAGCAAAAACGCGTGTGGTCCTCGCACACCGGCCGCCGCGTCGTGCTCGCCACCAACGTCGCCGAGACCTCCCTCACGGTGCCCGGCATCAAGTACGTCATCGACCCCGGCACCGCGCGCATCTCCCGCTACAGCCACCGCACCAAGGTGCAGCGCCTGCCCATCGAGGCCGTCTCCCAGGCCTCGGCCAACCAGCGCAAGGGCCGCTGCGGCCGCGTGTCCGAGGGCATCTGCATCCGGCTGTACTCCGAAGAGGACTTCCTGTCCCGCCCGGAGTACACCGACCCCGAGATCCTGCGCACCAACCTCGCCTCGGTCATCCTCCAGATGGCCGCCCTGGGCCTGGGCGACATCGCCGCCTTCCCGTTCGTGGACGGTCCCGACCACCGCCAGATCAAGGACGGCGTCAACCTCCTCACCGAGCTGGGCGCCCTGCATCCGGACCCCTCCGGCGCCAAGCGCCGCCTCACGCCCAGGGGCCGCGCCCTGGCCCAGCTGCCCATCGACCCGCGCCTGGGCCGCATGGTGCTGGAGGCCAAGGAGCGCGACTGCCTGGGCGAGGTCCTGGTCATCACCTCCGCGCTGTCCATCCAGGACCCGCGCGAGCGGCCCGCGGACAAGCAGCAGCAGGCGCAGGCCTCGCACGCCCGGTTCGCCGACAAGGAATCGGACTTCCTGGCCTTCCTCAACCTCTGGAACCACCTGCGCGACAAGCAGAAGGAGCTGTCGGGCAACCAGTTCCGACGCATGTGCCGGGACGAGTTCCTCAACTACCTGCGCGTGCGCGAGTGGCAGGACATCCACGGCCAGCTCCGCCAGGTGCTGCGGACCATGGACATCGAGGTGCCGGCTCCGCGCGAGGCCGCCGCCGACCCCGCCGAGGTGCACAAGTCGCTGCTGGCCGGGCTGCTGTCCCACGTGGGCCTGAAGGACCCCGACAAGCACGAGTACCTGGGCGGGCGGGGCGCGCGCTTCGCGATCTTCCCGGGGTCGTCGCTGTTCAAGAAGCAGCCCCGCTTCGTCATGGCCGCCGAGCTGGTGGAGACCTCCAAGCTCTGGGGCCGCATGGTCGGCCGGATCGAACCCGAGTGGGCCGAGGAGCTGGCCGGGGACATCGTCAAGCGCAGCTACAGCGAACCGCACTGGGAGCGCAAGCGCGGCGCCGTCATGGCCTTCGAGCGCGTCACCCTGTACGGGGTGCCGATCGTCGTCCAGCGCAAGGTGCAGTACGGGAGCATCGACCCGGCGCTCTCGCGCGAGCTGTTCATCCGGCGCGCCCTGGTGGAGGGCGACTGGGAGACCCGCCACCACTTCTTCCACGACAACCGCAAGCTCCTGGAGGAGGTCGAGGACCTCGAACACCGGGCCCGCCGCCGCGACATCGTCGTGGACGACGAGGCGCTGTTCGACTTCTACGACCGGCGCATCCCGGAGTCGGCCGTCTCGGCCGCGCACTTCGACTCCTGGTGGAAGCAGGCCCGGCGCGAGGACCCCACGCTCCTGGACTTCACCCGCGAGGAGCTCATCAACGACGGCGTCGGCGCCGTCAGCGAGGCCGACTACCCGGACGTGTGGCGCCAGGGCGAGTTCGTCTTCCCGCTGAGCTACCAGTTCGAGCCGGGCAGCGACTCCGACGGCGTCACCGCCCGCGTGCCGGTGAAGTTCCTCAACCAGGTGGAGAACACCGGGTTCGACTGGCAGATCCCGGGCCTGCGCGACGAGCTGATCACCGCGATGATCCGGTCGCTGCCCAAGCCGCTGCGGCGCTTCTTCGTCCCGGTGCCCGACCACGCCGCCCAGGCGCGGGCGGGCCTGACCCCCTACGAGGGGCCGCTGGCCGAGGCGCTGGCCGCCGAACTGACCCGCATGGCCGTGCCCAAGGGCGGGGACAAGGTGCCCGCGGACGCCTTCCAGCTGGACCGGGTGCCCGACCACCTGCGCATCACCTTCCGGGCCGTGGACGACCGGGGCCGCACCCTGGCCGAGTCCAAGGACCTGGAGCAGCTGCGCGCCAAGCTCAAGCCGCGCCTGCGCGAGGCGATCTCCGCCGAGGCCAAGGGCGTGGAGCGCAAGGGGATCACCTCCTGGGACTTCGGTCCCCTGGAACAGACCCTGGAACGCAAGGCGCTCGGCCCCAAGGTCAAGGGCTACCCGGCGCTGGTCGACGAGGGCGAGAGCGTCGCCATCCGCATCTTCGACACCCGGCCCGAGCAGCGCGCCGCCATGTGGGCGGGCACGCGTCGACTGCTCCTGCTCACGGTGCCCTCCCCGGCGCTCGCGGTCAGCAAGGGGCTCAACAACCCGGACAAGCTCGCGCTGGCCGACAACCCGCACGGGTCGGTCAAGAAGATGCTCGCCGACGCCGAGTCCGCCGCCGTGGACCACCTGCTGGCCCGCGAGGGCGGCCCGGTGTGGAACGCGGAGGACTTCGGCAAGCTCGCCGACCGCGTCCGCGCCGACCTCGGCGACACCCTCGCCGACGTCCTGGACAAGGTGGCGCGGATCCTCGTGCTGTGGCGCAAGGTGTCCAAGAAGGTCAAGGGCACCACGTCCCTGGCGGTCCTGCCCTCGCTCAACGACGTGCAGGGCCAGCTCGGCGACCTGGTGGGCGACGGGTTCGCCACCACCGCCGGCCTGAACCGCCTGGACGACGTGCACCGCTACCTGCGCGGGATCGAGTACAGGCTGACCAAGCTGCCGGACAACCCGCGCCGGGACCAGGTCAACATGGCCAAGGTCGAGCAGATGCGCCAGGCCGTGCGCAAGGTCGTGGGGGTCCTGCCCGCGGGCCGGTCCGCCGACCCGGACGTGGTCGAGCTGCGCTGGATGCTGGAGGAGTACCGGGTCAGCCTGTTCGCCCAGGAGCTGCGGACCGCCTACCCGGTCTCGGACAAGCGCATCATGAAGGCCCTGGAGGGCGTCAAGACCGCCGGGAAGTAGCCTCGGGCGCCGGACCGGCCCCAGGGCCGGGCTCCGGCAGCGCTGTCGATGGGAGCGGTCGCGCATAGGTCCCGAACCTGAGCAGGGCGATCCGGGACCAGGACGGGCGAGACGCCCGCTACGGCAGTTCGAGCGGCGGTGCCGGGTGCGCGAACGGCATCTCGAACGTCTGGTCGGCGCCGCCGTCACACTTCTTCTGGACGCCCTTGTCTCCCGCGTAGCCACCGAAGGTCAGGCACTTGTGGGACTTGGCGTTCTTGAGTGCCCAGCCGTGTCCCTGCCGGATCAGAGTCCACTTCTGCTTCTTCTTCTCCTCCCATGGCGCAGTGATGACCCTGTGCTTGTGGTGGGTCGCGGTCATGACGACGAAGTCCTCGGCTTGGACGGAGGCCAGGTGGTTGACCGCCACGTGGTGGCCGTCGCGCGGGATGAACCACCAGTGCTGGTTGTGGTCGACCTCAGGCTCCCCCTCGTAGGAGTCGTCCCAACCCAGCCCTTCGTCGCATTCGATCAGCTCGATGGGCTTGCCCTGGTCCGTGTTGGCGACGCACAGCCCGCTCGACTTGTGGACGAGGTAGCGGAAGTCGTCGGGAACGGCTCCTGCCGAGGCGGGCGCGGCGGACAGCACTCCCACGGCCACGGCGGCCGACACGGCGAGCACGGAGATCTTCATCGGTCGTGATCCTCTCGATGTGAATGCCGCGGTTGGTAGCGGCAGCCATAAAGTAACAATAAAGTTACTCTCAGTAGTCGAGGGCGCCTCGCCCTGGAGTGTTGCCGTGGGCGATCCCGGCTCAGGGCCTCCGGGCGATAGCATGCGCCCGTCGAATGCGACGCTCAGCGGGCCGCGGGCCCAGAAGGCGAGGACTCCTAGTGGACCGTCGACGGCTACTCTTCGTGGGCACCTACACTCCCGACTCCGAGCCTCCCGGCGGGGGGCAGGGCATCCACAGGGTCTGGTTCGACCCCATGACCGGGGAGATGGCCGACGGAGGCGTGGCCGCGCACACCACCGGCCCCTCGTTCCTCGCCTACCGCGCCGACCCGCCCACGGTCTACGCGGTCAACGAGCGCGAGAAGGGCACCGTCACCGCCTGGCGGATCGACGCCGACGCCGTTCTCGCCGAACTCGGGCAGGCTCCCACCGGGGGAGCCTCGCCCTGCCACGTCCTGGCGACGGACACCGCGCTCACGGTCACCAACTACGCCAACGGCGTGGTGGACCTGTTCGCCCTGGCGGCCGACGGCGCCCCCGTGGAGGGGGAGCGGTTCGCGCACACCGGCTCCGGGCCCGTCACGGACCGCCAGGAGGGCTCGCACGCCCACAGCGCCGTCGCGGTCGACCCGCTCCACGTGCTCGTGGCCGACCTGGGCACCGACGAACTGCGCGTGATCCGCGAGGGCGAACAGACCGGCACGATCGTGCTGCCCCCGGGCACCGGCCCGCGCCACGCGGCGGTGGCGGGGGAGCACGTCTACGTGGCGGGCGAACTGGACTCGCGCGTGCACGTCCTGCGCTGGGACGGCGACACCGGCACCGCGGAGTACCTCGGCGCGGAGCACGCCACCGGCGAACAGGCGGCGGGCACCAACTTCCCCGGCGAGATCCTCGCGCACGCCGACCGCGTGTACGTGTCCAACCGCGGCGCGGACGTCATCTCCACATTGGCGGTCCGCGACGGCGGAGCGCGCCTGGAGCACCTCGCCAACACCCCGGCCGGGGGCGCGTGGCCGCGCAACTTCACCGTGGTGCGCGGGCACCGCGACGAACCCGACCACCTGGTCGTCGCCGCCCAGAACGGCGACGCCCTGGCCGCCCTGCTCATCGACGCCAAGACCGGCGTGCCCTCCGACACCGGCCACCGCCTGCCGATCTCCGCCCCCGTGTGCGTCCTCCCCGTCCCCATCAACCGCATCCGCCGCGCGGCACGGGACTGACCCTGGGTCGGTCCGCGCGACCGGTCCTGGGGTGCGGGTGACACACGCGCCCCCGGTGTCACCACCCCAGGCCGGTAGACCCTGTGCCCGGGTAGGTGCTGCCGCAGTAGTTCAATGCCGCCGCGCTGGTCTGGAAGGCGACCCTGCCAGGATCGGCCCCGCCGTCGGCGGCATCCTCACCGACGGCCTCCACGGACGCCTGGGCGAATTCCCGCAGGACCGGATCGGTGGACGCGGCCATCACCCGTACGGCCCGGGCGCGCGAGAGGTCCGATTCCGCCGACAGCGCTATGCCTAGAGACTCGGCGTGGAAGCGGTCGTTCGCCGCGCACGTGGTGGCTCCGTCCTGCTGCTTCGCGCTCGCGGGCGCGAGTATCTCGGCTCGGGCGGCGTCTCCCAGGTAGTGGGGCTCGGAGGTGCGTGCGGCGTTCGACAGTTCGCCGACGATGATCGCGGATATGCCTGCCGCGAGCACGAGTACCAGTCCGCTCGCGCGGGCCTTCGGCCAGTACCCGGCGGCAGGCGGGACACGGCGTGCCTCACGGCCGCGTTGAGCCCGCACAGCGCAGATCACGACCGCGGTCGGACACGCCACCAGGAGAGTGGGGACGAGCAGGAACACGTTGAGGAGCCAGACTCGGCCCCTGAGCTCCGGGGCACTCCAGCAACCCCCCTCACCGACCGGAACGCCGAGGCACGGGATGAGCTGCGTGCCCAGGTACGCGGCGGGCAGATAGAGGGGGGCCAGGAGGGCGACCGTGACCACGGTCGTGCACAGGACACGCGCGATCGCTCCTCGCCCGCCCAGGCGCCAGGCCATGACACCGGTGGCGAGGACGGTCAGGACGGGTCCCACGACCACCACCAGACCGAGCAGAACCGTTTCCTCGGTCGGTCCCAGGAAGACGATCAGGGGAGTCACGGCCACCAGGCAGAGGAAGGTCGCCATCGCCGTGGTCACGGGGACCCGGGGCGGACACAGGCGTCGGGCCGGGTCCGGGCCGGACGCACCGTCGGCGCCGGGCTGCCCGGGATCCCAGGCGATCCAGGCCAGGAGGGGGAAGGACAGACCGGCCAGCAGCCCGACCGACAACAGGTAGGGGGAGGTGGTCAGCAGGGCGGTGGTCCAGTAGACGACGCTCCACAACCCGGGTGACATCGTGGCGAACGCCAGGGTGGCGAACCACGTGTCGAGTGCGACCACGGCGAGGGGGACGTTCACCGCCGCGCAGGCCCACAAGGGCCAGGACCGTCGTGACCCACTGGTCCAACAGGTGGCGGCGAACGAGAGTGAGCCCACCAGGATCCAGCACCATCCCCACAGGAGCACCGCCAGCAGCAGGGCTCCTGGGGGGCTCGCGACCAGCATGGCGTCCCAGGTGACCACATGCGGGCCCGGAGTGAGGACCTGCCCGACGAGCACCCCGCAGGTCAGGGCCAGTGCGGTCCGTGCGGTGGACGGTGAACGCCGGCCACGGGCGGACTCCCCCAGGACGGAACGCCAGATGATCGCCGTCAGGACCGTCGTGAGAAAGGTGGCGAAGATCAGGGCCGTCGGGAGGGAGAAGCGTCCGCCGGCGTCGTCCGGGGTGGGCAGGAACAGCTGGAGCACGCTGTAGGACAGGCCGATCGCGAAACCGGTGAAGGCCACGTCCGCGTCACCGCCGCGCAGCAGACGCCGCGGATCCTGGATCGTGGCTCGGCGGACGTCCGGAGGAGGATGCGCACTGGTGAGCGCGCGCAGGACGCGCTTGGGGCCGGACACCGTCCTCGCGGGACGGCCGAGCAGGTGGAGCAGCCACGGTCGCGCCTGTGGATCGAGGGCGGAGCGGGCGTCGGCGTAGAGCTCGCGGACCCGGAGGACCCGTGCACGCGCGTGGACCAGCACGGCGAGCGCCACGGCCAGGGGCAGCCCGAAGTCCACGACGACCTGCCGGTTCAGGAACGCCAGCGGCAGCAGGAGGAGCGAGATCGCCAGGAAGCCCCACCAGATCGCGATGGTGAGGTAGGTGATGTCGATGTCGCGGTTGCGGACGTGGGCGGCTTCGTGATGGATGACGGCGACAGCGCTGCCCGTCCCCGCGCCCTCGGCCTCCGCGGGCAGGAGACCCCGGTCGATGGCGATCCAATAGCGACCCCAGGCCCCGAACGCCCGGGCCCCTCCAGCGCTCCCGCGGGTGATCAGCAGCGTGACCCTGTCCCGGTACGGGCCCAGTGCCGACCTCAGCACCTCGTCGGCTCGCGTGTGGAGCCCTGGTTCCTCCTGCTCGCTCAGGAGCCGCATCCGCCTCCGTAGCAGCCAGGGGTAGAGGGTATAGACGGCGAGGGCGATACCGAGAGGGGCCAGCGCGGTCGCGACGATGGTCAGACCGCTGGCCCGCAGCCCGTGCGCGACGCAGTCCCCGTACTCGGTGAGGAGCGTCAGCGCGGGAACCCGGCCCGCGTCGGCGCGTGCGTCGGCGGCGCACGCGTGGACACCGGGGAGCCCGGGCACATCGGTCCGGCCGATGATGCCCGCCAGGATACTGAGAACGGTCAGGGAAGCGCTGACCGTGGCCACGATGAGAAGCACGAAGCGGGTCATCGTCGCCGAGGTGTACCTGAACGGATCGAGGTCCGCGGCCTGTGGCGTGTCAGTGCTCTCCGGAACCGGTCGTGCCGTCGATGGGGCCACCGGGTTCGTCCAGTTCACGGATCACCGCCTCGGCGATCAGACTCGCCTTCTCCTCGGGGATGTCGGCGCGCACGGCGTGGGCCACGATGGCCTTGGTGACGGCGTCGATGCGGTCCGCGGGAATGGCCGCGAGCACTGTGCCCGGGCCCGTCTCGGGTGCCTTGCGCATCCCCAGTCTCGTCAGGATCCATGCCCAGGACCGGTCCCACCAGGGCCGTGCGGCCTCGGTCAGCGAACCCACCGCCAGTTCGTGGAGGACGCTCAGGACTATGCCGGTGACGACGCCGACGGCGACGGCACCGAACCCCAGGGGGTGATCGGCGTCGGGTGTCCTGCTCCCGCGGTCGAAGAAGTCATCTCGCAGGTGGGGGTAGTGGGCCTTCTCGTCGGGCGCGCACTGGGTGACGACCGCCCTCGCGATGGAGTCGATCGTCTGCGGCCGGGGCGTGATGGTCACGTGTGGGTACCTTCGTGAGGGGAGTTCGACTCGGTACTCGGACGATGCTAGAGCTTTTCCGGTGACTGGTACCGCGCTTCGCGGAGAACGTGTGGACCAATCCGGAAGAGGTGCCCTCGCGGGGGACGGGGAGCCGGCGCGGCCCCTCCGCCGCGCGGCACGCCCGTGACCTGGGCCGCCCCGGAGTAACTCCTACAAGCTTCGGGGCTCGGTATCTGTCGGGCCTGGACTCCCGTCGGCGGGTCGGCATAACGGACAATGGGTGCGATCATCTCCCACACACTCCTCGGAGGGGACACACGCATGCCCGCCTTCGCGTCGACATCGGTCCAGTACAAGGGCCTGACCGCCCGCGATCTCGCGCTCATCGCCGTTTTCGCGGCGCTGATCGCCGCCCTGAGCGTCACGGTCGCCATTCCGATCCCGTTCTCCCCCGTCCCGATCACGCTCCAGACCCTCGGCATCATGCTCGCGCCCAGCCTCCTGGGCTGGAAGCGCGGCACCCTGGCCGTGGCGACCTTCCTCGTCCTGGGACTGGCCGGGCTCCCCCTGTTCGCGGGCGGACGCGGAGGTATCGCCGTCCTGGCGGCGCCCTCGGCCGGGTTCATCGTCAGCTGGGTGTTCGCCGCCCTGGTCATCGGGCTGCTCACCGACCTCATGGTGCGCCGCGGGAAGTACAGGTTCTGGCCCGGGCTGGGCATCAACGTGCTCGGCGGCATCGCCCTGATCTACGCGATCGGCGTCCCGTGGATGGCCGTGGCCCTCGGGGACGGCTTCCTCGCCGCCGGCTACTCCATGGCCGTCTACCTGCCCGGCGACCTGGTCAAGGCCGTGATCGCGGCCGCCATCGCCGCCACCGTCGCCCGTGCCTACCCCATCCCGCCGGCCGGGCGGCCGGTCGCCGCCGACACCGCCACGGAACGAGCCGAGGACGCCTGATGCTCCGCCTGGAGGGTGTCTCCCACTCCTACGACGGCCGCGTGGTCCTGCGCGACGTCACCCTCGACCTCGCCGAGCACCGCATCGGCGTGATCGGGGCCAACGGGTCGGGCAAATCCACGCTCGCCCGGACCCTCAACGGCCTCGTCGTCCCCGACGAGGGCCGGGTCCGTCTGGGGGAGTGGGACACCCGGCGCCACGCCCGGCGGATCCGCCGCCGGGTGGGGTTCGTCTTCTCCGACGCCGCCAACCAGATCGTCATGCCCACGGTCGCCGAGGACGTGGAGATCGGGCTGCGCCGGCTCCGGCTGGGCCGCGAGGAGACCGCCCGCCGGGTCGACGCCCTGCTGGAGCGGTTCGGCCTCGACGGCCACCGCGACCACCCCGGCCACCTGCTCTCCGGCGGACAGAAACAGCTGCTCGCGCTGGCCTCGGTGATGGCGACCGAACCCGCGATCCTGGTGTGCGACGAGCCCACCACCCTGCTCGACCTGCGCAACACGCGCATGGTGCACCGCACCCTCACCGGCCTCGAACAGCAGCTCATCCTGTTCACGCACGACCTCGACCTACTGGCCGACTTCGATCGCGTGCTGGTCGTCGACGAGGGCCGCGTGGTCTTCGACGGTCCCCCCGACGCCGCTGTGGCGGCCTACACCGACGGCATGCTCGACGAGGAGCGGGACGGGGCCGGCCGGTGACGGGCCTGTACGTTCCCGGCACCGGGGTGCTCTACCGCCTGACGGCCGGGACCAAACTGCTCGCGCTGCTGGCCGTGAGCGTGGTGATCATCGTCGCGGGCGACCCGCGGGTCAGCGTCGCCGCCCTGGCCGCCGCCCTGGCCGTGTACCCCCTGAGCGGACTGGGCGCGCGCCGCGCCTGGCACGTCCTACGGGTGATGTGGCCGTTCCTGCTGGCCATCGCGGTGTTCCAGACCCTGTTCGGCGACTGGCCCACGGCCGTGCGCCTGGTCGCCCAACTGGCCGCCCTGATTCTGCTCGCCAACGCCGTCACGCTCACCACACGGGTGCGGGAGATGCTCGACCTGTTCGAGCGCGCCGCCCGCCCGCTGCGGCACGTGGGCGTCGACCCGGACCGGGTGGCCCTGGTCCTGGCCCTGACCATCCGCTCGATCCCGATGGTGGCCACGGCCTGGCGGGCGGCCCGTGAGGGCTACGTGGCGCGGGGTCTGTCCGGACGGCCGCATCTGCTCGTGGTTCCGGTGATCGTGCAGCTGCTGCGGATGGCCGAGGCGACGGGTGAGGCGCTCGTCGCGCGGGGGATCGACGAGCCCGACCAGCCCTGAACGGGTGCGGGTGGCGATAGAACCCCGTTCTGAAAACGCATGATGTGCAATTGGTACCGATTCCGTCTCGGATGTGTTCGCCCGTCCGTGTTCGGGTGAATAATCGCAGGCACACTGCATCCCCCCGCCGTGCGAACGAATCGGTGATCGTGTGCCCTGGCGCATTCTCGGTGCATCTCGAGTCCGGCCGCCGGCGATCGTGGCCGCGGCACTGGTCGCGGCCATGGTGCTGACCGTGTCGGGTGCGGGATCGGCCTCGGTCGGTGCCCCCGCACCGGATCCGCGCCACCTGTCCGGCCTGCTCTCCGGACACGCGTTCACCCTGGTCCCCTTCGCCCCCGTCACCGTGCCGGCCACAGGCGGCTCCCCCCTGAGCGCGGAGGAACGCGCGGAGCTCACCGACCGGATCGACGACCTCGTCGCCCACTCCGGCGCGGACGTCGGACTCGCCGTCCAGGACCTGCGCACCGGCGCCGCCTACAGCTACGGGGCGCATGAGCCGATCTACACCGCGAGCGTCGTCAAGCTCAGCCTGGTGACCATGCTCCTGGCCCGCGCGCAGGAGGGAGGAGGCGAGCTCACCGCCGGGGAGCGCGCCCAGGCCGAGACGATGATCCGCTACAGCGACAACGACGTCACCGACGTCCTCTACCAGCGCAACGGGTTCACCGACGGCTTCGTCGAGGGAGCGCGGACCCTCGGACTGAGCGGCACCGAGCCCAACGCGTCCGGGGTGTGGGGGGCCACCCGCACCACCGCCGCCGACCAGATCCGCCTGCTGCGCGCCCTGTACACCGAGGACAGTCCGCTGTCGGAGGAGGACCGCGCCTTCGTGCTCGGCCTGATGGAGACGGTGGCCCCCGAACAGGGATGGGGCGTCTCGGCCGCGGCCGGGCCCGAGGACACCGTCGGGGTGAAGAACGGCTGGACGCCGCGCGCGTCCAACGACGGGCTCTGGAACGTCAACAGCGTCGGCTTCGTGGCCGGCCCCGAACGCGAGTACCTCGTGGCCGTCCTCACCGACGGCAACAGCGACTACGCCGCCGGGGTCGAACTCATCGAGTCCATGGTCTCCCTGGTCACCGAGACCCTGGAGGGGACGCAGACCGAGGAGTTCACCCGGTGAACCGGGAGCCCGGAGGGCGGCGCTCGTGCCGTGCCCTCCCCGGGCCCGCGCACGGCACCGACCCGGTGCCCCGACCGGACGAGCCGGACGGGGCACGCAGGGTGTTCGCGGGGGCGTGCCTAGTCGAGCGGGCCGCCGGCCACGTAGATGACCTGGCCGGAGACGAACCCGGCGTCCTCACCGGTCAGGAACGCGACCGTGTTGGCGACGTCGGCCGGGACGCCCGCGCGGCGCACGGGGATCTCCTTGGCCTTGAACTCCTTCATGGCGTCGAAGTCGATCCCGATGCGCTCGGCGGTGGCCCGCGTCATGTCGGTCTCGATGAACCCCGGGGCCACGGCGTTGCAGGTCACGCCGAACTTGCCGAGCTCGATCGCCAGGGTCTTGGTGAAGCCCTGCAGACCCGCCTTGGCCGCGGAGTAGTTGGCCTGGCCGCGGTTGCCCAGGGCGGAGGAGCTGGACAGGTTGACGATCCGGCCCCAGCTGTTCTCGGTCATGTGCGCCTGGGCGGCCTTGCTCATGAGGAAGGAGCCCCGCAGGTGCACGTTCATCACGGTGTCCCAGTCGTCCGGGGACATCTTGAAGAGCAGGTTGTCGCGCAGGACGCCCGCGTTGTTGACCAGGATCGCGGGCGGGCCGAGCCGCTCGGCGACGGTGGCGACCGCGGCGGTGACCTGGTCGGCGTCGGAGACGTCGCAGCCCACCGCGAGGGCCTTTCCACCGTCGGCGGTGATGCGGTCCACGACCTCCTGGGCGTCGGACTCCTTCAGGTCCAGCACGGCGACGGCCCGGCCCTCACGCGCCAGGCGCTCGGCGGTGGCGGCACCGATTCCGCGGGCCGCTCCGGTCACGATCGCCACACGAGGCGTTGGGGACATGTGAAACCTCCAGTAAGTCACGTGGTGGGCGCGTGCGAATCCTATCCGCATGCCTACCGGTCGGTACGCCTCCGGGGGTCCCCTAGGAGTTCGACCTGGCGGGCCCGGTCCGGCACTCCTACCTGGGATGGCGACAACCTCTCGATCTGGTATCGCGGTTTGCCTGCACATGGGCCGGAGGTGGCCTACGATTGCCGAACAGAGCCAAGATGCACGTGCATTCGATCCGTGCAGCGGCACACGCCCTCGACGGCAGCGCGGCGCCGGAGACGGCCACGTCGCATCAGTGAGGAGTGGATGGCATGGAGTGTGCGGAGGCGGTGGCGGAGCCGGCCGGGGGATGGTGGCTCAAGGTCCTGACGCACGGTTCCCGCCGTTGGAACACACCGGTCTGCGGCGACCGCCATGACGCGGTGACGTGGGGCCTGGAGTCCCAGCCCCACGCCGTGGGAGCCGCACGCGAGATTTCGGAGGCACTTCTCCGAGAATGGGACATGGAGTACTTGGCCGGAGATGTCGCGCTGGTGGTTTCCGAATTGGTCACCAATGCGGTGCGCCACGGCGGTCCGCTGGCCTTGACCAGGCGCAGCGCCGAGGGCATTCAGCTGTCCCTGATGCGCAGCGGGCGTGAATTCATCTGTGCCGTCCGGGACGGCGGAGATCGCCTGCCGAGCAGAAGGGAGCCGGATCCGACCGTGGAGGGCGGGAGGGGACTTGCCCTGGTGAGCGCTTTCGCGCGAGAGTGGGGTGTGATTCCCACACCGCCGGGCGGAAAGTTCGTTTGGGCGCAATTCGTGTGATCCGGGTGCCGTCGCCGCGGGCGCCGTCCCCGGGCCCACTGTGTCGACGATCGATGGACAGGTGCGTTGTGGGTCGCCGGACTTGTCGCATCGCACATCACGAGCGGTGGTGGCGGGGGGCAATGCGTCCATCGTGTACATGTAGTGTCGTGACCGCACGGCAGGGGTATCCGGCGGTTCCGGATACTCTTGTGGGGAATGACAGAGAGGCGGCGAACGTGGATATCGCTCGACTGCGCAAGGGGAGTGGCCCCACCGTGCGTCGCATGCTGCTTGGGCACGAGCTACGGAAGTATCGCGAACAGCGCGGTATCACGCGCGAGGACGCCGGGAACCGGATTCGGGCCTCGGCGTCGAAGATCAGCCGGATGGAACTGGGCCGGGTCGGATTCAAGCTGCGCGATATCGAGGACCTCCTCAAGATGTACGGGGTCTCCGACCGCACGGTGATCAAGCAATTCCTCGAAGTGGCCCGCGAATCCAACAAGCCCGGCTGGTGGAAGGAGTACGGCGACTCCCTCCACAAGTGGCTCGTGCGGTACGTCGGCTTCGAGGAGGCCGCCGACCACATCCGCATCTACGAGTCGCAGTTCGTCCCCGGCCTGCTCCAGACCGAGGAGTACGCGCGCGAGATCATCTCCGGCGGCGTCGAGACGGACATGGTCACCGAGCAGCGGATCGAGGCCAGACTCCAGAGACAGAAACGTCTGGACCGCGACCACGAGATGCGCATGTGGGTGATCCTGGACGAGGCGGCCGTGCGCCGGCCCATCGGCGGCAAGGCCCGCGGTCGGGAGATCATGCGCGGCCAGATCCGGCGGCTCATCGAGTTCTGCCGGGACTACGACAACATCACGCTGCAGATCATCCCCTTCGAGGTGGGCGCGCACGCGGCGGAGGCGGGTTCCTTCACCCTGCTGCGCTACTCGGAGTTCGAGCTGGCCGACCTCCTGTACCTGGAACAGCTCACCGACGGTGAGATCGTGGACCGGCGCAGTGTCGTGGAGGCCTACACCAAGGCGATGACCAGGCTCAGCGTCGCGGCGGCCACGCCGGACGAGACGCTGGAGCTGCTCGAGGAGATGCTGGAGGACCTGGAGAGGGACTGACACCCGTCGTGGGCCGTCCGTAGGACGCGCACGGGTGTGACACGAGGGTATGGGCTCGCCGCGGCGGGCCCTTCGTGTTCTCCGGTTCGATGGAAGGCTCCGCGGACGAGCTGGAGCGCTCCGTCATCGGCGTCGCGCGGTAGCTCCGCCCCTCACCGGCGGAGCCACCGCCGGAGCCTGACCCGAGGCACGCCCCCGGTGCGCCGCGGATCAGGTCCCGGCGGTGCTCGGCCGCCGGATCACTCGCGGCCGACGCCGACCCCGGGCACTCGTGCCCGGCCTGTCCGTGTGGGGCGGATCGAGGCCGATTCCACCGAGGCGGTGGTTCCCGCTATGCCCTGTGACGTCGTGCGTCCCCGTGGGCGAGGGGGACGCTCAACCCTCTACGGGAGGGTGTGATCGCACCGCAGGTGTCGGTTGAGGGCGCGAGCCCACCCGATGCGCGCAGCGCCCCAGTGGGTGGCGGTGGGCGACGGGTGGGCGGCGCGATCCAGCCGACACGGCCTAGCTGATCAGGTTGTCGAAGTCGCCGTCCTTCGCGCCGTGGATGAGGCAGTCGATCTCTTCCTGCGTGTAGACGAGCGCGGGACCCGAGGGGAAGCGCGAGTTGCGCACCGCGATGGAACCGTCGGCCAGACGAGCCATCTCCACGCAGGCTCCTTGGGAGTTGCTGCGCTTGGCCTTCTGCCAGGCGGCCTCGGTGAGCTCGGTGGCGCTGATCCCGTTGTGTGCGGTCATGGTCCTGCTCCTTCGAACGTGTGGGGAACGTGCGTGCCGATGCACTGCCAGATGCACGTGCATAAGCACCGGCACATTCACAAGCTTAGCGTGACCAACACCACCTGTCCCCGACTTTGGTTCGATGTAAGCGCGGTGTAACCCGATGGGAGTCCTGTGGTGACCCGGGACCAATGGGCCGAGGCGGGCGAACGTCCGATCCGCCCCGTATCGCAGGGGTGCGTACACGCACAAAGCCCCACCGATCCGGAGGGATCGGTGGGGCGCGCAAGGTGTGGAACCGGTGGTGCCGCGGGGCGGGCGGCCCCGTCCGGCATGGATCAGGAGCACTCCAGGGCGGTGGTCAGGGCCGCCAGGTTGCCGCGCATGATCGAGGGGTAGTCGTCGCCGGGGGAGTCCTCGGTGACGCCCTCCAGGGGGTCGAGCACCTCGACCTGGGCGCCGGACTCCGCGGCGATGGTGTCGGCGGTCGCGTCCGGCATCAGGGGCTCGGTGAAGACCGTGGTGATGCCGCGGTCCTCGACGATGTCGGAGATCGCCGCGATCTGCGAGGGCGAGGGCTCGCTGTCGGGGTCGACCCCGCTGACGCCGATCTGCTCCAGCCCGTAGGCGTCGGTCAGGTACGTGAACGCGGTGTGCCCGACGACCACCTCGTCGTGGGCGCAGGAGGCGAGGCCGTCCTCGTACTCCTGGCCGATCGCGACCAGTTCGGCGGTCACGGCCTCGGCGTTCTCCTCGTAGGCCGCCGCCCCGTCCGGGTCGACCTCGGCCATGCGCTCGGCGAGCGCGGTGGCGGTCTGGGACATCAGGTCGACGTCGAGCCAGAAGTGCGGGTCGAACTCGCCGTGGTCGTGCGCGTCCTCCCCGCCCTCCTCCGCGTGGGCTTCCTCTTCCTCGTGGGCCTCTTCGTCCTCATGGGCGTGCTCGTCCTCATGAGCGTGTTCATCCTCGTGGGCGTGCTCGTCGCCCTCCTCGTCCTCGTGCGCCTCCTCCTCGGGGTCGGCGGGGCGCAGTTCGACGATGTCGGCGACGTCGAGGGCGGCCTCGGCGGCCTCCTGCTCGACGGCCTGGTCCACCGCGGGCTGGAGGCCGGAGACGGAGAGGGCGATGTCGGCCTCGCTCACCTGGCCGACCTGTCGACCGGTCAGCTCCAGGTCGTGCGGCTCGACGCCGGGTTCGGTGAGCTGGACGACGGAGGCGCGGTCGCCGCCGACCTCCGTGGCCAGCCACTCCAGGGGGTAGACGCCCGTGACCACGGTCAGGGCGGCGTCGGCGGGCTCGGCCCCGGACGCTTCCTCCCCGCCGCCGCCGCACGCCGCCAGTGTCATCATGGCGGCGCCGAGGGCGGCCGCACGCAAGGTTGTCCCAGTTCGCATGGGTCCATCATCGGGAAAATGAAAACGGTTGTCAATTTGTCCGCATTCGAGCGGCTCCCGATCGGCTCCCGAAGAGCCCTCCGCCGGCCCGGCCGTACGCCTCAGGTGGACCCGGCCGTGTGCCTCAGGTGGTGAACCCGCGCACCGGCCTCAGTTGGACTCGGCGAAGCGCTCCACGTCCTCGGTGCGCCCCGCGACCACGATCAGGTCGCCCTTGTGCAGCACGGTCTCCTCGGTGGCGTACGTGAACGGCTCGCCCAGCCGCTTGACCGAGACCACCGTGATCCCGTACTTGTGCCGGACCCGGGTCTCGCGCAGGGACTTGCCGAGCAGCTCTCGGGGCGCCTTGGTCTTGCCGAGGGAGAAGCCCTCCTCCAGCTCCACGTAGTCCAGCATCCGCCCCGACACCAGGTGGGCCACGCGCTCACCCATGTCGTGCTCGGGCAGGACCACGTGGTGGGCGCCGACCTGTTCCAGGATCCGGCCGTGGCGCCGGCTGACGGCCTTCGCCCAGATGTCCGGCACGCCCAGGTCGACCAGCTGGGAGGTCGCCAGGATGCTCTCCTCCAGATGCGTGCCGATCGCGACCACGGCGTGGCTGAACTGCGAGGCGCCGATCTGGCGGAGCGCCTCGTCGTCGGTGGCGTCGGCGATGACGGTGTGGGTCAGGGCGTCCGAGAACATCTGGACCAGCCGCGGGCTGGAGTCCATGCCCAGCACCTCCCAGCCGTGGTTGACCAGCTCCAGGGACATGGAACTGCCGAAGCGGCCCAACCCGATCACCAGGATGCGTTTGTCGGACACCTTCTTGCTGTGCGGCACGTGGCCTCTCCTCGTCAATCTCAGCCGATCATCGGCCGCGCTTCGGCGAAATCGTAGCGGCGCTTGCGTTCACGGAACGCCAGCGCGGTCACGAACGTGATGGGTCCCATGCGCCCGGCCATCATCAGGACCGCGATCAGGCTCTGTGCCCAGGGGGCCAAATCAGGGGTGATGCCCATGGACAATCCGACCACACCCACGGCGGAGACCACTTCGAACAGGGTCTCCATGAAGGTGAACGGCGTCGTGTGCAGGAAGAACACCGTCGTGACGGCGACCACGGTCATCGACAGGAAGGTCAGGCTCAACGACTGCCGGATGACGTCGGGCGCCAGCCGGCGGTCGAACACGTGCACCCGGTCGTGCGCGCGCACGTCGGACCACACCACCAGGAACAGCACGGCCAGAGTCGCGACCTTGATGCCCCCCGCGGTCCCGGCGCTGCCGTTGCCGACGAACATCATCATGATCGTGAGCAGCAGCGTGGAGTCGTTCATGGCCCCGGTATCGGTGGCGTTGAAGCCGCCGCTGCGCGGCATGACGCCGTGGAAGATCCCGTCGGTGATCCGGGCCCACCAGTGCAGCCCGCCGAGCGTGTCCGGGTTGTTCCACTCCATGAGGATGATCAGGACGGCCGTGACGCCGAAGAGCAGTCCACTGGTGATGATCGTGAGCTTGGAGTGCAGTGACCAGTGCTCGGGCGTACGCCAGTGGTGGCGCATCTCGATGAGGATGGGGAACCCGATGCCGCCGAGGATCACGGCGGCCGCGATGGGCATGAGGACGATCGCGTCACCGGAGAAACGGGACATGCTCTCGTCGTAGAGCGAGAGCCCCGCGTTGTTGAACGCGGAGATGGAGTGGAACAGGCCGGAGTAGGCGGCGTCCCCGAGCGGGATGCCGTGGCCCAGCCACATGCGCGGCGTGATGATCAGGAACACCAGCGCTTCCATGACCAGGCACACCTTGACCACGCGGGGCACGATCCCGCCGACGTCGCCCACCGCGAGGGCCCGGTTCTCCGCCTGCACGTTCAGGGTCATGCGCAGGCTGAACCTCTGCACGACGGCGACGCCCAGCAGGGAGGCCAGGGTCATGATGCCGATGCCGCCGACCTGGATCAGGGCCAGGACCACGACGTGGCCGAACGTGGTGAGGTCGCCGCCGATGGAGATGACCGACAGGCCGCACACCGCCAGCGAGGTCGTCGCGGTGAAGAACGCCTCGACGAAGGTCAGGCCCTCCGCGCGGGTGGAGGCGGCCGGAGTCATGAGCAGGAGCGTGCCCAGCGCGTCGACGGCGACGAACATGACGAGGAAGGCGCGCGCGGGCTTGTCCCACGCCGACCGGGGCCGGACCAGCGCCTGCTCGAAGCGGCGCCGTCTGCGCAGCGTGAACGTGGAACGCAGTTCGGACAGGCGGCGGCCGACCACAGCCCTCCACAGTGCGGCTCGGTCGCGCGTCGCGTCGGACACCCACCTCATTGTCCCGTATCCACCCAAACCTCCGTGTCACGTCCTCCGGACCGGATCGATTCTGCCAGTTGGGAGGGAGTGCGTGGCACGGGGCCCGCCGGAGGGTACCGGGGTGTGACCAGGCCGTGGGGGCAGGGCGGGCAGGTCGTGGGCCGCGGGCGGCCCGGGCGGCGTTCCCGGATGACCCTCTCAGGCCCCAGGCGTCCCGAGTGCCTCAGGCGTGGTCGGCGCCCTCGTGGTCGGCGTGGCCGGGCGGTTCGAGCTGCAGGGTGGAGTGCTCGACGTCGAAGTGCCCGGCCAGGCATCCGTGCAGTTCGTCCAGCATCCGGCCGGTGTCCTTGAGGTCGTCCTCGGCCACCACCACGTGCGCCGACATGACCGGGACCCCGGAGGTGATGGTCCAGGCGTGCAGGTCGTGGACGTCGATGACGGCGGGGTGGCCGAGGAGGTGGCCCCGTACCTCGTCCAGGTCCATGCCCTTGGGCGCGGCCTCCAGCAGGATGTGCACGGCGTCGCGCAGGAGCGACCAGGCGCGGGGGACGATGATGGCGGCGATGACCAGGGAGACCACGGTGTCGGCCTGGGCCCAGCCGGTGATCCAGACCACCAGGCCGCCGACGATGACGCCCACGGAGGCCAGCGCGTCACCCAGGACCTCGACGTAGGCGCTCTTGACGTTGAGGCTCTCCTTGGCGCCGCCGCGCAGCACGAACAGCCCGACGATGTTGATGACCAGGCCGAAGGCGGCCACGGCCACCATCCCGAGTCCGGACACGGGCGCGGGGGACTGGAGCCGTTCGACCGCCTCCACCACGATGAACCCGCACAGGCCGAACAGGACCAGCGCGTTGACGGCGGCGGCGAGGATCTCCGCGCGCTGGAAGCCGAAGGTCCGCTGGGTGGTGGCGGGACGGCCCGCGATCCACACGGCCACCAGGGCCAGGGCGACGCCGAGGGAGTCGGTCACGGTGTGGCCGGCGTCGGCGAGCAGGGCGAGGCTGCCGCTGAACGCGGCGCCCACGACCTGGACGACGGCGACGGAGAGCATGAGGGCGAGGACGATGGCCAGCCTCGAACGGTTGGCCGCCCCCGCCGTCGTCATGCCGTGGCCGTGTCCGTGTCCCGCACCCATCGGTTCCCCCGTCGTCTCGGTCCGTCGGCCGCCGTGCACCCGTGTCCGTGCCCACCGCACGGACAGTTCAGTCACGACTGTTTATACAGTCCCGGCTGTCTATACAGCAAGTTATGTACAATGATTTTCATGTTGACCGCCGAGCAGCGCCTCTCCGCCATCCACCGCCTCGGCCGCGCGCTGTCGGATCCCACGCGCAGCCGGCTCCTCCTCGCCCTCCTCGACGGGCCGCACTATCCGGCGGGACTGGCCGACCAGCTCGGGCTGACGCGCCAGAACGTCTCCAACCACCTAGCCTGCCTGCGCGACTGCGGTCTGGTGCGCACCCACGCCCGGGGCCGCCAGGTCAGCTACGAGCTGGTCGACGACTCCCTCGCGCACGCGCTCGACGACCTGCTGCGGGTGGTGTGGGGCACCGCGCAGCCGCACGAGCCCCTCGAGGAGCGCGCGCCGAGCGCCTGACGTTCGTCGGTCCGCCCGGTGGTCGGTTGACCGGGTGAATGACGCTATTCGCGCCGCGCGTCGAATGCGGTTCGTGTTGACGCAGAGTTCCCGGCCGTGTCATTCGGGTATGCGAAACGACGTCGAAGGCGTTCCGGGGTGGAAAAGGAATGTGACGCGCATTACTATTGCGCACGGTCGCCCGCCTGAGAAGCGCCACGTCGCACAGGGGAATCCGAGGAATCCGGAGAGCGGCTCCGACTTTCGTCGGGGCCGACCCTGACAGAAGACTGACGCGACCCTGAGACTTCCCTGAACCACGCCCGTTGGGCTCAACTTCCGATATGTCGCGAAGTAAGGTGAGAAGCGCGCCCGGCGGATGCACCGCCCGCGAGCGCGGGCCCGGCACCCGGGCTCGGGGCCTGCATCCCCCACACAACTTTCGAGGACCGGTCACGCGATCGGAGCACCGGCCTGCGCGGGCGACCCCGCCCGCGGCACCGTCCGGTCCGGCGGTCCATACGGCAGCGAACTAGGAGCGAGAAACTCTCATGTCCAGATCGGCCATCAGGGTCCGTGGAACGGGCCGTTCCCCCGTGGGGACGACCCGCCACACCACGAAGGGAGCGACCACATGAACCGACTCTCGGTCGTGTCGCTCGGCAACCGGGCGCTGGTCCTCCTCATCACTCTGGCCATCCTCTTCTTCGGGGTCCTCGCGGCCATGTCGGCCAAGCGCGAGCTCTTCCCGGAGTTCTCGCTGCCGATGGTCATGGTCACCGCGTCCTATGAGGGCGCCACCCCCACGGTCGTGGAGGGACAGGTCACCGAACCGCTGGAGCAGGCCGTCCAGGGCGTCGAGGGCGTCACCGCGGTCAACTCCACGAGCAGCACCGGCTCCGCCCAGATCATGGCGGAGTTCGACTACGGCCAGGACCAGGACGCGCTCGTGCGCGAGACCCAGGTCGCGGTCGACCAGGCCGCAGGGTTCCTGCCCGACGAGGTCGACGCCAACGTCATGTCCATGAGCACGGACATGTTCCCCGTGGTCATGCTCGCCGCGAGCACCGAGAGCGGCGACGAGCAGGCCATGGCCGCCACCATCGAGAACGTGCTCCTGCCCGAGCTGGAGTCCGTGCCCGGCGTGCGCGCCGCGAACCTCACCGGCGTGCCCGGCGAGGACGTCGAGGTCGTCCTGGACGAGGACGAGATGGAGGACGCCGGCGTCACCTCGAACGACGTCACCCAGGCGTTGGAGTCCAGCGGCCTGCTCATGGCCGGCGGCTCCATCGACGAGGACGGCCGCTCCCTGAGCGTCACCACCGGTGAGCAGCTCACCTCCCTGGAGGCCGTCGAGGACCTGTGGCTGCAGCCGCAGCAGGGTGTCGACCAGTCGGCGGCGGTCCCCGGGGCGCCCCCGGCCGCCGCGCCCGAGCCCGTCCAGATCGGCGACGTCGCCGAGGTCGAGCTCGTCTCCCAGGACTCCGGCAGCATCGCCCGCCTGGACGGCGACCCCAGCATCGCGCTGATGATCATGGCCATGCCCGACGGCAACACCGTCGAGATCTCCGAGGGCATCGAGAAGGTCCTGGACGAACAGGCCGACGTGCTCGGCGACGACATCAACGTCTCCGTCGTCTTCGACCAGGCGCCGTTCATCAACGACTCCATCACCGACATGTTCGAGGCCGGCGGCTACGGCCTGGTCGCCTCGGTCATCGTCATCCTGGTGTTCCTGCTGTCCATCCGCTCCACGCTGGTCATCGCGGTCTCGATCCCGGCCTCCCTGCTGGTGTCCTTCCTGGGCATGCAGGCGTTCGGGTTCACCCTGAACATGCTGACCATGGCGGCGATCACGATCGCCATCGGTCGTGTCGTGGACGACTCCATCGTGGTGTTGGAGAACATCCGGCGCCACATGGACTACGGCAAGGAACGCATGACCGCGGTCAAGGACGGTGTGCGCGAGGTCGCCACCGCCGTGGCCTCGTCCTCCTTCGCCACCATCGCCGTCTTCCTGCCGCTGGCCTTCGTCGGCGGCATGGTGGGCGAGCTCTTCACGCCCTTCGCCGTGACCAGCAGCCTGGCGCTGGCCGCCTCGCTGCTCGTGGCCCTCACCATCACGCCGGTGCTGTGCTACTGGTTCCTGCGCCCGCGGGAGGTCGGCGACGTCTCCCAGGAGGAGCTCGAGCGCCAGGAGAGCGAGCGCGAGAAGCGCCGTCCGCTCCAGCGCATGTACCTCCCGGTCATCCGGTGGATCACCACCAAGCGCAAGAGCGCCACGGCGATCACGCTCGCCGCGGCGGTCGTCATCGTCGGTGGAACGGTCGCCATGGCCACCACCGCGGAGACCGACTGGCTCGGCCAGGCCGAGGAGAACACCTACCTGGCCGTCCAGGAGCTCGAGCCCGGCACGTCGCTGGACACCGCCGACGAGGAGGCCGCCAAGGTCGAGGACGTCCTGGCCGGGATGGCCTGGATCGACTCCTACCAGGTCAGTGTCGGTGGCAACGACCCGATGATGGGCGGAGGATCCGACGAGATCTCCTACACCATCACGGCCG
The DNA here is from genome assembly GCF_003634495.1 of Nocardiopsis sp. Huas11. Lineage (GTDB taxonomy): Bacteria > Actinomycetota > Actinomycetes > Streptosporangiales > Streptosporangiaceae > Nocardiopsis. The sequence continues at coordinate 6,748,736 of NZ_RBKY01000001.1, read as the reverse complement.
ACCCCGAGACCGACCAGCTGCGCAACCGCGAGGTGCTGCGCGACGCGTTCGCCGACATCGACACCGAGCACGAGCCGCGTCTGGACTCCTCCGGCGGCATGGGCGCCACGTCCGACATCGACGTCCAGGTCACCGCGGAGGACCAGCAGACCCTGACCGAGGCCACGGACCTGGTCGAGCAGGAGCTGGACGGGATCGACGGCGTCGCCGACGTCGTCAACGGGGTCGCCGCCTCGCAGGCCGCCCTGGAGGTCCGCGTCGACGCCGAGGAAGCGGCCGACCAGGGCATGTCCGAGGCGATGGTCGGCCAGGCGGTCACCGCGGCCTTCCAGGGCCAGCGCGTGGGCACCGCCACCCTCGACGACGCCCGCCACGACGTGGTGGTCCGCGTCCAGGAGGCGCCGGAGTCCGTGAACGAGCTGGAGGAGCTGCCGCTCGTCACGCCCACGGGGGAGGAGATCGAGCTCTCCGAGGTCGCCGAGGTCGAAGAGGTGCTCCAGGCGCCCGAGCTGACCCGTGTGGACGGAGTGACCAGCGCCAGCGTGTCGGCCACCGTCACCGGATCCCTGGGTACGGTCAGCGCCGAGGTCATGGAGGCCGTGGACGGATTGGACCTGCCCTCGGGTGCCTCCGCCACCATCGGCGGCGCCAGCGAGGACCAGACCGAGGGCTTCATGCAGCTCGGCCTGGCGCTGCTCGCCGCGATCGTGATCTGCTACCTGATCATGGTGGCGACGTTCAAGAGCCTGATCCAGCCGCTGCTGCTGCTGATCTCGGTGCCCTTCGCGGCCACCGGTTCGCTCGGCCTGCTGCTGCTGACCGGTACCCCGGTCGGCGCCGCGGCGCTGATCGGCATGGTGATGCTCATCGGCATCGTCATCACCAACGCCATCGTCCTGATGGACCTGATCAACCAGAACCGCAACAAGGGCATGGAGCTGAGCGAGGCGATCGTCGAAGGGGCCCGGCACCGTCTGCGCCCGATCCTGATGACGGCGGCGGGGACCATCGCGGCCCTGATGCCCATGGCCACCGGTCTCGCCGGCGGCGGAGCGTTCGTCTCGGCCCCGGTCGCGATCGTGGTGATCGGCGGACTGGTGTCCTCCACGCTGCTGACGCTGATCCTGGTCCCGGTCCTCTACCAGCTGGTGGAGCGGGGCAAGGAGCGCCGGGCCGACAAGCGGGAGCGGCGCCGCGAGCGTCGCGCCGCCCGCCGGAACCAGGCGCGGTCGGTCTCCGCGGCCGGTGAGGCGGGGGAGTCCGACGGCGGAGGCGGTGCGTCCGAGCGCGCCGAGGAGCCGGTCGGCCGCTGACCGTTCGATCGTTCGACCGTGAGGGCGTCCCGTGCACAGCGCGGGGCGCCCTTGGTCGTGTCGGGACTTCGCCCGCGGCGCGCTTCGGTCCGTCTTCGGTCCGTTTTCGCTTCGGGCCCGGGGCGCCGGGAGCCGGGTCTGCCCGGCGTCGGGCCCTCGCGGTCTCAGGCCGAACACGCTGTCACCGGGGCGTCGATTTGTGCTATCCGCGCACTACAGGCAGGCTGCGTCACATGGATGACACGAACAAGAGCCTTGACGACCTCGTCCGCGCCGAGCTGGGCGAGGAGCCCTCGCAGGAGGCGAAGGACTACGCACGCGAGTTGTACGAGCGCTACCGGCTGACGCCGACCGAGAGCGAGGACGCCCGCACGCCCGAGGAGTAGGGGCTTCTCACTCCTCGTCCCAGGACAACTCGAACCAGACCATCCGGCCCATGCCGTCCGAGCGGGGCTCGGATCCCCATGCCCGTGCCAGCGCCTCGACCAGATCCAGGCCCCGACCGTGTTCATCGGTGTCGTAGGGGTCCCGGTGCTGGGGCTGGGGGGCTTCCATGACGTTGCCCAGGTCCCGAACCTCCACCCGCGCCCATCCCGACGACAGCCGCACGCATACCTCGAACTTGCCGGTGGCCATCCCCGACGCGCTGTGCGTGATCGCGTTCGTGGCGAGCTCACTGGTCAGCAGGGTCGCGGTGGTGAGTTCCGGTGAGTCCGCCAGCTGCCGGGCCACGAACCTGCGGGCGTAGGCGATCTGGCTGGGCAACCCGGGGAACCGTCGTCTCAGGGTTCGGGGGACGGTCTCGGTGCTGTGCGGGGTGCGCTCTTCCATGGAATTCGCCGGACGTTGTAAGGGACGGGACGAAGCGGACGTGCCGGGGCCCGGCCAGGAGGGGCCGACCCGCGAGGTCGGGTCGTGCGCGTGGCAGGTCGTGACGGTGCTGCGCGGTCGTGCGGTCTCACACATATGGGTGTACTCCCCGGTGACGTGTGTTCGCGTGGGGCATGGCATGTGAACGCCTGGCCCTCGCGGCGTCCATGCCCGCGGGGTGCGGGTCACGGCGCTGACTGGACACACAGGTCGAAGCCCCCTGGGGCAGGGAGGGAAGCGTTGCTGTGCCGCGGAGTGCGCGGTTCGAGGGCGGCGACGAGCGGTACGGGTGATGCCGTCGGGCTTTCCGTCGAAGGGTGGTGCCGGTGGGAGGGTGGTGATGGTGGGTCATGACAGCAGTCGCAAGTGCCCTGCGACACTGAAGGGCGTAGTCGGGCATAGCATACGCTCCGTACCTCCCTGGGCACCCGGCCGACCTGGCTTGGTCAGGATAACCCCGCTTGAACTGGTTAAAGAGGGTCTCTGCCAGGGGCATGGGTTTGGTCAGGACCGGATATCGGCCAGGTTTCGCCCCCTGCGGGGCCTGCGCCGTTAGGTAACGATTAGATCACGTGGTCCTGAATTCTGAGGCATCGGTCGGTCTTGCGCCGCCCAGTCCGGACGCGACAGGGTATGACGCATGGCTTCCCCCTCCCCCCTGCCGCGCGGCCTCGGTGTCGAGATCGACCGGGCCGTGCGCCTGGCCGACGAAGGCCACGTCCTGGTGGGCGGAAGTCCGCCGCGGGCGCTACGGCTCACGCCCTCGCAGCTGAGCGCGTTGATCCGCTGGGCGAGCGGGTCCGCCCCCAGCGGCCGGTCCGAGCGCGTCCTGGCCCGCGCCCTCATCCAGGGCGGGCTCGCCCATCCCCGGCCGGCGCCACCGGTCCCGTGGCGCTCCACCGACGACGTCGACGTGGCCGTGGTGGGCCAGGCCGGTGCGCGCGGGCTCGCCCGTACGCTGGACCGCCTCGCCGAACTCCATCCCGCAGTGCGTCCGCTGGTCGTCGGCGCGACCGGGCCCGTCGCCCGGGTCGCCCGCGCTCGCGGCGCCCGGGTCGTGCCCGGGCCGGCCGGCGGCCCGCAGGCCAGAGCCGAGGCCCTGCGCGTGTGCTCGGCCGAGTTCGTCGTCCTGCTGGAGTCGGGCTCGTGGCCCGGACCCGGGTGGCTCGACGCCGCGCTGGGACACTTCGCCGATCCCGGCGTGGCCGCGGTCGTCCCGCGTGTGCTGACCGAGCGCCCCCGGGCGGCGGGCCACTGGCGGCGCACCGTGGCCGCCGTCGCCGCCAGTCGGGCAGGGGCGGACCGCGGCGCGGATCCCTCCCCGGTGCTGCCGTGGGGTCAGGGGCCGGGCCGGCCGGGCGCCGGCAACGAGCACACGGCCGCCGACCCGCTGCGACCGCTGCCCGCTCTGGTCCTGCGCCGGTGCGCGCTCGACGGCCGCCCGGTGGCCGCGCCGGCCCCGGAGGCGGCCGAGTACGGATCCGGGTGGAGCGAGGCGGACGGCGACGCGATCGGGGGCGCGGTGCTGGCCCCCGAGCTGGGGGCCGGAGCCGAACTCGACCTGGTGTGGCGCCTGGCGGAGCGGGGCTGGGCGGTTCGCTACGAGCCGCGCGCCCGCCTCTGGTCGCTTCCGGTGACCGACCTCGGCGGCTACCTGCGCGCCTGCTTCGGCACGGGGGCGCTCGTGGCACCCCTGGCCCGGCGGCACGGCCGTCGGGCGGCCGGACCGGAGCTGTACCCGGAAGGGGCGGTGGGCCTGGCGCTGGCGGCGTCGGGGCGCCCCGGCTCGGGGGCGGCCGTCGCGGCGCTCACGGGCGTGGCGGCGGTGCGGGAGGAGCCCGGCGGCGCGCTGCCGCCGTGGCCGGAGACGGCCCGGTCGGTGGTCGGGGACGTCGCGCACACGGCTCGGCTGGGATCGCGGGCGCTACGGGAGGCGTGGTGGCCGGTGGCCGCCTCGGCGGTGCTGGCGTGTGCCCTGCGGCGCGACCGCGGTGCGCGGCGGATCGCTCTGGTGGGCGGTGCCGCGCTGGTGCTGCCGCACCTGTCCGCCTGGCGGGCGGACCGGGGGGCGGTGCTGGTCGGGCCGCTGACGTGGACGGCTCTGAGCATGGCGGGCGACGCCGCCCGCTCGGCCGGGACGTGGTGGGGCGCGCTCCGGTCGGGGTCGGTGGCGCCGCTGGTGCCGCGGCTGCGCACGCGCGCGCGGAGGGGGACTCTCGCGGTGCGGGCGCGGGACGAGGGCGCCGACGCGGCCTCCCATGTCAGGACCGTCTCCTTGTTGCTGGTCAAGGGCGGTTGACGCTCGTTCGGCGAGGCGGGAGCGGGGGTGGTGCGGGGGAGACGTCACGCTCAGCGTGGAGGACGCAGCTTTGCACAGATATGTGAAGTTATGTACTAAAGCCCCCTTGTTTCAGTGGTGTTGCAGCCTTTTGTCGTTTTCGTCCAGTTCGGGGATCAAGGGTCCGCAGATGTGAACACCGTGGGTCACGAACCTCGGGCGAGGTGATGTTCTCGCAGGTCACGGCCCTGTCCTCGACGTTGCGCGATCACGGCGCTGCACTGTGTGCGTATATAGACAATTCGGTTGGTCTCGACGGGTAAATCCAGCACCGTTGTCTTTTCTTGATGCAGTGGTTACCGTCAGGTGTCTCGTGGTCCCGCACACTCATGACATTCCGGTCACGGATCGTGAATCGGAAGGCAGAGTGTTTCGGCAGTCACCGGGAGTAACCCCCACCGGTGGTCGTGGGATCTCGAACGCTTAACGGTGGCTTCCACCTGAGCTATCGGCCCGTTGACCATGGGCACACCCCAGTAACGACCGCGCACACCAATGGACAAGCGCCGGGCTCGGCTGTGAGGTTCGGAGATAGTTTTGGGCAAGTTCCTGGCCAGGCGGCTTTTGAACTACGTCGTGCTGATCTTCATCGCGACGAGTTTCGCCTACCTCCTCGCCGCCACCAACCTGCATCCTCGTGTGTACTTCGAGCAGATGCAGCCGCCGCCGACCCCCGAGGCGGTGAACCAACAGCTCGACGCGCTCAACCTCAACGACCAGACCCCCCTGGCCGAGCGCTACGTCACGTGGATCAGCGGCGTGCTGACCGGCGACTTCGGCCGCAACATCCAGGGCGGTGACGTCACCTCCCAGATGTGGATGAAGGCCGGCGTCACCCTGCGCCTGATCACGGTCGCCACCATCCTCGGCAGCGCCATCGGCATCGCCGTGGGCGCCTACGCCGCCGTGCGCCAGTACCGCCGGTTCGACAAGGCCGCCACCGCGGCGTCGTTCTTCGTCCTGTCGGTCCCCACGGTCGTCATCGCGATCGTCGTCCAGGTCATGGCGGTCGCCCTCAACGACGGCCTGGGCATGCAGCTGCTGCGCTATTCCGGCGAGTACTCGGCGGGCTTCGACGGGGCGTGGTGGGAACTCCTGCTCAACCGCGTGCACCACGCGATCCTGCCCACGTTCGTCCTGGCCGTCGCGCTGTTCGCCGCCTTCGCCCGCTACCAGCGCAACATGATGCTGGACGTGCTGGGCGCCGACTTCGTGCGCACCGCCATGGCCAAGGGGCTCACCCGCCGCCAGGCGCTGTTCAAGCACGCTTTGCGCACCGCGCTGATCCCCACCATCACCTACTTCACCTTCACCTTCGGTGCCCTGGTGTCCGGCGCGACCTTCACCGAGAAGATCTACGGCTGGCACGGCATGGGGGCGTGGCTCATCGACTCCATCTTCCGCCACGACGTGCACGTGGTGGCCGCCGTCTCCTGGTTCATGGCGATCACCATCATGGCGGCGTCGTTCCTCTCGGACATCCTCTACGCCTGGCTCGACCCGAGAGTGCGGGTGTGACCGTGCAGCACAGCCCGCGGACCCGCCGCCTCCCTCGTCAGAACGTCCCGCGCCCCGCAACGGCGCCCCAGCTGGAGAGCACGCCATGAGCACGATCGAAGAGAGCACGGCGCCGACACCGGCACCGACCGTGCCCCCGGCACCCAGCCGGCTCAAGGATCTGGGCCGTCAGCTCATCGGGACCCGACGGGTCATCGTCGGGCTCGTCCTCCTCGTCCTGCTGGCCGCCCTGGCCTTCCTCGGCCCCCTCATCAGCGCCTGGGACCTGGGCGAGCGCGACTTCTCCGCCATGCTCGAAGGGCCCTCACCCGAGCACTGGATGGGCACCAACCGCACCGGCCAGGACATCTTCACCCAGGCCACCGCGGGTCTGCAGAAGTCGCTGCTGATCGGTCTGCTGGTCGCGGTGATCTCCACCGGGTTCGCCGCCCTGGTCGGCGCCTTCGCCGGCTACTTCGGCGGACTGACCGACAAGGGCCTGATGTGGGTCGCCGACCTGGCGCTGGTCCTGCCCAACTTCGTCATCCTGGCGATCCTGTCCACGCACTTCGTCGGCGACGGGGGCTGGCTGATCCTGGTCGTCCTGCTGGCCGCGTTCAGCTGGATGGTCACCTCCAAGATGGTGCGCGGCCTGACCATCTCCCTGCGCGAGCGCGAGTACATCCACGCGGCCCGCTTCATGGGCGTGCCCGCGCACAAGATCATCCTGCGCCACATCCTGCCGAACATGTCGTCCCTGCTCATCGCGGACGCCACGATCATGGTCAGCGCCGCCATCATCGGCGAGACCGCGCTCAGCTACTTCGGTCTGGGCGTGCAGTCGCCCGACATCAGCCTCGGCATGGTCATCGCGGCCGGCTCCTCGTTCGCGACCACGGCACCCTGGGTCTTCGCCTTCCCCACGGTCCTGCTGATCGTGATGGTGCTCGCCGTGAACATGGTCGGGGACGGTCTGCGCGACGCCCTGGACCCCCAGTCCAAGTCGCGCCGGTCCTAGGGCGTGTTCCGTGGATACTCACCCTGCTGCACGGCGCCCCAGCGGCACTCTCACTGCGTTCTCACCAGTCGACAGGGGAACCACCCTGACTCCTTCTTCGGCCTTGCGAGAGCACCACTGGATACGCCGCTCGCGACGGGCGGCATCCACGGAACACGCCCCAGGGCGAGCGCAGTGAACACCCGCTCCGCCGCCCACGACCACCCGCAACTCACGCCTTCGGCGCGGAACCCTTTCTCGCGACGGGCGGCACCCACTGAACACGCCCTCGGGGAGGCCCACCATGAGCACTGACACCGTCGCGACCGACGAGGTCGCACACCGTGAGAACACCGGAGACACACCGGTCCTGGAGGTCACCGACCTCACCGTCACCTTCCCCGGGCTGAACGGCAACCCCGACATCCACGCCGTGCGCGGCGTCAGCTACTCCGTCACCCGTGGCGAGGTGCTGGGCATCGTCGGCGAGTCCGGATCCGGCAAGTCCGTCTCGTCCATGGCCGCGATGGGGCTGCTGCCCGACCACGCGCGCATCACCGGCTCGGTCCGGCTGCACGGTGAGGAACTGCTGGGCCTGGACGACCGCACCATGGCGCGCAAGCGCGGCAAGGTCATCTCCATGGTCTTCCAGGACCCGCTGTCGGGGCTGACGCCCGTCTACACCGTCGGCGACCAGCTCGCCGAGGCGGTCCTGGTGCACGACTCCAGGACGTCCAAGGCCAAGGCGCGCCAACGCGCGGTGGAGCTGCTCGACCTGGTGGGCATCCCCAACCCCGAGTCGCGCTACCGCTCCTTCCCCCACGAGTTCTCCGGCGGTATGCGCCAGCGCGTCATGATCGCCATGGCCATGGCCAACAACCCCGACGTCATCATCTGTGACGAGCCCACCACGGCACTGGACGTCACCATCCAGGCGCAGATCCTCGACCTGTTGCGCACCGCCCGGCGCGAGACCGGCGCGGCCATCGTGATGATCACCCACGACCTCGGCGTCGTGGCCGGGTTCGTCGACCGCGTCCTGGTGATGTACGCGGGCCGTCCCGTGGAGACCGGCGACGTCGACCAGATCTACTACGGCAGCCGCATGCCCTACACCATGGGCCTGCTCGGTGCCGTCCCGCGCATGGACATCGAGCGCCAGGGCGCGCTGGTCCCCATCAAGGGCAACCCGCCGTCGCTGACCGACCTGCCGACCGGGTGCACCTTCGCGCCGCGCTGCCCCATCGCCGAGCCGGAGTGCGAGATGGGCGAGCCCGCGCTGCTCACCATCGGCTCCCAGCCCTCCCGCGAGACCGTCCGCGACGCCGGCGGGAGCACGCCCGCGGCGGACGACACGGCCGACGCGGCGGCACAGCGCGCCGCGTGCCTGCGCTCCGGCGAGATCGCCGAGAACGAGTGGACCGCCCTGGACATCTATCCCGTCCCCGAGATCCCCGAGTCCGCGGCCTCGACCACTGCGCGCGAGGACCGTCCGGAGATGCTGCGGGTCCGCGACCTCATCAAGCACCATCCGCTGATGAAGGGCATGATCCTCAAGCGGCGCGTGGGGACCGTCTACGCCGTGGACGGCATCGACTTCGACATCCGCGAGGGCGAGACACTCGCCCTGGTCGGCGAGTCCGGCTGCGGGAAGTCCTCCACCCTCATGGAGATCATGGGGTTGGACAAGCCCCAGCGGGGCAGTGTCGAGGTGATGGGACGGGACACCGCGAGCCTCGGACGAGCCGACCGCTTCCGACTCCGTCGCGACATGCAGATCGTGTTCCAGGACCCGATGAGCTCCCTCGACCCCCGCATGACGGTCTTCGAGATCATCTCCGAGCCGCTGCGCACCCATGGGATCTCCCAGGCCGAGACGACGGCGCGGGTCTATGAGCTCCTCACCCTCGTCGGCCTCGACACCGAGCACGCCACCCGCTTCCCCGCCGAGTTCTCCGGCGGCCAGCGCCAGCGCATCGGCATCGCCCGTGCCCTGGCCCTGGAGCCCAAGCTGCTGGTGCTGGACGAGCCGGTCTCGGCCCTGGACGTGTCCATCCAGGCCGGCGTGGTCAACCTGCTGGAGGAACTGCAGGCGCGGCTCGGCCTGTCCTACCTCTTCGTGGCACACGACCTGTCGGTGGTCAGGCACATCGCCGACCGGGTCGCGGTCATGTACCTGGGCCGGATCGTGGAGATCGGTGACACCGACTCCATCTACACCCGGCCCTCGCACCCCTACACCCAGGCGTTGCTGTCGGCGATCCCGATCCCTGACCCGGAGAAGGAACGCGCGCGCACGCACATCGTCTTGGACGGAGACCTGCCAAGCCCCGCCAACCCGCCCTCGGGTTGCAGGTTCCGGACCAGGTGCCAGAAGTTCATCACCCTCTCCACTTCTGACCAGGAGCAGTGCATGAGCGTCGAACCGCTGGTCACACCCGTCAACGGCGGCGATCAGGCGGCGGCCTGCCACTTCGCGGAGCGGCAGGCGGGCGTCTGAGCCCGGCGGTTCGGAAGGCACGGCCGGCGCCGCCCCGCGCGTCGGCCGCATCACCCCACAGGAGGAAGATCCCCATGCGAATCGGGAAGGTGCGTTACCTCGCCCCCGCCGCGGCCCTGGTCCTGATGGCCAGCGCCTGCAGTAGCGGCGACGACGGCAACGACCAGGAAGAGGCTCAGGAGCAGGTGGCGTCCCTGGACGCCCAGGACCTGAACGCCGCTCCGCGCGAGGACCTGCAGGACGGCGGCACCTTCGTCTGGGCCATCAGCGAGTACGCCGAGCAGCACAACATGCACCACGTCAACGGCAACCTGGCCAACGTGCGCTACGTGGCCGCCGCCGTGCTGCCCAGCCCCACCGTCTACGACGGTGAGGGCACCGCCTCGCCCAACACCGCCTTCATCAACGACTACGGCGTCAGCGACGACGGCCTCGAGGTCACCTACGAGCTGAACCCCGACGCGGTGTGGTCCGACGGTGAGCCCGTCACCGCCGACGACTACGAGGCCAACCTCGAAACCCTCAGCGGCGAGCGCGACGGCGACTGGGAACTCGGCGGCATCGACGGCTACGACCGGGTGTCGGAGTTCGTCCCCGGCGACGACGAGTACTCCTTCACCCTGAAGTTCGAGGAGCCCTACGCGGAGTGGCCCTCCCTGTTCGACCCGCTGTACCCGGCGGAGTACATGGAGGACGACGACAAGTTCAAGGAGGGCTACCTCAAGGACTACCCGGTCACCTCCGGCCCGTTCGGGGACGTGGAGTTCGACGACGTCGCCGAGCGCATCACGGTCACCAAGAACGAGGACTGGTGGGGCACCGAGCCCAAGCTGGACGAGATCGTCTACGACGCCATGGGCAGCGACGCCATGGCGGCGGCGTACAACAACGGTGAGATCGACGCCTTCTACATGGGCTACGACGCCGCCGGCTACGAACTGCTCAAGGACCGCGAGGGCGACGGCGCCTACTTCACCCAGGCCGTCAACCACGGCCACCGGTTCGCCTCGCTCAACGGTGGCAGCCCGAAGCTGGAGGACGTCAACGTCCGCCACGCCATCTCCCTGGCCATCGACCGGGACGCCCTGGCCGACGTCGCCCTGGGCGCCGTCGACTGGCCGATCACCGGCGAGGTCAACCGACTGCTGCGTTCCAGCCAGCACGGCTACCAGGACAACAGCGAGGGGTACGGCGAGTTCGACCCCGACCAGGCCGCCACTCTGCTCGACGAGGCGGGATGGACCCTCGAAGAGGGTGAGCAGTTCCGCACCAACGAGGACGGCGAGACGCTGACCCTGAACTGGGTCGCCTCCGAGGACCTGGACATCGCCAAGGACGAGGCCGAGATCGGTCGCGACATGCTGGCCGAGGTCGGCATCGAGGTCGACGTCCAGCAGGTCCCCGCCAACGCCCTGTTCCCGGAGTACGTCGTCCCGGGCAACTACGAGATCGCCACCTACGTGCTCGTCGGCTCCAACCCCTACGCCGGCGACGCGCAGGAGAACTACGGCATGCCGAACGGCGACGACTGGGGCAACAACCTGGCGCGCACCTCCACCCAGGAGATCGACGACGCGTTCGCCGAGCTGCGCTCGGAGACCGACCCCGACCGCTACGCCGAGATCGCCAACCAGATCGACCGCATGCTGTGGGAAGAGGTCGTGACCATCCCGTTCTTCGAGCGCCCGGGTCTGTGGGTCGTCAACGAGGACCTGCACAACTTCGGTGAGTACGGTCTGGCCTCGGGCTTCGTGTACGAGGACATCGGCTGGGCCGCTGAGTAGCCTGCCGCGTCGACGGGGCTAGCCCCGTTCGTCCACGCTCCCACCGGGGGTGTCGCCTCACACCGGAGGCGGCACCCCCGCTTCGTGTGCCGGGGGTGCCGGGGTCGGCTTGGGTCTCGGGGCCGAGCTGTGAAAGTCTCAGAGGACGGATAACACCCCCTCGCCCCGCTCGTGGAAAGCCCTCGATGAGACTTCACCCGTTCGCCGCCGCAGGCGCGGCGGCACTGCTGTGCTCCGCTCTGGTCTCGTGCTCCGGCACGGAGGACCCACAGGACATGGAGGCCGTGAGCGCCGACGCGGCTCCGGAGACCGACGAGGAGAGCACCGCTCCCTCCGACGAGGCCGAGGAGGACGTCTCCGCCCTGGGCTGGGCCGGCCAACCCGGCGAGATCGGCGGCGAGGAGCACCCGGGCGTGACCGGGGGCGCGGCCGGTGAGACCGTCACCGCCGCGGACGCCGACGACCTGGCCGAGCACCTGTCCTCGGACGAACCGCTCACCATCGAGGTCAACGGCACCATCGACCTCGACGGACAGGTGCGGGTGGGTTCGGACAAGACCCTCGTGGCCGGTGAGGACGGTGCCGAGCTCACCGACGGCGGCCTGGTGGTCGACGGCGCGGACAACGTCGTCCTGGACGGATTGAGCGTGGACGCCGACGGCACGGCCCTGGCCGTCCGGGGCGGCAGCCACCACGTGCTGGTGGACGGGTCGACGTTCTCCGACGGCGACGGCGACCCCCTGGTGACGGTGGACGGCGGATCGGACTACGTCACGCTCTCCTGGAACCACTTCAGCGACGCCGAGTCCGCCGTGGCCGTCGGGAGCGAGGACGAGGAGCCCGGTGCCCTGCGGGTGAGCATCCACCACAACTTCTTCGACGGCACGGCCGGAGGCCAGCCGCAGGCGCGCAACGCCGAGCACGTGCACGTGTTCAACAACTACTTCCGCGGCAACGCCGAGAACGGGGTGCTCTCCACCCACGGCTCCATGGTCCTGGTCGAGGGCAACTACTTCGAGGACACGGCGATGTCGGTCTCCAGCGGAGAGGAGGAGCCCGGCAACGTGGTGACCAGGGACAACCTCCTGGTGGACACCGAACAGCCGGAGCTGCGCGGCGACGTGCCGGACCCGCCGTACGCCTACGAGGTCGACGACACCGTGGACGTGCCCGACCTCGTCTCCCACGGGGCCGGGGTCAGGTCGGCCTCTCGGCCGTGAGCGTGAGGGGTCCGGCCCGGGGCCGCGAGGCAGCGCCGGGCCGGAGCCCAGGGCCGCACGCGCCGGGAACGCCCGCGCGTGCGGTCGGCGGCGACGGGTGGGGTCCGTCCCGCACGGATGCCTCAGGGCGCTCCGAACTCGTGGAACTCGTACCGTTCGCCGTGCCCGCTCGGTGAGGTGTAGTCGAATCTGCGCGGGTAGCCGCGCGGGCCGATCCAGAGTTGGAACTCGGCGCCCTCCACGGCGTCGAGCGTGTTGGCCCCGTCGTCGAAGTCCCCGCGCATCGCCGTGAACGTGCCCGTGTACCGGTACGCGGCGTCGCCGGCCTCCCTGCCCGGCCACGCCAGATGGGCGCGCTCCGCCCCCGCGAAGGCCAGGTCGGGGGAGGACCTGAGCACCTCGCGCAGCCTGGCCGACGCGAAGGTCCGCGAGCACAGGTACCGGTCGGCGGCGCTGGGCGGGTCCGGCACGAGCAGGCCGGGCAGCTCGGACCGCGCGGTCACCACGTACCGGCCGTCCAACTCGTACCGGTAGACCTCCTCGCCGTCCGCGTTGTCGACGTAGTGCTCGAAGGCGGGCTCGGCGGCGGCGTCGTAGGTCGCGTGCCCGTGCGCCACGGTCGGGGCCGGGGGCGAGACGGGAACCGCGCCCGCCATGGCCGCGGCCGCGCCCACGGGAACGGTGCCGGCGTCGGTCAGGGTGAACGTGATGTGGAAGGAAGCGGCGGCGTCCACGAGGTCGGCCGCCGTCTCCACCGTCTCCCGGGCGTTCTCGGGGCCCTCTCGGGTGGGGGAGAAGGGGGCGGTGAGCACCGAGGAGCGTGCCGGGTCCGTCAGGGGTTCGTTCGTGGCCAGACGGGTCAGTCCCCACCCGCTCGCGATCGCGGCCAGGCAGGCCAGGCCCACGGTCAGGCAGAGGAGTCGGCTCGGACGGAGCGGGGTGTGCGGTGCCGGGTCGCGGGGCGGCCCCGGACCGACGGGGGAGGTGTCCGGCATCGACGTCGACACGGGTGGGACCTCGATTCTGGGGAGCGTGGGGGCGAGCGGGGACCAGGCCGCTCACGGCAGGCGAACGGCTATCCGTTGATTCCGGAGAGTACTGGCTCGGGAGCGCGGAGTGGTCATGAACGGGTGCCGGATCCAGGGTCGCCCGCACGTACGGGCCCCCGGCGGCCACGAAACGCAGCACATACGCGCTGTGGGGGGAGTCCAGGGCGGGCGCGAGGAACGCGAAGGTGGGCGTGCGCGCCAGCATGCGCAGGGTCTCCTCCGAGGCGTGCTCCCACAGGTTCCGGACCGCGATCCGCGAGGCCAGGGCCCCGGTGAACCGGCCGCTGGCGAAGAGCTCCAGCCACTCGTCGGCCTCCAACCGCAGGACGGTCGCCTCCAGCACCTCGGAGTCCAGCAGGACCAGGACCGCAAGGGCGCAGTCCACCCGCCCCACGACCGACAGCCCGCCCCGCGCGCACCGCAGCACCGCGTCCGCGGCCGCCACGGGGTCCAGGGTCCAGTCCGGGGTGCCGCCGCCGCCATCGCCGTCACCGGCGCCGGTCGCGGAGTCCTGGTCCACGGCGTCATGCCCGCCGCCGGGGGATCGGCCGCCGTCGTCGTTTCCGCCACCCGGTCCGGCCCCGCTCTCCGTACCGTCCCCGGTCCCGGCCGGGTCGGGGCCGCCGCCCGACCCGGGCCCGGTCCCGGCCGGTCCCGTCCCGGTGTCCTGCCCGCCCAGGACCCGCTGGACGGCGGCGCCCACCGCCACCGGAGTCCGGGGCACGAAGGAGAAGGCCGCCACGGCCAGGGACACCACCACCAGGAGCAGGGCCGTGTACTCCACCAGCACGCCGCCTCGGTCCACGCCGGCCCTCCTCATCGCAGCCGTGGCGGGTGCCGGTCGAACCGGAGCACGTCGCGCCGCAGCGCCTGCGCGTCCTCACGGGAACAGCTCCACCCCCGCGCGGTAAGCTCGTCCTGGAGCCTGCGGAGCAGCCGGCCCGGCTGGGCGCACAGGTCGTGGATGCCGATGGGCACGACCCCCCACCCCTCGTCCGCCATGGCCGCGTACCGGTCCAGCGCCCGCGCCCTGGGATCCGCGTGGTGCTCGCGGCTGTCGTATTCCAGGGCGAGCCGGTAGCGGGGCCAGCCGAGGTCGGCGTGGAAGACCCCCTCCCGGGTCGGGACGGGGCACTGGGGCTCGGGTGGGGGCAGCCGGGTCGAACGCACCAGGACCCGTGCCCACGACTCGGCGGGGGAGTGGCTCAGCCCGGAGCTCAGCCGCAGGGCGGCGCGCAGCCTCGCGTTCTGGCCCGAGGGACGGCGGCGCCGGGCGGCGGCGACCAGCTCGTGCCGGTGGACCAGGCCGCGTGACAGGAACATGTCGAGCCGCGACGTGGCCAGGAACAACGAGGGCGCCCGGGCGGCGATGTCGGCGGCGGTACGGGCCGGCGCGGTGATCCGGGCGCCCTCCACCTCGACCCGCTCGTGCGGCGGGACCGGTTCGTGGTGCGCCACCACCGCCTGGGTGGCGACGCGGCGCACGCCCCGGGGCACGGCCACGTGCAGCCGTGTGCGCGTGACCCGGGTGCCGTGCGGGTAGGCGTCGACGCCCCACACGTAGGCGGCCGTGATGTCGCACGCGACGGCGTCGGGGCAGAGCAGGCCGAGCACCGGGACGAGCGTGCGCAGAAGGAGGGAACGGTCGGGGAGGGCGTCATCACTGACGGTCATACATCCAGGTTCGGCGGTCGACGGCGGACCCACAAGAGCGATCTCGAACCTGTGGACGACGGCGCTCGGGACCGGTGCCATCCCGCCGAGCGCCTCGTGCCCGACCGCGCTCGGGAACCGGACGTCCCGTCCCGAACCCGTGCACGACCGCGTTCGGGACCGGTGGCGTCCCGCCCAACCCTCGTATCCGATCGTGCTCGGGGGCCCGCTCTACTTCCGTGCGGATCGCTCCGCGGAAGGCGAGCGACCGGACCCGACCTGCTCCGGCCTGGACTCTACTGCATCGCGCCGTCGCCCGCCGCGAGATGGATGTGGTCGACGTGGTCCAGCGTGATGTTGCCGTAGTGCGGGTAGTGGCGGGCGACCCCGGGCCACGCGCCCACCCGGTCCGGCGGGTTACGGGTGTTGTTCCAGATCAGGCGGTCGTAGATGATGCCCTTGATCCCGAGCCGGTCGGCGTTCTGGATGAGCCAGTCGATGACCGTCACGGCCGTGGCGTCCATCTCGTCCGTGGGTTGCTGGCCGATCGGGGCCATCATGTAGTCGATCGCCTCACCCGTGCTGTGGTCGCTGCCCGTCTCGGCGCGGTAGCCGCCCGCCGTGAGGTAGAAGCCGCCGAACTCGTCCTGGAGCGCCTGGTGGACGGCGCACATGCGGGGGTGCAGCTGCCCGAGCGAGGCACAGTCGACGATGGCGCCTCCGCCGAACACGCGGGAGGGATCGAAGCGGTAGGTGCCCTCCTGGTCCACCAGGTTCACCCGGATCATGGACAACGCGGTGTCGAGACTGTCCACGGAGCCGTTGACGCACTCGATGACGCCGTCCGGGGCCCTGCCGCACTCGTTGGGCGGATGCACGATGGCGATGGCCGAGGCGTTGCCCACCACGGTGTCGGCGTCCTCCTCCGAACCGTCGCAGTTGACGTCGTTCCAGGGCAGCGAGCCGTCCTCCTCCAGTTCCTTCTGGCAGATCGCGCCGCGCACCTCCACGCGCACGATGTTGCCGTTGCGGCCCTGGACGTTGTCGCTGGCCCGGATGTCGGTGAGGACCGCGCCGTTCTCCCGCGCGTACTCCTCCGCCCGCGCCTCGGCCTTCTCCTCGTCGAACCACGGCATCGGGTAGGCCCCGTCGAACAGGTCCTGGGCCGCCTGGTCACGCAGCGCGCTCACCGCGGCCAGCGCGGCGGCGTCCGCGGCGGTCTGCACCTGGCTGCGCTGGTCGTTGGCCGCGCCCACCCGCACGAAGAGCAGGGTCAGTGACAACAGGGCGAGGGTGAGCCCGAACAGGAGCAGGACGTTGGACTGGCCGGCGTCGTCTCGGCCCAGCGGGAGCGGGCGGCGGGAGCGCGCGGCCGTGGCCGCACGCGATGGGGTCCTTCGCGTTGCCATGCGCGTTCCGGGGGGTCGTCCGCGCGTACGCGGTGAGGCGGGGGTCGGCGGGGAGTCGGGGCGGAATGCGTTCCCAGGCGTAGCTTATCGGGGCCTGTCCGTGATCGGTAGGGCTCTGTGGACCTGTGGACGGCCGAGGGGCGCGTCCGGGACCGGTCCCGGACGCGCCCCCTCTGGCGGCTCACTACAGTCGGCGCCGCACGGCCTCCACCGCGTGGACGTCGGCCACGGTCACCTTGATGTCGCCCGAACCGACCGAGGCCGCGGTGACCGACCGGACGTAGGGCCCGTGCGCCCACCGGCGTGCGGTGCGCAGGGGCACCGACTTCGCACCCACGCGCCCCAGCGCCCCCGGTGGCCCCACCAGCAGTCGCAGACGCCACGTCGCCCGCACACCGGGGACCCCGCCGAACTCGCGTCCCATGAGCGGCAACCGCCCCGCCAGCCGGGAGCGGTCCGCCGACGGCACCGGATGCAGCGCGTACCGCTGACCCGCGCCCGACCCCCGCACCACCTCCACCGCGCACTCCACCCCGTCGGGCAGCGAGTCGCCCAGCTGAACGTCCAGGCGGAGATCGCTCCGTCGGCGTCCCACGGGGCGCACCCGCACCTCGTTCACCTCCAGGGTGGGCGCCAGCGGCTTCGTCTTCAGCCCCAGCCGGTCGTTGACCGTGTAGTACGGGCGGACCCTGGACCCGCAGCCCCGGTTCTGGTGCACCTTCTGCGCCGGGTACTCGATGATGTCCTTGTAGCCCACCACACCCGACAGGTGGCGTCCGACCGTGCAGTCGGTCCCGTCGGCGAGCACGAGCCGGACCTCCCACGTCTCGGACTCGCCGTGGCGCCCGCGCACGACCTCCTCCGGGCCGACGACGGCCGTGAAATGCCCGTCGCCCGCCACCGGCGCGGAGAACTCCCGCAGGGTCTGCGGCGCCTCGCGCAGCCGCACCGCCAGCCGAGCACGCGCGTCGGCGCGGTCCCGGCCCAGGACACGTCCCTGCACGGTGATCAGCCCGTCGGCGACCTCCACGTGTTCGACCTCCGCATGGTGGTCCGAACGGCGCACGTGCAGCGCCAGCCGCCCCTTCGGGGTCCGGGTGGGCAGGACGAGCGCCAGGCGGTCCACGTCCGCGGCGCGGAGCGGGAACCCGTGCTGGTGGATCACCACGTCCCGAACGGGGGTCTCCTTCTCCCCGTCGGGTCCCTCGTCGACTCGGAGCACCTCCCAGGTGCGTGCCGCCAGCCGCCGGGCGTTCGGGTCCACGACGACCTCACCGTGCTCGTCGGGCGTCAGGGTCACGCGCGCGCCGGGGTGGGTGAGCACGACGTGCGCGGGCGGGTCGCTGAACGCCAGCACGGCGTGCCCGTCGGTGCCGGCCCGCACACGGCACGCGGCCGGCTGCTCGGTCCGGGGCGCGGGAATGCCGGTGACGGGAGGAGCGCTCGCCCGGTTCAGGGGAGCCCCCAGCAGATCGGCGAACAGCTCCTCGTGCAGTCGGCAGACGTTCGCCGGATCGAAGCGCTCGGAGTCCAGCAGGGCGGCCTGGGACATCTTCCGCCGGAGCTCGTCGTCGGCCATCAGCTCCGCCAGGCCGTCGGCGATGCCCGACGCCGAGCGGTTGGGCACCAGTAGGCCGTCCTCGCCATCACGGATGATCGACGCGGGGCCGTGCGGACAGTCCGTGCTCACCACGGGAAGGCCCGAGCGCATCGCCTCCACGATCGTCATCCCGAACGGCTCCTCGCTGGAGGTCACCGCGGCGAACGCCCCCTGCGCCCAGGCCTCCTCGACGCGGGGGTGGGGTCCCATCAGCCACACCCGGTCGTGCAGGTCCAGCGACGCCACCAGCCGGGCCAGCGCGCCGCGCCGGTCCCCGCGCCCGTAGATGCGCAGCGTCCAGTCGGGGAACTCGTCCGCCACCATGGAGAACGCCTGCACCAGGAGGTCGTGCCGCTTGCTCGGGGCCAGCCGGCCCGCGGAGACGATGGTGTGGGAGTCGAGTCCCTCGGTCGTGAACGGCGGCGCGGGCACAGAGTTGGGGATGGACAGCAGCCGCACGCCCGGCAGCGACATCCGGTCGGCGTAGGTGCGCGCGTCGGCCTCGGTCACAGTGACGAACGCGTCCAGGTTCGGGTACTCGGTCTCCATCACCCGGCGCAGCGCCTGGGAGTGCTGTTCGTAGGTGAGGTGCTCCTGACCGACCTTGACCACGTGCCGGGGCGCGGCCCGGGCGATCACGGCGTTGAGCCCCGGCCGGGTGCCGACCACCACGTCGGCGTCGGTGGTCGTCAGGTACTCCTCCAACCGGTCGTCGGTCAGGCGGCTGTGGGTGGACCCGCGCGAGTCCTCCGGCGGGAAGAGCAGCGGTGGGAGCCCGGCCCGTTCCGACCCCTCGTACAGCGGGCGCCCCCCGACCCCGGTGCCGGGAGCCCTGGACTGCTGCCGCACGTCCACGAGCGGGCGCAGACGGACCTGGGCGGGCACCGGCAGCACCGGCTCCGCGCGGTGCTGGAACACCGAGACGATCTCGACCTCGTGGCGTTCGGACAGCGCCGCGGCCTGGTTGGCGACCGTGCGTACGGTGCCGCCGATGCCGTACATGTCGTTGATCAGATAGGCGATCTTCACCGAGCCCCCCGTATCCGTGGGCCCCGTCCCGCGCCCCCCGCGAGACGGAGCCGCCCCCCGTCGCCCCGCGCCGGTCTCGCCCCGTATCGGTCGGGCGGCGCGGGGATGAAGGATCAGGCTATGGGGGTGATTTCCGGAAAAGGCACGGTTTGCGCTAGTTGTTCCGAAGGTTTGCGACCACCTGTGAGGGTTTTGCGGACTGTTCAGACAATGCGCCGCGTAGAGCGCCCCGAGTGGTGACGCAGCGCCCCGGGGGAGTGC
Source organism: Nocardiopsis sp. Huas11 (assembly GCF_003634495.1). Taxonomy (GTDB): domain Bacteria; phylum Actinomycetota; class Actinomycetes; order Streptosporangiales; family Streptosporangiaceae; genus Nocardiopsis. Next base: position 6,729,216 of record NZ_RBKY01000001.1, on the reverse strand, counting down.
GAACGACGGCGGGACCCAGGGCCGCGGGTGGCCCGGCCACGGCTCCTGGCTAGGCTCCGCGGGAACGGCGGACCCGGTCCCGGCGGGTTCCGGACCGGTTCCCGGAAGAGCCGCCCACACGCCCCCACCCCCGAGGGAGAACCGTTGAGTTACGACGTGGTGGCCCTGGTCGCCGGACGGCCCGACGAGCGGGCGGTCATCGACGCCCTCCAGGACCTCGACCAGGACCTGCGCCTGCACCAGCACGGCGACACCGCCGTCCTGCAGATCCGCGACGAGGCCGGGCGGCTCCTGGCCACGCTCGAACCGGGGCGCCCGATCGAGTGCTGGGACGACGTCGCCCGCCTGCTCGACGCGGACATCGTGGCCGGGCTGCCGGACCCCTGCTGGTGGGTGGAGACGCGCGCTCGCCCCGACGAACAGGGCCGCGAGGTCGCGCACCGGTTCGCCGACCGCCTCGCCCTGCGGCTCGGCGGCGCGGTGTGGACCTCGGGCCAGGCCGACTTCGGGCTGTGGCAGGGCGACGAGGTCCGGGACGACGGCAAGGACGAGGAGGAGGACGGCTCGGGACACCCGGCCATCGAGCGCACCGCGGCGCGGGCGGTGCTGATCGCCCAGGACCGGCCGGTGGTGCCGTTCTCCTCCTGGCTCAGTGACGCGGTGGCCACTCGGGCCCGTGACAAGGTGCTCCAGGTGCTCACCCCGCACGCCTCACGGTTGACCTACGGGGCGCGGACCTTTGTGGCCGGACCGCTGGGGCGGTGGGTGGTGCGAGGTGAGGACGGCGGTCACTACGACGGCCTCACCGGCCTGCCGTTGCACTGGGACGACGAGGACGGGTTCCGGGCGGACAAGGAACCGGTGGGAGTGGACTGGGCGGCGCGCGAACCGGACGCCGAACCGGTGCCGGGATTCCGCGCGGACTTCGCCGAGACCGCCGGCACACAGCTCGTAGTGGACGTGTCGGTACGCCATGGCGACACGTCAGAGCCCCGGCTGGGCCGCGCGGCGGAGGTCGTCGCCGAGCACCTGGCAGGCGCGCCTCCGACCGTTTGGGGCCCGCACGAGCCCGCGCTCATGGCCTGGGGCACCGGCCGGTTGGCCGAGTTCGTGCGGGAACGGGCTCCCCGACCTTCGGTCCTGTACTTGTCGGGACCACTCGGCCAAGGCCACCCCTTCTCCGGGCAGATCCGGGCCACCTGGCGCGGCACACGGGTCCAGGAGCGGATCTCGGTCGCGGTCGGCTTCGAAGACGAGGCAGCCGCGCCCTTCGACGCGCTTCCGGCGCTGGTGGAAGAGCTGGCGGCGGAAGGGCTCCTGGACGGGCTGCGGATCGGCCGCCTGCCCGGACGCACCGACACCACCTACGTGCCGCTGTGGGCGGGGCCCGCTGTCCCCGTCGGTATCGCGATCGGACCGGACCGGCTGCGACGGATCGGGGCCGGCCTCGCCCAGGCGGGGCCGATGAAGGGCACGCTCCTCGGCGAGGACGAGCACCAGGCGGCCTGGTACCCGGTGCTGGCGGACGCGGCCGCGCCCCTGCGCGCACTGGATCTCATCGGCAGGCAGTCCGCCCACCTGTCCGCCGCCGAGCGGGGATGACGCGGGCGGGCGCCAGAGCGACGGAGTTCGACGAATCCGAATATCACCACGCCTGATTCGCACCTCTCTCGCAGCAAAGGAAAAAGTGTCGTAGATCACCCGAGCGGCCCCTGTCTGCGCATTCTCGATCGGTGTGTCGTTTCACCAGCTTCGGCGCGCGAAACGTCGCCCCGTGGGCCGAACCGAATCGTCTGCCGAAACGTCACCGCATATGCGCATACTGCTACCTGATCTCCGCAGGCGAGTCGACGAAGGGCAGGGACCGGATGAAGTTCGAGCTGATGGAGCCGTCGGATGAGGGCGGCGCCACCACGTCCGAATTCCGGTCAGAGCCCGGCTCACCCGCTGACCCGGCCGAGGACACTGACGGGCCGCCCCGGTCGACCGAACGTGGGATCGGTCGTCAACAGCCGGTCCGAAAGCGGATGAGCGCACAGATCGACGGCGTCCGCGCCTCGATGGACCTGCTGCGAGCCCGAGCTGCCGAGCTGAGCATGTCGGAGAACGGCCGAGCCCCCGAAGGGCTTCCCGAAGCCGAGCCGCCGCCCGTGTTCCACGCCCACATGTTCACCCCCACCACGGAGGCGGGCCGATGAGCCAGTGGGATATCGACGTCTACGGGGTCTCGCTGGTCCTGGAGAACCTGAGCGGACAGCTCGGCCTGGACGGCGGCGGATTCTCCGCCACCATCGACTCCACCGCTGAGGGGATCAACTCGGCGATGGTCAGCGCCAAGAGCTCGCCGGTGGAGTCCGCGCTCAGCGACTTCCTCGCCTACTACCACGGCGAGACGGGCACCGTGTTCACCCGCAGCCTCTCCTGCCTCAAGGGCGCCAACGACGCCACCATCGCCTACAACGAGGGCCAGGAGGAGATGGCGGCCACCGCCCAGAACCAGGCGGGGGCAGCGGAGACAACCTCGACGCCGGCCCTGCCCCCCCTCCCCCCAATGCGAGCGTCCAGTGAGCGAGTCCGCCGGATTCGAGCCCACCGCACCCCAGACCGGTGTCAGCTCGAACATGTTGATCCTCATCAGCCCCGGAGCTATCCCCTATCCCCTGACCGACTGTGAATCGCTCACCGAGGCGGCCGAGGCGCTGCGCTCGGGAGGGGAGAGCCTGGCGGGCGAGGCCGAGGATTTGAAGTCCACGTGGCAGGGGCTACAGGCTCACTACAGCGCACCGGAGAGCGAGACGCTCTTCACGAAGATGGACCCCGTCACGACCCGGGCCGAGGACCTCGAGGCCGATCTGGCCACCGTCGCCTCCGCCCTGGAGAACCTGGCCGAAGCGGCCAGGACTGCGCAGCAGACGTTGGACTCCCTCAAGAGGGAGGCGTGGGACTTCTGGTTCGAGCACCACGGCAAGACGGTGTGGTGGTTCAACAAGGACGATGAGACCGATGAGTTCGCCCTACTGAAGAACAAGCGGCTCCAGGACGAGGTCAACACGGCCTGGCAGACGTTCAATGAGGCCGAAATCGCGTGCCAGAACGCGATCGCCGCCATCACAGGCGGCCCCGTCGCCGCGCCCCCGGACCAGGCCGGCCCGGGCGAGATCGCCTACGGACTGCCCACCGACGCCGGGGAGCGCGATGGCAGCATCAGTTTCGACACCTTCAACGGATTCGCCAACGACGCCACTGATTGGGCGGCGACTGAGTTCCACCCCTCCCTGGCGGAGTTCGACAGCAGCACGGGTCAGGCGATCTGGGACGTGGTGGTCACGGACGCGCTCTGGGGCACGGCCGTGGGGCTCACGAGCAAGCTCGGGTTCTGGCACGCCGACAACGGTTGGCGGTTCGACGCTTCAGGGCGATGGGAGAACACGAAGGCAGCCTGGACGGACGCGTGGATGGACACCGTCACTCTCGTCGGAGTCCACGACGGCGACGGCTGGCTGCTCTCCGGCGGCCTAGACGATAGGGACTGGGGCGCCACCTGGGACCGCTGGACGACCAACCTGGACGCCAGCAAGGACGAACTCTGGGAGGGGCACACCGCCTGGTCCAGGCGGGAGGACGATCCGGCCTACTCCGACGCCACCATCGGCACCAACATCGTGATGCTGACGGGTGGACTTCCGCTCAAGCTGCTCGACACCATCGCGGGTGCGGGAGGCTCTCCGGGCCGCTCCACCTCGTCGGACGGTTCCTTCTCCGACATCGACGGGCTCACGCCAGGAAGCGGCTGGCCCAGCAGTCCCTGGCCCAACACGGACCGGGAGAGCACCCCGACCACAGAGCGGTTCGGGGCCGAGATCACGGAACTGAACGAGTCCCTCCTGGACCCCAACCGGTTCCGGGACACCACCGGCGACTCACCGGACACGCCCACGTACCCGAGTTCTCCACTGCCGCCCCGCAACGACGCCCCGGCGCCCCAGGGTCCGACCTCGTCGCCCGATGCCGAGAGCTCGCCGACGCACGAAGCCGGGAGCCCTCCGCCCAGAGCCGGTGAGGAGGCCGCGCCTCGACGCGAGGACCAAGACGGCCAGGACACACAGCGAGACCGGGACGAGGAGGGCGCCACGCCAAACCGTCCCCGCGACGATCAAGACGCCCCGACGACCCAGGACACCCCGACACCGGTCACTCGTCCGGAATCAGACCCCCAGCGTGGTGACTCTGAAGCGCCTCACGCCGAGGACAACCCGACGGAGCGTCCCCAGGGCCGGGATGACGATGACACTTCCGCAAGCCCGAACGAAGCCCGAGCCGATGGCCGAGAGGGGACTCGGGAAGAACGGGGCGGCCCACAGGAGGAACAGCAGAGTCCGGACTCGGCCACCGGCGGCGAAGGCGGCGGAGACCAACCTCCGAAAGACCGTACTACCACTGGAGACGACGACAATGGTCGTCACGAGGATGGTGACGGAGAGAACCTGCCTCCGAGTAACCAGGAGAGACTGCTCGACGGTTTCCCCAACCAGGTGGACACTGAAGGAAGAGTCCCTCGCCCCGAACAGACGGATCCAGCTCGATATTCCGAGTCACAGGTCGCGGTGGAGGACCTGCGGCGTGATGGTCTGATCGACGAGGGATGGGAGAGCTTCGAACCTAAAGAGCGAAGAGTTGCTCAATTCCTTTCGGAACAAGGCGTTGACGTCAGATCGGTCACCGAGTCAACAATCGATGGGAGGACAACGCCTGATGCGGTAATCGCAGGTACCAATAGCACGATCGAATTCAAGATCCTTGAGTCCGGTACTCCTCGCGCTATTGAAGCAAATATCAGGAAGGGGCGAAAGCAATCGAGTAGGATCGCTTTGGATGTGCGCGGCCCGCAGATTGACAGTGATGTGGTCATGCAGTCTTTGGGTCGCACATTGAAGAGCAATGGTGGTGACCTGGAAGAGCTGATCATCATAGGTGACGGCTATGTTATTGTATGGCCTTAGGTGTGGGACATGTCGAGAGTTGAGTTCATCTGGGTTTCTGCTGACCTTGAAGAGGTCGTCGAGGAGATTCGAAATTTCCCGGAGCTAACTTCGGAAGAGGAGATAGTCGAAGGAGACTTTCAGTTTACCTTCGAGGTGGAAAATCCGAATATAAAAAGAATTAAAGTGGGCGTTGAAGCTGACCAGAATGAAGGATACGCAACAGTCATAGACGTTGAGCAGGCGCGTTGGATGGACGCGCCAGAGAAGGTGAAATTCTTCTTCAATCTGCTCGCTAGCAGGACGAAGTGGGAGCTTGCTTCACGGTTCGACAACGAGGATCGACCTCTAGTTCACAGGCCTCGTCTTGAGTGATGGTGCCATGCAGTCGTGCAGATTGGGGGATGAGTTGACTGGTTAGCCTGAGCGTGCAGCTCCTGGACGCCTGCCGAACGACCGCGGGGCGCATCGTTCGTCCGCGCGTACGTAGAGTGGCTGAACTCTCAAGGGGCGCGAGGTCAGGAGCTCGGTGTATGCGCGATGGACTTGCGTGGTTCTGGTCTGGGGCGCGAACGGCACAGGCCGGTTGAAGACCAGATGTGCGAGGAGGAGCAGGAGCGTGGGTGACCACGCCAACAAGGGGACGAACGCGTTCAGAATGTCCGAGCGGAGCGTGCCCGCCCACACGGGCAGGCACGCGGCGAGCATGACAGCCATCTGCGCGACGGCGAACACGCCGAGCAAGCGCGGCGCCCACGGCGCCAGGCGACCGGCCGGGAAGTAGGAAAGGGCGGGGGAGTCGGGCCGTGTGGGATCGGTGGTCGTAGGGCTCATGCTTCAGAAGGTCGCAGGAGCCGAGCGGCCCGTCTACGCGGTCAGCCGGTATTCAGGGCAGGACCAGGGGCCGATGCGGGGATGTCCCTACCGCCGCCGGGGTCAGGGTCGGGGTTGTCCTGTAGCCGCAGGCGAGCGCGTGCAGGCGCGCCCGGGGGAGGTTACGCCTGCACGGTGATCGTGGTGGTGTTAGGCGCGGAGGGCGGTGGTGAGGAAGGTGGACCACTCGGAGGCGGGGAAGGGGAGGTGGCCGGCGTCGGGGTGCTTGGAGTCGCGGATCGCGGCACCGCAAGGCAGGTCAGCGACCTCGACGCGGTCTTGGCCTCGGCCGCTGTAGCTGCTCCTGTGGAAGGTCGGAGGGATGGGGGCGACCTCCACACAGTTCTGAGCATGTCCGCTGTAGCTGCTCTTTTGGAAGTTAAGGGTGGTTCTCATGGGGGCTCTCTAGGGACTTCATGATGCTGGTGATGAGATCGGCGGATCGCACGGTGCTCAGGGCGGAGCCCTGGATGTCACTGAAGGTAGCACTGTGCGCTTCGACCTCATCTTGGTCCTCCAAGAAGAGCCCATTGGAGGCGGTGTCGATGTACACGATGGAAAGATCCAGAGGGTCTGGGAACTCCAGAATGATGAACGGAGCACACAGACCAGCATGCGACCCGGTGTCCTTGGGGAGCACCTGGATGTCGATGTTGGGAAGCTGAGCCATGTAGTGGAGGTAGGCGAGCTGGTCATGGAGAACCTGCTTGCCGCCGATCTGCTTGTGTAGCGCACTCTCGTCAATGACCGCGCGTAAGCGAGCTGGGTCACGCCGCACCAAGATCTCGCGCCGGACCATACGCGCTTCGGTCTTCTTCTTGATGACTTCTGGTCTTGTGAAGCGCCCGCCTCGAAGCAGAGCCTCCGTGTACTCGTGTGTTTGTAGAAGTCCTGGCACCATCTGTGCCTCGAACGTGCGGATCAATGATGCCTCCGCTTCGAAATCAGGAAGGGCTCGTTCAGTGAAGACTTCCTTGTACTGCGACCACCAGCCACGTTGGCGTGCATCCTTGGCGAGCGCATGCATGGCAGTTCGTTGGTCAGCGTCGGTGATCCCGTAGAGATCCATCAACCTGTCGAGATCGTCCGCTTTTATGCGCTTGGTCTCAGTTGTCTCCATTTTGGAGACTTTCCCGGAGCTCCACTTGAACTTGCTTCCGACTTGGGTAGCCGTGTAGCCAGCGGCCTCACGTGATTGGCGGAGCATAGTCGCCAGGCGGCGAAGTCGGAGGGTAGGGCTGTTTGAAGGGGTCATGGCGGCAGTCTAACGAGAAATTTGGGAAGAGTAGAATTCTAGCTTGAAAACTCTACGATTGCTAGTTATCTTCGAGGTGTGGTCGTGATCAGTCCACTACCGAGAGTCGTGCTGGTCAGGCTACGCCGTGCCCGTTCCTCTCGTCACGACGTCTGTGAACCTCTCTAACCTGACTCGTGCCACTTTTAGTCACCCCGATCCTTGAGGCTGTCGAGGATCTCACGGGCGGTGTCTGGGATGTCGGGTTCGGCGGTGAGCCGGTGGCCGTTGATCTCGATCACCGCGGACCGCAGTGGACGCAGCGTCTGCACGATCTTGCGGATCGACACCCCGGTGGCGGCCTGCAGGTGGCGGGCCACCGCCAGGGCGGTGAACACGATGGTCAGGTGCGCCTCGATCGACTCGCGCACGTGGTGGAACACCGGCCGCGCGGCCAGGTCGGACTTGGCCATCCGGAAGGACCGCTCCACCTGGTAGAGGTCGTGGTAGGCGTCGATCACCGCTTGGCCGTCCATCACGCCGGGGTCGATGTTGGTGACATAGCCCTTCAGCCCGGCCAGGTCCCGGGCCCGCTGGACCAGGTCCCAGTCCACGCCCTTGTCAGTGCCCTCCAAGCGCACGAACCGGTCCTTCTTCAACGGCCTGCTCCCATCGGCGACCTTCTCAGCCCGGGTGATCTGGGCGTTGATCGCCTGCTGGTCGCGCTGGTGGCGCTTGAACAGGTACTGGTAGAGGACGCGACGAGTGCGCGCGTGCCGACCGGCGCCCATCACCCGCTGCGATTCGAGGATCTGCCCGTCTTCGAAGTAGGTGCCGCGGGTTTCGAAGTGTTCGGCCAGGTCGTAGGGCGCCTTGGTGATCCGGGAACCGACGATGAAGCGCAGCCCCGCCTCCTCCAGGGCGCTGAGGTTGGCAGCCGAGAGCATGCCGGCGTCGGCGACCACCACGACGTCCTTGGCTTCGGGCAGGTCTTCGACCAGGTCGGTGACCACGGGCAGGAGGGTTTTGGTCTCGGCCTTGTTGCCCTCGAAGCAGTGCACCGCCAGCGGAAACCCGGTGGAGTCCACCAGCAGCCCGACCAGGATCTGCGGGTCGACGCGGCGTTCCTTGCTCATCCCGACCTTGCGCAGGCTGTCTTCCTTCTCGGCTTCGAAGTACAAGGTGGTGCAGTCGTACATGAGCAGGGCCAGGCCGGTGGTGGTACGGGCGTGGTTGACGCACGACTCGGCCACGGCCGCGCGGTAGTCGCTCTCCTGGCAGCGGGCCAGGCACCGGAAGACGGTCCGCAGCGAGGGTGCGGGTACGCCGAGCTCGCCCAGGACCCGGAGCGTGTCCGCCTTGGAGGTGGGCTCGACGATCCGCGCGAGCACGAGCTTGGCGAAAGTGGCATCGCCCACGGTGTCGAACCCGAGGCGCTGGTAGGCGTCGGTCAAGGTGTCCCACAGCACCTGCGAGCGTGTGCCCACGACCCGTACACCGCCGGTAGTGGAGTCTCTTCGGGGTGCGGGCTCCGGTGCGCGCGAAGGGCCCGCCTCCAGGCCCAGGTCGAGGGCCTGTTGGCCGGGGTGGAGGCGCCTGCGGGCGATCTCCATCAGCGCGGCCAGTTCGGCGTCGTCGTGCGCCGAGCCGATGTGGTCGACGCCCACGACTTCGCGGCCGTTCTTGTGGATGATCTGGACCGCTTGCGCGCCTGAGGCTGTGGGGACCTTCCGGATGAACGATGCCACCCGAGCACGCTATGGCCAGCACCCCGATTAGTCACCCCGAGCGCCCTCTGCGAACACCATCAGCTCGGGTGAACGGAGTGCGCTTCACCTGGTCGCCGAAAAGTGGCACGAGTCAGGTCTAACGGGCGATTCCCCACCCCTGCTCGTGCTCTGCCATGCCAAGGAGTGAGTTCGTCATGCCTTCGATCGCCCCGATGCCCGCGTTGGGCGAGGCCACCGTGCCGTTGACCAGCTTCATCCAGCCGACGCACCGCCACTACTTCTCCGGACGTTCCGAGCGTCCGAACTACCGGCTGCGCCGCTATGACTTCGCTGGCACTCCCGCTGTGATGCCTCTGGTCCGGGCCTTCCTCGACACCTGTGCGGCTGCGCAATCCGGCGACTACCGCTACCTGTTCACCCTGCTCGGCAGCGAGCTGGCCAACAACGCGATCCGACACAGCCTGTCCGGCCGACCTGGTGGCAGCTACACCTTGCTCGTCCACCGCAGCCGCGACGGTCTCCGCCTGACCTGCCACGATCGCGGTGGCTTGCGACAGGAGGATTCCCGTTTGGCGTCGAAGCCGGACGGGCTGAATCTGTCCGCCGAATCAGGGCGGGGCCTGGCCTTGGTCGAAGCCCTGGCTACGGGCTGGGGTGACAACGGCCAGGCCGACTTCCGCCGGGTGTGGCTCTACCTGGCTTTCGACCTGGCGGGGAGTCGGTGGAACGCTACCGCTGACGCCTGACACGAAGCGGGCCCAGGAGGCGCTGCCACGCCTTCTGGGCCCCTGAATCCCGAATCCAAAACCGCATAGCCAAGAAAGCAGGATCAATGACGCATCGTATCCCGTCCCCACGTCCCAGCGACGATGCTCGTCCCATGCCAGGGTCTTTGGTCGGCCCGGTCTGCCCCGTATGCGACCACTCGTCGTGCCGAGTGCGCCGGGCGCAGCGTCTCCCGCGACTGGGAGGGCACCGTTCCGAATTCGCCCGCGAGCACGCACAGGCCGCCGCGATCCAGGCCCGCTACCGGCACCTGATCGTCTACTACGGCGAGGCGACGCAATCCTTCTGGGTGGTGAGCCCGTCTGGACTGCAGGAGGCCGGTGATATCGACGCTCTCCTGATTCTCCTCTGGCCGCACACCGAGAGGGCAACTGAGCGGCAGTTCCCGGGCGCCGATCCCTGGGCGCATTCGAGCGAGGTGCCTCGCGTGCTCACCCTGACCTGACACCACGCGCCTTCTGTGGCCTTCCTTCTCAGACAGGGGAGGCCACAGGCCACAGTGGGGCGGATGGTTGGGAGGGTGGACGCGTCGGCCGGAGCGATGGGACATCCTTACTTGCGGCGAACCAGGGGGTGCGCGTGGTGCGCTCGATGACCTCTACTCACCGCAGCAGGTCAAGGAGAGTCAGTACGTCTTGGTGTTCTCCCAGGATTCCCAGGCCACACAGGGCAGGGTGTAGTTCTCCTCGATGTAGTTCAGGCCCCAGGAGATCTGGGCGCGTGAATCGCCGACGAAGCCTTCGGGCATCTCACCGTGGAGAGCCGTATTGAAGCCGGGGATGCCGGTTGCCCCGCTGTTGGGATCGACGAGCGTGTGGTCCCAGTTGGACGTGTTGGTCCACAGGTTCTGCAGACACGTCCATTGTTCGTCCTTCCAGCCTCGGTCCGTGGCCATGTCCAGGGCCGTGGCCTCGTTGTCAGCACGGTTGGAGTTTCCGCCACCCCACTCGTACTCTTCGGGTTCGTCCGGCCGATCGGCCTCGACCCAGGTGTCGTCGCCACAGTCGGGCCCCTGGACCAGACACACCATCTCTCGGACCCCGTTGTTGAACGTCTGGCTGAGTTCCAGTTCGTATACAGCAAGCATGATGGCCGCCGCCAGAATCGTCACGACGGCCAGTTCGACCATGGAGGCACCCTGGTCGGAATCCAGTCTTCGCGCCGGCCGCAGCCAACCGGCTACGCGAGGGGGACCGCTGCGCTCGCCAGAGCGTCCGGGCGGCCCGGTGGGGGAGGGCCGTCGGATGTCCGCTGGTTCAGAGCGGTGAGGGGTGGGCAAGGCCGCCTCCGGATCAGGAAATCGGAATATCCTCGATGGGATCGAACCCAGGAATCTCAATCGTCACAGAGTCCAGGTCGCTCGGGACAGAGTACATGGACCAATATGCGATCTGTTCGTCGGGTTCGAGTCGGATTCTAAAATCGCTATTTATGTCTCCGGAGCAGAGGCAAGCCTGGCTCTCATCCATGATCGGGTGGTATCTTTCGTTCCCATCTTGACTAAGGGCGATTACTCCTGAGAAATAAGGGCCATCGTACTCATAAGAGTGATCAGTGATCCAGGTTATCGAAGTTCTTTCATTGTTTGTGTTCTCGATGCTCCACGTGATTGAAAGCAAGTTTCCGGACTCGTTTCGCGCTGCTTCATGCACCTCCGCGTTGAGTCCCGAAGTGTGAGTCTCATTTCCCGTAGAGCTTCCGAGTAGATCCAAGTTCTCGGTCTGAGGTGCGCGGGCGGCCGCACCGGTGCTCGTTGAGGCTGCAAGGGAAATTAGGGCAGCGGCAGCAATCATGCTCGAGGCTCGGAGGATTTGTTGCATTTATGTATCCCCTTACTTTTCGAAAGTGATGCTTACTCTGCGGTTTCTCTCTTTGCCTTCCTCGGTGTCATTGTTTGCGATTGGGTCGCTGGAGCCGTGCCCATTTACATCAAATGTAATGCCAGTGCGGGTGGTTAGTTCTGAAAGCGTGGATTCGACCGCTTCCGCTCGATCAAGGGAAAGGGGGACATTGATGGATTCGTTTCCAGTGTTGTCGGCATGTCCGTCCACGCTGATCGTCGTCCCGGATGCATCGTCGATTTCGCTCGCCACTTGCTCGAGAATCTCTTGCGAGTCAGGACTGAGCTCGGCACTGTTTGTTTCGAAAAGTACATCTGAAGAAAGTATGATACTAACTTCTCCGTCGCTTTCCGTGCGCCCAGTGTTGTCCTCGAGGTCATCGGAAATCATGGTGAGATCTAAAATCTGAGGCTCGGCAAGGTTGGATGCGTTAAGGTGATCGTTGGAAGTGCTTATTGGCACATCCATGATCGGAGGTGTAAGGGGCGTGGTGATCGTCATGGAGTCAAGGTCGCTCGGTGGGGCTGGGAACGCAACCCAAATATCTTGGGACCCGCCTGCGTCTATGGCCCCGTCAAGCTCTCCGCAGAGGCAGGTGCCATCGGTCAGATCGTAACTGAGGTACCGTTGCTGGCTTTGGGCATCGATGAGAGTAATGCCGCCTGCTGTATAGTATTCTCCAGCTTCAGAAAGGCCATCAGAAAGGCGAAATCTCTCGTTCGAGTTGTTGGTGATTTTTAGACTGAGTCTTAGAATATCGTCTTGGATCCTTTCTAGCGCTGTGATGTCGATTTGAAGTTCGTGGCCAACTTCAGTTGAGGTTGTAATGGCTGTGGCTATTTCCCCGGGATCTTCTGGTGCGCTTGGAGAAGGAGGGCTTGGTTCGGTGTTGCTGGGAGATTCTTCGCCGGTGTCTGTCTGAGGAGATTCGTCTGGGGCGACGACGCAGCTTGACGCAAAAAGTGGTATGACGGAAGCTGCAATGCTGGCGGAAATTATTCGGCCACGTTTTATCGCCTGGGGAGTGTGCTGCTTTATTCTCACGGTATTCTCATTCCCCTGGCGGCTCGTAATTTTGTATTGATCGAGCGCGGAAATATTGATTCATTTGAAGTCGTAGAAGTAGATCAGGGGCCTTCTAGGACGTCGTCCACGGAGCTTCGGATTCCGCCGCTGATGTTCTCGACGAGGCCGAGTTGGTAGATGGCGACTGCGATGGCTGCAACGAGGATGACGATTGCGGCGTACTCGATCATTCCGGCGCCGGTGTCGTTCTTCTTTGACTGGGGGGTCATGTATGTGCTGAGGGTCGTCCACAGGTGGGTCAGGCTCTTCACGGGGTCAACTCCTTGGGGGCAGGTGTTCCTGGTGCCACTGCGTCGTGGACTGGGCAGACGGGTCGCGGTGGCATCCGGACCGTGCGGGCACTGAACCGAGGTCATGGGGACAGCAGGAGACTGTGAGCCGATCGCTCGCACCACGGATTCCCACTATCGGGCACGAACACCTGTGTTGACTTCGGGGTTGACCGGATGTGGCCACGTGCTCCAATGATGCCCCTCGTCGGGGGCGAGCACACGTTATCCACAGGTGAAGTGGGGGTCCAGGTTCAGGTGGGGCTTGGTGTGCGTAGGCGCACATGAGCAGGCCATCCGGGGGTGACGTTCGGTGTTCGACAGGTGACCATGATGGCAGAAGCGTCTATCGGGCGCTATGGGTGGTCGGGTAATGCCAGGTCACCCGCATTCTGTCGCGGGACAAGACAGTGCTTGAATTGGTCGATGTCCCGGAGGGAAGGCTGACCTCGATGGTCGGCTCTGGGGCGGGTGCACGGAAAGGTGGCGAGGTTTGGACAGCAGCACGCTTGTGTCCCTGGTGATCGCGGTGGTCGCGGGACTGGTGGTCGGTGCGATCCCGCTTCAGACCGTGATGCGCAGCCGTCTGGTCCTGAACACCGCCATCGAACGCACACCCACCGTGGATACTCCCGACCCCGACGATCTCAAGCCCGAGGAACTCGCCTATCTCGCCGGCGGCCCGGTTCGCGTGGGCGAGACCATCGTCATGGACCTCTACCTCTCGGGGCGGATCCGTCAGCAGGGGGTCCGGGGCTTCTTCACCCTGGTCGGTCCGTCCATGCCTTACTCGCACGAGAAGTTGCTCATTCGGCGGGTCGTCATCCGGTCCTTCCAGGACCGTGTGGGGTTGACCGCGCGCGAGATGGTCCGCCGCGCGATGACCAGCGGTGGCATGATCGCCATCGCCGACGGGCTCAAGGCTTCGCGCCTGCGGGTGGACTCACCCGGACTGAGCAACCTCCTCGCCTCGCGGGAGAAGGTGCCGCCCCGGATCAAGTGGATGCGGGCCCTGAGCCTTCTCGTGGGAGTCGTCGCGGGTGGCTTCTACCTGTTCGAACCGGGTTCCATCGCCCTCGGCCTCCTGGTGGGAGGCTTCTTCGCCTCGGCGGCGCTCTCGGTGGTCAAGGCCGTCCTCGACGCGACCGGCGGCGCCATTCTCCTGGCGACGACCCCTGCGGGCCGGGCGGTCGTCGAAGCGGCCAAGGACCGCTACAAGGTCCTCGCCCAGTCCACGACGGAACTGGATCGCGATGCGGCGGTGCGCTACTCGGCGGTGACCGGGTTCCGTGCTCTGCGTGAGACGGTCTTTGACGCGAACCATCCCAGACCGGCTCCGAAGCACACGTCGTCCGCGTCGAGTTCCTCCGGAGGAACGGGAGACGCGGCGATCATCGTGCCTTCGATCGAGGACGGTATTCGTCTGGACTCCCTCTGCGGATTCGCCGAAGTCTGCCAGGGCGAGACCAGCGGAAGCGGGTCGAGTTCCGGGAGTGATGGCTGGGGCGGCGGTTTCTTCGGCGGCGACAGCGGCAGCACCAGCAGTGGAGACAGCACCAGCGGCGGAGACAGTAGCGGTGGAAGTAGTGGCTCCAGCGGTGGCGGGGACAGCGGTGGCGGCGGGGGAGGCGGCGGCGAGTGACGTGTAGGAGCCTTGCCGGTGGCGGTCCTCTGGAACTCCGACCGCCGGCACCTTGGCCTCACCGTCCCCAGGCGCTCTGCTGACTCGCCTCCCAGCGGTCGCGCAGGCGGGCCCGTGCGTCGGAGCCGACAGTCGGATCTCGATCTCCTGTCGCCCCATGTCAGGTTGGTGAGGTCCTTCGTCGTAGTGCCCGGCCAGACCCCCGGTCCGGAACCGTATTCCGATGTCGTCAGCCGCCGATAGCGTCTCCGCCATGAGTTACGCACTGATGGCCTATGTGGTCGACCTCGACACCCTGCACAACTCGGTCGGATCGAAGGACGACAAAGTGCGCCGGATGATCGGCGGCCGGTTCAAGCAGCACCTCGCCAACTTCGACTCCCAGTTCGACCACACCGATGGCCCCTCCATCCGCGATGCGATCCGCGCGGTCATCGATGGAGGTCCCTTCGACAGCCGGCACGGCACCATGTACGGCTACGCCTACAAATGGATCTGCGAGTTCCACGGCCGTGCTCTGTTCAACAACGACTTCTCCCCGATGCGGGCCGGGTGGCTGGAGACGGTCGACGAGGGCCTGAACGGGCTGGGCGTGACCGCAATCAGCGTTGGCGAGTTCAACCTCGGTCGCGTGCCCTCACCGATTCCAGCACCCGACTTCCTGCCGTGTTACGGCGAGTGGAGTACCACCGAGTGCCAGAAGGCCCTCGAACAGTGGGAAGTCGTCACAGACGAGCGCAAGGCCGCCCTCGACCCTTCTGTCAGAAGAGCCGTCGAGTCCTGCATGGACTGGTGCTACACCGCGGCCGCAGCCGGGCGGGGCGTCGCCGGGTTCTTCAACTGAGCAAGCGCGCATCGGTGCGATGGGGAGGAGTGGTGTACGGCCGGACATCCCGGCCGGAGGTCGGTGTCCACCACCTCACGTTCCCCCAGCGGTGCGCCCGGCCGGTGCACCTCAGGGATGGCCCACGTCACCCACCGCATCTGCCGGTACACCAAGGGGTAGACCAGCACCGCCAAGGCTTCAGAGACTCGGCAAGCGCACGGGTCGTCCGGCGGGTACAGGTGCCGGCGCCTTGAGTGTCGGGCGCCGACCGGAGGCGTCGGGTGTCTGCTCAGCTATCGGGGCAGGGCTGGGAAGCCGGGCTAACAGCGTCGCTGGCCAGGTTGATCGCTGACACCTGGTCCTGGCCGTCGAAGGTGACTGTGAGGTCAAAGCCCGCGCCTGTGAGCAGGAGTCCCTCGCCTTCGCCAGCCGCTTTCTGGTCCAGACCTCGCCACCGGGCGTAACTGGTGACAGCGCGCCGGGGATTCGATACCGATGGCTCGACCACGCCCTGTTGGATCACGCGTAGGGTCCGCTCCGGAGTGGGCCTGCCCAGTTCGAACGAGGGGTGCTTGATGAGGAGGGCCACGTGGGTGCCCTGGCCCACGTGGCCGATGAAGGACATCCAGTGTCCGCTGAGGGCCTTGGCCGCCTCGGTGAGCAAGAGCGCGATCATGGCGGGGTTCCCCTGCGCCTGCTGCAGCACGTTGAAGGGCACTTCTGGCTCGGCCAGTTCTCGAATGCCGAGTCGCTTGCCGTGGTCACGGATGTTGCCGGCGACGCGGACGGCGTCGTCGGGAAAGGCGCCAGGTGTGGCCCAGGCCCACATCCACGACTGCGGCCCTGGGGCTGCTGAGCCCAGCAGGTGAACGCGCTCGCAGGTCAGCGGTTGCCGTCCGGTGAACTCGAACCGGGGCACGGCGAGGTCGACGTGCCAGTCGGACTCACCAACGACCTCGCCGAAGTGGAGTCGGTGTTCCAGGCTGAGGAGGGCCGCGTCATCGAACAGGTCGGCCAGCGTGGTGTCGGTCATGCGCGGATGCTATTCCCAGGGGCCGACACCTGTCGGGGGACAGGGCTGCGAAGCCTGAATCGCCTAGCGAGTGGGTGATCGCTGTTCGGTTCCGTGCCTGGGCAGGAGCTGCGCGTGATCTCGTCGCAGCCGGTGCCCGTGACCATCCGTTCTCTCCGCGATCGATGTGTCCAGCTCTACGAGCGCTGTGTACCGCTCGGGCTCGTCCCCAGCCGGGGCCATGCCATCGTCCTCGCAGAAGATTGATCCACGGGTGGCCTCCACACACAAGGAGACGCACTCTTCCCCCTTGGTAGACCGCACGTCAGCGCGACTGTAGCCGAACGACAGCCGCGGCACAGTCGGGCTGAACCGGAACAGTGGCATGGGGTGGGTTCACTCGTTCAATTCGCCGTCGCCGTCGCCGTCGCTGGCGATGCGGTAAGGCCCCACACGTCGGTCGAGAGAATGGGGCGGCGATCAGGCCGCGCTTCGTGGGTGGAGGCCGCTCAGCGACCCTCGCGGGGCTTCGTCGGCCCGGGCCCGGACCTGGGCTTCGGCTTCGGGGGTCCGGGTCCTGCCCTCGGCTTCGACGGCGGCCGCGCGGGCCCGTTCGGCCTTCTCCCCGGGGGTCCGGGGGAGACCTGCCCGTGCCGGGGTGAAGGCGCGTATCCGTCGCAGGGCTTGGGGACACCGGGGCGGGGCACCGGCTTGGTCGGGAGTCCGTGGCCGGGCGTCCGTGGACCCCGGCGGGTGGCAGCAGGCGGGGTTCGCCGGCCGACCGCGACCGTACTCGACCATTGGGGCCCGAACGCCGCACGTGCCCGTTCCGGGGCAACGCGTGCGCCGGCCTAGAGGAAAAGCAGGTCGGGCGGGACCGCGCGCGCGGTCCCACCCGACTGATCCGGGCTGAGAAGATGGCGCCTCGCCTGCCCGCGGAGCGCCACCACCCTTGACCAGCTCCCGGCCCGGGATCGATGTGGGATCAGTCGGTCGCCGACTCCGGCGCGGACTCCGTCAGCCCGAACAGTCCGGCCAGCGCCTCGTAGGAGTTCAGCCGGGCCTTCTGGTCGTAGATCATCGAGGACACCATGAGTTCGTCGACTCCGGTGTCGGTGATGAACTGTTCGAGCTTCGGGCGCACCGTCTCCGGCGACCCCACGAACGAGTAACGAAGCATGGCGTCGAGTCGTTCCTTCTCTCCCGGGCGCCACATCGTGTCGAGGCTGTCGACGGGCGGCTGCAGCAGGCCGCGCGCCCCGCGGACGGTTCCGAGGAACGCCTGCTGCATCGAGGTGAACAGCCGCCGGGCCTCGGCGTCGGTGTCGGCGACGAAGACGTTGACGCCCGCCATGACGTAGGGCTTGTCCTGCTGCTCGGAGGGGCGGAACCCGGCGCGGTAGGCCTTGAGCGCCTCGTAGAGGGCGTCGGGCGCGAAGTGCGAGGCGAACGCGTAGGGCAGTCCGAGCTGCGCGGCGAGCTGGGCGCCGAAGAGGCTGGACCCCAGGATCCACAGCGGCACCCGCAGGCCCTCGCCGGGCACGGCGCGGACGGGCTGTCCGGGCTCGGCCGGCTCGAAGAAGGCCTGGAGCTCCTGGACGTCGGCCGGGAACGTGGAGGCGGCGCTGTGGTCGCGGCGCAGCGCCATCATCGTGCGCGGGTCGGTGCCGGGAGCCCGGCCCAGACCGAGGTCGACACGGCCCGGGTAGAGCGACTCCAGGGTGCCGAACTGCTCGGCGATGACGAGGGGGGCGTGGTTGGGCAGCATGACGCCGCCCGCGCCGACCCGGATGGTGGACGTGCCCTCGGCGATGAATCCGAGGGAGACCGACGTGGCCGCGCTCGCGATGGCCCGCATGTTGTGGTGCTCGGAGAGCCAGAAGCGCTTGTAGCCCCAGCGCTCCAGGTTCTGGGCGAGCTCCCGGGCAGAGCGGAGGGCGTCGCCTGCGGTGGAGCCCTCGACGATGGTGGCGTGGTCGAGCACGGACAGCGCGACCTTGGACACGTTGGACATGGTGGCCTTCATTCCCCTGCGTGGATGCGTGGAGCGGTTCCGGCGCCGGACGGCCCCGGATCGGCGGTCCGGGGCCAGAGCCCAGCCCCCGCTCCGTGGGTGGCGGGATCCGGTGGTGTGGGCGGAGGGTCGGAGCGGGGTGGCGAAGGCCCGCTCCGACCCTCCGTACTGTTCGATGATCGACGAACATCGAACTACGACGGTACACTCACCCCTGAGCACGAACCAAATCTCTCGGCGCACCGGCACGGGTGTCGGCGTCGGCGGTAGGTCGGCCGGACCCGGGCCGGTCGCGGGCTCGCTGTGCAGGGTCGCGGTCCTATGGCACCTCGGTCATAGGCCCATGGCACGCACGTCGGGTCGTGGCGGGTGGTCGGTGCTGGCCGACGGCTGTGGCCACCTCGCGGTCCGGCGGATTTCGCTGACCGGGCCGACCTGGCTCATCGCACGAGTTCGTCAGGACATGAGGAGGACCGCCTTGGCTCCCAGGGAGCACGCGCACCCCGCCCTCTGTGACGTGGAACTGGTCACGGTGCTGTCCGCCCTGGCCGAACCGACCCGCCTGCGGATCGTGCGCATGCTCGCCGCGATGGAGGGTGAGCGGGCGTGGAAGGACATCGACCTGCCGATCGCGCAGTCGACACTCAGCCACCACCTGAAGATCCTGCGCAACGCCGGGCTCGTCCAGAACCGGAGCGAGGGGACGCGCTGCTTCATCTCGCTGCGCGACGACGAGCTGGAGAGCCGGTTCCCCGGGCTGTTGGAGTCCGTCCTGTCCTGTCGGGACGGGCAGATGTCCGAAGGCGCCCGCGAGGTCTAGGGGAGCCCGGGCTTTCGTGTGAGCGCGCGGAGGCCGGGCTCGCTCGCCGAGGTTCGGGCGAGTCGCACGTGGCCGTGCGCAGGAGTGCCTTGGATGCGTTATTCGAGGTCAGCGCCTGGTCACGGCCGGACGGTAGCCGTGACCAGGCGCTGTGCGTGCCAGCGTAGGTGGTGATCGGGGCGACGGCCAGTAACGCCGGACCGTTCGCGTGACATTGCGTGTGAGGGCTGCGCACGGGAGCGCGCACGCGGCCGGTCCTCGGCGGAACGGCGACCGCATGAACGCGGCGTCCACCGGGCCTCGGCCGCGCGGCGGCCGGCTCGGACGGGTCTGGGCCGGGCGTCGACTGCTCCCAAGCGCGACCGGCACGGGCGTTGACCGGCAGCTATCCGCTCCGCGACCGCGTTCGGTGTGGCGGAGCGGATGGCTGCCCTCGGTCGGTGCTCAATCGGTCCTGGAGGTGAGGAGTTGGCCGGCGGCCAGGTCGCGGTACAGGTCGTCGTCGGCGACGAGTTCGGCGTGCGTGCCCACGGCGCGCACCCGGCCCGCGTCCATCACCACGATCCTGTCGGCGCTGGTGACCGTGGACAACCGGTGGGCGACCACGATGACGTTGGTGCGTTGGGCGGCTTCCAGCATGACCGCCTTGAGAGCGCCCTCGTTGGCCGCGTCCAACTGCGAGGTGGCCTCGTCCATCAGCAGCAGCCGGGGGTCGCGCAGCAGGGCGCGGGCGATGGCCACCCGCTGGCGCTCGCCGCCGGACAGGGTCACGCCGCGATGGCCGATGGCGCTGTCCAGACCGTCGGGCAGACGCCCGACCAGGTCGCTCAGGCGCGCCCGGTCCACCACGTCGGCCAGGGCGTTCTCACCCGCCCCGGGCGAGGCCATCAGCAGGTTGTCCCGCAGAGTGCCGTCGAGGACGGGCGCGTCCTGCTCGACGTACCCGATCTGGGCACGCAGGGCTGCGAGCGGCCACGATCGCACGTCGATGCCGTCCAGCAGGACCTGGCCGGACGTGGCGTCGTAGAACCGCTCGATGAGGGAGAAGACGGTGGTCTTGCCCGCGCCGGACGGGCCGACCAGAGCGGTGAGTCCGGCGCCCTCGGCGGCGAACGAGACGCCGTGGTGCACGGGAGGCAGTTCCGGTCGGTAGCGGAAGGCGACGTCCTCGAACACGACCGTCGCCGGCCGGTCCGCGGTGGCCGGGGCGGGTGCCGACCGCAGGTGGCGGGACGGGTCCGACTCGCCAAGTTCACCCGGCTTGCCCGGCTCCTGAGGGTCCTCAGCCTCGCTCGGGCGACCAGGTCCCCCTGGCTTGCCAGGCGCCGCGGAGACTCGGTCCGCACCGGACGCCCCCTCCGCTTCGGAGGCCGCGCCGTCCGTCGTCGGCACCCGGCCGGAGTGGGCGTCCTCCTGTTCGAGCTCGGCGACCTCGTCGATGCGGCGGATGGCGGCCAGACCGGTCTGGAGTTGGGTGGCCGAGGACGTCAGGCTGGCGATGGGCCGCATGAGGTAGAAGAGCAGCAGGAGGAACGCGATGAGACTCGACACCTCCATCGCTCCGGTCGCCACGCGGGCGCCGCCGATGGCCAGGATGGTCAGGAAGGCGATGTTGACCGCCAGCCCGGTCGCGGTTCCCGACACCGCCGTCCATCCGGCGACCGCGACCCCTCGGCGCCACGACTCCTGGGACGCCTCGTCCAGCCGGGTGATCTCGGCGTCCTCGGCGGAGGAGGCCTTGACGGTGCGGAAGGCGCCGAACACCCGCTCCAGATGGGACCCCATCTCACCCAGCGCAGCCTGGGCGGCCTGGCTCGCGGCGTCGATGCGGGGCAGGACCACGCCCATGAGCAGGCCGACCACCACGATCATCGCGGCGGTCACCAGGAACAGCCGCCAGTCGAGGAAGATCATGATCGCGACTCCGCCGACGATCAGGATGGCGCTGCTGACGATGTCGGTCAGGCCGCTGGTGGCGACCGAGCGCAGCAGCGTGGTGTCGGCGGTCAGGCGGGCGACGAGATCGCCTGGCTTGAGCCGGTCGACCTCGCTCACGCGCAGGCGGATGAGGGAGCCCACCAGGTTGCGGCGGACGTCGAACACGATGCCCTGGCCGGTGCGTTCGAGGAGGAAGGCCCCGAAGGCGCCGATGATCGCGCCGCCGATGATGACGGCGGTCAGGGCCAGGACCGGTCGCACAATCGGGTCGCCCGCGCCGAGGGCGTCGATGACGTACCTGGCCACGAGCGGTTGGGCCAGGCTCGTCGCACCACCGAGGAAGGTGAACACGGTTCCGACCACGAGCACCCGCCAGTGCGGACGCGCGTAGTCCCACAGCCGGCGCAGGGGAGCCCTGGGGGGTGCCTTCGCCTGCGGAGCCGTCACTTCGTCAGTACTCAAGGAACGCACCCTCGGGTCGATGCCGGAAACGTGGAGTTGATGCCTTTGCTCAACGTTTGCCGGAGGCACGGGGGTTCCGCCGGGGTGAACGCCGCAGGGTGTTGACCGGTTGCCCTTCGCGGTCGTCCCTCCCCTGAGGCGCTCGACCGTTCGCTCATCTGGCTGCTCGGCTTCCTGGTCGCCCTTCGCCAGGTCGCCCGGTCAGCCGGTCAGCCGGTCAGGGGCGCGCCGGTCAGCCGGTCAATCTGCGGGAGGCGAGATCGCGCAGGGCGTCGACCCGGGCCGCCACCGGCGGGTGGGTGGAGAAGGCCCGACGGCACAGGGCGATCGACTTCCGCCAGAATCCGTCCTCGGCTCCCGTCTCCCTCGGCTGCGGGTGGGTGTGCGGCAGGATCGACAACGCGTCCATGGCCGCCAAGCTGCTCAGGCCCTTGGGCTGGGACACGGGGATCGCCGCGGTCATCGACGTCAGCACCGACGCCAGAACCGTGGGGGCGCCGGTCAGCTCGGCGGCGGCACGGTCCGCCGCCAGTTCCCGGCGTCGCACGAGCCGCAGGACGACGATGTTGCTGGGCAGGGCCGTGAGGATGAACAGGAGCACCCCGGCCAGGGTGGCGGGGAGTACCGCGAGTGCCGCGATGATGATCAGCCCCCGGCCCAGGAGCACCACGACGAGTGCCAGGGGTCGCAGCAGGAGGGGGAGCGGTTCGGCCCGGCGGATCCGCTCCCGCTTCTCCGCCACCTCCTCCACGGCGTCGAAGAGCGGATCCCAGTCGGTTCCCGCGCGGAGGGAGAGCACCCACAGGGCCTCGTTGACCCGGTACATCAGGTTCACGGCCGAGATCGGCAGGTTGAGCATCCACCGGCTCATCCCTTCAGCGAAGGAGATGACGCGTTGGTCGCGGTGGGACAGATGGGCCAACTCGTGCGCCAGCACGGCTTCCAACTGTTGGTTGTCGAGCTGTTCCAACAGGTCGGCGGTGACGTAGACGGTCGCGGGTCCCCGGTCGGGCACGTGGGCCACGGCGTTGGGTCCCTCGGCTCCGTACAGGCGCAGGACCGGGCGGTCCAGGCCGGTCAGCGCACACAGGCGGTCCAGTACGGCATGCACGCGGGAGTCGTCGTCCCGCGCGATGACGAAGGTGTCCTTGGTCGGCGGCTCGTTGTCCCTGAGGACGTGGAGGGCCTCGGCGCCGACGAGGGAGAACCCGAACGGGATCAGCCCGATCCACCATGGGAGTCCCACCCACCACAGCAGCGCGCACAGGAGGAGGCTGTAGGTGCCCGACACTCCGAGGACGAGGAGGAAGGCGCCGAGGACGGGCCAGGAGGAGCGGAGCCGCGCGAACATGGGCGCCAGATTACGGGGCCACAGGTTCCTCGGCCACAGGGCGGTTCCCCGTCCGCCGTCCCGGCGAGGACCACCGGTGCGGCCCGTGTGGTGTATCGGGGCCGCCCGCGCCACAGGGGCGCAGGTCACGGCCATCTGGTTCGGGCGCTGCTGGTGGGCGCGGGCGGGAACGGCCGGAAGCGGCCAGGTCCCTTTCGCCCAAGGCTTTCTGTCGGCACTCTTACAGTGAGAGCCCCGGCCGCGTCCTGGCCGGTCGGCGCGCCTGCGCGGCAGAGAATGGGCGGTGGGCGCCGGGAGCGGGAAATGTTCGGTCGGCCACGCTGAGACGTCGGCCCGCTTTCCGGGACTTGGGGCACGGGCCCGCCGGGACGCGGGACATGGGTCCGATTCCCGGAACACGCGTTCGCCTCCCGGGATACGGGTGCGCCTCCTGGGACACGGGCCCCGGTCACCTGTGGTGAGACATCGGAACAGCTCGTAGGCACCAGGGCTCCTGGGGAACTGGGAACCACGCAACGCCGTCATAGTGGGACGGACAGGTCACGACTGAGAGGGTTCAGGTGTCATCCCCCGGAGCAAACCGTCCGTTCCACGGAGTCCCGCGTGCCGCGCGCACCGACCGTTCGCGCCTGACGCGGCCTCGGCGGTGGCTGTCGCTGCGCGGTGATCAGGGACGCCCGCGACGGTTCGTCGAGGTCACACCGCAGGACCTGGGAGTGCACAGGTCCAGGTTCGGCGCCGGAGGACACTCCCCGCACGTGCGGCGGGAGGTGGACGGGCCGATCGCCGAAGCCCTGCGCGACGACGGTCGACGCGTCGTGCTGGTCTCCGGTCCGCGACTGGCCGGCTCCACCCGGGCGTTGGCCCACGGGGCGCACGAGGTTCTGGGCGACCACCCCGTGGTGGCCTTCCTCGATGACCCCGACGTCGAACTGGCCGCCATGGTCGCCGAGGCGGGGGCGCTCTCCGGTGCCTCGGGCGTCACCGCACCCGGAACGGTGCTGTGGATCGACCGGCTCTCCGCGCGCCGCTACGCCGAGCTGGCCCGCACCGACGCCGCCCGCCTGCCGGACGGCCTGCGAATCCTGGCCGTCGCCGACAGCGCACTCGTCCGCGGCCTGCGGGTGCCCGCGGAGGCCGAAGCGGCCATGCGCGCCCACGGCGCCCCGATCGAGCTGGGCCCGATGACCGAAGCGGAACGGCGACGGCTGCGAGCGGGTACCGCCTACGCCGATCCGGGGTTGCAGGCACGGCTGGACGCCGACGACGGAACCCTGCTGCTGGGACGGCTCCTGGTGGACCTGGCCCCCTTCCACGCGGACCTGCTCCCCGGCACCAGCACCAATCGCACCGCGCTGCTGCGCGCGGTCACCGACTGGCGGCGTGTGGACCCTCCGAGTCGCCTGGTCTGGGACGACCTCGAACGGCTGTACCGCGCCTACCGTGAGGAACTCACCGGTGCGCCGCAGAGCGCGGGCGTGTCGGCGATCGGGTGCGAGGCGGCCCTGAAGTGGGCCTCGCGTCCCACCCGTGAGCGCCCCGCCCTGGTGGAGGAGCGTTCGGACCAGAGCGGCACCTACTACAGCCCGCATCCCCTGCTCGCCGCCATCGCCGACGAGTCCGGGCAGGACTGCGCCTGGCCCGTCGCCGACCCGATGTGGGAGCACGGCGACACCCGGTTCGAGGGGGAGGCGCGCCGCGACATCGGCTACGCGGCGATCGAGGCGAAGGCACTGACGGCGGCCCAACGGCTGCTGAGCCACACGGACACCCGGATGGATCCGGTGGTGCTGCTCTACCTCGGCCAGGTGCTCATGGACTCGGGCGATCTGGACGCCGCGCGGCACTGGTTCACCCGCGTCGCCGACCAGGGGGGAGGGGCCGCCGACACCGTGCCGCTGGCCTACTTCGTGCTCGGCGGGCTGGAGGACGCCCGCGACGACGCCGAGGCCGCCCGGCGCTGGTGGGCGCTGGCGATCGAATCCGGGCACCCCGAGTGGGCTCCGGAGGCGATGGTCAGCCTCGGTGAGCTGGACTGGCGCCAGGGGGACACCGACAGCGCCCGCCGATGGTGGATCCGTGCGGCCGGGGTGGAGGCGGGGGAGGGCAGAGACGGCGGGAGCGGGCCGGACGCGCCCGGGTCCGGCCCGGCGGCCGGTGCGGGGGGAGCGGACACGGGCGCCTCGGACGCCGCCGCCGCGGCGATGTACAACCTCGCGGTCCTGGAGCACCGCACGGGGGACCGGGACGCCGCGCGGGCTTGGTACACGCACGCGAGCGCTTCCGGGGTCGTCGACGTGGCCGCGAAGGCGATGGTCGACCTCGGCACCCTGGATCGCGATCGAGGGGACATCGAGGGAGCGCGGGCGTGGTGGGGCCGGGCCGTGCGGTCGGGCGACCCCACCGCCGCGCCACGGGCGCGGGCCCGCCTCGAAGCGCTGGACCGGGTGGACGTCGTCGCCGAGCGGCCGGTGGAACCTGACGGGTCTGCGCCCGCGACGGTCGAGTCCGTCGGCCGTCCCGTGGAGACCGGGGACTCCGCGGCCGTGGCGGAGCAGCCAGCCGAGCAGCTCGTGGGACCCGAAGGCTCTCCCGCTGCGACGCCCGAACCCGTCGCGGAGCCCGTGGGCGCCGGGGCCTCGGGGGAACCCGTGGGCGCCACTGCTCCGGAGGAGACGGCCGTCCACGATGCCCCGGGCTTCCCGACCGACCCACAGGCCCTGCTCGACCTGGGTGAGAGCGCCGCCGCGCGGGGCGAGGCGGACACGGCCCGTGACCTGCTCACCCGGGCCGCCGAGTCAGGCGACCCCCACGCCGCGCCCCGGGCGATGAACGCACTCGGCGCCTTCGAAGAGGACCAGGGGGAGATCCACGAGGCGCGCGGGTGGTACATCCGCGCCGTCAAGACCAAGGACGCCGACCTCGCCCCCCGCTCCCTGTTGGAACTCGGACGACTCGACCACCGCCAGGGGTGGTTCGAGAACGCGCGCACCTGGTTCGGGCACGTGGTGCGGACCGGGCACGCCGACGCGGCGCCGCACGCCCTGTACCTGCTCGCACACCTGGAGCAGGACCAGGACGAGACCGACGAGGCGCGGCAGTGGTTCACCAGAGCGGCCGAGTCCGGGCACACGCAGTGGGCGCCCCGAGCGATGCTCGACCTCGGGGAACTGGAAGACCGCCGGGGCGACACCGAGGCCGCCCGGTCGTGGTGGCGGCGGGCGGCCGGATCCGGCCACGCCGACGCCGCCGCGCGGGCGGACCAGGCGCTCCACGACCTGGGACACCCCTTCGACCACTGACACGCCGAGCGTTCAGATCCGTCCGCCCAGCCCTCTCCGACCCGTTCGGCCCCTCCGTGGCGGCACCGGGTCCTGGCACGTGGCGTCCGACCGTTCGACCGCTCCCGAGCGAACGGCATCGCGTGCCGTTGCTGATTCTGTAGTCAGATACCAGCATCCCGACCTTTCGGTCGGGATGGTCCGTGTCGGTCACCACAACGTGAGTTGGGGGTCCTGACGACGGTCTCTCGTTTCCTTCCCGCGCGGGGCGGGTTTTGCGCCACCGGCCCACTCCGCCGTGGCCTTGCGGCCATGGCGGGTGGTGCGGGTCTACGGTCTGCTCCACGAGGCTTCGACACTGGCGTGTCCCGGTCTCCGGCCACTCCGGTACCGGTCCTGCAGGCGGCCGCCAGGGCGGCCAGGTTGCGTGCGGCGTTGACGTCCCGGTCCAGCACCAGGCCGCACTCGTCGCAGCGGAAGACGCGCGCGGACAGGGGCAGTTTGGCTTTCACTGCCTTGCACCGCGAGCAGGTTTTCGAAGAGGCGAACCACCGGCCGGCGACGACCAGGCGCCCGCTCATCCAGGTGGTCTTGTAGCCGAGTCGGCGGCGGATCTGGCCGAAGGAGGCGTCGGCGATGGACCGGGCCAGGCGCCGGTTCTTGAGCATCCCGGCCACGTTCAGGTCTTCGACCACGATCGTCCCGTACTCGCGGGCCAGAGACGTGGTGAGCTTGTGCAGCGCGTTCTCGCGCAGGTTCGCCACCCGGTGGTGGACCCGGTTGCGCTCCACGTTGGCTTTGTACCACCTCCTCGACGGCACCCGCCCGGTGCGACGGTCCGGCCCCTGACGACGTGACACTGTCCGGGATGCACGGCGCAACCGCTTCAGGTGTGTGTTGAGATGGCGGGAGTTGGGGACGTGGCGGGTTCGGCCTGTGTCATCGGCGACCACAGCCAGGGTCTTCACCCCCAGGACCACCCCCGCCACCGCCTCCGGACGCGCCGGGGCAGCGGTGCCGTGCTTCACCTCGACCTGGAAGGCCACCCGCCACCGACCCGGGGAGGAGACCGTCGTGCCCCGTTCGATGGTCGATCTGGGGCGGCTCGAACGGGACCAGGGGCGGGTCGAGGAGGCCCGTGCGTGGCTGGAGAAGGCCGTCGGGACGGGAGAGCCCGAGGCGGTCGACACGGCCGAGGACGTGCTGCGGGAGATGGACGGCGACGCCGGTCCGTGACGGCCGGTCCGCACCCGCCTGAATCCGCACCCGCCTGAATCCGCCTGTATCCGCCCGCACCCGATCTAACCCGGCGCGCCCGGCGGGCCGGTGAGAAGTGCCACAGATCCGCCCGGGGTTCGCTGGTCGGACCGTGTGTGGCCGGGGTTGTGGCGCGCCTCTCGGACGTGTGCGCGGCGCACCACGATCGGCGTGGACTTTAGGTCGAATTGACCACGTGCGCTCGGTGTATAGGATGCCCGAGGCGGTCGCGGAGCGTCACATCGACGTCCGACGAGCTACCTCCCTGTCTCCCCCTGGAAGCGGTCCGGCCCTGTGCGCCGACCCGCCGCTTCCAGGTGCCCGCGTTCTCTCCTAGAGAGGTAGAGATGACCCCTGCCACCGTCGGCCTCGCGCTCCTGCTGTTGGGCGTGCTGCTGCTGATCTCGAAGCTCGTCCGGGTCAAGTGGAAGCTCACTCAGCGGCTGTACCTGCCGGCTTCCATCATCGGCGGCGCCATCGCCCTGCTCCTGGGCCCCGACGTCTTCGGGCGCCTGATGGGACTGCTGGCCGACCGGGGCATCGCCGAGGGATTCGCCGAACGCGCCGCCGAGGGCGGCCTGTTCGGCGTCGACGTGATGACGGTGTGGTCCTCCCTGCCCGGGCTGCTGATCTCGGTGGTCTTCGCCGGACTGTTCCTCGGCAAGCGGATGCCGAAGCTGCGTGAGGCCGTCGACCTGGCCGGACCCAACCTGGCCTTCGGCATCAGCGTGGCCAGCGGCCAGTACGTCATCGGCCTCCTCCTGGCCCTGCTCGTGCTCGTGCCGGTGTTCAACGTGCCGGTGATCTCCGGCGCGCTGATCGAGATCGGCTTCCTCGGCGGGCACGGCACCGCGGCCGGACTGGGCGACACCTTCGACCAGGTCGGCTGGGCCGAGGGCCAGGACCTGGCGCTGGGCATGGCCACGGTGGGCCTGTTGTCCGGGATCATCGTCGGCATCGTGCTGATCAACTGGGGCGCCCGCCGCGGCAAGTCCAGCGTCATCGACGCCGGCTCCAAGGGCACCGTCAACGAGCAGGCCGGCCTGGTCGAGCGGGAGAAGCGCTCCTCCGGCGCGATCATGACGATCCACCCCTCGTCCATGGACCCGCTGACGCTGCACTTCGGTCTGGTCTCGGTCGCGGTACTGATCGGCCAGCTGCTCCTGATGGGTCTCCAGGCGCTGGAGCAGGCCCTGTGGGCCGACCGGATCGAGGTCATGGCCTACGTGCCGCTGTTCCCGATGGCGATGATCGGCGGCATCGTGCTGCAGCTGTTCATCGACAGGTTCGACAAGAACGGCATCGTCGACCAGAAGACGGTCGAGCGGGTGCAGGGGTTCTCCCTGGACGTGCTGATCATCGCCGCTATGGCGACGCTGTCGCTGCAGGCCATCGCGGACAACTTCGCCGCGTTCGCGCTGCTGACCGTGGCCGGTGTGCTGTGGTGCGTGTTCGCGTTCCTGTTCCTGGCGCCGCGCATGATGCCCAGCTTCTGGTTCGAGCGCGGTATCGGTGAGTTCGGGCAGTCCCTGGGCGTCACCGCCACCGGTCTGGTGCTGATGCGCGTGGTGGACCCGGAGCTGAAGACCCCGGCCTACCCGGCGTTCGGGTACAAGCAGCTCATCTTCGAGCCGTTCTTCGGCGGCGGCCTCATCACCGCGGCCGCGATTCCGCTGATCGTCAGTCCGCAGGTGGGCGCGTTGGGCTTCCTGGCGTTCATGGCGGTGGTCATGGCGGTCAGCCTGTTCATGGGGCTGTTCGTGCTCCGGCGCCGCCACCGGCGGGCGGCGGCCGCGGCGGGCGAGACCGCCGACGGCGCCTCCGCCACGTCGGGCGCCTCCTCCGAGGCGTCCTGACCGGTTCCGGCCACGCCGGAGACCGCACGAGTCCACGTCCAGGGCGACGGCCCTGGTCAGGCCCCGTTCCCGCGTACACGAGCGGGGGCGGGGCCTTCGTTGTGCGGTGCGACGGCCGTGGTCGGCGGGGTGCGGGCGAACCACCGGGGCCTCCGGGGCCGGTGGGGGATCGCCCCGGATGCCGTACGGTCGTGGTGTTCTGGGTGGATTGCGGCCGGTATCCGTGCAGCGGGGCCGGTCGACCCGCTCTTCCCCCCGATCGCCCGACTCGCGGTTCCCCCTGACTGAGAGAAGTGACGATGAGCCTCATCAAGACCCTCGCCCGCCGTGTGACCGTGACGGCGACGGCGGCCCTGCTCCTACCCGCCCTGGCGGTGGTCCCCGCGGCGAACGCGGCGGAGCCGCCCGGGGAGGCGGTGGAGGAGGTCGAGATCCTCGTGACCAACGACCACGAGATCGTCGAACTCGGCGCCGAAGGCGAGTACGAGGACGTCGAGGAGTACCTGGAGGAGACCGCCGAGGAGGCCGGAGACTCCGACGTCTCGACCCTGGGCACCGGGATGGGCTACCTCAGCAGCGGGACCCTGAAGATCGTCACCTCGGGCTGCAGGACGGCCACGGTCTCCTACAACAAGAGGAGCGGATCGACGATCTCCGTGCGGTTCCGTGTGTACGGGGACGGCGGCTGGGCCTCGACCCCGTCCTCCACGCGCAGCGTCAGCAGCGGCGGCTACACCTCGGCGTACTTCTCGGGCACGAAGAACAGCCGGCTGCGCGGCGAGATGCAGGTCTCCGGCCAGGGGAACTTCCTCACGTCCTACGCGCCCTGCCGCTGATCGCCGCGCCGATCGGCCCACCGGCTCCGCGGCCCCGGGCCCGGCTCCGCGGCCCCGGCTCCGCGGCCCCGGCCCCGGCCCCGCCACGGGACTCGGCGCCGGGGTCGAAGGCCCGCGCGGCAGGCAGCGGCGCTGGAGCCGGTGCCCGGTCACGGTCACGGCACGGGAGCGTGCCGCGTCCGCGCGTAGGTGAGGCGCCGCAGCAGCACCTCGGCCGGGCCCCGGTGACCGGTGCGGCGCAGGACCTCCGCCAGGACCACGGTGCTCGCCCAGGTCGCGACCGCCACCACCGCGGCGCCCGTGAGACCGAGCGTCGCACCGAGCCCGCCGGCGTAGGGCGCGAACACGAGCGTGAACACCACCGACTGGGCCAGGTAGCAGGTCAGCGACCGCTCTCCGACCGCCGCCACAGCGCGCACGAGCGGGCCCCGCCGGTCCTCCAGACGCCACGCCACCAGGGCGAGCACGGCCGCCCATCCCAGGCCGCCGGCCCAGCCACTGAGGTCGTGCGCGACCCCCAGCAGGGACCCCGTGAGAGGGGAGACCGCCGGCGCCGGCTGCGCGACCGCCAGAGCGTCCGGCAGGCCGACGGCGACCGCGATCCCCAGCCCGATCACCGCCGTGCGCACCAGCAGCCTCCGGTGCCGTCCCGGTTCCTCCAGGACGCGTCGCCGTCCCGCCCACACTCCGAGCAGGATCATCGGCAGGGCGACCAGGAGCAGCGTGATGGGGGTGTAGAGCAACCACTCCTGGACGCGCTCGACGACCGCGAGCCCGAACACCTCCTGCGACAACGACGGCGCGCTGATCGATCCGTCTTCGCCGCCCGAGTTCAAAAGGACGACCAGGGTCGTGCTCAGTACGGCCGAGAAGGCGGCGAACGCCCCGGCGGTCCACAGCAGGGTCGTGTCCCTGGCGCGCAGCAGCCCGACGAACAGCAGCACGGCCAGCCCGTAGGTGCCGACGATGTCCACCGGCAGGAACAGGGCGGCGTGCACGAAGCCGATCGCCACCATCGACCAGCCGCGGCGGCGCAGGAGCACACGGGCGTGCACCCAGCTGCCGCCCTGGGCTCGGACCCGTTCCAGGATCCGCACCATGCCGTAGCCGAAGACGAGGGCGAACAGGGAGATCGCGCGCGCGTTGACCAGAGTGGACTGGACGAGCGCCACGGCCTGGTCGGCCACCGTCCGCACCAGGTCGGGGCCGACCAGGAAGAACTGCGCGTTGGCCAGCGCGATGAACAACAGCATGAACCCGCGTGCGAGGTCCGGGGCGAGTGATCGGGTGGGGGAGGGAGCCGCTCTGGGGCTCCCGACGTCGTGGGTCACGGTGACTCACCGGTCCTCTCGATCCGTGTGTCAACGAAGCTACGGAGATCGGAGCGCCCGGCCCATGGCCCTGGCGGGTCTGTTGCCGTTAGGGCTGGCTCTACCATCGGCGGTCATGTAGGTTGTGCGGGTGTCGCGTGCCTCCGACCAAGAGCAGTGGGCCGGTCGGTGGGTATGGAGGCACCATGAACACCCGGGGAGCCGCACTGTGAGTACACACACCGCGCACCGCATCTGAGCCGCGGGCGTGACCGTGCACCCGTGCACCGTGACCACGCCCTGACGCGCCGACCCTTCGCGGCCTCCCCGAATCCACGGACCCTGCGGGCCTTCGCGTGCCCGGACTTCCTCCACGCCTCACCCGCGCTCCGCACCCCTGTGCGCCGAGCCGTCGCGGGTGCCTTCGGGGCGGTCGCGCCCTCCACCATGAGCGATCACACCTGAAGGAGAACATTGACCGAGAACCCGCACGCCCCGACCGAACCGCACGTCAGCGACTTCAACGTCCCCGTCGTGGCGGAGTTCCGCGCCAATGGCGGCCGCGTCGGCGGCATGTTCGAGGGCGGCGACCTGCTGCTGCTCACCACCGTCGGCGCCCGGTCCGGCGCGGAGCACACCACCCCGCTGGGATACGTCCGCGTCGAGGACCGACTGCTGGTCGTCGGCTCGGCGGGCGGGGCCGATCGGCACCCGGACTGGTACCGCAACATCCTCGCCCACCCCATGGTCACCGTGGAGCTGGGCGCCGAGACGTTCGGCGCCGTCGCCGTTCCCACCGAGGGCGCGGACCGGGACCGCCTGTTCGACGAGATCGTGCGCCAGGTCCCGGGATACGGCGACTACCAGAAGGGGACCGACCGGGTCCTGCCGGTCGTGGCCCTGGAACAGCGCTACGAGGAGGCCGCCCAGGTCGCCACCGACTTCGCCGAGAAGCTCGTCGAGATCCACGCCTGGCTGCGCGGGCAGTTGGCGCACGTGAGGGCGGAGGCGGAGGCCTATCTCGCCGAGCGGGCCCGGAGCCCGCGGGGCGAGGGCCCGCCGGCGCCGGGCCTCAGCCTGCAGCTGCGCCAGCACTGCCTGGCCTTTTGCGAGTCGCTGCACTTCCACCACGACAGCGAGGAACTGATGTTCCCGCGGCTGGAGGAGGGCGACCCGGAGCTGGCCCGGACCCTGGACCGGTTGCGGGAGGAGCACCGCACGGTCGACCGTCTGCGCGGTGAACTGGAGGCGCTCATCGCCGACCTGGCCACCGCCGACCCGGAGCGGTTCCGCACGGAGGTGGACCGGATGTCCACGGAGCTGATCGCCCACCTCGACTACGAGGAGGCCGAGCTGTTCCCGACGCTGTCGGCCATCCCGTTCCCGCCCGGCCCTTCGGCCTAGCGTCGCGGCCGGGAAGCCCGGCCCTTCGGCCCAGCACCCTCCGGGGTCGGGAGTGACCAACGTGAAGCCCCTGTGGCAACGGACATGATCTCGTGGTGAGACCTGTCCTACCAGGGGCTTCACGTCTGTTCGGGGTCAGGGTCGGCCCGTACCGGCCCGTGCTCGCCCATGGCGGACCGCCGGTTCGCTGAGAAGACCTCACCCTCCTCGGCATGACAGCGCTTCGTGCCCGGTGGAGATCCTCCCGGACCCGGCAACGGTGCAGACGGGGCGGATCGCGTCGCCAGGATCTGAGAGAGCGCTCTCTTGACAGCCCACAAAACCCTCTATAACCTCCACAAACAGTCGAGTAAGCCATCTCTCATGAAGTGTTCATCACATACCCCCCACATAGGAGTGCACGTGCTTCTCGTTCGACGCAAGAGCGCGGTCGCGGTGGTCTCGGGGCTGACCGTCACCGCTCTGGTCCTCACGGGCTGCGGTGGCGCGGACGCGCCGCCCAGCGCCGACAACCCCCTAGAGCTGACCGTGACGACCTTCGGAACCTTCGGGTACGACGACCTGTACGCCGAGTACGAGGCAGCCAATCCGCACATCACCATCAACGCGACGAACGTCGACAGCAGCGGCAACGCGCGCACCGACGTCTACACCAAGCTCGCGGCCGGCTCGGGGCTCAGTGACGTGGTCGCGATCGAGGAGGGTTGGCTGGGCTCGATCATGGACGTCTCGGACAGCTTCGTCGACCTCAACGACCACGGCGCCGCCGACATCGCCGACAACTGGGTCGACTGGAAGTTCGAGCAGGGCACGGACGCAGAGGGCCGCGTGATCGGGTACGGCACCGACATCGGCCCGCAGGGCCTGTGCTACAACGGCGCGCTCCTGGAGGAGGCCGGGATGGACAGCGACCGCGAAGCGGTCGCCGAGATGCTCGGGGGCGACGGCGCCACCTGGGAGCAGTACTTCGACGCGGGCCGGGAGTACCACGAGGCCACGGGCAAGCCCTGGTACGACCAGTCGAGCTTCATCTGGAACTCCATGGTGAACCAGATGGAGGAGGGCTACTACACCGCTGACGGTGAGCTCAACGTGGAGGACAACGCCGCGCTCAGGGAGAACTTCATGCTCCTGGCGGCCGCGACCGGTGACGGGCTGTCCGCCGACCAGGAGGCCCACGACTGGGGCAACGGCCAGGCCTTCGTGGACGGATCCTTCGCGACACTCGTCTGCCCGGGCTGGATGCTCGGCAAGGTGCGCGAGCAGCTCGAGTCCGCCGGTGGCGGTCCGGAGAGCGGTTGGGACTTCGCCGACGTGTTCCCCGGTGGCGCCGCGAACTGGGGAGGAGCCTTCCTCGCCGTCCCGCAGACCTCCGAGCACCAGGAGGAGGCGGCCGCCCTCGCCG
Organism: Nocardiopsis sp. Huas11; assembly: GCF_003634495.1. GTDB lineage: Bacteria > Actinomycetota > Actinomycetes > Streptosporangiales > Streptosporangiaceae > Nocardiopsis. Next base: position 6,695,004 of record NZ_RBKY01000001.1, on the reverse strand, counting down.
CTTGGCTGACCCACCCGGACCAGCAGATCACGGTGTCGGAGACCGTCGGGAACTTCCCGAGCACGATCGAGGCCCAAGAGTACGTCGCCGAGCAGGCCACGCCGAACGAGATGCTCAACGACGCCCCGACCGGAACGATCCTCGCCTCGCGCGCGGAGGGCGTCGTCGCCCAGTTCAAGGGACCCGACGACTCCGTCATCCAGGAGAACGTGTTCCGGCCCGCGCTGCAGCTCCTCGACGACGAGACGGCCACGGCCGACGAGGCGTGGGATGAGGCCATGCGCCTCTTCGACGAGCTCATCGACGAGAACTGACGATGCCGGAGCGGGGCCGCCGGAGACGGACCGTCGGCCCCCGGCGGGATATGAGACTGACATGAAAACCACAGTGGACCGGCCCGAAGCGACCGTGCCGCCACGGACAACACCCAAACCCCCACTGAAGAACCGGCTGAGTGCCCTCGACGTCAAAGCCTCGCCCTACCTGTACATCGCGCCGTTCTTCCTCCTGTTCGCCCTCGTCGGGCTCTTTCCGCTGGTCTACACCTTCGTGGTCTCGCTCTACGACTGGCACCTGCTCCGTGGCCAGGGAGACTTCGTCGGCCTACGGAACTTCGCCGAGGTGCTGCAGGACCGCTTCTTCTGGAACTCGCTGCTCAACACCGTCAGCATCTTCCTGTGGTCGACGATCCCGCAGGTCGCCATGGCCACCTGCATCGCGGCGATCCTGGACCAGAACCTGCGCGCCAAGACGTTCTGGCGCATGTCGATCCTGGTGCCGTACGTCGTCACCCCGGTCGCCGTGGCCATCATCTTCACGAACATGTACGGCGAGCAGTACGGGCTCATCAACAACCTGCTCACCAACATCGGGATCGACCCGATCGGGTGGAAGAGCGACGTCATTCCCAGCCACATCGCGATCGCGTCGATGGTCAACTGGCGGTGGACGGGATACAACGCGCTGATCCTGCTCGCCGCCATGCAGGCCGTCCCGCGTGACATCTACGAGGCGGCGTCGATCGACGGGGCCGGTGCCGTGCGCCGGTTCTTCAGCGTCACGCTGCCCAGCATCCGGCTGACGATGGCCTTCGTCGTGATCACGTCGACCATCGGCGGGCTCCAGATCTTCACCGAGCCGCGCCTGTTCGACCCGGCCACGTCGGGTGGGCCCCAGCGCCAGTTCCAGACGACGGTGCTCTACCTCTGGGAGATGGCCTTCCAGCGCCAGGACTTCGGTAAGGCCGCCACCGTCGCGTGGCTACTGTTCCTGATCATCGTGCTGTTCGCGTCGGTCAACTACCTCTTCTCCCGCAGGATCCCCTCCGGGGAGGCCACCGTGCCCCGGGACGGTCGGCGCGCGCGTCGAGCCGCGGTCGCCGCGGCCCGGCGCGTGGAGGATGCCGCCGAGCGCGTGGACCGCGCCGACGGCGCCGGCCCGCGGGTGTCACCCCCCGTCGACAGGAGCTCCAGTGAGCGCTGATCTGGAAACCCGTCCCGCCCCCGCCGCGGGCCCGAGGCGCCCGTCACGACGGGGGAGACGGTCGGGGGGCAGCCGCGGCCGCCCCGGCTTCTTGACCTACGGCCTGCTCATCGCCCTCCTGGTCGGCTCGGTCTACCCGCTGTGGTGGTCGACGGTCATCGCCAGCCGGTCCAACGCCGCCCTCGGGCTGGACTGGCCCCCGCTCTTCCCCGGTGGCAACTTCTGGACGAACGTCGGCCAGGTCTTCGACGCCATCCCGTTCTGGCTCGCCCTGGGCAACAGCATCCTCATCTCGAGCATCATCACGGTCTCCGTCGTCACCTTCTCGACCTTGGCCGGGTACTCGTTCGCGAAGCTGAGGTTCAAGGGCCGGGACGGCCTCATGGTCAGCGTGGTCGTGACCATGGCCATCCCGACCCAGCTGGGGATCATCCCCCTGTTCATGCTGATGCGGACGCTGGGCTGGACCGGCGAGATCGGCGCGGTGATCATCCCGACCCTGGTGACCGCCTTCGGCGTCTTCTTCATGCGCCAGTACCTCGTCACCGCCATCCCCGGCGAGCTGATCGAAGCGGCGCGCGTGGACGGCGCCAGCATGATCCGCACCTTCTGGCACGTCGCCCTCCCGGCGGCACGGCCGGCGATGGCGATCCTGGGGCTGTTCACGTTCATGATGGCCTGGACGGACTTCCTGTGGCCGCTGCTGGTGCTCGACGCCGACAACCCCACCCTCCAGACCGCTCTCAGCCAGCTCCAGTCCGCGCACTTCGTGGACTACTCGATCGTGCTGACCGGCGCGGTGATGGCGACCATCCCCCTGCTCGTGCTCTTCGTACTGGCGGGCAGGCAGCTTATTTCCGGAATCATGCAAGGAGCGGTGAAGGGCTGATGACACCCATGGATCCGAACGTCTGGCCGGCGGGATTCCTCTGGGGATCGGCGACCGCCGCCGCACAGGTGGAGGGCGCCGGCCACGAGGACGGCAAGGAGGACTCGGTCTGGGACGCCTTCGCGCGCGTCCCCGGCGCCGTCGCCCGGGGTGAGGACCTCGAGGTCGCGGCCGACCACTACCACCGCATGCCCGAGGACGTGCGGCTCATGAAGCGGCTCGGCCTGGGCTCCTACCGCTTCTCGACGAGCTGGGCCCGCGTGCGCCCCGGCGACCGCGCGGTGAACGCCAAGGGCCTCGACTTCTACTCGCGTCTGGTCGACGAGCTGCTCGAGGCCGGCATCCTGCCGTGGCTCACGCTCTACCACTGGGACCTACCGCAGGCACTGGAGGAGCGGGGCGGCTGGCCGAACCGCGACACCGCCTACCGCTTCGTCGAGTACGCCACGGACGTCTACGACGCGCTGGGCGACCGGGTCGAGCACTGGACGACCTTCAACGAGCCGTTCTGCTCCTCGCTGCTGGGGTACGGCTCCGGGGCTCACGCGCCCGGCCGGCAGGACCCCCGGGCGGCGATCGCCGCCCTGCACCATCAGCACCTCGCGCACGGCCTGGCCGTGGCCGAGCTCCGGGCGCGCGGAGCGCAGCACCTGGGCATCACGCTCAACCTGAGCAACTCGATACCCAAGGATCCGCAGGACCCGATCGACCTGGAGGCGGCACGCCGCTTCGACTCGCTGCAGAACCGCGTCTTCCTCGACCCGCTGCTGCGCGGCTCCTACCCGCAGGACACGATGCGCGACCTGGCACCGTTCGGCCTCGCGGAGGTCGTCCAGCCCGGTGACCTGGAGATCATCTCGGCGCCGCTCGACTTCCTGGGGGTGAACCACTACCACGACGACCTGATCAGCGGTCACATCGAGGAGCGGGGCGGCGACGGGCACGCGGGCGGCGGCCAGCGCCCCACGGCCTCGGCCTGGATCGGGTCCGAGATCGCGTTCCCCAGCCGGGGGCTGCCGCGCACGGGTATGGGGTGGGAGGTCAACCCCGACGGGTTGCGCCACCTCCTGGTGCGGCTCGGCGACGAGTACCCCGGCCTTCCGCCCCTGTACGTGACGGAGAACGGCTCGGCCTACGACGACGAGGTGGCGGCCGACAACCGCATCCACGACGTCGAACGGACCGACTACCTCCTGAACCACGTGGCCGCGGTGGGGCGGGCCATCGACGAGGGGGCCGACGTCCGCGGCTACTTCGTCTGGTCGCTGCTGGACAACTTCGAGTGGTCCTGGGGGTACGGCAAGCGATTCGGTATCGTACGAGTGGACTACGACTCACTGCGACGTACTGTCAAAGACAGCGGGTGGGCCTACGCCCGTCTGATCAGCGCCGTGTCCGAGGCGTCGACGCCGATGGACCCGCTCGGCACCCAACGCCCCACCTGACGGCCATTCCCTGAGGGCACACCTACGAACGGAGGTACTGTGACAGGCGATGCGGTTTCGGAGCAGTCCAGAGCTGCGCCGACACTGGAGATGGTGGCCACACTGGCCGGCGTCTCACGGGCCACTGCGTCGCGCGCCATCAACGGCGCCACGACCGTGGATCCGGATCTTGTCGCCGCGGTCAACAAAGCTGTGAACGCCCTCAACTATGTGCCCAACCGCGCGGCACGGTCACTCGTGACCAAGCGCGCGCAGGCGGTGACGCTCGTGGTTCCCGAATCGACCACGAAAGTCTTCGCGGACCCGTTCTTCGGCTCCGTCGTCGAGGGTATGTCGCAGTACCTCTCGGGTGTCGAGTACACGCTCAACATGGTCATCTCTTCGGAGACCAATCCCGCACAGACACGGCGCTATCTCATGGGCAGCAACGTCGACGGCGTCCTGGTGGTGTCCCATCACATGGGAGACCTGTCGTGGACCACTCTGGACAGTTCACTGCCGATCGTCTTCGCGGGACGGCCGTTGATCGGCGAGAAGACCAGGCACTACATCGAGGTCGACAACGAACAGGGCGCTGCCCGGGGAACGCAACACCTCGTCTCCCGGGGCCGACGCAACATCGCCACCATCGCCGGTCCGCAGGATATGCCGCCCGGCATCGATCGCCTCCGCGGCTGGCGTCGGGCACTCAAGGAGGCCGGGCTGCCTGACAACGCGGTGGAGATCGGGGACTTCACCATCGCCTCCGGAGCGGAGACGATGCGTCGCCTGCTCGACCGGAACCAGCCGATCGACGGGCTGTTCGCCGCGAACGACCAGATGGCCGCGGGCGCCTACTCGGTGCTTCAGGCGCGCGGGCTGCGCATCCCCGAGGACATAGCGGTCGTGGGCTTCGATGACGGCGAGATCGCATCGGCACTCGTACCGGCTCTCACCACTGTGCACCATCCGATCGTGCAGATGGGACAACGCATGGCGGAGATGCTGGTCGGTTTGATCGAGGGCAAGCCCACCGACCGGGTCGTGCGGCTGACGAGCTCACTCGTGATTCGCGATTCGGCATGACCGTGGTCCGCGAACGACTCTGTTCCGGCCCTGTCGGCCCGATGCCTCCGGCCCGGATCATGCCACGAACTGTTTCCGTCGCCTGATTCCTCCCCGATCCCGGATTTCCCCTCGGGTGCGCCGTCAACCGCCCAGGATCGCGCCGATGTTGACCTCGGTGCCCAGGAACATGGATCCGACGATGAGCAGCAGCAGGCCCGGCAACAGGGTCACCGCGGTCACCATCGTGACCCTGGGGTTCATCCGCTGGGCCTTGCGCCGCATGTACTGGGCGTCGGCGCGCCGCATGTCCAGGCTGATGTTCACCAGGGTCTCGCTGAGCGGGGAGCCCAGCTCCTCGGCCTGCTGGATCGCGGTCACGAACTTGCTGAGCGCCTCGTTGCGGTTGCGTCGGCGCAGTGTCTCGAAGGCCTCCCGGCGGGACGTGCCCAGGTCCATCTGTTGCAGGACCAGTGCGAACTCGCTGGCCAGGACGCCCGGCATGGACTCCGACACCCGGGCCACGGCGGCACGGAACGACATCCCGGCGCTCACCGTCACCGCCAGCACGTCCAGGAAGTCCGGCAGCTGCGACTGCACCTGGTCGGCGCGCTCCTGGCCCTGCACGTAGAGGCTGAGGTCGGTCAGCCCGGCGAAGGCCAGCACGATCAGGCCGATCAGCGGGTTGCCGGTGACGAACATCAGCACGCCGACCGAGCCGTACAGGGCCACCTCGCCGACCTTGCGCTGGAGGTAGCGCTCCAGGGTCAGACCGTCGGGGCGGCCCGCCGCCTCGATCCGCTCGGAGATCGACCGGCGCCGCCGGTGGCCGAGGGAGGCCAGGATCGAGGGCGCGAAGGGCCGTCCGACGGCCTCGGTGATCCGGTGCAGGACGAAGGTCTGTTCGCTCCTGGTCCGCGGCAGGTGCATGGTGGGGTCGTTGCCGGGCACCCGGGTCTGGGACATGGTCATGTACAGGCCGTAGCACGCCGCCAGCACGACCAGCGCGCCGGCCAGCGCGGCCACGAGGGGGAAGAGGAAGAGCAGGTCACTCACCGGGGCCTCACAGGTTGAACTTGGTGATGCGCGACACCAGGACGAAACCGATGGTGAACAGGGCCGCCACCGTCAGGAGCACCGCGATGCCCGCGACGGACGTGGTCATCACGCGCATGATGCCCGGCTCGATCGCGTTGATCATGAACAGCGCGCCCACGGACATGAACCCCAGGGCCCACACGGTGCTGGTGGTCTCGCTGAGGATGGTCTGCACCTCGCGTCTGGTCTCCTTGCGGTTCTCCAGGGTGGTGGAGATGTTGCGCAGGGCCGTGACCAGCGAGCCGCCGGAGCGGGAGGCGACCACCAGCGTGGACACCAGAACGCCGAGCTCGCGCGAGGGCATGCGCTCGCGCAGTTCCTTGACGGCCTCCTCCAGGCTGGCGCCGAGCTTCATCGACTCGGCCATACGGCCCAGTTCCTCGCCCGCGGGGCCGTCCAACTCGTCGGCGGCCATCGAGATCGCGGTCGGCAGGGCCAGGCCGGCCGAGGTGGCGTTGCCCAGCACCCGGGCCAGGTCCGGGAGCTGGGAGGTGAACTCCTCGCGCCGCTTGGCCTCGGCCCGGTTGAGATAGGAGAAGAACAGGAACGCCACACCCGCCGCGGCCAGGATCCCGAAGAACGGGGCGAGCACCTGCCACACGACGATGACCGCCAGCAGCGAACCGCCCAGCAGCGCCCCCACGAACGTGGACAGCCGCACCTCCGACCCCGAGCGGGCGATCCGGCGGTGCAGGCGTGCGCCCCACTGGGTGCGGTAGATCGCCGCGTCCAGCCGGGCGGAGGGGGTCGCGGCCTCGTACTCGGCCTGGGCCAGGGCGCTGCGGGCGGCGATCAACCGCCGCTGCTGGGCGCTGGCCACGAACTCCCACAGAGACCACAGGGCCAGGACCAGGACCAGGGCGAGACCGCCGAGGATCGCCATGATCTGCCAGTTCAACGGGGACTCCATTCGGGTCGGGGGGATGCGGATCGCGGGGGTGCTGCGGCCGTCCGTCGAGGGCGGTGGCCCCACCTCCCGCGGAGCGACCCCGGGGAGGTGGCGGGCGAGGGGCGGGGGTGCTGCGGCCGAGGGCCGAGGGTGGTGGTCCCACGCCTCGCGGAGCGACCCCGGGGCCGGTGGCGGTGACGGGTGGGCTAGCGACCACCTCTCTTCGAGTCGTCGCTGACCACGCCGAACGCCGCGGGGATGGTCTCGCCCACGTGGTAGATCCGTCCGGCGACGTGCCGGGGCAGGGGGTAGTGGCGGAACTCGCCCTCGACGGCGCGGTTGGCGGCCATCGGCAGCGCCTCGAACAGCATCACCGGGTCCAGCCGGAACTCCTCACGGCGGCGGGAGGAGACCACGGCGATCTCGTTGACCCGGCGCGAGCCGTCCGGCCACCGGCCCAGGTGCACGATCGCGTCCACGGCGTTGTTGATCTGGTCGCGGATCGCGTCGTAGGGCACGTGCCCCTCGCTCATGGTGGCCAGGGTCTGCAACCGGTAGATGGCGTCGTCGGCGGAGTTGGCGTGCACGGTCACCAGGGAGCCGTCGTGGCCGGTGTTCATCGCCTGGAGCATGTCGATGGTCTCGGCGCCGCGGACCTCGCCCACGATGATGCGGTCCGGGCGCATCCGCAGGGCGTTGCGCACCAGGTCGCGGATGGCGATCTCGCCGCGCCCCTCGATGTTGGGCGGGCGCGACTCCAGCCGCACCACGTGGTCCTGCATCAACTGGAGCTCGGCGGAGTCCTCGATGGTGACGATGCGCTCGGTGGTGGGAACGAACGCCGACAGGGCGTTGAGGAAGGTGGTCTTGCCGCTGCCGGTACCGCCCGAGACCACGATGTTGAACCGTGCCCGCACCATCGCCGCGAGCAGGATGCCCGTAGCGGGGTCCAGGCTGCCCATCCGCACGAGCTCCTCGACCGGGTAGGGCTTGGGGAAGCGCCGGATGGTGAGGATCGGCCCGGACAGCGACAGCGGCGGGATGATGACGTTGACGCGCTCACCGGTGGGGAGCCGGGCGTCGACCATCGGTGACGACTCGTCCACCCGGCGGTTGACCAGCGACACGATCCGGTCGATGGTCTGGTAGAGCTGTTCCTCGCCGTTGAAGGCCGCGTCCACCCGCTGCATGCGCCCGCCGCGCTCGATGAACACGTTGTCCGGCCCGTTCACCATGATCTCGGTGACGGTCTCGTCGGCCAGCAGGGGCTCCAGGACTCCCAGTCCCAGGGCCTCGTCGACGACGCGGCGGATGAGCACGGAACGTTCCCGTTCGGACATCACCGGGCCCTCGCGGGTCAGGATGTGCCCGACGACCTTCTCCAGCCGGACCCGCCGCTGGGCGAGGGTCAGCCGGGTCAGGTCCTCCAGGTTGATCTCCTCCAGCAGGCGCCGGCGCCAGTGCGTCACGCTGCTGCTGTCCGTCCGCCCCTCGGCGGCGCGGTCCTCTTCCAGACGATCCTTCAGACCCATGGCCTGTGTCCCCCTTCCTCGGAGCGTGTTCGTCGGTGGCGCGCCCGGTCGCACGGCACCCTAGGGCGTGTTCCGTGGGTACTCGCCCTGCCGCGCGACGGGCGGCATCCACGGAAAACGCCCTAGCGACCCCCTCGTCGCCCGGGTCCGTCGGCGGCCGCCCGTCCTCACACATCGGGCATGTCCACGCGTCGGGTCAGGGTGAGGTCGAACCCCGATGCGGAGAAGACGATCGGCAGCGGGTGGGAGACCTCGACGTAGAACCCGTCGTGGTCGTTGGCCGAGGCGGTGACGGTGGCGTCGTCCAGCCACACGGGCAGGGCCGCGCGCGCCTCGGCCTCGGCACCGCCGAGTTCCTGGCTGCCCGCGACCCGGGCTCCCGCGCGGGCCGCCGACTCCAGGCGTTCGGCGGCCACGAAGGCCAGGAAGGCCTCGACCGCGACCACCGCGGTGATGAGAAGGATGGGGAAGATCGCGGCGAACTCCAGCAGGGGGCCGCCCCGGTCGGCGTGGCGCCCGCGGGCGCGCAGTGCGCTCATCCGGCCACCTCCCGGTGCTGGACCTCGGGCGGCGACTCAGCCGGGTCCTCCGGCGGCGGATCCTGGTCGGGCGGCCCGCCCCGGGGCGCGACCTCGGCCACCACACCGGCCTCACCGGTGATGTCCCAGGGCCCGGACGCGCCGGGCAGGAAGATCGGCATGGCCAGGGTCACCTGCGCGTAGCGCCGCCCGTCGCGTTCGACGACCGCGACGGTCATCACGTCGTCGCCGTCCCACGGTGAGCGGACCCGCTTGCGGGCCTCCTCCTCGATGCGCGCGGGCTCGTCGGGGGTCACCGCGGCCTGGCGCGCGGCCTCGGCGGCGCCGTGCGAGGCGTACATCGAGGTGAGACCGAGCAGCAGCACCTGCCACACCAGGGCCAGCGCCAACAGCAGGAAGGGCACCGCGGCGGCGAACTCCACGATGACGCCGCCGCGGTCGTTCCCGCGCCGGCGTGTGCGCGGTCCGCGAGCCGGCGGCCGCTCAGACACCGAACCCACCGGGACCTCCACCGGGGCCGGGAGTTCCGGGGATCGGCGGGCCGGGGCGGCCCAGGGGGTGCGTGCCGGTGTCGGACATCCGCGCGGGCGCGCCGGAGCCGTTGAGGAAACCGGAGACGTCGCGGGTGGAGGGCAGGGGTTCGGCCTGAGCCGCGAGCCGGGCCGTCAGTCCGCCCGGCGGTGTGGGTCCCGCACCGCCCTTGCCGCCGGCGCCCGGCTGCGCGGGCGCGTTGAGCAGGTCCAGCTCGGAGGCCAGGCGCGCGAAGGCCTTGCGCAGCCCCTCGTCGGTGACCTTGGAGGGGTCGCCGTTGTTCTCCCCGGGTTCCAGGGCGCGGTAGGCGGCCGGAACCGGGGTGCGCAGGACCTTGGTGCCCAGCAGCTGCTGGAGGAAGTCCGGCTGGATCTCGTTCTTGCGGCTGTGCCGGGTGACGAGCGAGAAGACGTCCTCGTGGGCGCGGATCTGCAGGCGCTCCCACATGGCCATGAGGCGTTGGGCGCCGCGCAGCGCCGGGACGTCGGGGGTGACGGTGACGACGGTGCTGTCGGCGAGCTCGACGGCCATCGCGGTGGCGTCGTTCATGGTGGAGCCGCAGTCCACGATGACCAGTTCGTACCGGGAGCGCAGCGCCCCCAGGACACGGCGGGTGGCCCGCGCGTTGACGTCCTCGCCGCGTTCACCGTGTTCGGGGGCGAGCAGCACGTGCGGTCCGCGCGCGTCCACGTACAGGGTCTCGGCGAGCATGCCCGGGCTGATGTCGTCGCCGGCGTCGGCCAGGTCGCTGATGGAGCGGCGGTGGCGCAGGTTGAGGAAGGCGGGCAGGTCGCCGGTCTGCAGGTCCAGATCCACCAGGCACACCACACGGCCGGCGGCCGCGGCCGCCATGGCCAGGTGCACGGCGCAGGTCGTGGTGCCCACGCCGCCCTTGGCGCCGCTCAGCGCCACGATCCGGCCGCGCACACCGGAGGCGGGCACGTCGAGCGAGGCCGACTCCAGGTGGCGGCGCAGGGTGCGAGACCACTCCGCGGCCTTGCTGATCCGGGTCTCCAGCTCGGCGATGCCGGAGTCGTCGGGGAGCACCCCGCGGGCGCCGGACTCCATCGCGCCGGTGAAGGTGTCGGGGTCCATCGTGGGCGAGACCAGCAGGATCGCGAGCTGCGGGTGGCGGTGGGAGAGGTCGCGTATGGCGTCGAAGACCGGGGCGGGGCCCAGGTCCTGGTGGATGAGCACCACGTCGATCTCCGGATACTCCCCGGCCGCGTCGAGCAGGGCCGACGTGGTGGACCGGGTGGCCACGAGGTCGGCGCCGGCCAGCTCCTCGAAGCGCGCCGCCAGGACCATCTCCGTCTCGGAGTTGGGCATGCCCGCCAGGACTCGGAAGTTCAACGTCTACCCCTCTCGCGGCGCGGGCCGCTCGTCGGTCTGGTCCGTTCCGCCGGAGCCGCCGTCGAAGAGATCGTCGAAGTCTCCGCTGCAGAACTCCGCCTCACCGGTCGCTCCGCCGCCCTCCGCGCTCACCAGCGCCAGTCGGAGCTTGGTGGCGAAGTCCTCGGCGTAGGCCAGTTGCAGCGCCGACTCCGGTTCCAGGCGGAAGGTCACCGGGACGACCCCGGAGACACCGCCGCCGTCGTCCTCCTGGGTGCGCAGCTCGCCGATGTCCAGGACCTCCACCTCGGTGATGACGCGCACGGCGCAGGCCTCGCCGTGGTCGCGGGGCTGGAAGGTGCCGTAGATGTCCACGACCGAGCCGCGCCGGACCTTGCCCGCCACGCCGGTCTCGGCGTCCACCATGATGGCGATCTCCCGCTCCCCGTCGGTGAGCGTCGGCTGGGGCTGCACCATGCCGCGCTGCAGGTAGACGCCGGCCTCCAGATGGGTGGAGGCGACCAGCTGCTGGTCGGCGGGGGTCTCGATCTCGCTGAGGTCGGTGATGAAGACCTCGGGGTCGAAGTACTGGCTCGGCACCTCCACCCGTTCGACCGAGTCGGCGTCGACGGCCTGGTAGGCGTCCACGTCCTCGGCCAGGCGCAGGACCGTGTCGAAGGAGCCCAGCCGGTCCTGCTGGGCGCTGAGGTAGGTGAACACGGAGGCGAACACGGCGACGGCACCGAGGGCGGCCACGACCATGAGCAGGACGCCGCGTCGCTGACGGGGGTTCATGTGGGGTATCCGTTTCCAGTGTCGTCATGGGCCGTGCGCGCGCGTCCGGGGTCGGCGCCGTGCGCGGTCCTAGCGGGAGTAGGTCCGGGGGAACTCGGGCTGGGGCGCGCTGCCCGAGAACGGGGAGCTCTCCCGCGATCGGTCGAGCGGTCGGGGCGGATGGGCCGGTGGAGCGCCGACGGTTCCGTAGGAGGGGCCGGGCAGGCCGGGCAGGGGTTCGGGGTCGGGCGCCGGTTCGGCGAGCGGGGTCGGTGTCGGTGCCGGCCACTGCCCGCTCGGGGCCGGGTCCGGTGTCGGCCACGGACCGCTCGGGGGCGGTCCCGCTGTCGGTCGGTGCCCGTTCGGGGGCGGGCCCGGTGTCGGCCGGTGTTCGTTGGGGGCCTGGGCGGCCGGGGGAGCGGCGGTGGTGTGCCCGCCGCCCGCCGGTCCGTCGACGGCTCTGCCGTTGCGTGTGGCAGGACCGTGGCCGGTGGCCCGGGCCGGGCGCGGGGTGGTCGTGCGCGAGGACGTCCGGGTGGAGTTGGCCGCGCAGAACGGGCAGGGCTTGGTGGAGACCGGCTCACCGCACCAGGAGCAGGCGGAGGCGCGGATGGAACTGGCGGCGTAGGCCAGCGCCTGGGGGTGCGCGCTGAGGGCGACGAACTCGACGTACTTCGGTGTGCCCCAGTACACGGGCCCCAGGGGTTGGACGGGCAGGGTGCGGGTCGCCACGGGCTGGATGGCCTGCGGCAGGTGGTCGTCGAAGACGTCGGTGTGGGCCGGGTCCGGTGTGGAGCACAGCAGCTGGACCGGCTGGACCGGGCGGAAGGGCAGGGTGGCGGCGACGTCGGCCGGCCGCATGCGCTGGACCTGCTGCGTGGGCGTGCAGTAGGCCAGGAAGGACACCGTGGGGGCCAGTGAGCCCACGTGGTGCTTCAAGGTCGTGGGAATGGTGGACAGCCCCGCGACCGTGCGCAGCCAGGCTCCGGCGAGCAGGTGTTTGGGCAGTTCACCGCACAGGGCGGCGACCATGCCGGGCGGCAGGTACGGGGCGAGGTAGGCGAGCTGGTCGGCGACCAGGGAGAGGGCGAGAGGCGAGAGGTCGAGGGCGATTCCGGCGATGTGGTCGGTGCGCTGGGAACCCCGGGCGAAGTTGATCGCCCGCTCGGCGTCGGCGGCACGCCAGGACGGGTAGAGCGCGACGACCTTGCGACCCGCGTCGGTCTCCTGCTGGGCGAAGGCGACGAACGCGGCGCTGCGTTCGCCGATGCCGTCGCCGTGCATCGCGAACCGCCGCGCCCGGACCTCGCCCACATGGCCCGTGCTGGGGATGTCCGCCAACAGGGCGACGGTCGACGCCGACCGCGGTAGGGCTGTGGACACTGGGCAAGCTCCATCGGTTCTGCGCGCTGGGGAGGGGTGCTGTGGACCGGAGCGGCACCTCGCGGGGTGACGTGACACTCGGACGCATCGTAACGAATGTGTGCCCGAGCGCGGGAGGGCTCGCGTTTGTCACGACCTGGTGGGTGTTCGGGCGGATGACGGGGGTCGCAGCGTTCCGCGCGCCGGGTCGCGGCGAGGGGCGGGACGCTGCGGTGCTGGCCGAGCCGGTTCGGAATCCGAGCGCACCTGGTCGTGTACCCATGGTGAGGGTCTGCTCGCCCTGGCCGCATGTGGCCAGGGAGTGGACACGGTGAGGTTGGGGTGTTTTGTGCGTACTCGAGTTTTTTGTGTGGTTGCGGCACGCACATGTACTCCCGTCCCTTGTTCGTCAGTTGTCCGTCCCACCTAAGAATGCCCTTCCGCCACCCAGGTCACCAGGGCCGAAGGGAATCTGTGGACAACGCGATCGGGGCGGCACGGCCCGCGACCTGCGAAAGCGTTGTTCCAGGGTCTGATGTGACTTCTGTGTCGGGTGGGCCTGCTGTGGGCACAGGCGCGGCGGGCGGCGTGCGGAGGCGGTGAGGGGCGCGGTGCGGGCGGCGCCGGGGAAGGCGGTCACGTGGTGCGCATCACAGTCGTGCGACGGCCGGTCCAGGAGGGGAGCGGCGCGCCCGCAGCGGGAGGGGCGCACCCGTCGGAGGGCCCACTGGGGCGTGGTCGGGGCGCTCGCGGCTCACGCCCGGGTGCGTTCCGAGTGTTCGCCGGAAGTCCGGCGGGTGTTCGTCGAAGGCGCTCTTCGAGGGTCCCGCGAGGGGCGCCGGACTCGCCTGGGCTCTCGCGGCGGCTCACGCCTGGGGGCTGCGCGCTCCCAGACGCTCCGCGAGGGTGGCCCTGTGCGTGGGCAGGGCGTCGGCGTGGACGCGCTGTCCCTCCTCGGTGGGCGTCACCGTGACCGAGCGGCGGTCGTTCACGCACATCGCGCGCGTGACCAGTCCGCGCTTCTCCAGACGGGCCACGGTGCGGGACAGGGCGCTCTGCGTCAGGTGCGTGGCCGCCAGCAGCTCGTGGACGAGCCGCTTGTGGTCGGGGGCCTTCATCAGCAGGTCCAGCGTCTCGAACTCGCTGAGCCCCAGGCCGTGCCGCTGGCTGAGCTCACGCTCCAGCGCGCACGCGGTGCCGTGGTAGCAGGACATGAGTTGTCGCCACTGTTCGGCCAGGTCAGGGTCCGGGTCCGCCATCTGGAACATGCGAACAGTTTAACATGCGGTGACATCATATGCCCAGTCATTTAATGCTTGGACATTAGATGCGTGTGCATGTAATGTCCTCGGCATGTCCACAGCACTGAACCGGCCCGCGGCCTCGCGCGGCCTGACGCCTGACGCTTCCCGCTGGTCCCCGCGGCTCTGGGGCCTGCTGATCGTCTTGTCCCTCGCCCTGTTCCTCGACGGCCTCGACGTGTCGATGGTCGCCGTCGCGCTCCCCTCCATCGGTGCCGAACTCGGTCTGTCCACCGCCTCCCTCCAATGGGTGATCAGCGGTTACGTGCTCGGATTCGGCGGGTTCCTGCTCCTGGGCGGGCGGACCGCCGACCTCCTCGGCCGCCGCCGCGTCTTCCTCATCGCGCTCGGCGTCTTCGCCGCCGCCTCCCTCATCGGCGGCCTGGTCGACAGCGGGACGCTGCTCATCGCCAGCCGCTTCATCAAGGGCGTGGCCGCCGCCTTCACCGCGCCGACCGGCCTGTCGATCCTCACGACCACGTTCGCCGAGGGTCGCCAGCGCAACCGCGCGATGTCCGTCTACACCGTGTTCGGCGCCAGCGGCTTCTCCTCCGGGCTGCTCTTCGGTGGACTGCTGATGTCGCTCGGCTGGCGCTGGACCTTCTTCTTCGGCGCGCCCTTCGCCCTGATCGCCCTGCTCGCGGGTCTGGCCCTCATCCCCAAGGACCGGCCCGACGCGCGCGGCGGCTACGACCTCGTCGGCGCGGCCACGCTCACCGCCACCATGCTCCTGCTCGTGTACACCGTCGTCACCGCGCCCGAGACCGGCTGGGCGCACCCCGTCACGATCGCCTCGTTCGCGGGCGTCCTCGCCCTCCTGGCCCTGTTCGTGTGGGTGGAGAACCGTGTGCGCCACCCGCTCGTCCGGCTGGGCATCCTGCGCAGCGGAACCCTGGTGCGGGCCAACGTCGGCGCGGTCGCGCTGATGGGCAGCTTCATCAGCTTCCAGTTCCTGCTCACCCTCTTCCTCCAGCAGGCCCTGGAGCAGACGCCGCTGCAGATGGCCCTGTCGCTGCTGCCCGCCGGCATCCTCGTGGTCCTCAGCGCGCCCTTCGC
The DNA here is from genome assembly GCF_003634495.1 of Nocardiopsis sp. Huas11. GTDB lineage: Bacteria > Actinomycetota > Actinomycetes > Streptosporangiales > Streptosporangiaceae > Nocardiopsis. The sequence goes on along the minus strand of NZ_RBKY01000001.1, from coordinate 6,679,730 downwards.
CGACCGGCTCATCAGCCGCTTCGGCACCCCCAAGCTGATCGCCGCCGGGCTGATCGCCCTGTCCTCGGGCTACCTGCTGTTCCTGCGGGTGGAGCCGGAGTTCGCCTACGTCGGCATGATGCTGCCCACCGCCCTGCTGCTGGGGCTCGGCTTCGCCCTCGCCTTCCCCGCGATCAACGTGCAGGCCACCTCCGGCGTCCAGGACGAGGAGCAGGGCCTGGCGGCCGGTCTGGTCCAGACCTCCGCCCAGGTGGGCGGGGCGCTGGTCCTGGCCGTCACCACCGCGATCATCGCCGTGGACCACGCCACCGGCCAGGGCGCCGCGAGCGGGGCCGAGGAGATGCTCGTCCAGTTCCGGCCCGCGCTGGTCTTCGTCACCGCCGTCGCCCTGACCGGTGTGCTGATCGCCGTGTACCCGCTCCTGGCGCGGGGCCGCCGGGCGGCCGGCGCCCGCATGGCCGCCGACGCCGAGGCCGCGGACCGGCTGGCGGAGAAGGCGGGGGTGTGATCACGCGAACGTGACGGCGGCCGCACCTTGCGCCCTCCGCCGCCCCACCGCCCCCACGGGAGGGCCTCCGGAGGGTCGCCGGACCCGATCGCTCCCACCAGCGGGGTTGGACCGTGGGTCCGAGGGAACGAATCCGAGTGACTTCGCGTCATATCTTAAGAAGTCACACCCCCGAAGGAGAGCGACGATGCGTAGGGAAAACCGTTCCGCGGCGGGTGCGGCCGCCTGGCAGGTCATCCAGAACACCGACAGCCGCGTGTCGGTATGGCAGAGGGCGGGCGCCGTCCCGCGCATGCTCGGCGCCCGGTTCCGCGGGCGCTACCAGCAGCTCAGCGGGGGCAAGCTGCTGGGCATGCTCGTGCTGACGGTCTACATCGTCTCGCCGATCGACTTCATCCCCGAGCTGTTCGTGCCGCTCCTGGGCCTGGCCGACGACGTCGGTGTCGCGGTCTGGCTGACGACCATGGTGCTCGGGGAGAGCGAGCGCTTCGTGCGCTGGGAGCGCGACGAACAGGCCCAGCAGGCCTTCCAGCGGAGCAACACGCCCGGAGCGGGGAAGGAGAGCGGGGCCGACCCGCGCTCCGAGGCGCCCGGCACCGCCGACACCCGCGGCGAGGAGCCGACCGCCACCGCGCACCGCCGACGCTGACTCGTGGCGCCGACCCGCGGCGCCGACCCGTCCGCTCGATCAGGGGCCCCGCGCGACCAGCGCGGGGCCCCTGACGCATGCGGGGCCTGATGCGGTGCGTGCTCGGACCTCACTCCGCGGCGAGGACCTCGCGGGCCAGGGAGCGCACCTCGTCCGCGGTCTCGGGCGTGGCCAGGGCCAGATGGGCGAGCGAGTCGAGGATCGTCACCGGGCGGGACCCGGCCGCCTCCACCGCGGCGACGAAGCGCTCCGTGACCAGGCCCGCGATGTCCGCGCGGTCCTCGGGGTGCGTCCACGCGAGCGAGACCAGGGCGAACAGGGCGGCCTCGGTGACCCAGTCCTCCGGACCGAAGGCCAGGTCGACCAGCGCCCGACGGCGGACCGAATCCGGCCAGGGGTGGTCCGCCTCGTAGTGGGCGAGCCCCAGGCAGGCCCAGATCTGCACCAGGCGGATCCAGTCCGGCCAGACCCCGGGCTCCTCCATCGGCGGCTCGGGCGGGTGGACGAGCACCCCCAGCAGGTCGGCCAGGCCCAGGCCCGCCAGCCGGACCCCCTCGTCGTAGGCGTGCACGGGGTGCTGCCACGTCCGCAGGGCCAGGTCGCGCATGGTCTCGGCGGCCGTCGCCGACGGTGGAGCGACGTTGGGCGCGGGGTCCGTCCCGTCGAAGACCCAGACCCGGCGGCGGACCGGCTCCAGCCTGCCGTCGCCGAAGACCTCGGGGACCGTGTAGCGCGGGTCCGGTGGATGGACGTCCCCCACGGTGATGTCGCAGCCGGGCAGCGCGCGGGCGAACGCCATCAGGGCACTGGGCGGTTCGGGGGCGGACAGGGCCACGCTCAGTTCGGGGGAGGACGAGGTGTCGGCGGACTCCAGGCCCTGGTGCAACATGTTGACGATCGCCTCGGTCGGCCCCACGTACGTGCCGATCCAGGGGATGTCGCGGGCCACGCGCGCCAGGACGCCGGCGGCGTGCGTGTTGTCCGGGCGGGCGCGCAGGTGGTCCGAGAGCGCCACCAGGTGGGCCAGGTCGCCGTCCCGCTCGAACCAGAGCATGCACGCGGTGGGGAAGGCGTTGGGGTGGTCGGGGTCCTGGTTCAGGGCCGCCTCGACCCAGGCGATCGCGCTCTCCGGACGCCCCGCCTCGGCCAGCATCTCGGCCATGTCGGTGTACAGGGCGAGGTTGTCGGGTTCCAGGTCCAGCGCCTGGCGCCACGCCTGCTCGGCCTGCGTCCAGCGGCCCTGGGCACGGTAGGCGGTGCCGAGCGCCACCGCGGCGGGCACGGACGGCTCGATGCGCGCCGAGCGCCGTGCCAGCTCGACGGCGGCCTCCGTGTCCCCGAGGCGGCGCACGAGGATCGAGGCGCTCCACGACAGCACGGCGTGGCCGGTGTGCGCGGCGGTGGCCGAGCGCACCAGCGACAGGAACGGCGCGAACGCCGCGCGACCCTCCTCCGGAACGGGATCGCCCACCACACCGATGAGCCGGCCGAGCGCGTCGCACACCGCCTCCGGGGCGAGCGCGGCGCCCAGGTCGGGGTCGTACATCCAGGGCACGTCGGCCCAGGCGCGCTCGGGGCTGTGGCACTGCGCCGAGACCAGGAGCCGCAGGGCCTCGGTCCGGTCGCCGAGCGAGGCCAGGACGTGGCCGCGGCACACGACGGTGCCCAGGTACACGCGCTCGTCCATGGGGAACAGGTCGGCGCCGCCCTGAGGGTGGCGGGCCAGGTGCGCCAGGAGCTCGTGGATCTCGGGCAGGGCGGGGGCGAAGGTGATGGCCGCGGCCACGTGGTCGGCGGCGTGGCGAAGGTCGCCGCCGTCCAGCGCGAGCCGGGCCATGCTCAGCTCGCCCTCGGCCTCCAACCGTGGGTCGGCGGTGCCCTCGTGTGCCTCGGTCATGGTTCTCCGTCTGCCTCGGTTGCGGCCTGCGTGCTCGGGTTGACGCAGGAGAACCCTCGCAGGTTCCGGTCGTCCCGGACCGGCCGGGGCGGGGTGTGCGCGAGCCGGGCCCGTGCCAGGGCGGGCGGACGCGATCGCCCCCGGAGGGAGGTGGGCGCGGTGCACGTCGGGGCCGTGTTCTTCTGCGGTCCTGGCGGCCGCGAGCCCGGAATGCCGCCAAGTACACGCCCAGGTCGTGTTCTTCTGCGGGCTTTCGGGTGAGCTCGCGGTCGTCAGGTCGTCTCTCGCAAGACGATGGGCGAAGTTCAGCCTGGTTGTGCTTGACGAGCGCAGAGGCGCCGCGAGAGGCGGGCCTGGCGGCCGCGAGCCCGGAATGCCGCAAAGAACACGGCCTAGGCCAGGGCGGCGTCCATCTGCTCGGCGAGGTCGTCGGTGAGCATCTCCACGTAGGTGCCGGTGATGTGGTGGGAGTCGCGGTAGACGACCACGTTGCCGATCGCCGCGGGGCAGGTGCCGTCCACGCAGAACCGGTCGCTCAGGTCCACCAGGGCGGCCCCCTCGCCGACGTCCGCCGCGGCGAGCTCCTGGGGATCCTCGCGGGTGAACGCCTCGTCCTCGGGCAGCTCGCACGCCGACGGGTCGTCGCCGTGCGTCTCCAGGCACTCCGTCACGTCGGTGCGGGTCCGCGGGGTGTCGCGCACCGCCACCAGGCGGCCGCTCACCTTAAGCACGTCGGTCCACAACATGCTCATTCCGTCGGCGATGACCTGTTCGTCCTCCACCGCCGACGCATTCTCCACCGGGCCGTTCATCACCGACGAACTCGTCACGACCAGGTCCGGCCGCAGCTCGCCCAACTCGTCCACGACCGCGCGGTTCCACTCGCGGCACTCCGTGTACGCGCCGCCGTCGGGGCGCCGGATCAGCGTGTCCGTGAACGCGCACGAGGACTTCGTGAACACCGCCACGCGCCAGCCGCGCTCGTTCGCCAGCCGTTCCAGCGCCGGGAACCACTGGGCGCTGTGCGAGTCACCCAGGAGGGCGACGGTCCGCTCGGCGTCCTCGGGGCCGTACACGCACGGGTCGGAGGGGTCGCTGTCGTCATGCGAGGCGTGGCACTCGTCGTCGTACAGGACCGGGATGTCCTCCTCGGCCGTGACCGGCGGCGGGTACAGGGGGGCGGGCTCGGGGGCCGACGCCAGGTCCAGGGCGGCGGGGCCCGTGTGGACGGCCGGGTCGAAGGAGACCGCCGCCTCCCGCTCCACACGTACCAGGGTGGCCCCGCTCACGGTGGCGGCCGCCAGCACGCTCGCCGCGACCACGACGGCCGCGTGGCGCACGTTCGGCACCAGTCGGCGGTCGCGGACCGGGTCCTCCACCCAGACCTTGGTCGCCCACGCCAGCAGCAGCGACACCGTGGCCGCCGCCACGATGCCCACGACGCCCAGCCCCTCCTGGCCGGTCAGCGCCAGCAGCAGGATGATGACCGGCCAGTGCCACAGGTACAGCGAATACGAGACGTCGCCGAGCCAGCGGGCCGGAGCCGAGCGCAGCGGCGCCGAGGCGGGGACCGGCCCGGCGGCGATCACGGCGACCGCGCCCAGGACCGGCAGCAGGGCCGCCCACCCCGGGAAGGCCGTGCCGTCGTCGTAGAGCACCGCGGCGGCCAGGATCGCCACCGGCCCCGCGTACCCCAGCGGCCGACGGAGCAGTTCGGGCAGGTCGCCGCGGGACATGGCGACCGCCAACAGGCCGCCGGCCGCCAGTTCCCAGGCCCGCGTGGTGGGCAGGAAGTAGGCGCCGGCGTCGCCGCCACCGGTCAGCACGACCGAGCAGACCAGTGACGCCACGAACACCGTGCCCAGGATCGCCGTCAGCACCCACGTGCTCCGCCGCCACCGCCAGGTGAGGGCCCACACGACGAAGAGCAGCGGCCACACCACGTAGAACTGCTCCTCCACCGACAGCGACCAGAAGTGCTGCACCGGGCTGGGCGGCACCTCGGCGGCCAGGTAGTCCACCGCCTGCCGGGCCAGGTACAGGTTCTCGACGTAGGCGGCCGAGGAGACCAGCTGCCAGGCGGTGTCGGTCAGGCGCGAGCCCGGCAGGATCACGAAGGCCGCGACGCCGGTGGCCACCAGCACCACCGTGGAGGCGGGCAGCAGACGACGCACCCGGCGCACGTAGAAACCGCTGATCGAGACCCGGCCGTGGGCGGTGACCTCGCGGTGGAGCAGCGACGTGATGAGGAAGCCGGAGATCACGAAGAACACGTCGACCCCGACATAGCCGCCCGGAAGGAGGGCCGGGTCCAGGTGGTAGACGAGCACGATCAGGACGGCGACGGCGCGCAGCCCCTGGACCTCGGGGCGGAAACGGCGTTCGGCCGTGGCGGGTGCGGCATGCATGCGGTGGACTCCGGAGCGGATTCGGCGTCGAGGACGGGCCGCGGGGGAATCGGCCACGGATGCGATGAACTGATCCTGTTATGTTCGAACGGCCCGCGGCGACCGCCAAGGCAACGCGGCGGGCGGAGTTCGCCGAGTTTGAGCTCGACGGTCACGCTCCCGTGGCCGGAAGTTCGCCTTCCCGTCGAATCGGGATCAGATGGACCGGTGCGCGCCGATCGGGGGCCGCCGCCCTCGACCGGGAGCCTCCGGCTCCAGCCCTCCCTCCGGGGGATCGGCTGGACAGGGGCCCGATGGGCGGTTCGTGGCGCACGCACTCCGGAACTCGGGCACACTGTCGGTACGGACCGTCGGCAGCTCCGCGTTCCCCGTTCCCCGCGCGGGCGCGCGTGCGACCCCCGCCACCGTGTCCGGTCATCCGCAGTGCCCGGCCCCCGCCGGCCGTGCCGCGAGAGGAGGCCCCCGTCACTCCCTTCACCCCTGTCACTCCCGTCACCTGGGCGCGCCTCGCGGCCGTCGGCGCCGTGGTGGTGATCACACCCCTGGTCCTGTTCCCGCTCATCGGCCGGTGGACCCTGCTGTGGGTCCCGCTCGTGCTGATGGCCGTGACCGCCGTCCTGCTGCGGACGCGGGCGCACGCCCAGGCCCGGGAGCGCACCGCGGCCTCCGGCGCGTCCGCGGGGGAGCCGGGGCACGAACCCGACGGGCGGTCGGCGTCGGCCGAACATCCTCCCGTCCCCGCCGGAACCGGTCGTCGGATCCGGCCGGTGGCCCTGCCGAGCGCGGTGGCGGACTACGACCTCGTCTTCGCCGGGGTCGTGCACTGGCGCTGGAACGGGCACGTGGACCTGAGACTGCGCGACCCCGTCGCCCCGGCCGTGCACGCGGTGGTCACCAGGGCCGCCGAGCTGGTGAGCGGGACCGAACCGGGCGACCACGGGTTGGCCGAGTGCGACCTGGCGGCCAGGCTGGCCGTGGAGACGGCGGTCACGGGGGCCGGGATCGTGGTGTGGGCCGAGGACGTGGAGCTGCGGCTACCGGACGAGGACGCCGAGCGGCTGCGCTCGCTCGCCGGTCTGCGCAAGGACCGGGATGTGCGGGACGCGGTCCGCGCCATCGAGGCCGAGCGGTTCGGTGCGGCGGCGCGGACGCCGCGGGCACGGCGCGACGCGGTCTCCCCGGCGCGGGAGGTGCTGGAGGACGGCGTGGTCGTGCGCGGCCCGCACGTGGTCGGAGAGCGGCTCGCGGCGCGGGGGCCGCACGACGCCGACGACCTGCATGACCTGGACGACCTCGACGAACTGGACGACCTGGACCACCTGGACGAGGCCGGGGGACTGGACGGCCCCGGGCCGGGCAACGACGTCGACGGCGAGGGCTTCGAGAGCTACTGGTGGCCCGCGGAGACCCCGGGCCATGACGCCGCCGAACGGGACGTGCAGGTCGCCATCATCCGGGGCCTCATCGACTCGGTCGAGGCGGGCGCGCCGCGGCTGGAGTTCGCGCGGGCCCAGCTCGACGTCCTGGAACAGGGCGGGTTCGACGAGGTCGCGCGCCGCATCCGCGAGGTCGTTCCCGAACTCTCCGACGGATCTTCCCGCGGTACGGCCCCCTGACCGTCCGGTCAGCCCTCCCGGGGTACGCCCCGACCGTCCGGCGGACCCCGCGCCCTCGCCATCGGTGGGGGCGCCCTGAGCGCCGACGACCTCGTCGGCCTCGCACCGCTGGTGCGCGGCCGGGCCGAGCGGCGGACCGACCGCCCCAACGTGTTCAAGGGCTCCGGCATGTCCTGGCAGGACCTGGCGGTCGCCGTGGCCGTGGCGCCCACCGAGTGACTCCCGGCCGGCGCGTCCCTGCGGGGGCGCCCGGCCCACCCGGGGGCGCGTCCCGATCCGCGGGCCCCGGGGCCCCGGGGCCCCGGTCACGTGCGGGTGCGGTGTCCGTCGGCCGAGACGTACCACCGCGCCGCTGAGCCGGTGGCGGCGGCTCGGAATCTACGGGTGCTCGGCGTGCTCGCCGGGACGGGGCTTGGGCGGACGCCGGTCCGGCTCCGCGCTCAGGGAGGCGTCCGAACCGTGCGCGGTGACCGTGCGCAGCATGTCCCGGATCTCCTGCAAGAGCGACGGTGGCACCACGCCGAGCCGGACGCCCTCCTCCGCGAGTCGGACGGCCTCGGTGAGCGTGCGCCACGCCCGCAGCAGGTCGCGGCGGGTCAGGATTCCGGCCAGGACCTTCATCGCTCGCAACTGACCCGACCGGTGGCGCAGGCCCCGGTACCCCTCGACGGCGATCCGGGCCAGCTCCTCGGCCTCGGCCAGCCGGTCGGCCTGGTGCAGGGACTCCGCGGTCATCCGCAGGGCGCGGGCGTGCCACCACTTGTCGCCCAGCGCTCCGAAGCCGTCGGCGGCCCGGAGCATGTCCTCCTTGCCGCGCGTGCGGTCCTGGGCCATGCGTGCCTGGCCGAGCACCAGGCAGGTGCGCCAGCGGCCCCAGTCGTCACCGATGTCGGTGAAGTCGGCCTCGGCCCGGCGCAGGCGAGCGATCTGGTCCGAGACCTGCCAGGCGTCGCGCAGCCGGGTACGGCGGCGCAGGATCCCGCGTGCCTGCGACACCTCGGCGAACCGGGCGGCGTACTCCTGGCCGCCGTCGGCGAAGAGCCCGGCCACCCTCTCCGCCTGCTCCTCGCGCCACCGCGGGTCGCGTGCGGCCAGACGGCGCCGCTCCCGCTCGTGGGCGGGGGAGTACAGCAGTTCGCAGGACCGGGCCTCCTGGTTGAGCTGGTTGGTCGGCAGCTGGCCCAGACTCCGCAGGTAGCGCGCGTGCAGCCATGCGCCTCGCGCGTCCCCGGTGAGCCGGTCGCGTTCGTCGTCCAGGACGAACCAGGCGTGCAGCGCGTACCCGCGCAGCCGCAGCACCTCGCCCTTCTGCAACTGCACCCGGGCCCAGAGCTCGACCCCGTCCTGGGATCCGACGAGCAGGTCCTCGGCACGGGTGATCAGCTCGTAGGCCCGGCCCTGGTGCCCCTGGAAGCGGTCGACCTCGGCCAGGTTGCACAGTGAGCGCACCTGCCACCAACGGTCCCCTTGGTCGGCGAAGATCCCCACGGCCGTCTCGATCTCGGCCCGGCCGTCGTCCAGGTCGCCGCGGCGGTACAGGTTCACCCCGATGACCTTGTGCGCCCGGGCCCGCCAGCGCGGGTCCACCGACGGCAGCTGTTCCAGCACGTGGAGGGCGGTCAGGGCACGCTCGTATCCGGTGTCGTGGTCGCCGTGGCCGCTGGCGACCTCGGCCCGGTCGAGCAGGGAGACGCCGTAGGCGAACGGGTCGCCCAGTTCCAGGGCGAGCGCGGTGGCCCGCTGGGTGGCCTCGCGCATCGCGCCCCAGTGGGTGCGCGCGGCCCGGCACAGGACGGCGAAGGCCCGGCGCAGCCGCCACCCCTGCTCGGGCCGGTCGCGCAGGTCGGCCCACTGGAAGCACACCTCGAAGCCCTGGCGCTCGGTCTCGAGCCAGGCGGCCGGATCGGCGGGCGCGGACGGTCCGCCGATGCCGCCCGCGCCGCCCGGTGCGGATTCGTCGCGGGTACGGACGGCACCGGGATCGCCGCGTCCCCGGCGCCCGGCCGGTTCGGCGCGGGCCGGGAGGGAGTCGCCGAAGCTCCACTCGTGGGGTGCGGCCCGCCGCGCCGCCGCCTCCGCGATGGCGACGAACGCGTTCAGCAACCGGTCCACCGCGGGCACCAGCGCCTCCTGCGACCAGTCCGCCCGCTCCTCCTTCGGAACGCCGAGCAGGTGCGGGCCCACCGACAGCAGGGTGTCGCGCACGTGGTCGTGCAGCTGGTAGCGGTCGAAGCCGCCCGCCTCGTAGAGGAACGTGACCAGGTAGCGGTGGCTCATCCGGACCAGGAGCGGTTTGGCCTCCTCCTCGGTCACCCCCAGTAGGGCGGCGGCCGACCAGGCGGTGAAGGTCGTCAGTCCGGCTCCGGCCAACCGGTGCAGCAGCAATCGCTCCCGGGGCTCGCACTGCCCCAGGCCGAACGCGAACGAGCGGGCGATGGCCTGGAGTCCCGGAACCGTCCAGCGCAGGATGGGGTCGTTCATGTGGCGCAGGAGGTCGGTGGGACCCGGCCCCCGCCCCATGGAGATCCGTCGTCCCATGAGGCAGATCGCCAGGGGGAACCCGTGGCAGGCGGCGACGATGTCGGGGAGCACGGCGCGGTCCTCGGGCGAGAGCCGGTGCGGCGACTCGTCCACGAACCTCTGCAGCAGCCGCAGGCCCGTCTCGGGGGACAACGGGTCCAGGTGGCGGCGCAGGACGTGCGGGGAGGCGTCGCGGAAGTCGTCCCGGCTGGTGATCAGGACCGCGCACCGGGGGCCGTAGGGGAGCAGCGGCTCCACCTGGGCGAAGTCCTCGGCGTTGTCGAGGACGAGCAGGAGTCGGCGGTGTTCGGTCGCGGACCGCCACAGCACGCTCAGCTCGTCGAGGGAGGCCCCCGCGGGAGGAGTGACGCCGATCTCGGCGAGCATCTGCACGAGGACGTCCTCGGGCCGCCGGGGATCGCGCCGCACCGGGCCGATCGGGTCGGGTCCTTCGGCGTCCTCGCGACGGTCGGCGCCGCCGCCGGTCAGCCATCCGCGCAGCAGCCGGCGGCCGGTGCCGCGCGCGGAGCCGCGAACGGAGCCGCGCGCTCGGCCGCCGTCGGAGCCGTCGTGTACCAGGTCGCCGTAGAGCTGGAACTCCAGTTTGCCGTCGGGGAAGCGGTCCGCCACGCGGTGCACGACCTGCGCCACGAGCTGGCTCTTGCCGGTGCCGCCCTCCCCGGTGACCGCGATGGTCAGCGGGCCCCGCGAGCGCCGCAGCCGGGCCGTCCACGCCGGTCGGCTCACCAGGCGGCGGGGTCCGCGGCGCGGGAAGCGGTCGAACGCGCGCATCAGCTCCGCCATGAGGTCGGCGTGGCCGGTGAAGTAGTCGCTGGGCGGGGGCAGCCGCCGACGCAGCGCGGGCGCCTCCTCCACGGCGCGGTCGCCTCCGCCGAAGGGGTGTTCGAGCAGCCATCCGGCGACGGCGGCCATCCCGGCGCCGAGGGCGCTGAGCCCCAGGACCAGGAGTCCGCCGCCGTCCGGCACGAGGTCGGGGACGCCCTGCAGGGCCGTGCCCGCGCCCAGGACCAGCAGGCCGGCGGCGAGCCCGATCCGGCTCGGGCGCCATGCGTGGGGGGCCGGGGGATCGGCTTCCGGCCGGGAGAGCCTGTTCACGCCCATCCCTTCTCCGAGACGTCGTCATGTCCGCGTATGTCGGACGTGGGGGATCCGGTGCCGCGGGCGTGACGATCCTTGCGCCGCAAGGGTTGCGGTGTCCAGTCGGCCACCGCCGCCTCCGGGGTCGTTCACGCTCTCGTCACCGCGAGGGCGCCGGGTGTTGGTGCGCGGGGAAACGGCGTCCGCCCCCGTGCCCGGCGTGGCCGCCCCGTGCCCGGCGGGGTGGCCGCCGGACCGGTCGACCCGCCGATGTGACTGGATGCACTGAGTGCGTCGTTGCACTGAGTGCAACCACATCTCTAGTCTGGTGTCATGGCAGACCAACAGCGCCCGACCGCGCCGGACCGCAGGGAAGCCCTCAAGGCGCGGCACCGGAAGGCCATCGTCACCGCCGCGGCGGCGCTGATGACCGAGATCGGCGGTACGGACTTCACCGTCGACCAGCTCGCGGCGCGCGCCGACGTCTCCCGTCGGACGGTGTTCAACCACTTCACGACGGTGGACGACATCACGGTCGAGGTCTTCCACGAGATGCTCGGCGCGGTCCTGGACAACGTCGACGCCAACTTCGAGGCGTCGGCGGCCGAGCACGCCGGCGAGACCTCGATGTTCGACCAGCTGGCCGGAGCCCTGCGCGCCACCGACCTGGTCGGCACCACCACCGAGCTCACCCGGATCTTCGGACCCGACAGCGGTCCGCGCAGCGCCCGCCAGGCGGTGCTCTTCGAACGCGCGATCAACGATCTGGGAATCCGCATCGCCACCATCACCCTGCGCCACCGCCCTGAGGCCGACCCGTTGGAGGTCGACCTGATGTGCGGCGCACTGGTGGGCGGCGCCCTGGTGGTGGTCCGCCACTGGGAGCAGAGCACCGGAGGCGTCGACACCGTCGAGTCCCGTCGCGTCTGGGACGAGCTCCTGGAACGCATGATCTCCGTCAACCGCGCCGGGTTCGGGACCCTGACCCCCCGCACCGGCGCTTCCTGAGCCCCACCGCTCACCCCATCCACTCCGTTTGCAGGGAACCATGGCTGAACTTCTCTATCGGCTCGGGCGTACGTCGGCCAGACGTGCCCGGACCGTCATCGCGATCTGGCTGGCACTGCTGGTGTCGGCGGGAATCGCCTACTCCTCCTTCTCCGGTGAGCTGGCGGACAGCTTCTCCATCCCCGGAACGCCCACCGACGAGGTGAACCAGAGCCTCAAGGCGGAGTTCCCCGCCATGAGCGGCGGCAGGGGCACCGTCGTCTACCAGAGCGAGGACGGCTCCGCCCTCACCGAGCAACAGCGGGCGCAGATCAGCGAGCGCGTCGACAGCGCCGCCGACGTCGCCGGGGTCGAGGACGTCATCGACCCGTTCGCGACCGAGGAGGAACGCGCCGAACAGGCCGAACTCCTGGAGGAAGGACGCGAGGAGAGCGACGAGGGCCGCACCGAACTCGAGGAGGGCCAGGAACAGCTCGACCAGGGCCGCGCCCTGGCCGAGGCCGCCGGGCCGCTCGACGAGCAGACCGAGGCCGCCTTCGAGGCCCAGCAGGCCGAGCTCGACGCCGGCATGGAGGAGCTGGAGGCCGGCGAAGAGGAGCTCGCGCAGGGCGAGGCCCTGATGGACATGGCCTCCGGGATCCGCACCGTCTCCGAGGACGGCAGCACCGCCATGGTCAGCGTCGCCTTCACCGAGAGCCAGGAGGAGGTCTCCCAGGAGACCAAGGACGCCGTGATGGACGTCTTCGAGGACGACCCGGTGGACGGCGCCACGGTCGACTTCGGCGACGACATCGCGATGGCGCTCCCCAGCCTGGTCAGCGCCGCCGAGGCGATCGGCGTCATCGTGGCCGGCATCGTCCTGGTGGTCATGCTCGGCACGCTGATCGGGGCCGGACTCCCGCTCGCGACCGCCCTGATCGGTGTCGGGATCGCCACCCTGGCCGCGATGTCGCTCTCCAGCGTGATCGAGATCGCGACCGTGACACCGATCCTCGGGCTGATGCTCGGCCTGGCGGTCGGTATCGACTACGCGCTGTTCATCGTCAACCGGCACCGCCGCCAGCTCAAGGAGGGGCTCGGCGTCGCCGAGTCCATCGGACTGGCCAACGGAACCGCGGGCAACGCCGTGGTCTTCGCAGGCACCACCGTCCTCATCGCCCTGCTCGGCCTGAACCTGACCGGCATCGGCTTCCTCGGCCTCATGGGCAGCGTGGGCGCCATCGCCATCACCGTCGCGGTGCTGATCGCCGTGACGCTCGTCCCCGCCCTGCTGTCGCTGGTGGGCGGGCGCATCCTGTCGAACCGTGAGCGCGTCGCCCGCCTCGCCGCCGGAACGGGTCGCAACCCCGAGGGTCTGGCCGACGGGGCCGCGCACGACGCCGGTCCCCGGCCGATGTCGCACGCGGGGGCGCTCGGCCGCGCCGCGCTCGCCGTCGTGATCCTCGGAGTCATCGCGCTGCCCGCCCTGGACCTGCGGGTGGGGATGCCCGACGGTTCCTCGCAGCCCACCGAGTCCACCCAGTACGAGGCCTACTCCGCCGTCGCCGAGAACTTCGGGGAGGGCCAGAACGGCACCCTGCTGGTCGCCGCCACCCTGCCCGGCGGTCCCACCGACGAGGCCGCCGAGGACAACGCGGAGCAGTACCAGTACGAGATCGCCGACGCGATCCACGCCCAGGACGACGTCGCCGCGGTGGCGCCGATCGGGGTCTCGGACGACCAGACCCTGGCCATCTTCCAGGTGGTCCCGGTCGACGGCCCCTCCAGCGAGTCCACGGAGGAGCTGGTGCACACCCTGCGGGACCTGGAGCCCGTCCACGGCACCGGAACGCTCGGGGTGGCGGGCATGGCCAGCGGCAACATCGACATCTCCGAGACGCTCAGCGAGGCGCTGCCGACCTACCTCGCGGTGGTCGTGGGCCTGGCCCTGGTCATCCTGCTGCTGGTGTTCCGGTCCGTCTTCGTGCCGATCGTGGCCACGCTGGGCTTCATCCTGTCCTACTTCGCCGCGCTCGGCGGTGTGGTCGCCGTGTACCAGTGGGGCTGGCTCGGCCGGCTCATCGGTCTGGAGAACCCGGGGCCGGTCCTGAACTTCCTGCCCACGCTGCTGGTGGGCATCCTGTTCGGCCTGGCGATGGACTACATGCTGTTCATCGGCACCGGGATGCGTGAGGCCTACACGCACGGCAGCCCGGCCCGGCTCGCGGTCGTGCAGGGCTTCCGCGCCGGCCGCTCGGTCGTCACGGCCGCGGCGATCATCATGATCTCGGTGTTCGGCGGCTTCATCTTCTCCGAGATGACGATGATCAGCTCGGTCGGCTTCGCGCTCGCCTTCGGTGTGCTCATCGACGCGTTCGTGGTCCGCATGCTGCTCATCCCCGCGGTGATGCACCTGGCGGGCGACGCGGCCTGGTGGCTGCCGAAGTGGCTGGACCGGATCATGCCCGACATCGACGTCGAGGGATCGGCCCTGGAGCGCGACCACGCGCGGGAGTCGACCGTCGCCGAGGAGGGCACCGGTACCGGCGACCCGGCACCCGCCGGTGAGGCGGGCGCCGACGAGGCGGAGGTCGGCTCCGGGCGGCGCTGACCGCCGGGAGCCGTGATTTGAGGAGCGGGCCCGTCGGGGCGTTCCGGCCCAGTGCCGGTGCGCCGCGGCGGGCTCGCGCCGTTCCCGGTCGCGGGGGTGTCCCTCGGCACGCCGGAAGAGCACGCCGGAAGAGCACGCCGGAAGAGCACGCCGGAAGAGCACGCCGGGAAGAACGCTCGCGGATGGCGGTCCGGGCCGGAGAAGCGTCCGTCCGCGGCCCGTCAGAGCTCGGCCGGTGGCACTGCTCCGGTCGCCGAGGCGCGGGCGGACCCCGACGCGAGTGGGGGAGCCGTCGACGCCGCACCCGACGCGGCCCTGCGGAACCGGCCGGGCGGCTGCCCCGTCCAGCGCCGGAACGTCCGTGAGAAGGAGGCGGCGTCGGCGAACCCCACGAGATAGGCGACCTCGCCCACCGACGTCCGGCCCGCCCGCAGGTAGGCGGTCGCGAGGTCGCGGCGCACCCCGTCGACGACCTGCCGAAAACCGGTGCCCTCCGCGCGCAGTCGGCGGAACAGCGTCGAACGGCTGCAGTGCAACCGGGCCGCCACCGCGTCCGCGCCGACGTCCCCCTCGTGCACCACCGCGCGCACGAGGTCCTCGACCCGTTCCCGGAAGCTCTCCGGGGGCGGGCGCCGGGCCAGCAGTGCGTCCCCCTTCTCCCGCAGGACGCCGAAGACGTAGCGGGGGTGCCGTGCCACCGGCCAGGAACCCACGTCGGGGTGGAGTTCGATCTCGGTCCGCCGGGCACCGAACCGGACCGGGCAGCCCAGCACGCGCTCGTACTCGGCCGCGCGCTCCGGCGTCTCACGGGTGAGACTCACGCGCAGCACGTGCGTGCGGTCCAGGAACCGTCGCGGACCGCAGACCAGACGCGCGACCGCTTCCTCGGACAGCTCGGGCCCGGGGCCCACCGGCCGGTGTTCGACCAGCAAGAGCCGGCTCCCGGATCGTTCGGGCTCGAACGTCGGGCCGTTCTCACCCGCGTCGATCTCCAGTGCCAGGCGTCCGTACCGCTGCAGCTGCCGCAGGGCGGTGGCCATGTCGGGGGCCGCCTCCATGACCAGGCCCACGATCGACACGTCGGCCATGGCCGTCTCGGCCCCATAGTGGAGCGGCAGGGCGTCGTCGTCGAGGGCGAGGCGCGCGAGGCGCACGAGCTCCAGATAGCGCGGCAACGGGACGCGCGCGTCCGGGTCGCGCAGCCGCTCACGGGACAGGCCCGCGGCCGTGGCGAGCGCGTCCGCGTCGGCACCATGCCGCTCGGCGTAGGCGAGGAGCCCGGCGACGAGACCGGCCGCGATCGTTGCCCGCTGCACGTCGTTCCCCCTTGACGCAGAACCCTGACCCGCACGATCAGGAGTCCTGACACACCAGATCATTCCGGGCCCGGAGCGCCGGGACAAGACTGACCGTATGAACGCTCCCACCCTGTCGGCCACGGCCGACACGATCACGCCCCTGCGCCGCAACCTGATGCGCGCCTGCTATCTGCTCATGGTCGTCGGTCTCGCCCTCACCGCCTGGCCGCGACTGCTGGGGTCGGGCCCCGACCGTCCTCTCATGGACGGCACCTTCGACGCCGTGCTGTGCGCCATGCAGCTCCTCTCGGTCGTCGGGCTGTTCGCGCCGGTGCGGATGGCCGCCGTGCTCGTTTTCGAGGTGCTGTGGAAGGCGATCTGGGTGCTCGTGGTCGCGGTGCCGCTGTGGTGGCGCGGCGCCGTGACCCCGGAGGTCTCCGAGACGCTGTTCGCCTTCGCCTTCGCGCTCCCGTTCATCGTCATCATCCCCTGGCGTGCCCTGGTCGGTGACCTGCTCCGAGGGCGCGAACCCTGGCGCGCGGCACCGGCCGAAGGCTAGACGGGGAGCCCGGAAGCGGTCCGCCGGCGGGCCTCCCGCCGTCGCCGGGGATCCCGCGTAACAGGGCCGAGGCGGCGGGGCGCCTGTCACACGCGGCCTGTAGGCCGGAGGCCGCGCGGTGCGTGCCCCGGCCGCGCGCGGCGGCGGGACCACCGCGCGCGGGTGGTCAGCCCAGGACGGTGAACATGACGACGTTCGCCGCCACATAGACCACGATCGAGACGCCCAGACCGGCGAGCATCACCCAGAGGGCGGACTTCTTCCTGATCAGGCGCACGATCGCCCAGACGGTCGCGACCAGCCAGATCACCCACGGCGCGAGGATCATCGTGGGAATGGCCAGGTCGACGGCGAGGCCGCAGTCGGGTGAGCATCCGGCGGTCCCCAAAACTGAGAAGAAGCCCCAGAAACTCGTCCCGGCGCACACCAGCGGCGCCACGCACATGAGGACGATCGAGACGGCCTTGTCAGCGGTCGACGCCGGTGGGCGCTGCGGTGCGGTGCCCCACTGAGGACCGGGCCGGTGGGCATGAGAGGGGACCCCGAACGGGGGCGGTTGGGACATGGGGGTCATATTGTCACGCCGAGGGACCGGCGACCAGGGTGGCCGGTCCACGCGGGCCGGGCGCGCCCGCCGGCCCGGCCCGGCCCGCGCGGATCCCTACACGGCCGCGGTCAGGCGCTGCTCCTGGACGTCGAACACCGCGTCGCACGCCTCGCGCACACTGTCGTTGTGGGTGGCGACCACCACCGCGCACCCCTGGCGGGCCATCTCCCGCAGGGTGTCGATGACCATGCGCCCGTTGTCCTCGTCCAGAGCACCGGTCGGCTCGTCGGCCAGGACCAGGGAGGGTCGCTTCACCATCAGCCGGGCCAGGGCCACGCGCTGCTGCTCGCCGCCGGACAGGTAGTGCACCATCTCCTTCTCGCGCCCGGCCAGGCCGACCCGCTCCAGGGCCTCGGCCTGGAGCCCGCGGTCGCGCCCGGCCACGTCCAGGTTCGCCCTGACCGTGGCGTTCTCCATCAGCGCGTAGTTCTGGAACAGGTAGCCCAGGTGGTCACGGCGAAAGCGGCGCCGCCGCCCGGGGCCGAGCCGGTTGAGCTTCCTGCCGGCATGGACGATGTCGCCGCCGCTGGGATCCTCCAGAAGGCCCATGCAGTTGAGCAGGGTCGTCTTGCCCGACCCGGAAGGGCCGACCAGCGCGAGCATCTCCCCGGCCCGGACGGTCAGGTCCAGGTCCCGCCACAGGGTGCGCTGACCGAAGGACTTGGCGAGGTTCTTCAGGGTGATCATGGTGCTCCTTGGGTGCGTCAGGCCTGTGAGGAGCCTTCTCGGACGATACGGCGGTGGAAGACGGCGAGCGCACCGAGGGTGATGGCGAGGGAGCCCAGGGCGATGCCCACGGCGTAGAACGGTTCGGCCCCGGTGGCCGACATCGCGCCGGGGATGACGGACCGGGTGGGATCGTTCATGGCGGCCAGCGTGGTGACGGTGTCCCACGTGGCCCAGGCCACGAAGGCCACCGCGATGACCACCTCCACGGCCAGCAGCCGCCGGTGGGTGGCCAGGAACGTCCACCCGCTGATGTGCCGGGCGAAGATGGTCTGGGCCTGGGTGCGCACGTGGATGATGCACGCGGCCGCGGCGGTCAACAGCAGGACCGCGCCCGCTCCCACCAGGTTGAACAGTTCACTGCGCAGCACCATCAGGGTGTCGGCGTGGGTCTTGCGGGCGCTGGTGGTGAGGGTTTCGACCATGGCGATGTAGCGGGACGCCTGGGGGTTCTCGGCGCGGAACTCCTCGACCACCGCCGGGTCGGGGAAGACGGTCTCCCGCGCGGACATGTGGTCGACGTAGCTGCTGTCGGACATGACCTGCCCGTTGGGCAGGGCGATGATGACCGGTTCGTGCACCAGGGGGAGGAAGAGGGGCCCGTCGAACCGTTCGGCTCCGTAGGTGAACGCCGTCTGCCCGTCGGCGGCCGGCACGACCTCGACCTCCAGGTCCAAACCCGCTTCGCCGGACACGTCGAGCCAGTTGTCGGTCATGCCCTGGACCAGCCGGTCGGTGTGGGCGGAGGCGGAGGCGGGCGCGATGACCCGAATGCTCTCGCCGGGCCCATAGCGTTCCCCGGACGGCGCGAGGACCTCCTGCTCGACCAGGTAGGTGTCGTTGACGATGAGGACGGGGGTGTCCATGTCGACGGCGGCCGGACCGGTCGGTTCGTTCGGATCGGGGAGCAGGAGTTCGGACGGGTGGGTGTGGATCGCCAGCACCATGCCGCCCTCGGAGTCGATGCGGCGCAGCCACGGCCCGAGTTCGTCGTTGACGGCCTGTTCGTCGGACCAGCCGTAGTTGGCGCTCAGCGCCGGACGCGAGGTGTCCTCGTACTGCTCGTAGACCTCCAGCCCGACGCGCTGGTCGCGGGCGTTCTGTGCCGTGACCACGACGGTCCCGACGATGACCAGGGTCAGCACCAGCACGGGGACGCGCACCAGGTAGATCGCGGCGGTGGTGCTGCGCACGGGAAGGCGGCCCTTGAGCGCGGGCAGGATGCCGGTGGCGTACACCAGGCCGAGGACGGCGGCGTGCACGATGAGGCAGGGCACGGCGAGTACCGCCAGGAGCACCAGGGCCAGGGGCGTGTAGAAGCCGAGCTGGTTCCAGCCGTTGTAGAAACCGAGGACGGCCAGCACGACGGCGGCTCCCACGGGCAGCGCGACCGCGTACAGGCGTGCGACCCGGGTCCAGTCCCGGCGCAGCAGGGCCAGGTAGGAGTGGCCCTGGAGCCGCATGACCGCGTAGTCGCGTGAGGAGAGCAGGACACCGGCTCCGACGCCGGTGACCGCGGCGAGCAGGGCGACGACCAGGAGGTTGAACAGGTAGCCGCCCGTGAAGTAGTGCCACAGCTGGGTGGTCTGGGTCCCCGGCGCCTCGTGCAGGCCGTGCTCGGCCAGCGCCACGTACAGGGCCTCTCGGGCCTCCTCGGTGCCGAAGACGAGGTAGTGGCCGTTGGGGCCCACATCATCGAACGCGTCGATGGGGTGGGTCTGGACCGTGAAGCTCCGGCCGAAGGACGGGTAGCCCTCCTCCAGCCAGCGGGCCTGGCGGGAGCCGGGGTCGGAGACGGCCAGGTACATGTGGGCCAGCGACGACGGTTCGTTGACGTCGAGGATGGTGTAGCCGATGGCGGCGCCGTGGTCGTCGGCGACCTCCTGCACGGTGCGGGCGACCTCATCGAGGTCGTGGGTGCCCTCGTTCTCGCTGATCCACACCAGTTCCGAGTCCTCGAGGACGTAGATGGTCTGTTCGGCGGTGGCGGCGAGGAGGAAGGCGATCAGCGCGGCGAAGGCGATGCACACCGTGTAGGCGAAGGAGAGGGTTCTGTTCGGCACCTGGTGGTCCTGTCAGGGGGCGGGTATGGCGGATCCGCCAGTGGCGCTGCACCGGCGGATCCACAACGGCACGGCCGGCTGTCAGCAGCTGGTGCGCCAGTACGACTGGTTGTTGCCGATCGCACGGGGGACAGAGGTGTTCGCCCAGGCCCCGGCACCGGCGGAGACCCGCTTGGTCGTCTGGCCCACGGCGGTCGCGCCATGGCAGACGGAGCCGTGGTGGTAGTTCGAATAGGTGGTCCCGGCGCCCGGAAGGCCGGTGACGCCATGCTGCCACGTACCGCCGCCGACGTAACTGGTCGTCGCGGCGGCGACACCGGCGGTGCCCACGGCCAGGCCGGAAGCGAGGAGCACGGCCACGGAAACGCGCTTGAGAGAGTTCATGAGGGAGATCTCCAGTCGGGGGTTCAGCACGAGGTGCGGTAGTAGGTCTGGTTGTTCGTCCACGCCTTGGGGGCGCTGGCGTAGGAGGTCGCTCCCGCGCCGGCGGTGGCCCGCACGGTCGTGGTGCCCACAGCCGTGGAGCCGTGGCAGATGGAGCTGTGGTAGTAGTTCGAGTAGACGCGGGAATTGACGATTCCGTGGTCCCAGACACCGCCTCCGACGTATTCGACGACGGCGGACGCGGTGCCGGCCGCGCCGGCGACCAGGCCGCCGGCGAGTAGCGCCGTACACGCGGCGCGTCTGATACCGATCCTCATGGATGTCTTCCTTAGGGGGTTTTGCGTTCCGGGCACGTATCTCGGCCGGACAGCATGGACGCTAACAGCGGCCGACGAAATGCGACAACTTCCGCCTCACCAGCGAAAACCTTATTTCTCTGCGGCGGGTCGGCGTTTCACCAGTGTTTTCGTTCCGGGGGCGTCAGGGTGGCCGCATCCGGCCAGGCGGATTCGGTCCGATATCGGGTTCCTGTGAACCGAAGGACGCTGATGCAGGTCACGCGGGTCGAAGTGGCGCGACGGCGGTACGGGATCGTTCTCCTGTGGCTGGGGGCGGGTGGTGTCCTTGTTCTTCCTGTTCAGGGGCTTGCGGTCCTTGGTTCGCCGCGGTGAGGGCTCTGGTCTTCTTTGCGGCAGGAGGGGGGCGGGCGTCCGCGTGGATCTTGCATTTCCCTTTCACGTACCCTTGTTCTCTGTGCCCTTTCTTCATGGCCGGTATTCGCTCATTGGTTCGTGAAGGAATTTCCGCTGTCGCCGTCGTCCTCCAAAGAAATGGCAGCGCCGGGAAACGGGATGACCCTGCCTCTCTTTCGGTGGCCGTGACCTGCTGATAATCCTCATGAGTGGACTTCTCCTGCGTTCCGGGGGTGCGGTCTCGCTCACAGAACCCGGGGGCGGGGTCGTCTTCTCGGGGCCGAGAAGTCCAGGGTCGCTGAAAACCTTCACCTCTTCGTCCAGGGGCTAGCCCGAAACCCTGACTCAAAGGCGCGGTCCGCGCCTCCTCCATTCCGGCCGCCTCGTGCTCGCCCCATTCGAGGCCGCCCACCCGTTCACCGACGGCAACGGGCGGGTGGGCCGCGCCCTCATCCACACGGTGCTGGCCCGGCGCGGTTTGACCGAGGACGCGGTTCTCCCGGTCAGTCTCGTGCCCGCCACCCTGCGGGACCGCTACGTCGACGGGCTCGGCGCCTACCGACACGACGCGCCGCCGGGCAGCGCGCAGGCGAGCGCGGCCGTCAACGCCTGGCTGGAGACCTTCGTTCAGGCCTGCGCCATCGCCGTCGAGCAGTCGGTGGCACTCATGGGCCGGATCGACGAGATGCGCTCCGCATGGAGCGATCGCCTGTCCGCCCACCGGGCGTCCCTCGGCCGCCGCGCGGCGCCGCGGGCGGATTCGGCCGTCGCGCGCCTGCTGGGACGGCTTCCCGAGGCTCCGGTGGTCACGGCGACCACCCTGTCGGGCATCCTCGGTGTCTCGTTCCCGGCGGCGAGCGCCGCCCTGGACGAACTGCGCCAGGCGGAGATCCTCCAGACCAAGGCGATCGAACGCGGTGCCACCGCCTACGTGGCCCGCGAGGTGCTCGACCTCATGGCCGAGCGCACGCTGGCGAGCACGAGGTTCGACACCCGGGCCGCCACACCGAACCGTGCCGCCCCGGCACGGCCGCAGGACTGACCGGGCCCGGAGTCGCTCGATCCGGAAGCGGTCGGGCCGGCCGCTCTCGTCGGGCTGTGGGCGCCGTTTGTTGATACGGGCGGCACTTTCATCCTCTTCGCGGGGAAATAGCTTTGTGTCTGATTCTCGCCAAGTCGCAGATTCGGGCTGGTCATCGCGATGAAATTCCAGGTCGCCTGGTCTGCTCCCTGCGCATGCGGGAATGGCCCCGCCTCCGATGGCCGCCTCCGGTGGCGGGTTTCGCCCCGACGTGGTATCCGGGTGGTTCGAATTGGCCGGGAGGGCTCGCAACAGCAGGAAAGACCCCGCCAAGAAGAGCATTCTGCTGAGCACCCACGTGCACCACCAGGTAGGCGCCGAGCGTGGCGACCATCACCCGGGTGCCCTCGTCCCAGGCCCGGGCACGCAGGTCCGGGTAGGCCTGATCGGTCCACCTCCGTTGAGACCGAGGGTCGATTTCGGTCGCCGGCCAGTCCGGGCGCTGGAAGTGCAACCCCCGACGGGGCGGGCATCTGCGGGCGCCTCGGTCGGTGAAGGCGGTGCCGGACAACCGTTGGGCCAAAGCGGTGACCTTGGCAGTAGTCCACAGGGTGCCGACCGCCCCCGACTCCTGAGGCATGTAGTCCCAGAGCGCTTCGGCCAGGGCCTGTTCCTGGAGGGGGTGAGTTTGGTGCGCTCACCCGGTTTCCTGCCCGGCCCACCAGAGTGCAGTCCTTGGATCCCGTCTGTTCCTTGGCGGCGCCGGTTGCGGATCGAGTCCGGGCTGACGGCGAAGACCCGCGCGGCTTCGGCCTGGGGCATGCCGTGGTCGATCGCGCCCCTCACTCGCATTCGTGATGCCTTCTGCAGGGGGTGAGAGCTGCGCATATCCATACGCCGGTCATCGTCATCGCTCATTCACCCGTAGCACCACAGGAACCAACAGACTCCGGCCCAATAAAAGGTCTTTCCATTGTCAAAGTGTGCACTTATGATGGGAAACCGTTTACCGGATGTCTCGGTGAACTTCGTGAATCGGACCAACTCCGAGCCACGAAAGGGACTTCCCGCACCCACCGGAGCGGAAGTTCCCCTCCCCCGCCAATCCCCCTTTGGAGAATCAGGGACATGAGACCCTCCCCCGTCATCTCCGCCATCGGCTCAGCAACCCTGGCCTTCGGCTTGGCACTGTCCATGGCCCCGGGAGCCCTCGCGGCCCCCGGCCCGGTACCCCAGAATCCCGTCGCCGACGACCACGCCACCGGCATGATGGATGCGCTCAAGCGCGACCTCGACCTGACCCAGGCCGAAGCCGAATCACTGCTGGAAGTCCAAGAAGCCGCCCTGGACACCGACGCCGAGGCGACCGAGGCCGCCGGCGACGCCTACGCCGGCTCCCTGTTCGACACCGACGAGCTCACCGTCCTGGTGACCGACACCGCGGCCGTCGAGGCGGTCGAGGCCACCGGTGCCGATGCCACCGTGGTCTCCTACGGCACCGAGGGCCTGGCCGAGGTCGTGGAGGACCTCAACGAGGCCTCCGCCCAGGAGGGCGTGCTGGGCTGGTACCCGGACGTGGCCGGCGACACGGTCGTGATCGAGGTCCTGGAGGGCTCCGGCGCCGACGTCGACGCCATGGTCGCCGAGGCCGGCGTGGAGGCCTCCGCCATCCAGGTCGTGGAGACCGACCAGGCTCCGCGGGTCTACGCCGACATCATCGGCGGCATGCCCTTCTATACCGACGGCGGCCGCTGCGCGATCGGGTTCGCCGCGACCAACAGCGCCGGCCAGCCCGGTTTCGTCACCGCGGCTCACTGCGGCGGTGTCGGTACCCAGGTCACCGTCCCTCCCGACGGGGTGGGGGTCTTCCAGTACTCGAACTTCTCCGGTGGAGACATCGCTTTCGTCCGCGGTATTTCCAACTTCACCCTGCACAACCTGGTGTCGCGCTACAACTCCGGTGGCGCCCAGGCCGTGACCGGCACCAGCCAGGCGCCCATCGGCTCGGCGGTGTGCCGCTCCGGCTCCACCACCGGCTGGCACTGCGGTACCATCCAGGCCCGCAACCAGACCGTCTCCTACCCGCAGGGCACCGTCCATGGGCTCACCCGCACCAACGTGTGCGCCGAGCCCGGTGACTCCGGCGGCCCCTTCGTCTCCGGTTCGCAGGCCCAGGGCGTCACCTCCGGGGGCTCGGGTAACTGCTCCTCCGGCGGTATGACCTACTACGCGGAGCTCATACCGATGGTGAACTCCTGGGGCGTGAGCATCTACACGGGCTGACAGGTACCGCCCACGGTGTCCCCGGCCACGGGAAGGGGCGGGGACACCCGGCTGCGCGGAGCCGCCCGATGGGACCGCCCGACCACAGCACTGCGCACGGAGGTGGACACTTCCTGACCCGCGCGCCGGTGGAGCGCTGGGCACCGATACCGACCTCAGGGAAGGACCACTCCGCTATGAGTGCCTATCAGCACTACGAGTTCCTCGCCTTGGACCAGCCGCTGGACGAGAGCCAGCGTGCCGAGCTGCGGGATCTGTCCACCAGGGCGAGCATCACGGCGACCTCGTTCACCAACGAGTACCACTGGGGTGACTTTCGCGGTGATCCGGCACGGCTGATGCGTACCCACTTCGACGCGTTCGCCTACTTCGCCGAGTGGGGGACCCGTTGGATCATGATCTCCGTCCCGAGCGCGGTCCTGAGGCCCGCGGACATCAAGCCGTACCTGCTCACCGAGGACGCATATTTCACGACCGCGAAGGGCCGTACCGTCATATCCCTGCTCTCCCAGGACGAGGAAGCCGATTTCGTCGAGTACCCAGCGGGTCTGGCCGGCATCGCCCCGGTGCGCGCGGAACTGCTGGGAGGCGATCGGCGTCTGCTGTACCTCGCGTGGCTGTTGTCGGTGCAGGCCGACGACGAACTCGACGACGGGGAACTGGAACCGCCGGTTCCAGCAGGGCTGGGCAGCCTGAGTGCCCCATTGTGCGCGGTAGCGGAATTCCTGCGCATCGACTCGGACCTACTATCGGTGGCTGCCCAGGGCTCCCCGCCTCTGCCGACCGGAGACGGCCGGCGAGGGGAGATGACCGGATGGATCGAGAACCTGCCTGCCAAGGAGAAGAACCGCCTCCTGGAGCTCGTCGTTGAAGGAGAAACCGCTCGGGCGCGGGCACGCATGCTTCAGTCCTTCCAAGCCGAAACACGTGGAGGCCCGGCTGTCGCGGAGGGCACACGGACCGTTCGCCAACTGTGGAGCGCCGCTGGGGAACTCCGGGTCCGGAGGGCACGCGAGGAGGCCGCACTGGCGGCCGAACAGGAGAAACGGCGCAGGGAGGAGGCCGCTGCGGCCCGGGAGGCGCGCCTCGAGGGCCTGGCCGGTCGGCGCGAAGCGGTGTGGCAGGAGGTCGAGGACCGCATCAACACCAAGCTTCCCGGAGAGTACGACCGGGCCGTGTCGCTCCTGGCGGACCTGTACGCCCTCGCTGAACGGGAGGAGGAACAGGACGCCTTCACACGACCGCTTCGGGAGATGAGGGAACGGCACCGACGCAAGAGTGGGCTCCAGCGCCGCATGGACGAGGCCGGACTGGAGAGGTGAACCCGCCTGGTTCGCGAACGGCCCCGTTCGCGGCGTCGCGCCGCGAACGGGGAGACGGTAGTTTGCGCCCATGAGCGATCACGGCGACCTCCCGCTTCCGGAAGGTTTCGAGAACCTGTTGCGTGCCGCTGCCTCCGGTGCGGGAAGCGGCTCACCGTTCGGGTTCGGCTACTTCGAGGAGAGGCCGCGTCCGTCCCGACGCCGTCCTCGCCGGGAGGAGACGGCAACCTATCGGGTGCGGGTGGAGATCAGTGGCACGAAGCCACCGGTGTGGCGCAGGTTGGAGCTGGACTCGGACCTGTTCCTCAACGAAGTGCACACGATCCTCCAGGCCGCGTTCGGCTGGGAGGACTACCACCTGCACGGGTTCTCCAGCGGGGGCTCCTACTACAGCAGGGAAGCCGAGCTGTACCTTTGCCCGTTCGAGGCACAGGAAGGCAAACCCGGGCTCCCCGAGGAACAGGTGCGACTGGACGAAGTCCTGGCCGAGAAGGGGGACCGGCTGACCTACCTGTACGACTTCGGTGACGACTGGGAGCATCTGATCACCCTCCAGGCCGTCTTGCCCCGTCAAGAGGGTGCGCCGAGAGCGAGGTGCACCGCGGGCAAGCGGGCCGCTCCGTCCGAGGACTGCGGAGGCGCGCCCGGGTACGAGTTCGTCAGTGCAGCCACCGACCCCGAACACCCGCACCATGCCGAAGCGCTCGCCGAGTACCAGCGGTTCTACGGGCAGGAACCTGACCCGGACCGGGCGCCGGTCCCGTTCGACATCGAAGAAGTCAATACGGCGTTGGCGGCGGTCTCCGGGCCGCTGCCCGCGCACCTTCCCGGCCCGATCGCTGACCTGCTGGAGTCCGTGCCCAACCAGATGTTGCGCGTCCGCCTGCTGGTCTTGGCGGCCAAGGCCTGCGCGCGGGACGCGGACGAGATGGGGCCGGCCACCGTCAAGGAGACGGTGCGGCCGTACTCGTGGCTGATGGAGCACGTCGGTGACAACGGGGTCAAACTCACCGGCGCCGGATACCTGCCCCCTGCCAGCGTGCGAGAAGCCGCAGAATCCCTGGGGCTGGAGGAAAAGTGGATCGGAAGTGCC
The DNA here is from genome assembly GCF_003634495.1 of Nocardiopsis sp. Huas11. Classification (GTDB taxonomy): domain Bacteria; phylum Actinomycetota; class Actinomycetes; order Streptosporangiales; family Streptosporangiaceae; genus Nocardiopsis. Next base: position 6,653,388 of record NZ_RBKY01000001.1, on the reverse strand, counting down.
AACCGCGAGAGTCAGACCCTTCCGGTCCTGAACCTGCGCGAATCCGCGCAGAAGGCGGGCCTGCTGCGCAAGTCCAAGGGGCGGCTCCTGCTCACCTCGGCGGGCCGGGCGGTGCGCGACGACCCCCGGGCGCTCTGGGACCACCTCGCAGAGCGCATGCCGCCCACACCCCGAGCCGAGGTCGAACAGTGGGGGTGCCTGCTGATGTTCCTACTCGTGGCCGCGGGGAGCCGGGACGTACCCGGGGATATCGCAGACATCCTGACCATGATGGGGTGGCGTGTCGGCGAGGGTAGGCCCGTGGATCCCATGGCGGCGCGTGACGCCGCCTACGCGGCGTGGGCGGTGCTGGACACCCTGGGAGGGTGGACGAGGGGCTCGTTCAGTCGGGGTTGCGCGCCGACGAAGCGGGGTGTGGCGTTCGCCCGCGCGGCCCTGCGAAGCCCTGCCTGACCGCTGACCCGCGCCCACCGGTGCCGCAGTATTCCGATACGCGGCGGGATCGTCACGCCCTTCCCGGCCACCGTGGTCTCGGGGGCGTAGCCGAGCATCTCGATCTCGCCTCCGAGGATGCGGGGTACCTTGACCGGCTTCGGTGACGGGACGATCGGGTCTCCGGTCGAGATGTCCCAGGCGACGACGGTCTTCTAGGAGCCGATATGGGTGGTGACCCGCATGCGCAGACCCGGGTAGTCCGCCTGGTCGCGGATCTCCTGCACGCGCATCGTGTCGAGATCGAAGACCAAGCCGTCGGGGACTCGGACGTCGGCCACGTCACGGATGACCTGGGTGATGGCCTCAGGTGTGACCGTGGCCCTGATCGCCTCCGCGTCGACGTCCTTGGTCGGGCGACGAACTCCGTAGACGGCGAGGAGGATGCCGCCCTTCAAGACGAAGCCGTCCTTGTGCTTCGTGCGGGTCAGTTGGTCGAGGAAGGATTCGAGCGCGTGCCTGGTGAGGTACTCGGCGGTCGGTGCGGGTCTGCCTTCTGCGGCCGAGGCTGCCCTCGCCTTCTTCTGGATCTACCGGAACACCTCATCGCCACTGGTCATGTGAGCACCTCCAGCGCGTGCAGGACCGGGCCCTTGGCCCGGGGAAGGCGGGCGGCGACCGACATGAGTCGCGCTGGCTTGCCGCCACGGCGGAGCCATTCGCGTAGGGCGTCCCTGCCCAGTTCGTATCCGAGGTCGCCTCGGAGCCGGAACGCGTCCGCGATGCTGCGTTCGGGGGAGTAGATGCCGATGCGCAGCTGCGACCCTGGGATGGGGATCTCGGAGCGGCCGAGGTCGAAGGTCTGCTTCGCGAGCACGTGCCACTTGATCGCCGCTTGGGCTGCCGGGATGCGGGTGCCGCGCGGAATCGCGATGTCAAGGGCGTCCGGGATGGAGTCGGTCAGGTCGTGGTAGGCCAGCGCGGAAGTGAGACAGACCGTCGCCTCGGGCCGGCGTGTGGCTGCTTCGATCCAGTCCCAGTCCGCTGCCGGGGCGTCGGCGGCGCGGTAGATGCCTCGGGCGATGCGCTCGTAGGTTCCGTCGCGGGCGGCGCGGTACAGGGTGCTCTTGGACATGCCGAGGTCGGGCGTCCGCTTGGGTTGCAGGATCTCCAAAGCGCTCACTCCATGATCCGTTTCGTATACAGGTAACATTATCTGTATACGTCTTGTTCCACCAGTCAGGCGCCCAGTTCTCGGGAGCCATGTGCGGACCATCGTTTCGGTGGAGGCTGGAGCGAAGCAGATCGGAGAAGGGTTCTCGACGATCTTTCCACAGGCCAGCAGGGGTGTCCGATTGATCTGTCGATCGCCGCTTTGCCGTAGATGCGGGGGGCCCGCGCCAGGCGTGGCCCGTTCGTGCACCCGGGTGCACCCCCACCCGGGAGTGAGTGACGGGATGGGTGGTGCACACTCACCGGGCAAATCTTCACCCCGTGCACCCGCTGGTGCACCCCCGGGAACGCGAAAGCCCCTGACCACTGCACGTTTGTGCTGGTCAGGGGCTTAAGCCTCTGGGGTGAGTGACGGGACTTGAACTGTGGTGGGGGAGTGTTCTGACCTGCGGAAACACGAGAAGTCGCAGGTGGTGGGGGAGGCGGGTGCTCGGTTGCACCGCGTTGCCCCGCGTTCGGCTGGGAGGTGTGCACCCGGAGGGTGCACACCCTTGACCGATTTGGTGCACCCGCGCGGGTGCACCACAGCGATAAGGAACTCCGACCGGATCTGCCTGTCCTGGGCTGTTCTTATGGGAACCGCTTCGAGGGAGCTGTGAGAGCCCAGATGCGAGGAGCCCTCAGGTACGGCAGTTCGGGCAGCGGACGGGAGGACGGCCGCGTCGTGTGTGGGTGAACGGCTCTTCGCAGTCCTTGCAGACCCGCTCGCCCGAGCCCACGGAACCAGGGCGTTCGGCCGTCTTCGCTGAGGCCGCTCCCGCTAGGGCGTCATCCGTCCTGCCACGCGCTTCGGGCGCATACCGGGGGAGTTCGTGCACATGAGCTCGGCCCGACGGCAGAACCCGCTCGGCCAGTTCCGCCAGGTGGGCGTGATGGGTGAACACCACCATCTGGAAGCGGTCGGACATGCCGTCCAGGACCTGGAGGGCCGCCGCGCCGCGCTCATCGTCGAAGGTCATGAACACGTCGTCGACAATGAACGGCATGGTATATCCGGCCTCGGCGTAGTGGTCCAGGGAGGCCAATCGCAGCGCGAGGTACAGCTGGTCGGCGGTGCCCTCGCTCAGATCCTTGATGTTCACCGTGTCCCCGTTGCGGCGCTCCACCCGCAAGACGTTGCCGCCGTTCTCATCCAGGTCCGGGAGCAGACGGGGGAATTCCCCAAGTGTCAGGAACGAGAACAGCTGCTCGGCCCTGAGCAGAACCGGGTCCTGGTTGCGCTGACGGTACTCCTCCATTCGCTCCAGCAGCATCTGCCGGGCGAGCGTCACCTTGACGTACTCCTCCGCCTGGTCGCTGATCCTGCCCACGAGGGCGGCCTCCTCCTCGGCCAACCGGGCCGCTTCGGCGGTGCCGTCGACTCGGCCCAGGGCGTTGCGCGCGTCGGCGAATCTGACGGTGGCGTCGTCGCGTTGCCGCTGCGCCGCCGCCAGGTCGTGTTCCGCCTGCTCGGCACGCTCGATGACCTCGGCGTCGGAGAGATCCTGCACCCGCTCCTCGAGATCGTCGATATCGCCGTACCCGGCGAGCTGCTTCTCGGCCTGGCGAAGGCTGCGGTGTTCTACCTCCGCATTGCGGGCCCGGTCGATCGCCGCACGCAGCTCCGCTTCGGTGGCCACACCCGTCTCTGCCAGGAGCGTGTCCAGATTCGCCTGTGCAGTGTCCCGTGCGGCGAGCACCTGCGCGAGTTCGGCGGCCGTGGACGCGATTACCTCCTCCAACTCACCGCGCTTGTCTGCGGTAGCGACATTGGCCTCCGTGTCACGATGGAGCTCTTCCAAAGCGAGGACACGCTCTGTGCGTTCGGTTGGCGGCGTGCGGCCGCATGTCTCGAAGACAGCGGCCAGGCGCAGATCGAAGTCTTCAACCTTGGCTCGGGCCCGGTCAGCCTCCTCGTCCTCAGCGCGGGCCAGGTCCCACGCCGCAGCGCCCTCCTCCAAGTGCACCAGGCCGGTGCGCACCTCCTCGGGGTCCGCGTCGGCGGCGAAGCCCGCAGCGGTGGTGGCGCGGTCCCATTCCCGGGACCACACGGACTCCTCCTCTTCAGCCCGCTCCTGCTCGCGGAGGGCCCTTTCCAGGTCCTTCTCCGCAGCTTGGACCAGGGCCTGCGCGGTCGTCCTGTCCTGTGCGGCCTGTCGGCGGACGTCGATCTCATCCTGGGCCAGGGCCTTCAGCTGCGGCAAGACCACGACGGCGGCGGCTCCGGTCCGCGGCCGCACGTCCAGCGACTCCGCCTCAGCACCGGTGGCGGTGAGCAGGTCGACGAGCTGCCCCGTCAGGGTCAGGACTGACTCCTCCAACACCGCCAGGGAGCGCCGCCGCTCGTCGCGCTCCCCGTGCAGCGTGCGGAGTTCGCCGAGGCGGTCCAGGATGTCTCCCGCCGAGCCCGGCGAGGGGGTAGAGAAGGCGGCCGAGGACCACAGCGCCTCCCATTCCCGCTCCTGCTCCGTCCTCTTGGCGGTGAGGAAGCCGAGGTCTTCCTCGCACTCGCGCAGATCCTGCTCCAGTCCGAGGACTTTGTTCTCCAGGGTGAGGCGGTTGGCGACAGCCTTCGCCGAGTCGCGCAGCCGGTCCGCGAGCCGGTCCGCCTCCACCAGGGCGCTCTGAAAGCTCAGGGCGAGCCCGTTTTCGGCGTCCCCCTCCCGGATCCGCCGCCACAGATGATCCCGGTCCTGTCGGGCGCGCTGGAGTTCACCGACGGTGGGCGGGTCCTCCTGGGTGCGCAGCGATTCCAGTTTCCCCCGGGCACGGTTCAGATCCCGGGTCGTCTTGGTGAGCGCCGACTCGGCGCTCTCCACCTCGGCGGTGTACCGGGTCGACCGGTCCCGGTGGACGGAGATCTCCGCCTTGTCCGGCACGGCCGTGGACAGCAGGTCCCCCGCCGTGGTTTCGGACCCGTCGCCGAATCCGGCCACCAGGGCGTCGAACCGTGCTGAGGCCTTCGCGTCCTCCTTGTACGCCCGGTCCAGGTCCGCGACCAGTGCGGAGGGGAACTCCGCGACGACGGTTTCCAGCGCGTCCCCGTCCGCACTCTCGGGAAGGGCCGCGAGGTCGGCGGAGGCGGCGTCCAACTCCCGCGCCTGGTCGCGGGCCTGGCGGCGGGCATCGTCGACCCGGGCCCGCAGGCCCGGGTGGTCCTTGGCTAAAGCGACGAGGTGTTCGGCGGCCGGTCCGGCCACCCGGGGGACACCGGACTCGCCGGGTTCCGCGCCGGGGTGCACCTGCGCCAGGAGCTCTCCGGCCCGGGAGCGGTGCTCCCGCGCCCGTCGGGTGTGCTCCTTCAGGGCCTGGGCGGCCTCGGTGACAGCCTCCGCTGACCGGACGAGGGTGCCGGTGTCCTCGCGGACCCTCGACAGCCGGTCGTCGACGTGCAGTTCGGCCAGTTCGCCGCGGCGGGAGTCCAGGGAGCTCTCCAGTCCGGCCCGCTGCTGCTCGCTCCGGGCCAGGGCCTTCGCCGCATCGTTCAGCCGGGCTTCGGCATCCGGGCCCGCCAGCGGACCCTGAGAGGTGATCTGCGACAGGCGGTCGAGGGCTTGACAGCGGGTGCGTAGGGAGGGCAAGGCCGACCTCAGGGAGTCCCCATGGCGGAACGCGGCCTCCGCCTTTCCGGTCTGTTCGTCCAGTTCCGCGAGAGACGCCTCGGCCGCTCGCACGACGTCCTGGAGGCGCAGGAGCTCTGCGGTCTCCGTCGACGCCCGGGTGCGCTCGGCGACCGCCTTCCTGTGTTCGCTCAGTGCGGTGTTCAGCAGGGGGCGGATGCCGGTGCGCAGGTACAGGTCCCGCTGGCGTTCCTCCAGGGCCTTGAGGACGGCGGCCGTGTCCCGCCCGGACCGGGCTGAGTACAGGGCCTGGCCGATGTCCCCCTCACCCCGGATCAGGTTCTCGCCGCCTTGCTTGAGTTCGGCGAGGGTCAGCGCGAAGACGGTCGTGAAGACCTCCTTCGGAACGCCATTGAAGAAGCCCAGCAGGTCCTCTTGCCGGACGGGTGAGCCGTCGGGAGCGGTCAGCGGGTTCTTGTTCCGCTTGTGCCGGACGACCTCCAGCGTCTCGCCGGAACCATTGCCTAGCGCCGCACCCAGTTTCAGCCTGGACATGCCGTGCAGGAAGCCGAACGATGTCTGGTGCGAGATGCCGTAGAGCATCGACCGCAGTGCTTCGAGCGCTGACGTCTTCCCGGCTTCGTTGGGTCCGTAGACCAGGTGGACTCCGGGACCCGACAGGTGCAGGGACAGGTCGGTGAACGGGCCGAAGGCGGCCAGGTCCAGCCGTTCGATCCTCACCGGGTCTCCTCCAGCATCGCCACCAGCAGGTCCGCCGCTCCATCAGCCATGCGCTCGGCCCATCCGTCCTCTTGGAAGGACGTGCGGACCTCGGACGGGAGCTTGCCCTGGAGGCCGGCGCCGGTGAGCACCTCCCGCACCCGCGTGGGGGCCGCGGCGAGCCGTGCGGCCTCCCCGTGCACATCCGCGACGAACTCGGCCAGGTGCTCGGACGCGACCCGGTCGTGGGGGCGCGAGGTGTCGACACGGACCTTCTGGATCCACACCGACGGGTAATCCTGGCTGAGCCCCTGGACCTCGGCGGTGAAGTGATCCGGCCGGGTGATCAGGGCCCTGTGCGCCTCGCTGGCGCCGGCGGCGACCACCCGCACCGCGTCCACGCGGCCGTCCACGGCCTGGTCGGTGACCTGGTGCTGCAACGCCTGGTCGACCAGACGGCAGGCGTCGTCCAAGTCCAGGGCGTCGGTCATGTCCACCCGTACCTCGTGCCAGCGTGCGGCGGTGTCCAGGCTGCGGTGCTCCAGACTCTCGACCGCACCCGAACCGTCCACCGAAACCAGGGTGCAGCCCTTGTCGCCGGTCTCACCGGCGTGGCGGCCCTGGGTGTTGCCGGGGAAGACCACGTGGACACCGTCGCTGTGGACGATGTCGCGCTTGTGGATGTGGCCGAGCGCCCAGTAGCCGTAGCCGTGGTCGACGAGACGCCCCAGGTTGCACGGGGCGTAGTGGCCGTGCCCGGGACGCCCGTCCAGCGAGGTGTGTAGCAGGCCCACGTTGAAGAGCCCTGGAGCCGCCGGACGGTACCCTGCGGCGAGGTCGTCGGTCACCTTCGGCTGGGCGAAGCTCTGCCCATGCACCGCTAGCCCCAGGTCCTCGTGGACGAAGCTGCTGGCACTCTCGGACGGGAAGAGGCGTACGTTGTCGGGCAGCGTCAGCTTCATGTTCATCTTGTTCTCGGCGTCGTGGTTACCCGAGATCATGAAGACTAGGATGTCGGCCTCGCGCAGCCTACGCATCTGCTTCGTGAAGTAGAGGCCGGTGTTGACGTCCCGCCAGGTGCCGTCGTAGATGTCCCCGGCCAGCAGGACGGCAGTGACCTTCTCCTCCAGAGCCAGCTCAACGAGGTTGTCGACGGCGGTGCGGGTGGCGTTGCGCAGATGCTCGGCGGGGGCACCAGGGTAGCGGTCCAAGCCTTGCAGGGGGCTGTCGATGTGCAGATCCGCAGCATGCAGGAGTTTCACGAGGTCTCTCCTCCTCAGGGGTGACCTCCAGGTTTCCACAAGGACCACTCTGACCACCCCGCTTTTCGGACATCTCACGCATCGCTCGGTGGGGAAGAAGGAGCTGTTCACCCGATTGCATCGGGTTCGAAGAGAAAGGCGTGCGCGCTTCGAAGGAAGTCGTGCGGTCACGGGAGAGCAGCTCCGCGAAAGTCTTGGTACCGGGTTCCATGGCGGGGCGCTGCTCGGTAGGCTCACCCATGCCAGGGATGCTTCCCCTGGCTGGCAGAGTGCTGTATCCTGAAAGGCTTTGCTCGCCCCAGAGAGTGATTTGGAGTCGGAGCTTGTCTACTCTTCCCCCCGACGAAGACGAGCGCATCAGGCGCGTCGCCGAGCGGACCCCCAACTTCGGTTTCCTGCTAGACCACGACAAGGAACTCGTTCTTCTGGGCGCCCAGGCCGAGTCCTACGTCTATACCGACCCGAACGCCGCCATGACCAAGGCGCGCCTCTTCAGCGAGATCCTCACGCGGCTGCTCGTGCGGCTGACCAACTGCCGTGTCAACGGAGAACGTCAAGTTGACCGGATCAACGCGCTCAGCGACTTCGGGGTGCTCGTACCCGAGGTCAAGCGCTGGTTCGAGGACGTGCGCCACATCGGCAACAGGGCCACCCACGATCACTACCGTCGTGTCCGTTCCGCGCTGTCGTCCGTCGAGAACTGTTTTCGGATCGCGGACTGGCTGCACCGCTCCCTGACCAACGACCCCACCCGCCGTGTATTCATGGCGCCGCAGCCCGGTACAGCCGGGCCAGTCCCGGTCGGTAACCAGGACGAGCGAGAACTCGCCAAGCTGAAGGCCACACTCGCTGACTACGAGCAGCAGCTTGCCCAAGCCCTTGAACACTATGACAGTGAGGTCGACCGCCTCGAACGGGAACGGCTCGCGCGGGAACAGGCTGAGAGAGAGCTCGAACAGGCCCGACAGGACTCGGAGGAGCTACAGCGGCTTCTCACGCTGCAGTCGGATGAGCTCGAGCAACTGCGTGCCGGCCTCACCCGCCCGGACTTCGCCGAGGCGAGCCCTGCACAACGCGACGAGTTCATTGAGCGTGCCCGGCGCGCTGCCAGGCCGCCGCTCAACGAGGCGCAGGTGCGCGCCGAGATCGACCGCCAGCTCGTCCGTGCCGGGTGGCAGGTCCAGGACTACAACCTGATGAATCTCACAGCGGCCCAGGGCGTGGCGGTGCGCGAGGTCTCCACGGCTGTGGGGCGTGCCGACTACCTGCTCTACGTCGAGCACCGCCTTGTTGGGGTGATCGAGGCCAAGCGCGAGGGTGCCGACCTGACCGCGGCGCAGACCCAGGCCGCCCGGTACGCCAGCGGCCTGACCAACAGCCAGCAGTTTTCGGCCTGGCGGGCCACCTTGCCGTTCCAGTACGTATGCGACGGGAACGAGACCCGCTTCTTCAACGACCTCGACCCGGACGCGCGCTCGCGAGAGATCTTCGCGGTCCATCAACCGGCCACTCTGGCCCGGTGGATCAGCGAGGCTGAGGAGGATCTCAAAGCGCCGACCCTGCGAGCCCGACTGCGCCGACTGCCGCGTACCTACCTGGACAACGACCCGCTCAGGCCCGCCCAGGAACGGGCGATCAAGGGTCTAGAGACGTCGCTGGCCAAGGACGACCCGCGCTCGTTGATCCAGATGGCCACCGGAGCAGGTAAGACGTACACGGTCGTTGCTGAGAGCTACCGACTCATCAAGTACGCCAGAGCCAAACGGGTCCTCTTTCTGGTGGACCGCAACAACCTCGGAAAGCAGGCGCTCACCGAGTTCGCCAACTACCGGCCTCCAGAAGACGGCCGCAAGTTCACCGAGCTCTATGGGGTGGACCGACTTTCCAGCGCGCAGATGTTCGACTCCTCCAAGGTCGTCATCTCCACCATTCAGCGCCTGTGGATGGCCCTGACCGGGAACGAGGTGCCCGACCCGGACGTCGACGACTCCGGCCTGGACCGCTACGACCTGATCGACGGACCGGCTGAGGTCGCCTACAACCCCGACCTGCCGCCGGAGGCCTTCGACTTCATCGTCGTGGACGAGTGCCACCGCTCCATCTACGGCAAGTGGCGCGCGGTTCTCGAGTACTTCGACGCTCACCTCATCGGACTGACCGCGACCCCGGTCGCCCAGACCTTCGGGTTCTTCCACCAGAACCTGGTCAGCGAGTACACCTACGAACAGGCCGTCGCCGACGGTGTGAACGTGGACTTCGACGTGTTCCGCATTCGGACGGAACTGGGCGAGCAGGGCGGCTCGATTAAGGCCGAGACCGTGGTTCCGATCAAGGACCGCAAGACCCGCCGCCAGCGTTACAAGGAGCTGGAGGAGGACTACGACTACAAGTCCAGTGACCTGGGCAAGTCGGTGATCGCCGAGGATCAGATCCGCACTGTGCTGACGACCTTCCGCGACAACCTGTTCACCAAGGTCTTCCCGCCCGGAGGCGACGAGATTCGGGGCCGGCCGCGTACCGAGGTACCCAAGACGCTCATCTTCGCCCGGGACGACAACCATGCCGAGGACATCGTGCGCATCGCCCGTCAGATCTTCGGGCGCGGTGACGACTTCTGCGTCAAGATCACCCACGCGGCGAAGAACCCGGACCAGCTGATCCAGGCGTTCCGGAACAGCCCCGAGCTGCGTATCGCCGTCACCGTGGACATGATCGCCACCGGCACGGACGTGCGTCCACTGGAGTGCGTGTTCTTCATGCGCGACGTCAAAAGCTGGGCCTACTTCGAACAGATGAAGGGCCGAGGCGCGCGCACGGTCGACCCCACCGAGTTCCAGGCGGTCACCCCGGACGCGGTGGCCAAGATCCGGTTCGTGATCGTCGACGCGGTGGGGGTCACGGACTCGCCCCGGGTGGACGCCAAACCCCTGGTGCGGGCGAGTGAGAAGCAGATCAGCCTCAAGCGGTTGATGGACAAGACCGCGGCCATGTCGCTCAGCGAGGATGAGACGGCTACGCTCGCTGGGCGCCTAGCCCGGCTGAACACCCAGATCGGAGCGGAGGAACGGGGGCAGATCGAGCAGACCGCAGGTCAGCCGCTCTCGGAAATCATCGGCGGCTTGGTGCGGGCTGTGGACCCGGACGAGCAGGAGAAGGCCCGAAGGATCCACGGTGACAAGGGGCCTCGTGAGCTATTGATGAAGGCCTGGGAACCGCTGGCCGGAAACCCGGAGCTGCGCAACCTCCTCATGGACATTCGTCGGGCCCACGACATCGTCTACGACGAAGCCAGCAGGGACCAGGTGATCGAGGCCACCGGGATTTCGTCGGAGGAGCTGGCCACCCGTCGGGTGGGCTCGTTCCGGGAGTGGATGGAAGCCAACCAGGATACGATTGCCCCTCTTGAGCTGGCCTTCCGTGAAGGTGGGGATCCGCGTGAGGTGTACCGCAACCTCAAGGCCCTGGCCAAGAAGATCTCCCTGCCGCAGCACAACTGGACCCCGGAGGGGCTGTACAACGCCTATGTGCAGATGGGCATGGCGGCTGGCCTTCCTGGAAGCAGGCGGGGAGTTGTGGACCTAATTGGGATCCTGCGCTTCGAGCTTGGGCTGGATGATGAGGTCAGACCGTACCGGAGTTTGGTCGAGGAGCGTTTCGTCGCGTGGATGGCCAGACAGGAGCAGGCTGGGGCACGGTACTCGGAAGAGCAGGGTTGGTGGCTGCGCAGGATCGTGGACGTCATCTCGACGAGCGTCGCGTTCCAGCCTGAGTACCTGGACGAGCCTCCCTTCTTGGAGCGCGGTGGAGTGGATGGTTTTGTCATGACGTTCGGCCAGGATCGGGCGGAAGCGTTGTTGGATGAACTGGGACAGGAGTTGGGCGCGTGACAGAGGAACTGCCAGAGGGGTGGGTCTGGGCCAAGATCGGCGACGTATGTGAGGTCAACCCACGGCGCTTCGATGAGCCTCCAGAAGAAGACGATCTCCTGTCCTTTGTTCCGATGGCTTCTGTGGAAGCAGAAACTGGGCGGTTGGACGCGAGTCAGACTAAGACCTACGGAGAAGTAAAACGAAAGTCCCTGACTCCTTTTCAAGAGAATGACGTCATCTTTTCGAAGATTACTCCGTGCATGGAGAACGGGAAGATTGCGCTCGCGGAAAAGCTGCATGGGGGTCGAGCTGTCGGCAGTACTGAGTTTATGGTTCTTCGTTGTGGTCTTAATTTGAATCCGAAGTACCTAATGTATTTTCTTCTGCAGTCTTCGTTTCGCAAGGAGGCTGAGCGAAACATGGCTGGTGCTGTCGGGCAAAGGCGCGTCCCTAGGGCGTTTATTTCTGATACTGACATCCCGGTTCCTCCTCTGGGTGAGCAGAAGCGTATTGTCTTCGAACTTGAGGGAAAGTTTGAATTTCTCGATTTCGCCGTAAAGTCTTCGAAGGAAACTAATAAAAAAACTGGACTCCTGTTTTCGGGCATCCTCTCTAGTCTAGCCTCTGGGTCCTTGGAGGGGAGAAGTGGGAGTCAGGGCAGTTTGGAAAGCCTGGCGAAGATCGATGTCAGTCAGTCTAAGAAGGTGGACTGCTCAGATCTTCCTCTCTTGCCCGAAGGGTGGTTCTGGCGTAGGGCAAGTGAGCTCTGTGATTCAGTGTCATCTGGGTCGACTCCGAAGTCTGATCTGATGCAGCGAGGATCGGGGGATGTTCCATTTTTGAAGGTGTATAACCTGACGCAGTCTGGTGTTGTTGATTTTTCAATGAAACCAACCTTTATTGAATCTTCGACTCATGCAAAAATGGCAAGGTCGACGGTGTGGTCGGGTGATGTGCTCACCAATATTGTTGGCCCTCCTCTGGGGAAAACTGTGGTGGTTCCGCAGGGTTTTCCTGAATCAAATATAAACCAGGCAATCGTTCGATTCAGGGTGGGCGATGAAGTTCTTTCTGAGTGGATGTACCTGGCTCTGCGGTCAGAATTTGTTTTCAGTCGCCTGAGGAGGACCTCTCGTGCGACTTCCGGGCAGTGGAATATTTCCCTTTCTGCGTGTCGAGAGGTCCCTATTCCGGTTCCTCCGATTGAAGAGCAGGAGAAGTTGCTGGAAAAGTTCAGGGCAATAGAATCCAAATGGCTTCATGCTCGAGAGATGTTGGGGAAGGTGCTGCGTCGGTCAGAGAACTTGCGTAGGGCGCTGCTGGCGGCGGCGTTCACTGGAAAATTGGTTCCCCAGAGCTCAACCGACGAACCTGCTTCCGAGCTCCTAAGTCGGATCCGTGCTGAGCATGCGGCCGTTCCCAAACCCAAGCTTGGGCGTAAGGAAAAAATTTCTCGGGGCGCCAAGAGTCCCGTACCAATTACCGAATACTCTCGTCCGATTCCCGACGGTGAGCAGACAGCCCTGGAGTTCTGAGAAGTGACCAGCCCCAAGCACGCCGCCGAGACTCAGCGGCTTGTTCGTAAGCTCATCAACTTCCGCAACGTCATGCGCGACGATGGTGTCTCCACCATCGACTACGTCGAGCAGCTCACCTTCCTACTTTTCCTGAAGATGGCGCATGAGCGTGAAAACCGCCCTCTCAATCCCGAGCGCATCCTCCCGGACAGCCCGGCGTGGTGGGGGCGAGGCTGGCAGGAGCTCATCAGTAATGATGGTGACGACCTCGAAAACGCCTACCGGCACCTTCTTGAAGATCTCGGAAACCAGCCGGGGACACTTGGTCTGATTTTCCGTAAGGCGCAGAACAAGCTTCAGGATCCGGCAAAGCTCAAGCGTCTGATTCAGGACTACATCGACAAGGAAAACTGGTCGCTCCAGGGCGTCGATGTCAACGGTGATGCTTACGAGGCTCTCCTGGAAGCGGGAGCGGAGGACACTAAAACCGGAGCAGGGCAGTACTTCACCCCGCGCTCACTCATCGACGCTATGGTGGACTGTGTTCAGCCCACTGCGGATGACACTATTACTGACCCCTCAGTTGGTACCGGTGGCTTCCTGCTCGCCGCGCACGCCTACATCCTCAAGCAAGCCGAGGATGAACCCCTCACCCCGGAGCAGCGTAAGCATATCCAGCAGGGTGGAATCTGGGGCAACGAACTCGTTGACGGGACCGCACGCCTGGCCGCGATGAACCTCCTCCTGCACGGCATTGGCAAGCACGGTGGCTCCCAGCTCATTACGGTGGGGGACTCTCTTGCGCAGCCGCCCACTAAGCGTGCGTCGTTGGTTCTGGCCAACCCCCCGTTTGGCCGTAAGTCCTCCATCACTGTGTTCGGGGAGGATGGGAAGGCGAATCGGGAGGAAATCTCCTACAACCGTCAGGACTTTTGGGTCACCACCACCAACAAGCAGCTCAACTTCGTCCAGCACATCGCTTCGCTGCTGGAGATTCATGGTCGGGCGGCCGTGGTCGTGCCGGACAACGTGCTCTTCGAGGGTGGCGCCGGGGAGACGATCCGTCGCCGACTGCTCCGGCAGTTCGACGTGCACACGATGTTGCGTCTGCCCACTGGCATCTTCTACGCGGGCGGAGTCAAAGCGAACGTCCTGTTCTTCGACCGGAAACCGGCTCTGCAGTCCGGTGAGGCTGCAACCAAGAAGCTGTGGGTCTACGACTTCCGTACCGGACAGCGTTTCACTCTCAAGCAGAACCCGCTGACCCGGGCGCACCTGGACGACTTTGTTGACTGCTTCAAGCCGAGTGAGGACCGTGAGAAGCGGGTCGAGACCGAGCGGTTCAAGCCGTTCGATCTGGAAGAGCTTCTCGCCCGCGACAAGGTGAACCTGGACATCACCTGGATGCGGGACCCCGGGCTTGACGATGCCGATTCACTGGCTCCGCCCGAGGTTATCGCCGCCGAGATCGTGGAGGACCTGCAGGCGGCCCTGGCCGAGTTCGCCGCGATCGCTGAATCCCTGGGTGGTACGGACAAGCCTGAGGTGCTCCCGGAGTAGGTCGGCTGTACAGCTTGATGGGAGGATCCCGATCGATGGTTGATCGATTCGGGCCCTCCCGTCTTTTTCTGCCATCGGCTTTCGATGCTCTCGTTCCGGTTCATGGAGGTAATTGTGGACGTATATCCAGCGCGCGTCATGCAGGCGGGAGAGAACTATGGTGGTGACCTTTTCATGGAGGGGGTGAGTATTTATGAGCAGGGTTGTGTGACTCGGGTTGACATCAGTTTTGGGAGCGTTGAAGGGGAAACTGATGCCTATATGGATGTTAGGAGGGTTTGGGTTGGGCTCCGCGACGGCCTTCTGGTATCCGAATGTGATGACTGCATCATTAGTCCTGGGGGATATTTTGGCTTCCTTGACGATGACGATGACGATGACGATGACGATGACGATGACGATGACGATGACGATGACGATGACGATGACGATGACGATGACGATGAGGAAGAGAAAGAGGAGCCAGAGGACAAGCTCTGCAAGCATGGTGTCGCGGTAGCGCTCGCGGCGCTCGATGAGGGGGCTCTGTTCTATGAACTGCCAGGACCGGAGAAGTCAGCCCGCCCCCGGCCTCACCCAGAAGCTGACGCCTCCCTCAAGCTCGACCGGGGAAGTTCGCTCAACGGCTTGCGGACCAGCGAGTTCCGAACCCTGGTCCAGCATGTTCTGGCGAGGAAACCCGAGTTGATCGCGGACTTCGAACAGGTCGCGGTCGCCCATCTGGACGACGTCGACCCTGCGGTGTTTTGCCACCGAACCAGGACGGAACTGGAACGCTTCCGGCCGGAGGAGCTTCCCGCCTTCATCGATGCGCTCGAAGGGGAGGTGAGCGCCAGGTACATCGAGGAGAACGAGAGTGGATACGTCAAGAACGATCCTGAGGATGTTGTCCTCTCCTACTCTTTGAGGCCACTGATCGAGGACGTGACCCGAAGGTTCGCCGTCGGTGCGAAGGCCGGTGCCCGTGCTGCCGCGCTCGGTGTGATCCTGGGGCTCTACACCGAGCGGGATGGGAAGGTCTGGCAGGATCCGATCGCATTGGATTACCTGGGCGAGGACATCTTGCTGGGTGAGGCTTGTGGTATCGCCCGGCTCGCGGACTCGTGGGGCGGAAAGTTGGAGCTGTGGGATTTCCAGAAGACGCTTCCGGAGTGGGCTCGCCAGCTTTCCAAGGTACGAGCTGATCGATAGCCCTTTTCCGAGGAAGGCGGTGACGTCAGGGTGACCAGGAACAGTGTTACGTGCCGGGTGTGATGGAGGCTTCGGCGCGGTCCGGGACTCCCGACTCAGTCGTCAGGGGCGGCGGTGAGGGGGCCAGCGAGTGTTCCGTGTAGGCCAAGGTCGTGCAAACGCGCCAGGGCGTCGGCCCCGCACCTCCTCTAGCCCCATCGCCCCCCGCGCTTCATACGACGCGTTGAACCTGGTGCGGTAGCCTGTGGCGCACGGCGAGCGACAGCGGTTCGTCGTACAGACCTTGCGCGCTGCTGGTGTCCCCCGCCGTCGACAGCGCGTCGGCCGAGGCGGCCGCCTCGATGGCCGACCACTGAGGCGCTGGAGATTCGCCCGATCGTGGACGCGACTGGGCCAGTTCCGCCGCCATGGCTGCGCGTCCGGTTCCCATCAGCCCCCTTATGCGCACCTCCCGCAGGGAGAAGGGAGTGAAGAGGATCCCGCTCGGCCCCGCCGTGTCCATCAACCTCGGGGCGGCGGCCACGGAGTCATCGTGTAGTCCCGAGTTCCCCCGCTCTCCCGCCGCGCGGGCGAGTAGGATCAGGGTCTGGCCGCGCTCCTTCCCGTTGTGGGAAAGTTCGGCGGCCTCGGTCAGACGCGCGATGGCGGCCCCGCAGCGGCTCGCCTTCCTCAGCTCGTTGCCGTGCATCCGTAGCACGTGCCCGAGGAAGGCGCCGTCGTCCAGACTTCGGGCAAGCCGCATCGCCACGCCTGTCCAGTACCCGGCCAGGTACAGCCGCTCCTCCGCCAGGACGTGCCCAGCGACGTGCCGAGGGTCGCCCGCGCACGGGCAGCAGCGAGGCGGTCCCGTAGTCGACCGGCTCCTCCCTCAGGTGAGCTTTCAACCGGGCCACCAGAGGCCACAGCTCCTCGACCGTCTCAACAGCGGGTCCCGCCTGCCGCGCCATCTCCGCGAGCCGCACGGTCGACTCCCCAAACTGGAGCGCCGCGAGGAAGTCCGGGGCCTCCTCGGTTGTGATCCCCAGGGCGTGTGGTGGGATAGCCAGAACCTTGCTGACGTGCAGGAGCCCTTGGCGGTCGTTGATGGTGCGCTGCTGCCGCTCGAGCAGGGAGACGTAGGAGGGGTCGTACCCCAGGTGCTCTCCCATGGCTGCTTGGCACAGCCCGGTCAGTTTTCCGTAGCAGCGGAGGATCACCGCCAGCTCTCGGCTTTCCAAGGCACGGCGTGCCTCGGGCAGCAGCCAGAGCCATCGGATGGCGAGTGTGGCGGTTACGCGCGGGAGCGGGCGAACCAGTCCAGAACCGACCGCTTGTAGCCCTCGGGCATCGAAAGGTCGGGCACCTGGGCTTCGGTGAACAGCCCGGCCTCCTTATGCTCGCTGGAGACCACGACCGAGGCCTGGGAGTCGACGCGGCACCCATAGGTGACGATGAAGACGTGCCGGTCCACCTGGGTGATGTGGTACATCCACGAGTCGAGGGTCCCGGCCACCTGAACGGGCCAGCCTGTCTCCTCCTCAATCTCCCGGGCCAGGCACTCCTCAGGGGTCTCGCCGATTTCGATCTTGCCGCCTGGCAGTTCCCATTCGTCTCGTTCGTTGCGCAGCAGCAGCACCTTGTCGTCGCGGATGACGACGCCCTTGACCGAGACGGGGAACGTGCGCGGGACGTGGGGGGTGTCGGACACGGGAGGGCTCGCTTTCGAAAGTTTGTGGCCGGTATCTGTGAAGTACACAGGAGAGCTGAATCGTATGGGCCGTGTCCGGTGAATTCTCCGACCACTGCCCTGGATTCTTCGGCCGGATCTCTATCCAGCCCCGGCGCGTCAGCGGATCGCGATAGGCTTTGTGGGGTGACTGACACCTCGATTCGCACCAGGTTCGCACCGTCCCCGACCGGTATGTTCCACGTGGGCAACGCCCGGTCCCTGCTGCTGAACTGGGTGGTTGCACGACAATCCGGCGGCACCATGGTGCTGCGGATCGAGGACACCGACGCCGCCCGCTCCCGCCCTGAGTGGACCGAGGGCATCCTGGCCGCTATGGCCTGGCTGGGCGTGGACGCCACCCAGTACGAGGGCCCCTACTTCCAGACCGACTACGCGGGCAAGCACACCGAGGCCGCCCAGCGCCTGTTGAAGGAAGGGTTGGCCTACTACTGCGACTGCACCCGCGAGGAGGTTCAGGCCCGGAGGGACAACCCCAACCTGGGTTACGACGGGTTCTGTCGCGATCGTGGCCTGGAGGCCGTCTCGGGGCGGGCACTGCGCTTCCGGATTCCCGAGGGCGGTCCGACCGTGGTGGAGGACCAGATCCGGGGCCGGGTGGAGTTCCCGCACGAGGCTCTGGAGGACTTCGTTATCGCCCGCGGTGACGGCACCGCTCTGTTCGTCTTGGCCAACGTGGTGGACGACGTGGAGATGGGCATCACGCACGTCATCCGGGGCGAAGAGCACCTGCCCAACACCCCCAAGCAGCAGTTGCTGTGGGAGGCCCTGGGACACACCCCGCCGGTGTGGGCGCACGCGCCCGTACTCGTGAACGAGAAGCGACAGAAGCTGTCCAAGCGGCGCGACAAGGTCGCCATGGAGTCCTACCAGGACGAGGGCTACCTGCCCGAGGCCATGGTCAACTACCTGATGCTTCTGGGCTGGGCACCGGGCGAGGATCGGGAGATCATGCCGATCGAGGAGATGATCCCGCTCTTCGACCTGGCCGACGTCAACTCCTCGCCCGCGTTCTTCGACGAGAAGAAGCTGCGTGCCTTTAACGGCGACTACATCCGCGCCCTGGACGTGGACGAATTCACCAAGCGGTGCGCCCCCTACCTGGACGGCGAGGGAGTGCCGTGGCGGGCGGAGGATTTCGACCCCGAGGTCTTCGAGAAGATCGCCCCGCTGGCCCAGAGCCGGGTGGCGGTGCTCAGCGAGATCGTGCCGAACGTGGACTTCCTGTTTCTGGACACCCCGCTCTTCGATGAGAAGAGTTGGGCCAAGGCCATGAAGCCCGGGATCGGTGCGGAGATGCTCACCGCCGCGATCGCCGCCTTCTCGGATGAGTCCCTGTCCTGGAACGCCGATGCGCTCAAGGGAGCCCTTGAGCAGGCGGGGGCCGCCCAAGGGCTCAAGCTCGGCAAGGCTCAGGCGCCGGTTCGGGTCGCGGTGACAGGCCGCACGGTCGGGCTTCCGCTCTTCGAATCGCTGGAGCTGCTGGGCCGTGAGCGCACGTTGGAGCGGTTGCGCGCGGCCTTGGAGCGGCTCAACTCTTGACTGGCCGAAGCCAGGCGACTGGCCACCAGTGACGGAGGGAAGACCTCCAGAAGTTCCATGGCCTCGGGCCCGTCCTGTTGCCCGGTGAGCACCCAGCGCACCGAATGCGGGGGCGGGCCCTTCGTCGTGCCGTGTGACCATGCTTCCAGCCACAGCCATGCCTCTTCGGTCTGCTTGGGAGGCGAATCGTAGTCGATCTTCTCAGCGGTGAACGCTCGGCATAACCGGACCTGCTGGAGTAGCGGCCGTGGATAGTGCCGGATGACCCACGCGATGATGTGCGAGGGCGAATACGGGCAGCGCTCCTTCAGCTCCTCCCGGGCCACGTCCAGGGTGAGCACTGCGGACACCTTCCGGTCCAGGGACCACAGACGCCATTCGTCAAGAAGACTGTCCCCATGACGGGGAAGGACTGTACGGGTCTGGTCGACCAGCGCGAAGAAGTGCAGGGACCGTGCTGTCGACTGAGACGAGAGAAGGTAGGGCTCGGCCAAAAAGTACCGCAGCGCCGACGGCCTGGTCCCTTGTTCCAGCAGGTCAGCGACTCTGGGGGCGACGGAGTCCTTCTCCAGCAGCTTGGGGAGGAACAGGTGGACCGGAGGGTGCTTTCCTCCGGCCAGGGCCCAGTACAGACGGACCTGAATGGGTGTGGCTTCGCGCTTGTCGGTGCCCCGGACGATCAGGGTCGTGCGCTGCTCGATGTCGTCCACGACCGTGGCCAGGTGCCACAGAACCCGCCCGTCACTGCGCATGAGCGGAACCACACTCTGCTCCGGAGACAGGGCCGTAGTCGCGTTCACCGCGGCGGAGGCGGTCAGGGCCTCGGGCGAGATACCGTGCGCGGTCATGAGCCGGTCCACGGCGGCCACATCGAGGCAGGGAACGCCTCGCCTGGTCACCAGGAGCCGTAGCGCGTCCAGCCGCCGCAGGGCCTGCCGGTATCGGCCTCCCCGTTGGCTCTGCCGGAAGGCCTCCTCTGGGTCTTCGATTGGTATCTGAGCTACGTGCCTGAGTTCGTGGAGGAGCCGGTCACGGTGTTCGTCACGGCTTCGAAGGGTGTCGCTGTCGTCCCACCGAACCGTCACATGCGCTTGGACACCGAGGTCGCGTGCGGCACTGTGCGCGAGGAGCGCGGTCAGCAGGTGGGTGCGCAGGACGCCGACGCGGAAGGAGGCGTGGTTGGGGGAGATGCCCAGACGCGTCCGAACGCCCTCGCGGAACGCCTTGGACGCCGTTGGATGCGTGAACCAGGGGCGGGGAGCCGTCATGGATCATCCCCCGCCCAGTACGCCGCACCACAGGGGGACCGTGGAGACCGTCGGGTGCGGGTGTCCGTGCCCGAACCTGCCGCCTTCCCCGAACTCCTCGCCGTGATCGGAACAGACCACCACCAGGGGACGCCGAGCGCCCAACCGTGAGAAGAGGTCACCCAGACGGGTGTCGGCCCACTCCAGGGCCCGTCTCTGTAATCCCAGGAGCACCTCGATGTCCTCAGTGCCCAAGACGTTCTCCCCGGCGGCGCCCCCTTGAGAGTCATGCAGCCGATAAAGGCGACAGAGGAGTTCCCTGTTCCGGTTGCTCAGAGGGCTGAGCGGTGTCGTGTAGGGGATGTGCGTGCTGGAGCAGTTCACGAACAGGAAGAACCGTTCGGCTTCCAAGCACAGGTCCGCGAGATCCTCGGTACGGGCCAACGGCAGGTCTTGGTCGCGGTCGACGACACGCGCCGCCTGGGTGGCCGGGGCGCGTGAGGGCCGCCCGAAGTAGTGGAACTCAGGGAACAGCTGCGGCAGGTTGTTGGCGGGATCTGAGGAGTCGAAGAAGGTGACACCGCCGGCGCCCAGAACCCGGTAGCCCTTCGTACGGTAGTGCCCCATCAGAGTGGGGCCGTCGAAGGCAATGGCGGCGTGGCGCTTCGAGGGCCGGGCCGCCGCCGATCGCCAGATCGCATCTACGCTGCGCCTGCCGAGCGTGAGAGGTCCCGAGACCGGCCGGGGAAGATGGCCGTTGAACAACGCGGCGTGGGCGGGAAGCGTGTAGGTCCCTGGACTCTCGGCCCGCAGCAGCGGTCCGAGCTTCGCTAGGTTCGGCGTGTGCGCGCTCGCCGCGACGTCGTAGCGGCAGGAGTCCAGGGTGACGAGGATGACGCTGCGGTCGGTCAGATCGGTGCCCGTCATCGGCTCACACCTCCAAGACCAGCGACGGATCGCGGAAGCGGTCCATGGGGGACAGGGCAAGTAGGCGCTCGGAGAGCAGAGGGAGTTCGGCCAGTGTCGCGGCGGTCGACTCCTCGATGACGCTGTGGTCGAGGCGGTTGCCTCGCCGTGCCAGCCGAACGCCGACGAACGACGGGTCATCCAGGCGGTCACCGTTGCGCGACACGAGCACGACCTCGTTGGGTACGCCGAGCTTGGCGTGAATGCGGTCCGCCAGGAGCGCGGCGGCGAGCGTGTACAGCTTGCCGGTGTGGTGCACCGGGTTCTTTCCGGCCAGAGCCTCTACCCCCGCGCCGCCGCTGGCGGAGATCACGCCGTTGGCCTTGTTGCCGCGCCCGACGAGCCCGCAGTCGCCCTTGCCCAGGGATGTGCCGAACGGCGCCAGATAGGCGCCGCTGCCGTGGTCCTTGGTGTTGACGCTCAGCCGCGTGAGCCAGGGATGCTGTCGCACGATCGGGTGTTCGTTGACGAATGCGTCGAGACGGTCGTACGCCTCGGACACCAGAGCTATGTACTCACGGTGCGAGCCGACCGCTTCGGGATACACCGGGAGGCAGACCGTCGCCTCCAACACGTCCGCCGCCCTGGCCAGCATCACCTTGACGTCGGAACCGAGTCCGCTGAGCTTGTCCCCGAAGGCGCCGCTGTTCACGTGGTTTTCCACGTCGATTGCCAGGACGTCCAAGGGGTCGGCAGGGGCGTAGGCGCTACAGAAGGCCGTGTCGTTGGCCAGAGCGCCCCCTGTGGCGAGATGGCACTCGTCAACGGCGGAGGGACGGTAGAACGAGGCAGCATGGTCGGCTCCGACACCCGCGGTGTTCTCTACGAAGCTGCGTACGGAACGGACGATCTGGTCGCTGCCCGTTGCCTCCGCCAGCACGCTTTCGACTGCCGCCCGGAACACGTCCTCGATGGGGAGGGCTTCGGTGCCTACCGCACGCGTCACCTTGCCGAACAGATAGGCGCTGATGGGCTTGCGGATCGTGTAGCCGGCGAAGCCGACCTCCGCCTCGGCGCCGATCAGGGCCACCTTGTCCACCCAGTGGTTCGGGACTGCCCCGAAGCGGTCGAGTCCGTGAAGCGAGTAGCGGCGGGAGAACTCCTCCGCGATGAGGTCGGCGAGCGAGTCCGGGTGGCCGATGCCCTTGCGTTCGACCACGTTGAAGCCGTGGTCTGTGTCGCCGGGTTCATGTTGCCCGTGGAGGGTGATGAACATGTTCTCTCCTGTTCATGGGCGCAAAGTCCAAGAATTCCAAGGTCGAGAGGCTCATGGTCTTCGCGAAGGCCTGGGGAACTTGTCTCGCCCTTCTCGCCGCGGCCCGCAGCGAGAAGGTGTGCCTGGGGCCTTCGCGTTCGCGTGGATCGATGACACACCACAGCCTGGTTCCGACACGCTCATCCGCCAACGACCCTCTGCTGCACTTCCGTTGCACTTATGTCGTCTGGCCGCGCGAATCGTGCTTCCATGGTTTCCGGAAAGGGGGCACACGTGAGGGTTGTGCACCACTGGACCGGTTTGGAGGCTCGGTCCCTGCGCTTGGCGATGAGGATGAGTGTCCGCGCGTTCGCGGAACATCTTGGCGTTGGCGCCCGCACCGTCTCCAAATGGGAGAAACTCCTGACAGCGACGGTTCCCCGACCTGACACCCAGGCCATCCTGGATACTGTTCTCGCGCGGGCGGATGACGCGACCCGTCTACGTTTCGAGGCGAACCTGTCCCAGGGCGAACAGCCGCTATGGGAGGTGGGCCGGCACCGGCAGGCGACCGGAACGCGGGGCGATCAGTACGAGTCGTGGATGGACGACCTGGACCGCGTTGTCATAGCCCTGTCCCGGCAGGACTTCGCGTTCGCCGAGGCCCTTCTGGGACGCTGGTCCTGTCGTTTCCAGCTCGAGGAGTTGGACGACAGGGGCCTGTACTTGTTGGCCCGTTCCACGGCTCTGCTCGGAGACATCCGGCGGGACCAGGGTGCCGTGGTCGGGCCGCTCTCGGCCCAGCGCTCCTACTCTGAAGCGCGAGCACTCTTCATCCGGCTCGGCATCCCACGTCGTGTGGGCCGCCTCGATCTGTCCCTCGCGGTGGTCGCGGAGATGTCCGGCGAGCTGGATGCCGCTGCCCGCCGGTACGAGGCTCTTGCCGAGGATGAGAGGCTCGACCACCGTGATCGGGCCCGTGCCCGTCTGTGGGTGGGCACCGCGCTGAGCAAACTCGGCGAGTATGGCCACGCTACGTATGTCATAAAGCCCGCGATTCGGGAGTTCGAGAACCTGGCCGAGCCGGGTGACTGGTCGGCAGCCCACCAGAAGCTCGCTTTGGCGCATCGTGGCAGAGGTGAGTTCGATCGGGCCTTGGATTGCATCGCCATCTCACGAGACAGCGATACCACGGACACACCCATGGCCCGAGTCCGGCTGGAAACCGCTCAAGGCCACATATTGCTGTCCGATTCAGCCACTCGGGACGATGGAATGCGGCTCCTCGACCGAGCCGCCGAAGCCGCATCCCGAAGCGGTCTCGACCACCAGCTTCGCAGTATCGAAGGCATCAAGTCCGAGCAGGAGACCTGGTTCAATGGCCAGAGGAGGAACACATGGCGGACGACGCACGTACCATCACCCAGAAGCAGTGGCGGCAGGCCGAGCTGATCTGGGAGTACCACCGCATGCACCACGGAGTGCGGACGTGTGACGTGGCGATCGCCCTGGGCTGCAACGACATCGGTGTCGCAGCGCACGCCGCCGAGCTGTACGACGCCGGGCTCTTCCCGGCTCTGGTGTTCACCGGAGGGAACAGCCCCTCGACCGCGCAGGTGTTCCCGAGAGGGGAGGCGGTGCACTTCCGTGAGCGGGCTCTGGAACTCGGCGTCCCTGATCCCGTGATCCTGGTGGAGCCGGAGGCGTCGAACACCGGGCAGAACATCACCTTCTCTCGACGGGTCCTGGCGGCGAACGGCATCGTTCCCGCCACCGTGCTCTTGGTGTGCATGCCTTACATGGAACGGCGCGCTTTCGCGACCGCCCGGAAGTTGTGGCCCGAGGTTGGGGTGGTGTGTGCCTCCGCGCCGCTGAGCCTTGGCGACTACGTCAAGGAGATCGGGGACGCCGGGCTCGTCATCGACATGATGGTCGGTGACCTCCAGCGGGTGATGGAGTATCCCAAGCTCGGGTTCGCCATCGATCAGGACGTCCCCGGGGCGGTACGTGACGCCTACGAGTCCCTCGTTACCTCGGGGTTCGACAGCCGCCTGATCCAGGGCTGACTATAGGGAAGTGGTTCGGCTGGACCAGATCACCTCAACCCGGCCGAGCTGGCCGGGTACGGGTTCCACGAGGTTGCTGTGATCGATTCGGCGACGATCGCGCGCCTCGAACGCAGGATCGTCCAGGGGGCGTGCGCGCCAGGCGGAGCAACAACGCCTTACTTGGAGAACGGCGAGGCCATGCCGTAACCGCTCAGCGGTCTGTGAGCTGAGCGGTTTCGACGAAAGCGCTCCACTCTGTACGGGTGAAGGACAAGTGTCCCAGCTCTCTGTTCTGGGTGTCCCGCACGTCGGCTCCAGCCCGGTGCTCCCAGACCTCGACGCATTCGTTGTTGCCGCCGCTATAGGACGACGTGTGCCAGTCAGTCACCGTTGATCCTCTTCATCTCGTTTCGGATGGCCTTCAGCGTCTCACCTGGTCCCCATGCCACGCCCTGGAGGGCTGCGAACCACATGCGGTAGCGTCCCACCTCGTTCGTCGCGGTGATGATCTGGCCTTGGTGGGCCGACTCCACGTAGACCACTTCAGGTTGGTCGGCCGAGGTGATGACTCGGAACGGGCCGTTGTTGCCTGCGTGGCGGGGGTCGTCCACGGGGACGACCAAGAGGTTGATCCGTTCCTTCTCCACGAGGTCCTCGACGTACCGGAGCTGCTCCATCTGGACCTCGGGGGACCCGTAGCGGCGCATCAGTAGGGACTGGTCCACGACGAGCCAGATGATGGGGGAGAGGGCCTTGGCCATCTGCTGGGCTCGCCGGGCTCGTTGCTGGGCGCGTTCGGCGAGTTCATTGGTGGACAGCCACGGAGCACCGTAGCGGATTACGGCGCGCGAGTAGGCCTCGGTTTGGAGATACACCGGGAACACCAGGGCCTGGTATTCGTACAGGGCATCGGCTCCGTGGGTGCGCTCGGCGACCTCGTGCAACCACGCGCGGCGTCCGGACCCGGTGAGCTCTTCCCAGAGCCGTTCCAGGCGTCCACCGCCTTGCAGGATCTCGTCGAGAGCTCGGCGCAGCCACGGTCGCGGCACTGCCTTGCCCTTCTCGATGTCAGACACATGGGAGTTACTGACCGCCGTGCCGCGCTGGCTGATGCGCCGTGCGACGGCCTCCTGGGTCAACTCGGCCTCTGTTCGTAGCCTGCGTACTTCGCGCCCGAAAACCTTCAAGGTGCGTTCGTCGGGGGTCATGTCCACCATCGGACCACATGAAGCCGAAGCCTGTGGGAGTTTTCCAGAAAATTCCAGAGCCTCCTGGAAGATTCGCAGGTTATCCGGACACCCTCGCCGGTTCGTTTCTCCAGGCCACATCCTTTCTGTTGCGGGCCCACTCCAGCCATCAGAGCGACGACGAAAGGAACCCGTGGATTCCATGTCTTTCACCCGGCCGCCCCTTGACCTGCCCAGGCGTATCCGTTATACGGACCCCGACAAGAGCGGCCTGGTGTGCGGTCCTGATCCGCAGCACCTCCAGATCGCGCGCCGCTGGGCGGTGCAGGCCACCAGGACGACGCCGTGTCAGTCCCACCCGTTGATCGTGTCGTTGTCCGAACTGCACACGAACGCCTTGAAGCACTCCGCTTCGGGACTGCTCGGCGGTCGGGTGAGGATCGAGGTCGAGCGCCGGCCGCTCCTCTTTGTGCTCCGTGTCAGTGACGAGGGGCCCCGGCCGG
Source organism: Nocardiopsis sp. Huas11 (assembly GCF_003634495.1). Lineage (GTDB taxonomy): Bacteria > Actinomycetota > Actinomycetes > Streptosporangiales > Streptosporangiaceae > Nocardiopsis. The sequence goes on along the minus strand of NZ_RBKY01000001.1, from coordinate 6,627,651 downwards.
GCGGGAAGGTCACCATCCCCGAGGTGGCCACTGCGGGCGGCCCGGTCGGGCATGTGCCCCGTTTGGTCGAAGGCGGGTACGGCTTGGCGCTGGTGGACGCCATGGCCCTGTACTGGGACTTCGCCGGGGATGCGTGTGGGCCTTTGACGGTTCGGGCCGCTTTCGACCGTTCTGGGAGGACGCGTCTGGCCGCGTGATTCCGGTTCCGGCGACGTTTCTGAACGACGGGTATTGAAGAACCTCGTTCACCCAAGCGAACATCGACCACCCCGGCGGGGATAGCGCATTTCCCGCAGGGATTGGGCCTTTTATGCCTTTTGTGCGGTGTGGGTGGGAAGTGCAGTTCCGGGTGGCGTACGACCTCGGGGCCAGTGACACCCGCCTGTCCCGCACGGGCGGTAGCAGGAAGAAGTGGAGGTGCCCCGGCCCGGTGTTGACCGCACCGGGCCGGGGCTGAATCCCCACCTGAGATACGCAGGAGGAGATCGTGGAGAAGCCTAGCGGTAGGCACCGCAAGCCCGTCCAGGGGTGGGCGCAGCAGGTGCGGTGGTTGGTCGGAGCGGTACTCGCCGCGGTGCTGTGCGGCAGCGTGAGCACCCGTCAGGAGGGGCACTCGCTCCCGTCACGTCGTACGGGTTCGCTGGAGTACGGGAGGTCCCTGCCGCGAAGCCGGGGTGCGGCGACCGAGGCGCTCAGGCCACGGCGGGAAAGCGCTCGGCGTGCAGTGCCATCCGGGAGCCCCAGCTCCGGACCGGTGAGGGTACCGCGCCCTCGTAAGCCCCACCCCTGGGAGCAGGGGTGGTGTGTGGACGACGATGGTGTGCGCGGAGTACGCCCCTACCTGTTCCGCGAGGCCAGCGGGGTTCCTCGTCGGCGGGAGCGAACTGTGGCTGTCGGCGGTCCAGGGGAGTTCGATGAGCTGGCTGGTCTGGTGAGGATCTGGGTGGACATGTGCGGCTGAGCGCCGGGTCTGTCTGGGAATGAGGGGTGGCGCCGCAGGTGCGGCGCCACCCCCTTGGCGTGCCTCGGGCGGGGCCGGGGCACGGACTGAACCCGCTGTGAACCCGATCTGAACCCCGCTTCTCGTCGCCTCAGAGGCGATCCCGGCTGAGAAATTCTGCTCCTGGATGTCGAATCGGCTGTTCGTCGGGGCTTCTTTAGGAAGTGATAGGCGCAGTAGAGCCACCACTGTGGAGGACGAGCGTGAACGACTACGAGCAGACCCTGACTCGGCTGGCTCCTCGGATCACTGACCGGGACCGGCAGATCTTGGCCGGGTTGTGGGAACACAACGTCATGACCACCCACCACCTTCGCCGCATCTACTTCCCCGAGGCGGGGCCACGACGCGCCCGCTCCCGGATTCTCACCCTGCACCGGTACGGGTTGACCAACCGGTTCCGCCGCCACGCTCACGACCGCAATGCTCCCGATCACTGGATTCTGTCCCCCACCGGCGCGGTGCTGGTCGCCTTGGGTCAGGACAAGGAACCCGACGCACTCAACTTCCGCTCCGACCGGGCGCTGGCGCTGGCGCACTCAGCCCGCCTGGACCACATCCTCGGTCTGGCCGAGACTCGCGCCCGCTTCCTGGAGAGTGCCCGCGAGGTCGGTGCGCGCCTACGGCATTGGTACGGGGAACGCGAGTGCGAGCGCAGGTGGGGCAGGCACATCCGACCCGACGCCTATGTCCACTGGGAACAGGGCGCAACGAACATGGATGCGTTCGTGGAGTACGACACCGGTACCGAGACCCTGACTCAGCTGAAGAACAAGATGCCCGGCTACGCGCGTCTGGCCCGAGAGAGCAAGATGGCGTCGATCGTGTTGGTACTGGTCCACTCCGACCAGCGCGAGGCCAACGCCGCCCGCAAGCTCGCCAAGGACTGTACCGGCACGGTGGGGGTGTACCTGAGCACCCACCAACGGCTGGCGTTGCATGGTGTGGCCGAGCCGATCTGGCGGTTGGCCCACTGCCCCGACCGGGTGGCGCTCGGTGATATCCCGCTCGCCTATCCCAGCGGGAAGAAAGAGAACTTCTGATCCGAAGAAGTGTCGGTGCGGTCGCGCGGGTGTGCGGCCGTCAGCAAGGGCCAGCGGTGGTTTGGAAATGGTGAGGAGAGAACGGCGTTTTCGGGAGGTCGCCGGTGTCCTATCGCCTGGCCATGGTCGTGGTGGGGCGGTGAACCGGCGGGCCGTTGGGGTGGCCGGTAAGTGGGCCTGTGACTGGGCCGGTAAGCACTCCTCCTGGGGCTCCGGGTGGTGGTCCGGCCTTGGGTGGACCACCCCTGGCGGCAGTCACAGTGCAGGTCGTCCGGGCATTGAGGTGGTCCATCGGCCGCCCCGGCTGTATACCCAAGTGGGTAGTCCTCTTCACGTAGGGCGGGCGGCGCCCGGGGTGTGTGGGGGCGTGAACGCCCCCACACACCCTCCCTGTGGGACCGATTCGATCCTCCCGACCTCACCTCTCCTGTCCTTTCTCTCGCTCTTCGCATTCCTTTATATGCATGGTTTTTCAGTGCTGTTCAGTAGTGGTTCGTGGGTGCGATGAAGATCGCCCGGACCGGCGGCGAGGATGCCGCCGTGTCGTTTTTCTTCTCCCGGGTGCTTTTCCGAGTCACTGGTATTCGTCTCGTGCCTCGCGGGCGGGCTGGGTGCGGCCTGTTCTCGGCGTCGTGTGGTCGGTGCACGGATCGGATGTCGCATCTGCGGTGGGAGGTGACTTCTTAAGGGGTTATCAGGGCGAGAGCGCCCAGACGACGGCACACAGCGCCTCAGGGAGGCCGTACAGCGGGGCGCCGCGTTCACGTTGGATCGGGACGGATGGGGAAAGGGCGGTTATGGGGGACACGCAACGACGGGTAGCGCGGGGGGACCGGGGCCTGGTGGGCGATGTGGCGGGCCGAACCCCGGGGCCGCGCCCGGTGGGCCGGGGCGGTGTGTCGGGCGCCGACCGGCCCGCTGGCGGCCCCGCACGGGCCGAAGCCGACGGGGGCGGCCACGGGGACGGTTTCGGGGGATGGCAGACGCACGCGGCGTGCCGGGGCCAGGACCCGGATCTGTGGTTTCCCGGCCAGGGCGGGTCGGTGCGCGCGGCCAAACGCGTCTGCGGCGTATGCCCGGTACAGATCAACTGCCTGGCCGAGGCGATGAAGCGGGGCGAGCTGTACGGGGTGTGGGGCGGCTCCTCCGAGGACGAACGGCGCCAGTTCCGTATCGCTCTTCGGAACGAGCGTGGGGGAGGTGCGCGTGGCCCGGGCCGAGCGGCATGACAAGGAAGGGGCGGTGCCGGAACGGTTGCTGACGATCCCCGAGGCCGCGAAGGTGCTGGCGGTACCGGAGTCGTGGTTGCGCGAGCGGGTCCGGTTGCGGCGGGTCCCGCACCGCAGGCTCGGCAAACACGTGCGCTTCAGTACCGCTGACCTGGAGCAGATCGTGGAGCGGGCCGCCCAACAGGTCTCTCCCGGAAGACGGTCCGCCCACGGTTGGCCAACGCGGTAGGGCGGAGCACGGCAGAGCCGGTGGGGCGGGCGTTCACCCGCCCCACCGGCGTGCCCGGGCCAGTGTCAGGAGATGAGGCGTAGGCGCTGCTCGCCGCCGGGATCGGTGCGCGGGGCCGGGGGCGTGGGCGGGCCGTCGATGGCCTCGATCATGGTGTCGTCGATGTCGGTGACCAGGTGCCCGTACCGGTCCATGGTGGTGGTGATCGAGGTGTGGCCCAGGCGGCGCTGGATCTTGAACACGTGTACGTCCTTCTCGATCAGCCACGCCACGTGGGTGTGGCGCAGGTCGTGGATACGCGGCTTCTTGCCGAGCCCTCGCCGTTGGGCCTCCTTGACCCCGGGCGCCCACCTGCGCCCGTAGAAGGAGGAGTGCCGCCACCAGGAGCCCCGGTCGGTGGTGAACACGAACTCCTCAGGGCCCTTGCCCTCCAACCGTGGGCGGAGAAGGTCGATGGTGCGCGGTGAGAGCGGGATGCGCCTGCGCGAGCTGCGGGTCTTGGGCGCACCGAGCCGGAAGGTGTTGTCGGGGCAGCGTTTCCACGCCCGACGCACGTCCAGGTGTCCCCGGGTGAGCGGTTGTTGATCGGCGCCGATGGCGGCCGTGAGGGTGATGTCACGGACCTGCAGGGCGACCAGTTCGCTGTAGCGCATGCCGGTGCGCACGAACACCTCGACCATGTCCCGTACGTCCTCGGCCATGGAGTCACGCAACAGCGTGAACTCCTCCCGGGTCAGGAAGCACATGTCGGCTTCGCCCTCGCCGTCGTCGACGCGCGGCAGGCGGGTGCGCGAGGCCGGGTTGGAGGGCCGCAGGGGCGGGTCCTCGCGTACGGCGGCCTCGCAGACGGTGAAGAGCAGTCCGTGGAGGTTGTGGATGGACTTGGGAGCCAGGGGTTTGCGCAGCCACCCGGGTTCCTTCTTGCGGCCCCGGCTGGGGGTGCTGGTCCTGTGTGGGGCCGTGGGGTCGGGGACTCCGGTGCGCAGGTGGTTGACCCAGGCGCGTACGTCTTTGGGTTTGAGCTGGGCGGGGTCGCGCAGGTTCACCTTTCCGAAGCGGGGGATCAGGTGGATGTCCAGGTCGCGGTGGTAGTCGGCGCGGGTGCGTTCGGCGATGCCGGTCATGGAGTCGACGAGGTCGCGGGCGTAGTCGGCGAACAGCACCGGTTCGGCTTCGGGTTCGTCGTCCTCGTCGGTGGTGACCCATCCGTGTCCGGGGACCCACCCGGGGGCCCAGCCCTGGCGTCGGATCCAGTTCTCGGGCCAGTGGTGGCCGGCCGCCTCGACGTGAAGGCGGAAGGTGTGGGCGTCGGCGTGGGTGTCGAAGGGTTCGGACTGGGGCGCTCCGGTGCGGGTGCCGCCGAGCCGCCATTTGACCCAGTAGCGGGTGCGCCCGTCGGCCAGTGTGCGCTGGTTGATGGTTGCCATGCGTGGACCATCGCTTGGTTGCGGGCCAAAGCGAAGGGAATCGGCGAAGGTTCTCGGCAATCTTTTCGCAGGCCAGCAGGGGTGTCCGGTGCACCCGGATATCGCCGCTGATGCCCGGGATGTGGGGGTTGGGCGCCGAACTGTGACCGCTTCGTGCACCCGGGTGCACCCCCACCCGTGAAGTGAGTGACGGGATGGGTGGTGCACACTCACCAACCAGATCTTTGCCCCCGTGCACCCGCTGGTGCACCCCCGGACGCGCAAAAGCCCCTGACCGTTGCGCGTTTGCGCTGGTCAGGGGCTTAAGCCTGTGGGGTGAGTGACGGGACTTGAACCCGCGACTTCTTGGACCACAACCAAGTGCTCTACCGGCTGAGCTACACCCACCACGTCCGCCTGGCCTCGCGGCCCTGCGTACGTATGAAAGCTTAGCGGACTCGGAGGAGTGCTTCGATCAGTTTTCCGGCCCGTCCGGTGTGGCGCCCTTCTCACGGGCCTCCCTGCCGGTGCCGCCGGCCATGACCTCGGCGGCGATCGCGCGGGCCGTGGTGGTGCTGGGGCCGGGCTCGGGCACGAAGGCGGCCGCGCGGTAGTAGCGCAGCTCCTTGATGCTCTCGGTGATGTCGGCGAGGGCCCGGTGGCCGCCGTTCTTGTCCGGGCTCGCGTAGTACACGCGCGGGTACCAGCGGCGCAGCAGTTCCTTGATCGAGGAGACGTCGACCATGCGGTAGTGCAGGAAGGCGTCCAGGTCCTTCATGTCGCGTGTGATGAAGGTGCGGTCCGTGGCGATCGAGTTGCCGCACAGCGGGACCTTGCGGGGCTCGGTGACGTAGCGCCGGATGTGCTCCAGGACCCGGTCCTCGGCCTCCTTGAGGGAGAAGCCCTGGTCCAGTTCCTCCAGCAGCCCCGAGCTGGTGTGCATGTCGCGGACGAAGTCGCCCATCTGGTCCAGTGCCGCCTGCGGCGGCTTGACCACGAGGTCGACACCCTCGTCGAGGATGTTGAGCTCACCGTCGGTGACCAGACAGGCCACCTCGATCAGCGCGTCGTTCTCGAGGTCGAGCCCCGTCATCTCGCAGTCGATCCACACCAGACAGTCGTTCATAACGGTCACCCTAAGGCGTTCCGGGGACTGCTGGGGATGGCCGAGGGGCGGCCGGACACGGGTCCGACCGCCCTTCGGGAGGCACGGGTCACCAGATGAACTGGCCCGGGTCGCCGACGTCGAAGATCTGGTACATCCAGTCGTAGACGCCGCCGATCTGCACGTAGGCCAGAGCCACGACGATGACGATGATCGCGAGCAGGGTGAAGCAGCCGCAGCCGCAACCGCTCTTCTTCTTGCGGGGCGGCGGCTGCTGCGGGCGCGGGGCGCCGTGGGGCGGCTGCCCGCCCGGGCCCTGGGCGCCCCACTGCGGGTGCTGCGGGCCGCCGGGGGGACCGCCCATGGGGCCACCGGGCGGCGGACCTCCCGCGAGGCCGTTCCTGGGGCCGGGCGCGGGCGGGTACCCGGGCGGCGGGCCCTGCGGAGGCCGGCCCATCTGCTGGGGCGGTCCGGGCCGGTGGTGCGGCGGCGGACCGCTGGGCATGCCCGGACCGCCGTGCTGCTGCTGGGGAGGCGGGTAGCCGCCGGAGGGCGGGAAACCGCCCGGCTGCGGCGGTCGGGGCGGCTGGTGGCTCCGCTGCGCGCCGGTCGGCGGCTGCTGGTGGCCGGGAGGCGGCCCCGGGGGCCGGAACCCGCCGTGCTGCGGCGGGGCGCCGGGAGGTCCGCCGTACGCCGGCTGGGGGCCCGACGGCGGCTGTCCGGGCGCGCCCGGGTGCTGGTAGCCCGGCTGGGGTCCGGACGGGGGCTGCTGTCCCGGCGCGGGCTGCCCCGGAGGCGGGGTGCCGGGGACCTGCGGCTGGTAGGCCGGCTGTGCCCCCGACGGCGGCTGCTGACCAGGGACCGGCTGGCCGGCGGCGGGGTATCCGGGCGCGGGCTGGTCGGGCGCCTGGCCCGGCCAGGCGGCGGCCTGGTGCTGGGGGTCGCCGGGCGCGCCGGGCGCGCTGGGCGCACCAGGGGCACCGGGGGGTTCGGGGGCCTGCTCGCCCTGCTCCTCGGCGCGCTTCTGGGCTTCCTCCCAGCGCTTCCGGGCCTCCTCCTCGCGTTGCTTGGCCTCGGCCTCCAGACGCACGCGCTCTGCCTCGCGCTGCTTGGCGGCTTCCTCCTCCGCCTTGCGGCGCTCCTCGCGGCGCTCCTCGCTGAGGTCGGCCCAACCCTCCTTGAGCTGGCCGAACAGACCCTTGAAGCCGCTCTTGCGCTTGCCGCTCTCGTCGGTCTCGGAACCGCCCGAGAACATCGGGTCGTCGGGGTTGAACACGGCGGTGCTGGGGGCCTCGTCCGTGCCGCCGGGGGAGAACACCGCGGTTCCGGGGGCGTCGCCGATCTGGTCGGGGGAGAACACCGCCGTGCCGGGGGTGTCGCCGATGGCGCCGGGGTCGAACACCGCGGTGCGCGGGGCGTCCCCGAGGGCGCCGCCCATGTCGGCCGTGGGCAGGTCGTCGTCGCCGAGGTTGGCGGTGGGGATCTCGTCGTCGTGTGCGTCGCGGCCCGGCAGGTCGGACGGGTTCACGCGCATCGTGGCGCCCACACCGCCCATGTCCGCGGTGGGCTCCTCGTCGGCGGCGAGGTCGGTGGTGGGCATCTCGTCGTCGTGTGCGTCGCGGCCCGGCAGGTCGGACGGGTTCACGCGCATGGTCGCGCCCACACCGCCCATGTCGGCCGTGGGCTCCTCGTCCTCGGAGCCCTGCCCCCAGGAGGAAGGGCTGATACGCATGGTGCTGGGTTCGTCGTCCACCGGGGTGGGGGCGGGCGGAGCGGCGTTCTGCTGCGCGGACGCGGGACCGATCCGCATGGTGCTCGGCTCGTCGTCCACGGGAAGGGGCGCCGGGGGGTGGGGCGCGGAGGGAGCGCTCTGTGACCAGGAGGGGTTGATGCGCATGGTGCTGGGTTCGTCGTCCAGCGGCGCGGGCGACGGCTCAGGGCTGGGTGGTGCCGAGGCCGTGTCCTGCGACCAGGAGGGGTTGATGCGCATGGTGCTGGGCTCGTCGTCCACGGGGGCGGCCGGCGCCGCGGTGGAGGGGCCGAGGCGGACCGTGCCGGGCTCGTCCTCGTCCACCTCCGAGGCGGACCCGTCCTGGCCCTGTCCTCCCAGGTAGGTGGTGGCGGCCTCCTCGTCGTCGGCGCTCGCCGCACCGCCCTGGAGCTCGCTCAGTGAACGGGTATGCCGCGTCCACTCGTCACCGTTCCACCATCTGAGCGTTTGCGCGTCGCCCTGCGGGTCCGCATACCAACCCGGCTCGATAGATCCACCCATGGGCGACAGACTAAGGGGTGCCCGGGCTTTGCTTGACCAGCGATCCCCGAATACTCGCGCTCGAGGGGTTTCGGGTGAATACGCACTCGCTGTACGTGTCCGACTGATCGCCGACGGTCGGGGTCACTTCGAGGTGGTGGCGGGCTCGAACGCGCTCCTGGCCTGGTCGGCGGCGGTGTCCCGTTCGACGCGGGAGTACGGGTCCAGCAGGCGGGCGGGATCGACGTGGCCGGGTCCGGTCGCCTCCGAACCGGGCACGCGGTCCTGCCCGAAGTGGCCGCCGCGGCTCCAGGCGCGGGCACGGGCCTCGTCGCGGGTCCCCGGCTCCTCCGGCGCGCCGGGCGGCGTGCCGTTCCAGCGCCGCGCCACCCCCCAGGAGTCCAGCCAGCCCAGCAGCGGTTCCAGGCCGCGCATCGGGCCGTCGGTGAACGGTGCTTCCCGCCGGGCGACCACGGCGACCGCCAGGCACACGCGTCCCTCCAGGCCGTGGTCGAGGTGCTGCGCGTACTCCTGCGCGGCGCCCAGTTCCATCCGGCCGCGCCGGGTGGCGGGCAGCAGCTGCACGATCTCGCCGGTCAGCGGGTTCCAGACGAGGTGGGTCTCCCGGCATCGCTCCACCAGGTGCCGGGCCTCCTCACCGGCCGACCGGGTGGCGGGATCGGACTCGGTCACGCCCCACACGGCTCGCGGCGCGCCGCGTCCCGGCGGTGCCGTGACGGCCCGTCCCTGGATCCTCTCGGCGGCGGACATCCACGCCTGCGTCATCGCGGTTCCCTCATCCAGTCGTCGGTGTGGGCTCCGCGGGTCGAGGAGGAGCCCTGAACACGCTCCGCACTCCCTGCGTACGCCACCGCGCGCGAGAAGTCCATATGTCCTCGCGTGAGGGACAGGGTCTTGTCACCTCGGCGTCCGGCACCCCGCGTCACCACGCGCCTCGGCCTCCACCGGGGCCCCACCGACGAGGACCGGGCCGTGGCATCGCGCCACGGCCCGGTCCGGTGTCCGGCGACTCCCGGTCAGCTCTCCTCGTCGTCGTCCTCCGCGATACGCAGCGAGAATGCCTGGAGGAAGATCTCCCCGATCTCCGTCGGGTCCTCCGTCATGTACGCGGCGCCGCCCGTGGCCGCGGCGATCTCCTGGAGCGGCTCCAGGTTCTGCACGTCGGGGCCGAACGCGATCGTGATGATGGGGATCGGCCGCGAGGCGCTCGCGATCCCCTCGATCTCGCTCAGCAGCTGTTCCAGCTCCAACCCGCCGGGGTTGTCGTCGTCCCCGTCGGTGAGCATCAGGATGACGTTGGTCCGGTCCGGCTGGTAGGTGCGCGACATCTCCTGGTAGGCGGCCAGGTAGGTGTCGTAGAGCGCCGTGTCCCCCTGGGGCAGCGGCTGCAGCTGGGCCAGGGCGTTGCCGATCACGGCCCGGTGCTCGGTGCCCGCCTCGTCGGTCGCCTGGAGCTCCCGGATGGGCGCGATCTCCTGGTAGTGGAGGTCGTTGTTGACGTTGGTGGAGAACTTCCACACGCCCAGTTCGGCCGTGGGCGTGAACATCTGCAGGCCCTCGGTCGCCGCGGCGGTCGTCACCTGCATGCGGGTCATGCCCGTCCCGGGCACCTCGGCGAGCATCGAGCCGGACACGTCCACGATCGTCAGGACGCGCGACTCCATCTTCAGCTGGTTCCAGGTCCGGGTCAGCTCGGTGACCGCGCCGCCCGAGGGCGCGGGCAGCTCGGAGGGCTCCTCCTCGCGGAAGCCGACCTCCTCGGTGAGCACGGCGGTGTCGATCTCCCCCTCGGGGCCGCGGAACCCGTCGGCGAGGTAGCGCTCCACCGCGTCGGGGCCGCGCACAGCATCGCGGAACAGGTCCGCGGCGCGGGTGATCTCGCTCTCCTCGCTGCGCACGACGTAGGGGTAGTCGAGGAAGTAGGTGCCGCCCTCCAGGTAGCGGGCCTGCGCGGCGGCGTCGTCGTGCTCGGCGTTGTAGCGCCACACGGCCTGCTCGGACATGACCATGACCGGCGGGGCCTCGGAGCCGCCGCCGCTCATGGCGAGGAAGGCCGCCTCCTCGTCGGAGGACGCGCCCTGGTGCAGGGACTGCAGGGCCGCGGTCATGTACGCGTTGAAGGTGTCGGTGTCGGGGCTGGCCTCCTCCAGGGCGCCCTGCATCAGGTAGAGCGTGCCCAGCCCGGTGGAACTGCGCGCGGGGTCGACCACGCGCACGGTGCGGCCGGCCTCCTCGGTCGGGGCGCTGGTGGGGAGCACGTCCGCCCACTGGACCTCCTCACCGGGGGCCTCACCGAACTCGGCGAGCTCGGCCATCACCAGCGGGGAGCGGGCCACGGAGGTGCCGGTCTCGGTGATGACGGCGTCGCCGGACTGGCTCTGGACCAGCTGCGACCACACGCTGGAGTCGGGGACCCAGACGTCGGAGTCGGTGTCGCCCATGGTCGCGCCGGCGCCGGTGATGCCGAAGGCGACGTTGGCGGAGTCGACCGCGCGCACGTTGACCCGCACGCACGACCCGTCCACCTGCTGCTCCTCGGCGTTGAAGTCCGTGGCGACGTCGTTCAGGGCGGAGGCGATCTCGGGGGCCGCCGCGACGTCGAGTTCGACGTCGGAGCCCCCGCATCCGTCCGACTGCCCGAACATGTACACGCCCGCGACGGCGAGACCGATCACGATGACCATCGCGGCGGCCAGAGCGGCGATGGCTCCGCCGCGGCCGCGCCGACGCCTGTTCCGGCTCGGGGGCTCTTCTGCGTATCTTCCGCGGTGACGTCCCACAGCATTCCTCACGGGGTGGTGTACGGCCGGAGAGTCGTACAGGGGGTGTGTTCCGGGGGTCCGGGGAGCGGTCGTCCTGTCCGGTCCGCAACGGGACGCATCCGACCACTGGGGTGTTACTGGTGGGAACGGTACTCAACCGGTCGTGCGGAGCGCATGCCGTGCCGTCCTGTTCTTCGGGTGCTCGTCCGGTGACGGAGAGGCTCGACGCGCGAGGCAGCACCGGTCACCTCGGGTGATCCGAACCATGGCTTGCGCCCAAGTGAACGTGAAGTGGCCCGACCGAAATTCTATTCCGTTATTCAATCGAGACGGCTCCGAGTCGAAATTCGGCCGAGCGCTCGCCCCCGCCTCAGCCGTCGCAGTCGGGAACGCAGAGCCGCCGCGAGATCGAGCTGAGGAAGATGTCGCCGATCTCGTCCGGATCGTCGGTCACGAAGAGCGAGCCGCTGGTGGCCGCCGTGATCTGGCGCAGCCGCTCCTCCTCGGCCTGGGCGCCGAACGCGATGACGAACAGGCTCACCGGACGCTCGGGGTCGAACCGGTCCTGCAGCGCCGCCACCAGTTCCTCGTGGGACAGGTCGCTGGAGCCGTCGTCGACCCCCGCGGTCAGCAGGATGACGCTGTTGATCTTGTCCTCGTCGTAGTGGGCCTGCACCTCGTCGAAGGCGTCCAGGACGTTGTCGTACAGCCGCGAGCCGCCGCCCTCCACGTCGATGTCCTCGGCCACGCCCACGAGCTCCTGCCGCCGGGTGGTGTCGGCGTCGCCGGCCGCCACCCCGAGCTCGCGCAGGTCGGCGGACTCCTCGCGGCCCCGCTCGCCGAGCTCGTCGGACATCAGCCACAGCCCCATGTCCGTCTCGTCGGGGAAGAGGGACAGGCCCATCAGCGCCGCCTGCCGGGCCACCTCCATCCGGCTCGGCCCGCCGTCGAGGTCCTCGGCCATGTTCTCGGAGGTGTCGGCCAGCACCAGGGCGCGGCTGGGCATGGACAGCCGGTTCCAGTCGGTGACCGACGCCAGCAGCGCGTCGCCCGTCAGGTCCTCGTGCGTGGGCGGCTCCTCGGCGCTCACCCCCGGCCGCTCGGCCAGCTCGGCGGCGGCCCGGCCGCCGGGGTCGCGAAACCCCAGTTCGCGCAGGCGCGTCCGGTAGGCGTCGTCGTCCAGCACCTCGTACAGGTCCGCGGCGGCCGCCCGCAGGGACGTGTCGTCGGTGACGGTCACGTACGGGTAGTCGAGGCCGACCGTGCCCTCGGACGGGTAGAGCGCCTCCAGCGCCGGGGCGTTCTGCGCGCGGGTGTCGTTGTAGGCCACCACGGCCTGCTCGGGCACCGCGACGAGCGGGTCCACCCGGTCCCGTGCCGCGGGAGAACCGGTGAAGAAGGTGCCCAGGTCGATCTCGCCGAAGGCGCTGTCGAGCTGGACGTCGCGCACGAAGTCCGTCATCGCGGTGTCGGCGTCGTCCCCCGAGCCCAGGTGGCGGCGGACCGCGTGCATGACGGTCATGCCGTCGGCGCCGCGGTTGGGGTCGACCATCACCACGGGGCGCTCGGGCTCGCGCTCATCCGGCAGGACCAGCGTCCAACTGGCGTCCTCGGGGTCGGGCAGCCCCTCGGCGCCCTCGGGCGCGGCCAGCACCACGGGGGAGTCGGCCAGCGACGGCGGGTCGGTCTCGATGCCCTGGGCGCCGCCCTCGGACACCCGCGCCAGCTCCACCCACGCCGAGGACTCGGGCACCCACACGTGGGGGGCGATGGTGGAGTCCCCTGGGCGGCCGCCGGAGACCGCCGTCATGATCCGGTGCGGGGCGATCTCGTCCACCTGCGCGTACACGCAGTCGCCGCCGTAGCTGGGCCGGCCCTCGTTGAACTCGGTGGCGGCCTCCCGGAGCACGGGGGCGATGCTCTGGGTCGCCGACACCCGTAGGTAGCGCGTGTCACCGCAGCCCAGCACGTTCAGGCCGACCGGAACCGCGACCGCGGCCAGCGTGATGAGCGCGATGGCGATCACGGTGAAGCCCAACGGGGACCGGACCACCCGGCGGGTGGTCGAGACGGCCGGTGAGGCGATGCGGTGGCGTCCACTGGACACGGGCACTCCGGGGTGTGGCTGGGGGTCTGCTCCCGGTCGCGTTCGGTCAGGGACGGCGGTCGTGCCACGGAGCGCCGCGCCCGGCGCCACGGAGGCGGGTGTGTGAACCTTCACGCGGAGGCGGGCATCACACGAGAGTGAACGCGAACGTCCGGGAGCCTGTCGCGAACGATTCCTCACCAGGACCTTACTCGCTGGTAATGGCGGAGCGGAAGGGCCGGTCGGCCCTCGGTGACGGCGCCCGGTGGTCGATGCGAGGTGATCGCTTTGTTACTGTGCCCACCCGAGACCACACCGACCCCACCGTTACACTTGGGCCCCGCTCCTGGCTTCAGATCGACGTGCGGTCCCTGTTCCGCGCGGGCTGACGACCACGTGTCCACCGACCCCCGAGGGTTTTGGCATGTCCCCATCGCACAGTGACCATCGCGGCCGAGCCACGCTCGGCACCTACCTGCTCGTCGGCGCCTGCACCGTCGGCGCGGCGGCGTACGCGGTACTGGTCGGGCCCTCGATGCTGCCGCCGGAACAGGCGCACACCGCCACCTCCGCGGCGACGGTGGAGTCGGGCCCGTTGGTGGAGGAGCCCGAGGAGGTCGAGCAGCACGCTCCCGTCGGATACCTGCGGATCCAGGTCAGCGACCGTGACCGCGCCTGGGTGCAGACCCTGAGCTGCGCCGGCGACGCCGAGGAGGACCCCGAGTCCTGCGCCGCGCTGGGCGAGGCCGCCGCCGAACTCGGCTCCGACCCGGTGGAGACCACCGGCGACATCGACCCCGCCGAGGACGACGAGTCCGGTGCGGACGAGGCGGCCACCGAGGACGTGGACGTGGACGGGGACGGGGAGGCCGACGGCACGGTCGCGCCGACCACCGCCATCGACCCCGGGGTCGAGCAGCTGTTCACCGAGGTGCGCGAGGGCACCGTGTGCACGGACAAGCTCTACGGCCCCCAGGAGGCCGCCATCGTGGGCGTCTGGGAGGGCATGGAGGTCGAGACCACGCTCTCCCGCAAGGGCTCCTGCGAGGAGGCCCGCTGGCAGCGCCTGCGCGCCGTCACCGACCAGATCGGCTGATCGGTTCCACGCCCCGCCCGGGGCGGTGCGCCGCCACGGGATAATGGGTGGCCATGGACGTCATCAGGGTCAGTGACCCCGCCGATCCGCGCCTGGCCGACTACACCCGCCTGCGCGACGTGAACCTGCGCCGCCACCTGGAGGCCGAGCACGGCCTGTTCATGGCCGAAGGGGACAAGGTCATCCGCCGAGCCGCGGCCGCGGGCTTCGAGCCGCGCAGCTTCCTGCTCACCGAACGCCGCGCCGCGGCCCTGGACGACGTGGTCGCCGCCTCCTCCGCGCCGCTGTACGTGGTCAGCGAGGAGACCGCCGAGCGGCTCGTCGGCTTCGACCTGCACCGCGGCGCGCTGGCCGCCTACCGGCGCCGCGCCCTGCCGCCGCTGCCGGAGGTCCTGGCGGGCGCGCGCAGCATCGTGGTCCTGGAGGACCTGGTGGACCACACCAACGTGGGCGCCATCTTCCGTAGCGCCGCCGGGCTCGGCGTCGACGCCGTCGTGCTCGCCCCCCGCTGCGCCGACCCCCTCTACCGCCGCGCCGTCAAGGTGTCGATGGGCGCGGTGTTCACCCTGCCCTACACCCGACTGGACGACTGGTACGGCGGTCTGGACACCCTGCGCGAGGCCGGGTTCCACCTGATGGCGCTCACCCCCGGAGCGGACTCGGTGCCCCTGCGCCAGGCCATGGCCGGGCTCGCCCCCGACGACCGCGTCGGCCTGCTGCTGGGCACCGAGGGGGACGGGCTGTCCTCGCGCTGGCTGGCGCGTGCCTCCGCCAAGGTCCACATCCCCATGGCCCGCGATATCGACTCCCTCAACGTCACCGCCGCCGCGGCCGTGGCCTGCTACGAGCTGGCCGGGCGCTCCGGCTGACCGGCTGACCGGCTGACCAGGCGGGGACCTGCGGCTCGGGCGCCTTCCGTGGGCGCCGCCCGCGAGGATCCGCGGCACACGCCCTAGGGTGGCCTGCGACAGGCAACGAGCAGAACGAAGGGGTGCGGCCTCATGGGCGGCAGGGCACTCGTGCAGTGGGAGCAGAACCGGGACAACGCGCCGAGTTCCCTGCACGTCGACATCTACGCGGGGGGCCGCGCTCCGGAGACCGGCCTGGAGGACGTGGCCTTCTACCAGGTGCCCTACGCGCCCTCCACGCAGGGCGTCGACGAGCGCTACGACCTGGTGTCCCGGCTGCCGTCGCTGGAGGTCGTCCAGCTGGTGTCGGCCGGCTACGAGCACGTCCTGCCGCTGATCCCCGACCACGTGACCCTGTGCAACGGACGCGGGCTGCACGACGCCAGCACCGCCGAGCACGCCCTCGGGCTCATCCTCGCCGCCCAGCGCGACCTGCCCCGGTGGGCCGTCGACCAGAAGGAGCACCGGTGGGCGCCGGTCCCGCTGCGCTCGCTCGCCGACCGCCGCGTGGTGATCGTCGGCTACGGCAGCATCGGGCGGGCCATCGAGCGCCGCCTGGCGCCGTTCGAGACCGAGGTCGTGCGGGTGGCCGGCCGCGCCCGGCCCGACGAGGACGTGCACGGGATCGACGACCTGCACGGCCTGCTGCCCGGCGCCGACATCGTGGTGCTGGTCACCCCGCTCACCGACCGCACGCGCGGACTGTTCGGGGCGGCCGAGTTCGCCCTGCTGCCCGACGACGCGCTCGTGGTGAACGTCGGCCGCGGCCCCGTGCTGGACACCGACGCGCTGCTGGCCCAGAACGGACGGGTCCGCGCGGCCCTGGACGTCACCGACCCCGAACCCCTGCCCGCGGATCACCCGCTCTGGGACCGGCCCGGGGTGTACGTGACCCCGCACGTGGCCGGGGGATCGGCGGCCTTCTACCCGCGTGCCCGCGCCTTCATGGACGACCAGCTCACGCGCTGGGCCGCTGGGAAGCCGCTGGCCAACGTGGTGCGTCCCGGCCGCTGAGGCGCCCCCGGGGCGCGGGCGCCGGGGACCCGCCCCGAATCGTCGTCGGCGCGGGCCACACTGGACGTATGCGGATCGCGGTGGTCGCCGACGGCGAGGGCGGCGGGTGGATCCAGGAACTGGACGAGTCCCCCGGCCCGGTCCACCGTGTCCCCGACCTCGCGGAGGCGGTGCGCGGCGCCGAGGAACGCGGCCGGCACCGGGCGGAGCCGGGCTCGCCCCGGACGGAGGCGCCACGGTGGGTGTGGTCCGCGAGCGAGGACGTCTACCCCGACCTCGTCAGGGCCGGGGCGCGGGTGTCGCGCTGCCACGACGTGGCCCTCACCGAGGCGCTCTTGCTGGGACACGAGGTCCGCCACACCGAGCCGCACTCCCTGGGCGCGGCCTGGGCCCGGCTGCACGACCTGCCCGTGCCCGAGGACCCCGTGCGCCGCCTGGGCGAGGGCACGACCGCCCAACCCGCGCTGTTCGAGGCCGACCGCTCCACACTGCCGCCCGGCACCGACCGGCTCGCCGCCCTCGTCGAGGTGCACGACGACCAGCGGCGCCGCCTGGCCGCGCTGCCCGACCGCGAACGCGTGGAACTGCTGGCCGCGGTGGAGTCCGCGGGCGGCCTCGCCGCCGCCGAGATGAGCCGCGACGGCCTGCCCCTCCGTCCGGACGTCCACGACGAGGTCCTCACCGAGCTCCTCGGCCCGCGGCCCCCGACGGGGCAGCGGCCCGCGGTCCTCGCCGACCTCGCCGCCCGTATCTCCGACACCGTCGGCCGCGACGTCAACCCCGACTCGCCCGCCCAGGTCCTCAAGGCCATGGCGTGGATGGGCCATCCGGTGTCCTCCACCCGCTCCTGGGAGCTGGAACGGATCGACCACCCCGTCGTGCCCCTCCTGCTGAGGTACAAGGAGCTGTCCCGCCTGCACTCGGCCAACGGGTGGGCGTGGCGGGAGACCTGGGTGCACGAGCGACCCGGCCCCGACGGGCTCCGGCTGGGCCGGTTCCGACCCGACTACGTGGTCGGCGGGGTCGTCTCCGGCCGGTGGGCCACCCGCGGGGGAGGGGCCCTGCAGATCCCCAAGGCGGTGCGCCGCGCGGTCCGCGCCGACCCCGGCTGGGTCCTGGTCCGGGCCGACGCCGGACAGCTCGAACCGCGCGTCCTGGCCGCCGTCTCCGGTGACGCCGCCCTGGCCGCCGCGGCCGCGGAGGAGGACCTCTACGCGCGGCTGGCCGACCAGGTGGGCGGCGACCGCGAGCGCGCCAAGATCGGTGTGCTCTCGGCCATGTACGGCCAGACCTCCGGCGACGCCGCGCCGCTGCTCGCCACCATGCGCCGCCTGTACCCGCGCGCCCTGGAGTACGTCGACGCCGCCGCGCGGGTGGGGGAGGGCGGGGGCATCGTGCGGTCCTGGCTGGGCCGGACCTCGCCCGCCCCGACCGACTGGCAGGCCCGCACGGCCGGGCCCGAGGGCGAACGCCGCCGGCGGGCCCACGGCCGCTTCACCCGCAACTTCGTCGTGCAGGCCAGCGCGGCCGAATGGGCGCTGGTGCTGCTGGCGGCGCTGCGCCATGACCTGCCGGAGGGGCCCGCGGGCGCGGGGATCGTCTTCTTCGTGCACGACGAGGTCGTGCTGCACGTACCGCGCGAGCTCGCCGAGGAGACCGTGCGGGCGCTCGCCCGGGCGGAGACCCGCACCCGCACGACCCTGTTCGGGGACACGCCGGTCCGCTTCCCGCTGTCCACCACCGTCACGGACTCCTACGACGAGAGGTAGCGCGGGATGAACGTGCGCCCTGGCCGCCGTTCCGGTTCGGGTCGGGCGGGTATCGCCCCCGTGGCCGTGAGGTGGACGTCCTATATCGGACGGCGCGGGCTTCTTGCCATCCGGCGCCACTGCACTCATTCTTGGATCCGGAACAACCGCACCTACGTCACGCCCCGGGGACCCCGCCCCGCAGGGCCCTGGAGAGGATGAGGCCCCCGTGCGGAGCCGCTTGAGAACATGCGCGGGCACCACGGCCGCCCTCGCGGTCGCCTTCACCGCTTTCGGCGCCACTCCGGCCTGGGCCGACCCGGTGATCCAGGACCGTCCCGCCGTCTCCGAACAGCTGTCCCCCGACGCCCCCAGCGGCTCCCATCCCCGTGACCGCGCCGCCTCCGACGACACCCGGTCCGACGCCCCCGACGTCGCCGACCCCGCGGACCTGCGCCGCGACGCCTACGTGGCCCCCTTCCGCCAGGCGCGTAGTGTCGAGTACTTCGCCGTGGCGCCCACGACCCTGTCCAGGGAGTCCGTGGACGCGGTCCGCGACATCGAGGGCGTGGAGCACGTCCTGACCGTCGACGCCGCCCGCGTGCGCGTGGACGGCGAGCCCACCTCCGTGCTGGGCGTCAACCCCTCCACCTTCCGCAACCACGCCCCCGGTCCCTCCGCCGAGTCCGACGAGATCTGGCAGGGCGTGGCCGAGGGCCGCGTGGCCCTGTCCAACGACGTCGGCACCGAGCGCGACCTGGACGTGGGCAGCGAGGTCACCGTCGAGGGCGGGCGCGGCGACGTCTCCCTGGAGGTGTGGACGCACGCCACCTCCGGCATCGCGGGCATCGACGCGCTGGTCTCCCGGGAGCGCGCCGCCGAACTCGGCATGCCCGAGGGCAACGCCCTGGTCGTGTCGGCCCCCGACGCGGAGCTGTTCGAGCTGCACGAGGCCCTGAGCGAGGCCCTGGGCGAGGACGCCTCCCTTCAGCTGGTCGCCGACGACCCCGAGCCCGACGTGTCCGGCGACGCGGTGCCGGAGTCGGTGATCGAGGAGGTCATCGCGAACGCGGAGACCCAGCTCGGCGTCCCCTACGTGTGGGGCGGCACGACGCCGAACGTCGGCTTCGACTGCTCCGGCCTCTTGCAGTGGGCCTTCCGGGAGGCGGGGGTGTCCATCCCGCGCGTGACGCACGACCAGTGGAACGCGGGCCGGCGCGTGGAGTTCGACGACATCGAGCGCGGGGACCTGCTGTTCTGGCGCTCGGACCCCACGGCCCCCGACTACATCTCGCACGTGGCGATCTACCTCGGCGACGACATGATGCTGGAGGCCCCGCGCACCGGTCTGGACGTGCGCGTCACGCCGGTGCGCACCGACAACTACGCGGGCGCGGTGCGCGTCAACACCTGACGTCCGGCCCCGGCGCACGACCGCCGCGAAACCGCCCCGTCCCGAATCCGGGACGGGGCGGAATTGTTGCCGTCGTGTTTCTTGATATTCATGTCGCAGAGACGAACAGGAGTGGGCCGTGGCGCCACCGCGTCGGTGGCACCACGACCCACTCGTTTCTCCTTGTCCGAAAAACCCAGCCGGGAGGGGAAGGCAGGTCTCGGTGAGGAGGAGGAGACAGGGGCGCCGCTGAGGGAGGGGGAGACAGCGAACGGTCCCTGTCATTCGTGGTATTGAGTTCTGACCGAACGCACACCCCTTATCACGGGCGGGTCGTCGCACAGGCTCTACATAAGCAGTGACCGGACGATTTGGCAAGAGGCGCGATCAAGGCAAACAACCGCCTTCAACCCGTTCCTATCACTCATCCCGGTCATCTCACCGATGACATCCTGGGCGATTCGTCTCCCACCCGTCTCCCACCATCGCCCCGGGGGCTGCGCGAGGGGTGGGGGCTTCCACCCTCAACGGAGAGCCTTCGGCTCCTGCTCTTTCCGCCATCGCCCCGGGGGCTGCGCGAGGGGTGGGGGCTTCCACCCTCAACGGAGAGCCTTCGGCTCCTGCTCTTTCCGCCATCGCCCCCGGGGGCTGCGCGAGCGGTGGTCTTTCTTGGTCAGCGTCCGGCCGCGTAGCCCTGGGAACCGCGTGCGTCGGCCGCGGCGCGCAGTTCGCCCGACTCCGGATCGCGGGCCACGGCCGCCAGCCGGCCCAGCGACCAGGGCTGCGCGACCTGCACGCGGTGGCCGCGGGCGCGCAGTTCGTCGATGGTCTCCTCGCCCACGCCCGGCTCCACGACCAGGTCGCCGGGAACGGTCTCGCGCGGGTGGAACGAGCTCGGGAAGGCGTTGGTGTGGAACATGGGGGTGTCCAGGGCCTCCTGGAGGTCGTCCACGCCGTTGAGGACGCGCAGGAGCGCCGTGAACGTCCACTGGTCCTGCTGGTCGCCGCCGGGCGTGCCGATGGCCAGGACCGCCTCCCCGTCCGAGCGGGTCACCAGCGTGGGCGAGAGCGTGGTGCGGGGGCGCTTGCGGGGCTCCAGGGCGTTGGGCGAGGCGGGGTCCAGCCAGAACATCTGCGCCCGCGTGCCCAAGGGGAATCCCAGGTCCGGGATGACCGGCGAGCTGCTGAGCCAGCCGCCGCTGGGCGTGGCGGAGACCATGTTGCCCGCCGCGTCGACGACGTCGACGTGGCAGGTGTCCCCGCGCAGGTCGGCGGGCGTGGCCCCGGCCGCGTCGCGCACGGTGGGCTCGCCGGTGGTGCGGTCGCCGGGAGTACGTCCCGGCAGGTACTCCGGGGGGAGGAAGGGCAGGCGGTCGCCGATCCGGCCGGGGCGCTGGTCCAGGCTGGCGGTGGTGTCGTCGACGAGCGCGGCGCGCCGGGCGGCGTAGTCGGCGCTCAGGAGCTCCTTGAGGGGGACGTCGGTGCGGTGGGGGTCGCCGTACCAGGCCTCGCGGTCGGCGAAGGCGAGCTTGGCGGACTCGGTCACCCGGTGGACGAACTCCGTGCTGACCCCGTCGAGGACGTCGTGGCCGGTGCCCAGGGCCTCGGCCAGCCGGAACTGCTGGAGCATCGTCGGGCCCTGTCCCCACGGCCCCGTCTTGTGCACGGTGTGGTCGCCGTAGGACACGCTCACGGTGTCCTCGTAGTGCGCCTGCCAGTCCGCCATGTCCTGCGCGCTCAGCAGAGCCCGCTGGGGCACGCCCGCGCCGTCGGGCACGGGGGAGGAGAGGAACGCCTCGACCGCTTCGGCGACGAAGCCCTGGGACCAGGCGCGCCGGGCGGCCTCGATCTGGGCCTCGCGGCCGGGGCCCACGGCCTCCGCCTCGGCGATGATCCGCCGGTAGGTGGCGGCCAGGGCGGGGTTGCGCAGACGGGATCCGGCGGCGGGCGCGGTGCCGTGCGGGAGGTAGACCGCGGCCGATCCGGCCCAGTGCCGCGTGAAGACGGGGGCGAGGGTGTCGATGGCGAGGGCGATCCGCTCCAGGACGGGGTAGCCGCGTTCGGCGAGCCCGACGGCGTGGTCCAGGACCTGGCGGACGGTCATGGTGCCGTGGTCGCGCAGGAGCAGCATCCAGGCGTCGAAGGAGCCGGGGACGGTGGCGGCCAGGACGCCCGCCCCGGGGACGCGGTCCATGCCGGCGAAGGCGTCGACGGTGGCCGCCGCGGGGGCGACGCCCTGCCCGCACAGGACCTGGGGTCTGCCGCCCGCCGCCCGCAGGATGATCGGTACCTCGCCGCCGGGGCCGTTGAGGTGGGGCTCGACCACCTGGAGGGTGAAGCCCGCCGCGACGGCGGCGTCGAAGGCGTTGCCGCCGCGCTCCAGGACGGACATGCCGCCGGCACTGGCGAGCCAGTGGGTCGAGGCGACCATGCCGAAGTCGCCGACCAGTTGGGGGCGGGTGGTGAAACCGGGCATCTGAGGGGGCCTTTCCGGGGAGGGGGACCCGGCGCCGAGGGCGCCCTGCCGTGGACTTTCCGGGACCGGATATCGAGGCGACCGTACATCAAGTCCGCGATGTCCGATATGGGCTGGACGAGGGGGCACCAAGGGCGGATGGGTGCAGAGCGGTCTCCGCGTGGTCGGTGCGGCCGGTGAGGCCGGTGCCGCCGTCGGGGTGGGGCCGACACGCCGTCCACAGACACGAAACCGGGGCTGGTGCCTGGCACCAGCCCCGGTTTGACGTGATTCAGGGGGCCCTCAGGGTCCACCGGCCTCGTGCTGCCCGCCGGATTCCCTCACCCCGCTCGGGGCACCCCCTGAATCAGGAACCACTCGTGTCGGTCCCGGTCGGGATGCTCCACGGCAGCGACTCCCACAGTTCCTGCCACTCCTGGGCGTCCACCGGGTCGATCTCGGCCTGCTCGGTCATGTCACCGTCCTGAACGGTCTGCGACACCTGGTCCATACCCTCGGTCATCGCGGCCTGGGCCTCCTGGACCAGGGCGGCGATCTGGTCCGCGACCTCGGCCAGTACCGCCTCCACCTCGGCCTTGTCCATGTCGTTGGCCTGCGCGCACTCGCCCGTGGCGGCGGTCTTCTGGTCCTCGGCGCCGTAGTACCAGACGGTCGCGAGCAGACGGTCGCGCTCGGCGTCGTTCAGGTCCCCCTTGGTCAGGGCCTGCTCGACGAACGCGCCCGAGTCCGGGGTCAGCGACTTGGTGTCCAGCACGGTCTGGCCGGACCCGAAGTCCACGAACTGGTCGATGAGGCACTCCTTGACCTGGCGGGAGGCGGCGTCGTCGGCCGTCTCCTCGGCCGGGGCCTCCTCGACCGGGGCTTCTTCGGCGGGTGCCTCGGCGTCAGGCGCCTCCGCGGCGGGAGCCTCTTCTGCCGGGGCCTCCTCAACCGGTGCCCCGGCGTCGGGGGCTTCCTCGGTCGGAGCTTCTTCTGCCGGGGCTTCCTCAGCCGGGGCTTCCTCGACCGGTGCCTCGGCGTCGGGCGCCTCCGCGGCAGGAGCCTCAGGGGCCTCCTCAGCGGGCGCCTCCTCCGCAGGCGTCTCAGGGGCCTCCTCCGCAGGCGCCTCCTCCGCAGGCGCCTCGGGCTCCGTCACGGGGTCCTCGGCCGCGGGCGCCTCTTCATCGGGCACGTCGTCAGCCGGTGTCTCCTCGGACGGGGCCTCTTCGCCCGGTGCCTCCTCGGCCTGCGGCGGGTCGGCGACGGGCTCGATCACGGCACCGTCCTGCGCGTCCGCGTTCTCGGCCTCCGTGGTCTCCGCCGCCTCCTCGACCTCGCCCTCGACCTCGGAGGCCTCCACCGACGTGGCGAACTTGACCAGCTCGTTGCCGCCCCACCGGTCCGGCTGCAGGTGCGTGGCGACGGCCACGCCCGGCTCCTCCAGCCAGAACAGGTCGCCCGACTCCTCCGACAGGAAGGCGCCGTCCGTGAAGGTCTCGTTCGGTTCCAGGCGCTCGAGCTCGTCCGTGGGAAGGTGCCCGTACCGGCTCTGCCGGAGGTCGTCCAGTTCCTGGAAGGCCTCGGAGCGAACCACGGCCACACGCCCGTACAGCTGGTCCGGGCCCTGCGTCCAGGAGATCTGGGACTGACGGTTGCCCTGCCGGTCGGTCGTGGACGAGGCGCTGATGCCGTAGCGCTCCAGCCCCGGCGGCAGGTAGCCGATCTCGTATCCGTCAAGGCTGTAGGTCGAGACGCCCTGGGTGATCAGCGGCCAGTTGAGCGACTGCGAGTCCTTGTCGTCGGCGGCCGCCGTTCCACTGACTCCCATCAGCCCAGTCGTGGAGATGGCGGCGGCACTGAACAGCGCGACCCACCTCTTGTGGTGCTTGCGCATGAGTGTTCCTTCCCATCGACTACTAGGGGTAATGATTTCAGGGCAGGCTGTAATTATCGAGAGGATCCGTCGTCAATATTCGTACATAAAGTGATCAAGCATATGCATACGGTAGCTGCCTCGCGGCCCATCGGCGTGTTCGCCACGCACCACCAGATGGTGGGTCGCCGATCACCGGATGCTCCGCAGACGGTCATCGCAGGGTCACCAAGCGCGTTCACCCTGAGGTGGCAGTTGGCCAGTCCACGCGCACTTGGGAGGTCCGGTGCACCGCATCGGTATCGTCGGAGCCGTCTCGTTCATCGCCGTCGCGAGCGCGACCACCGCGCTCGCCACGCCCACAGTCCACCCCCAGACGACCGCGGCCGGCGCCCGCTTCGCCGCCGAGCACCCCGGCCCCGTCCGGTCGCTGGACGCCGTCGCCCACCGCGGCGCGTCGGCGTACGCACCGGAGAACACCCTGGCCGCCATCGACGAGGCCGCCGCGCGCGGGGCCGTGACCGCGGAGATCGACGTCCAGCTCACCGCGGACGACGAGCTCGTGATCATGCACGACGCCACGCTCACGCGTACGACGGACGTCGAGGAGCGGTTCCCCGGACGGGCGCCCTACGACGTCGCCGACTTCACCATGGACGAGATCCGCGAACTCGACGCCGGGTCCTGGTTCGACGACTCCTTCGAGGGCGAGCCCGTCCCGACCCTGGGCGAGGCGCTGGACCGCCTGGAGGAGCACGACCTCAACCTTTTCCTGGAGCTCAAGCAGCCCGCCCTCTATCCGGGCATGGAGGAGCTGGTCGCCGACGAGATCACCGACCGCCGTCACTGGATGCGGCGCAACCCGCCCTGGCAGCCCCGGCGCCTGGTCGTCCAGAGCTTCGACTGGCGGGTGACCGAGCGGTCCAAGGAACTGATGCCGTCGGTGCCGCACGCCCTGCTCGGCCGCGTAGCCGAGGACCGTCTCGACGAGTTCGGCTGGGCGGACCTGATCAACCCCAACCACACCACCATCGACGCCGAGTACGTGGACCTGCTCCACGAGTCCGGCTTCGAGATCATGCCGTACACCATCAACGACCGTGCCCGCATGGACGCCGTCCTGGAGATGGGCGTCGACGGCTTCATCACCGACCACCCCGACATCGGCCGCGCGGCGATCGACGACTTCTCCGGTGACCGCAACCCGCGGGCGCCCATCGTCGTGCCGCCGGCCAGACCCGCCGCCTGAGTCGGCCGCACTCCGATCCGCCGGTCACGCCCGCCGACGGTGGGATGATCCCGGTGACCGACCACGGGCCCGCCCCGGGACGTCGACGACCGCCGTCCCGGGGCGGCCCCTCTCAGGAGGAACACACGTGAGCCAACGGCTGACCATCCCCCGCGAACACGTCGACTGGCGGACCAAGGGGCTGTGGTGGACGGGTGAACCGATCACCCTGGAGGAGTTCGCCGCCCGGCGCGACCCGCTCTTCACTGGACCCTTCACCTGGCCCCTCATGGTCCTGAGGGCCTCGGCCCTGGACCGCAACATCGCCGCCCTCGCCGACTTCACCGCCCGCCGGGGTCTGCTGTTCGCACCGCACGGCAAGACCTCGATGGCGCCCGCGCTCCTGCAGCGCCAGCTCGACGCCGGGGCCTGGGGGATCACCGCCGCGACGGCCAACCAGGTCCTGGCCTACCGCCGCTTCGGCATCGCCCGTGTCCTGCTGGCCAACGAGCTGCTGGACGCCCGCGTGCTGCGCGTGCTCGCCGCCGAACTCGACCGCGACCACGCCTTCGAGTTCCTCTTCTACGCCGACTCCGCGGAGGGCGTGGCCGTGGCCGCCCAGGCCGCCGCCGACGCCCGGGGCGGCCGCCCCCTGCGGGTGCTGGTCGAGCGCGGCACGCCCGGCGGGCGCACCGGATGCCGTACCCGCGAGGAGCTGCTGTCCGTGGCGCGCGCGGTCGCCGGGGCGCCGGGACTGGAACTGGCCGGGGTCGCCGGCTACGAGGGACCGATCAAGGACGCCGAGGGCGTGCGCGCCTTCGTCCGCGACCTGGTCGGCGACGCGGCCGCGATCGCCGCCGAACACGGGATGGAGCGTCCGGTGCTCTCCGTGGGCGGGAGCGCCTGGTTCGACGTCGTGGCCGAGGAGGTCGGCGCGAGCCCGGACGTGGTGCCGATCCTGCGCAGCGGCGCCTACGTGGCGCACGACGACGGCCTGTACCGGCGGACCACGCCCTACCGCAGGCTGCCGGAGGGTCCCGACGCGCTGGCCGGGGCGCTGGAGCTGTGGGCGCAGGTGACCTCGACGCCCGAGCCGGGGCTGGCCATCGCCGGGATGGGCCGCCGGGAGGCCAACTCCGACCAGGGCTTCCCCCTGCCGCGCGTGCTGCGGCGCGCCGACGGCTCGACGGCCCCGGCGACGGGGATGGAGGTCACCGGCCTCAACGACCACCACGCCTACCTCACCGTCCCGCCGGAGCTCGACGTGCGCCCGGGCGACCTCGTCTCCTTCGGCATCTCGCACCCGTGCACGGCCTTCGACCGCTGGCAGGTGCTGCCGGTGGTCGACGACCGCGACACGGTCGTCGACGCCGTGGCGACCTACTTCTGATGCGCGAGCCCGCCCCGACGGCCGTGAGCCGCCCCCGCGCGCCCCGCACGGCGCCCCGGGGCCGGGTCGCGGTCGGCCGGGTCGCGGTCGGCCGGGCGCGGATCCGCCGGGTGCCCCGCCTATCCGCCCCAGCCCACGAGGCCGGGGCGGGTCTGCCACGGGCGCGGACCGTCCAGCGGGCGGTACTCCACCCCGAGCGCGTCCAGCCGTGCCAGGTGCTCGCGCAGACGCGGCTCGAACTCGGCGTAGTCGCGCTCGCCGGTCGACCACACCTGCTCGGCGAAGGCCGACAGGCGGGGGAAGACCATGTAGTCGAGCCTGCGCGGGGTGTCCACGTGCTCGGTCCAGATGTTCACCTGGGCGCCCAGCACGTGTTCGGCCTCCTCCTCGGTGAGGCCGGCCGGGACCGGTTCGGCGAGGTAGACGTCCTCGACGCGCAGCAGGGTGCCCACGGGGACCGGCTCGTCCTCGGACTCGGACTGCTTGTAGTCGAGGTAGGACGTGCGGGTGGGCGCCATGACCACGTCGTGTCCGGCGCGCGCGGCGGCGATCCCGCCCTCCTCTCCGCGCCACGACATCACGGTCGCGCCCGGCGCGAGCCCGATGCGTCCCCCGCCCTCGCCCGCGGGGCGCTTCGCGGGCGGCGGGTCGCCGCCCTCGGTGTCGCTTCCCTCCCAGAGCCATCCTTCGAGGATCTCGTCCCAGCCCAGCAGGCGGCGCCCGCGCTTGGTCAGGTGCTCGTCCAACTGGCGGATGAACCAGCTCTGGAGCTCGTCCTCGTCGGCCAGCCCCTCGTCCCGGATGCGCTGTTGGGCGGACGGGCTGGTCCGCCACTGCTTCTTGGGGCACTCGTCGCCGCCGACGTGGACGTACGTGCTCGGGAACAGTTCGATGAGCTCGTCGAGGACGTTCTTGTAGAAGTCCAGGACGTGGTCGGTCACCGCGAGGACCTCCTCGAAGATCCCCCACTGGGTGCCGACGGGGATGTCGCCGCACTCGCCGAGCTCGGGGTAGGCGTGGATGGCCGCCTGGGAGTGGCCGGGCACGTCGATCTCGGGGACGACGCTCACGTGCCGGGCGTCGGCGTAGGCGACGATCTCGCGGATGTCGTCCTGGGTGTAGAAGCCCCCGTGCGGGCGCCCGTCGAACACCGGGGGACGTCCCGCGCCCTGCTGGCTCTCGGTCCGCCAGGAGCCCGCCTCGGTGAGTTTCGGGTAGCGGCGGATCTGCACGCGCCAGCCCTGGTCGTCGGTCAGGTGCAGGTGGAGCACGTTGAGCTTGTGCGCGGCCAGCAGGTCGATGAACCGCAGCACCTCGCGCTTGGGGAGGAAGTGGCGGGCCACGTCCAGCATCACGCCGCGCCACCGGAACCGCGGGGCGTCGGTGATGCTCACCGGGGGCAGCGTCCAGACCGTGTCCCCCAGCGGGGCGGCGCGGTAGGCGGCGGCGGGCAGGAGCTGGCGCAGGGTCTGCGCGCCGTAGAAGAGTCCCGCGGTGTCGTGCCCGACGACGATCGCGCCCTCGCCGTCCACGATGAGCCGGTAGCCCTCGCGTCCCAGTCCGGCCCTGGCGTCCACGCTCAGCCGGATCTGGGCGCTGTCCTCGTCGCCGGTGGCCATGGGCAGGCCGGTGGCCGCGCCGATCTCGCGCTGCAGCCAGGCGAGCACGCCGGCCGCCTGGGCGTCGGCGGACACCCGGGTGGCCTGCGTGAGGGTGAGGGAACCCGGGTCGCCGGTGACCGCGGACATGGGCCGGGGCAGCAGCGAGGGGAGGGGGGTATGAGGCACGGGGAGGTGCTCCTATCCGGTCTAGACCAATATCCGCCATAGTGCCACGGGGCGCGCGCCGCGCACACCCCGGCCGCCGCGCCCCGCAGTGGTGCCACCGAAATGCGGACATTTGACTAGCAATAGGACTTACTGCGCGGCCGGGTGTGGCAGGCGTAGGAACGACGCCCACGGGCATGGGCGGGAGCCCCCCGTCGTCCAGCGGGACGGCACCCGATCAGGGGTGGGGCGCGCACTACTCGAGAAGCGGGGGGTGGCGTTATCGCGGGCGAAGAGCGCCTGTCCGTACTGTTCTTGGCATACCCCGGGCCTGGCCGGCCGACGGGGTCGCTCCGGGAACCGGCGGTTCGGCCGGGCCCGGAGACGGACGCTTCGCGAGCACGAACGGACGGAAGGTGGAGACGATGGTCTGGCCCGTCCTGATCGCCGTCGCGGGGGCCTTCACCCTGGCACTCGGCTCCGCCATGCAGGAGCGCGACGCCGTACGCGCCCCCGGCCACCGGGTGGCCCGCGCCGGCTTCCTCCTGCACCTGGTACGCCAGCCGCGCTGGATGCTCGGCAGCGCCGCCGCGGTCCTGGGCGCCTGCCTGCACCTGGTGGCCCTGAGCGGTGCGCCGCTGACCATCATCCAGCCCATCGGCGTCACCGGCCTGCTGTTCGCGATCGTGCTCTCGGCGGTGTTCACCCGCCGGCGGGTCGGCGTCGGGCAGATCGCCGCGGGAGTGGCCGTGATGGTCGGCCTCGTGGGCGTCCTCTGGCTGTTCCCGCACGGCTCGGACACTCCGCTGCTGCCCACGTCGGTGGCGCTGATCCTGACCGGGGCGACGCTCGGACTCGGCGCGGTGGTCTACCTCACCGCCCACTGGATGCCCGACGGAGCCCGCGGCATCATGCTCGCCCTGGCCGGAGGGACGGCGATGGGAACCACGTCGGGCCTGGCCCGGGTGATCACGGCGGGGGTGCACGGGGACTGGACCAGCGTCATCAGCTGGCTGACGCCCCTCGCGCTGATCACGGCGGTCTTCGGCGCCCTGCTCATGCAGAACGCCTACCGCACCGGGCACTTCGCCGCCGCCTACTCGACCCTGCTCATCACCGACCCCGTGGTCGGCGTGGGGATCGGCGCCCTCCTCCTGGGCGAGGGCGTCCCCGAGACCCTGCCGGCCCAGATCGCGGCGGGCGCCTTCGCCGCGCTGGCCATCGCCGGAACCGTGAGCCTGGCGCAGGCGCGCCACCGCAACCCGGAAGCAGAGCACCAGCACACCGGCAGCACCGCCCACAGTTGAGGAACGAAGGAGTTCGACCATGGTCCAGCCCACCCGCGCACTGCGTGTCCTGATCGCCACGGACACCTACCCGCCCGACGTCAACGGTGCCGGCTACTTCACCCACCGCCTGGCGGAGGGCATGGCCGACCGGGGCCACCACGTGCACGTGGTGTGCCCGTCGGAGCGCGGAGCCCCCTACGTCGCGGTCAACGGCGCGGTGACCGAGCACCGCCTGCGCTCGGCGCCGATCCCGTTCCAGGAGAGCATGCGCGCCGCCCTCCCCCTGGGCATGGGCGGACACATCGCGCGCCTGCTGGCCCGGCTGGACCCCGACGTCGTGCACGTGCAGAGCCACTTCACGCTGAGCCGGGCGGCGCAGCGCCGGGCCAGGGCGGCGGGGATCCCGGTCGTGCTGACCAACCACTTCATGCCGGACAACCTCTACGCGCACGCCCGCCTGCCCGGTGCCCTGCACGGCCTGGCCGGGTCGCTGGCGTGGCGGGACATGATCGGCGTCGCGGCCGAGGCCGACCACGTGACCACCCCGACGCCGCGCGCGGCCCGGCTGCTGCGCGAGAAGGGGTTCGCGGGCACGGTGGAGGACATCTCGTGCGGGATCGACCTGGAGCGCTTCCACCCCCGGCCCGGGGACCGGGAGGCCGCGCGGTCGAAGTTCGGGCTGCCCGAGCGGGACACGATCGTGTTCGTGGGGCGCCTGGACGCGGAGAAGCGGATCGACGACACCATCCGGGCGCTGGCCGCGGTCTCCGGCGAGCGCGACGTGCAGCTGGCGCTGGCGGGGACCGGCCAGCGCGAGGACGAACTGCGGTCGCTGGCCGCCGAGCTGGGCGTGGCCGACCGGGTCTTCTTCCTCGGCTTCGTGCCGGACGCGGAGCTGCCGCTGGTCTACGCGGCGGGCGACGTCTTCGCCATCGCCGGAGTGGCCGAGCTGCAGAGCATCGCCACCCTGGAGGCCATGTCGACCGGACTGCCGGTGGTGGCGGCCGACGCGATGGCGCTGCCGCACCTGGTGGAGGAGGGGCGCAACGGGTTCCTCTTCCCGCCGGGCGACGCCCTGCACCTGGCCGACCGGCTTCTGACGGTGCTCGGGTCGCGGCGCGAGGCGCTGGGTGAGGCCAGCCGGGAGATCGCGCAGCGGCACGACCACCACCGGTCCCTGGCGCGGTTCGAGGACGTCTACCGGCGGCTCCAGGGACGCGAGCCCCAGCGGCTGCGGGCGGAGAGGGTCGTCGCTGCGTAGGTAGTTTGTCCCTTTTTATCGCTTTCCGTATTCTTTGCGTAGCGATCGGTGAGCTTGGTGCACTTCGGGAAAGACCAGAGACTGTGTGGTTCGAAGGCATCAGTACACAGACGGGGATCGGCCGAGTAGTCCGAGGCGGCAACGTCGCCGAAGGGCTGACCGAACGGCTGGTCAGGGCCGAACGAGAGGCCGGGTTCCACGAGCGTGACATGTCGGCGTTCCAACGCGAGCGCATCGACCTGGAGCACCGGGTGGCCCGGATGGAGGCGGAACTGGAGGCGCTGCGCCAACGACGGCTGGAGGCCTACGCGCGGTGGTGGAACGCCCGGGACGACCGGGACCGCGCACTGCACGTCTGTCGCCGGCTGCGCCGCCGGATCGACAGGGGCAGGCGAAGGGCGGTGGAGGACTGACCCATGCCGTCCACAGCGCGAAACGAGAAGTACGGCGAAGGGCCCGACCGGCCGGTCGGGCCCTTCACTGTGTCCGGGCGCGGCGGCGCGGGACACGGGTGCGGGCATCCGGCGGCGCGCGGCTCCGGGGGCGGTGATCCTGCGGCGCGCGGCTCCGGGAACGGGTCCTAGGCGGGGCCCTCGGCCGTCGAGGACAGGAGCTCCTCGACCTGGCGCGCGGCGTCCCTCAGCGCGGACAGGGTGACCTGCACGGCGGGACGGCGCAGGGAGGCCGGGCGCAGGACCGCGTACACGTGCCGTTCGGGCGCGGAGGGCGGCAGGCGCCGGTAGACCAGCCCCGCCGGCGCGCCCACCATCGCCAGCGCGGGCACCGCGGCGATGCCGATCCCCCGCGAGACCAGGCTCAGGATGGTGCCCAGCCCCTCGAACTCCCACGCCGCGCCCGGCAGGCCGCCCACCTCGGCCAGCAGTCGGTCGGTCCCGTAGCGCGAGCGCTCGCCCTCGGGGGCCACGATCCACGACTCGCCCAACAGGTTCTCCAGCACGACCGGGCGCTCGGGGTCCGACAGCGCGTGGTCCTGCGGAATCGCCAGCACGAGCGGGTCCCGCAGCAGGTGCACGTGCCGCAGCCCGCTGTCGGGACCGCGGCCCGGGTGCTGGCCCGTCCAGTCGTCGACCAGCGCCACGTCCACCTCACGTGAGCGCACCTTCTGCGTCCCCGTCGCCAGCAGCGTCTGCCGCAGGACCAGCTGCATCCCCTCGTGCCTGCGCAGCGGGGGCGCGAGCAGCGGCGCGAACGCCACCGCGGCCGTCGGGAAGGCCGTCACTGTCACCACGCCGAGGGCGACGTCCGACTGCTCGGCCATGATCGACTCGGCCGCCTCCACCAGCGCCAGGATCTCGTCCGCCTGTGTGACCAGCAGCCGCCCGGCGTCGGTCAGCTCGGCCCCGCGCGGCGAGCGGTCCAGCAGGGCCACGCCCGTCTCCCTCTCCAACGCGGCCAACTGCTGGGAGACGGCCGAGGGCGTGTACCCCAGGGCGTGGGCGGTGGCGGCGATGGTGCCCCGCACGCTGAATTCGCGGAGCAGATGCAGGCGGCGCAGATCGAGCATAAGAACATCTTACGCTCACCATCGAAAAGACTCGCTTGTACTGATGTGTGGACCTGGGCAGGCTGGGGGGTGACGGACCGTTGCCTCACGGCACGGTCAAGAGCCAGAACATGAGCCGGAGATGAGTCCTCGATGACCGTCACTGTGTCCGCGACCCTCGCCGTCAACGAAGCCCTCGCAGAGAAGCGACGCCAGGGGGTGCGCGTCCTGCCGCTCGGCTTCGGCGAAGCCGGGCTCCCGGTCCACCCGGTCATGCGGGACCGGCTCAGCGCGGGCAACGGGGCCAACGCCTACGGGCCCGTCGCCGGGTCGACCGCACTGCGATCCTCCGCCGCCGGGTACTGGGAGCGGCGGGGCCTGCCCACCGACCCCGACATGGTCATCGCGGGCCCCGGCAGCAAGCCGCTGCTCTACAGCCTGCTGATGGAGATCGGCGGGGACACCGCCATCGCCGCGCCCAGCTGGGTCAGCTACGCGGCCCAGAGCCGCCTGCTGGGGCAGCGGCCGGTCATGGTCCCCACGGCACCCGGGCAGGGCGGCGTACCCCAGCCCGACCTGCTCTTCGCGGCCGTGACGGCCGCCCGGGAGGAGGGGCGGACCGTCAACGCCGTCGTGGTGACCCTGCCAGACAACCCGACCGGCACCGTGGCCGACGCCGCGACCGTCCAGCGCCTGGCCCGGGTCGCCCGCGAACTCGACCTCGTCATCATCTCCGACGAGATCTACCGCGACCTCGTGCACCCGGTCGCCGACGGCGGCGAGGAGGCCCGTGTGCACAGCCCCGCCGAGTACGCGCCCGAGCGCACCGTCATCTCCACCGGGCTGAGCAAGAACCTCGCCCTCGGCGGCTGGCGGATCGGCGTCATCCGCCTGCCCGACTCAGAGATCGGCCACCGCCTGCGCGGCGGCCTGCTCGGCGTGGCCAGCGAGATCTGGTCCAGTCCGGCCGCTCCGGTCCAGCAGGCCGCCGCCCACGCCT
This sequence comes from Nocardiopsis sp. Huas11, assembly GCF_003634495.1. Classification (GTDB taxonomy): domain Bacteria; phylum Actinomycetota; class Actinomycetes; order Streptosporangiales; family Streptosporangiaceae; genus Nocardiopsis. Next base: position 6,594,594 of record NZ_RBKY01000001.1, on the reverse strand, counting down.
TCACCGAACCGCGGGAGCTGCGCGAGCACGTCGACCGCAGCCGCCGCCTGCACGGCCTCGTCGCCGACGCCGTGGCCCGCCGCTTCGCGGGCGCCGGCGCCTCGGTCGCCGCCCCGCGCGCCGCCTTCTACCTCTATCCCGACTTCGAGCCGCAGCGCGAGCGCCTGGCGGCCCTGCACGGGATCACCACCGGGGCGGAACTGACCGGACTGCTGTTGGAACGCCACGGCATGGGCGTCCTGCCCGCCGTCGAGTTCGGGGAGGGCGCCGAGGCCCTGCGCATGCGTGTGGCCACGAGCCTGCTCTACGGCGACACCGAGGAACGCCGCTACGCCGCGCTCGACGCCACCGACCCGACCGCGCTGCCCTGGATCCGAGCCCACCTCGACCGCCTGGAGGAGGTTTTGGACGCGCTCGTGGGCGACACGCCGAGCCGGATCATCCCCGCGCCCGCGCACGAGACCGCGCAGGCCTCCCGCTGAGGCCGGGTCCATCCCGCGACGCACGGCCACCGACCGCAGGGCCCACCCGGTGTCCGCCCCGTGAAGGGGGCGGGGCGGACACACCACCGTTCGGCCGCTCCCGAGCCACCCGGCCCGGGAGCGGCCGAACCCCGGTCGGGCCAGGGGCGCGCGCCTCAGGCGGTGGAGGCCTGCCGCTGCGCGCGAGCGGCCAGCTCCGGGCTCGGCGCGATGACCGCGCGGTAGTGGTCGAGCAACTGCTCGCCCACGGCGTCCCAGGTGCGGTGCGCCACCGAGGGCCGCGCGCGCTCGGCCATCCCCGCGCGCAGTGGCGCGTTGTGGACGAGCCGGCCCACGGCCACCCGCAGCTCGCGCACGGAATCGGGCGCGAACAGCAGCCCGTTGCTCTCGGGCGCCACCAGGTCCAGCGGGCCGCCCGCGCCCGGCGCCACCGCGGGCACCCCGGAGGCCAGAGCCTCCTGCACGGCCTGGCAGAAGGTCTCGTCGGCGCCGGTGTGCACAAACACGTCCAACGAGGCGTACAGCCGGGACAGGTCGGCGCCGGTGCGCTGCCCGGTGAACACCGCGTCCGGCAGCAGGCGCCGCAGCCGGGCCCGTTCCGGGCCGTCGCCCACGACGACCAGCCGGATGCCGCGGAGCCTGGACAGGTGCGCCAGCATCTCTACCCGCTTGTCCTTGGCCAGCCGTCCCACGTAGCCCACGATCACCTCGCCGCCGGGCGCCAGGCGCCGGCGCAGGTCCTCGCTGCGGTGCTCGGGCGAGAAGCGGACGGTGTCCACGCCGCGCCGCCACAGGTCCAGCCGGGGGAAGCCGTGCGCCGACAGCGCCTCCATGCTCGCCGAGGACGGCACCAGGGTGCGGTCCACGGCCGCGTGCGTGCGGCGCATCAGCGACCACAGGGCCTCGGACCCGGGCAGGCCGTAGCGGGTCGCGAAACCCGGAAGGTCGGTCTGGAACACGGCCACCGTCGGCAGCGCCCAGCGGCGCGCGGTCTCCACCGCGGCCTGGCCGAGCAGGGCGGGGGAGGCCAGGTGCAGCACGTCCGGGGCGAACGCGCGGATGGCGGCGGTCATCGTGCGCCGCGCCGGCAGGCCCACGGGGAAGTCGCGGTAGAAGGGCAGCGGCAGGGCGGGCATCCGGACCACGGGGAAGCCCGCGTAGGAGGAGGGGCCGTGACCGGGAGCGATCACGAGCGCCTGGTGGCCGCGGGCCGCGAGGAGGTCGGCGACCCGGCACACGGAGTTGGTCACCCCGTTGACCTGTGGAAGGAAGGACTCGGTCACGATCGCCACGCGCAGCGGAGGCGACGAGGCTCTCCGGTCCGTGCGGTCGGTTGCTGTGGGGGACATTCGGGCTGCTCCCAACGCCGGGGGATGGCTGCCTTCGACGCTAGGCTCGGGGAGTGAACCCCGGTCAGGCCTCGGGGGAACCGCTCCCTAAGGCCAGGCGTGGGTTCGCGGAGCACGCGGTGACCCGGCAGGTGCGCGCGGGTGGCCGCCGAGTGGCCCGGCGATGACTAAGATCGCCTTCTGTGACGAATGAATTGCTCTAAGGAGTCCTGTGGTGACCCTCGTGGAATGGGCGGAAGTCGTGCGCGCGGAGCTGGACCTGGCCGGGACGGATCCGTTGGCCAAGGCCGACGTGGACCGGGTGCTGGACCTGGCCAGAGACGCCGCCCACTCCGTCGCGCGGCCGGCCGCGCCCCTGACCACCTACCTGCTCGGCGTGGCGGTCGGCCAGGGCGCGGACCCCGAGGCGGCGGCCGCCGTCCTCAGCCGGCTCGCCCTGGCCCAGGCCGACGGCTCACCGGACGCGTGAGCACCCGACCCGCAACGCTTGCGTCGAGTGAACGTGACGTGTCCGTGACGAATCACTGCAAATCTGACAGCACCCTGAGTGTGCCCGCGGCTCGCGGAGCCGCTCACCTGGGAGGGACGCTGTCCCGCCACCCGCGGGTCCACGACCATCCCCCGGCCCCTGATCGTGATAGGGAGATCCCCCATGGATCAACTCCTTGAGATGGCCGGCATCGTCAGCGGCATCGTGTGGGGACCCTTCGTCCTCATCCCGTTGCTGCTCTTTGTCGGCGTTTTCCTCACCATTCGACTCAAACTGCTCCAGCTCTTCAAGCTGCCGCACGCGCTGTGGCTCGCTCTGGTCCGGCGCAAGGAGGACCCCTCGGTCGAGGGGGACATCTCCCACTACCAGGCACTGAGCACCGCGCTCGCCGCCACGGTCGGTGTCGGCAACATCGCCGGTGCCGCGCTGGCCATCGGCCTCGGCGGCCCGGGCGCCCTGTTCTGGATGTGGGTCGTCGGCTTCTTCGGCATGGCCACCAAGTACAGCGAGGCCCTGCTGGGGGTGAAGTTCCGCCGCACCGACTCCAAGGGTGAGCAGAGCGGCGGGCCGATGTACTACCTCAAGTACGGTCTGCCCGGCGGCCTGGGCACCACCCTGGGCGTCGCGTTCGCCGTCTTCGGCGCCATCGCGGCCTTCGGTATCGGCAACGGCACCCAGGCCAACACGGTCGCCCAGCAGATGGCGAGCATCACGCCGGCCCCGACCTGGGTCATCGGCCTCATCCTCATGGTGCTGGCCGGTGCGGTCATCCTCGGCGGCATCAAGAGCATCGGCCGGGTCGCCTCGGCGCTCGTGCCGCTGATGATCGTCGCCTACGTGGCCATCTGCCTGCTGGTGCTGGCCGTGAACTGGGCGCAGATCCTGCCCGCGCTCCAGCTCGTGGTCACCACCGCCTTCACCGGCACCGCTCCGGCCGGCGGCTTCGCCGGCGCGGGCGTGATGATGGCGATCCAGTACGGCTTCGCCCGCGGCATCTTCTCCAACGAGTCGGGTCTGGGCACCGGCGCCATCGCCGCCGCGGCCGCCAAGACCACGCAGCCGGTCCGCCAGGCCATGGTCTCCATGACCCAGACCTTCATCGACACCATCATCGTGGTGACGATGACGTGCATGGTCATCATCACCACCGGTGTGTGGCAGGCGGAGAACCCCGAGGACGGTTCGCTGCTGACCACGCAGGCCCTCACCGAGGGCCTGAGGTCGGTCAGCCCCGGGCTGGCGCCGGTCGGCGCCTACGTGGTGGCCATCGCCGTGGCGGTGTTCGCGTTCACCACCCTGCTCGGCTGGGCCTACTACGGCGAGCGGTGCATCGAGTTCCTGGTCGGCCGGGGCTTCGTGACCCCGTACCGGCTGGTGTTCATCGGTGTCATCTTCCTGGGCTCGGTCGCCGACCTGAGCAACGTGTGGCTGTTCAGCGACATCGCCAACGGGCTCATGGCGCTGCCCAACCTCATCGGGCTGCTGCTGCTGTCCCCGCTCATCGTCGCGGAGACCCGGAAGTTCTTCGGGTACCCCGACTGGAGGAACCCCGACGCCGTCATGGACGACGTGCGCGGCTAGTTCCGACCCGGGACGCAACACGAGGGGGACCGCACGGTGTGCGGTCCCCCTTTCGGCTGTTCGCCCGTGATCAGCGCTGGTCAGGCCCGCCTACCACCAGCGGTGACCGTGCCGCCTACCACCAGAGGTGACCGTGCCGCCTACCACCAGAGGTGGAAGTGGTGCACGGGGCCCTGGCCGCCGCCGGCGTCGATCTCGTCCGAGCGGCGCAGTGCCTCGGTCAGGTAGTCCTTGGCGTCGCGGACGGCCGAAGCGGTGTCCGGGCGCTGGGGGAGCAGGGCGGCGATCGACGACGACAGTGTGCACCCCGTGCCGTGCGAGTTGCGGGTGTCCACCCGTGGCGCGCGCAGCTCCAGCGGCTCCTCGTCCCGCGAGACCAGCACGTCGACGCTCTCCTCGCCCGCCAGGTGACCGCCCTTGAGCAGGACCCGGCGCGGACCGAGCTCCAGCAGTCGCTCGGCCTGGTCACGCATTTCCTTCAGACTGACGGCCTCCGACACGCCCAAGAGGTCGGCCGCCTCCGGAAGATTCGGAGTGAGCAGATCCGCGCGCGGCAGCAGCAGGGTGCGCAGGGCCGCGATCGCCGACTCCTCCAGCAGCCGGTCACCGCTCTTGGCGACCATCACCGGGTCCAGGACCACGTTCACCAGCCGGTGGCGCTCGATCGCCTCGGCCACGGCCTCGGTGACCTCGGCCGTGCCCAGCATCCCGATCTTGACCGCGTGCACGGTGGCGTCGGACAGCAGTGTGTCCGCCTGGTGGGCGACGAAGGCGGCCGGGACGCCGTGGACACCGGTGACGCCGCGCGTGGACTGGGCGGTCAGTGCGGTGACCACGGTCATCCCGAAGACACCGTGGGCGGAGAAGGCCTTGAGGTCGGCCTGGATCCCGGCGCCGCCGCTGGGGTCGCTCCCGGCCACGGACAACACGTTGTACGCGCTCATGACGTTCCTTCGCTAGTACGAACTAGGGCAGGTTCGACGGGTGTGCTCTCAGCCGGGAGGACTGCTCCCGGCACCCCGCGTCAGTTGGCGACCTTAGTGCACGCGGGTGGGCGCCGCTCCGTCGCCCGCCCCCATCCGGGCCTTCTTGCGGTGCTCGTAGACGATCGCCGCCGTGACCACGGCGAACCCGCCCACCGCGAAGGCCAGGGTCACGGGGACGTCGGTGATGGGCAGCGGGTTGCGGTCGTGGTCCTGCCACGGCCACAGGGCGCGCAGCGATCCCGCCATGAGGCCGGTGAGGACCACCAGGGTGAGGTGGTGGAAGTTCTCCAGCAGATACTGCAGGAGCTTGACGAACAGGGCCAGGCCGGTGATCATGCCCAGCATCATGGTGCCGAGGTAGACCACGTCCATGTCCCGCACCGCCTGCATCGTGGGCTCGTACAGCCCGAGCGTGAGCAGGATGAACGAGCCGGACAGACCCGGCAGCACGAGCGCGCAGATGGCGACGGCGCCGCCCAGGAACACGAACACCGGGTTGGTCGGCAGGTTCGCGCCCGGCAGGCCGGTCAGGACGAACGCGAGGACGGCGACGGCCAGCGCCACCGCGTAGTGCCAGGCGCGCCAGGTCTTGCCCGCCCCGGTGTAGGGGATCCACAGGCAGGCCAGGACGAGCCCGAAGAACAGCGCGTAGGCGTACTGGGCGTACTCCTCCACCAGGGGGGAGAGCAGGACCGCGGCCAGGAGGAGGGCGACCACCATGCCGATCAGCGCCGGGAGGAGGACGCTCCAGTCCACCTGTCGGAACTGTTCGTTCGCGCGGTCCTTGCCGCGGCCGCGCGGCACGTCGGTGACGTAGCGCTTGATGCCGCTGACCATGTGGCCGGCGCCGCCGATGAGCTGGTCGTAGAGGCCGACGATGAGCGCGACCGTGCCGCCGCTGATGCCGGGCAGCGCCTCGGAGGTGCCGACGGCCCCGCCGCGCACCGCGTTGAAGATGAAGGAGCCTGCTGACTTGGCCATCTGAGTTGTAGGGCGCTGGCCCGGGCCGGGCCCGGGAGGGGGCGCCGTCCTCCGTCCTGTGTGGTCACCGTACCCACCCGCGGGACACGGGTCGGTCAGGGATGCGGGGCCGGAGCGCGTTGGAACAGGGGCGCTGCGCCGACCGCCGCCGGGTATGTGCCGCCCGGGGCGTACTGGGGGAGGGACCGGCGAGGTCCCGCGGCCGGGCCGGGTGCGGCCAGTCTAGCGGGGCAGCGGGGCGGAGGAGATGCGCGCGGCGTGGGGTTTCTCAGGTTTCGGCCACGTGGTGTGACTGGTATTCAGCGTCCGAAACTCGGTGTGGTGCGCTCGCCGCCCTGGGCGACCGACGCCGCCCAGCGGTAGTCCTGCTTGCCGACCGCCGTGCGCCGGACCCGGTCGACGAAGTGCACGGTCCGCGGCACCTTGAACCCGGCCAGCCGTACGCGGCAGTGCGCGCGCAGCTCGGTCGCGTCCAGGCGCGCGCCCGCGGCCACGGAGACCAGCGCCGTCACCCGCTGGCCGAGGTGCTCGTCGGGGGCGGGCACCACGATCGCGTCCTCCACCGCCGGATGCGCCTTCAGCGCGGCCTCCACCTCTTCGGGGTAGACCTTCTCCCCGGCGGTGTTGATGACGGCGTTGCCCCGGCCCAGCAGGGCGATGGACCCGTCGTGGGCGTGCGTGCCGTAGTCGCCGGACAGGGCCCAGCGGCGGCCGTCGGCGCCGGTGGGGAAGGTCCGGCCGGTGGCGATCGGGTCGTTGTAGTAGCCCAGCGGGATCCGTCCGCTGCGCGCGATGCGGCCCACCTCGGGCGAGCCGGGCGGCAGCGGACGCAGGTGGTCGTCGAGCACGGCGATGCTGCCGCCCATGGTGAAGCTGCGCAGGTCCGGCCCGCCGGCCAGGGTCGGGGCCGCCTGGCGCGCGTCGCCGGGCTCCTCGTCCCCGCCGGTGGCCGAGCCGCACACGCCCGTCTCCGAACCGCCGTAGGCGTCGGCCAGCACCACGTCCTCGCGCCAGGCGCGCCAGAGCGCGCGCACGGCCGGGGTGAGCGGGGTGCCGCCGGAGCGCACCGAGGTCAGGTCCGGACACAGCCCCGGCTCGGTGAGCAGGTGGCGCGCCAGCGGCCGGGCCATCGCGTCGCCCACCAGCTGTACGGCGTGCACGCCTTCGCGGTGGGCGAGTTCGAGGACGCGGTCCGGCCGGTAGCTGCGGTCGGTGGAGAGCACGACGCGCTTGCCGCACAGCAGCATGCTCAGCGCGTTCCACTGGCCGGCGGCGTGCATGAGGGGGCCGAGCACGAGCATGCGCTGGGGGAAGCAGGCGGCGGCGCGAGCGGCGACGTCGGCGGGCGACTGCGCGCGCGGGGCGCCCGGGGCGCGGCGTTCCAGCGCGGCGCGGAAGATGTCCGCCTGGCGCCAGAGCACGCCCTTGGGGTAGCCGGTGGTGCCGCCGGTGTAGAGCAGGTAGTGGTCGTCGCCGCCCGTCCCGGGCAGGTCGGGCTCGCCGTCGCGCGGGGCGTGGGCCGCCAGCGCGGTCTCGTAGTCGGTGCCCTCCAGGGCCGGCTCGCGCACGCCGCCGTCCTCGATCAGGAGCACGTGCCGCAGACGGGGCAGGTCGGGGCGGATCGCGGTGACGGCCGCCGCCAGGGAGTCCTCGGCGATCAGCGCGACCGCGTGCGCGTCGGCCAGCACGTGGCGCAGCTCGCCCGTGACGTAGCGGTAGTTGACGTTGACCGGGACCGCGCCGGCGGCGAGGATCCCGAGGAAGGACTCCATCCACTCCGCGCGGTTGAAGGACAGCACCGCCACGTGCTCGCCCGGGCGCACGCCCTGGGCCACGAGGTGGCGGGCCAGGCGCACCGAGCGGTCGTGCAGGGCGCGGTAGGTCAGCCGGCGCGGTCCGGCCACCAGGGCGACCCGGTCGGGGACCGCGTCGGTGACGGCGGACACCAGGCGGGACAGCGAGAAGGGCGCGTCGGGGGACTCGTTCGCAGACGCATGGATGGACACGCCCGACCTCCCTGGCATGGTCCGGGGCCGCCCGCGGGATCACGGCGGCCGAGTGGCTTTCACGCGACGGTACCCCTCAGGGGCCGACCCGATCGCCGCCGGGGTTGTGGACCGCGTCACTAGAGGATTCCTCGCAGGTCACACTGGATATGACGGCCCCGCTCAGAGGGCTTTCGAGGTCCGCGCGGCCGGGGTTTCGGCCCGGGGCGCGGCGAGTGACATCGCTTACCTCTTGTGGGGGCGCGGTGTGATCTGTTCAACTCTTGAGGGTTTCCCGTCCGAGGGCTCTACCGGGCCCGACGGTGGGTATCTCAGGACTGACAACGGTCAATGGTGATCGGAGCGGCTAGATGAGCAGCACCCAGAATCTGGGCCAGCAGGACTCCGCCGGAAACCCGGGCGGACAAGCACTCACCAGCGCGGATCACATCGCGCTCGCACAGGCGCGTTCGGCGCACAACTACGCACCCCTGCCCGTCGTGATCGCCGAGGGCCGCGGAGCCTGGGTGAACGACGTCGAGGGACGCCGGTACCTGGACTGTCTGGCCGGGTACTCGGCCATGAACTTCGGCCACCACAACCCCGACCTCCTCGACGCCGCGCACCGGCAGATCGACCGGGTGACGCTCACCAGCCGCGCCTTCTACAACGACCAGTTCGGCCCGTGGGTCGGCGCCCTGGCCGACATGGTCGGCAAGGAGAAGGTCCTGCCGATGAACACCGGCGCGGAGGCGGTCGAGACCGGTATCAAGGTGGCCCGCAAGTGGGGCTACGAGGTCAAGGGCATCCCGCAGGACCAGGCGACCATCGTCGTGGCGGGCGCGAACTTCCACGGACGCACCACCACCATCATCTCGTTCTCGTCCGACACCGAGGCCAGGACCGGCTTCGGCCCGTACACGCCGGGGTTCCGCTCGGTGCCCTACGGGGACGCCGAGGCCATCGCGCAGGCGATCGACCACACCACGGCGGCCGTGCTGATCGAGCCCGTGCAGGGCGAGGCGGGCGTCATCGTGCCGCCGCCGGACTACCTGCCGCGGGTCCGGGAGATCTGCGACCGCGAACGCGTCCTGTTCATCGCCGACGAGGTGCAGTCGGGCCTCGGCCGGACCGGGACGATCCGGGCCTGCGAGCACTCCGGTGTGGTCCCCGACGCCTATCTGTTCGGCAAGGCGCTGGGCGGCGGCATCCTGCCGGTCTCGGCCATGGTCGCCGACGAGGACGTCCTCGGGGTGATCCAGCCCGGCCAGCACGGCAGCACGTTCGGCGGCAACCCGCTGGCGGGCGCCGTGGGGCGGCAGGTCGTCACCATGCTCACCGAGGGGCCCTACCTGGAGAACGCGCGGCGCCTGGGCGAGGTGCTCAAGCGCCGGCTCAAGGAGTTCGAGGGCGACGGGGTGGTCTCGGCGCGCAGCATCGGCCTGTGGGCGGGCATCGACGTCGACCCGGCGCTGGGTACGGGCAAGGAGCTGTGCCTGAAGCTCGCCGAGCACGGCGTGCTGGTCAAGGACACGCACGGCTCGACGGTGCGGATGTCGCCGCCGCTGGTCATCAGCGAGGAGGACCTCAACTGGGGTCTGGACCGCTTCGGTGAGGTCCTGGCCGAGCTCAGAGCCGGGCGCTAGGACGTCCCGGGGGCCGAAGGCACGGGAACCTTCGGCCCCCGCGCGCCTCGCCTGGCTCCTCGGGGCTCTCGGCCCGGCCGGTCTCCCGTGCTACCCGCCGTCCGCCTCGTTCCCGGCCTCGGGGCTCTCGCTCGGCGCGGCGGTGGGCGCGGGCGGGCCGATGACGGGGGCGAGCGGCCCGCCGAGCTCGGCCGCCAGGCGGTCGTCGTTGACGCTCGCCAGGGTCTCGCGCGACACGTAGATCACACGCTCGGGCCCTTCCTCGATCTGTCGGCGGATCCGGTCGGCGATGGACATATGTCCCTGGGCCGTGGGGTGGAAGCTCGCCCGGTCCACACGCAGCCCTTCACCGAGCTGGTCGAGCACGATGCCGTTCAGCCAGGATTCGTCCGCGCTCACCTCGTAGCCGCTGAGCGCGCTGAAGGTGTTGACGTACTCGACGCTGCCGGACCGGCGTCCTCCGTACACGTGGCTGTCCACCTCGTAGACGACGTCGCGGATGCGGTCGTTGAGGTCGCGGCCGATCTCGTTCAACCACTGCTGGTCGCTGACGGTCAGCGTGTAGTACATGCCCTGAGGTTCCTCGGGGAACAGCCGCGGGTAGCCCAGCACGAGCACCCGGGCGTCCGGCGCCCGATCGCGGATCTCCCGGAGCACCGTGCCCAGGTCCTCCTCGAACGCGTCGAGCCGCCGGCCGATCTCCCCTTCCTGCGCCTGGCAGGCGCCGTTCTCCAGCAGCGGCATACGCACGATGCAGGTGCGCAGCACGGGGATGAAGCCGAGGTCGTTGCCGCCGATGCCCAGGGTGACCAGGGAGGTGTGCTCGGTCACCCGTTCGATCTGCGACTCCGGGGTGCCGACCTGTTCGAGCATGTGGGTGGCCCGGTGGCCGCTGCAGGCGTAGAAGCCGAGTGCGCCGGTGAAGTCGAACTCCTGCTCGATGAGCCGGGAGTAGGCGTGCTCCGAGCGCCAGCACCCGCCGGCTTCGGCCGTGGCCGGTTCGTAGTCGCCCGCGCCGTCACCGGAGGAGTAGGAGTCGCCCAGGGCCACGTAGTTGCCCCACAGCGCGGCATCCTCCGGCTCCATGCGCACCCGGGGGTCGGTCTCCTCGTCGTCGGTGATGGGCGGCAGTTCCTCGACCGGGCACACGCCGTCGGTGGCCTCGCACCACAGGTTGACCAGGCCGTCGCGGGCCGGGGGCACGACCAGGGTGACGATGAGAGCGAGGACGAGGACGGCGCTGCCCACGAGGGCGATGCGCGCCCTGCGCCGACCTCGGGGGCGGCGCGCCGCGCCGTCGGCCCGTGCATCGTCGTCGGTCTCACCGGTCTCACCGGACTCACCGGACTCGTCGGTGGCTCGGGCGCCCTCGCCCGCCCGTTCCGCGTCGCCGCCGGCTTCGCCGCCGTCGATCGGGTGACCGCCCGAACGCGCTTCGTCATCGGGCCGGGCGTCGTCGGCGGGGGAACCGGGTGGGTGGTTCTCGGGGACCTCCGCCCCGGATCCGTCGTCACCGCGCTCAGACAATGCCGCTACCGCCTCCCGAACAAGGTCTCCAGCATTGGCCAGGCTACCCGGGGCGCGTGGTGGAGACGACGTCCAGCACCCGCCGCACCGCGGCGTCGTCCAGGGTCGCGCGGGCGGTGAGCCGCAGTCGCGACCGGCCGTCCGGGACCGAGGGCGGACGGAAGCACCCCACGCGCACGCCCGCCTCCAGACAGGCCGCGCGCCACGCGAGCGCGGACTCACGGGTCGGGGCGATCACCGACACCACGGCCGCGTCCGGGTCGCTCACCGTCAGCCCGCGCTCGCGCAGCCCCTCGGACAGGTCCCGCGCCCGGTTCCGTACCGCCTCGGCGCGTTCGGGTTCGGCCCGCAGCACGCGCAGTGCCGCCAGCGCCGCCCCCACCGCGGCCGGCGCCAGCCCCGTGTCGAACACGAACGTGCGCGCGGTCTCCACCAGGTGCCGGATCACGCGGCGCGGACCGAGCACGGCGCCGCCCTGGGCGCCCAGGGACTTGGACAGCGTCACCGACACCACGACGTCGCCCGCCCCGCGCAGCCCGGCCAGGGTGAGCGCACCGCTCCCGCCGGGGCCCACGACGCCCAGTCCGTGCGCGTCGTCCAACAGCAGCGCCGCCCCCGCTCCGCGCGCGGTCTCCGCGAGTCCGACCAGGTCGGTGAGGTCGCCGTCCACGGAGAAGACCGTGTCGCTGAGCACCAGGGCACGGCCTCGCGCGTCGGCCAGGGCCGTGGCGGCGTGTCCGGGGTCGGCGTGGTCGTAGACCGACACCCGCGCCCCGGAGGCCTTGGCCAGCCGGGTGGCGTCGATGAGCGAGGCGTGGTTGTAGCGGTCGCACACGATCAGCGGCGCGTCACCCTCGTCGGGGGCGGCCAGGGCCGTGACCATCGCGAGGTTGGCCGCGTACCCGGAGGAGAACACGAGCGCGGCCTCGGTGCCGTAGAAGTCGGCCAGCTCGCGTTCGAGCTCTCCGTGCAGCTCGGTGTCTCCCGTGACCAGGCGCGACCCGCCGGCGCCCGCGCCCCAGGCGTAGGCGGCCCCGGCCGCCGCACGCACCACCTCCGGATGGCGCAGCAGGCCCAGGTAGTCATTGCCCGCCAGGTCCAGCAGCGCGTCGTCGACCTGTCGCGGCACGGTGCGGCGGGTCAGGCCGGCCTCGGCCCGTCGGCGGGCGGCCGCGTCCAGCCAGGCGAAGGGTGGGGACGGGTCGGACCCGGCCGGTTCCGGAGGGCCGGCGCGCAGCGGCCAGGGGCGCGGCGGCGCGGAGCTCGTGGCGCTGTCCATGGCGGGGTCTCCTCGGGTCGTGGACGGGAGCGGGCACACCCCGGTGGAGGCGAGGGGAAGAGGCCGGGCGGCCGGCGGCGCCAGGGCGCGCGGCGGCCGGATCGCCGCCGGTCCCTGGCGGGAACCGTCCCAGCGGCGGCCAATCCCGCTGGGGCGGTCCGGTCCGCGTGCCAGGGAGGCGTCTACGACTCTGCCGGTCGGTGCCCGCACCGTCACCCGTGAAAGCCCACAAAGTTCGGCCGCGATTCCTGGCGGCGCTCGCGTGGCCGCCCCGGTCGGCCCGGTGAACAATGAGGCACCATGACCTCGACCCTCCGTGACCCCGCGCGTGTGCGCGCGGCGGACCGCGCCCACCTGTGGCATCCGTACACGACCGTCCCCGCAGCCGAGGAACCGTACGTGGTCACCGGCGCGCGGGGCACGCGGTTGGACCTGTGGTCGGACGGCGTGACGCACAGCGTCGTCGACGGCATGGCGTCGTGGTGGTCGGCGATCCACGGCTACGGACACCCCGCGCTGGACGCGGCGGTGCGCACGCAGGTGGACGCGTTCGGCCACGTGATGTTCGGCGGACTGACCCACGGGCCGGCCGCGGATCTAGGCCGGGCCCTGGTCGAGATCACTCCCGCGGGGCTGGAGCACGTCTTCCTCGCCGACTCCGGTTCGGTGTCGGTGGAGGTCGCGATGAAGATGTGCCTGCAGTACCACCGCTCCACCGGCCGCCCCGAGCGCCGCCGCTTCCTGACCTGGCGCGGCGGCTACCACGGCGACACCTTCCACGCGATGAGCGTGTGCGACCCCGACGGCGGCATGCACGCCCTGTGGGGCGACGTCCTGCCGCGCCAGGTGCACGGGCCCGCCCCGGCCGGAGGGTTCGACACCGCGGTCGATCCGGCCTGGGCCGCGGAGTTCGAGCGGCTGGCCGCCGAACACGCCGACACGCTGGCCGCGGTGATCGTGGAGCCCGTGGTGCAGGGAGCGGGCGGGATGCGCTTCCACCATCCCGGCCACCTGCGCGAGCTGCGGCGCATCGCCGACGAGTACGGCCTGCTGCTGGTCTTCGACGAGATCGCCACGGGCTTCGGACGTACCGGTGAGCTCTTCGCCGCCGACCACGCCGGGGTCACTCCCGACATCATGTGCCTGGGCAAGGCCCTGACCGGCGGCTACCTCACGCTGGCCGCGACCCTGTGCACGCCCCGGGTGGCCCATGGCATCGCCGAGGGGGAGGTGCCGGTCCTGGCGCACGGTCCCACGTTCATGGGCAACCCACTGGCCTGCGCCACCGCACTGGCCTCCGTCGAACTGCTCACCGGCGGCGACTGGCGGGCCGACGTGCGCCGGATCGAGTCCGGGCTGCGCGAGGGGCTGGCGGCGGCCGAGTCGCTGCCGGGGGTGCGCGAGGTGCGCGTGCTGGGTGCGATCGGCGTCGTGGAACTGGACGAACCGGTGCGCATGCGCGAGGCCACGCGCGCGGCGGTGGCCGCGGGCGTGTGGCTGCGCCCCTTCCGCAACCACGTCTACGCCATGCCTCCCTACGTGTGCACCGACGAGGACGTCGCGGCGATCACGGCGGGCATGGTCGCCGCGACCGAGGCGTCGCTGGAGGCGCTGTGAGGATCCTGGTGGTGACCGGCACCGGTACCGAGGTGGGCAAGACCGTGGTCACGGCCGCGGTCGCCGCCGCGGCACGGGGCGCCGGACGGCGGGTGGCGGTCCTCAAGCCCGCGCAGACGGGGGTCGCCCCCGGCGCACCAGGGGACGCCGACGAGGTCGCGCGGCTGGTCCCGGGCGTGTCCACCGACGAGCTCGTCCGCTACCCCGACCCCCTGGCCCCCGCGACCGCCGCCGCCCGGTGCGGGGCGGGGTGCGTGCGGGCCGAGGAGGTCGCGGACGCCGCGACGCGTCTGGCCGCCGACCACGACCTGGTCCTGGTCGAGGGGGCGGGCGGCCTGCTGGTGCGGCTCAACGCAGAGGGAGAGACGCTCGCCGACGCGGCCGTCCTGTTGTCGGCGCCGGTCCTGGTGGTGGCACGCCCCGACCTGGGCACGCTCAACGCTACGGCGCTGACCGGGGAGGCCCTGCGCTCCCGCGGCGTGGGCCCGGTCGGCGTCGTCGTGGGCTCCTGGCCGTGCGAGCCCGACCTGGCGGTCCGCTGCAACCTGGAGGACCTGCCGACGATGGGCGCCGGCCCCCTGCTGGGCGCGGTCCCGGAGGGCAGCGGCGGCCTGGACGCCCCGGCGTTCGCCGCCACGGCCCGGTCCGCCCTGGCCCCGGCCCTCGGCGGCACCTGGGACGCCGCCGCCTTCGCCGCCCGATACCCGGCCTGAACCGCCCCGGCGCCGGGGCGGCACGGGGTCAGCGCGTCCGGGCGGTTCCGGGTCAGCGGACCCGGCGGTCCGCCGGCGGGGGGACGGGAGAGCCCAGGGTGAAGGCGTTCGGGCCCGGGCCGTGCGCGCGCAGGTGCTCGGAGCGCCGGTCGGCCTCCGCGGCCGTCACCTCGGTGTCGGCCGCGGTCCACCACAGGGTCCGCTCCACCGTGGGGAAGGCACCGCTCGCCGCCCGGTAGTCGAGCAGGTCGTCGTGCGCCTGGTCCACGAAGGCGCGCAGGTCCTCGGCCGACCGCCAGCGCGACACGATCCGGACGCGGTTCCCCTCGTCGGAGAAATGGACCTCGTCCACCAGGCCGGCATGGTCCTCGGCGCGCCGACGCATGGCCAGGACCAGTGAGAACAGTGCGCAGTGGTCGCCGCCGGGGGCGATGAGCGTCCGTGCCTCCGCCAGGACCGTTCCCCGCGCGGTCGCGGAGACCGGCCGGGCGGCCGAGACGGTGGTCGGCCTGGCGTGGTCGGCCGCGGTGCGCTGGAACGGGGTGAGGGACGGCATCGGTACTCCCAAGGAGAGTGGACTGGACTTGAAGGGGCCACTTTGGTTCTGGTGGTATCCCTTTCGTTGATGCCAGTATGGAGGGGTGCGGTCCACTCTGACATATCCAATGGAGCGATAAATGGACTCTTCTCGTGAAGTGGGCGTGCTGGTGGACCACCTCGGTGCGTGGACGGCCGGCAGCGGAGCCCTCTACCGGCGCCTCGCCGACGCGCTGCACGGCCTGGTCGTGCAGGGGACCGTCCTGACGGGGGAGCGGCTGCCCTCCGAGCGGGCGCTCGCCTCCGCGCTGCGGATCAGCCGCACCACCGTCGTGTCGGCCTACGACGCCCTGCGCACGGAGGGGGTCCTGGAGAGCCGGCAGGGCAGCGGCACCCGTGTCAGCGCCAGCGTGGGACCGGTCCGCAGTGACGGCTGGGCGCCCGGCAGCGTCGCCAACCCGATGTACCAGAACCTGCTGCGCGAGACCCCGCGCGTCATCTCCGCGGCCTGCATGCGCACCCCGGCGCTGAGCATCGTGGAGGAGGCCGTCCGCGAGGTCGTCGACCGGGACCTGCCCGCCCTCATGGCGGAGGAGAGCTACCACCCGCGGGGGCTGCCCGTCCTGCGCCAGGCCATCGCCGACCACTACGAGCGGCAGGGCCTGCCCACCACGCCCGACCAGATCGTGGTCACCACCGGCGCCCACCAGGCCGTCGCCCTCATCTCCCAGCTCTACCTGCGCAAGGGCTCACCGGTGGTCACGGAGGATCCCGGGTTCGCCGGATGCCTGGACCTCATGCGCGACCAGGGGGCGGCCTTCCACCCGGTCTCGCTCGACGACCAGGGCATCGAGCCGAACGCGCTCCGCCGCGCCATCGTCGACTACGCGCCCCACCTGCTGTACGTGATGCCCTCGTACCACAACCCCACCGGCCGGCTCATGAGCGCGGCCCGGCGGCGCGAGATCGGCGAACTGGCCGCCCGGTACGGCACGCCCGTCCTGGAGGACAGCGCCTACACCGGTCTGCGCGCCGAAAACGAGCCGCCTCCGCTCGCCGCGTTCGCCCCGCGCGGCACGGAGGTCATCACCGTCGAGTCGCTGACCAAGGTGGGATGGGCGGGGCTCCGGCTGGGCTGGCTGCGGGCCCCGGCGGAGATCGCCATGCGGCTCAGCCGCCGCAAGGTCCTGGCCGACCTGGGCAGTCCGCTGCTCGACCAGGCGGTCGCGGTGCGCCTGCTGCCGCGCTACGAGGAGCTCGCCGCCGCGCGCTCCGATCAGCTGCGGGAGTCGCTGCACCGGATGGAGGCGCTGCTGGGCGAGGCGGTGCCCACCTGGCGGTGGGAGCGGCCCGACGGCGGAGCCGCCCTGTGGGTGAAGCTGCCCGGGGTCAACGCCCGGGCCTTCGCGCAGGTGGCCCTGTGCCACGACGTCGAGCTGATCCCCGGACCCATGATGTCGGCCTCGGAGGACGGGCGGTACGCGGAGTACTTCCGTCTGCCCTTCGCCTTCGACGAGGCCACCGCCCGGGAGCTGGTCTGGCGGCTCGGGCGCGCCTGGTGCGAACTCGACCGGCACGGCCCGGTGGTCGGTGACCCGGACCGGCTCGTCGTGTGACCGACGGCGCGAGGGCGGCACCGCCCGATCGGGGTGGTACCGCCCTCGGCTGAGGCTCCTCACACGCGTCGGCGCGGCCGTGCCCGCCGTGTCCGGGCAGGCGTGCCGCGACGCGTGCGCCGCGCGGCGGTCGGCCGCGCTCCGGTCCTAGAACTCGACCGAACGGGCCTTCTCCAGGCGCGCCTGGACGTCGGCCCAGTTGACCACGTTCCAGAACGCCTTGACGTACTCCGCCTTGACGTTCTTGTACTGCAGGTAGAACGCGTGCTCCCACATGTCCAGCATCAGCAGCGGGGTGGTGCTGTGCGGGATGTTCGCCTGCTGGTCGTAGAGCTGCTCGATGATCAGGCGCTTGCCCAGGGGCTCGTAGGCGAGGATCGCCCAGCCGGAGCCCTGGATGCTGTTGGCCGCCGCGCCGAAGTGCGCGCGGAAGGCGTCGAAGGAGCCGAACTGGTCGTCGATGGCCGAGGCCAGCTCGCCGGTCGGCTTGTCGCCGCCCTCGGGCGACAGGTTCTGCCAGAAGATCGAGTGGTTGACGTGGCCGCCGAGGTGGAACGCGAGGTTCTTCTCGAGCATGGGGATGGTGCCGAAGTCGCCGGACTCCCGGGCCTCCGCCATCTGCTCCAGCGCGGTGTTGGCACCGGCGACGTAGGTGGCGTGGTGCTTGGAGTGGTGGAGCTCCATGATCTGACCGGAGATCCACGGCTCCAGGGCCGCGTAGTCGTAGGTGAGTTCGGGCAGCGAGTACGGCGCAGACATCTCTGATGCACCTTTCCAGTGACGTGAATCGTCGTGCTTACCAGCGATGGGATCGCTACCGAGCAAGCTATCAGCCAGTACGCCAGGTCTCCGATGTCAGCCTCTCGACACCGCGCCCAGGGAATAAACGCAGGCGGAAGTCGTTGCCGAGACGACCACCGTTCATGGCATAGGGTCATGAATCGAGCACGAAGCGTGTCGTTCGTCGGTGCGGATCCGTACCGCCCGGCGGAGTTGTTCGCGTGTTCGCCCGCCCGCAACCCGGTCGATACCGGAGGGGGCGTTGACTCAGAGCCGAAATCCAGGGGTCGGAACCCGCTGCCCGCCCCTGTCTGACGACACCATTCCTTGCAGAGGCCGTCCCCACCCATGTCTGTTCCTGCTCCCGGGGCCGCCGCCGCGCCAGCGGACGCCCCTTCCACGACCGGATCCGCTCGCCCGGGCCGTACCGGTCACCGGCCCGAGATCGAGGGCCTGCGCGCCATCGCCGTCGTCCTCGTGGCCGTCTACCACATCTGGTTCGGCCGGGTCTCCGGCGGCGTGGACGTCTTCCTGCTGCTGACCGGCTTCCTCATCACCGGTTCGCTGATGCGCGCCCTCGAACGTGACGGCCGCATCGGCTTCGTGGCCTTCTGGACCCGCCTGATCCGGCGGCTGGCCCCCGCCGCCGCGGTCGCCCTGGTCGGCGTCCTCGTCGCCACGTACGTGTGGCTGCCCCGCTCGCGGTGGGCCGACATCCTGTCCGAGGTGCGCGCCGCCGCCCTCTACCACGAGAACTGGGCGCTGGCCCGCGCCGCGGTCGACTACCTGGCCAGGGACGCCGCGCCCAGTCCGGTCCAGCACTTCTGGTCGCTGTCCATCCAGGGCCAGTTCTACGTGCTGTGGCCGATCCTGCTCACCCTGGCCGCCCTCGTGGCCGCCCGCGCCCGCGTGCCGGTCCGGCACGCGGTGCTGTCCGCGGTCGCCGCCGTCTTCGTGTGCTCCCTGGCCTACTCGGTGTGGATCACCGACTCCAACCAGGCCTGGGCCTACTTCGACACCGGCGCCCGCCTGTGGGAGCTGGCCCTGGGTGCGATCCTGGCCCTGACCATCCACCGGTTCGACCTGCCGGCCCGCCTGCGCACCGTGATGGGCTGGGTCGGCCTGGTCGGCCTCGTCACCTGCGGCCTCCTGCTGCCGGTGGCCACGCTCTTTCCCGGCTACGTCGCCCTGTGGCCCACCGGCGCCGCCGTCCTGGTGATCCTGGCGGGGACCACCGGCAGCCGGTTCGGCGCGGACCGCCTGCTCACCTGGCGCCCGCTCACCTCCCTGGGCGGGCTGTCCTACGCGCTGTACCTGTGGCACTGGCCGGTCCTGGTCTGCTACCTCTACGTCACCGACCGCGCGCTGGCCAGCCTCTCCGGCGGGGCCCTGGTGCTGGGGCTGTCCCTGGCCCTGGCGTGGGCGACGCACGCGGTGGTCGAGGGCGGCACGGACCGCCTCACCCGGGCGGCCCGGCGCCGCACGCCCGCCTGGTCCCTGGGCCTGGCCGCCGCCTTCCTGGTGCCCGTGCTGGCCCTGTCCCTGGTGTGGTCGGCGGACATCGCCGACGACCAGCGCATCCGCAGGGAGCAGGCGGGGGAGCCGGAGAGCTACCCGGGCGCGCTCATGGTCGCCGAGTCGGACGCGCTGGAGGACCTGGACGCCCTACCGGTCCTGCCCGACCCCGCCGACGCCAAGATGGACCTGTCCACGCACCACACCCAGGGCTGCCACGTCAACCTGGCCTCCACCGACCTGGTGGTGTGCGACGTCGGTCCGGCCGACGCCGAGCACACCCTGGCCATGGTCGGGGCCTCCCGCACCGCCCACTGGTACCCGGCCGTGGCCGCGGCGGCGGAGAAGCAAGGGTGGCGCCTGGTGTCCTTCACCAAGAGCGGCTGCCAGTTCAGCACCGACACCCCCTACCGGGAAGGCGAGGTGTTCACCGAGTGCCAGAAGTGGGACGCCAAGGCCATGGCGGAGCTGGAGCGGCTGCGCCCCGACGCGGTGTTCACCTCCTCCACCCGCGCCACACCGGCCGGTGAGACCATCCCGGAGGGGTACGGCGAGCGCTGGCTCCAGCTGCGGGAGTGGGGCATCGACGTCGTCGGCATGCGCGACCTGCCGCGGCTGAGCTACCAGAGCGCGGAGTGCGTGGAGCGCGGGAACCCGGACCGGTGCACCTCGCCCTCGACCTACAGCCAGGCGTCCACGGACCCGGTGGCCGAGGCCGACCTGCCCGACAACGTCACGACGATGGACCTGACCGCCTACGTGTGTCCTTCCGGCGAGTGCGACGCCGTCGTGGGTAACGTGCTGGTGTTCTGGGATCACTCGCACATGACCGCGACCTACGCTCGTACGCTCGCGCCGATGGTCGAGGAGGCCCTGCTGGAGGCCACCGGATGGTGACCGCCCTTCTCCGGGGCGCGCCGGGACCGACGGAACACGGGGCCTGGCGGAATGCCGGGACCGGCGCAACACAGGGCCTGGCGGAACACAGGGCCTCGCGTAATCGAGGTCCGGGTGAGGGGATGGTGAACAAAGGGGGAATTGGATGCCATTCCGGTTTTGATTTCCCCAGCACGGGGTCGTGCCATTCCACGGGGGCGTTAGTGTCGACATCACTTCGCGGGAGTTTCCCGGCGCCGTCGGAGAGGCGCTCGGAACTGGTCGTTTCGCACGGAGAAAACCGTCATGCCCCCCGCACGTCCCACGTGCCGTGTCCGAAACTCCGGAGGTCACCACTCATGCGATCGCTTCGACGCGGACGCCGTCCCCTCCTCATCGCCGCCGGGGCGGTCGCCCTCGCGGTCTTGGCCGCCCCGACCGTCCTGGCCCTGTTCGCGCTTGTGACAGTCGCCGAGGCCCTCCTCGCCACCGGCCTGGTCGTGCTGGTCGGCGCGGTGGCCGTCCTGGCTTTGGCCGTGCGCCGCACGCGCGGCGCGTTGCGCGAGGTGTCCCAGGAGATCCGGGCGCACACCCGCACGGTCACCGAGACGCTCGGCCGCGACCGGCTGGAGACCATCCGCGCCCTGGACGCCACCCGCGCCCGGGTCAACCGCCTCTCGTCACACTCCCTGCCGAAGCTGTCGCGCGAGATCAACCGTGCCGTCACCACCCAGGGCCGCCACGACTACGAGCAGCACGTGGCCTGGACCGAGCTGAGCGAGCACCTCGACACCGCGCCCTTCATGCCGCCGCTGCGCGGCTGGGCCGCCTCCCCGGACGTGCTCCGCGTGCTGGTGGGCCACATCGACCGGCTGCGCCCCGAGCTGGTCGTGGAGTTCGGCAGCGGCGCCTCCAGCGTCTGGATGGGCTACGCCCTGCGCCGCGCCGGCGGCGGCCGGCTCGTCGCCGTCGAGCACGACGTCCGCTACGCCGAGCTGAGTCGCGCGCTCATCGCCTCCCACGGGCTGGACGACATCGTCGAGGTCCGCACCGCGCCCCTGACGGAGATCGGGGCCGTCACCGTCACCGTCGGCGACGAGCGGATCTCCACCGCCGACCGCTGGTACGACACCTCCGTCCTGGAGGACCTGGAGGGCATCGGCCTGGTGTTCGTCGACGGACCGCCCAAGGCCACCGGCCGCCACGCCCGCTACCCCGCGCTCCCCACCCTGCTGCCCCGCTGCACGGAGGACGTCGTGTTCGTACTGGACGATGCCGACCGGCCCGACGAGCGCGCCATCGGCGACCGCTGGCTGGCCGAGCACCCCGAACTCCACCGGACCGAGGCGCACGCCGAGAAGGGGGCGCACGTGTTCAGCCGCAAGGGCGTCTGACGCCGCCGCCCCACCGCCACCGACCGGCCCCCGGCCACGCGGCCCCGGCCGCACCGTCCACACACCCGAGGTCGCCCGATGATCACCACCGCACTCCGCAACGCCCTGCGCACACGCGGCCGGGAACCCGCCGTGCTGTGCCACGCGGGCGCTCACGAGAGCGCGCGCGCACCCCTGGACCGCCTGCCGCTGCGGCCCACCGACCGCCTCGTCGACCTGGACGCGCACCCCATGGGCGAGTCCGTCCTCGGCGACCAGGAGGCGGGCCTGGTCGCGGTGGTCGCCGCCACCTCCACCGACCTGCACCGGGCCCTCACGGTGAGCGTGCACCTGCCGCGCGCCGTCCACCTGGTCGTCGCCCTGGTCGCCACCAGCGGCCTCCAGGAGCCGCCGATCCCCGCCGCGCCGGGTATGGGGCAGTGGCGCGACATCCAGGAGCTGCGGGTCCGCCGGGTCGGCCGGCGCGGGTGGCTCTGCGAACTGTTCTTCCCCAACGCCATCGAGTCCTGCGAGGTGCTCGACGCGGTCCTGCACGGCACACGCGGCCGCCGCCGCGGCCCCGCCGTCGCGCCCCTCGCCGCCCTCAACGGGCCCGAGGCCGCGCTGTGGCGGCCCGGCGACACCGGCGTCCACGGCGTGGACGCCTCCGGCCCCGTCCCGCTGCGCCGGGTCACCCCCGTGGGAGACCTCGCGCTGCGCGTGTCCGAGGAGCCCGCGCCGGAGTGGACCGACGGGACCGTCCCCGTGCTGGACCGCGCCACCACCTCCGCCGACTCCTGGGCCGCGATCGCCGGGGAGACCGCCCGTGCCCGCCAGGTCAGCGAGGCGGCCGCTACCCCCGCGGACGAGCGTGTCCACGAGATCGCGCCGATCGACGAGCTCACGGTCAACCCCATGGGGTTCTCCCGGATCGCCAAGGGCCGGCTCGCCGACCTGACGGTCCACGGCCCGCACGCGGTCGTCCGCGAAGGGGACGAGGACCTGGTCAAGGTCGCGGCGGACGGGACGGTCACCGACGTCGACCTCGCCCGGCTGCGGCACCTGGGCGGCGTCCGCGTCGACTGGTCCGGGCACACCGGGCCGAGCGCCGCCGTGCGCGCGGTGGTCTCGCTGGCCGCGGGCGGGGTGCCGCTGCTGAGCGGCCCGGTGCCCGCCTGGGCCGCCGGACTGGGCACCGCCCTGACCGACCTCGTCACCGGGGCCGCGGAGGCCGACGTGGCCGACCCGCTGCGCCGGGAGGAGTACAGCGTCCGGCTGCGCCGCGCGGCCCTGCGCACCCACGGCCGCCGGTCCCGCTGGCGGGCCCTGGCCGCCCGGGCGGGCGTGCCGCTCCCGCCCGAGCCGACGGTGTCGGTGATCCTGTGCACCCGCCGCCCGGAGATGGTCGGGTTCGCACTCGCCCAGATCGCCCGGCAGCGCGGCGTGTCCGTCGAGGTGGTCCTCACCCTGCACGGCTTCCCCGCGAGCCTGCCCGAGGTGGCCTCCGCCATCGCCGGGTTCCGGGACACGGGCGTGCCGCTGACCGTGCACGAGGCCGACGCGGACCAGATCTTCGGCACGGTCCTCAACGACGCCGTCAGCCGCACCTCCGGCGACCTCGTCTCCAAGTGGGACGACGACGACTGGTACGGCCCCGACCACCTGGCCGACCTCGTCCTGGCCCGCGCCTACTCCGGCGGCGAGCTCGTCGGCGTCGGCCAGGACTTCGTCTACCTCCAGGAGGCCGACCTGACCCTGTGGCGCAGCCGCCGGTCCGAGGCGGCCACCCGGTTCATCGCCGGAGGCACCATCCTCACCGACCGGGTGGTCCTGGAGGAGGTCGGCGGCTTCCGGCCGCTGCCGCGCGCCATCGACACACAGCTGCTCATCGCCGTCATCCGGGGCGGCGGCCGGCTCTACCGTGCCCACGGGCTCGGGTACGTGCTCCGCCGCACCGGCGGGGGCCACACCTGGTCCGAGGACATGTCCTTCTTCCTGCACGACCACACGCAACAGTGGTCCGGCTGGTGCCCGAGCGCCCTCCTGGAGGGGGAACCGGCGCCACTGGGCCAGCCCGCCACCGAGTACACGGGGGGACTCCGTTGACCACTCTGGACACCGGCCGGGGGCCGGCCGCCGATGATCCCCGCGCGGGGGACGCCCTTTCGCGGGGCGAGGCGGACTACACCGAACAGCCGCGCCTGACGCGCAACGACTACTCGCCGCTGGAGCCGCCGGCTCTGGGGGAGTGGACTCCGACCCTGACGGTCAGTGTGGTGATCCCGGCGCACGGGCACCCGGAGAAGCTGGCCCTGGTGCTGGCGTCGCTGGCCGCGCAGAGCTACCCCGCGCACCTGACCGAGGTCGTGGTCGTGGACGACGACTCGCCCGAGCCGCTGACCCTGCCGGAGGTGCGCCCGGAGAACACGCGGCTGATCACGTCGGCTCCCGGGGGATGGGGCTCGGCGCACGCGGTCAACACCGGCGTGGCGGCCACCTCCGGGCAGGTCGTCCTGCGCCTGGACGCCGACATGCTCGTCTACCGCGAGCACGTGGAGTCGCAGATGCGCTGGCACCACCTCGTCGACTACGGGGTGGCGATGGGGCACAAGCTGTTCGTGGACTTCGACCCCGAGGCGATGACGCCCGAGTACGTGCGCGACGAGGTCGCCGCGGGCCGCGCCGACACCCTGTTCGACCGCGAGGGCGCCGACCCGCACTGGGTGGAGAACCTGATCGACCGGCACGACCGGCTGTGCACCGCCGACCGACTGGCCTACAAGGTCTTCATCGGCGCCACCGGGTCCCTGCACCGCTCCCTGCTGGAGGCGGCGGGCGGCCTGGACGGCGATCTGATCCTGGGCGGCGACTCCGAGTTCGCCTACCGGGTCTCCCAACAGGGCGCGGTGTTCATCCCGGACCTGGACACCAGCAGCTGGCACCTGGGCCGCACCCAGATGCAGACCCGCCGCGACGCGGGCATGCGCTACCGCGCCCCGTACGTGTCCAACCGGGTGCCCGACTTCCACCTGCGCCGCAAGCGCCCCGACCGGTTGTGGGAGGTGCCCTTCGCCGACGTCGTCCTGGACGTGGCGGGCGCGACCCTGGAGCAGGTGGACGGCACCGTCTCCGCGCTGCTCGCCGGCACCACGCCGGACGTTCGGGTCTCGATGGTGGGCCCCTGGAGCGAACTCGAGGACGGCCGCCGCGCGCCGCTGGACGAGGAGCTGCTGGACCTGCGCCTGATCGAGGAGACCTTCCGGGGGGACGCGCGGGTCCGGTTCACCGAGGAGGTGCCGGAGGTCGACTCCCCGGTCCCCTTCATGGTGCGCGTACCGGTGGGCGCCACTCCGGTCCCCACCCTCGTGGCCGACCTGGTCGAGGTCGCGAACAAGAACAGGGCCGGCCTGGTGTGCGCGCCCCTGCCCGGGGCGGCGCGCGCCGACGACGGCGTCCTGCGCCTGGAGCGCACGTCCGCCTTCGCCCGGGCGCGCCACCTGGAGCCCGGCGCCGAGGGCAAGGAGCTGGACCGGGCCGTGGAACAGGTCTACGGCACGTACTGGATGCCCGGCAACGACTGTGTCGTGCCCGAGGAGGGCACGGAGGCGGTCGAGACCAGGAGTCCGCAGGCTCTGCGCCGCGAGCTCGACCACGCGCTGGCGGAGGTCGACCGGATGCGGGCACGGGCCAAGCGCGCCGAGCGCAAGCTGCGCTGGTTCACGCCGGGCCTGGCGCGCCGGGCCCTGCGGCGCATCGCCCGCTGAGCGGGTGACGCCGACGGCGGAGGAGTAGGAGGAACACGGCGCGAGCTGCCATTCGTGACGACACGCGACGAAATGGACACTTGGGGTAATCAACCTGATTACTCTGAGACCTGACGTCACCTGTCCGACGGGGCGCTCGCGCCGTGTCGCCAACCCTTCGAGGTCGCCGATGATCACCCACGTCCTCCGCCAGGCGCTGCGCACGCGCGGCGGCGAGCCCGCCGTCCTGTGCCGGGCCGGGATCGCCAACCGGACGCTGAACGCCCTCGACGGCCTGCGCCTGCGCGGCCGCGACCGCCTCGTGGACCTGGACGCCCACCCCGTGGGCGAGCCCCTGTCCGTGCCCGGCGTGCGGGGGGAGGGCACGGGCGGCTCGGTCGCGCTGTGCGTCGTCCTGGCCGCCACCTACACCGACCTGCGCCGGGCCGCGACGGTCATGACGGGCTTCCCCCCGGCCGCGCACATCATCGTGGCCGTGACGGACACGCCCGGGCACAGCCGTCCGCCGGTCCCCTCCTCGCCCGGCCTGGGGGAGTGGCGGGGGATGGTGGAGCAGAGCACCCGCCGGCTCGGCAAGCACGGGTGGATCTGCGAGTTCTTCTTCCCGGCGGGCACCGCGGTCGCGCCCGTGGTCGCCGGGGTCTTCGAGGGCACCGGCGGGCGGCGCCCGGTCCCGGCCCCGCGGCCCGTCGCCGCCCTGTACGGCCCCGAGGCCGCGACGTGGCGCGCGGGGGACCCGGGCGCGCTGTGGGCCCCGGCCACGGGGCCGGCGCCCCGGCTCAAGGCCGTCCCCGCGGTGGACCTGGTGTTGCGGACCGACGACGGCACGGCGCTGCCCGACTGGCTGGACGCCGACGTCGCGGTGGTGGACCGGCGCTCCGGCGGGGCCGACGTGTGGGACCTGGACACCGCGGAGGCCGGGGCGGTGCAGGCCGGTGCCGTGGACGCTCCGGCGCCGCGGATCACCGGGAGCGACCCCTCCCTGGGGGTGCCGCCCATCGACGAGCGCACCGTGAACCCGGTCGGCTTCCGCGCCCGGGTGACGGGCCCGGTCGCCGACCTCACCACGGTGGACGGGCGCACGGTCGTCGTCGAGGACGGCAGGGTCGTGGCGGTGGTCGCCGCGGACGGCACCGTCACCGACATCGCCCTGGAGCGCGTGCGCCACCTGCGCGGCATCCGTGTGGGGTGGGAGGGGCACGGCGGGCCGGTCTCGACCGTCCGCGCGGTGGCGTCCCTGGCCGCGGGCGGGGTGCCGCTGCTGAGCGGCCCCGTGCCCGGGTGGGCCGCGGGACTGGGCGACACGCTGGTGGACCTGCTGTCCGGGGCGGAGGAGACCGAGCTGGAGGACCCGCTGCGCCGGGAGGAGTACAGCGTGCGGCTGCGGCGCGCGGCGCTGCGTACCCACGGCCAGCGCGCGCGGTGGCAGGCCATCGCCGCGCACGCGGGCGTGCCCGTGGCGCCCGAGCCCCGGGTGTCGGTGATCCTGTGCACCCGGCGGCCGGAGATGGTCGGGTTCGCGCTCGCCCAGATCGCCCGCCAGCGGGGGGTCCGGCTCGAAGTGGTCCTGACCCTGCACGGGTTCCCGGCCGCCCTGCCCGAGGTGGCCGCCGCCGTCCGGGAGTTCACCGCGACCGGCCTGCCGCTGACCGTGCACGAGGCCGACGCCGACCAGGTCTTCGGCGCGGTGCTCAACGACACGGTCGACCGCGTCTCGTCCCACCTGGTGGCCAAGTGGGACGACGACGACTGGTACGGCCCCGACCACCTGGCCGACCTGCTCCTGGCCCGTGTCTACTCCGGGGCCGATCTGGTCGGCAACGTGCAGGACTTCGTCTACCTGGAGGAGCTCGACCTCACCGTGCGGCGCGGCAGGCAGAGCGAGCTGCCGCTCCGCTTCGTCTCCGGGGGCACCCTGATGTTCGACCGGAGCGTGTGGGAGGAGGTGGGCGGGTTCCGGCCCCTGCCCCGCGCGATCGACACCCAGCTGATGACGGCCCTGCTGCACAGCGGCGGCCGGATCCACTCGGCGCACGGCCTGGGCTACGTCCTGCGCCGGTCCGGGGGAGGGCACACCTGGAACGAGGACCTGTCCTACTTCCTCAACAAGCGCTTCGACCAGTGGTCGGGCTGGCGGCCCAGCGCGATCCTGGAGGGCGTGCCGGTCCCGTTCGGCCGCGTGGACCGGGACGCCGCCCGCGTCGGCGGGCCGGCGTGACCCCGGCTCGTCAGGCGACCCAGAGGCCGAGGGAGTCGGCGACCAGCGCGGGGCGCTCCTGGCCCTCGATCTCCACGGTGTGGGAGACGGTCAGCAGCGTCCCCTTGGGGGTCTCCTTGACCTCGGAGAGGACGGCGGTGTCGCGGATGCGCGAGTCGACCGCGACCGGCTGGAGGAAGCGGACCTTGTTGAGCCCGTAGTTGACGGTCATGGCGGGCCGCTTGGTGACGGTCAGCAGCTGCGGGGAGAAGAACGCCAGCATGGACAGTGACAGGTAGCCGTGGGCGATCGTCGTTCCGAAGGGGCCGGCCGCCGCCTTCTCACGGTCGATGTGGATCCACTGGTGGTCGCCGGTGGCGTCGGCGAACGTGTCGATACGGGTCTGGTCGATCTGGACCCAGTCGGTGGGGCCCAGCGTCTCGCCCTGGGCCGCGGTCAGTTCCTGGATGTCGGCGAATACGCGCACCATGTCTCCGTTCGTCGGGTCCGGGCGGGGGGCCGGACGGTGCCGCCACTCTACCTAACGCTGTTCGGTTTGTGGTGGCCGGGCTCACCCCTTCAGGGGGTGCCCGTGGGGTGGAACCGGTGCACGGGAGGGCGCGGGCCGGTGGGGCCGGTCGGGGAGCGTGCGGTCAGCGTCCCTGGGAGCGCCGTCCGCGGGTACGGCGGGTGGGGAGCTCGCGCAGCCCCTCGGCGTCCACGACCACCGCGCGGGCCGTGTGGTCGGCCACCGCGGCGCGGTCGACGCCGTGTCCCAGGCCGCTCTCGGTCAGCGGGACCGGGACCACGCCCTCGTGCGCGCGTACCGGGGGCGTGACCAGGTCGCGGCCGCGGCTCCCCGCCCCGGGGACCTCGACCGGCAGCGAGGCGCCGGCCAGGGAGGCCAGGGCCACGGTGGCCGCGCGGCCGACGCCGGTGCGGGCCGAGGACCCGCACCATACGGTCCAGCCCGCGTCGACGGCCCGGTCCACGGCCCGGCGGGCCTCGGTCAGGCCGCCCAGGCGTGCCAGGTCCACGTTCACGGCGCTTCCGGCCTCCGCGCGCACGGCCGCTCCCAGGTCCGCCACGGACGTCAGGGGCCGGTGCAGCGCCACCGGGGTGCGCAGCTCGCCCGACAGGCGGGCGTGGGCGGCCAGGTCGCCGGGGTCGAAGGGGTCCTCGATCGCCAGCAGGCCCAGGCCGTCGAGCGCCCGGAGGGAGTCCAGGTCGGCGGTCGACTCGGTGTAGCGTCCGCCCGCGTCCGCCTGGAGCACGAGGAAGGGGAAGCTGCCCTGGACGGCCCGGACCACGTCGGCGTCCCACCCGGGTTCGATCTCCAGGCGGATACGCCGGAACCCCGCTCCGACCTGCCGGTTCACCTCGGTGACGACGGACTCCAGCGTGACCTGCCGGGCGAGCGTGACCCCGGCGGTCAGCGCGGTGCGCTCGCCGCCCAGGGCGTGGGCCAGCGGGGTGCCCCGCTGGCGGCTCCACAGGTCCCAGCAGGCGGTGTCCAGGGCGCCGGCCACGGCCGGGTCCCAGGGCAGGTCCGCCCAGGCCTCACCGGCCTCGGTGGGCCGCAACCAGGCGTGGTCGAGCAGGGTGGGCGCGAAGCACGTGGTGAGGGCCTCCCACTGCGCCGGACCGGCCCAGGGGATCTCGCCCCAGCCGCTGACGCCCTCGCCGTCGGCCACGCGCACCAGGACCGGGCCCGCCCCGGCGCCCCGCCCGGCGGCCGAGTCGCGCAGCCCGATCAGCTCCAGCTCGACGATGCGTGTGGCCGTCGCCGATCCAGTGTGTGGTGCCACGCTGTCCCACCTCGGTGTCTGCGGTGTCCCGGAGCTCGGCCGGACGTGTGTCCGCGGCGCGGGCTGTCACTTCGACGGTACCCGCGCCGGACCGGGTCGACCACCCCGAAGGTGCGGCGAACACCACCTGGAAGGCCACATCGGGGGAGAGAGGGCAGGGAGGGCGGCGTTCTCGCCGGCGGCGTTCCAGGAACCGCATTCCCGGGCGTTGGTCAGGGGGTCTCGGAGATCCGCAGGAGTCCCCGCACGGCGCGGGCGTAGGAGCCGGGATCGATGTCGCCGATGAGCAGGCGCTGCAGGATGAAGCCCGGCATGAGCCCGAACAGGGCCCGGGCCACGAGCTCGGGGTCCTCCTCCGGGTCGAGGCGGCCGGCGCGCTGCTGCGCGCGGACGAGCTCGGCGTAGCGGTGGCGTATCCCCTGGAACCGGGCGGTCACCAGTGCGCGGACGGCGTCGTCGCGGATGGCCTCGGCCCAGACCACGACCGCGACGCGTGTGAGGTCGCCCTGCTCGCCCTGTTCGTGGGCGGTGACCGCGGTGGTGAGGTGCTCGACCATCTCGGGCAGGGTCGGCAGGGGGTCGGCCTCCAGGAGCGTGCCGATGGTGCGGTCGGCCAGCGAGGTCGCCTTGTCGGCGATCGCGACGATCAACTCCTCCTTGTTGCGGAAGTACCCGTAGACCGCCCCGGCGGACATCCCGGACTCGCGGATCACATCGGCCATGGTCGTCTTGTGGAAGCCCTGCTCTGACACGCACTTCATGGCGGCGTGCACGATCTGCAGGCGACGCTCCGCGCGGCGTTCGTCGGTGATCTTCGGCATGGGGCCACTGTAAAACGAATCTTCGTTCTTGACGTCGCGGCGTCCAGGGGCGACCATAAAAAGAAGGAACATTCGTTTTTTGGAGGTTCACCGTGTCCGCATCCACCGAGAAGCCGACGCCCTGGGGCTCCGTGGCCGCCCTGGTCGTCGCCCTCGCCGCCCTCGTCGGCGTGCTCCTGACCGCCTTCGCGTGGCCGGCCGTCGGCCAGGAGCCGCACGGCGTGCCGGTCGCCGTGGCCGGGCCCGCCGAGGCGGCCGACTCGTTCACCCGGTCCCTCGCCGAGCGGGCCGGTGAGGAGGCCTTCGAGGTCACCGAGGTGCCCGACCGCGCCGCGGCCGAGGAGCTCGTGGCCGACCGGGAGGTCTACGGCGCGTTCGTCATGGGGCCGGACGGCGCGGAGGTGCTGGTCGCCTCCGCCGCGAGCCCGGCCGTGGCCCGGCTGCTCACCGGGATCGGCGCCGCCGCGCCCGCCGAAGCGGGCGGCCCGTGGCCGGTGACGGACCTGGTCCCCGCCCCCGAGGACGACCCCCAGGGGGTCGGCGTCGCCTCCCTGGTCCTGCCCCTGGTGATCGGCGGGATGGCCGGCGCCGTCGTCATCTCCCTGCGCGTGCGCGGCACCGCGCGACGACTCGTCGGGGTCCTGGCCCTGGCCGCGCTCGGCGGCCTGGTCATGGCCGGTGTGCTCCAGGGGCTCCTGGGCGCGCTGGAGGGGCGGTACTGGCTCAACGCGGGCGTGCTGGCGCTGGGGACGGCCGCGATCGGCACCGTCCTGCTCGGCCTGCGCAACGTGTTCGGCGTCCCCGGTCTGGCGGTCGGCGCCGCGGTCACCATGCTGCTCGGCAACCCGCTGTCGGGGGTGACGTCGGCCCCCGAGTTGCTGCCGGCCGGCTGGGGCGCCCTCGGCCAGTGGCTCCAGCCGGGGGCCACCGGCAGCGCCCTGCGCTCGGTCGCCTGGTTCGACGGGGCCGGGGCAGGGCCGGCCCTGCTCACCCTCGGTCTCTGGCTGCTGGTCGGCCTGGTGCTGAGCGCGGTGCCGGGGCGCGACCGCGCACGGGCGGTGCGGTCCGACCCCGGCGCCGACGCACCGGTCGCGGTCGGCCGCTGAGCCCGTCCCCGCGCGAGTGGGGGCGCGCCGACAGAGGAGGGGCCGACCGCGCGTGCGCGGCCGGCCCCTCCTGGCGCGGCAACGGTCCCGGACCGGCGTCCGGGACCGGTCAGGGATCAGCCCTGGGCCAGGACCTCGTCCAGGGGCAGGTGCTTGAGCCCGTGGGCCTCGGCCACCGGGGCGTAGACCACGGCGCCGTCGTAGGTGTTCAGGCCGCCCGCCAGCGCGGCGTCGTCGCGCAGCGCCTGGCGCCAGCCCTTCTCCGCCAGCGCCACCGTGTAGCGCAGGGTGTCCTTGGTGAGCGCGTGCGTGGAGGTGTTCGGCACGGCACCGGGCATGTTGGCCACGCAGTAGAAGACCGTGTCGTGCACCGTGAAGGTGGGGTCGTCGTGCGTGGTGGGACGCGAGTCCTCGAAGCAGCCGCCCTGGTCGATGGCGATGTCGACCAGCACCGCGCCCGGACGCATCCGCGAGACGAGCTCGTTGGACACCAGCTTGGGCGCCTTGGCGCCGGGCACCAGGACGGCGCCGATCACCATGTCCGACTCCAGGACCGACTGCTCCAGCTCGAAGGCGTTGGACACGACGGTCTTGACCTGGCCGCGGTAGAGCTCGTCCACGTGCCGCAGCTTGTTGACGTTGAGGTCGAGCACGGTCACGTCGGCGCCCATGCCCACCGCGATCTGCGTCGCGTTCAGGCCGGACACGCCGGCGCCGATCACGGTCACGCGCGCCGGGCGCACGCCCGGGACGCCGCCCATCAGCACGCCGCGACCGCCGGCCGGGCGCTGCAGGGTCACCGAGCCCACCTGCGGGGCGAGCCGGCCGGCGACCTCCGACATCGGGGCCAGCAGCGGCAGCGAGCCGTCCGGCAGCTGCACGGTCTCGTAGGCGATGCCGGTCACCCGGCGCTCCACGAGTGCGTCGGTGCACTCGCGGGACGCCGCCAGGTGCAGGTACGTGAAGAGGGTCTGCCCCTCCCGCATGCGGTGGTACTCGGCGGGGATCGGCTCCTTGACCTTGAGGATGAGGTCGCCGGCGGCCCACACCTCGTCGGCGGTGTCGAGGATGGCGGCCCCCGCGGTCGTGTACTCCTCGTTGGTGATGGAGGAGCCGAGGCCCGCGTCACGTTCGACGAAGACCTCGTGGCCGCGACCGACGAGCTCGTGGACTCCCGCCGGGGTGATGGCCACCCGGTACTCGTGGTTCTTGATCTCGCGGGGGACGCCGATGCGCACTGTTCCTCCAACTGGTATCTCCGTTGATACCCCCACTGTGACCTGGGAAGCCGCCAGAGCGCCATCGGCAACATGCATAGCCGTCGGCAACCTTGTTGACAGCCTGTAAAAAGGTTCTGTGGGGTGTGACACCGAGTGCCACGCGTTTCGAGCGGATTCAGGCGGTGGTGTCCGGATCCTGGGGCGCGCGGCGGCCCATCACCCAGACCGGACCGACCCCGCCGATCAGTTCCCTACCCGCGTACGGGCTCGGATCCACCGCCGGGACCGTCCGTCGGCGCAGGGGGTCGAAGGCGACCAGGTCCGCGTCGCAGCCCACCGCGATCCGGCCCTTCCAGGTCAGGCCCACCAGGTCGGCCGGGGCTCGCGAGGTCCACCGTGACAGTTCGTCCAGCCCCAGTCCCCGGCGCTGGGCCGCGGTCCACAGCGCGGGCAGGTTCCAGTCCAGAGTGTGGAGCCCGTGGGCGGGCAGGTGCCCCGATCCGACGGTGGTGATCGCCGAACCCTCCGAGAGCAGCGCGCTCCACAGCGCCTTGCGGTTGGCGTCCGAGCGCACCGGAGGCCGGCACGCGTGCGCGGGGGAGTCCGTGTGGAGCGCCTCGGCGGGCAGGCACAGGTAGTGCGCGCAGGACTGCGCGGACAGCGCCACCCCGATCGACTCCGCCGCCGCCAGCAGGGCCGCGCACTCGGCCGCGGAGAACGGGCCCACGTGCGTGCGCGCGCCGACCACCCGGGCCGCCGCGATCACCCGTTCCAGCCCGCGCCGCTCCGCCCGGGGCGGGCGCTGGTCCACCGACATCGCCGGGGCGACCAGCTCGTCGGCGTCCTCGGCGTGCACCAGCAGCACCGCGTCCAGCGCCGCGATCTCGGCCATCGACTTGCGCAGCCGCGCGTCGCTCAGCGCGGCCATGTCGGGAGCGCCCCCGTCCGAGAGCGACCCGCGAAAGGCCACCACGCCCGCCGCCTGCAGGTCGGCCAGGTCCAGCGGGCCGCTCCCGCGGTTCACACCGCCCAGGAAGTACACCGAGACCGGCAGTCCCACCGCCGCGCGCTGGTGGACGTGCAGGGCGTCGGCGCACGTGATGGCCGGCCGCGCGGGCGCGGGCGCGGCCACGACGCTGGTCACACCGCCGCGCAGTGCCGCCCGGCCCATGGTCTGGTAGGCCTCGGCCAGGTCCTGGCCGGGCGCCTGGACCCCGGTGTCCAGGTCGACCGCTCCGGGCAGGAGCGCCACGTCCCCGAGGTCGGTCTCCTCGGCGGCGGACGCGGGCGCGTCGTAGGGGCCCACGGCCTCGATCCGGCCGTCTCGGACCGCCACGCTCGCGGGTCGCACCCCGTCCGGTGCGACCACCCGCGTGGAACGGACCACAATGTCGAACTCGGTCATCTGGTGTGTGGGGCCCGTGTCCCCGCCCTCGGACGGAGGAGGAAGCCCCGGCCTCCCTCTGTGTGGCGTAGGCGAAACCGTCCGCGCGTCGCGGCGGGCGCGGGTTCTCGCGCGAGGTCCCGACCGGGCCGCGCTCGGCCCGTGCGGTGGGGCTTCCACCGCCGCGGACCGCGTCCCGACCCTGACGGACTCCCGCCTGCCCGCCGGAACGGGGCGGTCTCGGGCCAGGTCGCCGGTGGTGAACGGGTGGGGCGCCGTCTCGACTCGGGCACCGAGCGTATCGCGCGGGGCCCGGCCGCACCGGGGAAACGTCACATCCGGTGGCGGGTGACGACGCTGTGCGGGACGCCCGGCCGCGGCGAGCACCGCCCGGGGCGACCCGGGTCCGAGGCCCGCGGACCACCGTCTAACCTGGGCTCCGGTGTTCCTCCGCGCGAGGCCCCCGCCGGAACGGAGCTGGCCAGCGGCGGGTGGAGATAGGACGCCGTCCAGCATCGGACCGACCTCGACGACGGAGTGGCGAGTGGCTCCTCCCGCACAGAACACGACTTCCTCCCCGCAGGAACGCGACGAAGCACCTGGCACGGGCCGTGTCCCGGTGATCGCGGGCGCCGCCGCGGCCGTGTGCCTCGGAGCGCTCGTCCTCACCCTGACCCTGGGCGGGGCGGCCTTCCCGGTCCTCATCCCCGGACTGCCGGACGCGGGCCAGGCGGTGCGCTGGGGCCTGCCGCTGTCCAAGGTCGCCATGGACGCCTCCGCGGTCGTGGCCGTCGGACTCCTCCTGCTCGCCGCCGTCCTGCTGCCCTCGGAACGCGGCCGGCTGAGCGAACAGGCCACCGGCTACGTGCGCGGGGCCACGTGGGCGGCACTGGCCTGGGCCGTGGCCGCGGTGTTCACGATGTACTTCCAGGCCTCGGAGTTCCTGGCGCGGCCCTTCGGCGGCGTGAGCGTCGACGAGGTGACCGCCTACGCGGGATCGGTCTCCAGCGGTATCGCGCTGATGTTCGTCGTCCTCATCACGACCGGGATCGCCCTGTTCGGCCGCACGGTCGTCACGGCCTCCGGTGCGCTGTGGCTCCTCGTGCTCGGGCTGATCGCCATCACCCCGCCCGCTCTGACCGGGCACTCCGCCTCCTCCGGCGCGCACGAGCTGGCCGTGACCGGGCTGGCCCTGCACGTCATCGCGATCACGGTCTGGGTCGGCGGGCTCGCCGCCGTCACCTACCACGCGGTGCGCCGCGGCGGAGAGGAAGGCTGGAGCCGACGGCTCTCGGTTGAGGGTGGTAGCCCGTCCCAGCGCGGAGCGCCCCGACGGGCGATGGTGGGCGACGGGCGGGAAGCGCCCGTCGCGGCCGCCCGGTTCAGCCGGATGGCGCTGTGGGCCTACGTCGGCGTGGCCGTCAGCGGCGGAGCCAGCGCCCTGGCCCGGCTCAACTCCGTGAGCGAGCTGGTCCTCACCGAGTACGGGCTCATCATCATCGTCAAGATCGTGCTGTTCGGGATCCTGGGCGCGTTCGGCTACCTGCACCGCGAGCACGCGCTGCGGGGGATCGAGGCCGCGCCCGCCGGACAGGAGGGGCGCTCGTTCCGGCGCGGTCCGTTCCTGCGCATCGCGGCCGTCGAGGTACTGGTCATGTCCGCCGTGATCGGCGTCTCCGTCGGACTGGGGCGCACGGCTCCGCCGCCGCCCCTGGAGGGCACGGTCGACCCGGCCGCCGCGATCCTGGGCTTCCCCGTCCCGCCGCCCATGAGCGTGCAGACCCTGCTGACGCTGTGGCGCCCGGACCTGTTCTTCATCATGCTGGTGGCGGTCGCCGGCGGGCTCTACGCCGCGGGCGTGGTCCGGCTCGTGCGGCGCGGCGACTCCTGGCCGATCGGCCGCACGGTCGTCTTCGCGCTCGGTCTGCTCACGATCGTGGCCGTGCAGCTCACCGGGTTCGCGACCTACTCCATGGTGCTGTTCTCCACGCACATGATCCAGCACATGGTGCTGTCCATGCTCGTGCCGATCCTGCTCGTGCTGGGCGCGCCCGTGACCCTGGCCCTGCGGGCGCTCAAGCCCGCGCGGCGGCGCGGCGACCGGGGCCCGCGCGAGTGGCTGAACCTGTTCCTCAACAGCCGCTTCTCGAAGGTCGTCACGCACCCGGCGGTCGCCGCCCCGCTGTTCGTGATCAGCCCCTACGCGCTGTACTTCACGCCCCTGTTCCCGGCCCTGATGAACGACCACCTCGGTCACCTGTTCATGGGCGTGCACTTCCTGCTCGTGGGGTTCCTCTTCTACTGGATCATCGTGGGCGTGGACCCCGCCCCGCGGAAGGTCCCGTACCTGCTGCGCATCCTGTTGCTGCTGGTGGTGATGGGGTTTCACGCCTTCTTCGGCATCACGATCATGATGCAGTCCGCGCCGATCGCCATGGACTTCTACAACCAGTTCGAGGTGCCGTGGCTGGAGGGCCAGGCCGAGGACCAGTACGAGGGCGGCGGCATCGCCTGGGCCCTGGGCGAGATCCCGACGGTGCTCGTCATGCTCGCGCTGGTCGTGCAGTGGTCGCGTGACGACGAGAAGGAGGAGCGGCGCCGCGAGCGCCACAGCCGCCGCGGCGGGTCCGACGACGCCGACATGGACGACTACAACGCCTACCTGGCCGAGCTGGACCGCCGCTCGCGCGGGCTGCCGGCAACGGGCACGGGTGCGGACGGCTGAGCCGGCGCGGGCCCACCTGGCCCATTCTCCATGCCCCCGCCCCGCCCGCCCCTCGGACTCCGCCCACGCGAAGGGGGCCGTCCCGTCGGTCGACGGAACGGCCCCCGAGACCGGTGCCTGCTCAGGTGGCCAGAACGGCCACTCCGGCGCCCACCAGGCCCAGCGCGAGGCAGAACACCAGGCCCAGGGCCAGGACCGGCAGTGACGGCCTCAGACCCGCGGGAACGGCGGTCCCGGTCGCCGACGCCTGTCGGCGGGCGATGACGGGCAGCAGCGCCACGTTCACGGCGTAGACCACCGCCACCACGCAGCTCGCGACCGCGAAGGCCGCCCAGAAGCCCTGCCCGCCGGACAGGGTGTTCGCCGCGGCCAGGGCGGGCAGCGCCACGAGCAGGACCACCGAGGCGACCCCGAACGCCACCCGCACCGGGGGAGTGATCCCGCGAGAGCTCCCGGAGAGCACGAGAAGAAGACCGATGAGGGCCGCCATCATGATGGCGCCCACGATTCCGAACACGGCGATGTTGACCAGCGAATTCACGCTGGTCATTCTCCCACCGCCCCGGCGCGCCCCCGACCCGGGTCAGCCGGTGTGCTCCAGGTGCGAGCCCGCGGCGCCCTTGACCACCCTGAGCCGGGTGGACACCCGCTGGTGCAGCTCAGCGACGTGGCTCACCACGCCCACGGCCCGACCGCCGTCCCGCAGCCGGTCCAGCACGTCCAGGACCTCCTCCAGGGTGTCCTCGTCCAGTGTGCCGAACCCCTCGTCGACGAACAGGGTGTCGATGTCGGTCCCGCCCGCCTCCGCCGAGGCGACGTCCCCCAGGCCGAGCGCGAGCGCCAGCGAACTGAAGAAGGTCTCGCCGCCCGACAGCGTCGCCGGGTCGCGCTCCACCCCCGTCCAGGCGTCCACGACGCGCATACCGAGGCCGCCCGCCGACCGCGCGCGCCCGTCCCCGGCCGCCTTGTCCACCGTGTACCGCAGCTCGTACCGGCCGTCCGACATGGTCAGCAGCCGGTCGTTGGCGGCCGCCACGACCTGTTCCAGCCGCGCGGCCAGCACGTACGCCGACAGGCGCACGTTGTCGGTGTTGTCCGCCGACGTGCCCGCGGCCAGGCCGCGCAGCCCCTCGGCGACCGCGTAGCGGCGCAGGACCGGCTCGCAGCCCTCCAGACGCGCGGCCAGTTCCTCGCGCAGCGCGGCCAGACGGCGCGCCCGCTCGTGCAGCATGCTCCGCCAGGCCACCGCTCGATCGGCCGCCGCGGCGGCCCGCTCGGCCGCCGACTCCGAGGCGGCCAGGTCCGGGGCGGGGGCCGCGCCGGCGGCGGTCAGCTCCGGGTCGGCCAGGACGGCCTCGGCCGCCGCCACCCCGTCGTCGTGGGACCGCGCCCGCTCGCGCAGCTCCCGACGCCGCGGCTCCTCCAGCGCGGACTCGCGCACCCGGACCTCGTCGTCGAAGCCGGACTCGGCGCGCCGGCGCTCGGCCTCGGCGGCGGCCGCGCGCAGCTCCTCCGCGGCCAGGTCGCGGGTGTTGACGGCCTCGGTCGCCGCGCGCAGCAGGTCGGCCTCCTCGGCGACCCGCGCGATGCGCTCCTCCAACCCGGGGTCGTCGCCGCGCGCCCGGTCCAGCAGCACGGTCAGGCGCTCGTGCTCGGCGACGGCGTTCTCGCGGTGGGCCCGCACCTCCGACTCCTGGCGTGCCAGGTCGGCCTCACGGGTCCGGACCCGCTCCACCTCCGCGGTGAGCTGGTCCAGCGCCTCCTCCAGCCGCTGCGCCTCCCCGGCGGCGGCGCGCGCCTCGTCCAGGGCGGTGCGCAGTGCCCGCGCCTCCTCCCGCGCGGCCGGGACCGTACGCCCCTCGGCGCGTTCGGCGGCGCCCGCGCGGCGCTCGCGCAGGGCCACGACCGCGGACTCGGCCTCGGACCGGACGGTCCCCGCGCGGTCGGCGGCCGCGTGGGCGGCCTTCTCCTCCTCCGCCGTCACCAGGCCGCCCTGGGAGGGGCGGGCCGGGCGGGGGTGGTGCTCCGCGCCGCAGACCGCGCAGGGCTCGCCCTCGACCAGGCCGGCGGCCAGTTCGGCCGCCATGTGGGTGATCCGCCGCTCACGCAGGTCCAGCGCCCGGTCGCGGGCGGCCTGCGCCGCGTCCACGGCCGCGCGGTGGCGCTCCTCGGCCGCCGCCAGGTCCCCGCCCAGGCGCTCGTGCTCGACGGCGGCCGTGCGGCGCCGCTCGGCGGCGGTCAGCGCGGCCTCGGCCGCCTCGACCTGGCCGCCCAGTTCGCGGGCCCGCCGGAGTTCGCCGACGACCCCCTCGGTCCGCGCGGGCAGGTCGGCCAGGCGGGCGCGCACCCGGGCCAGCTCGCCCTCGATGACGCCCAGCCGGCCGGTGAAACGGGTGATGGCCTGCCCCAGCGACGTACGCCGCTCGGCGTCGCCGCGCATCAGGTCCAGCCGGGCGAGCTCGTCGCGCCTGTGCTGTTCGGCGGCGCGCAGCAGCGCCTGCGGGCGTCCGCGCCCCGGCGCGTTCGGGCCCTCCGCTCCGCCGTCCGTGCCCGTGTCGGGGTCGGAGTCGACGTCGGGCAGTCCGGCGACCAGGGCCAACTGGTCGGTGACGGCGATCTCGGCCTTGTCGAGTTCGGTGCGGCGGTGGTCGCGCGCCCGCAGGAACGGCAGGACGGACTCGGCGCGCTCGGCCTCGGCCAGGCGCACGTCGATCCGGGCCCGCTCCTCGGCGGCCTCGGCGAGCCGGGCGCGCCGCTGCCGGGCCGCGGCCAGCTTCTCCTGGCGTGCCCGGACCTCGCGGTCCTCGGTCAGGGCCCGCTGGGCGCGGGCTCGCGCCTCGGTGAACTCGCGCGCCACGGCGTCGGCGTCGGCGGCGGTCGCGCCGGTGACGCAGGCGAGTTCGGCCGCCCACGCGGACAGCTCCTCCGGCAGTTCGGGCGCGGGGGAGCGGCCGACCTCGGCGATCCGGCCGGCCACGGCCCGTACCTGGTCGTTGGCGGTCTCCACCTCGCGGCGCAGCCGGTTGGCGTGCCCCTTGAACCAGTCCTCGACGTCCCGGAACACGCGGGTGTTGAAGATCCGCTCCAGGGACTCGCGGCGCTCGTCGGACTTGGCCCGCAGGAACCGGGCGAAGTCGCCCTGGGGCAGCATGGCGATCTGGCAGAACTGGTCGATGGTCAGGCCGACGAGGTCGCCGATGAACTGTCCGGCCTCGTCCGGCCGGGTCGTGACGCCCTCCCAGCGGCCGTTCACGCGCTCGCTCACGATGACCTTGGCGTTCTCGGCCAGGGTGCCGGCGCCGCGCTTCTTCGGTCGCTCCCACCGGGGACGGCGCTCGATCCGTACGCGGCGCCCCCGGACCGTGCACTCCAGGACGACCTCGGGGACGCGGTCCAGCGGCGCGTGGTCGCTCTTGGGGGAGCGGTCCCTGCCGCGCGCGCCGGGCAGGGTGCCGTAGAGCGCGAAGCACACGGCGTCCAGCACGGAGGTCTTGCCCGCGCCGGTGGGGCCGTGGATGAGGAAGAGGCCGCCCGCGCCGAGCCGGTCGAAGTCGACCCGCTCGGTACCGGCGAACGGGCCGAAGGCCTGCATGGTGAGGGTGTGCAGCCGCATCAGCGCGTCCCCTCCTGGAGCCGGACCTGTTCGATCGCCGCGTTCACCAGCGCTTCCTCCTCGGGTGTGGCGGGGGTTCCGCGGGCCCACTCGACGAAGTCGCCGATCACCTGGCGCTCACTGCGGTCGGCGACCGGCGTGGTGACCGACCGGGAGCGCTCGGTGCCGCCCTCGGGTTCGAACTCCAGCATCAGCGCGTGGGGGAAGCGTTCGCGCAGCCGGTCCATGGGGTGGGCGGGACGGCGGGGGTCGGTGAGGGTGATCTGCAACCAGTGCCCGGTGTAGGCCTGCCACTCCGGCCTGGTGAGCAGGTCCTCGATCCGGCCCCGGATCCGGGCGAGCGGCCGGGGGACGGGGGTGGGGAGGAACTCGCATCCGGCCAGGCCGTTGGCGTCCAGGTCCACGATCCAGTAGCCCTTGACGTGGTGCTCCTCGGAGAAGGAGTAGGCCAGGGGGCTGCCGGGGTAGCGCACGGACGGGGTGATGGTCTGGCGGCCGTGCAGGTGGCCCAGGGCCACGTAGTCCGCGCCGTCGTAGACCGAGGCCGGCACGTGGGAGGCGCCGCCCACCGAGATGTCGCGTTCGCTGTCGGAGGGTTCGCCGCCGGTGACGAAGGCGTGTGAGAGGACCACCGAGCGGGTCCCGGGGCGCTCGGCCAGATCGGCCCGGACCAGGTCCATGGCGTGGCCGAGGGCGGCCGCGTGCCCGCGCTCGGGCAGGTCCCAGTGGTGCCGGGCGATCTCCGGCTCCAGGTAGGGGATGCCGTAGAAGGCGACGGGCCCGTGCGCGTCCTCGATCACGACCGGTGTGCCGACGCCGTCCAGGGAGCTGCGCAGGTGCACGCCCGAGGCGTCGATGAGCCCGGTGGCGAACGACATCCGGGTCAGGGAGTCGTGGTTGCCGCTGATGAGGACGGCGCGGGCGCCGGTGGCGCGGATCCGGCCGAGCGCGCGGTCGAACAGGCGGACGGCGTCCACCGGCGGCAGCGCTCGGTCGTAGAGGTCGCCGGAGACGACCACCACGTCGATCCGCTGGTCGCCGATGGTGTCGACGAGGTGGTCGAGGAAGACGGACTGGGCGTCGATGAGGTTCTCCCGGTGGAAGGAGCGACCCAGGTGCCAGTCCGAGGTGTGCAGCAGGCGCATGGAACTGGACACTACCCAAGTGGCGCCGGTGCCCGGGTGGAAATCCGCTGCGAGAGGCGTGCTCTCGGCGTCGCGCACGCGGCCGCCGGGCGGCGGGACGCGGTCGGCCGCGCGGGCGCACGCGACAAACCCGGTGACGCCGGCGGTCCTCCCCGGGATACTGGTCGCCCATGGACGAGATCGAAGTCGTCGTGGCCCATGCCGAGCGCGCGACCCTGCGCGCCGGCGACGTGTTCCTGAAGGTGGACGCCGACCAGGCGCGCGCCGGCGTCGAGGTCGAGGCGATGTCCCTCGCGCCGGTCCCGACCGCGCGGGTCCTGTGGCGCCGGCCGCCCGTGCTCGCGCTCGCCGCCGTCCCGGGGAGGGCGCTCGCCCGTCTCGGTGAGCCGTCGACCGCGTCGTCGGCGGCGTGGGCCGCGGCGGGCGCCGCCGTCCGGCGGCTGCACGAGGCGCCGTTGCCGCCCTGGCCCGGCCGGCGCCGCCGGAGCCCCGACGAGGTGGCGGCGGAACTCGACGGCGAGTGCGCTGCGCTCGTGGCGCAGGGTCTCCTGCCCGCCGACCTGGTCGCCCGCAACCGCCAGGTCGCCGAGGCGGCGCTGCGGCCGTGGACCCCGGTGTTCACGCACGGCGACCTGCAGATCGAGCACGTCTTCGTCGACGGCGACGAGGTCACCGGCATCCTCGACTGGTCCGAGGCGGGCCGGGGCGACGCCCTGTTCGACCTCGCCACCCTGACGATCGGACACGGGGAGCACCTCGACGACGTCATCGCCGGCTACGGCGCCGGCGTCGACCGCGACGTGATCCGCGCGTGGTGGTCGGTGCGAAGCCTGCTGGGGGTTCGCTGGCTGGTCGAGCACGGCTTCGACCCCTTCGCGCCGCGCTGTGAGGTCGACGTGCTGCGAGCCCGGATGTGAGGCCGAGGCCGCGCGGCCTCGGCCGTGTTCTTCTGCGGGCTTTCGGGCCCGGAATGCTGTAAAAAACGCGGCCTAGTGCTTGCGGGCCAGGGTCAGTCCGTCGCCGATCGGCAGCAGGACCTGGGTGACGCGGTCGTCGGCGACCAGGTGGTCGTTGAAGTCGCGGATGCCCTGCACGGCCTCGGCCGTGGCGGCGCGCTCCACCACGCGCCCGTGCGAGAGCGTGTTGTCGGCCAGCAGGAGCCCGCCCGGGCGCATCCGGGGGACCAGCTCCTCCCAGTAGTCGACGTAGCCGGTCTTGTCGGCGTCCAGGAAGGCCAGGTCGAAGCCGGGCTCGCGGGGCAGCGCCCGCAGGGTGTCCAGGGCGGGGCCGAGCCTGAGCGTGATCTTGTGGCCGACCCCCGCGCGCTCCCAGTAGCGGCGGGCGACCGAGGTCCACTCCTCACTGACGTCGCAGGCCAGCAGGGTCCCGTCGTCGGGGATGCCGCGGGCCAGGCAGAGGGAGGAGTAGCCGGTGAACGTACCGACCTCCACGACGTCGCGCGCCCCGGACGTCTGGGCCAGGAGCGTGGTGAAGACACCCTGTTCGGGGCCGATCTGCATGCCCTTGACGTCGGGGAAGAGCCGCTCGGTCTCCGCCACCAGGTCGGCGAGGACGTCGTCCACGGGTGTGGTGTGGGCGACGATGTAGGAGTGCAGTTCCGGGCTGAGGTTCTCCGAG
This sequence comes from Nocardiopsis sp. Huas11, assembly GCF_003634495.1. Lineage (GTDB taxonomy): Bacteria > Actinomycetota > Actinomycetes > Streptosporangiales > Streptosporangiaceae > Nocardiopsis. The sequence goes on along the minus strand of NZ_RBKY01000001.1, from coordinate 6,551,840 downwards.
GTTCGAGTCACGGACGCCAGCCTAGGACAGGGACCCCGCGATGCTCAGTATTCCGGCAGCAGGGTCGACCAGTCGAAGAGGTAGACGGAGAAGAGCACGACGCCGATGGTCAGCAGCGGGGTGACCACCTTCTGCTCGACCGGGCCGTTGGTCTTGAACCCCTTGTCCTGACCGATGCGCTTCTTCCAGAAGGGCCAGAACATCGGCACGCCCATCTTGGTGATCATGTCGCCGAAGAAGTGCAGGATGACGCCGAAGGCCACCGCCAGGCCCAGCCAGGTGTAGTTGAGCCCGGCCGCGTACAGCGTGAGCGTGATCGCGCCCGTGGCCATGGCGTTGATGATGCCCGACGCGGCCTTGTTCTTGTCCAGGCCGAAGCCGAGCCCCTGGAGCGCGATACCGATGAGCAGGAACACGAAGATCTGCACGGCCAGCTCCGACCACAGGGCCAGCAGCGTGACGACCACACCCATCAGCGCCGCGAAGAAGAACGAGTGCGTTCCCATGCGGTGGCCGCCGAAGGCCCAGTTGAAGATGTCGCTGAGCACCTCGGTGACCTTGCCGTAGGTCCGGGTGATCGTGGCGCTCTTGTGGTCGAGGTCGGGCAGCAGGGCGGCCCCCGCGCACACGAGCGAGCCGGCGACGATCTCACCGGGCCCCAGGTGGAAACTGATCCCGAGGAATTCCCTTCCCTGAACGAGAGGAACGACCGCCATCCAACCGACCACGCCACTCAGTGCGTGCGAGTGCCCCATCATGGCGGGAACCGTAGCGGAGTATCGCAACCCTCGCGAATCGGGGCGAGTTCCGGACGGACACTACGGACACTTCGCGCACACGAAACACTGACGCCCCGGGTCGGGGACGCGAATGCGTTGCGATGTCAGTGACCTGGGCGTAGGTCATTGACCTTAAACGCGTTCCGTTGGTAGACAACCAACACCCCCAGGTGGTTCGCCACCAGCCCACGATCCTGACAGGGGCCGACCATGTCGATCCTCTCCGCCCGCCGCCCTTCACCTCCTCCCGCGGACGGCCCCCGGCCGCGGTGCTCCCCTGTCGGCACCACGGCCCGCCGGACGGCCGCCACGGGGGCCGCGCTGCTCCTCCTCGGCGGCACCGGCCTCGCCCCGGCCGCCGCCGACGACGCCGGCGCCGACACCATGACGATCGCCGTCTCCCAGCAGGTCGACTCCTTCAACCCGTTCACCGCGCAGCTGGCCGTGACGACGAACATCCTGCGCCACGTCTACGACTCGCTGCTGACGGTCGACCCCGAGACCAACGAGCCCGCGCCCGCCCTGGCCGAGGAGTGGGAGGCCGGCGAGGACGGCCTCACCTGGACCTTCCACCTGCGCGACGACGCCGTCTTCACCGACGACGAGCCCCTCACCGCCGACGACGTGGTGTGGACGTTCACCACCATCATGGAGAACGAGGCGGCGGCGATCGCCTACGGCAACTACGTCGCCGGATTCGAGTCGGTGACCGCCACGGACGACCACACCGTGGTCGTGGAGCTCGACGAGCCCCAGGCCACCATGACCTCGCTCGCCGTGCCCATCGTCCCCCGCCACGTCTGGGAGCCGATCCTGGAGCAGGAGGGCGACGCCTTCGCCGAGTACACCAACGAGGTCTTCCCCCTCGTGGGCAGCGGCCCCTTCGTCCTCACCGAGCACGACCGGGGCCGGCACATCACCCTGGAGGCCAACCCCGGCCACTGGCGCGGCGGACCCGAGCTGGACCGGGTCGTCCTGCGCTACTACTCCGAGAAGGACGCCGCCGTCGAGGCGCTGCGCAGCGGCGAGGTCTCCTTCGTCTACGAGCTCACCGACGCCCAGGCCACCTCCCTGGAGGGCACCGACGACATCGCGGTGAACATCGCCGACGGCAAGCGGTTCCAGGCCTTCACCGTCAACCCCGGGGCCGAGACGCAGGACGGGGAGGCGTTCGGCGACGGCCACCCGGCCCTGTCCGACCGCACCCTGCGCCAGGCCATCGTCATGGCCATCGACAACGACGAGATCGTCGACAAGGCCCATAACGGGCAGGCCGTCGCCGCGGGCGGCTACGTCCCGCCCCGCTACGAGGACTTCCACTGGTCGCCCGAGGGCGCCGAGGAGACCCTGGCCTTCGACCCCGACGCCGCCAACGCGATGCTCGACGAGGCCGGCTACGAGCCCGACGAGGACGGCGTGCGCGTCTCGCCCGAGGGCGACCGCCTGGAACTGCGGCTGCACGCCCACGCCGACCGGCCCGACAACGTGCAGGCGGCGCTGGTCATCGTCGAGCGGCTCGCCGACATCGGCATCGAGGTGGAGAACAACACCGTCGACCCGGGTGTGCTCAGCGACGCCCTGCACGAGGGCGAGTACGACCTCATCTTCACCGGGTGGACGGTCAACCCCGACCCGGACTACGTGTTCAGCATCCACACCTGCGGGGCGCTGCCGGCGGAGCCCGGCACGATGCAGGGCGACGCCTACTTCTGCGACGAGGAGTACGACGAGCTCTACGAGGCCCAGCTGGCCGAGTACGACCGCGCCGCCCGGGCCGAGATCGTGCACGAGCTCCAGCAGGTCCTCTACACCGAGGCCGTGGTGAACGTCCTGGCCTACCCCAACATCCTGGAGGCCTACCGCACCGACCACGTCGCCTCCCTCCAGGCCCAGCCCGACCCGGGCGGCAACATCTGGGGCCAGGACGGCTACTGGGCCTGGTGGTCGGCCGAGCCCGCGGCCGCGGACGAGGCGGCCGCCTCGTCGGGGCCCTCCTCCGGGATCATGTGGGCCCTCGGCGGCGGTGCCGCGCTCCTGCTGGTCGTCGGTGCCGTGGTCCTGGTCGTGCGGCGCGCGACCGCGGGGGACCGCGAGTGACGGGCGCTCCCACCACGTCGGACCGTCCCGCCGGGGCCGGGGCGCCCGCCGCCCCCGCCGCGGCGGGGGCGGCCGGGTCCGGGCGCCTGGCGCGGGCCCTGGTGTACGTGGCCGGACGCCTGGCCACCGCCGCCGTCTCCCTGGCGGCGGTCGTCGCCGCCGGGTTCTTCCTCTTCCGCATCCTGCCCGGCGACCCGGTCCGGGCGATGACCGAGGGGCGCGAGGTCAGCGCGGAGCAGCGCGAGGAATTGCGCCGCCAGTTCGGCCTGGACCGGTCCCTGGGCGAGCAGTTCCTGGACTACGCCTCCGGGCTGCTGCGCCTGGACCTCGGCACGTCCTTCCAGTACCGCGAACCAGTGGCCGAGCTCATCCTCGACCGCCTGGGCCCGACCCTGCTGCTGGCGGGGACGGGCACGGTCGTGGCCGCCGCCCTGGGGCTGTTCCTCGGGGCCAGGGCCGGGTGGCGGCCGGGCGGGCGCGGCGACCGCGTCAACACGGCCGTGGCCCTGTTCTTCTGGTCGGTGCCCACCTTCTGGCTGGGCCTGCTGCTCATCGTGGTGCTGGCCTCCGGGCGGGGGTTCGTCCCCGACCTGTTCCCCACCGGCGGGATGGTCGACCCCGACGCCACCGGCCCGGGGGAGATCGCGCTGAGCACGGCCCGGCACATGGTCCTGCCGGTGACCACGATGGTCGCGGTGATCTACGCCCAGTACCTGATGATCATGCGCTCCTCGCTCATGGACGAGAAGGGCGCCGACTACCTCACGACCGCCCGGGCCAAGGGGCTGCGCGACTCCCTCGTGCGCCGCAGGCACGCCGTGCCCAACGCCCTGCTGCCCACGGTCACCCTCGTCTTCCTCAACCTCGGACAGGTGGTCTCCGGCGTGATCCTGGTGGAGACGGTGTTCTCCTGGCCCGGACTGGGCCAGCTCTTCTACTCCGGGCTGCGCGTGCCCGACCTCGGCCTGGTCCAGGGACTGTTCGTGGTCTTCGCGGCCTCGGTCATCCTGATGAACCTCCTGGCCGACCTGGTCTACCCGCTGCTCGACCCCCGGGTGCGGCCGTGAGCGCGCCCGCCGGGGCCGCCGCGCCGATCTCGCCGCGCGCGCTGGCCAGGCGCCGCCGCCGGCGGGCCCTGCGCCGCTTCGCCCGCGACTACGCCCGCCACCGGGCCGGGCTGGTCGGCCTGGCCGCGCTGGTGGTGATCACCGGCGTCGCCCTGACCGCGCCCTGGTTCGTCGATCCCGCCCACCTGACCATCACGGGAGCGCCGGGCGACCCCTACGAACCGCCCAGCCGGACCTTCTGGCTGGGCACGGACAACTTCGGTCGCTCCGTACTGGACCTGGTCGTGTGGGGCGCGCGCGTCTCGCTCACGGTGGGCTTCCTGGCCACCGCCGTGTCCGTGACCCTGGGGACCCTCGTCGGTGTCACGGCCGGGCACTTCGGCTCCTCCGGGGGCCTGCCGGGGCGGATCCTGTCCTCGGTGCTCATGCGCGTCACCGACTGGTTCCTGGTGCTGCCCACCCTGGTGCTGGCCGTGGCCCTGGCGGCCGTGCTGCCCCGGGGCACGACCACCATCATCGTGGCCATCGGTCTCACGGTCTGGCCGCCCACCGCCCGGCTGGTGCGCGCCCAGACGCTGGCCGTGGAGGCCAGGCCCTTCGTCGAACGGGCCCGCGCGCTGGGCGGCGGGCACGCGCACGTGATGGCCTGGCACGTGCTGCCCAACGTGATGCCGGTGGTGCTGGCCCAGACCACACTGCTCGTGGCCACGTCCATCATCGCCGAGTCCACGCTGGCGTTCCTGGGCATGGGGGACCCCGCGACGATCTCGTGGGGCGGCGTCCTGGAGGCCGCCCGCACCGCGGGGGCGGTCAGCGCGGGCATCTGGTGGTACATGGTGCCGCCGGGGCTGGCGATCGCCGTCGTTGCGCTGTCCTTCACCCTGTGCGGCCGTGCGCTGGAAGCCGTCCTCAACCCCCGGGAGGCGCGTTGACCGCCCTGCTCGACGTCCGCGACCTGCACGTGACCTACCGCTCCGGGGCGGGCGAGGTCCCCGCCGTCCGGGGCGTGGACGTCGCGCTGGAGGCGGGGGACGTCCTGGGCCTGGCGGGGGAGTCGGGCAGCGGCAAGTCCACGGTCGCCCTGGCGCTGCTGCGCCTGCTCCCCTCCGGAACGGGCGTCACCGGACGGATCCTCCTCGAAGGCGAGGACGTCCTGGAGATGCGCTGGGGGCGGCTGCGCGCGGTGCGGTGGGCGGGCGCCTCCCTGGTCTTCCAGGGCGCGATGCACTCGCTCAACCCGGTCCGGCGGATCGGCGACCAGATCGCCGAGCCCATGCTCCTGCACGGCACCGTTCCGTCCGCCCGGGTGCCCGCGCGCGTGGCCGAGCTCCTGGACCAGGTGGGCCTGCCGCCCTCGCGGGCGCGCGACCACCCCCACCAGCTCTCGGGCGGCCAGCGACAGCGGGTCATGATCGCCATGGCGCTGGCGTGCGAACCGCGTCTGGTCATCGCCGACGAGGCCACCACCGCCCTGGACGTGATGATCCAGGCGCAGATCCTGACCCTGCTGCGGGGCCTGATCGCCGACCACGGCATCGGGATGCTCATGATCAGCCACGACCTGTCCGTCCTGGCCGACACCTGTGACCGGGTCGCGGTCATGTACGGGGGCAGAGTCGTGGAACGAGGGCCCGCGCGCGAGGTCGTCCACGCGCCGGTCCACCCGTACGCGAGCGCGCTGAGCTCCGCCTTCCCCCGCATCGGCGACCCGGCCTCGCGGCTGGCGCCGCGCGGGCTCCCGGGCGATCCGCCCGATCCGGCGCAGCCGACGCGCGGGTGTGTGTTCCGGCCGCGCTGCGCCGTGGCCGAGGCGGTGTGCGGCACCGTCGACCCGCCGCTGTGGCCGGTGGACCCCGACACCGGGGGCGACTCCGACCGGCACGCCGCGTGCGTGCACGTAGGTCCCACCCGAACGATGAGGGAGGCGGACCACTCGTGACCTCCACCGCCTCAGGAGAGGGCCCGTTGAGCACCACCGACACCCCCGCCGCCCCCGAGCCCGCCCAGGCCGAACCGGCCGGAGCGGCCGTGCCCGTCCTCAGCGCCCAGCGCGTGGAGGTCGCCTTCACGTCCGGGACCGGACTCTCCGGCGGCTCCGGCCGGGCGCGGGCCGTCGACGGCGTGGACCTGGACGTGGGGGCGGGGGAGATCATCGCCCTGGTGGGGGAGTCGGGCTGCGGCAAGACCACGCTCGCCCGGCTCCTGCTCGGTCTGGAGCGGCCCACGGCCGGGCGGGTGCTCTTCGAGGGGGCGCCACTGCGCTACCGCGCGCGGGACCTGCGCGCCTACCGGCGCCGGGTCCAGCTGGTCCAGCAGGACCCCACGGGCTCGCTCAACCCCCGCCGCACCGTCTACGAGTCGGTGGCCGAGGGGTGGCGCGTCCACGAGGGCACCACGGCCGACGAGGCCGAGAGGGTGGCGGGGGCGCTGTCCCGGGCGGGCCTGCGCCCGCCCGAGCGGTTCCTGGCGAGCTATCCGCACGAGCTGTCCGGCGGACAGCGCCAGCGGGTGGTGATCGCGGGCGCGCTCATCCTGGAACCCGAGGTCCTGGTGGCCGACGAACCCGTCGCCTCGCTGGACGCTTCGGTGCGCGGCGAGATCCTGCGCCTGATGCTGGACCTGCGCGCCGAACTGGGGCTGTCGGCCCTGGTGGCCACGCACGACCTGGGTCTGGCCTGGAACATCGCCGACCGGGTCGCCGTGATGTACCTCGGCCGGGTCGTGGAGACCGGCACGGTGGAGGAGGTCCTGGCCGAGCCCGCCCACCCCTATACGCGCGCCCTGCTGTCGGTCCTGCCCGACTCGGGCAGCGCGCCCGTGGTCCTGTCGGGGGAGCCGCCGGACCCCAAGCACGTGCCCTCCGGCTGCCGGTTTCACCCGCGCTGCCCGGTCCTGGCCTCGGGCGAGGCCGAGCGGGCGGGCGTCGCCGAGCGCTGCCGGACCGAGGACCCCGCCATCCTTCAGGAGGGTCCCGCGCCCGAGGGACCCGTGCGCCGGGCGGCCTGCCACTGGGTCGCGGCCGGCTCCGGTGGCCGGAAGGTGTGACCGCCCACACGCGTTGGCGCGGGCAATACTTTGATTCGTCCCCCCACCCCGGCCCGGGTTCGTTAACGTGTTCGACTGTGAAGCTGGCCGTGCAGGTGAAGGTGGTGCCGGATGCCGTGCAGGCGTCGGCGCTGGAGCGGACCCTGCCCGCGGTCAATCATGCCGCCACCTGGGTGTCCGCCGTGTCCTTCGAGCGCTTCGGGCTCAAGGGCGGCGTCCGGGTGCTGCGCAGGCTTTGCTACGGCGAGCTCAAGGCCCGGGGTTTCGGTGCGCAGGCGGCCCAGCACATCATCAAGCGCGTCGCGGATGCCTACACCACGCTGCGGGCCAACATCCGCAACGGCAATCTCGGTAGGGAAGGCAGCAAGCGCCGCCGCAAGGCTGAGTCCAAGCCCATCGCATTCCGCCCGCATGCCGCCCATACCTACGACGATCGCTGCCTGTCATGGAACTACGACGCCCAGACGGTGTCGATCTGGACGCTGGACGGGCGGATCAAGAACCTCCGCTTCGCGTGCTCCCCGGGTGCGCTCAAGCAGCTCGCCGAGCACCGCAGGGGAGAATCCGACCTGGTCAAGCGCGACGGAAAGTGGTTCCTGGTCGCCACGATCGACATCGCCGAGCCGCAGGTGTTCGAGCCCCGGGACTGGATCGGGGTGGACCGGGGCATCGTGAACCTGGCCACCACCTCTGACGGGCACAACTACCAGGGCCGCCGTCTGGGACGGTACCGGCGCTGGCAGGCCCGCAAGCGTGCCGAACTCCAGGCCAAGCGCACCCGCTCCGCCGTGCAATTGCTCAAGAGGCGCGCTCGCCGTGAGGCCCGGCACGCCGCCCATGTCAACCACAAGGTTTCCAAGACGGTCGTTGCTGTCGCCGAACGCACCGGGCGCGGTATCGCCCTGGAACAGCTCCAGGGGATCCGCGAACGGGTCACGGTTTCCCGCGACCAGCGAGCACGACTCTCGTCCTGGCCCTTCCACCAGCTCGGCGCGTTCATCGCCTACAAGGCACGCCGGTCCGGTGTGCCCTACCTGGAGGTGGATCCGGCCTACACCTCGCAGAAGTGCCCCGTGCCCTGGTGCGGGCACACCGCGAGGAACAACCGTCCCACCAGGGACACCTTTCACTGTCGTCGGTGCGGCTTCGCTGGGCCCGCCGATGTCGTCGCCGGGATCAATGTGCGCGACCGCGCAGGCTCGGCGTGGGTCTTCGTCAATAGGCCCGATCCCGCCCCGGTCTAGCCGGGGCGGGTGGATGTGACCCGTGACCGTCCCATCGTCGGGGGCAGTCGGGAGCATAAGCGGAACTGTGACGGACCGGGCCGATGAGCTCGGTCATGCACGACCGAGCAATTGACTCACTACCTCACCAGCCACCCGCGGTCCCCCTTCCGCGGCCGGCTCATGGTCCAGAGCATGGCGCCGGACGTGCAGCGGCGGCTCATGGACACGACCCTGACCACCACACGCCCCGACGGCGCCCGCGAGGAGCGGGAGATCGGGATCGAGGACGTGCCCGACGTCCTGGAGGAGGTCTTCGGCATCGGGCTGAACGAGCGGGAACGCGGCCTCGTCGTGGACAGCCTGAAGGCCGACGGTACTGTGTGATGTACATCACATAGAGGGCCGGCGGGGCGTGCGTGCGACACGGAGTCCTGAAACCACCTGGAGTGTCGCCGCGCACGCCCCGGGTCACCGGGACGTATCAGGAAACGTCCCGTGATTTCCGGGAGATGTTCATGTTCGTCGCGCCGAACACATGGGCAGGACCCTGGAGGTGTCGCCCGGTTCAGGCCGGGCGCCGTCACCCAGGGAGCCGTCCATGACGTACCTGACCACCGAAGACGTACACGACTACATCCGCGGGGTGTGTTTCAAGACCGGACCCCCCGGCAAGGTCGGAGCCGAGACCGAATGGCTCGTCTCCGACACCGCCCGACCCACCGAACCCGTCACGATCGAACGCCTCGCGGCACTGCTGGAGGCCGGCGGCCCACCGCCCGGGGGCAGCCGCGTCACCTTCGAGCCCGGCGGTCAGCTCGAGCTCAGCTCGCCCGCCCTTCCCGGCCCGGCCCAGGCCCACCGGGCCCTGGCCGCGGACCTGGACCACATCGGCAAGGCCCTCGCGGACGTCGGCCTGTGCCTGGGCGAGACCGCGCTCGACCCGGTCCGCCCGCCCGTACGCCAGCTCCGGGCGCCGCGCTACGACGCCATGGAGCGCTTCTTCGCCGGCCGCCGCCATCCGAGCGGCCACACCATGATGTGCGGCACCGCCTCGCTCCAGGTCTGCCTGGACACCGGCGCCGACGCCGACGACGGCCGCGAGCGCTGGGAGCTCGCCCACCGGCTCGGCCCGGTCCTGGTCGCCGCCTTCGCCAACTCCGCCGTCTGGCGCGGCCGCCCCACCGGCTGGAAGTCCACCCGGTGGGCGATCTGGGCCGCCACCGACGCCACCCGCACCCGGCCGGTCCTGGACCCCCACGGCCCCCGCGACCCCGCCACGGCCTGGACGCGCTACGCCCTGGACGCCACCGTCATGGCCGTGCCCGACCACGACGGCGGCCCCTGGGTCTGCGACCCCGGCATGACCTTGGCGGAGTGGATCGCGGGCGCCGGGCCGCGCCGTCCCGCCCCCGCCGACCTGGAGATCCACCTCAGCACGCTCTTCCCGCCCGTACGCCCGCGGGGCTGGTGGGAGCTGCGCATGATCGACGCGGTCCCGGTGCGCTGGTGGCCCGTCCCGATGGCCCTGGCCGCCGCGCTGGCCGACGACCCGCGCGCCCGCGCCGTGGCGGCCGAGGCCAGTGAGCGGCTGTGCCGCGGACACGCCCCCGACCCCCGCCTGTGGCTCAGCTCCGCCCAGCGCGGCCTGGAGGACCCGGCCGTGGCCGCCTGCGCCCGCGCGTGCTTCGACGCGGCCGTCGAGGCCCTGCCCCGCATGGGCGCGGCCCACCTGGCCGTCCTCGTCGACGCCTACGCCGACCGCTACGTCCGGCGCGGGCTGAGCCCCGCCGACCTCCGGCCGGACGACCCCCGCCGACGCGCCCCGGCCGCCGCGGCCCGGACGGACACGGGGGCCGACCGCCACTCCGAGCCCAGTGGAGGAGCACGGTGAACCACGACCAGGAGATCGCCAAGGAACGCATCGCCGCCGAACTCGACCGCGGCCGGCGGCGCAGCAACGGACTCACGCTGCGGGCCCTGGACGAGGAGGGTCTGCTCACCCAGCACTCGCCGCTGATGTCGCCGCTGGTCTGGGACCTGGCGCACATCGGCAACTACGAGGAGCAGTGGCTGCTGCGGGCCGCGGGCGGCCGCGAGGCGCTGCGCCCGGACATCGACGGCCTCTACGACGCCTTCGAGAACCCGCGCGCCGACCGGGTGGCCCTGCCCCTGCTGCGCCCCGCCGAGGCCGAGGAGTACAACGCCCGCGTGCGCCGGGAGGTGCTGGACACCCTGGAGTCCGCCGACATCGCGCCCCGGGACCCCCAGGCGCCCGCCGACGCCGGCCGCTCCCTGCTCGACGCCGGTTTCGTCTTCCACATGGTCATCCAGCACGAGCACATGCACGACGAGACCATGCTCGCCACCCACCAGCTGCGCCGCGGTGCCCCGGTCCTGCTGGAGGACCCCGCCGACGTCGCGCCGCTGCGCGTGCCCCGCCAGGACGAGGTGCTCGTCCCCGAGGGGCCCTTCACCATGGGGACCGACGACGACTCCTGGGCCTTCGACAACGAGAGCCCCTCCCGCGTGGTCGACCTCGCCGCCTTCTGGATCGACACCCGCCCGGTCACCAACGCCGCCTACCAGGAGTTCGTCGAGGACGGCGGCTACCAGACCCGGCGCTGGTGGACCAGGGACGGCTGGGAGTGGTGCAAGGAGCGCGGGGCCGAGGCGCCCGCCTTCTGGCGGCGTGACGGCCACGCCTGGTCCCGCCGCCGCTTCGGCCGCCAGGAGATCGTGCCACCGGACGAGCCCGTCCAGCACGTGTCCTTCCACGAGGCCCGCGCCTACGCGACCTGGGCCGGCAAACGGCTGCCCACCGAGGCCGAGTGGGAGAAGGCCGCCCGCTTCGACCCCGCCACCGGGCGCTCCCACCGCTACCCGTGGGGCGACGAGGAGCCCGAGCCCCGCCACGCCAACCTGGGCCAGCGCAAACTCGGCCCCTCTCCGGCCGGACGCCACCCCGACGGCGCCTCGCCGCTGGGCGTGCAGCAGCTCATCGGCGACGTGTGGGAGTGGACCTCCACCACCTTCACCGGGTACCCGGGGTTCGCCGCCTTCCCGTACCGCGAGTACTCCGAGGTGTTCTTCGACAGCGGCTACAAGGTGCTGCGCGGCGGATCGTGGGCGACCCACCCCACCGCGGTGCGCTCCACGTTCCGCAACTGGGACCACCCGATCCGGCGGCAGATCTTCAGCGGGTTCCGCTGCGCGCGCGACGCGGAACCCGCCTGATGTGCCGCCACCTCGCCTACCTGGGGCCGCCGAGGTCACTGCACGAACTGCTGTACTCGGCGCCCCACTCGCTGCACGTCCAGTCCTGGGCGCCGCGCAGGCAGCGGTACGGCACCGTCAACGCCGACGGGTTCGGTGTCGGCTGGTACCCGGAGCCGGGCGCGGACGGGGGCCCCGCGGCGCCGCTGCGCTACCGGCGCGCCATGCCCATGTGGGGCGACGCGTCCTTCGCCGACGCCGCGCGCGCCATCACCTCCGGGTGCGTGGTGGCCGCCGTGCGCGACGCCACGATCGGGTTCGGCTCCGAGGAGTCGGGGGCCCAGCCCTTCCGCGCCGACCGGCTGCTGTTCAGCCACAACGGGGCGGCCAAGGACGACGAGGCGCTCGCCGCCGCGCTGGCCGCGCCGCTTCCGCCCCGCGCTCTGGACGCGCGGGCGCCGGTCGACTCCGCGCCCCTGTTCGCGCACACCGTGCGGCTCTGGCGCGCCTCCGGAGACCTGCCCGGCACCCTGGCCGCCGTGGTCCGGCACGCCCGCGAGCACTCCGAGGGGCGCTACAACCTGCTGGCCTGCGACGGCGAGGCCCTCGTCGGCACGGCCGCGGGGGACACCCTGTTCACATTGCGCGAGCCGGAGGGCGGGGTGTTCGTGGCCTCGGAGCCCTTCGACGACGCCCCGGGATGGCGCGAGGTCCCCGAGGGGAGCGTCGTCGTCGCCACCGCGCACGGGACCGAGGTGCACCAGATCGCCGAGCAGTCACCCCAGTAGCCGCATCCCGTCACGGGTAGACCAGTCAGGGACACAGGAGACGCCATGTTCCGGATCGACCGTAATCTGACGGCAGACGACCTCGACAAGGCGCTGCGCGCCGACGTCGCGGCGGGTCTGACCGCGCGGCCCAAACAGCTCCCACCGAAGTGGTTCTACGACGAACGGGGCAGCGCCCTGTTCGAGGAGATCACCGCGCTGCCGGAGTACTACCCCACCCGTGCCGAGCGCGCGATCCTGGAGCTGCGCGCCGACGAGATCGCCGACGCCGCCGACGCCGAGGCGCTTATCGAGCTCGGGTCCGGTTCCGGGATCAAGACCCGTCTGCTCCTGGACGCCATGCGCCGCCACGGCCGCCTCACCCGGTTCGTGCCCGTCGACGTCAGCGGCGACTTCCTCGCCGCCTCCGCCGCGGGACTGGCCGACGACTACGACCCGATCGACGTCCACGCCGTCGTCGGCGACTTCGAGGAGCACCTCGGCCTGCTCCCGGTCGGCGAGGACGGCGGGCGGCAGATCCTCGCCGTCCTGGGATCGACCATCGGCAACCAGGAACCGGGGCGGCGGTCCGCCTTCCTGCGCGACATCCGCGCGGCCCTGGCCACCGGCGACTCCCTCCTGATCGGCGCCGACCTGGTCAAGGACCCCGACCGCCTGGTGTCGGCCTACGACGACGCCCAGGGCGTCACCGCCGCCTTCAACCGCAACGTCCTCAGCGTGATCAACGACAGGCTGGGAGCCGACTTCGACCCCGCGGCCTTCGACCACGTCGCCCGCTGGAACGCCGAGTGCGAGTGGATCGAGATGCGCCTGCGCGCCCGTGCCGACCAGCACGTGCGGGTCGCCGAGCTGGACCTGGAGGTCGACTTCGCCGCGGGCGAGGAGATGCGCACCGAGATCTCCGCGAAGTTCCGCCGCGAAGGGCTCTCCGCCGAGCTCGGCGAGGCGGGCTTCGAGCTCACCCACTGGTGGACCGACCCCGCCGGCGACTTCGCGCTCACACTCGCCACCGCCCGGTGAGCGGCCACGGGCAGCGGCAACGCCGCGCCCGCCACGCCGAAGGCCGCCGCGGACTCCGGTACGCTCGTCCCGTGTTCAAGGTAGGAGTTTTCGGCGCCGATGGGCGCATGGGGTCAGAGGTCGTCACAGCGGTTCAGGCCGCCGACGACATGGAACTCGTCGCGGGCGTGGACAGCGCCGACGACCGCTCGGCGGTACTGGGAGCCGACTACGTCGTCGACTTCACGCATCCCGACGTGGTGATGGACAACCTGGAGTGGCTCATCGGCCACGGGATCCACGCCGTGGTCGGCACGAGCGGTTTCGACGACGCCAAACTGGAGCGCGTGCGCGCCATGCAGGCCGCCGAGCCCGGGGCCAAGGTGCTCATCGCCCCGAACTTCGGCGTGGCGGCCGTGCTGATGATGCACTTCGCGCGCAAGGCCGCGCCCTACTTCGACTCCGCCGAGATCATCGAGCTGCACCACCCGAACAAGGCCGACGCCCCCAGTGGCACCGCGTTCCACACCGCCGAGCTGGTCGCCGAGGCCCGCCGCGAAGCCGCGACCGCGCCGATGCCCGACGCCACCACCTCCGAGATCCCCGGCGCCCGCGGCGCCGACGTGGACGGGGTGCGCGTGCACTCGCTGCGCATCGCCGGGCTGATCGCCCACCAGGAGGTCGTGTTCGGCACCGACGGCGAGACGCTCAAGATCCGGCACGACTCGATGAACCGCACGTCCTTCATGCCCGGCGTCCTGCTGGGCGTGCGCGGGGTGGCCGACCTGCCCGACCCGCTCACCGTGGGCCTGGACGCCCTGCTCGACCTCTAGGCCGTGTTCTTTGCGGCATTCCGGGCTCGCGGCCGCCAGGACCGCCTCTCGCGGCGCCTCTGCGCTCGTGAAGCACCACCAGGCTGAACTTCGCACATCGTCTTGCGAGAGACGACCTGACGACCGCGAGCTCACCCGAAAGCCCGCAGAAGAACACGACCTCTAGCCGTACGGCGACGAGGGGGCCTCCCACCGGGACGGCCCCTTTCGCCGTGCGCCGGAACCGTCGGCGGCGGGCGCTACCGTACGGCCTCATGATCGAACCGACACGGCTGGACTGGGTGGAGTCGCTCGGCGGCCCCCTGGTGCTCGTTCCCGACTCGTGCCTGGACCGGTGGACCGGCGCCCTGGACGAGGAGGACGTGCCGCCGGAGGAGGTCGACGACCTGGGCCTGGCGGGCGACTACTCGCTCGCCTGTGCGGTGGAGGACTACCTGGGGAACGTGCCCGTGGGCGGGGGAGCGGGAGAGGCGCTGGTGCTCGGGGACTGCCCCGACACGACGGCCTTCCTGCCCTCCCACGGCTGCCTGGTGCGCTGGCGGGGCGCCGACTCCGAACGGCAGATCCTGGCGCACGTGGACGCGGCCCTGGCAGGGGCCGTGTGGCTGGAGCGGGTGCGCTGGCGCACCGACGGGGACGCGGTGCTGTGCGACGCCGCGACCAGCGGCGAGGAGACACGGCGCGGGGCGTGGCCGGACGGCAGGCCGATCGCGTCCGCCCGTGTGCCGCTGGAAGCGGGCGAGTACGAGGCGCGCACGGCCGAGGTGTCGAACGCCGGCCGCGGTCCCTCCTTCGGGCTGGTGGTCCTGGAGCGGATCGGCCCCTGACACGTCCCCGGGGCCGGTCGCCTCGCCGGCCCCTGCGAGGGGCTCAGCCCAGGAGCAGGCCCACCGAGAACAGGGCCCCGAAGGCCAACTGCAGCTTGCCCGTCTCGCCCAGGCCCAGGACGAGGTCGCGGCCGACCTGTCCGCTCAGCACCCGGCGGAGCGGGGACACCGCCAGCGGCACCGACAGCAGGATCAGCGGCGTCCACCAGAACACCGGGGTCAGGACCAGCGCCACCGCGTAGGCCAGCGCCAGACCGGCCGCGAACAGGCGGCGGGTCCCCTTCTCGCCCAGCCGCACGGCCAGGGTGACCTTGCCCGTCTCACGGTCGGTCGGGATGTCGCGCAGGTTGTTGATCACCAGCACCGAGCAGGACAGCAGGCCGACCGGAACGGACGCCACCCACGCCTGCCACGGCGCGGTCCCCAGCTGCACGAACACCGTGCCCACCACGGCGACCAGGCCGAAGAACACGAACACCGACACCTCGCCCAGGCCCCGGTACCCGTAGGGGGTGCGGCCGCCGGTGTAGTACCAGGCCGCCGCGATCGCCGCGGCGCCCACCAGCAGCAGCCACCACGAGGACGTCACCACGAGCACCAGGCCGACCACGGCCGCGAAGGCGAAGGAGCCCAGGGCCGCGGCGAGCACCTGGCGGGGCGGCGCGAGCCCGGTCGCGGTCAGCCGCACCGGGCCGGTGCGCTCCGCGGTGTCGGTGCCCTTGACCCCGTCGCTGTAGTCGTTGGCGAAGTTCACACCCACCTGGAGCGCCAGGGCCACCACCATGGCCAGGAGTGCCTTCCACCACACGAACCCGTCCAGGGCGAAGGCGAGCGCCGAACCCACCGCCACCGGGACGAGCGAATTCGGCAGCGTGCGGGGACGCACCCCTGAGACCCATTCACCGACCGTGGCCACGCGACGGTCCCCTCACTCTCGACTACGGCGCACCTGGACGCACCGGTACCAACCCCCTCACGGTAGTGCCTGCCCCAGGCCACGGCGTCCCGGCCTGCCGCCCCCGGCCTCCCGGGGCGCCGTGCCAGTCCTACTGGGACACGGCCGCGTGCAGGCGCACCATCGGCAGCAGGCGGCCCATGTCGATCTCCCGGCGGGCGCCGTCCGGACGCCACCCCGACGCCTCGAAGAAGGAGCGCAGCGCGTTGTCCTCCTCGGGCACCCACACGTGCACCGTCGCGAACCCGGCCTCCACCAGGGTGTCCACGCAGGCGTTCACGAGCCGGCTGCCGTGCCCCTGGCGGACCCGTTCCGGGGCCACGTGCAGGGCGAAGACCTCCGCGTCCTTGGCGGGCCACAGGTCGGGATCGCCCGCCGGCCCGAAGGCGGCGAACCCTGTGACCGCACGGACCCCACCCTCCTCGTCGGTGGCCACCACCACGCGGTGGCGGGACGTGGGCGGCGACTCCAGGGCGGCCGTCCACTGGTTCCGGAACTGCTCCCTGGCCTCGTCACCGCCGAGATCCTCGACCACCTCGTCCGGCAGCAGATTCCCGTACACCGCCCGCCACGAGGCCACCTGGACATCCACGACGGTGTCCACGTCGGCGGCGCGGGCGGGACGGACGAACTGGGCTACTGACACGTTCTGCCTCCTGCGGGCACACGCTGTGAGCGCGTCCCGTGACAAGATCAACTGGGTCGGAGTTCCCGGGCCTTGCGCGGGCATGGGAACATCTAGGTTGTGAGCCTCATTATCAGAGTTATCGTGAACGCGCTCGCCCTTTGGGCGGCTGTCTTCCTGATCGACGGGATCGACGTCACGACCCAGGACACGGCCGGGCAGATCATCGTCTACCTCGCCGTCGGTGTGATCTTCGGCGTGGTCAACGCGATCATCAAACCGATCGTCAAAGCGGTCGGGTGCCTGTTCTACGCACTGACGCTCGGCCTCATCGGCCTGGTCGTCAACGCGTTGCTGCTCCTGCTCACGAACTGGATCGCTGGTCTGTTCGACCTGCCCTTCCACATCGAGGGATTCTGGCCCGCCTTCTGGGGCGCGCTGGTCATCTCCATCGTCAGCTGGCTGTTCAGCATGTTCCTGCCGGACAAGAACGACGACTGACCGTTCCCATCCCCGCGTCCACCGCTCCCTGACCCGCGCGGTCCCCCGGGCCCGCGCGTGGCGGGGGCCCGGGGAGGGTAGGTTCACACCCCTGGGCCGTCCACCTCGACCAACGAGGACGGCGGCCGAACCGGGCTCGGTTCCCGGCGCTCCCCAGGCTGGAGCACAACAGACTTTCCCGCGATCCGGGTACCCGCCGGTACGTCCGATCGCGGTGGCGGACTCGCATTTCCGCCCACCCGTGCGAGGACACTCCCGCACGGGCGTCCACGTGAGGACACAGAACACGGAGAGGAGGAGGGGGCGTCCGAGGACCCGCCGCGTCCCGCGGCGTGGTCCCACGGCCTTTCGCAAGCGATGACGAACATGACGAACCCCAAGAACCGCCCATTCGGCAAGATGTTGACCGCGATGGTCACTCCGATGCTGGAGGACGGTGAGATCGACTACGAGGGTGCGGGAAGACTCGCCACCTACCTGGTCGACGAGCAGCACAACGACGGCCTCGTGATCAGCGGCACCACCGGTGAGTCGCCCACCACGAGCGACGACGAGAAGGACAACCTGCTGCGGGCGGTCCTGGAAGCGGTCGGCGACCGCGCCACCATCGTCGCCGGTGTCGGCACCAACGACACCCGCCACAGCCTCAAGCTGGCCAAGGCCGCGGAGAAGGCGGGAGCGCACGGTCTGCTGGCCGTGACCCCGTACTACAACAAGCCGCCGCAGGAAGGCCTCATCCGGCACTTCACGACCATCGCGGACAGCACCGGCCTGCCGGTCATGCTCTACGACATCCCGCACCGCACCGGGACGCCGATCGCCTCCGAGACCCTGGTCCGGCTGGCCGAGCACCCGCGCATCGTGGCCAACAAGGACGCCAAGGACAACGTCGGCGCCAGCTCCTGGGTCATGGAGCGCACCGACCTGGCCTACTACTGCGGCACCGACATCCTCAACCTTCCGCTGCTCTCCGTGGGCGCGGCCGGGTTCGTCAGCGTCGTCGGCCACATCGTCGGCAGCGACCTGCGCGAGATGATCGACGTCTACGAGTCGGGCGAGGTCAGCCAGGCGCTGGCCATCCACCGCCGTCTGACGCCCGTCTACACGGGGATGTTCCGCACCCAGGGCGTCATCACGACCAAGGCCGTGCTCAACCTGTTCGGTCTGCCCTCCGGGCCGGTCCGCACCCCGCTGGCCGACGCCTCCGCCGAGCTCCAGGCGCTCCTGCGCGAGGACCTCGCCGCGGCCGGCGTCAAGGGCCCCATCGGGCTCGCCCCGCACCAGGCCGTCCCGGCCAGTGCCGTCCATGTCGAGCGTCTGGCGGAGGGATCCGTATGAGCCATCCTCACCCCGAACTCGGTCCGCCGCCGCCCCTGGGCAAGGGTGCGCTGCGCATCGTCCCGCTGGGCGGTCTCGGCGAGATCGGCCGCAACATGACGGTGTTCGAGTACGACGGCCGCCTGCTCATCGTCGACTGCGGTGTGCTCTTCCCCGAGGAGGAGCAGCCCGGTGTCGACCTGATCCTGCCGGACTTCGACTACATCCGGGACCGGCTCGACGACGTCGAGGCCGTCGTGCTCACCCACGGGCACGAGGACCACATCGGCGGCGTGCCGTTCCTGCTGCGCGAGCGGCCCGACATCCCGATCGTCGGCTCCAAGCTCACGCTCGCCCTCATCACCGCCAAGCTCGGCGAGCACCGCATCAAGCCCGAGACGGTCCAGGTGGAGGAGGGCGAGCGCCACGACTTCGGCCCGTTCGACCTGGAGTTCTTCGCGGTCAACCACTCCATCCCGGACGCGCTCGCCATCGGCATGCGCACCCCGGCGGGCTCGCTGCTGCACACCGGCGACTTCAAGATGGACCAGCTGCCGCTGGACGGCCGCCTGACCGACCTGGGCGGCTTCGCCCGGTTCGGTGACGAGGGCGTGGACCTGCTGCTGTCGGACTCCACCAACGCCGAGCAGCCCGGCTTCGTGGTGAGCGAGCGCAACCTCAACGACGCCATCGACAAGGTCTTCCGCACGTCGGAGAAGCGCGTCGTGGTGGCCTGCTTCGCCTCCCACGTGCACCGCGTGCAGCAGGTCATCGACGCCGCGGTCCGGCACGGACGCAAGATCGCGTTCGTGGGCCGCTCGATGATCCGCAACATGAACATCGCGCGCGACCTCGGCTACCTCAACATCCCCGGCGACACCGTCATCGACGTCAAGCAGCTCGACAAGCTGCCGCCGGACGAGGTGCTCATGGTCTGCACCGGGTCGCAGGGCGAGCCGATGGCCGCGCTCAGCCGGATGGCCAACCGGGACCACCAGATCAGGATCGAGCAGGGCGACACGATCCTGCTCGCGTCCTCGCTCATCCCGGGCAACGAGAACTCGGTCAACCGGGTGATCAACGGCCTGACCCGCTGGGGCGCCAACATCGTCCACAAGGGCAACGCCCTGGTGCACGTGTCCGGCCACGCCTCGGCCGGCGAGCTGCTGTACGTGCTCAACATGGTGCGGCCGCGCAACTTCCTGCCGGTGCACGGCGAGTGGCGCCACATGCGCGCCCACGCCGACCTGGCCAAGCTCAGCGGTGTGCCGGCCGACAAGGTCGTCATCGCGGAGGACGGCGTGGTCGTCGACCTGTACAAGGGCCGGGCCAAGATCGTCGGCGCCGTCCAGGCCGGCTACGTCTACGTCGACGGCGCGTCCGTGGGCGACGTGACCGAGGCCTCGCTCAAGGACCGGCGCATCCTCGGCGAGGAGGGCTTCATCTCGGTCGTCGTGGCCGTGGACTCCAACACGGGCAAGATCCTCGGCGACCCGGAGATCCACACCCGGGGCGCCGGCATCGGCGCCACCGCCTACGACGACGTCATCGACAAGATCCAGGACTCCCTGGACAAGGCGGCACGGGACGGGGTCAACGACCCCCACCAGCTGCGGCAGCTCATCCGCCGCAGCACGGGCCGATGGGTCAACGACACCTACCGGCGTCGTCCCATGATCATCCCGGTCCTCGTCGAGGTCTGACCGGGAGACCCGAGGCACCACGGTCGCCCGGCCCGGGATGCGTTCCCCGGCCGGGCGGACCCCGGTCGCGCCCCGCCCGAACGCGACACGCCGGGGCGGATGCGCGCGCCGCGGCTGGACACCTGAGTAGGCTGCTCGCCGTGGCGGGCCGTCCTGCCCGGGTCCAGTGATCGTCAGTACGGTGGAGGTGACCCCCCGATGCCCGCGCGTGCCTCCTCCGGCGGTTCCGGACGCAAGAAGCCCGCGTCGCGCAAACCCGCGGCGAAGAAGCGCATGCCGGACGGGCCCATCGCCTTCGCGGTGGCCATGTTCGGGCAGTTCCTGCTCGTGTTGTGGAAGCTCATCGCGCACACCGTCGGCGGCGCCGCCCGCGCGGTCGGCCGCAGCGCCCGCGACCTCGACCCGGACCTGCGCAGGGACGGCGCCGGACTCGTCCTGCTCGCCGCGGGCATCCTCGTGGCCGGAGCCGTGTGGTGGCAGAGCGACGGCCCCCTGCTGGCCTACACCCGGCTGGCCGTCGTGGGCACCTTCGGCACCTTCTCGCCGATCCTGCCCCTGCTGTTCCTGCCCATCGCCATCAAGCTGATGCGCACCCCCGCCAGCGGCAGGGAGGGTGACGCCGGCCGGCTGTTCATCGGCTTCAGCTCGATCATGCTCGGCCTGCTCGGCCTCATTCACATCGCCCACGGCATTCCGCAGCCCTCGGAGGGCATGGAGGCGCTGCACAAGTCCGGCGGCCTCATCGGCTTCGTCGCCTCGGGCCCGCTCAGCGCGGTCATCACCCCCTGGCTCACCGGCCTGCTCCTCGTGCTGGTGCTGCTCTTCGGCATCCTCGTGGTCACCGCGACCCCCATCCGCCGGATCCCGGAACGCCTCCAGACCCTGTTCGGGGCACTGCTGGAGCGCGACACCGGGCCCGACGCGGGGATCGGCATCCTGGGAGCCGACGCGGAGAAGAAGAGGCCGGCCAAGCCGCGCCGCAAGGCCACCCCGGCGGAGTCGGTGGCGGGCGACCACGAGCGCCCCTACGACAGCCCCGTGCTGCCGGACGAGTCCGAACCGGTCGCCCCGGCCCTGACCGACGAGGAGGAGGCCGCGGCGGCCCCCGCCGGCAGGCGCGGGAAGAGCCGCTCCAAGCCCAGGGACCCGGCTCCGGACCCCACCCCCGCGCCCGGGGCCACGGAACAGCTGTCCATCCCCTCACGCGTGGTGGAGGGCGACTACGAGCTGCCGGTGGCGAGCATGCTCAAGCCCGGCAGCCCGGTCAAACCGCGGACCAAGGCCAACGACGACGTGGTCGGCGCGCTCTCGGGCGTGCTCACGCAGTTCAAGCTCGACGCCGAGGTCACCGGGTTCACCCGCGGGCCGACGGTCACCCGCTACGAGATCGAGCTGGGCCCGGCGGTCAAGGTGGAGAAGGTCACCGCGCTGGCCAAGAACATCTCCCTGGCGGTCAAGAGCGCCGACGTGCGCATCCAGTCGCCGATCCCGGGCAAGTCCGCTATCGGTGTGGAGATCCCCAACACCGACAAGGACATCGTCAGCCTGGGCGACGTGCTGCGCTCGCCGGTGGCCACCTCCGACGACCACCCGATGCTGGTGGGACTGGGCAAGGACGTTGAGGGCTCCAACGTCGTGGCCAACCTCGCCAAGATGCCGCACGTGCTGGTGGCCGGCGCCACCGGCGCCGGTAAGTCGACCTGCATCAACGGGCTGATCACCTCGCTGATGATGCGCTCCACGCCCGACGAGGTCCGGATGATCCTGGTCGACCCCAAGCGGGTCGAGCTGACGATGTACGAGGGCATCCCGCACCTGATCACCCCCATCATCACCAGCCCCAAGAAGGCCGCCGAGGCCCTCCAGTGGGTCGTGGGGGAGATGGACCGGCGCTACGACGACCTGGCCGCCTCCGGGTACCGGCACGTCGACGACTTCAACGCCGCCGTGCGCAAGGGCGAGCTGACCGCGCCGCCGGGCAGCGAGCGCGTGTACGAGCCCTACCCGTACCTGCTGGTGATCGTGGACGAGCTCGCCGACCTGATGATGGTCGCCCCGCGCGACGTCGAGGACGCCGTCGTGCGCATCACGCAGCTGGCCCGCGCGGCCGGCATCCACCTGGTGCTGGCCACGCAGCGGCCCAGCGTCGACGTCGTCACCGGTCTGATCAAGGCCAACGTCCCCTCCCGGCTGGCCTTCGCCACCTCGAGCCTGTCCGACAGCCGCGTCATCCTGGACCAGCCCGGCGCGGAGAAGCTGGTGGGCAAAGGCGACGCGCTGTTCCTGCCCATGGGTGCGGGCAAGCCGATCCGGTTGCAGAACGCCTGGGTGTCGGAGAAGGAGATCCGGGCGATCGTCGACCACTGCAAGAAGCAGTCCGAGCCCAGCTACCGCGAGGACGTCGCGGCCCCCGAGACCAAGAAGAAGGAGATCGACGAGGACATCGGCGACGACCTCGACCTGCTGCTGCAGGCGGTCGAGCTGGTGGTCACCACCCAGTTCGGGTCCACGTCGATGCTCCAGCGCAAGCTGCGGGTGGGCTTCGCCAAGGCGGGCCGCCTCATGGACCTCATGGAGAGCCGCGACGTCGTCGGCCCCAGCGAGGGCTCCAAGGCCCGCGACGTCCTGGTCACCCCCGACGAACTGCCCGGGGTGCTCGCCGACATCCGGGGCTGACCGTTCCGCTTCGCTTCGCCGCCCCCTGCCGGCCCCCACCGGCTCCCTCCTGCCCCGTCCCCGGTGGCGCGGGCCGGCCCTGCCCGATTTGGCACGATCTTGGACGCGGCATGGGGCGTGGTGTCCTGCGCGGATTCGGACAGCAGGGCAGAGTGGACTCCGCCACTCACAGACAGTCGTGGAGGGAGTGCGCATGGCGACGATCGGTCACACCCTGGCCGCCGCACGCATAGCGGCGGGCTACACGGTCGCGGATCTCAGCACCCGTACACGCATCCGGGAACGGGTCCTCAAGGGCATCGAGGCGGAGGACTTCGTCCCCTGCGGTGGGGACTTCTACGCACGCGGACACATCCGCGGCATCTGCCGAGCCCTGGGTCTGGACCCGGACCCGCTCCTGGCGGAGTACGAACGGGACCACGCCAACATGGCCAAACTCGCCTTCGTTCCGCTCCAACGCCACCCGGCGGCCGCTCCCGAGGCCGCCCGGGCGGTCGCCGCGGCGCGCGCGGCCCGAGGAACCGACGACGAGGCCATGGCCGAGCCGCTGCGCGTGGGCGACGAGACGGAGGACCCCGCCCACGGATCCGAGAGCTGGGGCCACTTCGAGCGCCGGCGCCACGTGGAACGGCCGGTGCGGGGCGAGGCGCCGCGCGCCAGGGCGGCGCGCAAGGAGGCTCCGCGCGGCGGTGTACCGGCCCCGCGCGTGGGCC
Source organism: Nocardiopsis sp. Huas11 (assembly GCF_003634495.1). Taxonomy (GTDB): domain Bacteria; phylum Actinomycetota; class Actinomycetes; order Streptosporangiales; family Streptosporangiaceae; genus Nocardiopsis. Next base: position 6,528,476 of record NZ_RBKY01000001.1, on the reverse strand, counting down.
GGCACAGCGCCCGGGGGCAGCAGCCCCAGGGCCAGGACGGGGCCGAGGCGGCGGGGGAGGGAAGTGCGACCGGCACCCGGACCAAGGCCGCGGGCGCGGCCCGCCGCCGCCCGGCGACCCGGACCACCGCCCGCGCCCGCCTGCGTCCGGCCGACACGGTCCGCCGGCACTGGCCGTGGGCGGTCGTGGGCGTCATCCTCGTCCTGGCCGTCTTCGTCGGGGTCCGCGCCTGGCAGGGCTGGGAGGGCGAGATCCCGCTGCGCTCGGCGGTCGAGTCCGGCAGCGTGGTGGGCCCCGTGGAGGAGGACGACGGCGGCGCCGCCGCGGCCACGGTGGCCGACGTTCCGGCGCTGGAGCCGCCCACCGAGTTCACGGTCGGGGTCGCCGCCTCGGACCGGACCTGGCTCAAGGTCACCGACACCGACGGCACGGACCTGTTCACCGGATTCCTGCTGGAGGGCCAGGCGCAGGAATACGTCACCGACGAAGCCCTGACGCTGAAGGTCGGCCACGCGGGGGCGCTCCGGGTGTCCGTCGACGGGCGCGACCTCGGCGCGGCGGGCTCGTCCGGCGCGGTCAGGGAGGTCACCGTCGACGCCGACGGCTTCACGCAGTGACGGGGCCGGTCGCACCCGGCCGGGTTCGGGCAGGTGGAGTATCCACGGTAGGGTTGGGGGTCGCGGCGGCGGCCCCCGGCCGGACGCGAGCGCGGCCCGGACCGCGCCGCGCGCCGCACCACTCGAAGCTCTCCCACACGCTTGGAAGCCATGTCATCGCGCCGTACTGTCTCACTCGTCACACTGGGGTGTGCGCGTAACGAGGTCGACTCCGAAGAGCTGGCCGGGCGCCTGGCCGAAGGCGGCTGGGACCTCGTCGACGGCGACGCCGAAGCCGACGTGACCGTCGTCAACACCTGCGGATTCATCGACGCAGCCAAACAGGACTCCATCGAGACGCTCCTGGAGGCCGCCGAGAACGGTGGCAAGGTCGTCGCCGCCGGGTGCATGGCCGAGCGCTACGGTTCCGAGCTCTCCGAGGCCCTGCCCGAAGCCCAGGTCATCGGCTTCGACGACTACTCCGCCATCGCCGACCGGCTCGACGACGTCGTCGCCGGCCGCCGGCTGGTGCCGCACGACCCCCGCGACCGGCGCACGCTGCTGCCCATCAGCCCCGCGGACCGCGACGCCTCGCAGGCGCACGTCCCGGGCCACGCGGCCTTCACCGACGCCGCCGGCGCCGAGGGCACCGCGCTGCCCTACCGCGCGGGCGTCCCGCGCCGCCGCCTCACCGGCGGACCGGTCGCCAACCTCAAGATCGCCTCCGGCTGCGACCGCCGCTGCACCTTCTGCGCCATCCCGACCTTCCGCGGCGCCTACATCTCCCGGCAGCCCGACGAGATCGTGCGCGAGGCCGAGTGGCTCGCGAGCGAGGGCGTGCGCGAGGTGTTCCTCGTCAGCGAGAACTCCACGTCCTATGGCAAGGACCTGGGCGACGTCCGCGCGCTGGAGAAGCTGGTGCCGCGCCTGGCCGCCGTCGAGGGGCTGGAGCGCGTGCGCGTCAGCTACCTCCAGCCCGCCGAGGTGCGCCCCGGGCTCGTGGACGTGCTCACCGGCACTCCCGGCGTCGTTCCCTACTTCGACCTGTCCTTCCAGCACGCCAGCGGCCCCCTGCTGCGCCGCATGCGGCGCTTCGGGGACCGCGAGCGCTTCCTGGAGCTGCTGAACACGGTGCGCGAGCGCGCCCCCGAGGCCGGTGCCCGCTCCAACTTCATCGTGGGCTTCCCCGGTGAGACCGAGGCCGAGTTCGAGGAGCTGGTCGCCTTCCTCAGCGAGGCCCGGCTGGACGCCATCGGCGTCTTCGGCTACTCCGACGAGGACAACACCGAGGCCCTGAGCCACCCGGACAAGGTCCCGGCGGAGGTCATCGGCGAGCGCGTCGACCGGCTCAACCGGCTCTCCGAGGAGCTCATGGCCCAGCGGGCCGAGGAGCGCATCGGCACCGAGGTGACCGTGCTGGTCGAGACCGAGCTGGAGGACGGCGCCTACGAGGGCCGCGCCGGACACCAGGCGCCGGAGGTGGACGGAAGCACCATCCTCTACGGTGAGAACCTCGCGGTCGGCGACCTGGTGCGCGCCACCGTCATCCAGTCCGCCGGCGCCGACCTGGTCGCCGAGCAGGAGGAGACACAGGCGGACGGGGAAGCCGGAGACAGATGAGCACCCAGGAACCCGCGGCGTCGCCCGCGCCCCAGGCCCCGCTGTGGAACCTCGCCAACGTCCTGACGATGAGCCGTCTGGTCATGGTGCCGCTCTTCGTCTGGTTCATGTTCCTGGACGGCTCCTGGTGGCGCTTCGCCGCGTTCGCGGTCTTCGTGGTGGCCGCGATCACCGACCGCATCGACGGTGAGATCGCGCGTCGCCGCAACCTGGTCACCGACTTCGGCAAGATCGCCGACCCCATCGCGGACAAGGCGCTCACCGGCGCGGCGCTGGTCGTGCTGTCCCTGCAGGGCGACCTGTGGTGGTGGGTGACCATCGCCATCCTGGCCCGCGAGTGGGGGATCACCGCCCTGCGGTTCGCGGTCCTGCGCTACGGCGTGATGCCCGCGAGCCAGGGCGGAAAGCTCAAGACGGTCCTGCAGATCGTCGCGATCAGCATCTACCTCTTCCCGCTGCACCTGCTGCCCTTCGCGTTCGTGTTCACCTGGGCCGCCCACCTGGTGATGGCGGCCGCCCTGGCGGTCACCCTGTGGACCGGGATCGTGTACGTGTTCGACGCCGTCCGACTGGCCCGCTCCCGGGGAGCGACCGACTCGTGACCGGGACCGGCGTGGACTTCGGGCTGCAGATCGCCGCGGTGGCCGCGGCGCAGGCGGCCCATGAGTCCCTGCTGGCGTGTGGTGCCACCTGCGCCACGGCCGAGTCGCTCACGGGCGGTCTCATCGGCGCGCACCTGACCGCCGTGCCCGGGTCCTCGAAGACCTACCGCGGCGGTGTGGTGACCTACGCGACACAGACCAAGGCCGACCTCCTCGGGGTGCCCGAGGACCTCCTGGCCGCCCATGGCGCCGTCCACCCGCGGGTGGCCGAGGCGATGGCCTCGGGCGCGCGCCGTCTCCTGGGCGCGGATTTCGCGATCGCGGTGACGGGCGTGGCCGGGCCGGAACCGCAGGACGGGCAGCCCGTGGGGACCGTCTTCGCGGCGGTGGCCGGGCCATCCGGGAACTCCGAGGCCCATGCCCTTCGTTTCACTGGTGATCGTGGGGGTATCCGATACGCCACGGTCGAGGGCGCGCTCGCGCTGCTGGACTCGGCCGTCCGCGGGAACGCGGCGGGCGGCGCCCGGCCCTGACACCGCCGAGCGGGGTGCCCCTCATACCCGTTTCCCGGGAACAAAACCACACCGGGACACGGTTCCCCCTCCAGCGAACAGGCCGACAAGAGGTGCCCGAATCGGGCGTGGGGCAGGTACGGTGTTGTATATGAAGGTCGCTACCGGTGGGAGGGAGCGCGAATGATGGTCCTGCTTCGTCACCTACTTGGTGACGTGCTCAGGCGGCTGCGCCAGCGCCAGGGCCGCACCCTCCGCGAGGTGTCGGCCGATGCACGTGTGTCCCTCGGATACCTGTCGGAGGTCGAACGCGGGCAGAAGGAAGCCTCTTCCGAGCTGCTCTCTTCGATCTGCGGGGCCCTTGGGGTCCCGCTCTCGCAGGTGCTGAGAGAGGTCTCCGACCAGCTGGCCCTCGCCGAGCTCCAGGAGGCCGCGCTGCTCGGTGACGCGGTCACGTCCGATCCCGTTCCAGCGCAGGACCTCGGCATCGAGCCGGTACCGGATCGCGTTCCCCAGGTCGCCGACATGGTGGGGGTCTGACCCCCGCGTTCGGTACGTACGTCAGTTCAGCTTCCCCATGACCACATGAAGGAGCCGACCACCCGAGGGTGGTCGGCTCCTTCATGTGGGCGGTGCCCCGGCCCCGAGCGGGCACAGGCTCAGCGGTGGGTGTGGTTCACCCAGGCCTCGGGGTCCTCGGCGAGCGCCCGCACGGACTCGGGCAGCTCGTTGGTCACCAGGTGCTGGAGGTTGACACCCTCCAGGATGGACCGCTCGCTCGCGCGCAGGGCGATCCACACCTGTTGCAGACTGCGTGCGGCGCCGTCGTAGTCGACGTGTTCGGGGCGTTCGCCACGAACGTTGGCCAAGGGCCCGTCGACCGCGCGGATGATGTCCGCGAGGGAGATCTCCGCCGCCGGACGGGCCAGCCAGTAGCCGCCCACGGGGCCGCGCTGGCTGCGCACCAGGCCGGCACGGCGCAGTTGGGTGAGGATGTTCTCCAGGAATTTTCCGGGGATGGACTGAGCACGCGCGAGCTGCTCCGCCGTCACCGGCCCTTCGCCGGCGACAGCGAGCTCCGCTGCCGCGCGTAGCGCGTAGTCGACCCGGGCTGAAAGGCGCATGCTGTGATTATGCCGTGTTTTGAAGGGCGAATGGGGCACCGGCCGCCGACGGGGACGCCGTCGGCCGGGATGCTGCCCCCTAAGGATACTTCTCCGACCTGGTTTCGGGGACATCGGTGACGTCGTCCCCGGTGGCGGCCGGTGGGGGCGGGAGCGCCCGCCGCCGGGCGCGTCGTCGACGCCGCGGGGGACTCAGGCCCGGGGCGGCACCGCGGCGCCCACGGCACCGCCGGCGCCCAGCAGCTCGGCGGCACTGCGCCCGTTGACGTGCGCGGCGCCGTACGTGCTCACGTAGGCGCCGCAATCGGGCCGCCAGACGGGCAGGCCCATTTCCACGACCACGGCGGTGGGGTGGGCCGTCAGCAGGCGGCTGACGAGCTCCTGGGCCTCGGGATGGCGGTGCGCGTCGCGTACCACGACGACCAGGTCGCGACCGGACGCCTCGGCGGCCAGCCGGTCGGCGTGGGCGGCGTCGGGTGAGACCCGCCGCACGTCGGGGAACCAGGCGGACAGGCCCCACGGGACCTCGCCCACGGCCATGCCCGCGGGCGCGTCCACCTCCACGACGAACGGATCGGCCAGCGCGGGCAGTTCACCGTCCACCCTGGCCGCGCGGCGGGCTCCGGCCAGGCCGATGCCCTCGGTCTCGGCGGCGGCGGCCCTGCGGTCGGCTCTCGCGCGGATCCACGACCGCAGCGCGCTGGTGCGCTCGGCGGCCTCCTCCAGGCGCTCACCGGTCAGGCGGCCTTCGCGGACCGCGTCGATCAGCGCCGCGCGCACCCGCACGATCTGGTCGGCGTAGACGAACCGGCCCAGGCACAGCAGGTCGCAGCCGGCGGCGACGGCGCGCACGCTGGCCTCGGGGATGCCGATGCGGCCGCTGACGCCGTCCATGTCCATGGCGTCGCTCATGACGACCCCGGTGAAGCCCAGTTCGTCGCGGAGCAGGTCGTTGAGGATCCGCGGTGTGAGCGTGGCGGGTCCGTGTCCGCCCAGGGCGGGCATCTCGATGTGCGCGGTCAGGATCGTGCGGACCCCGGCGTCGACCGCCGCCCGGAACGGGGCGAGCTCGCGCCGGTGCAGCAGGTCCAGGTCGGCCTCCACGCGGGGGAGCGCGTGGTGGGAGTCCTGTGAGGTCGCGCCGTGGCCGGGGAAGTGCTTGGCGCACGCGACCACACCGGCCTCGTGCAGGCCCCGCACGGCCGCCGCCGCGTGCCGCGCCACCAGGTCGGCGTCGGAGCCGAAGGAGCGGGTCCCGATGACCGGGTTGTCGTCCGCGACGTTGACGTCCACGGACGGCGCCAGGTCCATGTTGAAGCCCAGGCCGGCCAGCCGGCCGCCGAGCGAACGGTGGGTCAGGCGGGTCAGGTCGGTGTCGTCGACGGCGCCCAGGGCGGCGTTGCCCGGGTAGTCGCTGCCGCGCGCCTGCCCGATCCGGGTGACGTCGCCGCCCTCCTCGTCGAGGGAGATCAGCGGGGTGTCGGCGGCCTCGGCCAGCCGCGCGTTCAACGCGGTCACCTGCTCGGAGCCGTCCAGGTTGTTGTGGAACAGACAGACACCGGCGATGCCGTCCGCCAGACCCTCCAGCAGCCAGCGCGGGGCGTGGTGGGACTCGAAGGGGACCAGCAGCGTGGCGTTGGCCAAGCGCGCCAGGGTCGGGTCGTTCGACATGACGAACTCCGTTCGGTGAGCGTGAGAGTCCACAAGAAGGACTACGGCCGAAGGCCGTCCGTTGAGGGCGGTGGTGGGTGACGGGTGGGCCTACTGCCGAAGGCCGTCCGTTGAGGGGGTGGGGCCGGGCGGGGTCAGCCCTTGACCGCGCCCATGGTCAGACCGGAGACCATGCGGCGCTGGACGAGCAGGAAGAAGATCATCACCGGCACGGTCAGCAGGGTCGAGGCGGCCATGATGGAGCCCCACTCGATGGACACGGCGCCGAAGTAGTACTGCAGCGAGATCGGCAGCGTGTAGGCGCCCGTGTTGTTCTGCAGGAACGTGAACGCCACGACGAACTCGTTCCAGGTGGTGATGAAGGCGAAGATGCTCGCGGCGGCCAGCCCGGGGGCGACCAGCGGCATGAGGATGCGCCAGAAGATCGTCCAGGCCCCGGCGCCGTCGATGGCCGCGGCCTCCTCCAGGTCCTTGGGCACGGCGTTGACGAAGTTGCGGACCATCAGGATGGTGATCGGCAGGGACACCGCGACATAGACCACGAACACGCCGGCGAGGCTGTTCACGAGCTCCACGTCCAGGGTCCGGCCCAGGTGGAAGAAGTTGACGAAGAGCGAGATGATCAGCGCCTCGACCGGCACCATCTGGATGACCAGCAGCAGGAGGATGAACACCGAGCGGAGCCGGAACCGGTACCGCGCGACGCCGATCGCCGCGACCAGCGACAGCAGTGCGGCGACGGTGACCGATCCCAGGGTCACGATGAGGCTGTTGGTGAGGAACGACCAGAACGACGTGCCGGGGATGAGCACCCCGGACAGGACCCGCTCGAAGTGCTCGAAGGTGATCGTGCGCGGCAGCAGCGTGGGTTCGCGGGTGAAGATCTCCCCGGTGGGCCGCAGCGCGGTGGCCAGGACCCAGTAGACGGGGAAGACCGCGAAGACGAAGACCGCGAGGGCCGCTGTGTACAGGCCGACCTTGCCGACGGCCCTGCGCAGACGGTGGACGTTGTTCATCGGGTCTCTCCCTGGCGGATCATCACTCGCAGGTAGTACGCGGTGATCGCGAGGACCAGGACGGTCATGATGACGGCGATCGCCGAGCCCATGCCGTAGTTCGGCGGGGTCGAGGCGAAGCCCAGTTGGTAGATGTAGACGGGCAGCAGGGCCACCTCGCGGTTGGTCACTCCGCCGGCGAGGATGAACAGCTGCGTGAAGATGCGGAAGTCCCAGATCACCTGGAGGACGAGCAGCAGGGCGAACAGTGGCCGCAGCATGGGGGCCGTGACGCTCCAGAAGCTCTTCCAGGCGCCGGCGCCGTCCATGCGCGCGGCCTCGTACAGCTCGCCCGGAATGCTCTTGAGCCCGGCCAGCACGCTGATCGCCACGAACGGGAACGACTGCCACACCACGGTCACGATGAGGATCGGGAAGAGCGTGCTGGGGGAGTTGAACCAGTTGAACTCCCCCCACCCCGATCCCACGAGCCAGTCCGGCAGTGCCGCCAGGATCGTGTTGACCAGGCCGTACCGGGTGTCGAAGAGCCACCGGTAGACGATCGCGGCGCTGATGACGGGCGTGGCCCACGCGAGCATCAGGCCCAGGCCGAGGATGGTGGAGGCCCAGTTGGGGAGCTTGTGGAGCAGGATGCCCACCAGGGTCCCCAGGATCATCGTCAGGACCACCATGGCCAGGCACACGACGATGGTGTTCCGGAAGATCTCCCAGAAGCGCGCGTCGGTCAGGACGGCGGTGTAGTGGGCGAAGCCGTTCCACTCCGCTTCCTGGCCCTGGAGCTGGCGCAGCCCGTAGTCGTGCAGCGACATCCACACCATCTGCACGATCGGCCACAGCAGGACCACGGCGAGTGTCGCGAGGGCGGGGAGGATCAGGAGGTAGGGCGTGAGCGCTCGGCGTCGCGATACCCGCTTCGAGCGCAGGCGCGGCCGGGGCTCCTGCGGTTCGGGGGCGGTGGCGCGTTCCAGCGTTTGTGTCATGGCTGTTCTCACCTGGCGGTTGGGCGGGGCGGCCGTCGGTCCGACGGCCGCCCCTGGCCGTACGCGGTCGCGTACGTCCGTGGCTGCTCCGTTTACTCGGTGGGGCGGTTGAGCGCCTCGGTGAGCTCTTCGTTCAGTTCGGGGAGCACGTCGTCGGCGGACTCGCCCTCGGCCATGCGCTGCACGGCGGTCTGGACCGTGGTCAGCTCCCACTGGACGTGACCCCAGTTGGGGGTGTCCGGGAACAGGCGCAGGTCACCGCCGGCCTGGGTGGCGGCGCCGGCCAGGACCGGGTCGTCCTGGAAGGTGTCGCTCTCCAGCACGTCGCCGTAGGTCGGGAACATCGAGGAGACCTCGTTGTAGGTCAGCGCGTTGTCCTTGCTGTTCAGCGTGGTGATGTAGTCGAACGCGGCCTCGGGGTGCTCCGAGGTGCCCCACACGGCGAGGTCGGAGCCGCCGCCGAAGGCGGGCGCCATGCCGTCCGCGCCGGGGATCGGCGCGGTGGCCCACTGGTCGGCGTGCTCGTCGTTCAGGTCCTCCAGCTGGGCCCTGGCCCAGGGACCGTCGATGAACATGCCGAGGTCGCGGTTGACGAAGTCGGCGTGCGCGCAGTCGACCTCGTTCAGGCCGATGCAGGCGCTCGGGGAGACCTCGTCGACGGTCAGGCCCGCGTAGAACTCCAGGGCCTCGGTGGTCTCGGGGGAGTCCAGCTGTCCGGTCCACTCCTCGCCCTCGAGGGTGGCGAACTCGCCGCCGTTGGACCAGACGAAGCTGGCGATGCCGTTGAGGAAGTCGGTGGGTGCGGCGAAACCGGGGACGCCGTACTCGTCCTCGATGTCGGCGGAGACCTCCAGGAGCTGGTCCCAGTCCTGCGGCGGCTCGTGGCCGAGCTCGTTCAGCCAGTCGGCGTTGTACCAGAGGGCGCGGACGCCGCTGTACCAGGGAACGCTGTACTGGGCGTCGTCGAAGGTGCCGTTGGCGTAGGCGCCCTCGAGGATGTCCTCGCGGTCCTCCCAGTCCTCGGCCAGTTCGGCGACGTCGTAGAGCGCGCCGGCGTCGGCCCAGGTGGGAACCTGGTCGTTGCCGATCTCGACGACGTCGGGGCCGCCGCTGACCATCGCCGTCTGGAACCGCTGGGAGAACTCGCCCCAGGGGACCCACTGCACGTCGACCTCGGTGTCGGGGTAGAGCTCCTGGTACTGCTCGGTGACCGAGTCCATGAAGGCGTTCTGGTCCTCGGTGGCGTCTCCCATCCGCCACACGGTGAGCGTCTCGGGGGCATCGGCGGTGGAGCCGCCCCCGCCGTCGTCGGAACCGCCGCCACAGGCGGCGGCGAGCATGACCACGGCCGAGGCCGCGGCGATCTTGGGGAACTTCATGGTGTACCTGTCTCCCTTCGCACGGCGCGCTGGGGCTCGACGCCTGTGCTCGACGCGGCCTGGGATCATGAGTGATCCGACCGCTTCGACGACTGTGTGGGAACTGTGCTGGGATCGCACTGTGGCCGCCCCGCCGGCGCGGGTACCGGGGGTCCGTGCCCGTTGGACTCGGACCTTCCAGGACGTGACCTCCTGTGAGGTTGTGAGCTAAATTAACAGGAAACTTTCCTAATAAAAACAGGGTGAGGTGTCACGGTTATGTCTCAACGTCCGGGGACTCCCCGGCTGCTACGCCAGCTCAACGACCGTGCGGCACTGGAGCTGCTGCTCTCCGCCGGTCCGTTGACCAGGACGCAGCTGGGCACGCGAACAGGACTGTCCAAGGTGACCGCCTCCCAGCTCCTGGCCCGACTGGAGGAGCGCGACCTGGTCCGCGTGGTCGGCAGCAAGGCCGGCGGCCGCGGACCCAACGCGGCGCTCTACGCGGTCGTACCAGAAAGCGCTTACGTCGCGGCCCTCGACGTCAGCGCCGGACGGGTCACGGCCACCATCGCCGACATCACGGGCCGTGTCATCAGCGAGGTCAGCGTCGACCCCAGCGCCTCGGACGATCCCGTCGCGCTGGTGCACACCGCCGTGATGCGCCTGGTGGAGAAGACCGGTGTCCCCCTCGACAGGATCCGCGCCTGCGTGATCGGTACACCCGGCGTGGTCGATCCGCGCACGGGCGACATCCGTTTCTCCTTCGATCTGATGTCGTGGCACGAGGGGGTGCTGGAGGCCCTGCGGGCCGACCTGAAGCGGTCCGTGATGATAGAGAACGACGTGAACCTGGCCGCCATGGCCGAACACGCGGAAGGGGCCGCCTCCGGCGTGGCCGAGTTCGTGCTGATCTGGCTCAGCGCGGCGGGCGGCGTCGGCATGTCCACGATGATCGACGGCCGCATCCACCGCGGGCGCTCGGGCGGCGCGGGCGAGATCGGCTACCTGCCGGTGCCGGGGGCGCCGCTGCCCACCGACATCGGGTTGTCCGGCGGCTACGAGTCGCTGAGGGACGATTCCGGCGAGCTGCCGCACGGGTTCCAGGCCCTGGTCAAGTCCAACCAGGTGGTCCGGCTGGCGGCCGAGCACGGCATCGTCGGTGAGGACGTGGTGGACGTCGTCAGCGCCGCCTCGGCGGCCGGGACCCCCGACGCCGACGCCTTCCTCGACGCCTTCGCCGAACGGCTCGCCCGCGGGGTGGCCGCCGTCAGCGTCGTCATCGACCCGGGCCTGGTCGTGCTCGGCGGCGAAGTGGCCAGGGCGGGCGGCGCCAAGCTCGCCGAACGGGTGGAGGCCGCGACAGCGCGGATCGGGCCCAACGCCACGGAGGTCGCGCTCGGTACGGTCGAGGGCAGTCCCGTGGTCCGGGGGGCGCTGCTGCACGCGCTCGAACGCGCGCGCGAGGAGGTGTTCTCCTCCACCGTGTGAGGAGCCCCGGGCCGGGGCGCGGCGTCAGCCGACGGGTTCGAAGGACGTGATCATCCGCTCGAAGTCGTCCGCGTGCTCCTCCCTCAGCTCCGCAGGGAAGTTGAGGGTCAGCCGGTACGAGCGGCCCTCCTCGGGGTCGCTGAGCTCCCGGACCAGCATCCACCGCTCCGGCACCTGCCTCTCCTCATGGCGGAAGGTGACCTCGTACACGGCGGTCCCGTATCCGGTCATCGGGGGCCCGGTGCTCAGGCGCAGGCTCTCCACGTCGGTGAAGTCCGCGTTCTCATGGAGGATCTCCTCCATCCGCAGGAGGGAGTCGTAGGCTCCCAGGGCGAGGACCTCGCTGTCGGTGGCGGTGACGGAGGCCGTGCCGGTCTCCACCCCCGTCGCGAAGTCGTAGGCGGCCAGAGGGGTGGACACCTCGCTCTCGTGCTCGTCCGTGACGTCCTCGGCCTCCCAGTCCTCGGGGAGGAGGAGCCGCACGACACCGTCGTCGAGGAACTCGAACCCCTCAGGGGGCTCCGCGGCCTCCTCCGCCGCCGCGGCCTCCTCCGCCGGTGCCTCCGTGGCGGGGGCGGTCGGCTCCGCCCCGCCCTCCTCCGGCCCCAGGGGGATCAGGCGCGCAACCATGGCGACGGCCATGATCAGGAGCGCGACCACCAGCGCGGCCGCGCCCGTCCACAGCAGGGGCCGACCGGAGCGCCGGGGCACGGGGGAGTGCGCGGGGGCCTGAACGGGGTGGGCGGGAGAGGCGGGCACCGAGGGCCTGGACGCGTGGACCGCGGGTGCCGGGGCGGAGTGGGCGGGTAACGAGACGGAGGGCGGCGGGGTGGGCCCGGGCCCGTCGAGCAGGGCCAGAGCCCGTTCCGAGGTCAGGCGCCTCCGGGGATCCCGCTCCAGCAACCCGCCGACCAGGGCGGTCAGGCGGGCCCCGGCCGGCGGTCGCGGCACGGGCAGTGTGAGCACGGCCGTGAGCGTGGAGGTGAGCGAGTCCCGTTTGAAGGGGGAGGCGCCGGCCAGCGCGGCGAACAGGGTGGCGCCCAGGCTCCACAGGTCCGAGGCCGCCGTGGTCTCGTCCCGGTCCAGGCGCTCGGGGGCGGCGTAGGCGGCGGTGCCGAGGATCGTCCCCGTGCCGGTCAGAGCGGTCGCGCCGCCGTCGGCCAGGTTCGCGATACCGAAGTCGGTCAGCACCGGCCGCGCACCGCCGTCGGCCAGCATGATGTTGGCGGGCTTGACGTCCCGGTGGATCACCCCCGACCGGTGGGCGGCACGCAGCGCGTCGAGCAGGGGCCGGGCGATCCGCTCCACCTCCCGCTCGGGCAGGGGGCCCGACCGGTGCAGGAGGTCTCGCAGTGACTCGCCGTCCAGCAGTTCCATCACGATGAACGGGGTCCCGTCGACCTCCAGCACGTCGTGCACGGTCACGACCGACGGATGGGGGACGCGGGCCGCCGCCCGGGCCTCGCGCACCATCCGGGCCCGGGCCCGCTCCCGCTCCCGGGGCGGCAGGTCGGGCGGCAGGTGGACCTCCTTGATCGCCACGTCCCTGTCCAGTCGCGGGTCGAAGGCGCGCCACACCGTGCCCATCCCGCCGCTGCCGAGCTCCGCGCGGAGCTCGTACCGGCCGACGGTCGCTCTTCGCGCGGCGGTGAGGTCTTCCGTGGGGTCCGCGGGGTCTGAGGGGGCCATGGACACCATGGTCGCAAACCCGCCGCGGCGGTGGGACGCGGCGGCGGACGGTCCAGGGGACGGTCGCGGTCACCCGGCCGGGTCGATGACCTCCGAGGTCATCGACCCCCGTGCGCGCGCCTGCCACGATCGCCGGTGACACGGAGACCGACCGGCCGAGAGGACACCATGCCCGCCTACGCCATCGCGCACCTGCGAGCCGCCGACCCGCACCCGGAGATCGCCGAGTACATCGAGCGCGTCACGGCGACCTTCGAGCCCTACGGGGGCCGCTTCCTCGTGCACGCCACGCCGCACGAGGTGAAGGAGGGCGCCTGGCCCGGGAACATCGTGATGATCGGCTTCCCGGGCATCAGCGAGGCGCGGGCCTGGTGGGACTCGCCCGCGTACCAGGAGATCGCGACGCTGCGCTCGCGACACATCGACGGCGACATCGTCCTGGTCGAGGGCGTCCCGGAGGGCTACGACCCGGCGCTCGCCGCGAAGGCGGTGCGGGAAGCCCTGCCCGCCGAGTGACCGCGGGTGCGCCGCGTGGGCCCGGCCCCGGTCAACGGGTCCGACGCGCCATGACGAGCCGGGGGCGGACCCGGATCGGGGCCTCCGACTCCCACAGCCGGGCCAGCTCCGGTCCCCACAGCGCACGGGGCAGGGGAGCGAAGCCGCGGGCCAGGTACCAGGGCCCGTTCCACGGCAGATCCCGGAACGTGGTGAGCGTGAGCCTCTCGTGGCCCCGCGCGGCCGCCTCCGCGCAGACGGCCGCCAGCAGGGCCGAGCCCACACCCCTGCGTCCGTGGTCGGGATCGACCGCGATCTGTTCCAGGTGGGGGAGCCCGTCCACCGTGACGGTCGCCGCCAGGCCGCACGGCCGGCCGTCGGTCCCGGCGGCCACCAGGACGCGCTCGGCGTGCGCCAACAGGGTGCGGGGGTCGTCCGGGGGCAGCTCGACCCCGGCGTCGGCGAACATCGTGTCCGCCGCCAGCGACACCCGGACCAGGTCCGGTGCGTCCTCGTCCCGCATCGGCCGGATGCGCACGTCCATGCCCCGCTCCCGTTCCACGGCCTCGTGTCCGGAGCCATTGTGGCCCGGGGCGCCCGGATCCGCCACCGCGTTCCCGCCGCTCAGTCGCGCAGGCGCAGCCCCTTGGGTGTGACGTGGAAGCCGTGGGACACCAGCGCCGTGTCCAACGGGGTCCCGAAGACGTCGGCGCCGTCGCCGCGCTCGACGACCACCGGGCCGAGCCCGCGCTCGCGCACGGTCGCGGCCAGGGCGGCGGCCGCGCGTTCCAGCGACGCCGGAGGAGCCCCGAACGTGAGGGCCGAACGCCCGCCCAGGTGCAGGTACAGCGTGGGCTCACCGTCGTCGAGGACCACCAGCGCGTGCCCGACCCGGGCCGGCCGCCCGGTGCCCTCGCCGCCGGTCGAGGGCCACGGAAGGGTCTGTCCGTAGGGGTTGGCCGGGTCGGTGGCGGCGAGCACCAGGCACCCGTTCCCGCCTCCGGCTCCCGGGCCGCCGGTCCTGCCGGCAGCGCCCTCGGACACCGCGCGCAGCCGGTCCACCGCGCCGGGCAGCGCGAACTGGGCCCCGCCCAGCCCTTCCACGAAGTAGCCCCGGCGCACCTGGCCCGACTCCTCCATCGACCGCAGGACCTGGTACTCCTCCCGGGAGATCCGCCGACCCTGCGCCCCGTAGGTCACCAGGCCCTGCTCGTCCAGCTTGGCCTGGGCGCGCGCGAGCGCCCGCAGGGTCGGATCGGTCTCGCGCTCGGGCAGCGCCGACCACCGGCCGGCGGCGGTCGGCGGCCCCGACCGCGAGGGCATCACCGGCCGCCCCCGGCGCCCGGCACGGGCGGGTGAGCGCCGGCGCGCCGGCCCCGACCCCAGCAGGGCCCGGAGCGGGGCCAGGGAGTCATTGGTCACGTGGCCGGCCCACACCAGGTCCCACAGCGCCTCCACCAGCGCGGCGTCGGAGACCACCGACCCCAGCGCCCGCGCGGAGCGGTCGGACAGGTCCCGGAAGAACATCCCGCCGCCCGCCGACAGCACCTCCAGGACGGCGGAGGCGACGGGCTCGGAGTCCGAGGGCAGCGGGGCGGGATCCGGGAGCAGTGCGGCCGCCTCGTCGGAGGGCACCAGCGTCAACCAGCCGTCGTCCCCGGACAGGCCTGCCCGTCGCCCACCACCGCCCGGCGGCCGCTCCGCGGCGGGTCGGGCACCCTCAACGGACGCCTGCGGCGCGGTCCCTGCCCGTCGCCCACCACCGCCCTCGCCGGAGGGCCTGCGGCCGCGGCGTCCACCGCCCAGCCCCGCCCACACCACCTCGCCTGCCTGGGTCAACGCGTCCAGCTCCACCGGCGCGTATCCCTCGACGCGGGCGGGCAGCACGCTCGACTCCAGGTCCGACGCGGCGATCGGCGCGCCCCGCATCGACTCCACCGCCGCGAACACCGCGTCCGGTCCGCGCAGCCGCTCGCCGGGGACCGCGTGCTGCCAGCGGGGGAGGAAACGGGCCAGCGCCGTGGGCGGCACCGGCTCGACCTCGCGGCGCAGCCGGGCGATCGAGCCCCGCCGCAGCCGCCGCAGCACCTCGGCGTCGCACCACTCCGGCCGCTCCGCGGTGGGGCGGGCACCCTCAACGGACGCCTGCGGCGCGGAGTACCCCTTGGGGCGGAACTCGCCGCTGACCACCCGGCCCGAGCCCTCCAACTCCCGCAGCACACCCAGGACCACGTCCTCGGACAGGCCCAACCGCTCGGCCGCCTCCGACGCGTGGAAGGGGCCGTGCGTACGCGCGTACCGCGAGACCAGGTCGCGCCGCGGGGCCTCCACCGGTTCCAGCAGGGCCTCGGGAATGCCCGGGGGAGGGACCGCGCCGAGCGCGTCGCGCAGCCGGGCGGCGTCCTCCACCGCGTACCAGCGCTCGGCGCCCGCCACCGGTCCGCGCACCACACGGCCCGCCTTCGCCAGGTCCTCCAGCCACGCCTCGCGCACACCCCGCTCGGCCGCCTCCCGCGTGGTCAGCGGTCCGATCTCGCGCAGGAGGTCGGCCGTGGCCTCCGCGTCCCGGACCGGGGCCGCGGTCCGCTGGAGGAGGGCGTCGGTGTGCTCCACGACCTCCGGGTCGAGCAGGTCCCGCAGGTCCACCGTGCCCAACAGGTCGGCCAGCAGGGAGGAGTCGAGCGTGAGCGCCTGCGCGCGCGACTCGGCGGCCGGGGCGTCCCCCTCGTAGAGGAAGGCCGCCGTGTACTCCATCAGCAGCGACTGGGCGAACGGCGAGGCCCGCTCGGTGCGCACCTCGACCACGCGCACCCGGCGGGCCCGGATGTCGGTGAGGACCTCCACCAGGGCCGGGACGTCGAACACGTCGCGCAGGCACTCGCGCACGGTCTCCAGGACGATGGGGAAGGACCCGTACCGGCCCGCGACCGACAACAGGTGCGCCGAGCGCAGCCGCTGCTGCCACAGCGGCATCCGCTTGTCCGGGCGCTGGCGCGGAAGGAGCAGGGCGCGGGCCGCGCACTCGCGGAACCGGGCCGCGAACAGGGCCGAGCCGGTCAGCTCCTGGGTGACCAACTCCTCCACGGACTCGGGGTCGAGGGTCACCAGGTCGGTGAGTTCGCGGGCCAGGACCGCCGCGTCGTGCTCGATGTCGGGCAGCCGGACCACGATGCCGTCGTCGCCGTGCACCACCTGGGCGTCGACGCCGAAGCGCTCGCGGAGCCGGCCGCCGAGGGCCAGGGCCCAGGGGGCGTGCACCCGCGCGCCCAGTGGGGAGTGCAGCACCACGCGCCAGTCGCCGACCTGGTCGCGGAAGTGCTCCAGCACCACGGTGCGGTCGTCGGGCGCCTGCCCCGTGGCCTCGCGCTGTTCCGTCACGTAGGCCACGAGGTTGTCGGCCGCCCAGGGATCCAGGCCGGCGGCGAGCGCGCGCTCGACGGCGGTGTCGTGGTCGGCGGCGGCCAGCTCCCGGGTCAGCGCGCCCACGGCCCGGCCCAGTTCGGCCGGCCGGCCCATCGAGTCCGCCTTCCAGAACGGCATGCGCCCGGGGCGGCCCGGTGCCGGGGAGACCAGGACGCGGTCGGCGGTGATCGCGTCGATCCGCCAGGAGGTCGAGCCGAGGACGAAGACGTCGCCCACCCGCGACTCGTAGACCATCTCCTCGTCCAGCTCGCCGACCCGGGTGGGCGCCCGCCCGGAGGCGGCGGTATCGGACAGGTGCACCGCGTACAGGCCGCGGTCGGGGATGGTCCCGCCGCTGATCACGGCGAGCCGCTGCGCGCCGGGCCGGGCGCGCAGGACGTCGGCCTCGCGGTCCCACACCACGCGCGGGCGCAGCTCGGCGAACTCGTCGGAGGGATAGCGGCCCGAGAGCATGTCCAGGACGGACTCCAGGACGGAGTCGGCCAGCCGGGCGAAGGGCGCGGCCCGGCGGACGAGCGCGGCGAGGTCGGCCACCGGCCAGTCGTCCATGGCGACCATCGCCACGATCTGCTGGGACAGGACGTCGAGCGGGTCGCGCGGCATCTCCAGGCGCTCGATGCCCCCCGCGCGCATCCGCTCCACGACCACGGTGGCGGCCAGCAGGTCGCCCCGGAACTGCGGGAAGAACACCCCGCGGGAGGTCTCCCCGACCTGGTGCCCGGCCCGGCCCACGCGCTGGAGCCCGCTGGCGACGGAGGGCGGGGCGGCCACCTGCACGACCATGTCGACGGCGCCCATGTCCACCCCGAGCTCCAGGCTGGAGGTGGCCACGACGCAGCGCAGCCGGCCCGCCTTGAGGTCCTCCTCGATGAGCGCCCGTTCGGCCTTGGAGACCGAACCGTGGTGCGCCCGGGCGATGACGGGCTCACCGCCCCTGCTCTGCCCGGACTGCCCGATGACGTCGGCGGCGTGCTCCTCCGGGGGCAGGCCGCCGCCGTGGAGTTCGGCGTGCAGGTCGTTGAGCCTGGCGCAGAGCTTCTCCGCCGTGCGGCGGCCGTTGGTGAAGACGATCGTGGAGCGGTGGGCCTCCACCAGGTCCAGGACCCGCCGTTCGACGTGCGGCCAGATCGACCCGCGGGAGAGCGGGCCGGGGCCGGTGCCGGGGCCGTCGGAGCCCGCGCCGGGCCCGGCGGGACCGGGCTCCTCCATGTCGGGGACGGGCACGACCACGCTCAGGTCCATGTGCGGGGTGTCGTGCGGGGCGACCACCGAGGCGCCGCCGAGGAACTCCGCGACCAGTTCCGGCGGGCGGACCGTGGCGGACAGGCCGATGCGCTGGGCGGGCCGGTCCAGGAGGTCCTCCAGCCGCTCCAGGCTCAGCGCGAGGTGGGCGCCGCGTTTGGTGCCCGCCAGGGCGTGCACCTCGTCCACGATGACCGTCTCCACGCCGGCCAGGCTCTCGCGGGCCCGGGAGGTCAGGACCAGGAACAGGGACTCCGGGGTGGTGATGAGGATGTCCGGCGGGCGGGTCGCCAGGCGCCGCCGCTCGGCGGCCGGGGTGTCCCCGGTGCGCACGCCGACGGTGACGGGGGACAGCGGCAGGCCCTGCGCTCGCGCGGCCGCGGAGATCCCGGCCAGCGGAGCGCGCAGATTGCGTTCGATGTCCACGGCCAGGGCCTTGAGGGGGGAGACGTACACGACACGGCAGCGGCCGTCCCCGGGGGTCCGGGTGAGGCGGTCCAGTGACCAGAGGAAGGCGGAGAGCGTCTTGCCGGAGCCGGTCGGCGCCACCACCAGGGTGTTGCGGCCCTGGGAGATGGCGTCCCAGGCCTGGGCCTGGGCGGGTGTGGGGCCGGCGGGAAAGGCCTGGTCGAACCAGGTCCGGGTCGCGGTGCCGAAGGGTGCGCCGATCATGTCGCCAGTGTGCCCGCCGGGACCGACGAATTCGGTCAGGGGTGCCGTGCGCGTCGGCCGCATCACCGATACTGGGGCCGATGAGACTCTCGAATTTCTGGCACAGCATGCACGAACACTTCGGCGAGGCCTACGCCCAGAGCCTGGCCAAGGACTACGTCATCGCGGGGCTCGGCTCGCGCACGGTGAACCAGGCCCTCGCCGACGGCGTGGCGCCCAAGCAGGTGTGGCGGGCGGTGTGCGAGGCGTTCGACCTTCCCACGGCCGTCCGATGAGGGTACGGGCTATCGAACACAAGTTCGGGTAGTGTGGGTTGTCCACAGGCGTTCGTGTGGCGTCGCTTTTGTCGTAGCGACGGCGTAGCGTCGTGCGCATCATGAAGAAGAAGGCATCCACCCAACAACAGGGGTACCCCGTGGCATCTGGTGACCGAGACAAGGCTCTCGAAACAGCTCTCGCGCAGATCGAGCGGCAGTTCGGCAAGGGTTCCATCATGCGGCTGGGCGACGACGAGCGCCCGCCCATCGAGTCGATCCCCACCGGCGCGATCGCGCTGGACGTCGCGCTCGGTATCGGCGGTATCCCGCGCGGCCGCATCATCGAGATCTACGGACCGGAGTCCTCCGGTAAGACGACCGTCGCGCTGCACGCCGTGGCCAGCGCCCAGAAGCTGGGCGGCATCGCCGCGTTCGTGGACGCCGAGCACGCGCTCGACCCCGAGTACGCCAAGAAGATCGGCGTCGACACCGACAACCTCCTGCTCTCACAGCCGGACACCGGTGAGCAGGCGCTGGAGATCGTCGACATGCTCGTCCGCTCCGGCGCGGTCTCCATCATCGTCATCGACTCCGTGGCGGCCCTGGTGCCGCGTGCGGAGATCGAGGGCGAGATGGGCGACAGCCACGTCGGCCTGCAGGCCCGCCTGATGTCCCAGGCGCTGCGCAAGATCGCCGGCGTCCTGCACCAGACCGGCACCACGGCGATCTTCATCAACCAGCTGCGCGAGAAGATCGGCGTCATGTTCGGCTCGCCCGAGACGACGACCGGCGGCAAGGCGCTGAAGTTCTACGCCTCGGTGCGCCTGGACGTGCGCCGGATCGAGACGCTCAAGGACGGTACCGACGCGGTCGGCAACCGTACCCGCGTCAAGGTCGTCAAGAACAAGGTGGCCCCGCCCTTCAAGCAGGCCGAGTTCGACATCCTGTACGGCGTGGGCGTCTCCCGCGAGGGCAGCCTGATCGACCTGGGCGTGGAGCACGGCATCGTTCGCAAGTCCGGCGCCTGGTACACCTACGAGGGCTCGCAGCTGGGACAGGGCAAGGAGAACTCGCGCAACTTCATGCGCGAGAACGTCGACGTGGCCAATGAGATCGAGAAGAAGATCAAGGAGAAGCTGGGCATCGGGGCCAGCGACGACAGCGCCTCCGGCCCCGACACGTCGGCCAAGCCCGCGGTCGACACGGCGGCCAAGGAGGCCGCGAAGACGACCGCCAAGCGCACGACGGCGGCCAAGACGACCAAGGCACCCACGCCGGATGCGTGAGGCGGGGGAGCACGCGGAGGATCCCGAGGCCAAGGCGAAAGCCCTGTGCCTGCGGATGCTCACGCATTCCCCGCGCACCCGAGCCCAGTTGGAACAGGCCCTGCACCGCCGCGAGTTCTCGGACGAGGTCGTGCGGTCGGTGCTGGGCTCGTTCGACGAGGTGGGCCTGATCGATGACGAGGCCTTCGCTCAGGCATGGGTGACCTCCCGGCACCACGGCCGGCGGTTGTCCCGCACCGCGCTGGCCCGTGAGCTGCGCACCCGGGGGGTCGAGGAGGACACCGTGCGCGAGGCCGTCTCCCAGCTGACGGACGAGGACGAGACCGTGGCCGCGCGCGAGCTGGCCCGGCGCCGCCTCGCCACGACCAGGGGCAAGGACAAGGAGGTCCGGATCCGGCGCGCCCTGGGCGTGCTCGCCCGGAAGGGGTACTCCGCCGGCCTGGCCTACCGGGTGATCCGGGAGGAACTCGAGCGCGAGGGCGTCGAGGCGGAGCTGCACGACCCGGACCTGTAGGTTCTGTTCTTCGCGGTGTCCGGGTCCCGCCGCCATGTCGCACAGCGACATGCGGTGATCGGCCCGGAGACCGCTCGCCAGACCGCGCCCACCTGAAAGCAGGCGCACTCCCTCGGAGCGGTGACCTGAGGGGCGCGGGGCCGAGTACCGGGGTCACCTGCACGTGGGAGAGGGCACCGGGGGAGTCGACGGAGTTCCGGGGGTCCTGGCGGCGCTGGGGACCTCGGAGACCCGGGGGTCTCGGTGGCCTTGGCTCCTGATGCCGTCCTGGAGGTCCTGTCGTCCCTGGAGGCCCTGGTGGCTCCGGTGAGGCTGGAGACTCGGGCGGCCTGGCCGGCCATGGCTCCCGCGGCTGTTCCGGTGATGCTGGGATGTGCGTGGTCTCGGTGGCCTCGGCCCCTGATACTGGCCCGGAAGCCGTGGCGGCTCCGGTGGTGGTGAAGCGCGCTCAGCCGGTGTGGAGGACGCGCAGGCGATCGGGTTCCGCCGGATCACGGTCGACGACCTGTATCGGCGCCCAGGCCCACTGCCACATGTTGATGCCCGGAGTGCGAGAGAACCGGATCGGTCCGCGGGTGCCCTCGACCACCACGCGCGGCCAGGCCGAGGCGACGACCCCCCGGTCGCAGCCGTGCGAACGCAGCACCTCGGCGAGGACGGTGATGGTGTCCCACCCCTCGAAGGCGACGAAGGAGGGCGTTTCGCCCAGTCGTTCGCCGAGCTCCTTCCCGACCCGTTCGCCGAGCGGGCCGAGGCGCTCGGGCAGGTAGCGCAGGAACGGGATCCCGGCGCCGTCCGCGCCCAGGGCCTCGCCCCACGCGGCGAACTCAGGTTGTCCGGCTGGAGCACCGATCATCAGGTCCGCCAGCCGCCGGTCGCGCCGGACGGCCCTGACGAGCGGCATCGCCGGTTCCGGGTGGCCGACCAGGAGCAGCAGCGCCGTCGATCCGTGGTCGACGAGCGCGTCGCACATGGCCTCGGGGCTGAGCGCGTGGGCGTCGAGTTCGACGACGCTGCCGCCGCGGGGAGCCAGGTGGTCGCGCAGGACACGGCTCCCGGACGCCCAGTAGGCGCTCGGCTGGGTCGCCACGGCGATCCGGGTCCGACCCGCGCCGAGGAGGAAGTCCGCGTAGATCCGCCATCCGTGGGACTGCGCCGGAGGCAGGCGCGCCACCCATCTCGTCGGTTCGTCGGTGAGTGCGTCGAGCACCGCGGACGAGCAGAGGAACGGGACACCGAGGGCGTCGGCCCTGGCGGCGGCGGCGCGGGCGACCACGCTGTGGTACTCGCCCACCACGGCCGCCACACCCAGACCGGCCAGTGCGTCCACGGCCGCCGCGGCCCGCTCCGGATCGGCCGCGGTGTCCCGGACCACGAGCTCCAGGGGCCTGCCCCCGATCCCTCCGGCGCCGTTGACCTCGTGCACGGCCAGGTCGAGTCCCGCGACCAGGTGCCGGCCCGCCTCGACCCAGCCGGGCCGGCTCAACGGGGCGAGGGCACCCAGAAGGATGGCGGGCCCGTCCGTGCGCTCGGTGCGGGGGGTGGGGGATGGCGTGTTCATCGGCTGGCTGTCTTTCCCGGGACGGTGCGGGTGCGGTCCGCGGGTCCTTTCGTCTGGGGCGGGCGGGGCGGGGGCGTTCGGCGTCGGCGGACGGTCAGCCGCTCTGGTGCTCGCGCTCCAGGGCCTCCTCGGTGCCCGCCGACCCGTTCGCGCTGAGGGATCCGGCCTGCGTCGGCGCCGCGTCGGGTCCCGGCTCCGGCTCGGCCGCGCGCGGACGCTCCGGTGGCGCGGTGGACAGCGTGAGGGGTCGCACGCCGAGGCCGAAGTCGGTGTCGAAGACGCGTGCGTAGAAGGCCAGTTCGGTCTCCAGCGCCCGGATGCGGGCCTCGGCCGAGCGGAAGCCGTGCCCCTCGCCCTCGAACTCCACCAGGGCGTGCGGCACACCGCGCTCGCCCAGCGCCGCGGCCATCGTGCGCGCCTGGTCCGGGGTGACCACCGGGTCCGCCGTGCCCTGGAGCAGGAGCACAGGGACGTCGATCTCGTCGATCCGGTTGATGGGCGAGCGCTCCCGGTAGCGTTCGGTGAAGCCGGGCAGGGTGCCGACGAGCGAGTCCAGGAAGCGGGACTCGAAGTCGTGGGTGCTCTCGGCCAGGCCGAGCAGATCGGCGACTCCGTAGTAGGACACCCCGCACGCGAACGTGTCCGCGGTCAGGGCCATCAGGGCCGTGAGGCCGCCTGCGGAGGGACCGCGGACGGCCAGGCGGTCGGGGTCGGCCAGGCCCTGGTCCACGAGGGAGCGTGCGACGCCGATCGCGTCCTCCACGTCCACCACCCCCCACTCCTTGTGGATCCGCTTGCGGTAGGAGCGGCCGTAGCCGGTGGACCCGCCGTAGTTGACGTCGGCCACACCGATGCCGCGGCTCGTGAAGTACGCCTTGACCAGGTCGTACTCCTTGGTGCTGTGCGAGACCGGTCCGCCGTGCGCGTGGATGACGAACGGCGCCGGACCCGAGCCCTCGGGCGGGTACACGTTGACGTGGACCGGGGCGCCGTACCGGCCGGGCAGAGTCTGCGCCTGGGGGACGGGGATCCTGAAGGGCGCGGCGTCGTCGGCCGTGCCCGCGTCACCGCCTGCCCCGGGCAGGTCGCTGGTGCGCAGGACCTCGATGCTCCCCGTGGCCGGGTCCAAGCGGACCAGGCACGGCGGCGTGGTGGGCGAGGCGGCGATGGCCACGACGGACTCCCCGTCGGAGTCCAGCTGGGACCAGGAGGTGAGGTCGGTCGCGATCGGGGTGAGGTCGAGGGTCTCGGGGTCGTAGAGGCTCGGGGTCATGTCGGCGAGCCCGTGGAGTGCGACCACCAGGCCCGAGGAGAGCACCTGGAACGAGCGGTGCCCCAGGCGCCACGGCGGGGCGTGGAACTCCTCCTCGGCCGGGTACAGCGCGATCGCCTGGCCCTTGAGGCCCGCCTGGTAGAGGTTCCACCACCCGGGCCAGTCCGAGGCGAGGTAGAGCGTGGAGTCGTTCACCCACAGGGGGGACAGGACCGACTCGTCCACGCCGCCCTTGAGCGTGTACTCCGTGCCCTGGCTCGGGGCCACCCGGAGTTCGGTGCCGTCCCACGGCATGCGCGGGTGGTTCCAGCGGACGTAGGCCAGGTGGCCGCCGTCCGGGGACTCGGTGGGGGAGGCGTAGAAGTCCGCGCCCGAGGCCAGCTCGCGGATGACGGACGGATCCTGGGCCCCGCGTCCGGACAGGGGCACGGCGACGATGGAGCGGCGGATGTCGCCCCCGCGGCCGCTGCGGCCCCGGTGCGGGGCGTCCGGGACCGGAGCCGTGGCCGCGCCGTCGGTCCCGGCCGGCTCGACCGCGACCGGCTCGGTCCCGCCCACCGGGCCCACCGTGTCCGCAGGGCCCACCGTGTCCGCAGGGCCCACCGTGTCCACCGGGCTCACCGCGCCGGCCGCGGCGACCGTGTCGGCGGCCTCGACCGCCGTGCCGTGGTCCCCCGCGGTCTGCTCGTCCCCGGCCGGCGCGCCGACCGGCGCCTGCGCGCCCGGCCCGCCGTCCGTCCCCGAGGCCCGCGCGCGGCCGTGTTCCTCGCGCACGCACAGCACCGAGCGCCCGTCGGAGCTGAGCGAGAAGTCCGCGTAGCGCAGGCCGGCCTCGGTGTGCGGCTCCGGGGTCAGGGGGACCGGTTCCCCGGCGTCGCGCTCCCACAGGTACAGGCGCTGGTCCTCGGCGTGGGCGAAGACCACGCCCATCCGCGGAATGGCCTTGTCGTCGCGCCGGGGCACGGGAAGGAACGAACGGCCCCCGTACTCGTGCACGCGATTGCCGACACCCCAGGGGGCGGGGAGGAGTTCGCGCACGGTGCCGTCGGCGTCGCGCCGCATGAGGGTGACCCGGCGCTCGTCGGGGCGTTCCTCCTCCCACCAGACCTCGTCGCCCACGACGGAGGGGAACGCCATCCGGCGCACTCCTCGGGCGACGTCACCGGCGGTGATGGGCTGGGGGTTCGACAGTTCAGACATGTCCCGCTCAGGAATGGGTCTAGATCAGATGACATGTCGACCTTAGTCGTGAAGTGTCGCCTGTGGGAGACCCGCCTCGCCGAGTCCCACGGCATTGCCGCACATGACGGCCCGAAGGCACGATCATGCACTGGGTATCGTTTTCCATTCGTGATTGCAGTGACACAGCGGGGGAGTTCCCACCGTTCTATGCTTTCGCGGATATCACCGGTGACGCATGGTCGACGGGGGCGGTGGACGAGAGCCGCCATTGAGACCGTGGTCGCCGAACTGCTAGAGGAGGATGCCAGCGATGAGCAAGGGACGCAGGACCATGCGGGCCTCCGCGGCTGTCGCCGCGGCCGCCGTGGTCGCCCTGTCGGCGTGCGCCGCCCCGGAGGACGTGGAGGGGCCGGGTGAGGCCGAAGGGGACGGGGAGACCTTCCTCCAGCTTGCGACCGGATCCACCGGCGGTACGTACTACCCGCTCGGTGGCGAGATCGCGCAGCTGTGGAGCAGCAACATCGACGGCCTCCAGGTCGACACCTTCGCCACCGGCGCCTCGGTGCAGAACATGCGCGCGCTCGAGGGCGAGACCGAGGACGAGGAAGCCGGCGCGATCGACCAGAGCGAGCTGGTCATGGCGATCAACGGCGTGGCGATGCAGGCCCAGGAGAGCACCGGCCCCTTCGAGGAGGAGCCGCTGGCCAGCCCGGACGACATCCTCGCCCTCGGCAACATCTACC
Organism: Nocardiopsis sp. Huas11; assembly: GCF_003634495.1. Classification (GTDB taxonomy): domain Bacteria; phylum Actinomycetota; class Actinomycetes; order Streptosporangiales; family Streptosporangiaceae; genus Nocardiopsis. The sequence continues at coordinate 6,503,169 of NZ_RBKY01000001.1, read as the reverse complement.
CCGAGGTCATGCAGGTCGTGGTCAAGGCCGACTCCGACATCGAGTCGATCGCCGACCTGGAGGGCGCCAACGTCGAGATCGGCCCGCCCGGCAGCGGTACCGAGGTCGCGGCGCGCCAGATCCTGGAGGCCTACGGCCTGGACCCGGACGAGGACATCAACGCCTCCGACAGCACCTTCGGCGACGCAGCCACGGCCCTGGGCGACGACCAGGTCGACGCCGCGTTCGGCATCCTGTCGGTGCCCGCCGCCGGCATCGTCGAGATCGGTGCGAGCAACGAGGTCCGGCTGCTGCCGATCGACGGCGAGGAGGCCGAGAGCCTCTTCGAGCTCGACCCGAGCTACAGCTCGCTCACCATCCCCGGCGGCACGTACAACGGCCAGGACGAGGACGTCGACACGCTGACCCAGTGGGCGGCGCTCTACGGCACGTCCGGGCTCGACGACGACATGGCCTACGACCTGGTCCGCGTCATGTACGAGAACGCCGGTGACATCGGCCACGACGTCGGCGGCCAGGTCCAGCTGGAGACCGCTCTCGACGGCCTGGGCACGATGGAGCTGCACCCGGGCGCCGAGCGCTACTACCAGGAGCAGGGCGTCCTCGACTGATGTCCGATCCGCTCAGGGCCGCTCGGTGGACGCCGGGCGGCCCTGCGCTTGTGAGGTCGGCGATCGGCCGGTTCGCGGGCGCGGCGGCCGCCGCCCTGGTGGTCCTGGTGGCGGCGACCGGTGCGGCCGACACGGGCACCGCGTGGTTCGCGGTGCGGGCGCTGTCCGATCCGGCGGCCGGGGCCGCGCCGCCCCTGGTGCAGGTGCCGATGGCCGTCGGGGACCGGATCGAGCTCACCCACACGCACTCGGTGCACCGTAGACCGGTGCATGAGGTGTACTCGGTCTTGGCCGACGCGGGACTGGCGATGGAGGAGATGCGCTTCGACGCGCACGGAGCCAACCTCCCCTCCGGACCCGAGACCATCGACGGCGTGACCACCACGTTCGTCCGTGACGGATCCGGCTACGTGGTCGACCACCAGGGCCGCCCGCTCGGGACCGTGCGCATGGTGGTCGGGACCGCCGACGTCGACCACAGATTGGCCGCAGGTGGCCGCCGGATCCGGCTCCTGGATCTGGTTGGACCGGGCGCGGGAGTGGAACTGTACGTGCAAACGCATCGGGTGGCCCCACCCGGTGAGTGATGGGGGAATCCCCCGCCCATGAGAAGGACGAGGTTGATGACGACCGACCCCAAAGCCGCCGGCGACCCCGGTGGCGACCCCACCGGCGGGGGCGACACGATCGCCGGTGCGTCCTCCACCGAGGACCTCGCCGGTATCCAGAAGGACCTCGAGGCGCTGGAGGCGCACGACTACACCGAGGACACGGGGATCGAGGGGACCCGCAGCCAACTCCAGACCATCTGGCGCTGGAGCGTGTTCTTCGTCGCCCTGGCCCTGGCGATGTTCCACCTGTGGACCGCCTTCACCCAGACGCTGCCCCCTCTGCAGCAGCGCTCCTTCCACCTGGCCCTCGGCCTCGGCCTGGTCTTCCTGCTCTACCCCACCAAACCGCGCGGAACGGGCTCCCACGGCCCCTTCTACGGCATCAGCATGGCCTTCAGCGGCCTCCTGGTGGGCTACCTCGCGGTCGGCACCCTGTCCGGCTCCAACACGAGCATGTACCTGTACCTGCCGCAGGCGGTGTTCGGCGGGCTGGCGCTCGTCCTCCTCGGTGCCGCGGGCTGGTACCTGTGGCGTACGCGCGCGTCGGAGGCGGCCACACGCCCCCAGGCCGCGGCCGGCTGGACGCTTCTCATCGGCGCCGCGCTGATCTCCCTCGACCTGGTCACCAGTGACGCGGCCGGCGGGTTCTTCTTCCTCCCCATCCTGGGCCTGGTCCTGGTCGTGGTCGCCCTCGCCCTGGCCGTCGCCCTCCTGCGCCATCCGTCGGTGTTCCCGGACTGGCTGTGGCCGGCCGTCACGCGGTGGGGCCTGACCGCCACCGGCGCGGCGGCCCTGGCCTACATGTCCCTGTCCGGGATCGCCGGATGGAACGTGGTCGGTCCGGCGCTGGCGATCCTGGTGATCGTGCAGCTGGCCCGCTACACGCACGTGACGATCATGGGCATGCCCGTGTTCGACGTGGTGCTGGCGGGACTGGGCCTGTTCGCCGGGCTGTACATGTTCGTCAACTACCGCGCCATCGTCACCACGGTCGGCATCCTCAACCCGACCTACGTCATGGTCGGCACGATCGGCATCCTGCTGATCCTCGTGGCGGCCGGCCGGGTGCTCGGCCCCGCCCTGGTCGTGCTGGCGTCGGCGCTGATCGCCTTCGCCTACTTCGGCCAGTCCATGCCGGGCTTCCTGCGCCACCGCGGGTCCAGCGTCGACCAGATCGTCACGAACCTGTACGTGAGCACGGAGGGCGTCTTCGGGACCCCGCTGGGGATCTCGGCCACGTTCATCTTCCTGTTCATGATCTTCGCCGCGATGCTGCAGCGGACCGGCATGGAGCGGTTCTTCACCGACCTGGCGCTGGGCGCCACCGGCCACTCGACGGGCGGTACGGCCAAGGTCGGCATCGTCACGAGCGCCTTCTCGGGCACGATCACCGGCAGCTCGGTGGCCAACACCGTCTCCAACGGCGCCTTCACCATCCCGATGATGAAGAAGTCCGGCTACAAGCCCGAGTACGCGGGGGCGGTCGAGGCCGCCTCCTCCACCGGCGGCCAGATCATGCCGCCGATCATGGGCGCGGGCGCCTTCATCATGATCGAGTTCACCGGGGCCAGCTACCAGCAGATCCTCACGGCCGCGGCGATCCCGGCGGTGATGTTCTTCGTCTCCCAGTACGTGGTCGTGCACTACGACGCCAAGCGCATGGGGATCGGCGGCCTGCCCCGGGAGATGCTGCCCAACCTGCGCGTGCTCATGCTCACCCGCGGGTACCTGCTCGCGCCGGTCATCGCGATCTTCGCCCTGCTGTCCATGGGCTACTCGCCGATGTTCTCGGCGATGGGCGCCGTCGTGGCGACCGTCGCCATGAACCTGCTCATCCAGTTCATCACGCTGCCCTGGACGCGCGTGGACGGCCGCCTGCGCCCCCAGGCCCCGCGCGTGGCCGCGGCGAACGCCCTGCGCCTGTCCCTGCCGATCATCATTGCCGCGGCGGCCGCGGGGTTGGTGGTCGTGGGCGTGGAGACCCTGCTGACCGGGATGAACCGCGGCATGCAGGCGATGGTCATCTCCCTGCTGCTGGCCGCGATCGGTATGGTCGCCATGGCCCTGTTCACGTCCTGGAAGGACTCCGAGGAGGACAAGCTCAACCTGCACGGGTTCCTGGACGGCCTCGTGGGCGCCTCGCGCCTGGCGATCCCGATCATCGTCGCGTGCGCGTCCGCGGGCATCATCGCGGGCGTCATCACCACCACGGACCTGGGACTCAAGCTCAGCCGCGGCCTCCTGGGCCTGGCCGAGGGGATCAGTTCCGCCTTCGCCTCGCTGCTGACGTCGGTGGCGACCTCGCCGGTGCTGGCGTGGACCGGGGCGGGCGCGGACTTCGGGACCGAGGCGGTCTCGACCATGCGGGTCGACCTGTTCCTCGTCCTGGTGATGTCGATGATCGCCTGCCTGGTCCTGGGCATCGGCCTGCCCACGACCGCGAACTACGTCATCACGGCCACCCTGGCCGCGCCGGCGATCGTGGCCGTGCTCCAGGGCGAGTTCGAGACCCGCACGCTCGCGATGCTGCTGATGGCGCACCTGTTCGTGTACTACTTCGGCGTCCTGGCCGACATCACCCCGCCGGTCTGCCTGGCCGCCTACGCGGCCTCGGGCATCTCCGGCGGCGACCCGATCCGCACCGGCTTCTACGCGGTGCGGATCGCGATCGCGGCCTTCGTCATGCCGTACATGTTCGTGTTCTCGCCGGAGCTGCTGCTCCAGGACGTGACGTGGGTGTCCGGCACGGTGGCCGCGGTGACCGGCATCGTGGGCGCGGCGATGGTGGCCCTGGGACTCGTGGGCTATCTGGACCGGCCGATGGCCTGGTACCAGCGTCTGGCGGTCATCGTGGGCGGTCTGATGCTGGTCTCCGCGAGCTGGACGACCAACGTGATCGGCCTCGCGCTGATCGTGGCGGTCATCGGCTACGAAAAGGTGCGGACCAGCCGCCGCGGCGGTCCTGAGCCGGTCACCGGCCCCGCCGGATCCGCCGACGGCGCCGAGGCGGGCTCCGCCGCCGAATCCGGAGAGGGCGCCAAGGACTGATCGGCTCGCCCCGCTCCTCCTTCCGTGCCCCCGGCCGCTGCGGCCGGGGGCACGGCTGCTGTGACCGGTACGGACCTTCCGGGTGGAAATGTCCGGGTCGCCGATATCCGACTACAGAATCAGTAACGGCAGCGGATAGCCTGGAGCGGTGAGCCAGAGTCGTACCTACCAAGTGCGGACCTACGGCTGCCAGATGAACGTCCACGACTCCGAGCGCCTCTCCGGCCTGCTGGAGGACGCTGGGTACGCGCGAGCAGCCGAGGACACCGCAGCAGACATCGTCGTCTTCAACACCTGTGCGGTTCGCGAGAACGCCGACAACCGCCTCTACGGCAACCTCGGGCACCTGCGTCCGGTCAAGGACGCCAACCCCGGGATGCAGATCGCCGTGGGCGGCTGCCTCGCCCAGAAGGACCGCGGCGAGATCGTCCGCCGCGCCCCCTGGGTCGACGTCGTGTTCGGCACCCACAACATCGGCTCCCTGCCGACCCTGCTGGAACGCGCCCGCGTCCAGCGCGAGGCCCAGGTGGAGATCGCCGAGTCGCTGGAGCACTTCCCGTCCACGCTGCCCAGCCGCCGTGAGTCCGCCTACGCCGCGTGGGTGTCGATCTCGGTGGGCTGCAACAACACGTGCACCTTCTGCATCGTGCCCGCGCTGCGCGGCAAGGAGCAGGACCGCCGCCCCGGCGACGTGCTCGCCGAGGCGCGGGCGCTCGTGGACGAGGGCGTCAGCGAGATCACCCTGCTCGGGCAGAACGTCAACGCCTACGGCAGCGGGTTCGGCGACCGCCAGGCCTTCTCCAAGCTCCTGCGCGCCTGCGGCGAGATCGAGGGTCTGGAGCGGGTCCGCTTCACCTCCCCGCACCCGCGCGACTTCACCGACGACGTCATCGAGGCGATGGCCCAGACCCCCAACGTGATGCCGCAGCTGCACATGCCGCTGCAGTCGGGGTCCAGCAAGGTCCTCAAGGACATGCGCCGCTCCTACCGCCAGGAGCGCTTCCTGGGGATCGTGGACAAGGTCCGCGCGGCCATGCCGGACGCCGCCATCACCACCGACATCATCGTGGGCTTCCCCGGCGAGACCGAGGAGGACTTCGCCGAGACGCTGCACGTGGTGCGCGAGGCGCGGTTCGCCATGGCGTTCACCTTCCAGTACTCCAAGCGTCCCGGCACCCCGGCCGCCACCATGGACGACCAGGTGCCGCCGGAGGTCGTCAAGGACCGCTACCAGCGCCTCGTCGACCTCCAGGACCAGATCTCCTGGGAGGAGAACCAGAAGCTGGTCGGGCGCGAGGTCGAGCTGCTGGTCGCCGAGGGCGAGGGCAAGAAGGACGGCGAGCACCACCGCCTCTCGGGCCGCGCCCCCGACAACCGCCTGGTGCACTTCGCGGTGGGCGACGGCGAGCGGCCGCGCCCGGGCGACACGGTCACGGTCGGCGTCACCTACGCCGCACCGCACCACCTGGTGGCCGACTCCGGTATCCGTGAGCTGCGGCGCACCAGGGCCGGTGACGCGTGGGCGGCCCGCAACGGCGCGCCCGTGCGGGCCGACAAGCCCGAGGTCCTGCTGGGCATGCCCAAGGTCGGCGTGCCGGCCGAGCAGCCCGCCGCCGTCGGCGGGTGCTGCGACGCCTGACGGCTTCACGGACGATGACGAGGAGGCCTCCGGCATGGTGCCGGAGGCCTCTGCCGTGCCGCCGCTGCGGTCAGAGCCGCACGTGCAGGTCCTTGAACCGCCGGTTGCCCGGCTTGGGAACGAACTCGGGCTCACGTCCGGGCACCAGGGCCAGGTCCGGGTAGGCGGCGGTGAGGGCCTGGAAGGCCACCTGGGCCTCCTGCCTCGCCAGGGCCGCGCCCAGGCAGTAGTGCAGGCCGTGGCCGAACCCGACGTGCGCCTCACCGGGCTTGCCGTGGTGGCGGGTGATGTCGAACCGATCGGGTTCGGGGTACACGTCGGGATCCCGGTTGGCCGCCCCGAGCACGGCCACCACCGGCTCGCCCCGGGACACGCGTCCGCCCCTGAGCTCGACGTCCTCGGAGGCGTAGCGCAGCTGCGTCACGAGGGCGATGCCGCACCAGCGGAGCATCTCGTGGACGGCCGACGGCAGCAGCCCCGGGTCGGCCCGCAGCGCGTCCCACTGGTCGCGGTGGGTCAGCAGGGCGTGGGTGCCGTTCGCGAGGAGGTTGGCCGTGGTCTCGTGCCCGGCGATGACGAGCGTGAAGACCATGGTGATCAGCTCCGGCTCGCTGAGCCGTCCGCCGTCCTCGTCCCGTGCCGAGATCAGGGCGTCGAGCAGGTCGTCGTGCGGTGCCGCCCGGCGCTGGGCGATCATCGCCTTGATGTGGTCGATCATCTCGCCGAGCGTGGCGTTCATCCGCTCGGGGGCGGTGGGGTCGAACTCCGCGAGGGCCCGGCTCCACTCCCGCCACAGGGGCCGGTCCCGTTCCGGGACGCCGACCATGTCGCAGATCACCGTGATCGGCAGCGGGTAGGCGAAGTGCTCCAGGAGGTCGACGACGCCGTCCTCGGCGTGGTCGGGCAGGCGGGACAGGAGGTCGTCCGTGATGCGCTGGACGCTGGGGCGCAGCTCGTTGACGCGGCGCACGGTGAAGGCCCGGGAGACCAGTTTGCGCAGCCGTGTGTGGTCGGAGCCGTCCTTGCCGAGGATGCTCTCGGTCATGTAGACGACCAGCTCCGGCGCCAGCCCCAGGCTCTCGAACATCTGGGCGGTGCTCTTGGCCGAGGTTCCGCCGACGGCGTTGGCGGGGTCGACCACGAAGCGCCGGTCGCTCAGGATCGTGCGGGTGTCCTCGTCGGAAGCGAACAGGGTGACGTCGAGACCGCCGACGAACCTGCCCGGAGCCGTCCCGCCGACCGCCCGGACCCGCCTGATCAGGGCGTCGGGGTCGGATGCCAGTTCGGGATCCTGCAGGTCGATGGTCTGGTCGGATGCGGATGGTGTCGTGGCCGTCATCGGCCCCTCCGTCAGGTGTCGCGTGTGGACTGCGTGTAGCGGTCGACCTCCGCCCGGGCCCGGCGGGCCAGCTCCTCGTACAGAGCGGCCACTTCGGGCCAGGCGGCGGTGAGCGCGTCGGTCGTTCCTTCCTCGCCCAGAGCCGCCCGGACCGTGTCGGCCAGGATGTCGGCACGGTGCTCGGGGGTCTCCGGCGGGGCGAGCCCGGGCTGCACGGTCACGAACGACTCGGCGAACAGGTGGCCGGTCATGATCGACATGAAGGCGTAGACGAGGTCGTCCCGGTGCCGGTCGCTCCGGAGCAGGCCGTGCTCGATGAGCAGGTCGAAGTACGCGTGCGAGGTCGTGATGCGGTCGGCGACCAGCTCGCGGCTGTGCTCGGCGGCTGCGCGTGCGAGGGTCCCGAGGGTCTCGCTCCTGCCGGTCATGATGGCGCTGATGACCGGCGAATCGCCCATGGACAGGTAGACGGAGCGGGCCATCGCGCTCGGCAGGATCCCCTCGGGGCTCCGGCGCATCGTGCTGGCGAGATGGTCGGTCAGCCCCGCCTGGGCCCGGAGCACGACCACCAGGAAGAGCACCTCCTTGGTGGGGAAGTGCAGGTAGACCGTGCCCTTGCCCACGCCGGCCCGTCGGGCGACGTCCTCGATGGTGATCTTGGGATAGCCCCAGGTGACGAGGAGCTCGCCGGCCGCGTCCAGGATGCGTGCGGCCCGCTGCTCCCGCTGGGCGGATCTGGTCATGGACTGTTCGGCCTGGGCCACGGGGTGCTCCTGGGAGACGGGGACATGGTGGGGGCCGGTGTTCACCAGCGTTGAGCGTCGACCATATCCTCACCTCCCCGTCTCGTGACTCCGTGACCAGATTTCAAATCTGGTCACGGAGTCAACGCTAGATCAGGATCGCCCGCGGGGCAAGGGGATTCCGGCGGTACGTCAGGAGCCCCGTCGAGTCCGGTCCAGCAGGATGAGGGGCACCGCGGCCGCGGCGAGGACGGCCCCGATCACGGACACCGAGGTCAGGGCGGCCCCCTGGGTGAGCGCGACCGCCGCGAGGGCGGGTGTGGCGCTGATGCCCAGTTGGAAGGCCGACACCGTGGTGGCGCCGGCGAGGGTCGGCGCGTCGGCCGCGATGGCGAAGACACGGCCGTAGAGGGCCGGGTTCAGCACGAAGGCGGCGAACCCCATCAGCAGGACCGTGGGCAGGACCGCCCAGACCTGCTGGGCCGCGGCGGCCATGACCACCGACAGGACCACGAGCGCCGACACGCCGGTGAGGAGCGTGGCGTGGGGGAACCGGTCGGAGACCCGGCCGCCGACGGACAGGCCGACGACGGCGCCGACCCCGAACAGCGCGAGGACGACCGGGATCCAGACCTGGGGTACGGCGGTGACCTCCGTGAGGATGGCCGCCAGGAAGTTGAACGTGATCATGTACGCCGCGGTGGTCAGGACGGTGATCGCGTAGACGACCCACAGCATGGGCCTGCGCATGGTGGTGAGTTCCCGCGACAGCCGCGGCCCTGTGGCGCCGTTCGCGCCGTGCGGGCGGTCCGCGCCGCTGGCGGCGGCGGGGAGGCCGAGCCGACAGGCGACGATCCCGGCGACCGTCAGGGCCACCACGGCCCAGAAGCCGCCGCGCCAGTCGGTGACGTGGCTGAGCAGCGTCCCCGCGGGGCCGCCCGCGACCATCGCCAGGCCGAGCCCGCTGACCACGACCCCGGAGGCGCGCGCGTTCCGGTCCGGCGTCACCAGGCTGATCGCGGTCACCGACGCGACGGCGAAGAAGCCCGCGTAGGCGACGCCCGACACCAGCCTGGTCAGCAGCAGGACCTCGTAGCCGCCCAGCAGTCCGATGACGATGCCGACGGCGAAGAGCCCCTGGCTCGCCATGAGCGCGGTGCGGCGGGGCCAGCGCAGGCTGAGCACGGCGAACGGCGGCCCGCCGATCACGACGCCCAGCGCGAAAGCGGTGATCAGGAACCCGGCCGAGGAGAGCGTGACGTCCAGGTCGGCGGCCACCTCCGGCAGGACCCCGGCCAGGAGGAACTCCGCGCTCCCCATCGCGAACAGACTGAATCCGAGCAGGTAGACCCCGGCGGGCAACCTGTCGGAGGAACCCTTGGTCGTCGTGTGCGTTGTCGTGTCCATACGGACCACCTCCACCGGGAGGATCGGGCCCGCTTCGCCGTTTCGGCAAAGTTCGTTGCCGAAACCGGGACACGCGGATTCACTGGCCCCCATGGAAGAGCAACCCAGCGTCGACGCCGCCATCGAGCAGATCGCCCCACGCCTGCGCCGCGCCCGCGCGAGGAAGGGCGTCACCCTGGCCGACCTCGCGCGCAGCACCGGAATCTCGACCAGTACGCTGTCGCGGCTGGAATCGGCCCAGCGCAAGCCGAGCCTCGAACTCCTCCTGCCGATCACCGCCGCACTCGGCGTGCCCCTCGACGAGATCGTCGCGGCTCCGCGGATCGTCGACCCTCGCGTGCCGCAGCACCCCACCAGGAAGGACGGCCGGGTGCTCATCCCGCTGTCACGGCAGCAGGGCGAACCGCGCGCGTACAAGCTGACCATCCCCGCGCACGACGAGGAGCCCCATCCGCGGACCCACGCGGGCTACGAATGGCTCTACGTGCTGCGCGGGCGCCTGCGCGTACGGCTGGGCCCACGCGACTTCGTCATGGGTGAGGGGGAGGCGGCCGAGTTCGACTGCGCGATCCCGCACTGGTTCGGGGCCGCCGGACGCGGCGGCGTGGAGGTCCTCAGCCTCTTCGGAAAGCAGGGTGAACGCATCCACCTGCGCACTCCTCGGAGCTGAGGGGAACGCGCCCGGGCGGCGCCACGACGATGCGGGCGCGGCTACCCGTCCGCTCCCCGAAAGCCCGGCATGAGCGTGGCCACGTCCACCAGGGCCTCGTCGGGGGCGTCGGGCGTGCCGGCGAGGGCGGTGTCCACCAGGGCCAGCGCGCGGTCGGTGAGCCCGTCCGCGTCGTAGGGCAGCCAGCGGATCCGCGGGTCGCGGCGGAACCACGACTCCTGCCGGCGGGCGAAGCGGCGCGTGGCCTGGGCGGTCGCCGCCTTCGCGTCCTCCTCGGACAGGGTGCCGTCGAGCTGCTCCAGCGCCTGCGCGTAGCCCAGGGCGCGCGAGGCGGTGCGGCCCTCGCGCAGGCCCTGCTCGTCCAGCCGCCGGACCTCCTCCAGCAGGCCCTGTTCCCACATGCGCTCCACCCGCGTGTCGATCCGCGCGTCCAGCTCCGGGCGCGGAGCGCTCAGCCCGATCTGCAGGCAGGGGTAGTACGAGGTGTGGTCGGGGAGGTTGGCGGTGAAGGGGCGGCCGGTCAGCTCGATGACCTCCAGCGCGCGCACGATCCGGCGGCCGTTGCCCGGCAGGATCGCTCGGGCCGCGGCGGGGTCCGCTTCGGCCAGGCGGGCGTGCAGCACGCCCGGTCCGGCGTCGGCCAGCTCGCCCTCCAGCCTGGCGCGCACGGCGGGGTCGGTGCCGGGGAACTCCAGGTGGTCCAGGACCGCCCGCACGTACAGGCCGGAGCCGCCGACCAGGACGGGGATGACGTCGCGTTCGGCGCACTCCTCCACGCGCTCGCGGGCCATCGCCTGGTAGCTGGCCACGTCGGCGGGTTCGGTGACCTCCCAGACGTCGAGCAGGTGGTGGGGGACACCGCGCCGCTCCCGTTCGGACATCTTGGCGGTGCCGATGTCCATGCCGCGGTAGAGCTGCATGGAGTCCGCGTTGATCACCTCACCACGGCGACCGGTGCGTTCCTCCAGGCGGAGTGCCACGTCGACGGCGAGGTCGGACTTGCCCACAGCGGTCGGGCCCACGACCGCGATCACCTTGATCATCACCCCAGCCTAGTCATGCGATCGCCTGCCAGGGCCCTGATCGCACGACGGGGCGAGGACTCGCCGGGCACGCCCTAGGATGGTCGGCATGCGATTCGCCAAGGGCCACGGAACAGAGAACGACTTCGTGATCCTCCCCGACCCCGACGGGGAGACCGACCTCACGGAGGAGGCCGTCCGCCTGCTGTGCGACCGCCGGGCGGGCCTCGGCGGCGACGGCATCCTGCGAGTCGTGCGCACGCGGGCCCTCGGCGAGGCCCTGGCTCCCTCGGCGCGCACCGCCGAGCGGACCGAGTGGTTCATGGACTACCGCAACGCCGACGGCTCGGTGGCCGAGATGTGCGGCAACGGTGTGCGGGTGTTCGCCCGCTACCTGCTCCACGCGGGCCTGGTCACCGGCGACCGGTTCGAGGTCGGTACCCGCGACGGCGCCAAGGGAGTGTCGGTCGAGGCCGACGGGAACATCACCATAGACATGGGCCGGGTGGAGATGCAGGGCACCTCCTCGGCCAAGCTCGCCCGCCAGGTCGTCCACGGGGCGCAGATCTCCGTCGGCAACCCGCACCTGGCCTGCGAGGTCGAGGGGCCGGTCGCCGACGTGGACCTGTCCCGGCTGCCGGAGCTGGACACCGAGGCCTTCCCCCAGGGCGCCAACGTCGAGGTCTACGCCCAGGTGGCGCCCGGCGTGCTGGAGATGCGCGTCTACGAGCGCGGCTCGGGCGAGACCCGTTCCTGCGGGACGGGCATCGTCGCCGCCGCGTCCGCCGCGACCCCTCCGGGTGAGGGCGCCACGTGGCGCGTGCGCGTACTCGGCGGGGAGTGCACGGTGTACCTGGACGCCGACGGAGCCCGTCTGAGCGGTCCGGCCGTCATCGTCGCCGAGGGCGAGACCTCCCTGGTCTAGGCCGTGTTCTTTGCGGCATTCCGCCCCGAAAGCCCGCAGAAAACACGGCCTCGCGGCCGCGAAGACCGGAGCGCGGACTCCGCCCGTCGCCGAGCGGAGTCCGGTCCGGTCTCCGGGTCTACCGTTCGTGGATCGTTCCCAGGAACGCGGCCCACTCGCCCGCGGGGAGGGAGAGATGCCCGAGCTCGCGGTTGCGGGTGTCGCGCATTGCGACCCGGGAGCGCTCACGGGTGAGCCTGGTCTCGACGCGGTCGCCGCCCTCGCCGTTGCTGTAACCGGACTTCCGCCAGCCTTCGCTCATCATTGGTTGGTGCCTCGAATCTCTTCCATCCGGGACCGTGACGCGGGGACCGGGAGCGCAGCACCTCGCAGTTCTGCGAAGATCCGGTTGTAGCTCGACACGACCTCGGGCTGCTTGAGGGACATACCGGCCTTGTGCCCCTCGACGTAGACGAAGTCGTTGTTGTCGGGGGTGGAGATCAGCTTCAAGGCCCCGCTCAATCCGGCGTGCCCCTCGGTGCGCATCGGAACCACCTGCATCGTGATCCTTGGCCGGTGCGAGAGGTCGATGAGGTGGCTGATCCGGGCGTTCATCTCGTCCGGGTCCTGGAACCTCCGGAGGAGGACGCTCTCGTCCAGCAACATCGTCACCATCGGGGGATGGGGCCGATCCAGGATCTCCCGCCGGTGCATGCGCGTCCTGACCATCTGGTCGATCGCGTCGGGAGGGGCGTGGGGTGAGGCGTTGACGCTGATCGCCCGGGCGTAGCCCTCGACCTGGACCAGCCCCGGCACGAGTCCCAGGGCGAACTGCCGGATCTCGACGGAGGTCTGCTCGGCCTCGGCCGCCTCGCGGAAGTAGCTGATCATCCCGGTCGGAGAGAAGGCGGCGTCCCACGCGTTCACCAGGACGTCGTGAGCGGTAAGCGCCGTGTCGATTCGTACCACGTGGTCACGGCGCGTCCCTTTGATGCCGCGCTCCACATCGCTGACCGTGCTCTGTGCGATGACCGCCGCCCGTGCCGCGGCCGACGTGGTCGGCGTCGCTCTGATCGCGCCGCTCGGACGGCTCGGGCCGGGGGAGTCCGAGGCCGTGCGCGCCGTGCAGGCCCTCCTGCGTCACGCTCTGCACTCCTGACCCCCGGAGTATCCATGGACGGCGCTGTCGCGTGCCCCAGCCCCGAAGGTCACGACTACGTGCCCGACCAACCTCCGGTGCGCCACGCCAGGACCGCCACGGCGACCTGTTCGCGGTGCGGGCACACGATCACCGCCACCCGCCGACCCGCATGACCAGGACGGCTCCCGCGTCCTCTGCACGCTCACATCGAACGCGGCGTCGCAGGCGTCGCGCACGTGCGCGTTGTGGGTGGCGATGACCACGGCGCGGCCCGGGCCAGGGCCACGCGTGTTCCCCGGATCGGTCAGGCCTGCGAGGCGCCCTCGCGGACGATGCGGAGGTGGAAGTGGACGAGCGCGCCCGCGGTGATCGCGAGCGAGGCCAGTGCGATGGCGAGGGCGTAGAACGGCTCGGCGCCCGTCGTGACCGCCGTGCCGGGCGGCGTGTACGCGGTCGGATCGTTCTGGGCGGCCGACCCCGCGAAGGTCTCCCCGGTGGCCCAACCGACGAAGGCCACCGCGATGCCCGCTTCGGCCAGCAGCAGCCTGCGGTGGGTGGCGGCGAACGTCCATCCGCTGAGGTGCCGGACGAAGATGTGCTGGGCCCGGGCGCGCACGTAGACCAGGCACGCGCCGATGGCGGTCACCATCAGGACCGCGCCGACACCGGCGAGGGTGAACAGCTCACTGCGCAGGATCGTGCGGTGGACGTCCAGGTCCTGCCGTGCGGTGGTGGTCAGCGTCTCCACCGCGATGACGTACCGGGCCGCGTCGGGGTGGTCGGCGCGGAAGGCCTCGGGGACCGCGGGGTCGGGGAAGACGGTGGCGTGGCCGGTCAGGTGGTTGGCGTAGCTCGTGTCGGACAGGACCCCGCCGTTGGGCAGCGCGATGACGACCGGGTCCGTGACCCGGGGCAGGAACCGCGAGGGCGCCGACGAACGCGAGCCGTAGGTGAACAGGGTCTGGCCCGCGGCGGAGGGCAGCACGCTCACGGGCGGGGCGCCGGCGTCTCCCGAGACCATGTCCAGCCAGCCGCGCACGTCCTCGGCGACGGCGTCCTCGTCGGCGGCCAGTGACTCGGGCAGCAGGACCCGCACACCGTCGTCGGCGCCGTAGCGGCTTCCGTCCGGAGCGGTGACGCGCTGCTCGGCGAGGTAGGTGTCGTTGACCACGAGCGCCTCGTGACCGGGCGCGCCGGCCGTGGGACGGCTCCACTCCTCGGGGGAGAGCCGGATGGCCAGGACCATCTCGCCCCGACGGTCGGTGTCGCGCAGCCACGGGCCGACGGTCGCGTCCAGGGCGGCGAAGTCCTCCTCGTCGACCCATCCGTAGTGCGGGCTCAGCGCCAAGTGGGACGTGTCCCCGTGCTCGGCGTACAGCTCCAGTGCGACGCGCTGGTCGCGGACGGTCTGGGCCGTGGCGACGACCGTGCCGATGAGCGTCAGTGCCAGCACCAGGACGGGGACCCGGACCAGGTAGATCGCCGCGAGGGTGCCGCGCACGGGGACGCGGCCCTTGAGGGCGGGCAGGATCGCGGTGGCGTGGACGAGGGCCAGCGTGAGGGCGTGCACGGCCAGTCCCGCGGCGGCCAGCAGCGCCGCGCAGGTCAGCGCGACCCGGGCGTAGAACCACAGCTGGCCCCACCCGTTGTAGAGGCCCAGCAGGGCCAGGACCGCGACGGTGGCGGCGGGCAGGAGGGCGGCCCACAGGCGGGCGATCCCGGCCAGGTCGGCCAGGAGGATCCTGCCGTAGGAGTGGCCGTTCAGCCGGAGGACGGCGTAGTCGCGCGAGGCGAGCAGGACACCGGCCGCGGTCGCCGAGGCCACGACCAGGAGGGCGATCACGGCGAGGTTGAACATGTGGCCACCGGCGAAGAAGTGCCACGGCTCGGTGGACGACTGTCCCGGGTCGGTGCGCAGGCCGTGGACCGCGAGCGCCTCCTCCAGGGCCGCCGCCGTCTCCGGAGCGGCGCCGAAGACGAAGTAGTACCCGTTGGGGCCGATGTCGGCGAACTCCTCCAGCGGGTGCACGTCGACGGTGAAGGCGGGGTTGAAGGTCGGGTAGCCGTCGGTGAGCCAGCGGGCCTCGCGCGAGTCGGGATCGGGGGCGGCCAGGTACACGTGGGTGTGCATCGCCAGGTCGGCCGCGTCGCGGGCGACGAACCCGACGGCGGCGCCGTGGTCCTCGGAGAACCGGCGGACGGTGACCGCGACCTCGTCGACGTCGTGGGTGCCGTCGTTGTCCACGATCCACACGCCGGCCGTCCGCTCGGCGGGAAGCTGCAGCGTCGTCTCCGCCCCGGCGCAGAACAGGAAGGCGATGAGCGAGGCGAGGAAGAGGAGCGCCGCGTGGGCGAAGACGATGATGCGACGAGGCATGGGTCCCCGGGGCGGTGGCTGGTGCGGGGGCCCGTCGGCCTGCGCGGCCGACGGGCCGTCGGGGCGGTCCGGTGTCAGCACACCCGCCAGTAGGACTCGTTGCCCCAGCCGGCGCGGGGCGCGGAGGCCTTGGAGGTGTAGCCGGGGCCCATGGTGGCGCTGCGGACGGTGTAGGTGCCCACGGCGGTCGACCCGTGGCAGCGGGTGGAGTGGAAGTAGTCGGAGTACACGTACGAGGGGGTGAGTCCGTGGTACCAGGTGCCGCCGCCGACCTGGGTGACCTCGCGCGCGGCGGCGACCCCGGCCGCGCCGAGACCGATACCCGCCCCGACGAGCAGGGTGGCGACAGCCTTCTTCCATGTATTCATTTGTCCCTCTCCGGGGCCGCCGTCGGCTGGGTCCTTTCTGCGGTGGCCCCGAGGGGGAACCTACCCAGGGGAACACGGGTCGGCAATGGCGCTTTTCGGGGAAACTCGGTTTTCCCGAAAAGGGTGGGAAATGCACGTGCCCTGACCTGGGGCGACATGCGTTTTCGCAGGCGAGATAGCGTTTATCACGATGTTCGCAGGTCAGATGCCCGCGAGTTTTCACCGCTTCGGTTCGGATCTATTCGCGGTGCGCGGCGGATTTCGGTCCCGGCGCCGGTCCCTTTCCGAGGAGGGACTCCACACCCAGGCCGCGCAGCGAGGCGTCCAACAGCCGCGCGGTGTGCGTCACGGCCACGGAGGTGCCCGCCCGTTCCATCGCGGAGGCGATCTGCAGCGTGCACCCCGGGTTGCCGGACACCAGGAGCGGCGCCCCGGTCGCCATCACGCCCTCGGCCTTGCGGTCGCCCAGCTCGCGGGCGGGCTCCGGCTTGAGCAGGTTGTACACACCCGCCGACCCGCAGCAGATCTCCTTGTCCGGCAGGTCGGACAGGCGCAACCGCGGGATCGCGGTCAGCAGTGCGCGCGGTGCGCTCGTGACCCCCTGGCCGTGGGAGAGGTGGCAGGCGTCGTGGTAGGCCACGTGCAGGGGCAGCGGGTGGCGCTCGGCGCGCGGTCCCAGCTCCACCAGGAACTCGGTGAGGTCGACGACCTTGGCGGAGAACTCCCGGCCGCGCCGCACCCACGCGGCGTCGGCGCCGGCCTCCTCCAGCGTCCGGTCGACGTGCTTCATGCTGGAGCCGCAGCCCGCCGAGTTGACGACGACGCGGTCCACGCCCTCGCGCTCGAACACCTCCACCAGCCGCCGGGCGAACCCGGCCGCCTCCGCAAGGCGCCCGGTGTGGCCCGACAGGGCGCCGCAGCAGCCCTGGTCGCGCGGGATGACGACGTCGCAGCCCTCCATCGCGAGCACACGCGCCGTCGCGGTGTTGACCTCCGGGAAGAACGCGCCCTGGACGCAGCCGACCAGCATGCCCACCCGGGCGCGCGCACGGCCCACCGCGGCGACGCGCTCGGGCAGCGGCGGCGGGGCGGCCGACAGGGGCGGCGCGACCCGCTCCATCGTGGCCAGCGACGGGGAGAGCCGGTCCAGCAGCCCGGACCGCCGGACCAGCGACGACGCCCCGCTGGCCTGGTAGGCGCGCAGCGGCCCGCGCAGGAGCCGCAGCCTGCGCCGGTAGGGGAACACGGAGAAGATCGCCCCGCGCAGCAGCCGCTCGCTCCGGGGCCGCTCGTGTTCCTCCTCGACCGTGTGGCGGGTGTGCTCGATGAGGGCGTCGTAGGCCACGCCCGACGGACACGACGACACACACGCCAGACAGCCCAGGCAGTTGTCGAAGTGCCCGACCGCCGTCTCGGTCAGGACGTCGTCGGTGTGCATCTGCGTCATGAGATGGATGCGTCCGCGCGGTGAGTCCATCTCCTGGCCCCACAGGACGTGCGTGGGGCACGTGGGCAGGCAGAATCCGCAGTGGACGCAGTCGTCGAGCAGCTCGCCGAAGGGGCGCTGGCCCTGGTCCGCTCCGGGGGCCGGTAGGTCGCTCACGGAGGTCTCCCTTGCTTGGTCGCCGTCAGATACCGCCCGCGAACCGCCCGGGGGCCAGGCGGTGACCGGGATCGAAGGAGTCCTTGATCGCGCGCATCAGGGGCAGCCCGGGAACCTCGCCCCACAGGTCCACCCCGGCCTCGTGCACGGCGGGCTCGGCACGCAGCACCCTCAGCGAGCAGTCGGGCCGGGAGCGCACCCCGGCGGCGACCTCCGCGACCGCGGCGGCACCGGTCCCCGGTGGGAAGGCGGCGTAGAGCGCGCCGTCGGCCGCCGAACCCCGTACGCGCACGTCGGCGCCGACGGCGCGCGCCACCTCGCACACCCACGCCGCGACGGGGAGCGCGTCGGCGGGGGGACACGTGACGAAGGCGAGCGTCCCCCGTTCGGGGAGGACACCCCACCCGGGTGGCAGCTCCTCGCCGACCTCGGGGGCGGTCCCGCCGCGCAGGGCGGCGCACACGTCGTCGGCCCGGGCAGGGAGGCCGTCGGGAGTGCCCTCCAGGACCACGTGCAGGTGGGCGGGTTCGTTCGCGGGCCAGTCCAGCTCCACCGCCGAGGGCACGGCCGTCCGCGCGCGCAGCGCCGCCAGCATCCGACGGCCGTGGTCCAGGGAGGGGACCCGTGCGGTGACCACGCGCAGCGCGGGCGGCAGCGGATGCAGCCGGAAGGCCGCCGACGCGATGACCCCGAGCGTGCCCAGTGCGCCGGTGTGCAGCTTGGCGAGGTCGTACCCCGCCACGTTCTTGACCACCCGGCCGCCGCTGCGGGCCACCACGCCGTCGGCGCGCACGATCGTCATGCCGATCACCAGGTCGCGCAGGGCCCCGGTGAGCAGGCGGCGCGGGCCGCTCATCCCCGTCGCCAGCAGGCCGCCCACCGTGGCGTCGGCGCGGACGGGATCGTGGGACAGGCGCTGCCCGGCGGCGGCGAGCACCGCGGCCAGCTCGCGCATCGGGGTGCCCGCGCCGACCTCCACGACCAGGTCGCCGGCGATGTGGTCGATCCAGGACAGGCCGGTGGTGTCCACGAGCAGGTCGAGCGTGCTCGGCGGGGCGCCCCAGTCGGCGGCGGTGCCGCGACCGCGCGCGACCACCGTGAGGCCGCGCTCGGCGGCGGCCGCCATCACCCGTGCGAGCGACTCGGTGTCGGCGGGCCGGGCCACGTGGGCGGGGACCGGCCCGACCCGTCGCCCACCACCGTCCAGCGCGTCCTCGGCGGTGCCCGCCCGAAGGTCGCAGCCCTCGACGACCAGCTCCTCAGCGAGTGCCACGCGGTCTCCCTCTCGTGTCGGCGGCCCGGACCGGGTCCGGTCTCAGAACAGCTCCGCCTGCCCCGACTCCACCAGCGGGTGTGCTCCCTTGCGCACGCCCGACTGCTCGCCGCACAGGCGCGGGGTGGGCAGGAGCTTGTCCGGGTTGGCGATCCCGGCCGGGTCGAAGGCCCGGCGCAGCAGGTCGAAGGTCTCCAGGTCGTCGGGCCCGTACATGCGCGGCATCGTGCACACCTTGTCCACGCCCACGCCGTGCTCTCCGGTGATGGAGCCGCCGTGCTGGATGCACAGGTCGAGGATGGCGCCCGAGACCACCTCGGCGCGCGCTCCCGCGCCCGGCTCCTTGTCGTCGAAGAGCACGAGCGGGTGCAGATTGCCGTCCCCGGCGTGGAAGACGTTGGCCACGCTGATGCCGCTGGAGGCGGACAGGGCGGCGATCGCGCGCAGGACGTCGGGCAGGGCGGTGCGCGGGACGACGCCGTCCTGGACGATGTAGGCGGGGCTGATCCGGCCGACCGCGGCGAACGCGGACTTGCGGCCCTTCCAGATCCGGGCGCGCTCCTGGTCGTCCACGGCCGTGCGCGTCTCGAAGGATCCGGCGCCGTGGCACAGCCGCTCCACCTCGGCCAGCTGGGCGTCGACCTCGGCGGCCGGGCCGTCCAGTTCCACGATGAGCACGGCGGCGGCGCCCTCGGGGTAGTCGCAGGCCACGGCCTCCTCGGCGGCCTCGATGGCCAGGGCGTCCATCATCTCCACGGCCGAGGGCAGGACTCCGGCGGCGATGATGTCGCTGACGGCGCGGCCGCCGGCGTCCATGGAGTGGAAGGCGGAGAGCAGGGTGACGGTCTTCTGCGGGGAGCGGGTCAGCCCGACCGTGATCCGGGTGGCGATGCCCAGTGTGCCCTCGGAGCCGACGAACGCGCCGATGAGGTCGTAGCCGTGGGCGTTGGGGGACCTGCCGCCCAGCCGGACCAGGTCGCCGGCGGGCGTGACCACGTCCAGGCCGCGTACGTGGTTGACGGTGAACCCGTACTTCAGGCAGTGGGCGCCCCCGGAGTTCTCCGCGACGTTGCCGCCCACGGAGCACACGTGCTGGCTGGAGGGGTCGGGCGCGTAGTAGTAGCCGTGCGGTGCGGCGGCCCGGGTGATGTCGAGGTTGGCGACGCCGGGTTCGACCACGGCGCACTCGTTCTCCAGGTCGATCTCGATGATCCGGCGCATCCGCGACGTGACCACGAGGACGCCCTCGGTGTGCGGAAGCGCTCCCGCCGACAGCCCGGTGCCCGCGCCGCGCGGGACGAAGGGGACGCCGTGCTCCGAGCACGCTCGCAGGACGTCGGCGACCTGTCCGCCGGTCGTGGGCAGGACGACGACGCCGGGGAGGGCGCGGTGGTAGGTGAGCCCGTCGCTCTCGTAGACCCGGCGGCGGGAGGTGTCGGTCAGGACGCCGTCGGGGCCGCAGACCGTGCGCAGCCGGGGGATGAGCGCGTCCAGGGCGGCCGCGGCCGCGGCGCGTGTCGACTCGGACATGGGGCCCTTCCCTTCCGAGACTTCCAGAGCGCAAGAAGCGCTTTCCGCTCTCCGGAGGTTCCTCGGAAGGACCGTACGACGGCGCCCCCTGCCGAGGCAAGGGGCGCCGCCCGGGTGTTTCAGGCGGGTGGACCGCCCGGGTGACCCGGTGCTACGGCATGCGCTCGTAGGCGGGCAGGGTGAGGAAGTCGACGTAGTCGTCGGCGAGCGCGACCTCGGTGAAGAGCTCGCTGGCCTGCTGGTACAGGCCCTCGTCGAAGGCGTCGCCGAGGGCGCCGCGGATGGTGGTCAGCTCCTCGCCGATGAGCTGCTTGATCAGCTCGGCGGTGACCTTCTCGCCGCCGTCGAGGGTGACGTCGTTGTGCAGCCACTGCCAGATCTGCGACCGCGAGATCTCGGCGGTGGCGGCGTCCTCCATGAGGTTGTGGATCGCCACCGCGCCGTTGCCGCCCATCCACGTCGCCAGGTACTGCAGGGCGACGTTGATGTTGCCGCGCAGGCCGGCGAGGGTGACGCCGCCCTCGGTCCGGTCGACGGCCAGCAGGTCGGCCGCGGCGACCTCGACGTCGGGGCGCTGCTTGTCGATCTGGTTCGGGCGCTCGCCCAGGACGCCGTCGAAGATCTCCTTGGCGACCGGGACCAGGTCGGGGTGGGCGACCCAGGAGCCGTCGAAGCCGTCGCCGGACTCGCGGGACTTGTCGTCGCGGACCTTGGCGAAGGCCGTCTTGTTGACCTCGGCGTCCTTGCGGGACGGGATGAACGCGGCCATACCGCCGATGGCGTGCGCGCCGCGCTTGTGGCAGGTCTTGACCAGCAGCTCGGTGTAGGCGCGCATGAACGGCGCGGTCATCGTGACGGCGTTGCGCTCGGGCAGCAGGAAGCGGCGCCCGCGGGTGCGGTGGGTCTTGATGATGCTGAAGAGGTAGTCCCAGCGGCCCGCGTTGAGG
Organism: Nocardiopsis sp. Huas11; assembly: GCF_003634495.1. GTDB lineage: Bacteria > Actinomycetota > Actinomycetes > Streptosporangiales > Streptosporangiaceae > Nocardiopsis. The sequence continues at coordinate 6,481,936 of NZ_RBKY01000001.1, read as the reverse complement.
CCGGCGGAGTGCTCACGCAGCTCGTAGAGGATCTCCTCCATCTCGAACGCGGCCGGGATGGTCTCGATCAGGCAGGTGGCGCGGATGGTGCCGCGGGGGATGCCCACGCGCTCCTGCGCGAGGACGAAGATGTCGTTCCACAGCCGCGCTTCGAGGTGGCTCTCCATCTTGGGCAGGTAGAAGTACGGCCCCTTGCCCTTGTCCAGCTGGCGCTGGGCGCAGTGGAAGAAGTAGAGCGCGAAGTCGACGATGCCGCCGCTGGTGCGCTGACCGTCGACGAGGATGTGCTTCTCGTCCAGGTGCCAGCCGCGCGGGCGCACGACGATGGAGGCGAGCTCGGCGTCGTCCTTGAGGGCGTAGGTCTTGCCCTGGGGCGAGGTGAAGTCGATGGCGCGGTCGAGCGCGTCGCGCAGGTTGAGCTGCCCGCCGATCATGTTCTCCCACAGCGGGGTGTTGGCGTCCTCGAAGTCGGCCAGCCACACCTTCGCGCCGGAGTTGAGCGCGTTGATCGTCATCTTGCGGTCCGTGGGACCGGTGATCTCGACACGGCGGTCGGTGATGCCCGGCGCGGGATCGGCGACCTTCCAGCCGTCGTCCTCGCGGATGTGCTTGGTCTCGGGCAGGAAGTCGAGGTCGGCCCCGGCCGAGATCTGTTCCTGGCGGGTCCGGCGCGCGGCGAGCAGCTCCTGGCGGCGTGCCTCGAAGGTGCGGTGAAGCTCGGCGACGAGGTCGAGGGCCTCCTCGGTCAGGATCTCGTCGAAGCGGTCGTGGAGGGGGCCGGTGATCTCGACCCCGTGTGTGGCGCCCATGGAAGACCTTCCGCAATACGAAAGTTGATTCTGGTATGTGGAAACGAAGCTACTATCTTGATGTCGAGCGGTCAACGTCACTCGCGGGTCACAGGACCAGTTAGTTCCTGTTCCGCGAAGCTTGTGCAAAGTTCTCCAGGAAACTTCCGAGGTTCTTGAGCAGATTCCAGTGTTCCGTGCGGTTCTGCCGCCGCACGGCGTCGTGGCTCGTGTCACTCCTCCTGCGATAATCGAGGTGCCACGGCGGCGGTGAGGTGCGACGATCGACCCCATCGTCGCATCGGGAAGATCCGGAGCGCCGGACGCGTTGACCCACCTGGAGGGATATGAATACAGCTGACAACCACGGAACCGCCCAGCCCGGCCGCGAGGCCGCCGGCGAGGACGGGTTCCGTGAGGCGATCACCGCCACTGACGGGATCGACACCACCGGGGCGCCGACCGCGGACCGCGGCGTCGACGACCCGACCACCTCACCCGACCGGGGCGAGATGGAACTCGCCGAGCGCCACGCGCTCCGGCGCGTCCAGGGACTGTCCACCGAGCTCACCGACGTCACCGAGGTCGAGTACCGGCAGCTGCGCCTGGAACGCGTCGTCCTGATCGGAGTGTGGACCAACGGCACGCAGGTCGACGCCGACAACTCGCTGACCGAGCTCGCCGCCCTGGCCGAGACCGCGGGCGCCCTCGTCCTGGAGGGCCTGACCCAGCGCCGGTCCAAGCCCGACCCCGCCACCTACGTCGGCAAGGGCAAGGCGGCCGAACTCAGTGAGATCGTCATGGCCACCGGGGCCGACACCGTCATCTGCGACGGTGAACTCACCCCCGGCCAGCTGCGCCAGCTGGAGGACGTCGTCAAGGTCAAGGTGGTCGACCGGACCGCACTGATCCTCGACATCTTCGCCCAGCACGCCCGCAGCAGCGAGGGCAAGGCCCAGGTCGAACTGGCCCAGCTCAGCTACCTGCTGCCGCGACTGCGCGGCTGGGGTGACTCGCTCTCCCGGCAGGCCGGTGGAGCCGGCGGCGGTGGCGCGGGCGGCGGCGTGGGTCTGCGCGGTCCCGGTGAGACCAAGATCGAGACCGACCGCCGTCGCATCAACGACAAGATGGCCAAGCTGCGGCGCCAGCTCGCGCACATGCGTACGGCGCGCGACGTCAAGCGCGACGTGCGGCGCACACGCGACGTGCCGTCGGTGGCGATCGCCGGGTACACCAACGCCGGCAAGTCCAGCCTGCTCAACCGCCTCACCGGAGCGGGGGTGCTGGTGGAGAACGCCCTGTTCGCCACCCTGGACCCCACGGTCCGCCAGGCGCGCACGCCGGACGGCCGGGCGTTCACGCTCAGCGACACGGTCGGCTTCGTCCGTCACCTGCCGCACCAGCTGGTGGAGGCGTTCCGCTCCACGCTGGAGGAGGTCGCGGACTCGGACCTGATCCTGCACGTGGTCGACGGGGCCCACCCTGACCCCGAGAGCCAGATCCGCGCGGTCCACGAGGTGTTCGCCGACATCGAGGCCTCGGGCGTGCCCGAACTCGTCGTCATCAACAAGGTCGACGCCGCCGACCCCGACGTCCTCAAGATGCTGCGGACGCGCTACCCCGACGCCGTCGAGGTCTCCGCGCGTACCGGCGAGGGCGTGGCGGAACTGGTGGAGGCGCTCGCCGGGGCGCTGCCCGAGCTCGCGCACGAGGTGCACGCCGTGGTCCCGTACTCGCGGGGCGACCTCGTGGCCAAGGTGCACGAGGAGGGCCGCATCCTCAGCGAGGAGCACACCGGCGAGGGCACCGCGATCCACGCGTTCGTGCCCGAACTGCTGGCCTCACGGCTGGAGGAGTTCGTGCTCAGCACCGCCTGAGCAGGTCGCCTCCGACCGTGCACGGGCCGGGACACCCATCGGGTGTCCCGGCCCGTTCGTCGTTTCCGAGCGCAGCGCTCACGTTCGCCGCCCACCGGGACGGAGGCGCCTGCGGGGGGAAACGGGCAGCTCGCCGGGGCTCGGGTGGCGTTCATCACTCTTGGCGACTGTGAGTGTCGTTCCGTTTCGCTCGCATTCGTCGGCCAGCAGAGGTGTACACGGAGTCCGGGAATGGACTACGGTTTTGGAGCACTGGCCGAGAGCGGCCGCTGTCCCCCGACAGCCTCCCCCATCCCACTGCGGCGGCATCGCGACGGCCCCGGCGGTCGCAGGGCCGGCCCAGTCGGATCGCTGCAGATATCGAGGAAGCCATGCCCTCCCGTCTTTCTCCCGCGCTTCCCGGCGGAGAGCCCTCGGCTCCGGCCCCGCCCTCCGGCGTGTCCCACGCCCGCGTTCCGCGTCCGCGGACCTGAGCCGGCGAGGTCGGGACTGACTCCATGACGGTGGTACTGCTCACCAATATCGGTCGGCTGTGGACCGGGAACGAACTGCTGACCAAGGCGGCGCTCCTGATCCACGGCGACCGCGTGGCCTGGGTGGGTCCCGCGGCCGAGCTTCCCCAGCGCATTCCCGGCGTCGTGGACGACCTCACCGACGTCGACGAGGTCATCAACATCGGCGGGGGCCTGATCACCCCGGGCCTGATCGACGCCCACTGCCACCCGGTGTACGCGGGCGACCGCTACGCCGAGGTCAGCATGTGGGCCAAGGGCGCCTCCAGAGGCGACATCTTCGCGGCGGGCGGCGGGGTCTCGACCACGGTCACCATCACGCGCGGGACCGATCCCTGGACCCTGTGCAACGCGGTCCGCGAACGGCTGCGGCACTGGGTGCTGTCAGGGTGCACGACCCTGGAGGCCAAGACCGGATACCACCTGACCAGGGACGGAGAGCTCGCCGACGTGCGGCTGCTGCGCTCCCTGGAGGAGGAGCCGGGCATGCCCCGGCTGCATGTGACGTTCTTCCCGGCGCACGGTGTGCCGCCCGAGTTCTTCGGCCGGCCCAAGGAGTACGTGAGCGCCGCGGCCTCCTGGCTCAGCGACGCGGCCATGGCGGGCGCCGACGGTGTGGACGTGTACTGCGACAACCAGCAGTTCACCACCGAGGACGCGCACATGCTCCTCGGGGTGGGCCAGTCCGTGGGGCTGCGCACGACGCTGCACGCGTGCTCGCGTCCCCGGCACGGAGCCGTCCGGATGGCCGCGGAGATGGGGTGCTCGTCGGTGGACCTGCTCCACGAGACCGACGACGAGGACATCCTCGCGCTGGCCGCCACGCGGACGCCCGTCGTGGCCTGCCCCACGACCTCGCTGCACGAGAGGCGCATGCCGCCCGTGCGCGCTCTGCTCGACCACGGTGTGCCCGTCGGGCTGGGCACCGACCACAACCCGGGCCAGTCGGGCGCGATGTCGATGCCGCTGGTGATCTCTTTGGCCGTCTCGATGTTCGAGATGACGGTGCAGGAGGCGCTCAGCGCCGCGACCGTGGGCGGTGCCCGCGCCCTCGGGCTGGGCGACCGCGGGCTGCTGACCCCGGGCAGCCTGGCCGATCTGGTCCAGTGGGACGCCGACCACGAGGGCGCCTTCGCCTGGTCCATGGGTCTGCACACGCTGCGGGTGTGGCAGGGCGGCCAGACCATCCGCTGAGCCGGGCCGGTGCGGCAGTGCGGCAGTGCGGCCGGTGCCGTCGGGGCCCGGATGCCCGGCGGTTCCCTAGGGCCGATGGGTCCGGATACCCGGCGGTTCCCAAGGGCCGATGGTTCGCCGAGCGCGGTGCTCAGCGCCGTCCGCGGGCCCGGGCGATCTCGATGACGGCGCGCTCCAGGGCGTACTCCGGGTCGCGTCCGGCGCCCTTGATGAGGGCGTCGGTCTCGGCGACCACGCTCATCGCGCGGGTGATCCCGGCCGTACTCCATCCGCGTGCCTGCTGGCGCAGCGTCCGCATCTTCCACGGCGGCACCTTGGCGCGCTTGGCCAGGTCGGCCTCGCTCGTGCCGCGCGGCGGCTGCGCGGCCACCGCGATGCCGCGAACGGCGCCGGCCAGCGCGCTGTTGATCAGGACGGGTGCGGTGCCCACCGCCAGCGACCAGCGCAGCTGTTCCAGGGCCTCGGGCAGGCGCCCCTCGACGGCGCGGTCGGCCACGGTGAAGCCGGAGGCCTCCGCCTTGCCCGAGTGGTAGCGCGCGACCGCCGCGGCGTCGACCCGGCCCTCGGTGTCGGCGATCAGCTGGGTGCAGGCGGCGGCGATCTCCCGCAGCTCGGTGCCGACCGCGTCGATCAGGGCCTGCGCGGCGTCGGGGGCGATCTGGCGGCCTGCGGCGGAGAACTCGTTCTTGACGAAGGCGACGCGCTCGGGGCCCTTGCTCGGACCCTTGCAGTCCACCCGCTGGGCGCCCGCCTTGACCGCCGCCTGGAGCAGGGCCTTGCCCTTGGCCCCGCCGGCGTGGGCGAGGACGAGGTAGACGTCGTCCGCGGGAGCCTTGAGGTAGTCGGTGACCGTCGCGGCCAGGTCCTTGGTCAGGTCCTGGGAGGAGCGGAGCACGACCACCCGGCGGTCACCGAACAGCGAGGGCGAGGTGACCTCGACCAGCGTGTGCACACCGATCTGGGAGGGCACGAGGTCGTGCACGTCCAGGCCGGGCTCGGCCTCCCGGGCCGCCGCGACGACGGCGGCGACGGCCCGGTCGACGAGCAGCTCCTCGTCGCCGACGATGAGGGTGATCAGGGCGGGTGCAGGCATACACCGAGCATGCCACGACCCGGGGACCGTTCGTCCGCACCGTGCGCACGAGCCGGGGGATCGGCGCCGGACACCCGGAACGCCCCGTAGAACGACGGGCGCGGGTCCGGTGCAGGTGCGAAAACGGTCGTCCGCATTTGGTGCCCAAGTTACACGTCGGTAACTGTGTGTCGGGTGAGATGTTCTGTTACAGTGCATCGCGCAATCGGCACATAGAGCGATGTATGCACGCATACGCGCCCACAGCCTCCCCGACATGTGCTCCCAGGAACCGCTCACCAGCGGGTCCCGGGGCCGGAAAAGGCCAGGCAGCGTTGAGAGAACCCGCATTCTCGATACTGTCGGACAGCTTCCGCACCCCCTCCTCGTCTCCGTGCGCCGAGCACGCGGACCGGACGGGTGATTCCAGCGGACTGTCTTCGAGCAGCCAGAGACCGCACCCCGGACGACCGGGCCGGAACACCGTTTCCGCCCCATCGGAATGAGCTCGTCGGACGCCGCCGGTCCCAGGACCGCCGGCTCCGCCCGAGACCGAGGCATGAACCCGGCAGCGAAGAACTGAAGCCCGATCGGACCTTCGGCGGTCCGTGCGCAGGCATGCGCCCATGCCCGGACCTTCGTGCCGTCCCCACCGCGCCTCAGTGCTTCCCTCCGGTGTGTCCCCGCTACCCGAACGCCTGGAACCGCCCTTGTCTCCCCGCCGCATCACCGAAGTCCCACTGCCCGACGAATCGGTCATCGAGGCGGTCCGCGCGTCCTGCGCGAGACTGCCCGCCGGTTCCACCCGCCTCGCGGAGCGCTTCTACGAGAACCTCTTCGCCATGGCGCCCGACGTCCGGGCCATGTTCCCCGACGACCTGCGCCCGCAGCACCGGCGCATGGCCTCGGCACTGCTGGAGATCGTCCAGCACCTCGACTCCCCGGACGACGTGGCCGGCTACCTGCAGGACCTGGGGGCGCAGCACCACAGGGAACTGCAGGTCAAGCCCGAGCACTACCCCTTCGTCGGCCGCGCCCTGGTCCGTGCGGTCAGCGAGATCTCCCCGACCTGGTCCTCCTCCATGAGTTCGGCGTGGGTGCTGGTCTACGAGTGGATCACCGCCAACATGCTCGCCGGAGCGGATCGGGCCGCCGAGCAGGCGGCCGGTCCGCGACGGGCCTCCGGTGCCGCGCAGGCCGTTCCCGAGACCGCGCCTTCGGGCGCGGCCACGTACGGAGGACCGCCACCGCCCGCTCCTGCCGGCGCGGCCACGTACGGGGGACCCCCGCCGCCCTCCTCCTCCGCTCCGGCCGCGCACGGCGACCGGTCGGCGCCCGCGCCCCGGCACGCCTACGACGTCCCGGGTCGCGACCGGGCCTACCGTCCGTCGCGCTGATCGGTCGTCCGACCACCCCATCCCGCCCCGCCCCGTGGAAAGTACGTGCAGATGAGTGAGACCGACCAGAACCGCGCGCCGGGGACCTCGGGCGAGCGCCATGTCCAGGCGGTGACGGGGACGACCGCGCGCGCCGACCGCTTCTACCAGGACCAGATGCTGGACCGCCTCAACCCGAGGATGCGCGAGTTCATCGCACGGCAGGAGATGCTCTTCATCGCCACCTCGGACGGCAAGGGCGAGTGCGACTCCAGCTTCCGGGCCGGGCCGCCCGGCTTCGTCCACATCGTCGACGACCGGACGCTGGTCTACCCCGAGTACCGGGGCAACGGAGTCTTCGCCAGCGCGGGCAACATCATGGAGAACCCGCACATCGGGCTGATGTTCCTCGACTTCGAGCGCGACCGGATCGGCCTGCACGTCAACGGTCGGGCCAAGCTCGTGGAGGACGACCACCTGCGCCCCCGCGTTCCGGGACTGCCCCTGCCGGAGGTCCCCGGGCAGCGGGCGATGATGTGGACCATGATCCACGTGGAGGAGGCCTACATCCACTGCCGCAAACACATCCCCCGCCTGCGCAAGGTCGGCAGGGACGAGGCCTGGGGGACCGACGACACGCAGCGCAAGGGCGGCGACTACTTCGACGCCAAGGACACCCCGTCCCCGTGGAGCACTCCGCACGACATCCTCTCCGGCTACTACACGTGACCCGGCCCTGAGGAGCCGGCTCGCCCAGCGTCCCCTGCCCCGCCCCGACGGCCGACGGGGCGTGGCAGGGGGCCGCGCCGACGCGGATCCTCACGGCCCCGGACGGGGGCCGCGAGTGACCACCAGCGGCACACCGGCGCCCGTGCCGTCGAGCACGGCCACGTCGCCGTCGCGGTCGGTGCGCAGGTTCAGCCGCGCCGCCCGTTCCAGGTGGTTCCAGGTCGCGGCGGCCGGGTGGCCGTAGGGGTTGTCGGCGCCCACCGAGGTGATCGCGACCACGGGTGAGGTGGCGTCCAGGAACGCGGGGTCCTGCGTCGCGGCGCCGTGGTGCGGCGTGGTGAGCACGGTCACCGGCAGCAGCCCGGCGGCGGGCCCGTCGAGCAGGAGTCCCTGCGCCTCCTCCTCGATATCGCCCGTGAGCAGGACCGACAGCGCGGGCCCGTCCGCGCGCACCACCACCGAGGCGTCGTTCAACGTCCCGGCGTATCCCGGCTCCGGCCACAGCACCCGCAGCAGCCACGGGCCCGCCCGCAACGACCGGCCGCGCTCGCCGGTCCACAGGTCGACCCCCGCCTCCTTGAGGAGCCGACCGGTCGCGGAATCGGCGAACCCCTCCGGAGCCAGCGCCGCGTGCACCCGGCGCTGGCGCAGCACGCCCGGCGTGCCGTCCACGTGGTCGGCGTGGTCGTGGCTGAGCAGCAGCAGGGGCACGTCGCGCACGCCCAACCGGTCCAGGCAGTCGTCGATCGGTTCGGGTTCCTCCCCGGTGTCGGCCACCACCGCGCTGCCGGGCCCCACCGACAGCACGAACGCGTCGCCCTGCCCCACGTCGCACGCCACCAGGGCCCAGCCCGACGGCGGCCAACCGCCCGGCAGGCAGCGGGCCGCCAGGCCCAGCACCAGAACGGCCACCACACCCGCCGCGACCACGCGGCGGACCCGCCCGCGCGTGAGCAGCAGGACCATGAGCAGACCGGCCAGGAGCAGGCCCCCGGCCACGTCCGAGCGCCACGGCAGCGCCCCGTAGGGCACACGCGCCCCCGCGTGGGCCACCGACGCGATCCACGCCGTGCCCCACCCGGGCGGGTGCACCGCCACGGCCGCGCCGGCGCTCCAGACCAGGCCCAGAACCGCCACCACGGCGCCGCAGACGGTGACCAGGGCGACCACCGGCGCCGCGAGCACGTTGGCCGGCACGGTCACCCACGACACCTCGCCCGACAACAGCACCAGGACCGGGGTGACCGCCACGTGCGCCGCCGCCGCGACCGCGCACGCCTCGGCCAGCGGCAGCGGCATCCGGCGCGACCAGGACCTCGTCCACGGCGGCGCCAACAGCACGATGCCCGCCGTGGCCAGGACCGAGAGCGCGAAACCGTAGGAGTCGGCCAGCCCGGGCGCCACGAACAGCACGCCGACCACGGTGACGCTGAGCGCGCCCAGCGCCGCGTGCGGCCGTCCCGCGGCCAGCGCCAGCAGCCCCAACGACCCCATCACCGCCGCCCTCACCACACTCGGCTCGGGTCGGCAGACCAGCACGAACACCCAGATCATCACCGCGCCGCCCACCACGGACGCCCACGGAGGAGCCCGCACCAGTCGGGCCACCGCCAGCACGAACCCGGTCAGAATGGCCAGATTTGCCCCGGATACGGTCAACAAATGGGTCATACCGGTCGCCCGGAAGTCCTCGACGGTCTGCGGCCGCAGTTCGGACGTGTCACCGACGATCAGGGCGGGCAGGAGTCCCCGCTCGGGCTGGTCCAGCTCCCCGGCGGCCTGGCGCAGCCCGGCCCGCACGTCGCCGGCCACCGCCTGCGCACGGCTCGGCTCGGCCACGTGCTCGGGTGGGCCGCGCACGAGGACGAGCGCGGCCGTCAGGGGATCGTCGGGCGCCGCCACGAAGCGTCCGTCCACCCGGAACTCCTGGCCGGGCAGCAGCCTCTCCCACTCCTCGCCGGAGGCCAGGACCACCACCGGCGCCCGGGCACCGCGGCGCGGGCCGGCCCCGTCCACCCACGCGGTGCGCGCCTGGACCACCCACTCCGCCCGCCCGGGACGCGGCGTTCCCGACCGCGCCCGCGGGTCCGCGGTGACGACGGCGGAGAACTCCACCGCGCGACCCTGCCCGACCGCCTCCGCGGCGGCACTGGACGCCACCCGGTGCACATGGACGCCGGTGACCGCCGCCACGGTCGAGGCGCAGGCCAGCACGGCCGCGGCGGTGAGGGCGAGGACCTCCCCGGGCGGCCGGGCCACCACGTACACGCCGACCGCCGCGCAGCCCGCGGCCGCGGCGAACGACCACGACGCCCACGCGGGCGCCGCCAGGGCGGCCAGCGCAGTCAGCCAGGCCGCCACCGCCGGAGCCAGCAGGCGCAGGTCCGGTGGCCGGTCCCAGCCGTCGGCGTCCGTTCCGATCCACGTCGTCACCGCGGGCTCACCCCACCGTGACCAGGGGCGCGATGTCCGCCAGGACCGCGTCGCCGATCTTGCTCACGTTGACCAGGTCCTCCACCTGGACGAAGGGGCCGTGCTCCTCGCGGTAGGCGATGATGTTGGCCGCGATGACCTCGCCGACGCCGGGCAGGGTCTCCAGGGTGGCGGCGTCGGCCTGGTTGACGTTGACGAGCGACCCGCCGGCGGTACCGGCCCCGGTGTCCTCGGGGTCGGGCGGGCCCACCACGATCTGCTCGCCGTCCGTGAGCGGTCGTGCCAGGTTGAGCCCGTCGAGTTCGGCCTCCGGCAGCGGCCCGCCCGCGGCCTCAATGGCGTCGGAGACCCGCGCTCCGGAGTCCAGGGTGAACAGGCCGGGATCGGACACGTCCCCGCTCACGTGGACGATCACGTCCCCGCTCGGAGCCGCACCCGTCTCCGGGGCCGGGCCGGTCGCCGCCTGCACGGCCGTGTCCGGTTCGACCGTCTGCGGCCGGTCCCGCAGCGCCACCAGCGTCGCGCCCACGGCGAGGAGGCCCAGGACGGTCAGGGCGAGGACGGCCCTGCGGGAGAGTGCCGCGTGCGCGGTCCACCGACGGGTCCAGCGCTCCACGAGGGTTTCGGCGGGATCGAACTCGGTGTACCCGGACGGCGGCTTCCGGGTCTCGCCGCCGAGACCCGGACCCGCACCGCGCCCTCGTGCGGCATCGCCCTCCCGAGCGGGGGTCTCACCGTGAGGAGGCCCCACCGGCCGTACTTCGGTGTCGCGGGGTGGCCTGGAGATGGGCCGCGTCCCGGGTGGTTCGCCCGTGCCGGACCGAGGGGCCCCGGTCTGCTGTGCGCCGGTGTCGCGAGGTGGCCCGGCGTCGTGTCGTCGACCCGCACGGGTGTCAGGGTCCCCGGCCCGCTTCGCATCGGAGTCGCGGGGCGGCCTGGCGCTGGGTCGTATCCCGGGCGGGTGTCCGGTGCCGGGTTGAGGGGCCCCGGTCTGCTGTGCGCCGGTGTCGCGAGGTGGCCCGGCGTCGTGTCGTCGACCCGCACGGGTGTCAGGGCCCCCGACCCGCCGTGTCCCGGTGTCGCGGGGCGGCCTGGAGATGGGCCGTGTCCCGGGCGGTTCGCCCGTGTCCGGTCGGGGGGCGTGTCCGTGCCGCGGCCTGGTCGCCGGTGCCTGGCGGACATGGGCGGGCCCGGGGACCGACACGCGGCCGACGGTGCGCGGGCCGGGGGAGTGTCCGCGCCAGACCCGGCCGGGGAGCGCCCCGAGGCCGGGCCCGGGCGCCCGCGACCGGTGATCGCGGGCCGGGCGGAGCCGTTCGGTCGGAACGGTGTCCGGGTCGGCCTCCGCCGGAGGATTCAGGCGCGTGCGCTGGACGGTGGTGTCCAGGGCGGCCTCCTCCGCGGTGTCCACGGGCGGGCCGTAGGGCGCGTCGGCGGTATCGAGCGCGTACGGGGCACGGGGGATGGGCGGAGCCGGAGAAGGGGCCTCGACCGGGCGGGGGATCCTGGCGTGCAGGCGCCGCGCGGCGGGGGAGTCCCCCAGCCCGAGCGCGCGCAGCCGGTCCTCAGGAGCAGGGGAGTGTGGGCGCCGACGGCGGTGAAGGGTCATGAACGCAACGGTAAGGAAGCCTCAACGCTGTGTCATCAGGCGATTTCTCCCTGTGGAAAACTCCGCCCGGGCATAAAAGGACCCGGCCCGGTGTCGCCACCGGGCCGGGTCCGAGAAAGCCTTGGGTCAGGCGGCGGGCTGCACGTCGTGCAGTCGCTTGGCGATCGCGGACTTGCGGTTCGCGGCCTGGTTCTTGTGGATGACGCCCTTGCTCTGCGCCTTGTCCAGCAGTCGCGCGGCGTCGCGCTGGGCGACGGTGGCCTTCTCGACGTCCCCGGCCTCGGCAGCCTCACGGAACTTGCGGATGGCCGTCTTCAGCTGGGAGCGCACCGCCTGGTTGCGGATACGAGCCTTCTCGTTCTGCTTGATGCGCTTCTTCTGCGACTTGATGTTCGCCATGCGAAAACGTGCTCCAGTTGATCAGATCTGCGCGTCGGTCGAACAGGCGGCTCATCTCGCGGGCAGCCGTTCCGCGAGAGGCCGGCGTGGGCGCCGACGCTGGGTGTGAGAGACCACGGGATACCGTGGAAGTCCGAGACACGGACTTCCAGTATGCCCCACCCGGACACTACTTCGCGCATCTCACGTCAGCAGCCAGCCGGAGCGGTAGGCCGCGAGGTCGTCGGCGTCGGCCTCGTCGGCCAGATAGAACGCCACACCCAGCGTCATCGATTCCGGGGGCTCCGCGCCGGTCATCCCCAGGCGCACCCCGGCCAGGGCCGTCTCCGGTGACTCGTGCTCCTCGTCCCCGCCCCACTCACCGCCGTCGTAGGTGGGCACTCCGAACCGCACGGTCACCTCCTCGCGCGTGCTCAGCGCCGTCACGGCCTCGTTGACCTGCCGGACCATGAAGCCGCCGTACAGCGCCCCGGTCGGCATCCCCGCGTCCACACCCGGAAGGACGACCTCGTCCGCCTCCTCGGTGACCCGGTCCAGGTATCCCTTCGACCAGTACTTCTCCTCGCGCTGGACCACGAACGACGGCATCCGCCCGCCCGGCAGCAGCTCCACGTGCTGGGCCTGGACCGACAGCACCGGCTCCTCGCCCAGCTCCCCGCGGACCATCGACACCAGCTCGGGCATCGACGGGTCGTTGACGGTCACCGGCCGCACCTCCAGGTGCACGCCCGCGAACCCGTCGGCCGCCACCTCCGCCGCCTCGGACGCCAGCGTCTCGCGGGCGGGCGCCTCGAACCGGTCCTCGACCAGCGACGACCCCGTCCGCACGTGCCTCAGCCACGCCAGCGGCCTTACGTTCGGATACTCGTCCGCCAGCCACGTCAGCAGCCGGTCGGTGTCCGCCACCCGGTCGACCGCTCCCTCGTCGTCGATGTCGCCCGCGTGGACGTACACCGTGTCGACGCCTCCGGTGTCCAGGACCGCGGCCAGGGGGCCGGTGTCCTCCCACGAGCCCACCCACGCGGCGTCGGCGCCCTGGGACGCCGCCCACGGGGCCGGATCGCCCGAGTACTGGTAGGCGAGCAGCGCCCCGGCGCCCGCCAGGACGACCGCGACCGCGGCCAGGCCCGCCAGCACCCGCGTCAACAGCCACTTCACCGGCTCACTCCTCCCACGGCGGCGGAGACCACGTGCTGCGCCGCGACGGCCCGTTCCCGGTCCCATGTCGCATAATCTGGGCACGGGACCGAATGTCCGCGGGTCGTTCCCGGTGATCCACCGGCGACGGCCAAGACCGCGGAGGACCGGTCCCGGTCCCGAGTCCGTGCCCATACTGCCGCACGGGCGGGGGCGGTGGCCGCAGAGGGCGCCCCGCCTTCGTGGGATGATGGACGATGCCGTAGGCCCCGGCCACGGCGGGACGGCGCGGATCTCGCGCGCGACCCCGAACCCAACCTGTGAACGGAGCACGGTGGCACAGCCGAACTGGACCGATCCCGCGCTGATCCGCAACTTCTGCATCATCGCGCACATCGACCATGGCAAGTCGACGCTGGCCGACCGGATGCTCCAGATCACCGGGGTCGTCGAGGACCGACAGATGCGCGCCCAGTACCTGGACCGCATGGACATCGAGCGCGAGCGCGGCATCACCATCAAGTCGCAGGCCGTGCGCATCCCCTTCACCGCGCTCGACGACACGACCTACACGCTCAACCTCATCGACACCCCCGGCCACGTCGACTTCACCTACGAGGTGTCGCGCTCCCTGGCCGCCTGTGAGGGCGCGATCCTGCTCGTGGACGCGGCGCAGGGCATCGAGGCGCAGACCCTCGCCAACCTGTACATGGCGCTGGACAACGACCTCACGATCATCCCGGTGCTCAACAAGATCGACCTCCCGGCCGCCCAGCCGGAGAAGTACGCCGAGGAGCTCGCCGGCATCATCGGCTGTGAGCCCTCCGACGTGCTCAAGGTCAGCGCCAAGACCGGCGAGGGCGTCGAGGACCTGCTGAACGAGATCGTCACGCAGATGACCCCGCCCATCGGCGACGCCGACGCGCCCGCCCGCGCGATGATCTTCGACTCCGTCTACGACACCTACCGCGGCGTGGTCACCTACGTCCGCGTCATCGACGGCCATCTCAGCCCGCGCGAGCGCATCCAGATGATGTCCACCAGGGCCTCCCACGAGATCCTGGAGATCGGCGTCAGCTCGCCCGAGCCCACCAAGTGCGGCGGCCTGGGCGTCGGCGAGGTCGGCTACATCATCACGGGCGTCAAGGACGTGCGCCAGTCCAAGGTCGGTGACACCATCACCGCCCTGAACCGGCCGGCCACCGACATGCTCGAGGGCTACTCCGAGCCCAAGCCCATGGTGTTCTCGGGCCTGTACCCGATCGAGGGCACCGACTACCCGGTCCTGCGCGACGCGCTGGAGAAGCTCCAGCTCAACGACGCCTCCCTCGTCTTCGAGCCGGAGACCTCCGCGGCTCTGGGCTTCGGCTTCCGCTGCGGCTTCCTGGGCCTGCTCCACCTGGAGATCACCCGGGCCCGCCTGGAGCGCGAGTTCAACCTCGACCTCATCTCCACCGCGCCCAACGTGATCTACCGGGTGGACATGGAGGACGGCACCGAGCACGTGGTGACCAACCCCAGCGAGTTCCCGGCCGGGAAGATCGCGGCCATCTACGAGCCCGTGGTCAAGGCCACGGTGCTCAGCCCCTCGGAGTTCATCGGCCAGATCATGGAGCTGTGCCAGGACCGGCGCGGTGAGCTGCACGGCATGGACTACCTGTCCGAGGACCGTGTGGAGATGCGCTACACGCTGCCCATGGCCGAGATCGTCTTCGACTTCTTCGACCACCTCAAGTCCCGCACCAAGGGCTACGCCTCCCTGGACTACGAGCCCAAGGGCGAGGTGGAGGCCGACCTCGTCAAGGTGGACATCCTGCTCCAGGGCGAGCCCGTCGACGCCTTCTCCGCGATCGTGCACAAGGAGAAGTCCTACGCCTACGGCGTGGCCATGACCAAGAAGCTGCGCGAGCTCATCCCCCGCCAGCAGTTCGAGGTGCCCGTCCAGGCCGCCATCGGCGCCCGCGTCATCGCCCGCGAGAACATCCGCGCCATCCGCAAGGACGTGCTCGCCAAGTGCTACGGCGGCGACATCAGCCGTAAGCGCAAGCTGCTGGAGAAGCAGAAGGAGGGCAAGAAGCGGATGAAGATGGTCGGCCGGGTCGAGGTGCCCCAGGAGGCCTTCATCTCCGCGCTGTCCACCGACAGCGGCGGCGCCGAGGACAAGAAGAAGAAGTAGTCCCCGCTGACCCCGGGCCCGCGCTTCGCACGGGCCCGGGCGGGTCGCGGGAGGCGCGGAAACGACTGTGGCCGTGCCCAGAGGGGCACGGCCACAGTCGTGTGCGGGGTGCGGAGTCAGCCCTTGACCGCTCCGGAGGTCAGGCCCTCGGTGATGAAGCGCTGGAGGAACCAGAACACGATCAGCGTGGGCAGGGACAGCAGGATCGCGCCGACCGAGAACATCCCGAAGTTCGCGTTACGGGACGAGGCGACCACCTGGTACAGGCCCAGCCCCAGGGTCTTGGCGTCGGTGTCGCGCAGGAACACGCTCGCCAGCAGGAACTCGTTGATCGTCGAGATGAACACGAGCAGGCCCACGATCGCCAGGACCGGTGTGACCAGGGGCAGCATGATCCGGAAGAAGACCTGGGCGTGCGTGGCCCCGTCCATCTGCGCCGACTCGTCCAGTTCCTTGGGGACGGTGTCGAAGAAGCCCTTCATCAGCCACGTGTTGATGCTGAGCGCGCCGCCCAGGTACACCAGCAGCAGCCCCCAGCGGGTGTCGAAGCCGATCGCCGGGTAGTACTCGCCGATGCCGGAGAACATCAGGTAGATCGCCACGATCGCCAGGAACTGCGGGAACATCTGGATGACCAGCAGCCCGATGAGCCCCACCCTGCGGCCCTTGAACCGCATCCGGCTGAACGCGTACGCCGCCAGCGCGGACAGCAGCACCGTCACCGCCGCGTTCGTGAGCGCGAAGAACAGCGAGTTGGCGTACCACGTCGTGAACGGGGTGTTCGCGAACAGGTCCCGGGCGTTGTCCAGGCTGGCTCCCGTGGGCCACAGCTGTGAGCTGCTCAGCGTGCCGAGCGGGTTGAGCGCGGCCGAGACCACGAACATGACGGGGAAGAGCGCGAAGGCCGCGACCACCCACATGACCACGTGGCGCCAGCCCAGCCGAGTGGCCCACAGGCCGAACCGGGTGCCCGCGCCGCGCCGGTAGCGCGCCGGCGCCGTCCGTACGGTGTCCACCGACATCAGTCCATCTCCTTGAGTGCCTTGCCCCGCCACAGGCTCATCACCGAGATCACCGAGACGATCAGGAAGATCATCACCGACAGCGCCGCGGCGTAGCCGTACTGCGCGGTGGCCTCGTTGAACGCCAGCCGGTAGGTGTAGGTGATCAGCAGGTCGGTGGCTCCGGCCGTGGAGTTGTCGGAGAACAGCGGTCCGCCCCTGGTCAGCAGCCACACGGCGTTGAAGTTGTTGAAGTTGAAGGCGAACGTGGCGACCAGGATCGGCGTCATCGCGACCATGAGCAGCGGCAGCGTCACGTGCCGGAAGGCCTGCCAGGGGGTGGCGCCGTCGATCTGCGCGGCCTGTCCCAACTCGCGCGGGATCGCCTGGAGCGCCCCCGTGGCCACGAGGAACATGTACGGGTACCCCAGCCACACGTTGGCGAGGATGACCGCGACCCGTGCGCCCCACACCGAGCCGAACCAGTCGATCCGCACTCCGAGGATCTGGTTGATGACACCGAAGTCGGTGTTGAACATGTCCCGCCAGAGCAGGTACATGGCCAGGGAGCTCATCGCGTACGGCAGGACCACCAGCACCCGGTAGAACACCTTGCCGCGCATCCTGGGCACGTGCAGGGTCAGGGCCACGGCGAGCCCGACCACGAACACCAGGCCGGTCACCGCCACCGCGAAGACCACGTTCCACAGCAGAATGCTGAAGAACGACGACGCGAACGCCGGGTCGAAGAGGAAGCGCGCGAAGTTGTCGGCGCCCACGTTGACCTGCCACCCCTGGGGGAGGCGCCCGCCCTCGTCGTCGTAGAAGGCCCCGCGCTCGTCGTCGGCCGTGTACACGACGCCGGTCTCGGTGTCGGTCACGCAGTCGCACGACTCGTCGTAGACCCGCAGGGCCCGGCCCTCGTAGGCGGTGGACAGGCCGCTGGAGCGGATGCCCGCGCCACTGCCCGTCGGCACCGCGAACTCCTCGAGCTCGCCGCTGCGCGCGTTGACCTCGGCCGGGGTGAGGATGGTGTAGCCGAACGCGTCGGTGACCTTGCCCGAGTCCTCGACGGTGGCGCCGCCGAGCTCGCTGAGCCCGTCCGTGTCGCCGACGTGGGTGCCGCCCTCACGGTCGGTGAGCAGGAACACCAGCTCACCGGTCTCGGGGTCGCCGATCGCGGCGATCGTGAGGACGTACTCCTGGGAGTCCGCCGTCCGGGTCACGGAGAGGGACTCCACGGCGGAGATCGCCTGTTCCTTGCTTCCCCGGTGACCGTCGCTCATGTTGGTCACCGAGGTGCTCATCGTGTAGAGCACGGGGAAGATCTGGAAGACCATCAGGAAGAGCACACCGGGCACCAGGTACTTGGCGGGCACGGCGCGCTTGGACAGGTAGACGTAGTAGACCAGGCCCACCACGGCCACGACCAGCCCGATGCCGAGCCAGTTGCCCCCGAGGTAGAGGGGGAGGACGGCCCACACGCCCAGGGCCGTGAACAGTCCCAGGAGGCCGATCTTGGCGATCTGCCCGGCCAGGGACCCGTCCCGGGCGAAGCGCCCGCCGGGGAGCGGCGGACGGGGGGGACGGCGTCGGTCGGGGGCCGCCGCGGTGGACGGGTGGGCGGGCGCCCCGTCCGGGGCGCCCGCGTTGTCGGAACCGGAAGCCGCCACGCCTACTCGCCGATCTGCTCGGAGATCGTCCGGGCGGCGGCCTCCATGGCCTCACGGGGGTCGGCGCCGCCGATGATGTCGGCCTGGGCCACGCCCAGCGGCTGCCAGGTCTCACCCATCTCCGGGATGGAGGGCATCGGGATGCCGTCGGCGCCGGCCTCGGCGATCGCGGCGATGTCGGCGTCGTCCGCGGAGACGCTCTCCAGGGCCTCGGTCTGCACGGGCGTGCGGGGGTCGATCTCGTACAGGCTGAGGATGAAGTCGGTGTCGGTGACGTAGTTGGTCACGAACTCCTCGGCCAGGGCGGAGTTCTCGCTGCCCTCGGTCACGAAGAACGACTGGTAGCCGATGTAGGGGCTGGCGGGGCCGCCGCCCTCGAAGCCGGGGAAGGCGCTGATCTCGTAGTCGATCCCGGCCTCCTGGGCGTCGGCCAGGTTCCACGGGCCGGCGACGAAGAACGCCGTGTCACCGTCGTAGAACAGGGCCGCGTCGTTCTCCAGGCCGATGGAGCGGCGCAGGACGCCCTCGCCCTCCTCGCCGTACTCCGCGACCTTCTCCATGGCCTCGATCGACTCGTCGGTGCCCACACCCAGGTCGGTGGGGTCCCACGTGCCGGTGTCGTCCCGGCCGAAGAGGTAGCCGCCGCCGGAGGTGAACAGCAGGTTCATCCGGTAGGGGTCGCCCTCCTGGGTGACGGCCATGGACAGGACCTCGTCGACGTCGCCGGCGTCCTTGAGCTCGGTGCCGGTCTCGACGAGCTCCTCGAAGGTCTCGGGGGCGTCGGGGGCCAGTTCGGCGTTGCGCATCAGGAAGAGGTTCTCCTGCGAGTACGGGACACCGAAGAGCTGCCCGTCGAAGGACATGGCCTCCAGGGAGGTCTCGTCCAGCAGCGCGGCCTTGTCCTGGGGGAGTTCGATCGGCTGCACCGCCCCGTTGCGGACCAGGTTGCCCGTCCAGTCGTGCGCGCCGATGAAGACGTCGGGGGCGTTGCCCGCCTGGTGGGCGTTGAGCACGTCGCCCTGCATGTCCTCGAAGGCGACCGTGTCGACGCTGACCTCGATGCCGTTGGCCTCGGCGAACTCGTCGGCGGCGGCCTCGACGGCCTCGGCGCGCTCGGCGTCGGTCCAGATCGTCAGCCCGCCCCCGGCCGATCCGCCCTCGGTGTCACTGTCGCCGCCGCCGGTGCAGGCGGTCGCCATCAGGGCGATGGCGGCGATCCCCGTGATCGCCGGTGCGCTGCGGATTCTCATGGTGTCGTCCTTCCGGGAGGCCGGTGTGGAGAGGGTGCGCATGCGGCTGGCCGGTGGCCCCCGGTCCGTCTCGAGCATGCGGTGTGATGTGACGTTAGCAATAACTTGCAAGCATTGAAAGACTTTGCAGGCTCCGGGGATAAAGATGTGGAAACACCCAGGAAACAGATGGGTGATGGTGAACCCAAGGTGGTCGATCTGTGACGTGAGGTGATCGATCTGGTCCCGTGTCACAGCTTCCGCTCACTCCGCGAAGTCGGCGGTGATCAGCTCCTCGGCCTCGGCCAGCTCCTCGGCGGGGTCCGCACCTGCGATGATGTTCGCACTCGCCTGGCCGAACGGCCCCCACACCGCGTCCATCTCCGGGATCGCGGGCATCGGTAGGCCGTTTTCACCGGCATTCTGAAACGCTTGCAGATCCGGGTCCTGCTCGGACACCGTCTCCAGGGCGTCCACGAGCGCGGGCACGCGGGGGTCGGCCTCGTACAGGATCACGGAGAACTCCGGATCGGCGACGAAGTCGGCCGCGAACGTGCCCGCCAGGTCCGGGTCGGAGGCTCCCGCGGCGATGAAGAAGGTCTGCACGCCGATCAGCGGGCGGGCCGGCGCCCCGTCCGCGAACGGCGGCACGGGGCTGATCCCGTAGGGCACCCCGGCCTCCTTGATCGGCGACAGGCTCCACGGGCCGGTGACGAAGTACGGCGCCTCACCCCCGGTGAACAGCTCCGTGGCGACGTCGGCCGTCGTGTCGCGCCGCAACACGCCCGAACCGGCCTCGCCCAGTCGGGCGAGGCGCTCGAAGGCGGCCACCGACTCCGGCGCGGCCACGCCCAGGTCCGTGGGGTCGGGGTCGCCCGCGCCGTCCTCCCCGAAGAGGTAGCCGCCGGCGGAGGTGAACAGCGGGTGCACGTGGTAGGCGTCGCCCTCCTCGCCCACCTGCAGGCCGAGCACCCGCGAGGCCCGGTCGGCCTCGACCAGGTCGGAGCCGGTCTCGACCAGCTCCTCCATGGTCTCCGGCGCCTCCGGGGCCAGGTCGGTGTTGCGGACCAGGGCCAGGTTCTCGGTGGCGTAGGGAACCCCGTACACCGTGCCGTCGTAGGTCACCGCGTCCAACGAGCCCGGGGTGAAGGCCTCGGCCGCCCGGGCGTCCAGGTCCACCGGTGCGACCGCCCCGGACTCGACCAGCTCACCGGTCCAGTCGTGCGGACCGACCATGATGTCCGGGCCGAGCCCGCCCGCGTGCGCGCTCACGAAACTGGCGCGCAGCTCCTCGTGTTCGACGACGATCACCTCCACCCGCGCGTTCGACGTGCGCGAGTAGGCCTCGGCGAACGTCATCAGCGCCAGCGCGCGCTCGTCGTCCGCCCAGATCGTCAGGGTCGGATCCGCCTCGGCGGTGTCGGCGTCGGTACCCGCGCCGCAGGCGGTGAGGGCGAGCGCCAGTCCGGCGGCGCACGCCAGCCGCGCGCTCGGTCGTGTCAGGGGCCTCATGGCGTCCTCCAAGGGGGATCGGCGGGGCCCTGGCCATGACCGGTCCGGGCGCCGCTGGTGCAGGCGTGGGGAAGGGGAGGGGAGAAGAGCGGAGCGGGACGCACGGCGGCGTGGGGAGTACGGCGGCGCGGGAAGTACGGCGGCGCGGGACGCACGGCGGGGTGGGGCGCGAGCCGTGGTGGAGAGGGGAGGGGTGCGGGGCGACCGGGGTGGTGGGGCTCGGCCCGCGGCGGGGAAGTGTGCAGGTGGGCGCGGCGCCGGGACGGGACGGGCCCGCCCCGGCGCGTGGTCGCGGGCGCGTCAGGCGCGCAGCCACACCGCCGTCTCGGCGGGCAGGGCCAGGGTGCCGTCGGCCGGGGCGGCCACGGGGCCGCTGGAGAGCAGCACCTCCGGCACGTTCACCCGTCGCCCACCATCGCCCCAGGGGCCTCCGGCGGGAGCGGGGCTACCACCCTCAACGGACGCCTCCGGCGCGGTCATTTCCCCGACGGCGAGGTCCACGGGCTCGCCGGTGAGGTTCGCCGCGCAGCGCACGCCGGGCTCGCGCTCGAAGTACAGCACGCCCTCGGGCGCGTCCAGCCAGGTCATCGACCCGTCGCCGAGGGCGTCGAGCTCACGGCGCAGGCGCAGCGCGCTGGTGTAGAGCTCCAGGGTGGAGCCCTCCACCCCGCGCTGGGCGGCGCGGGACAGCCGGCCCCAGCCCTCCGGCTGCGGCAGCCAGGGCGTGCTGCCCTCGGCGCCGAAACCGTAGGGCGCGGCCCCGTCCTCCCACGGCAGGGGCACGCGGCAGCCGTCACGGCCGCGCTCGGTCCGGCCGGAGCGCTCCCAGGTCGGGTCCTGCAGGGCGTCGTCGGGCAGGTCGGTGACCTCCGGCAGGCCCAGCTCCTCGCCCTGGTACAGGTACACCGCGCCCGGCAGCGCCAGCATGAGCATCGTGGCCGCACGCGCGCGGCGCAGGCCCTGCTCTCCGCCGCCGAAGCGGGTCACGTGGCGGGTCACGTCGTGGTTGGACAGCACCCAGCTGGTGGTCGCCCCGACCGCGCCGTTGGCGGTCAGGGACGAGTCGATGACCGAGCGCAGGTGGCCGGAGTCCCAGGGGGAGGTCAGGTACTCGAAGTTGAACGCCTGGTGCAGCTCGTCCGGGCGCAGGTAGCGCGCCACGCGCTCGGCGTCCTCGACCCACGCCTCGGCCACCATCGTGCGGTCGCCCGGGTAGCTCGCGGCGATGGCCGCCCAGCGCCGGTAGATGTCGTGCACGCCGTCCTGGTCGAAGTACGGCAGGGTCGTGCTGCCGTCCAGGAGGTCGGCCTTGGCGCCCTCCTCGATGTCGGGCAGGGCCGGGTCCTTGACCATGCCGTGCGCGACGTCGATGCGGAACCCGTCCACGCCGCGGTCCAGCCAGAAGCGCAGGACGTCGTCGAACTCGTCGTGGACCTCCTGCGAGGTCCAGTCGAAGTCCGGCTGCTCGGGGTCGAACAGGTGCAGGTACCACTGCTCGGGCGTGCCGTCGGGGCGCTTGAGGCGGGTCCAGGCCGGGCCACCGAAGATCGAGTTCCAGTTGTTCGGCGGCTGCTCGCCGTCGGGGCCCTTGCCGTCGCGGAAGATGTAGCGCGAACGGGCGGGGCTGCCCGGCTCGGCCGCCACCGCCTCGCGGAACCAGCGGTGCGCGGACGAGGAGTGGTTGGGCACCACGTCGATGATCACGCGCAGGCCCAGGTCGTGCGCGGTCGCCAGGAGCTCGTCGAAGTCCGCCAGGGTGCCGAAGCGGGGGTCGACGTCCCGGTAGTCGGCGACGTCGTATCCGCCGTCGGCCAGCGGGGAGACGTAGAACGGGGTCAGCCAGACCGCGTCCACACCGAGTTCGGCCAGGTGCGGCAGGCGCTCGCGGATGCCGGCGAGGTCGCCCTCGCCGTCACCGTTGGAGTCGGCGAAACTGCGGACGTAGATCTGGTAGATGGCCGCGTCGCGCCACCACTGCGACTTAAGCGCCATGTGCGGGGGTCCTTCCTTAGAGCGTCTGCAAGTTCTTGCGCAAGATTACCGCCAACTTACGTCCATGTGACGACCATCTCGACTAGAATCACCCGCATGGGTCCACGACTTGCCGACATCGCGCGGCACGCAGGCGTCAGCGAGGCGACGGTCTCGAGAGTGCTCAATGACAAACCCGGCGTCGGCGGCGACACGCGCAAGGCCGTACTGACGGCGCTGGACGTCCTCGGATACGAGCGGCCCGCCAGACTGCGGCAGCGCTCCGCGGGGCTGGTCGGCATGGTCATCCCCGAACTGGAGAACCCGGTGTTCCCGATGTTCGCCCAGGCGGCGGAGGGGGCGTTGGCCCAGAGCGGTTACACGCCGGTGCTGTGCACCCAGACCCCCGGCGGAATAACCGAGGACGAGTACGTGGAACTGCTGCTGGAGCGCAACGTCTCCGGCATCCTCTTCGTGTCCGGCCTGCACGCCGACACCACGGCCTCCTACGAGCGCTACAACACGCTGGTCGCGCGGCGGCTCCCCATCGTGCTGGTCAACGGCTTCACCGAGGCCGTCCCCGCCGCGTTCATCTCCTGTGACGACCGCGAGGCC
The DNA here is from genome assembly GCF_003634495.1 of Nocardiopsis sp. Huas11. GTDB lineage: Bacteria > Actinomycetota > Actinomycetes > Streptosporangiales > Streptosporangiaceae > Nocardiopsis. Next base: position 6,458,633 of record NZ_RBKY01000001.1, on the reverse strand, counting down.
GGCCGGCTCGCGGTCAACCACCTGGTCGCCCTCGGACACACCCGCATCGGCTTCACCAGCGGCCCCGACCGCTACGTTCCGGTCCGGCGCAAGCTGGAGGGCTACCACACAGCCCTGGCGGCGCACGGGCTCGACGGCCGCGACCTGGTCGAGCTCTCCCTGTTCGGTGTGGAGGGCGGGCACGCCGCGGCCGCGCGCCTGATCGAGCGGGGCGTCACCGCCATGGTCTGCGGCTCCGACATGATGGCGCTGGGCGCCATCCGGGCCGCCCGCCAGCGCGGACTGCGCGTCCCCGAGGACTTCTCGGTGGTGGGCTACGACGACTCCCAGCTCATCGCGTTCACCGACCCGCCGCTGACGACCGTGCGCCAGCCGATCAACGCGATGGCCCTGGCCGCGGTCCGGACGCTGTGCGACGAGATCGCCGGGCACCCCGTCTCGCACACGGAGTACGTGTTCGATCCCGAGCTGGTCGTGCGCGCGTCCACCGCCGCCGCCCCGAACGGACACACCGCGTCGGCCTCCCTCCCGGGCCGACGGCACACCGCGCACTCGGTGCCGGTCCCGGACGGCCCCGCGCCCGCCACCGGCGCCCAGGACGGCACGGCCCGCTCCACCGCCGACCCGGTCGCCGGCCAGCGCGTCTGACACACCCCGCCCCCGCCCCCACCCACCCCCGTAACCCCGCAGCACGGCCCCCGTCACCGAGTACACATCCGACCATCCCTTCCCTCCCGTCCCGAGGGCCCCGCCCCCGGCGTCCCGTCCCCCGACCCCCGTCCCCCGACCCCCGTCTCCCGACCCCTCCCGGCTCCGACCAGGGCACGCCGCCGCGTCGGCGACACTGGAGGCATGCCTTCCGTTGCCCTCGACGGCGATCCCGTTCCGCGCACAGGGGACCTGCCCGAGCACTCCCTGGCGGAGTTGGCCGCGCGGCCACTCGGGTTCTACCTCCACGTGCCCTTCTGCGTCACCCGTTGCGGCTACTGCGACTTCAACACCTACACCGCCGACGAGCTCGTCTCCCGCGACGGCACCGCCACGGCCTCGCGGGAGACCTACGCCGACCAGGCGATCGCCGAGATCGAGCTGGCCGACCGGGTCCTGTCCGGGGACCGGCCCGCGGTCAGCACGGTGTTCGTCGGCGGGGGCACGCCCACCCTGCTGTCCGCCGAGGACCTGGGACGCCTCGTCGCGGCCGTGCGCGAGCGCTTCGGCCTGACCCCCGACGCCGAGGTGACCACCGAGGCCAACCCCGAGACCGTGGACCCCGACTACCTCGCCCGCCTGCGCGAGGCCGGCTTCACCCGTGTCTCGTTCGGGATGCAGAGCGCCCGTCCGCACGTCCTGCGGATCCTGGAGCGGGGGCACACCCCCGGGCGGCCCGAGCAGTGCGTGGAATGGGCCAGGCAGGCGGGCTTCGAGCACGTCAACCTCGACCTCATCTACGGCACGCCGGGCGAGAGCGACGACGACTGGGCGGCGTCCCTGGCCGCCGCCGTCTCCGCCGGCCCCGACCACGTCTCCGCCTACTCGCTGATCGTCGAGGAGGGCACCCGGCTGGCGAACCGCGTCCGGCGCGGTGAACTCACCGAACCCGACGACGACGCGATGGCCGACCGCTACGTGATGGCCGACGAGGCCCTGGCGGCGGCCGGGTACACCCCCTACGAGGTCTCCAACTGGTCCCGCACGCCCGAGGGGCGCAGCGCCCACAACCTCCTGTACTGGACCGGCGGCCACTGGTGGGGCGTGGGCCCCGGGGCGCACGGCCACGTCGGCGGCACCCGGTGGTGGAACGTCAAGCACCCGGCCGCCTACGCCGCCCGGCTGGCCGCGGGGTCGAGCCCGGGGCAGGCCCGCGAGGTCCTCACGCAGCAGGAGCGGCGCTTCGAGCGGGTCCTGCTGGAGCTGCGGATCGACGAGGGCTGCCCGCTGGAGCTGCTGGAGCCGCACGGGCGCGCGGCGGCGGCGCGCGCGGTGGCCGAGGGCCTGTTGGACGCCGGGGCGCACGCCCGCGGGCGGGCCGTCCTCACCCGTCGCGGACGCCTGCTCGCCGACGCGGTGGTCCGCGACCTCACCTGAGGTGCCGGCCGCCCGACGGCGGGGGACGACGAAGGGGCCCGGCGTAGTCGCCGAGCCCCTTCATGCCTGGTCGCGGCGCTGGAGGCGCCGGCCGGCTACTTCACCCAGTCGACGCTGATCGGGTACTTGAACAGCTCGCCCCGGTTGGCGGCCTGCCCGCCCTGGACGCCCATGACGATGGAGAAGATCCAGGCGGCGGGCCAGGCGAGGATGCTGATGAGCCCGATGAAGGGGATCATTCCGACCGCGCTCACGATCACGTAGACCACCAGCACGACCAGCTGGAAGTTCAGGGCGGTGACCGCCTGCTGACGGACGAACGGGGACTCGTCCTTCTTGACGAGCCAGATGATCAGCGGGACGAGGAAGCCGAGGATGCCGCCGCCCAGGTGGGCGAAGAACGCCATCTGCTTCTCGTCCGGGCTGGGCTGGCCGCCGTAGCCCTGCTGACCGCCGTACCCGGGCTGACCGCCGTAGCCCGGCTGGCCCCCGTATCCGGGCTGCCCGGGCGGCGGGTATCCGCCCGGCTGCTCGCCGTACCCCGGGCCGGGGGGCGGGGGGTATCCACCGGGCTGGCCCGGCGCGGGGTAGCCGCCGGACTGCCCGGGCGGCGGCGGGTAACCGCCCTGCTGGGGATAGCCGGGCTGGCCCGGGGCGGGGTAGCCGCCGCCGGCGGGGCCGGACGGCGGGGTGTAGCCCCCGGTGCCCTCCTGGTGGCCGGGGTGGCCCTGGCCGTAGGGGTCCTCCGGTGGTGGCGTGTGCGGATAGGACATGTGATTCCTTCGCGAAGAGTGTGGTCGGGGGGTGCCGTCTTACTTCAGCAGGCGGATGCTCAGCGGGTAGCGGTACGACGTGCCCTTGTTCGCGCTGTTGGCGCCCATGACGCCGAACACGATCGAGACGATCCAGACCAGGCCGACGAGCAGGGACCCGATCCACGACAGCGCTGGGAAGGTGATGCCCAGCACGATGAGGATCACCCAGGCGAAGATGTAGCCGAGCAGCAGGGTGATCTGGAAGTTGGCCGCCTCCGAGGCGTGGTGACGCACGAAGGGCGACTGGTGGCGCTTGGCGAAGTAGATCGCCAGGGGCGGGATCCAACCGAGGCACGCGATGATGAAACCCGACAGGTGGGCGAGCATCGCCACGAGCGAGTCGTTGTCGCCGCCGCCCTGGGGGGCGGCCTGTTCAGCCGGGTACTGGGGCTGTTGCTGTGGTTGACCGTAGGGCTGCTGCCCGTACGGGGTCTGGGCCGCCTGCGGCGCGCCGTAGGCGAGTTGCCCGCCGGTCGGCTGCTGCGGCGGTGGTGCGAACGCGGGCTGCCCGCCGTAGCCCGGCTGCGGCGTGTACGGGGACTGTTCGCCGGAGGGCTGGTGGGGCTGTTGCTGCGCGTAGCCCTGCTGCTCCTGCGGCTGGCCGTAGGGCTGCTGGGGCGCGTAGCCGGGCTGGGGCTGCTGGCCGTAACCCTGCTGCTGGTCGTAGGCGGGCTGACCGCCGGTCGGCTGCTGCCCGTACCCCTGCTGGGGCCGCGGCTGCCCATAGGGCTGCTGGTACTGCTGTTCGTATCCCGGCTGCTGTCCGTAGGCGGGTTGTCCGCCGGAGGGCTGCTGACCGTAGTCGGGCTGCGGCGTGTACGGGGACTGTTCGCCGGAGGGCTGGTGGGGCTGTTGCTGCGCGTAGCCCTGCTGCTCCTGCGGCTGGCCGTAGGGCTGCTGGGGCGCGTAGCCGGGCTGGGGCTGCTGGCCGTAACCCTGCTGCTGGTCGTAGGCGGGCTGCCCGTAGGCGGGTTGTCCGCCGGTCGGCGGCTGCCCGTACCCCTGCTGGGGCTGCTGGTAGTGCTGCCCGTACCCCTGCTGCTGCCCGTGCTCCGGCGGTGGAGCAGAGGACGGCTGCTCGCCCGAGGGCTGCTGGGGCTGTTGCCCGTAGCCCTGCTGCTGGCCGTAGTCCGGCTGCCCGTAGGCGGGTTGTCCGCCGGTCGGCTGCTGCCCGTAGCCGGGCTGCGGAGCGTACGGCGACTGTCCACCCGACGGCTGCTGCCCAGGGTCGGCCTGCCCGTACTGCTGGGGCCGGCCCTCCTCGGGATCTTCCGGGGCAGGGGGGTTGGTCGGGTTCTCGCTCATGCTCTTCCTTGGCTCCGCTGGTGTGGGGCGGCTTCTGTACTTCCCGGCAGTACCGACGACCGCGCAGGCCGAAAGGTGGCGACCACGGCCGTCGGATGCCGGACTCCGAAACCGTCGCCTGCCCGAATCCTAGATCCTGTACACCTCGCACCGCGAAGTAGCGGCCGCGCGGCGCGGCCGGGTCCCGCCCCTCACTCGTCCGGGTGCGGCCCGGTGACGAAGTCGATCAGCTCCTCCACGCGCCCCAGGAGCGAGGGCTCCAGGTCGGCGTAGCTGCGCACGGAGTTCAGGATCCGCTGCCAGGCCTCACCGGTCTCCATCCGCCAGCCCAGACCGCTGACGATGCCCTCCTTCCAGGGGCGGCCGCGCGGCACCTCGGGCCAGCGGTCGATCCCCAGGGCGGTCGGGCGGACCGCCTGCCACACGTCGACGTAGGGGTGCCCGGCCACCAGGACGTGCTCGCTCCGCACCTGGGCGGCGATGCGCGACTCCTTGGAGCCGGGGACCAGGTGGTCCACGAGGACGCCGAGGCGCCGGCCCGGACCGGGTGAGAAATCCGCCACGATCGCGGGCAGGTCGTCCACACCCTCCAGGAACTCCACGGCCACGCCCTCCACGCGCAGGTCGTGGCCCCAGACCCGCTCCACGAGCTGGGCGTCGTGCAGGCCCTCGACGTAGATCCGGCTCTCCCGGGCCGTGCGCGCCCGCACGCCCGGCACCGCGACCGAGCCGGAGGCGCTGCGCAGCGGCCCGCGCGCGGGCGCGGCGGGCCGGACCAGCGTGGCCGGGGCGCCGTCGATCAGGAACGCGGCCGGGCCGAGGTCGAACACCCGGCGCCGCCCGTCGCGGTCCTCCAGGGTCACGGTCGCCTTGTCCCAACCGACGACGGCACCGCAGAATGTCTCGTCGGCGTCCTCCACGACCAGATCGCGGCTGAGCGGCACGTCCGGCACAGCGCCCTTCCTGGGCCGTCGCCAGTCACCCGCCAGCACGTCGCGGCCGTAGCGGCCGGTTCCCTTGGTAGCCACGGTCGTGCAGTCTAGTGGGGACACCGCGTTCCTACCGCTTGGTAGCCAACGGGGTTTGCGCCCGCGCATAGAATTAGCACTGAGGACCATGGAGTGCCAGGAGGTGGCGAGTTGCTGGATGAGCGCAAGCTCGCGGTCCTGCGTGCCGTCGTCGAGGACTTCGTCAACACCAACGAACCGGTGGGTTCGCGCGCACTGGCGGACCGGCACCCGCTCGGGGTCTCCCCGGCGACCATCCGCAATGACATGGTCGCCCTCGAAGAGGACGGATACATCACCCAGCCGCACACCAGTGCCGGCCGGGTCCCCACGGACAAGGGCTACCGGCTCTTCGTCGATCGCCTGTCGTCGGTCAAACCGCTCTCGGTCGCCGAGCGCAGGGCCATCGAGTCCTTCCTCACCGGGGCGGTCGACCTGGACGAGATCGTCGCACGGACCGTGCGGCTGCTGGCCCAGCTGACCCGTCAGGTCGCGATCGTGCAGTACCCGTCGCTGACCCGCTCCTCCGTGCAGCACGTGGAGCTGGTCCCCCTGGGGGGACGACGGATCATGATGGTCGTGATCACCAACACGGGCCGGGTCGAGCAGCGCGTCATCGACGGGCTCGGAGACGTGGACCCGTCGGTCGTCGCCGACCTGCGGGAGATGCTCAACCGGGCCATCGCCGGCCTCCACCTGGCCGACGTGCCCGACGCGGTCGAGGACCTGCCCGCGCAGGTCGATCCCGGACACCGGCGCGTCGCCGTGGCGGTCCTATCGGTCCTGCTGGACAGCCTCGTCGAACGGCACGAGGAGAAGATCGTCCTCGCGGGGACGGCCAACCTCGCCGCCGTGGACTTCGCCGCGAGTCTGCGCGAGGTTCTCGAGGCGTTGGAAGAGAACATGGTCCTCATCCGTTTGCTGGGTGAGGCGAAGGATCCGTCGATGCTCACAGTGCGCATCGGCGAGGAGAACCTCCACGAGGGTCTGCGGACCGCCTCCATCGTGTCGGCCGACTACGGCGTGGGAAACCAGTCGCTGGCCAAGATCGGTGTGGTGGGTCCGACCCGGATGGACTACCCAGGGACGATGGGAGCGGTACGCGCGGTGGCTCGGTATGTCGGACAGATTTTGGCAGGACAGTAACTCAGTGGCCAGAGACTATTACCAGGTTCTCGGGGTGCGTCGCGACGCGTCCAAGGACGAGATCAAGAAGGCGTACCGGAGGCTCGCGCGCGAGCTCCACCCGGACATCAACCCGGACCCCGCCACGCAGGAGCGCTTCAAGGAAGTGACCCAGGCCTACGAGGTCCTCTCCGACGAGAACAAGCGTCGGATGTTCGACATGGGTCACGACCCCTTCGCTCCAGGCGGCGGCGGTGGCGGCGCGGGTGGATTCGGCGGCGCCCAAGGTTTCGCCTTCGACGACATCATGAACGCGTTCTTCGGCGGCGGCCAGCCCGGCGGGCGGTCCCCGCGCGAGCGGGTCCGGCGCGGACGCAGCATCAAGATCCGCATCGAGCTCGACCTCGCCGAGACGGCGTTCGGCGTGAGCAAGGACATCACGTTCCCCACCGCCATCCTGTGCGAGACGTGCCAGGGCGAGGGAACGGCGGCCGGGTCGCACCGCACCACGTGCGAGATGTGCCACGGCCAGGGAGAGGTCTCCCAGGTCACCCGCTCGTTCCTCGGCCAGGTCATGACCTCGCGCCCCTGCCCGCAGTGCTCCGGCCAGGGCACGGTCATCACCAACCCCTGCGGCGACTGCGCCGGCGAGGGCCGGGTGCGCGAGAAGGTCACCCGCACGGTGAAGATCCCCGCGGGCGTGGACGACGGCACCCGGATCCAGCTCGCGGGCGAGGGCGAGGTCGGCCCCAACGGCGGCCCGCGCGGCGACATCATCCTGGAGATCATCCAGAAGGCGCACCCGACCTTCGAGCGGCGCGGGGACGACCTGCACTGCACGGTCACCGTGCCCATGACCGCCGCCGCGCTGGGCGCCTCGTTCGCGTTCGACACCCTGGACGGCACGGAGAACATCGACCTGCGCCCGGGGACCAACTCCGGCCACGTCATCACGCTGCCCAACAAGGGCGTGAACCACCTCGACGGCGGCGGCCGGGGCGACCTGCGCATCCGCGTGGACGTGGAGACCCCGGGCAAGCTGGACGAGGAGCAGGAGGCCCTGCTGCGCAAGTTCGCCGAACTGCGCGGGGAGGACCAGAACCCCGGCCGGTTCAGTCCCGGACACGGCGGCCTGTTCGCCAAGCTCCGTGACGCCTTCGGTGCCAAGTGACCCCTCCGGTCTTCCTGGTCGACGACACCGCCGACCTGGCCGCCGCACGGGTGGTCCTCACCGGCGCCGAGGGGCGCCACGCCGCCGTGGTGCGGCGCATCCGGGCCGGTGAGACCGTCGACCTCTCCGACGGCCGTGGCGAGCGTGCTCGCTGCACGGTCGTCGAGGTCGGCAAGGACGGCGTGGTGTGCGAGGTCGGGGAGCGCTGGCACGAGCCGGCGCCCCGGCCACGGCTGACGGTCGTGCAGGCGCTGCCCAAGGGCGACCGCGGCGAACTGGCCGTGGAGATGATGACCGAGGTCGGCGTCGACGTGATCGTCCCCTGGGCGGCCGAGCGCTGTGTCACCCGGTGGAAGGGCGACCGCGCGGCCAAGTCACTGGCCAAGTGGCGGGCCACCGCCCGCGAGGCGGCCAAGCAGGCCCGGCGGGGGCGTCTGCCCGAGGTGAGCGAGCTCGCCGGCCGCGACGAGGTGGCGGCTCTGCTGTCCGGGGCCGACCTGGCCCTGGTCCTGCACGAGGACGCGACCGTCGGGCTGAGCGCCGTCGCCGTCCCCGACGGCGACCGCGCGTCCGACGACGGAGGCGGCGTGGTCCTGGTCGTGGGGCCCGAGGGCGGGTTCTCCGACGCCGAGCTCGCCGCCTTCACCGACGCCGGCGCGGAGGCGGCCCTGCTCGGCCCGAGCGTCCTGCGCACCTCGACCGCGGGGGTGGCCGCGCTGGCGATCCTGCAGGCGCGGTCCGGCCGCTGGTAGAGGGCCCGACCCGGTCGAGGTACGGACCCACCGCACACGAACGACGACGCCCACGGGACCGGATCCCGTGGGCGTCGTCGTGTGAGCGGCCGGCGGCGCGTGGCCGCCCTTGGTCACTCCTCCGTGCTCTTGGTGCTGCTCTCGCCGCTGGAGGGCGTCGAACCGCCGTCACCGCCGCCGGTCGACCCGTCGTCGGGGCTCGGCTCCTCACCACCGGGGTCCGGGTCGGTGCCGGGGTCGGTTCCGGGCTCCTCACCGCCGCCCTGGCTGGGATCGTCGGTGGGGTCGCACTCCCGCGGGTCCTCGGACGACCCCGCGCCGGAGTCCTCCTCGGCGTCCGTGGACGTGGTGGAGGGAGTCTCGTCGCGGGTCGGGGCGCACGTCGTCGTGGCGCCGACACCGTCCTCGGGCGGATCGCTCTCCTCCTCGGTGGGGGAGGGCGCCGGCTCCTCGGCGGGGTCGTCCGGGCTCGCGGCGGGCGCGGTGTCGGAGTCCGTGGTCGGGTCCGGCGCCGCGATGCCGGGACCGTCGATGTCGTCCTCGGGCGGTGCGCCCTCGCGGTTGGCGCCGGCGGGGACGATCTCCAGGACCTGCTCGCGCACCTGCGGGGTCGACATGATCACGGACGCGGCGATCAGTCCGGCTCCGGCCACGGCCAACGCCGGCCGCAGCCAGGGCAGACCGAACCAGGAGGTGCCGCGGTGGCGTTCGGTCCGGTCGCGGATCAGCTGCAGGGCCTCGGCGCCGGGCGCGACGGAGTCGGCCTCGGAGGCGAGGATCCGCCGGAGCTTGTCCTCGAACTCTGGGTTCGTGGGGTCGGTGGGGCTGCTCATGTCGTCTGCTCCAGAACAGAGCGCAGCGCGGAGATCCCGCGGGAGGTGTGACTCTTCACCGCGCCCTTGCTGATGCCCATGGCGTCCGCGATCTGAGCCTCGGACAGGTCGCCGTAGTACCGGAGCACGATCGCCTCTCGCTGACGGGTGGGTAGTTTGCGCAGGGCTCGGATCACCGCCTCACGCTCCAACAGGTTCATGGCGCCGTGTTCGGCGCTGGGCGCGTCGGGCAGCGCCTTGGGCGCGTGCTTCTCGACGACCGCTCGGTGCCGCAGGACGGACCGTGCCTTGTTGACCACGGCCTGGCGCAGATACGACAGGGCCTTGTTCGGGTCGCGAAGGCGGCGCCACGCGCCGTGCATCGCCACGAACGCGTCCTGGACGACCTCTTCCGCGGTCGCGTGGTCGCGCACCAGGAGCGCGGCGAGCCGGACCAGCGGACGGTAGTGCTCTCGATAGAGCTCCGTCACCGCGTGGTCGGCGTCCCACTCCACGGAGAGCGGAGCCGTGGCGGCTCCAGCCACGATGGTTTCAGTCGTCACATCAGTTCGACGCACACCCTTGTCGCGGGGTTTACGAAAGGGCATACCTCTTCTTTTCCAGGTAGACACGCGTTTCAATCCGAACACGCACAAGGTCGGCCGGTGTCGGACATGGTCGGCGACTCGGCGCACGGGGGGAAAGAGTACCGTGCCCGCGACGCGCCCAGGGGAGGACCTCGGTCCCTGTTCCTGCGGGCGGCCGGGCCGCGTCCAGAGCGGGCCGGTGGCCGGCTGGGGCATCATGGGTGTCGACAGCCCCGAGAACGCGGCCGCGCACACGGTCGCGACCCCCGTACGGAGGTGCGTGATGGCCCAGGACGACTGCCTTTTCTGCAAGATCGTGAAGGGGGAGGTCCCGGCCGAGATCGTCCGCGAGGGGAAGCGCACTTTGGCGTTCCGCGACATCAACCCGCAGGCCCCGACGCACGTCCTGGTCATTCCGCGCGAGCACGTGCCCGACGCGGCCTCGGCCGCCGAGGCCGACTCCGGCCTGGTCGACGAGGTCGTGCGCGAGGCCCGTGCGGTGGCCGAGGCCGAGGGTGTGGCCGAGACCGGGTACCGACTGGTGTTCAACACCGGCAGCGGGGCCGGTCAGACGGTGTTCCACCTGCACGCCCACCTGCTCGGCGGTCGCGGCCTCAACTGGCCTCCCGGCTAGGCCGTGTTTTTTGGCATTCCGGGCTCGCGGCCGCCTTCCCGGCTAGGCCGCCCCCGGGCCTGCGGTCCGGCCGTACTCCTCGCCCCCGCCGCCACGGTCGCGGGGGCCTTCGCGCGCCCGCCGGCCGGGCGGTCCCCGTGTCGCGCCGGCGCCTTCGGCGGCCGTCCACAGCGCGGAAAATTCGATCGAGGACGCCGTGGCCGCCTTGGTAGACTCGGTTCGTGGGCCCCGAGCGACCGGTGGGACCGACGAGACACCGGTGGTCGAGGGCCACGGGGCGCCACGACGGTGCCCCGACCGTTCGCCAAGCGCGTCGGCCGCCCAGGCCGGAAGTCAGGAACCGAAGGGTAGGGACAGCGGCCGCAAGGCCACACCATGGCCGAGACAACGCACACGCAGTCGCCACAGGACATCCAGGTCAAGGTCGTGGTGCCGGACGAGCACACGATGATCAGCCTGCTGGGCTCACGCGACGAGCTCCTGAGGGCACTGGAGCGGGCCTTCGACAGCGATATCCACGTCCGCGGCAACGAGTTCACCATCACCGGCGCCCCGGATGAGACCGTGGTGGTCGTCCGCGTGGTCGAGGAGCTCATCGAACTCGCCAAGAGCGGCACCCACGTCACTCCGGACACCATCGAGCGCATGGTCCATATGTTGACCACGCCCGGCCAGGGCCGTCCGGCCGACGTGCTGACGACCAACATCCTGTCCAACCGCGGCAAGACGATCCGCCCCAAGACGGTGAACCAGAAGCGCTACGTCGACACCATCGACGAGCACACGGTGGTCTTCGGTATCGGTCCCGCCGGTACGGGCAAGACGTACCTGGCGATGGCCAAGGCGGTCAAGGCGCTCCAGGACAAGGAAGTCAACCGGATCATCCTCACCCGTCCCGCCGTCGAGGCCGGCGAGCGGCTGGGCTTCCTGCCGGGCACCCTCTACGACAAGATCGACCCCTACCTGCGGCCCCTCTACGACGCCCTCCACGACATGCTCGACCCCGACTCCATCCCCAAGCTGATGGCGGCCGGGACCATCGAGGTCGCACCCCTGGCGTACATGCGTGGGCGCGCGCAGCCGGTCCACACCAACGTCCTGACACCGGACGGCTTCCGCCCGATCGGTGAACTGGAGGTCGGTGACCTCGTCGTCGGCTCGAACGGTGAGCCGACCCCGGTGCTGGGCGTCTACCCGCAGGGGCCGAAGGCCACCTACCGGGTGACGTCGCAGGACGGTGCTTCGACACTCTGTTCGGAGGATCACCTCTGGTCCGTCCGTACGCGGGACGACACGAGGCGGAACAAGCCCTACAGGGTTCTCACCGCGAAGGAGATCGTGGAGAGCGGCCTTCGAACGGCCCACTACCGGAAGTACGAACTCCCGCTGCTCAGTCGCCCGGTCGAGTTCCCGGAGCAGAGTGTTCCGATGGACCCCTACGCCCTCGGCCTGCTGCTGGGGGACGGGTGTCTCACAGGCAGTACCACTCCGAGCTTCGCCACGGAGGACCCGGAACTCGTGGAGAGCCTTGAGAGTCTCCTGCCCGGCGTCCGGGTGAACTGGAAGTCCGGTCCGGACTACATCCTGAACCGCGAGACGCAGCCGGGCGACGTGATCACCCTCGCCAACCCGGTGACGGCGGTCATGCGTGAACTGGGGCTGTGCGGTACGACCTCGGGAACGAAGTTCGTGCCGGAGACCTACCTGTACAACACCGCCGACGTTCGGCTCGCCGTACTACAGGGGCTTCTGGACGCGGACGGTGGACCGGTCACCCAGGAGGGGCGGACCTGCCGCGTCCAGTACGGTTCGGCCTCACCACGACTGGCTTCGGCGGTACGGTTCCTGGTGCGGTCCCTCGGCGGTGTCGCATACGGCCGTACTCGGCTTGCAGAAGGTCGGACACCGGGACGGGCCAGGGGGAGAGAGGTGTTCCATCGACAGGACGCCTATGTTCTCGACCTGCGCCTCCCTGAGGGCGTCGAGCCCTTCCGCCTCGGACGCAAGAGGGACGCCTACCGTGAATCCGGTGGCGGGCGACCCATGCGGTTCATCGAGAGCATCGAACCGGCGGGAACCGAGGAGTGTGTGTGCATCCAGGTGGCCGCGGAGGACTCGCTCTACGTCACCGAGGACTTCCTGCTGACACACAACACTCTGAACGACTCCTTCATCATCCTGGACGAGGCCCAGAACACCTCGCCCGAGCAGATGAAGATGTTCCTCACCCGGCTCGGCTTCGGCTCCAAGATCGTGGTGACCGGTGACGTCACCCAGGTCGACCTCCCCGGTGGGCAGTCCAGCGGCCTGCGCACCATCGAGACGATCCTGCGTGACATCGACGACATCGCGTTCTGCCGGCTGTCCAGTGAGGACGTGGTCCGGCACAAGCTGGTCGGCAGGATCGTCGACGCCTACGGCCGCTATGACGAGGCTCAGGGCGTCCGGCGCGGCCCCGACGGGGCGCGCGGGCGCGGGCAGGACGCGCGGCGCGGTTCCGCCGACACCCCGAACGAGGTCCGGTCGCGGCCCGGGCACCCCGAAGACGGGGCAGACTGAACCAGTACAGCGTTCGAGCTGGTGGGCCCGCCGGGTGCGGGCCCACCGGTGTCGGGTGCCGGGGCGGCCCGGACACCCGGCCATGACGATTCCAAGTGAGGCATCCGAAACAGATGAGTATCGACGTCGCCAACGAGTCCGGCGTCACCACCGTGGACGAGGAGCGGCTCTCCCGGCTGGCCCGGCACGTGCTCGACGCCATGCGTGTCCACCCGTTGGCGGAACTGTCCGTCGTGCTGGTGGACGAGGGCCCCATGACCGACCTGCACGTGCGGTGGATGGACGAGCCCGGCCCCACCGACGTGCTGTCCTTCCCCATGGACGAACTGCGCCCCGGCGGCCCCGGCCGCACGAGTGAGCCGGGCGTGCTCGGTGACGTGATCATCTGCCCGCAGGTGGCCGAGCGCCAGGCCGACACGGCCGGGCACAGCACCACCGACGAGATCGACCTGCTGTGCACGCACGGCATCCTGCACCTGTTGGGCTACGACCACGCCGAGCCGGACGAGCACAAGGAGATGTTCGGTCTCCAGGGCGAGATCCTGGCCGCCTGGCGCGAGTGTGAGGCCGTCGGAAACGACGAGGACGAGAGCCGGGCATGATTCCGTCGGTGTGGACCGGCGTGGCGATCACGAGCGATCCGCTCGCGTGGCTCGCCGCGTTCGCGGCCGCCCTGGCCCTGACCGCCGCGGCGGGTTTCCTGGTCGCGGCGGAGGTCGCCGTGACCAAGGTGATGTCGGTCGGCATGCCCGAGGGCGAACGCGCCGCGTCGGCCGCCTCGGCCTGGGACCGCGTGGCGGCCGACCCCACGGGACACCTCAACGCGCTGCTGTTCCTGCGCGTGGTGTGCGAGGTGTGCGCGGTGCTGGCCGCGGCCCTGGGCATGGTGTTCCTGATGGGGTTCGGTTGGCTGCCCCTGCTGCTGGCCGCGGCGGCCATGGTGGTCGCCGAGTCGGTCCTCATCGCGATCGCACCGCGCATCCTGGGCCGCCAGTCCGCGGGCCCGGTCGCCATGGCCAGCGCGATCGTCGTCTACCCGCTCCAGGTCCTGGTCAGCCCGTTCGTGCGGCTGCTGGTGTGGGCGGGCCGCGGGCTCACCCCGCGTGAGAAGGGCGACCGCGAGGGCCCCTTCAGCACGGAGGTCGAGTTGCGCAGGCTCGTCGACCTCGCCGAGCGGGGGGACGTCATCGACCCCGAGGAACGCCAGATGATCCACTCGGTGTTCAAGCTCGACGACACCTCCGTGCGCGAGGTGATGGTGCCGCGCCCCGACATCGTCTTCACCAGTCGCGAGGCCGACGCGGACGCCGTGCTGTCGCTGGCCCTGGCCAGCGGGTACTCCCGCATCCCGGTGACGGGCGAGGACGAGGACGACGTGGTCGGCATCGTCTACCTCAAGGACCTGGTCGAGCGGCTGCGCGACCGCTGGGCGGCCGTCTCCGGCGCGGACGGCGCTGCGGTGCCGTTGTGCGCGGGGGACGTGATGCGCTCGGCGACCTACGTCCCCGACACCAAGCCCATCGACGAGCTGCTGCGCGAGATGCAGCAGCAGCGCAACCACGTCGCGGTGGCCATCGACGAGTACGGGGGCACCGCGGGCCTGGTGACCCTGGAGGACATCGTGGAGGAGATCGTCGGCGAGATCACCGACGAGTACGACCACGAGATCCCGCCGGTGTCCTGGCTGGACGACGACCGGGTCCGGGTCACAGCCCGCCTGCCGCTGGGGGAGCTCGACGAGCTCTTCCCCGACCGGGAGCTCGACGTCGCCGACGTGGAGACCGTGGGCGGTCTGGTGGCCTTCGTGCTGGGTCGGGTGCCCGTCGGTGGGGCCCAGGCCGAATACGCTGGTCTCAGACTGACCCTGGAGGGCAAGAGCAGCCGCCGCAACCGGATGACCACGGTGCTGGTGGAGCGCCTGACCGAGGACGCCGGCCACGGCGACCGGGCCAGGAACGACGACGTAAGGAGCACGGAGCAGTGACGGACACGACGGGGCTCGGCCCCGAGGACGGCAAGCTCATCACTCTCGCGCGCGCCTCGCGCGCCCGCAACGCCGCGCCGGAGGGCGCGGCCGTGCGCGACGAGACCGGGCGCACGTACGTGGCGACGACGGTATCGCTGCCGTCCCTGTCGCTGACGGCCCTGCAGGCGGCGGTGGCCGCCGCCGTGTCCAGTGAGGCCTCCGCCCTGGAGGCCGCGGTGGTCGTCACCCAGGCCAAGGAACTGACCGAGGACGACCGCGCGGTGGCGGACGACCTGAAGACCCAGGTGGTGGTGATCGCCGCCCCTGACGGGGTGCCCGCGAGCATCACCCGGCGCTGAGTAGGAACGATGAACGACCTCGACCTGGAGAAGCTGCGCGTACCGCTGGAGATGCCTTCCGTTCCGGAGGGCTTCCGCAGTGGGTTCGCCTGCTTCGTCGGCCGCCCCAACGTGGGCAAGTCCACCCTGATGAACGCGCTGGTGGGGCAGAAGGTGGCCATCACCAGCAACCGGCCCCAGACCACGCGGCGCACGGTGCGGGGCATCGTCCACCGCCCGGAGGCGCAGCTGATCATCGTGGACACGCCGGGCCTGCACAAGCCGCGCACCCTGCTGGGGGAGCGGCTGGACTCGCTGGTGCGGTCCACGCTGGTCGAGGTGGACGTGATCGTGTTCTGCCTGCCCGCGGACGAACCGATCGGCCGGGGTGACACCTACATCGCCAAGGAGTTGGCGGAGCAGACGAACACCCCGGTGGTCGCCCTGGTCACCAAGACCGACAAGGTCGACAGGGAGGCCGTGGGCAAGCACCTGATGGCCGTGGACGAGCTCGGCGACTGGGCCGACATCGTCCCGGTCTCGGCGCAGAGCGGGTTCCAGTTGGACACGGTCACGGGCGTGCTGTGCTCGCACCTGCCCGAGGGGCCGCCGCTGTACCCCGACGGCGACCTGACCGACGAGCCCGACGAGATGCTCGTGGCGGAGCTGGTCCGCGAGGCCGCGCTGGAGGGCGTGCGCGACGAGCTGCCGCACTCCATCGCGGTCGTGGTGGACGAGATGTACGAGCGGGAGAACACCCGCCCGGGCAAGGAGCTGGTGGACATCTACGCGTCGCTGTACGTGGAGCGCCCCAGCCAGAAGGCCATCGTGATCGGCTCCAAGGGTTCGCGCCTGCGCGACGTGGGGTCGCGGGCGCGCAAGCAGATCGAGGCCCTGCTGGGACAGCGGGTCTTCCTGGACCTGCGGGTGCGCGTGGCCAAGGACTGGCAGCGCGACCCCAAGCAGCTGCGGAAGTTGGGATTCGACCAGCAGACCTGAGTTCTCGGGCGCCCTCGCAGTCCCGCCCGTCGCCCGCCGCCACCCTCAACGGACGCCTGCGGCGCAGGCTTGTCCGGACGCGCGTTCGGGGCGCCGGAAGTCACCCCTGTGGTTCCGCGGGCTGAACGGCCTACCTCTCACCCCCTGGGGTTGGAGGTAGGCCGTTTCGTCCTGGTCCACCCCAGCGGGGCGCACCTCGTGGGTGCCTGAGTCGGTCCCCGGGTGTCGCGATCATGCGGAGTGGCGGGTCAGCCCTGGTTGTTGAGGTCGGAGGCCAGGGCGGTGGCGCAGCGCTGCACGATCGGGGCGGCGCGGTCGACGAAATCCCAGTTCACACGGGCCTCGGGGCCGGACACGGACACCGCCATGCCCGAGGGAGCGCCGTCCACGGGCACGGCCACGCAGCGGACCCCGATCTCCTGCTCGCCGTCGTCGATGGCGTAGCCGTCCTTGCGGATGCGGCGGAGCTCGGCGACGAACGCGTCCGGGTCGACGATGGTCCGGTCCGTGGCGGCGGGCATCCCGGTGCGGTGCACCGTGGCCAGCGCCTCCTCGTCGGTGAGCTGGGACAGCAGGGCCTTGCCGACCCCGGCCGAGTGCGGCAGGACGCGGCGGCCGACCTCGGTGAACATGCGCATGGCGTGCGGGGAGGGGACCTGCGCGACGTAGATGACCTTGTCGCCGTCCAGCATGGCGAGGTTGGCGGTCTCGCCCAGGTCCTCCACCAGTTGGGCGAGGTGGGGCCGCGCCCAGGTGCTCATCATCTGTGAGGCCTTGTCGCCCAGGCCGATCAGCCGCGGGCCGAGCGCGTAGCGCCGGGAGGGCAGCTGGCGCACGTAACCGTTGCCGACCAGGGTGCGGATGATGCGGTGGATGGTGGGCAGGGGCAGCCCGGAGGCGTCGGCCAACTGGCTGAGCGAGGCCTCACCGCCTGCCTCGGCCATGATCTCCAGCAGGGAGAAGGCACGGTCGAGGGACTGCACGCCGCCGGCGCGCTTGCCGGAGCTCTCCGGGCGCGAGGCGTCGATGGGGGGCAGTGAGTCTGACAAAGGTCATGCTCCCGAGTTGTGGGCCGCTGTAGTCATCGCTTCTATTCTGCAATACGAAAAGTACTTCCCGCCATCTCGATGTCGGGGCGGGAGCCGCCGCCGTGTCGGGAAGTCGGGCTCCGTGGGTGGGTTACCTGCCGAGTATCCCTTGTTGTTCCGAATCGCAGAAGTTAGTATCCGCATATAGAAATCCGGAGCCCGGCCGCGGAGGACCGCGTGGGCTCCGGCCTACGGAGAGGACACTGAACACGTGGCATCGGACAGCCCTCTGGACCTCGGCGACCTCACGGCCGCGCTGGACGCGCGCCTGGCGGACGCCGACGCCCGCCTGGCCCGCGACTACCCCGGTGCGAACCCCGCCCGTCAGCCGGTCCACACCGTCTACGTTCCCGCCGACCGCGTCCACGCCGGTCTGGCCGCCGACTGGGGACGGCGGGCGTCGGAGGCGCTCACCGAGTTCGCGCCCAAGCCCGGCGAGCTCGAAGCGACGGCCGGCATGAGCGAGGCGAACCTGGACGACCTGCTGTCCCGCGTCCGGGACAAGCTCGCGCGTGAGCCGATCGAGGACCTGCGGGCCGACCTGGAGGACGGGTACGGCGACCACGGGGACGACGCCGAGGACGCCCATGTGATCGCCGTCGCGGAGGCGTTCACCGCCGACCTCGCCCAGGGCGGAGCCACCCCCTACTTCGGCATCCGGATGAAGGGGATGGAGGCCGCCGGGCGGCACCGCGGCGTCCGCAGTCTCACGCTCTTCCTGCGGACGCTGCTGGAGCGGCACGGCTCGCTCCCGGACAACCTGGTGCTCACCCTGCCCAAGATCACCTCGGTCGAGCACGTCGAGGCGATGGTCTGGGTGGCCGAGCGCCTGGAGCGGCGCTTCGACCTGCCCGAGGGGCGGTTGCGCTTCGAGCTGCAGATCGAGACCCCGCAGTCGGTGCTGCTGCCCGACGGCACCGCGGCCGTGCCGCACATGATCCGCGCCGGTCAGGGCCGGGTGAGCGCCCTGCACTACGGCACCTACGACTACAGCGCCTCCTGCGGGATCACCGCCGCCTACCAGAGCCTGGCGCACCCGGTCGCCGACCACGCCAAGGCGGTCATGCAGGTCGCCGCCGCAGGGACCGGCGTGTGGCTGTCCGACGGCGGCAGCAACGTCCTGCCCGTGGGAGACCGCACGCAGGTCCACCAGGCGTGGGACCTGCACGCCGGACTGGTCCGCCGTTCGTTGGAACGCGGCTTCTACCAGGGCTGGGACGTGCACCCCCACCAGCTGCCCATGCGGTTCCTGGCCACCTACGCCTTCTACCGGGAGGCCTTCGAACCCGCGGCCGACCGGCTCAAGGCCTACTTCGGGTCCGTCGCCGGCGGGGTGATGGACGAGCCCGCCACGGCGCAGGCACTGGCGTCGGCGCTGGTCAACGGGTTGCGCTGCGGCGCGCTGGACGAAACAGAGATCACCGGGCGCACCGGGACGGACACGGCGACGCTGGTGGCGCTGGCCACCCGACGCATCGGACAGGAGAACGCATGAGCCACTACGACCTCCTCATCCGCGCCGCGCGCGCCGTCACCCCCGACGGCGAGCGGTCGGTGACCGTGGCCGTCTCCGGCGAACGGATCGTCGCGGTCCTGCCGGGCGCCGACGCGGCCGCCTCCGCGACCCAAGAGATCGTCCTGGCCGAGGACGAGGTCCTGCTGCCCGGACTGGTCGACTCCCACGTGCACGTCAACGAGCCCGGCCGCACTGAGTGGGAGGGCTTCGCCAGCGCCACGCGCGCCGCGGCCCTGGGCGGGGTGACCACGCTCGTGGACATGCCGCTCAACAGCGTGCCGCCGACCACCACCGTGGAGGGGCTGGCCGCCAAACGCGCGGTGGCCCGCGCGCGGGTGAGCGTCGACGTCGGGTTCTGGGGCGGCGCCGTCCCGGAGAACTCCCAGCCGGGGGAGACCAAGGAGCTCGCGGCCCTGCACGAGCAGGGCGTGTTCGGGTTCAAGGCGTTCCTGTCCCCGTCCGGCGTGGACGAGTTCGGGCACCTGTCGCCCACGGAGCTGACGACCGCGATGGAGGCCATCGGGGCCTTCGGCGGCCAGATCATCGTGCACGCCGAGGACCCCGGGGTACTGGACGAGGCGCCGGCCGCGCACGGTCGCGACTACGCGGACTTCCTGGCCTCGCGCCCGGACGAGGCCGAGCACGCCGCCATCGCGCTGGTGATCGAGACCGCGCGGCGCACGGGGACGCGGGCGCACGTGCTGCACCTGTCCAGCGCGTCGGCGCTGCCGCTGATCTCCCAGGCCAGGGCCGACGGTGTGCCGCTGACCGTGGAGACCTGCCCGCACTACCTGACGCTGGCGGCGGAGACGATTCCGGAGGGGGCCACGCAGTTCAAGTGCTGCCCGCCCATCCGGTCCTCGGCCAACCGCGACCTGCTGTGGCGGGCGCTGATGGACGGGCTGATCGACTGCGTGGTCAGTGACCACTCGCCCAGCACGGAGGATCTGAAGGACCTGGACACCGGCGACTTCGGGACGGCCTGGGGCGGCGTGTCCGGGCTCCAGGTGGGCTTCTCGGCCGTGTGGACCGAGGCGCGCCGCCGGGGCGCGACGCTGCCCGACGTGGTGCGCTGGATGGCCGAGGGCCCGAGCCGCGTGGCGGGGCTGAGGGGCAAGGGCGCCATCACGGAGGGCAACGACGCGGACTTCGCGATCGTGGCCCCGGACGAGACGATCCGGGTGGACGTGCGCGAGCTGGCGCACCGGAACCCGGTGAGCGCCTACGACGGGGCCGAGCTCCAGGGCCGGGTGCGCCGCACCCTGCTGCGCGGAGCGGAGATCGACCTCGCGCAGCCACGGGGCCACCTCCTCAGCCGCGACTGACCCGAGGGCCCGACCGTACAACCTCCCTGGGTGCCATACTCGTAAGGCCCCGGGGAGGTTCATCATGCAGCACGACGAGTTCGAAGAGGCCCTTCTCGCGGAGAGCAGGCTCGAGGACCTGCGAGCGGGGCGCGGCGGCACGACACCGCTCTCCGAGGTGATGGACGAGTACGAGCTGGAAGATTGAGCTGCACGGCGCGGCTCTGGGCACAGATCGGTGTCCGGGGCCGCTTTGTGCCGGGATGCGCGATCAATCTGCTACACGCAATTCGTTCTGCCCGGTCACTCGGGCGATCGTCTCGAAGTCCTTGTCACAGTGAATGAGGGTGAGCCCTCTGAGCTCCGCGCAGGCGGCCACCACGAGGTCGACCGGCCCGGCGCTTCGGTGCTCGCCTCGGGAGGTGAGTTCCTTCTGGACCTCCCAGGCACGTCGATAGTCGCGGTCGTCTGGATCGATGGGGAGCAGAAGTCGGTTGAGAAGCGACACGGCGCGTTCCCGATCCTGTGCTGAGCGCACGCTGTACAGGAGTTCCAGCTCGGTGAGCGGGCACACGGCGACCAAACCCTGCACCAAGGCCTGATCCCACCTGTGGTTCTTCTCGGGGCGCGCCAGGATGCGCACGAGAGCGCTCGTATCGATGAGGTAGTGGGCGAAGGTCACGTACGATGTCCGGGCTTATCCGAGAGCAAGTCGAGGTCGAAAGCGCCGTCGGCAACGAGGTCGCGCATCTCGGCCAGGGCAACAGCGCGGTCTCTGCTGATCACGGCCTCCTTGAGCGCGGTGTTCACTGTGTCCTTCTTGGTCTTGGTGCCCAACGCGTCAGAGGCTCTGTTCAGGGCATTGTCGTCGATGTCGATCAGAACCTTCGTCATGAGCGCCTCCCGTATATATATGAATGTGAATAGTATATATCATGAGTTGGCGTTGCGTTCGATGGCGACGGCCCCGGGCACCGAGAGGTGTCCGGGGCCACGGCGCGTGCGGGGTCAGGAGCAGTACGCCTCCTCCTCACCGATGATGCGGTAGGGGCAGTCCGCGTAGTCGAGCAGGCGCAGGACGGCCTCCCTGTTCCGGGAGGTCTCGCGGTCGATCACGGACGAGGGCGGGTAGAAGCCGCCGCCCCAGGAACTGGCGGGGTACATCTCGTACGTGTAGTTGACGATGCGCTGGTCGGCCCAGAGCCAGTCGTTGATCGTCCCGTCGGTGATGTACAGGTCGCTGGACTGCTGGGGCGTGTAGCCGTTGGCGTCGGCCATGTGGATGCCCAGGGCGGCGTGGGTGTCGTACTCCTCCCTCGTCATGCCGTCGCCGACCTCGTCGTAGGTGTAGCCGTAGGGCCACAGGATCAGCTCGCTGTAGGTGTGGAAGTCGATGGCGGCGGTGATCTGCTGCTCGCCGCCGACCACCCGGCCGCGGACGAACTCCGCCACCGCGGACACCTCGGGCGCCGACTCCGGGGCCGGGCCGCGGTAGGTACTGCTGGACGGGTTGCCGGAGGAGCCGTTGCAGCAGCCCCAGAGGTGGTCCCAGTTGCGGTTCATGTCGGTGCCCACCGCGGACGAGCCCTGGTTCGGCTGCCGGTTCTTGCGCCAGTTCCGCCAGGTGGAGCCGGCCATGTCGTACTCGGCGCCGTCGGGGTTGACGTTGGGCAGGATCCAGATCTCCCGGGAGTCCACCAGGTCCGTGATGCGCGCGTCGCTGCCGTACTCGTCGGTCAGCAGCCGCATGAGGTAGACGGCCATCTCCACGGTGAGGTGTTCGCGGGCGTGCTGGGAGTGCGTGAACAGGACCTCGGGTTCGTCCTGGTCCACGGCGGCGTCGTCGCTGATCTTGACCGCGACCAGGTCACGGCCCTCGTGCGACTGTCCGATCACGGACTGCGCGGCGATGCCGGGATGGGCGGCGACCACCTCGTCGATCGTCTCGCGCAGTTCGTCGAAGGTGGTGTAGCCCTCGTCCGGTGCGAGCGGGAGCACCGGCCCGGGGGCGATCTCCGTCAGCTTGTGCCCGAGGCCGGTGAGGGCGTCGGCCTCGGAGGGTGTGGCCGTGACGACGACGGAGCCGTCGCGGACCTCGTCGATGGCGGCGCCGGTCGCCGCGATCGCCGTGCGTTCCTCGGGGGAGTCCGGTCCGTGGATCTCGAACCGGGCGGGGTCGGTGGCGGCGCCCGCGCCCATGGGGCCCAGGAGTCCCAGGGTCAGCGCCGCGAGTGTGAGGGGGATGAGGGTTCGTCGGGCGAGTGTGGTTCTCACGAGGCCTCCGGGGGAGCGGGGTCGAGGCGTCGAATACTTGGCAGTCATTGGAGGAGAGAGCCCTACGCGTTGTCAATATGACTAACCATGCGTGACTATCGTGGCCGAATGCCTGGTTTGCGCACTCACGCAGGTGAAGCCCGCTCGACCCGTGCGTCAACGTGAACACGCTGTGGCCGGATGTGGCCACAGCGTGTTCACGGTGGGCGGTCGGGCCGCTCGGCGCTCAGGCGCGCTCGGGCACCGAAGGCTCGCCCAGCGCTCGCTCGACCGCCTCCGAGAGCACCCACCCGTGCCCGTGGGCCCATGCGCGCTCCAGAGCCGCCTCCCCCAGCAGCCCGCGCACGGCGGCGGTGATCCGGTCGACGTCGAAGCGCTCGGCCGAGGGCAGGGGAGCGCCCGTCTCCTCCCTGGCCCGGGCGGCGGCGCCCAGCAGCCGGGCCGCGCGTTCGCCCTCGCCGTCCAGGGCGTCGGCCCCGGCCAGGCCCTCCAGTGCCATCGCCACCGCGCGGGGGTCGCCGACGCGCCGGGCGGCCTCCAGCCCCTGCGCGTGCAGGTCCCGGGCGGCGGCCGCGTCCCCGCGCGCCTCGGCGCACATGCCCAGCTCGGCCAGGGCGAACGCCTGCCCCGGCCGGTAGCCGTCGCGTTGGTGGGCGTCCAGGATCCGGCGCAGGTAGCGTTCGGCCTCCTCGGGACGGCCGCGCCGCCGCGCGGTCATCGCCAGGCCCCCCTGCACGAACACCACCTTGCTGTCGAACGCCTGCTCCCCGGACACGCGCAGCGCGGTGTGGTTGTACTCGTCGGCCCGGGCGAAGTCGCCGGTGAGCATGTGCACGCGCGCCAGCCGGGTCAGCTCCTCCACGACCACGGCCACCAGGCCGATCCGCTCGGCGTGGTCCAGGGCCGTGCGGTGCAGCTCCGCGGCCTCCTCGTAGTCGCCTTCGATCTCGGCCAGGATCCCGAGCAGGCCGCACGCGCGGACCTGCCCCCAGGGCTCCTCCAGCGCCACGAAGTGCTCCAGGCTCTCCCTGCCGTGGCGACGCGTCTCGGCCAGTTCGCTGCGACGCATCGCCCACCAGCCGCGCAGGTTCTGGGCGAAGGCCTGCCACCACCGTTCGCCGGAGGCCTCGAACAGGCGGTGGGCCTCCTCCACGACCTCGCGCGGGGAGCGCACCGGGGCCGAGGGGCCGTCCGCCATCGACGCCACGTGGACGAGGACGGTGCGGATCTTGGCCGGCAGCAGCGGGTCTCCGGAGCGCTCCGCGAGCGCGATCGCCTCGCGCGCGGTGTCCTGGAGTCCGGGGCGGGGGCACTCGGTGTAGGCGAGCGAGAACCGCCAGAGCAGGGCGAGGGCGCGTTCGGCGTCGGTGGCCTCGCCGGAGGCCGACAGGGCCAGGGACAGCAGTCGCCCGCCCTCGCGGTAGCGCCCCCGCAGATACCAGGCCCAGCCCAGGGAGCCGGTGATGCGCAGGGCCGGACCCGCCTCCCCGTGCTCGGCCGCCCATTCCACGGCGGCCCGGACGTTGGCCGCGTCCTGGTCCCTCCGGTCCAGGGACCGAGCGGTGTCCGCGGTGAGCGTGAGCGACTCGCGCCGCGCCAGGCGGTCGGCGGTGTGGTGGGCGTGGCGGCGCCGGGCCTCGGCCTCGTCCCCGGACTCGGCCAGCTTCTGGCGCGCGAAGGCGCGGATCGTCTCCAGCAGGCGGAAGCCGGTGCCCTCGCTGTCCTGGCGGGCCACGACCAGGGACCGGTCCACGAGCGTGGCCAGCACACCGGCCGCGTCGGCGGTGTCCACCCGGCCCCCGTCGGGGAGCGGGCCGACCGCGACGGCCTCGGCCGCGTCCAGGGAGAACGATCCGAGCTGGACGGAGAGCCGGCCCAGGACGGCGCGTTCGGCCCCGGTCAGCAGGCGCCAGCTCCAGTCGACCGTCGCGCGCAGGGTCTGCTGCCGCTCGTGCAGCCCCGAGCCTCCGCCGCCCAGGAGCTGGAAGCGGTCGTCCAGCCGTGTGGCGAGCTCGCGGACGCCGAGCGAGCGCACCCGGGCGGCGGCCAGTTCCAGGGCCAGCGGCAGTCCGTCCAGGCGGCGGCAGACGGTGGCCACCGCCTCGGCGTTGTCCCCGTCGAGGGTGAAGGAGGGCAGGGACGCCCTGACCCTGCGGACGAAGAGCTCGACGGCGTCGGACCCGGCCATCTCGGCGGGGGAGTGGTCACCGGGCACCCGCAGCGGTCGCACCTGGTGCAGGCGCTCGCCGGGTACGCCCAGCGGTTCGCGGCTGGTCGCCAGCATCCGCAGCCCCGGCGCGGCGCGCAGGAGCACGACGGCCAGGGCCGCGACCGGCTCGGTCACGTGCTCGCAGTTGTCCAGGACCAGCAGCGCGGGCTGGGTGCCCAACGACGTCGCCAGGCGGTCGGCCGAGGAACGCTCCCGGGTCTGGCCGCCGACGTCGCCCTCGTCCTGTAGTCCCATGGCGGCGGCGATCGCGTCGGCGACCTGGTCGGGGGTGGTGGCGTCCGGAGCCCGTCCGACCAGTTCGACGAACCACACGGGGGAGCCGGCCGGGGCCTCCGAGAGCGCGCTCAGGGCGAGGGTGGTCTTGCCGACCCCGCCGGGCCCCACGAGCGTCACCAGGCGGAAGCGCTCCAGATCGCCCCGGAGCCGCTGCGCGGACTCCTGGCGGCCGACCACGTCGGTCAGCGGGGCCGGCAGACGGACCGGGGGCGAGCCCACGGACGCGGGCACGGCGGAGCGCGCGGGCTCCGGTGCGGTGGCGGGGACGGCGGCGCCCGTGAGGGCGGCGGGAGCCGCGGCGGGTGAGGCGGAGGTGGCGGGTGCGGGCCCCGGCGTGGGCGCGGTCGCGGGGTCCAGGTCGGGGGACTGTGCCAGGACCCGCTCGTGCAGGCGGACCAGGTCGTGTCCCGGCTCCACACCGATCTCCCGCGCCAGGAGGTCGCGGCCGCGCCGGTAGCTCTCCAGCGCCTCGGTCTGGCGGCCGGAGCGGTACAGGGCGAGCATGTGCGCGGCGCGCAGCCGCTCCCGCAGCGGTTCGGCGCGCAGCAGTTCGTCGATCTCGGCGACGAGCGCGGCGTCCTCCCCCAGAGCGAGCCGGGCCAGGACGCGGTCCTCGACGGCGGTCAGGCGCATCTCCTCCCACCGGCCCACCGCGGGGACGGCGAAGGGCGCGTCGGCGTGGTCGGCCAGGGCGGGACCGCGCCACAGCGCCAGCGCCTGCCCGAGCAGGTCGGCGGCCTCGGCCGGGCCGGCGCCGCGGGCCCGGCCGACCAGGTCCTCGAAGCGGTCGGCGTCGACCTGGCCGGGATCCACGCGCAGGCGGTAGCCGGAGGGCCCCGACTCCACCCGGCCGCGCGCGCCGGCCTCGGCCCGCTCCAGGGCGCCGCGCAGGCGCGAGACCGCGGTCTGCACCGCCGCCGAGGTGTCGTGCGCGGGCTCGTCCCACAGGTCCGCTCCGAGCCGGTCCGCCGACACCGGGGTGCCGCGGTGGACCAGCAGGTGGGCCAGGAGTGCCCTGACCTTGGCCCCGGGTACACGAACCGGCTCGTCGTCGCCGGTCCACACCGCGAGCTGCCCCAGTACGCCGAATCGCATGCAGACCAGCGTATGCCGCCGGGCCGCGGCGGTCACCGGCCGGGCCACCGCGGTCGGCCGACGGACGGACAGCGGACGGACAGCGGACGGACAGCGGTGGACAGCGGACGGCGAGGAGACGGTGAGCGCCCCTGCCTAGCTTGAGGACATCAGCCAGGGGCACCGCCCCGCGAGAGTGTGGAGAGACCACGATGAGCACCCTGTTCGACCCCATCGCCCTCGGCGGCCTGCAGCTTCCCAACCGCCTGTTCATGGCGCCGATGACCCGGTCGCGCGCCTACGTCGACGGCCAGGTCGACGACCTCGTCGCCGAGTACTACGCCCAGCGCGCCTCCGCCGGGCTCATCATCACCGAGGGCACCCAGCCGAGCGTGCGGGGGCAGGGCTACATCAACACGCCCGGCCTGCACTCCGCCGGGCAGGTGGAGGCGTGGAAGCGCGTCACCGGCGCCGTCCACGACCGGGGCGGCCGGATCTTCGCCCAGATCATGCACACCGGCCGGGTCGGCCACCCGAGCCTGTACCCCGACGGCGGCCTGCCGGTCGGCCCCTCGGCGATCGCCTCGGGCGAGTCCATGTTCGACGGCTCCGGCATGGTCGAGCACCCGGTCCCGCGTGAGCTGACCTCCTCCGACATCGACGAGGCCCTCGACGACTTCGCCTCGGCCGCCCGCAACGCGATCACCGCCGGCTTCGACGGCGTCGAACTGCACGGGGCCAACGGCTACCTGATCCACCAGTTCCTCGCCGACGGGGCCAACCGGCGCACCGACGAGTACGGCGGCACCCCCGAGAACCGGGCCCGCTTCGCCGTCCAGGCCGTGGGCGCGGTCGCCGACACCGTCGGCGCCGAGCGCACCGCCCTGCGCCTGTCCCCGGGCAACCCCTTCAACGGCATCTCCGAGAGCGACACCCGCACCCAGTACCTCGCCCTGCTCGACGCCCTGAACGACCGTCCCGACCTGGCGTTCCTGCACCTGGCGATGGCCTCCCGGGAGACCGCCGAGCTGTTCCGCAAGGAGTGGCGGGGCGCCTTGGTCCACAACCCCGCCTCCGGTCTGGACCTGGCCCCCGCCGTGTCCGCGCTGGAGGAGGACGTGGCCGACGCGGTCGCCCTCGGCAGTGCCTGGCTGGCCAACCCCGACCTGCTGGACCGGGTGCGGGCCGGCGGCCCCTACAACGCGCCCGACTCCGGCTCCTTCTACGGTGGCGACCACCGCGGCTACACCGACTACCCGGTCCTCGACGGATCCTGATCCGCGCGGCGTCACGAGCCCGGTCCCGCGGGGGCCGGGCTCGTGACGCGGCGCCCAGGGGATCGGTACTCCTAGGGGATCGGGGTGTAGACGACGCCGAGCTTGTCGACCTCGTCGCCCGAGCGCCCGTGGAACCCGGCGACGCGCCACCCCTCGGGCGCGGTGAAGGACACCGTGTCCGAGGTGGGCGTGCCGCCCGAGAGCGTGCGCCCGCGGTCGGTGGTGAACTCGGCGTGGAACACCCGCGTGCGTCCGTCACGCCTGCCCGTCGACAGGGTGGCCGAGACCAGGTGTTCGCCCGCCTCGAGCGTGAGCGTTCGCTCGGTGCCGCCCGTCCCGCCGTGGGAGACGCGCCCGCCGTCGGTGTGGCCCATCGCCACCTGGTCCAGGCGCGCACCCGCGCGAAGGGACAGCGTGCGGGGTTCGGCTCCGGCCACGACCCGTTCCACGTCGGTGAACGGGGTGCCGTGCGGACCGCCGGCGAGATCGCTCATCAGGACGCCGGGGCGAGCGACCAGGCGAACTCGGCGGTGTGCGGGTAGTGGTCGGAGAGCATCCGGCCGTCGTCGTCCAAAAAGTCCGCGTGGTCGTTGCGGTAGTCGGCCGACCGCAGGCCGACTACCGGGCTGGAGCGGAACAGGATCTTGTCGACGACCTCGCAGTCGTCGGTGGGCGCGTTGGTCTCGCACACCAGCGCGGGCGAACCCGCGGCGGGGCGGTCGCCGCCGCGCTCGTGCTCCACCCAGGCGTCGGCCGGCCCGAGCGTGTCGGCGAGTTCGCGGATGTTGTCGCCGGCACGCGTGTAGCGGGTGTTGGTGTCGCCCGCCACGACGACCGCGTTCCCGGCCGAGTGCCGCTCGACGAACCGTGTCTGGGTGAGGTTGGCGCGTCGGGCCGCGAGGTCGCGGTCGGAGACCCCGGCGTTGGCGTGCACGTTGTACAGGTCCACGTACACGCCCTCGGCGAGCCGCACACGGGAGGCCGTGAAGCCCTTCGGTGTGAGGCAGTCCGTGCCGTTGCAGGCGTCCCACCCGACCCGGTGGAAGTCGCTGTAGGTCAGGTGGGACAGGGTGTTGAGCCCGTCACCGAAGGGGCCCCGCCGCTGGTGGGCGTCCGGTGCGGGTGGTCGTCGTTCGCGTACAGGGCCGCGTGGTGGTTGAGGTCCTCCTGGACGTGGACGACGTCGTAGGGCTCGATCCGACGCCCGATGATCGGGGTGTTGACACTCGGCCGCTGTTCGTCGGGGTCGGTGATGAGCTCCGGCAGACCCGCGACGTTGTACGTCAGTACGGAGAATGTCCCCGCGGCGGCGGCCGGGGCGGGCGCCGCCGACCGGGCGGGGCCGGCCGGGGCCGCGGCGGTCGGCGCGGCCGCGGCCGGCCCGGCCGCCAACGGGGTGAGCAGGGCGAGGGAGGACAGGAGCACGGACAGGGAGCGTGAGGGGGAGCGGGACACGTGGACCTCTGTCTGGAGGGGACGGTGCCCACCGGATCCTACGGCTCCGCCCGGCCGTGAAGCCGGGCGGAGCCGTGCTCTCCCCGATCGTCAACCCCGGGGCTCCTCCGAGCGGTCCTGGTAGGCGGCGTCGGCGTGGCTGGTGTACTTGGCCTCACCGGGGCCGGCGGTGCCGATCTCCTCCGAGTCGATCTCCTCCGGGGCGCCGCCTCCGCGCGCCCGGCCGATGACGTTGAAGCAGATGTTGAGCACGATGGCGACGAGCGCGGCGCCGATGATGCCCGAGTGCACGACCATCTCGACCGGCTCCGGAAGGAACGAGTAGAAGGTCGGGTAGGCCAGCGGGATGATCGCCACGCCGAAGGACGCGGCCACCAGCACCAGGTTGAGGTTGTTGGTGAAGTCGACCTTGGCCAGGGTCTTGATGCCGCTCGCGGCCACGCTGCCGAAGAGCACCAGTCCCGCGCCGCCGAGCACCGGGGTGGGGATGGCGGCCATGACTCCGCCCAGGACGGGGAACAGCCCCATCACCAGCAGGATGCCCGCCCCGGTGGCGACCACGAACCGGCTGCGGATGCCGGTCAGGGCCAGCAGGCCGATGTTCTGGGCGAACGAACTGGTCGGGGTCGCGCTGAAGATCGGTCCGATGATCGACCCGCTGACGTCGGCGCGCAGGCCGGCGGAGATGCGCTTGGCGTCGACCTTGGTCCCGGTGATCTCGCCGACCGCGATGATGTGCGACGCGCCCTCGGTGAGCACCACCAGCATGATGATGCACATCGTGATGATCGCGGTCGCCTCGAAGCGGGGCAGGCCGAAGTAGAACACCGACGTCGGGTTGAACACCAGGTCGGCCTCCCCGACCCGGCTGAAGTCGGCCATGCCGAAGGGGAGCGAGACCAGGACGCCGGCGACGAGGCCGAGGAGGACCGACAGACGGCCCCAGATCCCGGGCAGCACCCGGGAGCACAGCAGGATCAGCGCGAGGGTGAACCCGGCCAGGGCCAGGTTGGCCAGGGGCGCGGCGGGCACGGCCGCGCCGCCGTCGTGGGACACGGTCGCGCCGTCCATGATCCACCGGGCGGCCACCGGCATCAGGCTCAGCCCGATCACCGTGATGATCGTGCCGGTGACGATCGGGGGGAAGAAGCGGATGAGCTGCCCGAAGAACGGGGTGAGCAGCAGGGCGAAGAGCCCGGCGGTGATCGACGCCCCGAAGGCCACGGGGAGGTTCTCCCCGTTCTCGCCGGCGGCCAGGGTGGTGATGGCGCTGACGGGGACGAACGAGCACGCCACCACGATGGGCATCTGCGAACCCAGGCGCCAGGGTCCGACGGTCTGCAGGAGGGTGGCGATACCGGCGACGAGGAGCGCTCCGCTGACGAGGATGCCGATGGCGGCGGGGTCGTTCGCGAGTCCAGCGGCGGCGCCGATGACCAGGGCCGGGGCCACGGCGCCGGCGTACATGGTGAGGATGTGCTGGAGCCCGTAGACGAGCTGGAGCCGGAACGGCGGGCGCTCGTCCTCGGGGCGGGGGGTCGTGGGTGAGGGGTTGGGCTTCGTTGTGGCCGAGTCCTTCGCGGACGGACTGTCGTTCATGGCCAGTTTCCAGCCTTCGCGGTTGGTGGTCACCGGTGGGGGGTGACCGGTTTCTCGGGTGTGGAACCCGGTGGTTTCGTCCCTGGCCGACGGCCGTTCCCAGGCACGCCGCAGCCGGGGCTGCGGCCGGAGGCCGTCGGTCGGGGGCGGTGGCCCTACTCCCGCGCAGCGCCCGGGGGCGATGGCGGGTGACGGGCGGCCGCGTCGCGACGCGAGTCGGCGAGGGGTGCGACCTCGAACGGTGGAACCCCGTCAAGGGGCGGAAGGGAGCCGGGACCCGGCCCTGCGGCGCGCACGGCGCGGCGTCGGGCCCCGGCGCGGACGGACCTGGTTCGGGCCAGGGTGCCGAGGCGCGGGAGACGCCCCGGAGGGCGTCCTAGACGAAGCCGGGCACGTTCTTCCAGGCGTCGCCCGCGTCGGGCGCGTCGTCACGCTCGACGGTGGCCTCGATCTTGCCGTAGGGGCGGTCGGCGGCGAAGAACACCTCGCCCGGGTTCTCCAGGTCGAACGGCGACAGGTCCACCAGGAAGTGGTGGTTGTTGGGCATGGAGAAGCGGATCTCCGCGACCTCGGGGTGGGCCTCCAGGACGGCGCGGCCCATCTCGTACAGCGTCTGCTGGAGGGCCAGGCTGTGCGTCTCGGCGAAGGCCTCCAGGCACAGGGCGCGGATGGAGGCGTAGGCCTTGTCGAAGTCGTGTCCGGTGCCCACGTAGCGCCAGCGCGCGGTCACGTCGGTCGCCAGGATCCGGTCGGTGGTCTCGGCGAGCGTCGTGTACTTGGTCTTGGGGTAGCCGTGGAACTCCGACCCGGTGGACTTCAGGACGGTCAGGCCCTCGAAGCCGGAGACGACCCACTCCTGGTCGCCGTCCTTTTGGACCACGGTGGTGCGGGTCTCGGCGCCGCGCCGGGAGAAGGCGTGGTCGTGGGGGCCGGAGGCGGTGGTGATGCGGTCCCAGGAGTACTCCTGGATCTCCTGGCGCGCACCGTGCACGTAGTCGTGCTCGTCGACGAAGTGCCGGGCGAGTCCGAGGGCGAAGTCCTCGATGGCGCCGACGCCGCCCCACTCACGGGCCTTGGCGTAGACGGTGTTCTTCTGGGTGTCGGTCGGCAGACACGTGCTGTTGTCGCCGATCGTGTGCACTGTCTCCAGGTCCCCGCGGAGCTGTGAGGTGACGTTGACGTCCTTGATCTGGTGGACGTCGGTGCCACGGTCGATGTGGACGAGGCGTACCTCGGCCTTGCCGTACTGGTTGTCTCCGAGTCGGATGCCCATCAGGGTGAACTCCGTTCGCTTTCGTTCATGAACTGAAGTCGTCATCGTTCGCGCCGTAGCGCCGTGCGTACGAGGGAGGACCGCTGTGGTCATGCGGAAGGACCTGTCGCGCACTCGAAGAGGTGGGGTGTGTCCGCGGTCGATACCGTCCGGCGGCTCCTTTCCGTGGGGGTGTGCGGCGGGCGGCCGGAGGGCCGTCGCCGTCGCGGGCGGCTAGGAGCCGCGGTAGGTCGAGTAGGCGAACGGGCTCAGCAGCAGCGGCACGTGGTAGTGCGCGTCCTCGTCGGCCAGGTGGAAGACGATGGTGACCTCGGGGTAGAAACCGCTCTGCCCGGTCGCGTCGAAGTAAGCCTGGGTGTCGAAGACGACCCGGTAGAACCCGGCCGGCAGCTGGTCGGGGCCGAAGTCGGGCACGCGCCCGTCGGTGTTGGTGCGCCCCTCGGCCACGGGCTTCCAGGAGGTGCGCGCGGAGTCGGCCGCCGCCTCCAGCCGGACGGGGACCTCGCGCGCGGGGCGGCCCAGCGCGGCGTCGAGGATGTGCGTGGTCACGTGGCTCATGCGGCGTCCAGGAGTTTCTCGAGCCGGAGTCCGGCGATCTTGCGCAGTTCGTTTCCGACCACGGTCAGTTCGGTCTCCTGGTCGTTCTCCAACCGGCCGATGAGGTCCGCGAGGAGTTCGCGGCTCGTGCGGCCGCTGGCGCACACCAGGTAGATCTGACCGAACCGGCCCTCGTACTCGCGCTGGGCGAACTCGAAGATCCGCTGGACGCGCAGCGAGGCGTCGTCGGTGTCGGCGGCGAACGCGGACTGTTCCCCGCGCGACCAGGCGGCCTCGGTGCTCTCTCCCTCGGCCTTGTCCCCGATGCGCGGGTGGCGAGCGAGCGCGGAGGCGACCTCGTCGGTGCTCACCGCGCGGGCGTGCTTGTCGGCGTGGTCCAGCAGGCCGCGTCGGTCGGCGAAGGGCGCGGCCGACGCGACGGCCTCGACCCAGCGTTCGATGTCGAGGCACTGCGCGAGCTCGGTGCGCAGCTCCGCGGGGGAGAGCGCGTTGAGACGGTCCAGGCCGGAATCGGAGGCACGGCCTGGCGGGCTCGCGTTGGTCTCGGGCATGTGGGCTCCCGTTGTACGGCCGGTCGTGGTGCTGCGGAGGTCCTGTACCCGCGCTCGGGTGGAGGAAGCGGGCGATGGTCCCCCGCACGGCCAACCGTTTTCGTAGTGCAGATGGCTGTTTCCGTATGACGGAGTAAACGGACTCTAACCCGTCCGGGTGTGACCTTGTCAACACTGGCTAGAGGGCTTTGCGCAAAAACTCCGGCCTTCGTTCTCTCCAGTGAACTACCAGCGAAGTTACCGGGCCGAAGGCGGCGCGCGCGGGCGTGAGGGCGGCGGGACCCGGTGCGCGGCGCCCCGGGCGGAGGTTCGGGGGAGGGGCGGGAGCCGGGTGCGGCGAGGCGACGCGTGTGCGCTGAGGGGTCGAGCGCCGGCGCTCGCTTCGTTCGGGGAGGTTGACAAGTCGGGGTGGCGCCCCGCACACTCAGGTTATTCCTTCAAGTGAAAATCAGATTCCACAAAGCGGAATCCAAGGTGACGGAGGCAAGGCATGAGCCACGCTTTGGGCTACACGGTGAACTGCTCGCTGCTGTTCACCGAGCTCCCCCTGAACGAGCGCCCGCAGGCCGCACGGGACGCCGGGTTCCACGCCGTGGAGTTCTGGTGGCCGTTCGACGACGCCACCCCGCCGCAGGACGAGGTGGACGCGTTCGTCGCGGCCGTCGACGCCGCCGGGGTTCGGCTGAGCGGGCTCAACTTCTTCGCCGGAGCCCTGCCCGGCCCCGACCGCGGTGTGCTCTCCCAGCCCGCGCGCTCCGCCGAGTTCCTCGCCAACCTCGACGTGGTCGCCCGCATCGCCGAGCGCACCGGAACGACCGGCTTCAACGCGCTCTACGGCCGCCGCCTGCCGGGTGTGGACCCGGCGGAGCAGGACCGGCTCGCACTGGAGAACACCGTGGCCGCCGCCGAGGCGGTCGCCAAGGTCGGCGGCACCGTCCTCGTCGAACCGATCAGCGGCGCCGACGACTACCCGCTCAAGACCGCCGCGGACGGCCTGGCCTTCGTGGCGAAGGTGAAGGAGGCCGGGGCCGAGAACGTCGCCCTCCTGGCCGACTTCTTCCACCTGGCGGTCAACGGAGAGGACGTGGCCGCCGTGGTCCGCGCCCACGCCGCCGAGTTCGGGCACATCCAGATCGCCGACGCCCCCGGTCGCGGCGAGCCGGGCACCGGTGAACTGCCCGTCGCGGAGCTGCTGGCCTCGGCCGAGGCGCACGGCTACCGCGGGCTCGTCGGCCTGGAGTACAAGCCCACCGTTCCGACCCACGAGAGCTTCGGCTGGCTCTAGCCCACCATCGCCCCGGGGGGCGTTCCACGAGGGGCGGGGCTACCGCCCTCAACGGACGGCCTTCGGCCGCAGCCCTTCGCCCGTCACCCGTCACCACAGCCGCACACACCCGTACAGCCACGAAAGGGGTCACCATGCCCGCCACGAACGTCGCCTTCATCGGACTGGGGATCATGGGCCTTCCCATGGCCGCCAACCTCGTCCAGGCCGGCTTCACCGTCACCGGCCACAACCTCACCCCCGACCGCGTCGACGCACTCGTCCAGCAGGGCGGCCGCCGCGGGGGCAGCATCGCCGGAGCCGTCGCCGACGCCGACATCGTCATCACGATGGTCCCGGACTCCCCGGACGTGCAGGAGGCCATGCTCGGCGAGGGCGGGGTCTTCGACAACGCCAAGCCCGGCACCCTCATCATCGACATGAGCACCATCCGCCCGGACGTCTCCCGCGAGATCGCCCAGGCCGGGACCGAGCGCGGCTTCCGCGTCCTGGACGCTCCCGTCAGCGGTGGCGAGGCCGGCGCGATCGAGGCCAAGCTCTCGATCATGGTCGGCGGCGAGCAGGCCGACTTCGACGCCGCGCGCCCGGTCTTCGACGTCCTGGGCTCCACGCCCGTCCTGGTCGGGCCGCACGGCTCCGGTCAGACGGTCAAGGCCGCCAACCAGCTCATCGTCGCGGGCAACATGCAGCTCCTGGCCGAGGCCCTCGTCTTCCTCGAGGCGCACGGCGTGGACACCGAAGCGGGCCTGGAGGTCCTGGGCGGCGGTCTCGCCGGCAGCACCGTCCTCCAGCGCAAGGGCAAGGTCATGCGCGAGCGCGACTTCAAGCCGGGCTTCCGGATCGCCCTGCACGACAAGGACATGCGGATCGTCACCGACTCGGCCCGCGAGGCCGGGGTCGCGCTCCCCGTGGGCGCCACCGTGGCGCAGCTCGTGGGCGCGCTCAAGCTCCAGGGCGACGGTGGACTCGACCACTCCGCGCTGCTGAAGACCGTCCTGCAACTGTCGGGTCGTGGCGAGTAACCACCGCCCCGAGTGGAATTCCCGTCGGCGGTACCGGCCGTCCGCCACCACGGCTGACGTGTGAACCGCGTGGCCGGCGGCGGCCTCGGGTGTTGGCCGCACCCTGGGTCCCGCCGACGGAAATCCGTTCAACCCCCCTAGCACTGAAGGGTTCGCTTCAAATGGTACAGATGCCCGCGATGAACGCCGTCGTCGAGGTTCTCAAAGACGAGGGTGTGGACACCGCCTTCGGCTGCCCCGGTGCGGCGATCCTGCCGCTCTACAAGGCCATGGAGGACGTCGGTGGGATCGAACACCTGACGGTCCGCCACGAGGAGGGCGCCACCCACATGGCGGACGGGTGGTCGCGCACCACCGGCAAGGTGGGTGTCGCCATCGGCACCTCCGGCCCCGCCGGCACCAACATGATCACCGGTCTGTACACGGCCATCGCCGACTCCGTGCCGATCGTGTGCATCACCGGCCAGCAGCGCACCGACCTGCTGGACAAGGAGGGCTTCCAGGCCGTCGACATCGTCGAGATCGCCAAGCCCGTCACCAAGTGGGCCGTGCAGATCAAGGAGGCGGCGACCGCCCCGTGGATCTTCCGCGAGGCGTTCCGGATCGCCCAGTCGGGCCGCCCCGGCCCCGTGCTGGTCGACATCCCGGTCGACATCGCCCAGCAGCTGATCGACTACGACCCCGCCATCGACGCCCCGCTCAAGATCAACACCGTCGAGCCGCACCTGCCGCGGGTGGAGCGCGCCCTGGACCTGCTGCTGGAGGCCGAGCGCCCGCTCATCCTCGCGGGCGGCGGCGTGATCCTGGCCGAGGCCTCCGACGAGCTGCGCGAGCTCGCCGCGCACCTGAACGTGCCGGTGCAGGTCACCCTCATGGGCAAGGGGTCCTTCGACGAGGACTCCCCGCTCTACTCCGGCATGACCGGCGTGCAGACCTCGCAGCGCTACGGCAACGCCTCCTTCCTGGAGTCGGACCTGGTCCTGGCCGTCGGCGCCCGGTTCGCCGACCGCCACACCGGGCAGATCGACGTCTACCGCGGCGAGCGCAAGTTCATCCACGTGGACATCGAGGCCACGCAGATCGGGCGGGTCTTCGAACCCGACCTGGGCGTGGTCTCCGACGCCAAGCTGTTCCTGCGCGAACTGCTCGCCGCCGCCAAGCGCCGTGACGCCAAGGCCACCGTGCAGCCGTGGATCGACCGGATCGGCACGCTCAAGTCCGAGCTGACCCGGCGCGAGGACTTCGACACCGTCCCCGTCAAGGCTCCGCGCGTGTACAAGGAGATCAACGAGGTCTTCGACGAGGACACCTACTTCGTCACCGCCATCGGCCTCTACCAGATCTGGGGCGGGCAGCACCAGAAGGCCTACAAGCCCCGCCGCTACCAGATCTGCGGCCAGGCCGGGCCCCTGGGCTGGGAGATCCCCGCCGCCATCGGCGTCAAGAAGGCCCTCAAGAACACCGAGCCGGACGCGGAGGTCGTCGGCATCGTCGGCGACTACGGCTTCCAGTACATGGTGGAGGAGCTGGCGGTCGCCGCCCAGTACGACGTGCCCTACGTCATCATCATGCTCAACAACGAGTACCTGGGCCTGATCCGCCAGGCGTCCATCCCGTTCGACATGAACTACCAGGTGGACATCCACTACGACGAGTACGGCACGGACAACGTCAAGCTCATGGAGGCCTACGGCTGCTCCGGCCGCCGCGTCTTCGAGCCGTCCGAGATCCGTGAGTCGCTGGAGTGGGCCCGCAAGGAGGCGCGTGCGACCTCCCGTCCGGTCCTGGTCGAGATCATGATCGAGCGCGAGGCCAACACCCCGCACGGACCGGCGATCAACGCGGTCAAGGAGTTCGAGCCGGTCCCCGGCGCGTAACCGACCCGCGGGCGGTCGGACAGCCACGCGACCGCCGCCACAGCCCGCCGCGGCCCGGACCTGCACCCCGGGCCGCGGCGACCAGGGCGTCTTCCACGGAACACACCCTGGGCCCCCACGGGGGAGAGAGGGGCGTCACGGTGACCACTTGGCCGGGCCACCGCGGCGCCCCTTCGCCGTGCGCGGGAATAGAGGAGCGACCGTCACCGTCGAAGAGGGAGACGTCCGTCGAACAGGGTGACGTCCCAGAATGTGGACGTCCTGTACCAGGATCTCGGATCCGTCTGCTAGCGTGAACCCCGTTATGCTGCGCGAGCTGCTCCTTCTTAGCGGCCGCGGCGGGGGTCGTTAAAAGGTCGGCTCCCTCGCCGCGGGGCTTCGGCTTGTCCTGGTCGACCTTTGACCACGCGAACTTTCACCGAGGAGCCACCGACATGGTGCCGCAGCAAAAGACGAGTCCTATGCCCTTCCACCGTTATGAGCCCTTCGCTCCGGTGGACCTGCCGGACCGCACCTGGCCCACGAAGACCATCACCGAAGCGCCCCGCTGGCTGTCCACGGACCTGCGCGACGGCAACCAGGCGCTGATCGAGCCGATGGACTCCGCGCGCAAGCACGAGATGTTCCAGCTGCTGGTGCGCATGGGCTACAAGGAGATCGAGGTCGGCTTCCCCTCGGCCAGCCAGACCGACTACGACTTCGTACGGTCCCTGATCGAGGACGACCTGATCCCCGACGACGTGCAGATCTCGGTGCTGACCCAGGCCCGCGAGGACCTGATCGAGCGCACCGTGCAGAGCCTGGTCGGCGCCAAGCGCTCCACCGTGCACCTGTACAACGCGACCGCCCCGACCTTCCGCCGCGTCGTCTTCCGGGTCGACCGGGAGGCCTGCAAGAACATCGCGGTCGAGGGCACCCGCCACGTCATCCGGTTCGCCGAGCAGTACCTGGGCGAGACCGAGTACTTCGGCTACGAGTACTCGCCCGAGATCTTCGTCGACACCGAACTGGACTTCGCCCTGGAGGTCTGCGAGGCGGTCATGGACGTCTGGCAGCCCGGTCCGGGCCGCGAGATCATCCTGAACCTGCCCGCCACGGTCGAGCGCGCCACCCCCAACGTCTACGCCGACCAGATCGAGTGGATGAGCCGCAACCTGAGCCGTCGCGAGCACGTGGTCCTGTCGGTCCACCCGCACAACGACCGGGGCACGGGCGTGGCCTCCGCCGAGCTGGCGGTCATGGCCGGCGCCGACCGCGTCGAGGGCTGCCTGTTCGGGCACGGTGAGCGCACCGGCAACGTCTGCCTGGTCACCCTGGGCATGAACCTGTTCAGCCAGGGCGTGGACCCCCAGATCGACTTCTCCGACATCGACGAGATCCGCCGCACGGTCGAGCACTGCACCCAGCTGCCCGTCGCCCCGCGCCACCCCTACGGCGGCGACCTGGTCTACACGGCCTTCTCCGGCTCCCACCAGGACGCCATCAAGAAGGGCTTCACCGCGCTGGAGGAGACGGCCGAGGCCGCCGGGACCCCGGTCGACGAGTACACCTGGGACGTGCCCTACCTGCCGATCGACCCCAAGGACGTCGGGCGCAACTACGAGGCGGTCATCCGCGTCAACAGCCAGTCCGGCAAGGGCGGCGTCTCCTACATCATGCAGCGCGACCACTCGCTGGACCTGCCGCGTCGCCTGCAGATCGAGTTCTCCCAGGTCATCCAGGGCTTCACCGACGCCGAGGGCGGCGAGTTCCCGGCCGGCCGCATCTGGGAGATCTTCACGCAGACCTACCTGGCCGAGCAGGGCCCGGTCGCGGTGCTGGCCCACCGCTCCACCACCGCCGAGGACGGCACGTACCGGATCGAGGCCGACGCCCGCGTCAACGGCGAGATCCGCGAGCTGACCGGTACCGGCAACGGCCCGATCTCCGCCTTCTGCGACGCCCTGACCGACGTCGACGTCAAGGTCCGCGTCATGGACTACGTGGAGCACTCCATGGGCGGTGACGGCGAGGCCCGCGCCGCCGCCTACGTCGAGGCCGAGATCGACGGCCGCGTCGTGTGGGGCGTGGGCATCCACAGCAGCATCACGACGGCCTCGCTGAAGGCGCTGTGCAGCGCCATCGGCCGCGCCTGAGCGATCACCGACCCACCCGTGGGGCCCGCGACCCGGAACCGGTCGCGGGCCCCACGGCCGTCATGCCTCACGGCGCCCCGAGCGGCCCCGGGTCGGGCAGCCCCAGCGGGGCGCACGACTCCCGGCCCAGATCCGTCAGCTCCCGGAGCGGCACCGGCGAGCGGGTCGTGGCCGCCAGGTCGGCCTGTGCCTCGGCCGACCAGAGGAAGGGGTACACCGCGATGCCCTGCGCCGGCCCCAGGCCCGCGGTCTCCTCCCGCCAGCCCGGCCAGCGCAGGTCCCGGTAGAACTCCGCCAGCGGGTCCTGCTCCAGGAGCCACAGCAGCCAGCCGGAGTAGCCGGTCCCGAGCGCCTCCCACTCCAGGGAGTCGGGGGCGAAGTAGGCCATCTCGCCCGGCCCGCCGGGCCACGCGTCGCCCCCGTCGCCCGGCCCGCCCAGCGCGAAGGTCCCGCCCAGGACGTCGTGCGCGACGACCAGCCGCGGCGGCGGGCCCTGGTCAGGGCCCGCCACCAGGCCGTTGACGTCCGCCAGGCCGGGGAAGCCGGCGGTGCCGCCGCCGTACACACGCAGCCATCCGTCGTCGATCAACAGCCCGCCGGTCTCCAGGGCCATCGCGCCGAGGAGGGAGCGGACGGTGACCTGGAGCCGGTACAGGCAGGCGCGGGACCGTTCGGCCTCGGGCGGTAGGAGGCGGACGGCGGCCGGTCCGGCCTCGACCGCCCGGGCCAGGTGCGGCCAGGCGGGGTCGTCGACGTCCGTGAGTTCGTGGAGTGGGCGCATGGGCGGAGTCTGCCATGGGCGGGTTGGGCGCCGTCGGTCCCCCGGATGGGCCGAAAAGGCGTGGCGGCAGGGTCTCGCGAGGTGCGACGATGCTGCGCATGCTGCACTCCGAGATCGTCAAGCGGACCCTGCGCGTGCCCGAGCCGTCCGGCAAGCCCGGAGACGGCGCCGCGGCCGCGCGCAGGTTCGACGCCGCCCTGCTCACCGTCGGCTACGCCTGCTCCACGGACCTGCTGCGGCACCTGGCCGCGCTCCGGCCCGAGGACGTCGTGGCCGCGGCCGGACCCGTGCTGTCGGCGGTGCGCGAGGCGGTCGGCGACCACGTCGAGCACAACGTCTACTTCGTCGACTTCCCGGAGAACGTGCCGGACACGGCGCGGTTCTGGCTGGAGTGCCTGGCCGCCGCCCTGGCCGACCCCGACACCAAGACGGCGAGCGTCCTCGGCGAGTCCGTCCTCGCGGGCGGCGGCGTCGACCTCCTGGCCCTGCCGGAGTACGGTCGCTACCAGCACGACTTCGACGCGTTGCTGAGCCTGCGCGAGCCGTTCGTGGCGGGCGCCAAGGACCGTGTCAGCGTCCTGCACCTGGGCCGCCCCCTGGCCGAGGAGACGCGGGCGCTCTACCTCGACCTGGCCGGCGGACCGCTCCCGCTGGCGGAGGACGACCTCGTGCTGCTGGAGATCCTGGCCGCCGAGTGCGTGGACGGGGAGCAGCCCGAGCGGATCCCGGTCCGGGAGAACCGGGCGGTGGTCAACCGCGCCCGGATGGCCGAGGGCCGTGCCCCGATGGTGGACACGGTCACCGACGTCCTGCGCCTGGCCTGCGCCCTCTCCGGCGGCGACGTCACCCTCGATCAGCCCACCCGGTTCCGGTCCCTGCGACGGAGCGAGCGCCGCGCGCTCATGACCGCGCTGGAGGGCGTGGTCGGCGGCAGCCGGGCCAAGCTCGGCGACGTGGCCCGCTACCGGGAGCGGTTCAAGCGGCTGGGCGAGCGCCTGCACCCGCACGAGTACCCGGGCCTGGAGCGCGCACGCGAGGTCTTCGCGGTCGCGCGCGGCGAGACCCGGTTCCACGGGCTCAACGCGCGGGTCGAGGCGGCCTTCGCCGAGGGCGACACCGGCCGGGTGCTCGACCTGCTCGCGACCGCCCCGGGCGTGCTCGTCCGCAACCTCGACCGCGTCCTGCGCCAGGCCGGTGCCGAGGAGGTCGCGCTGGTCGCGGCGACCGTGGCCGGGTGCGCCGACCAGGTCGCTCCGCGCGTGCTGGTGTCCGCGCGCGAGCACCTGGCCTCGCGCGGCCGGCCGGGCGTGGCCCGGATGTTCGTCAACCAGCGGGCCCGCGCCTGGGCCGAGCGGGACCGGCGGGACGCGCTGCCCGCCGGGCACCTCGATCCGGTCGTCGCCGCCCTGGACGCGGCCATCGCCCGGCGGCTG
Source organism: Nocardiopsis sp. Huas11 (assembly GCF_003634495.1). Taxonomy (GTDB): domain Bacteria; phylum Actinomycetota; class Actinomycetes; order Streptosporangiales; family Streptosporangiaceae; genus Nocardiopsis. Next base: position 6,417,470 of record NZ_RBKY01000001.1, on the reverse strand, counting down.
CCCCGGTTCGACCGGGTGCTGGTCGACGAGGCGGTGCGCACCGTCGCGGTCCCGCGCTCGGGCAAGGGCACGGCCGGAGGCGTGGGCGTGCTGCCGCGCGGGTCGGTCATGCCGGTGGACGGCGAGCGGCTGCGGTTCTTCGTGTACTGGCGCCAGGCGGCCCGGCGCACGGACCTCGACCTGTCCGTGGAGCTGCTCGACGCCGACTTCGCCTGGGCCGGCCAGGTGTCGTGGACGAATCTCAGGGGCACCGGGATGGTGCACTCCGGGGACATCGTCGAAGCACCGGAGGGTGCGACGGAGATGATCGACCTCGACCTGGCCCGGCTGGACCCGGGCGTGCGGCACGTGGTGCCGCAGGTGCTGGTGTACGACGGCGAGGGCTTCGTGGAGGCGGCCGAGAGCTTCTTCGGCTTCATGACCCGTGACGGTGAGCAGGAGGGCATGCCGTTCGAGCCCCGAACCGTCCGGGCCAAGTCCGACCTGCGCGGACCCGCGCGGATCGCGCTCCCGCTGGTGTTCTCCCGGGACGAGGACGGCGGCTGGACCGCGCGGTGGCTGCACCTGTTCCTGGCGGGACGGGTGGCGTTCAACCGGGTGGAGGACACGAGTGTGTCCGCGGGCCTGCTGGCCCGGTCCGTGGTGGAGCGCGAGGCCTTCACCGTGGGCGACCTGCTCGCGATGACCGCCGAGGCCGGCGCCAGGGTGGCGCCCTTCGACGCCGCCGAGCCGGGGGAGGAGTCGGTGCCCGAGGGGGAGCGGTGGGCCTACGTCGGGCTGGAGCGCCCGGACGGGCTGCCGGAGGGCACCGAGGTGTTCACCGCGCGGGAGCTGGGCTCGCTCCTCCCGGACTGACCGGTCCGGCTCCGCACCCGGGAAAAACCGGGTGCGGAGGCCGTCGGCCCCCACTAGGATCGGCGGTGGTGAGGCCATGCGGTGGCTTCCTTCTCCGGCCCTCGGCCGTTTCTCTCTGGAAGATTCCAGCCGCCGCGCCCTCCTCGCCGAACGCGTGCGAGGCCATACGAGGGCTTCCTTCTCACCATGGGTTCCGGTAGCCACGCGAGTGGGCCGGACGGTCAGTCCTCGCGCTATCCTCGCCGTGGTAGCACGGGCGGCCATGCGACGGCTTCCTTCTCGGGGTTCGACTCCCCGTTCTCACCGGTGCACTAGCCGTCGCGCCCTCCGCCCACCCGCCACCCGTGACCCGCCATCGCCCCGAGGGGCCTTCGGCGTGGTGCGGGGGACACACGTGCGAGGGCGGGCCGCACCGGTACGGTGCGGCCCGCCCTTCGCGGTCCGGTGAATCGTTGTCGCTACTCCCAGCCGAACATCTGGGTCCAGGCGTGGCCCGACTCCCCGACGCCGATCGCGACCAGGTCGCAGTTGAGGATGTTGGCGCGGTGGCCCGGGCTGTTCATCCAGGAGTCCATCACCTGCTGGGCGTTGCGCTGCCCCTTGGCGACGTTCTCGGCGCCCCAGGCGTCGTACCCGTGCCGGGCCGCCCGGTCGCCCGGGCCCTCGCCCTCGGGGCTCTCATGGGCCATGTAGCCGCGGGCGTCCATGTCCTCGCTGTGCTCCTGGGCGGCGGCGGTGAGCCGGGCGTCCACCCGCAGCGAGCCGCAGCCCGCGCCGGAGCGCTCGGAGTTCACCAGTTCCACGACCCGGGTGACCTGTGAGCTCGCCGCGGCGACGGAATCGCCGCCGCCGCTCCCGCTGTCACTGCTCCCGGTGCCGCTACCGCTGCCGCCACCGCCGCTCTCCGTGCTCGCGCCTCCGCCGCTCTCACCGCGCTCGCCGTCGCCGTCCTCGGTGCTCTCCTGTTCCTCGGGCCCGACCGAGGCGGAGGCCGTGACCTCGGCCGCCACGGTGTCGTCCGTCCCGGGACCGGACTCCCGGGGCGTGCCGGTGGGGTCGGCGAAGAAGTCCGACCCGTCGTCGGCGTCCGGCGCTCGCGCCGCGTCGCCGGCCGTGCCCTCGGCCTCGCCGGCGACACCGGGTGCCGCGGTTCCGTCCGAGGTGTTCGTGAACGGGTTCAGCCGATCGGCCGGGTCGGTCACGAGGAGTGCCCCCGCCAGGACCGCTCCCACCGGGACCGCGACGATGCCCGCGGCCAGGGGTAGGAGACGGTTGCGACCGCCCTGTTCCGAAGGGCGTTCGTGAGCGCTCTTCCTGCGCTTGCCTCTGCGGCCACGCGCCATGTCGCTCTACCTCCGTGAGGATGGATGGATTTCGGGTGCTCCCAATGTGGGGTTTCGTCCCCTGCTTGGGGACGGTTGGAGCGCCCTAGCGCGTGAGAGTAGAGCAATGATGGTGAAAAGGGAATCCAAATCGTAACAAAGCAGGTCACAGCAGTGGTCCCGAGTGCCCTCTGGGACTGGGGACGACGCACGGGTGGTCGGTGGCATCCGCGACAATGGGGGAGTGAGTCTCTACCGCGACGAGGGCGTCGTCCTACGCACCCAGAAACTGGGCGAGGCCGACCGCATCGTCACCCTGCTGACCCGACGCACCGGACTGGTCCGGGCCGTCGGCAAGGGCGTGCGCCGGACCAAGTCGCGCTTCGGCGCCCGCCTGGAGCCGTGCACCCACGTCGACGTGCAGCTCCACACCGGCAGGACCCTGGACATCATCACCCAGGCCGAGACGCTGCGCCCCTACGGCGAGTCGGTGGTGTCCGACTACTCCCGCTACACGGCCGCCACCGCCATGCTGGAGACCGCGGAGAAGATCGTCGCCGTGGAGAAGGACCCGGCCCTGCGCCAGTTCCTCCTCCTCATCGGCGCCCTGCGCACCCTGGGGGAGGGGTCCCACGACTCCCGCCTCGTGCTCGACGCCTACCTGCTCCGCTCCCTGGCCGTGGCGGGGTACACCCCCGCCCTGGGTGAGTGCGCGCGCTGCGGCAGCCGGGGGGAGCACCGCGCGTTCGCGGTGCACGCCGGCGGTATGGTCTGCTCGGTGTGCCGTCCGCACGGCTCCGTGCACCCGTCCCCCGAGACGCCGAGACTGATGTCGGCGCTGCTCGGCGGGGACTGGGAGAGCGCGGACGCCAGTCAGGACCGGCACCGCTCCGAGTGCAGTGGGTTGGTCGCGGCCTATCTACAGTGGCACCTGGAGAACGGAATCCGATCACTGCGCCACGTGGAGCGTTCTTGAGCCTGTTCAACTTCGACGCCGACAAGCGGCGGCAGTACGCCGCGCCCGTCCCGCACCCCAGCGGGGCGCGACCGCCGCAGCTGCCCGCCGACCTCGTGCCCCGGCACGTGGCCGTGGTCATGGACGGCAACGGTCGCTGGGCCAAGGAGCGCGGTCTGCCGCGCACCGAGGGCCACAAGGCGGGGGAGTCCTCCCTCTTCGACGTGATCGAGGGCGCTCTGGAGATGGGCATCCCCAACCTGTCGGCGTACGCCTTCTCCACGGAGAACTGGAAGCGCTCGCCCGACGAGGTGCGCTTCCTGATGGGCTTCAACCGCGACACCATCCGTGACCGGCGCGACGAGCTGCACGCCCGCGGGGTGCGGATCAAGTGGGCCGGGCGCGCCGGGATGCTGTGGAAGAGCGTCATCAAGGAGCTCCAGGAGGCCGAGGAGCTGTCCAAGGACAACACCCGGATGACCCTGCAGTTCTGCGTCAACTACGGCGGGCGCGCGGAGATCGCCGACGCCGCCCGCGAACTGGCGCGCCAGGTCGCGGCGGGGCGGATCTCCCCGGAGAAGGTCACCGAGGACGCGATCGCCCGCCAGCTGTACGTGCCGGACATGCCGGACGTGGACCTGTTCGTGCGTTCCTCCGGTGAGCAGCGCACGTCCAACTTCCTGCTCTGGCAGTCCGCCTACGCCGAGTTCGTGTTCCTCGACGCCCTCTGGCCCGACTTCGACCGGCGCCACCTGTGGCGCGCCTGTGAGATCTACGCGAGCCGGGACCGCCGCTACGGCGGCGCCGTGCCCAATCCGGTGGGCGACCCGGCGGGCGAGTCCGTTCCGGAGGAGGAGAAGTGACGGTGGGAACCGAGAACGACGGGCCGCTGCGCCCGGGGATGTCGTTGGCGGCGCTGGGCGACAGCTTCACCGAGGGCGTGGGCGACCCCTACCCCGAGACCGTGCCCGCGGCCGACCGGGGAGCCGGCGTGGACGCCGCGGGGAACGTGGTCTTCCGCGGCTGGGCCGACCGTCTCGCCGAGCACCTCGCCGACCACCTCGGCGAGATCCGCTACGCCAACCTGGCGGTGCGCGGCAAGCTCATGCGCCAGATCGTCACCGACCAGGTCCCGGTCGCCCTGGAGATGGCCCCCGACCTGGTCACGCTGTGCGCCGGCGGCAACGACCTGCTGCGTCCGGGCGGCGACCCCGAGCGGATGGCCAAGGTCCTGGACGCCACGGTGGCCCGCCTGCGCGCCAACGGCAGCCAGGTCGTGCTCTTCACGGGTGTCAACGTCTCCACCGGCTACATGCGCGGCACCATCGGCCTGTTCGCGCGCTACTACATGAACGTGCGCGCCGTCGCCGACAAGTACGACTGCTTCCTCGTCGACCAGTGGTCGATGGGCGTCCTCACCGACGGGCGCGCCTGGGACGACGACCGGCTGCACATGTCGCCGGAGGGCCACCGCCGTCTCGCCCTGCGCGTGGCCGAGGTGCTGGGCGTGCCCACGGTGGAGCGCTGGGACGCCCCCTGGCCCGAGGTGGAGCCGGTGAGCTGGCGGCAGGCCCGCAAGGAGGACCTGACGTGGGTCCGTGAGTCCCTGGGGCCGTGGATCGGACGCCGGCTGACCGGGCGCTCCTCCGGCGACTCGGTGACCGCCAAGCGCCCGGAGCTCACCCCGCTCACCAAGGACCGGAGCTGATCGGCGGGTCCGGACTTCGACCCGCCGCCCCCGGCCCGGGCGACGCCGCGAACGGTGCCCCGGGCGGACTGTGATGTCTCGCCCAAAAGGGCGGAAACCGTCAACCTACTGTCGCGTAACCCGGCCGCGGAGTTGCATCATCGGGGGTTATGAGCGGCTTTGGGAACAGTGATCTGACGCAGAAGGACATCGTGTCCTACGTGGCCCTCGGGGACAGCTTCACCGAGGGCATGAGCGACCCCTACCCCGACAGCGACACCGTGCCCAACGGTCGCTATCGGGGTTGGGCGGATCGGGTCGCCGAGCATCTGGCGGGCCACGCCGGCGAGGTCCGGTACGCCAACCTGGCCGTGCGCGGCAGGCTCGCCGGGCAGATCATGACCGAGCAGGTGCCCCGGGCGGTCGAGCTCGCTCCCGACCTCATCACCCTGTGCGCGGGCGGCAACGACATCATCCGTCCCGGAGGTGACCCGGACGCCACCGCGCGGCTCTTCGAGGCCGGGGTCGCCGAGCTCAGCCGGACCGGCGCCCGCGTGGTGCTCTTCACCGGTTTCGACACCGGTTCCCTGTCGGTCATGCGCCACCTGCGCGGCAAGGTGTCCACGTACAACATGCACCTGCGCGCGATCGCGGACCGGTACGGGTGCGACGTGGTGGACATGTGGAGCATGCGCGTGCTCTCCGACCCGCGCGCGTGGAGCTGGGACCGCCTGCACTTCTCCGCCGAGGGCCACCGCCGCATCGCGCTGCGCGTGTGCGAGGTCCTGGGTGTGCCCGTGGACGAGGACTGGGACGCGCCCTGGCCGCCGGCCGCGCCGCGGGACTGGCGGTCGGCCCGCCAGGAGGACCTGCACTGGGCCCGCGAGTACCTGGTGCCGTGGATCGGCCGACGCCTCACCGGACGTTCCTCCGGGGACGGCCTGAGCGCCAAGCGCCCCGACCTGGAGCCGTGCTCGCCCTGCGAGTGAGCCGTCCGCCCCGGTGAGCGGCTCGTGGCGGGCGAAAGGTCAGCGGAGACCGCGCCGCGGGCTCCCGGGGACAGCGGTCGAGGGCGGACGGGCCCGCGCGCTCAGGACGAGCAGCGCGGGCAGGTGCCGAACACCTCGACCGTGTGCGTCACGTCGGTGAACCCGTGCTTGGTGCCGGTCTCGGCCGCCCAGGACTCCACCGTGGGGCCCTCGATCTCCACCGCGGTGCCGCACACACGGCACACCAGGTGGTGGTGGTGGGTCTCCGTGCCGCAGGCGCGGTAGACGGCCTCCCCGTCGTCATTGCGCAGAACGTCGATCTCGCCGGAGTCGCTCAGCGCCTGCAGGGCGCGGTAGACCGTGGTCAGGCCGATCTTGGAGCCATCGGCCCGCAGGTCCGCGTAGAGGTCCTGCGCGCTGCGGAAACCGGAGGACTCGGACAGTGTCTGGCGAACGGCCTCGCGTCGTGTACTCATGGTGTCATCCTCCCCGCGCGGTCTGGGGCATCGTATCTGCCTTGAAGGGTCCTTCCGGCCGCCGGGGGCCTCCGGGCCCGCGTCGGCCACGCCGGCGGATGAGCCCGCCGACGGTGACGGCGACGCAGAACACCGCCAGCGCGATCAGGACGATGGTGGCTCCCGGCGCCAGTTCGGAGTAGAAGGCCGCGGACAGGCCGCTGACCGAGGACCCCAGACCGATGGCCACGGCCAGCCCCATCGTCACTCTGAAACTCCTGGTCAACTGCTGCGCGGCGGCCACGGGAACGATCATCAGCGCGCTGACCATCAGCAGGCCCACCACGCGCATCGCGATCACGACGGTCAGCGCGGCGGTCACCGCCAGCAGGATGCTCAGGAAGCGCACCGGGAGTCCGTGGGCGCGGGCGACGTCCTCGTCCTGGCACAGCACGAAGAGCTGCCGCCCGAACAGCCCCACCACCACGACGACGGCGGCGGCCAGCACGGCCACCACCCAGATGTCCTGCTCCTCCACGGTGCTCACCGACCCGAAGAGGTAGGCGGTCAGCGTCGCGTTGCTGGCGCCGGGGGTCAGGCCGATGAGCAGCACGCCGCCGGCGATACCGCCGTAGAACAGCAGCGCCAGGGCGACCTCGCCGCTGGCCCGCGTGCGCACCCGCACCACCTCCATGAGGATGGCGCCCAGCGTGGCCACCACGGCGGCGGTCAGGACGGGGGAGGCGCCGGTCATCAGGCCCAGCGCCACACCGGTGAGCGCGACGTGGCCGATGCCGTCGCCCAGCAGCGCCAGGCGGCGCTGGACGAGGAAGGTGCCGACGATCGGGGTGAGGAACCCGACCAGTACGGCGGCCAGCAGCGCGCGGCGCATGAACTCGTACTGGAGAAGTTCAGTCACTGCCGGGCACCTCGAGTCGGATCAGGTCGGCGGGCGCCGGGTCCGCGCCGGCCGCCCGCGGGTCGGGGTCGTTGGGATCGGGGTGGGGGTGCTGGTGCTCGTGGCCCGGACGCGCGCACGGGCCGGTGGCCTCGGGCGCCCGGCGGCCGTCGTGCGCGATCCGGCCGCCGTCCAGGACGACGGCGCGCTCGATCACGTCCTCCAGCGGACCCAGCTCGTGCAGGACCAGCACGACGGTGGCCCCGGTGCCGCGCAGGTGGTCGATGGTGCGTGCCAGTTCGCGCTGGTTCTCGGCGTCGACGCCGGCCATGGGCTCGTCCATGACGAAGGTGTCGGGCCGGCCGGCCAGGGCGCGGGCGATGAGCACGCGCTGCTGCTGGCCGCCGGAGAGCTCGCGAACGGAGTCGCGCGCGCGGTCGGTGAGGCCGACGGTCTCCAGCGCCTCGTCGATGGCGGCGCGGTCGGACCGGGTGGGCAGGGACAGCAGGCGGCGCGAGGCGACCTGGCCCGAGGCGACGATCTCGCGGACCGTGGCCGGCACCGCGCCCCCGGCGGTGAGCCGCTGGGGCACATAGCCGATCCGGCGCCAGTCGCGAAAGCGCCGCAGCGGCGTCCCGTGGATCAGGATCCGTCCGGCCGAAAGCGGTGTGAGGCCGAGCATCGCGCGCATGAGCGTGGACTTGCCCGACCCGTTGGGGCCCATGACGGCCATCGTCTGCCCCACGGGAACGTCGAGGTCCACGCCGTCGAGCACCGGCGTGCCGTCATAGCCCATGACGGCGTCGGTGATCCGGAAGGCGGGTGGTACGTCGGGATCGCCGACCGCGGTCCCCGTGAACTGGTCAGACACTTGTTCAGTATGCCGAAAACGAAAATGGTTGTCAAAACGCGACGAACGGGCCGCCGCTCGCCGCGCGGCTGCTCAGAAGCCCAGGAAGCGCGCCACCGTCAGCACGAGCACGACGACCACCATGATCACGCGCGGCACCCGCTGCTGCGGGGCCAGCGTGGGCCAGGTCAGGAACGCCAGCCACGAGAAGAACACCGTCACCACGAGCAGGCAGAGCGCGCCCAGCAGGCCCGGCGCCATAAGACCCGCGATGAACAGGGCGCCCAGCGCCAGCGGCAGCATCCAGCGCGGCTGCCGGTGCAGCCACACGAGGGGGACGGCGCTGCGCCGTTCCACCGCCGCGCGGAACGGGCCCGCCCCGGGGGTGTAGAAAGCGTCGCCATCGGGAAGGGGGCGGCCGGGGACGGGCCGCCGTTCGTCGCCGTGCTCGGGAGAGGCCATGCCGTCCGTTCCGCCGTCCGCCACCGTCGTGTGACATTTTAGGAGGGCGGGCGCTCCAGCGGACCCCCTTCGAGGCGGAATCCGGATCGGCCTCCGAGCGCCGATCCGCGGTGCGGTCCGCTCCCGCCGTCCGGTGAACGACGTCCGGGGCGCACCGTGAGTCAGTGATCCTCTACATTCAGTGGTATCCGCCTGACAACGCGGACCGCGTCGTGTCCGCACGTCGCCCATGGCGACGAACCCTTCGGAGGGTGTCTACTTCCGTGCCCGAACCAACAGTCATCGTGACGTTCGACGTCACCGAGCCTCACCTGCAGCACTGCCTCGACTCCCTGGCCCGCCGGCGCGACGCGGGCGGCGACAGCGCGGCCGGTCCCGCGCCGGGCTTCGAGGTCGTCCTCGTCCCCGTCCGCGCGGCGGTCGGCGACGACTCCCGCCCCGCCGTCTCCGCCGCGGAGGGCGCGGCCGCCGATCCCTCCGCCGACGACGACGGCGCGGAGGAGACCGACGCCGCGGAGCGGGGCGAGGACGCCGAGCAGGGCGACGAGACGGTCGAGGGCACGCGCGAGGACGCCGTGGCGGTCGCCGCCGCCTTCGCCGAGTCCCCGCCGCCCGGGCTGACCGCCGTGCTCGCCGGCACCGACCCCGCACCGCACCGCCCCGCCGCGCGGGTGCGCGGCGCCGCCGCGGCCTCGGGCACCCACCTGCTCTTCCTGGACGGCGGTGACGCGCTCACCGGCTACGCCGTGTCCTACCTCGCCGCCAGCGCCGCTGACACCCGCTCCGACCTGGTCGTGGGCAACGTCTACCGGTTCAACGAGCTGGGCGCCTCCCCGTCCAGGTTCCACCGCAGACTCTGCGCCAACCACCGCATGGCCGAGGACCCCCGCGCCATCCCCGCACTGGCGTCGGACTCCGCTCTGGGCAACAAGCTCTGGCTCCGGGAGTTCTGGAACTCCCTGACCGACCACGGCCTCGCGCCCGAGGACGCGGACCTGGGCCTGCGCCGCGCCGCCCTGGCGGCCGCCGCCGTCGACGTCCTGCCCGCCCCGGTGCTGCTCGAGCGCCGACGCGAGTCCGGTGCCGTCCCCCTGGAGCCGGAGGCCCTCACCCGCCGCCTGCACGCCATGGGCGTCCTGGCCGCCGGTCTGAGCACCGCCGACCGGCAGCTCTGGGACCGCGCCCTGATCCAGGGCGAGCTCCGCCAGCTGCTGCTGCGCCTGGACGACGCCGACAAGGAGGTCCGCGACCTCGCCCTCGACCTGCTCAACGCGTATCTGGACCATGTGTCCCCGCGCCTGTTGCGCGGCCTGGGCGTCCTCGACCGCCTCCTGTGCCACCTGGTGCGCAAGCGGCGCCTGGACGACGTCCTGGAGGTCGCGACCTTCGCCAAGAGCGTGGAGATCAAGAAGGCGACCGTGGTCCGGCGCGGTCTCGGCTACTACATCCGCTACCCCTTCTTCGACGCCACCGACCCCGCCAAGACCGTGCCGCGGGAGGTGTACCGGCTCGACGAAGAGCTCAAGGTCCGCCAGAAGACCGAGGACGTCCACTGGAAGGACGGCCGCCTGCACATCAGCGGCCGCGTCGGCATCCGGCACCTGCGCGCCCGCAAGCGCTGGCAGCAGCACGTGGTCGCGTTCGCCGTGAACGCCTCCACCCGCCGCAGGGTCAGGCTCCCCGTGCGCACGCGCCTGGCCGCCGAGTACCGCCTTCCGGACCTGGTCGACGCCGCCCGCCACGACTACGGCGGGTTCACGGTCATCGTCGACCCTCGGCGCCTGCGCGTGGGCGGACGCCTGGCGCCCGGCGACTGGAAGGTCGAGCTGGTCGTGGTCAACCGGGGCCTGGCCCGCCGCAGGATCATCGGCAACCCGGTCGCCGGGCCGCCGGAACGGCCCGGTTACCAGCAGGTCGACGACGACCTGTGGGTGCGGCCCCGGTGGAACCGGGACCGCCACCTGGTCGTCACCGTCGAGCCTTCGCAGGCCCTGGTCACCGGCCACCGCTTCGACTCCCGCACGGGCGAGCTCGAACTGGAGGGCGAAACGGTCTCGGCGCCCGCGGACCGGGCCACCGAGCTGCGCCTGACCCGTCGGCCCGGCACCGCCGTGCTCCACTACCCGCTGACCGCGCACGGCGGGCGGATCAGCGCCCGCGTGCGCGCGGCCGACCTCCTCGACCGTGCCGTCATCGAGTGCGGAGGGGTCGTCCGCCAGGAGGTGTGGGACGCCCATCTGGTCACCGCCGACCAGGAGAGCGTCGCGCCGGTCCTGCCGGACTCCGTCCACGGCAGTACCTACGCCGTCGAGGGCTCGCACCAGGAGCTGGTCGTGCAGCGCACGGCGACCGGCCACCTCGCGCTGCGCGCCGGACACGCGCGCCCCGTGGTCGAGCGGGCCGCCTGGGAGGGGCGCCGGCTCGTCCTCAGCGGCGACTTCACCTCCGGCGCCGAGCTGGAGCTCATGGTCAGGGCCCAGGGCCGCGACGAGGAGCACGCACTGGAGGTGGAGCGTTCCGGAAGCCGCTTCACCGCGCGCTTCGCGCCCGCCGACGTCCCCACGCTGTCCGGTGAGCTGTCCCTGCCCGCCGGCGGCTACCAGCTGTGGGGGCGGGTGGCCGACCTCGACGGCGCCGGCTCCACCGACGTCGGCGTGGAGTTCTCCGAGGAGCTCATCTCGCACCTGCCGCTGGCGATGCAGACCTCCGAGCGCACCTACACGCTCTCCTACAAGGGCCACGGCCTGCCGGTCCTGCGGGTCGGGACCGACCTGCACCCGGCCGAGCGCGGCGCCTTCGCCCAGCGCGAGCTGCGCGAGGGCTTCTACGCGGCCCAGCGCCACACGCCGGTCGTGGACGGGGTGCTGTTCGACACCTACACCGGCCGCCAGTACTCCGACAGCCCGCGGAGCATCCACGAGGAGCTGCGCCGGCGCGGACGGTGGGCCGACTACCCCATGTCCTGGCTGGTCGCCGACGGGCAGGTGCGCCCGCCCGCGGACCTGGCGCCCGTGCGCCACCGGGGCCGCGAGTACTACGAGGCCCTGGCGCGCAGCCGCTACCTGGTGACCAACTCGCGCCAGCCGGCGTGGTTCGACGCCCGGCCCGACCAGGTGGTCGTCCAGACCTGGCACGGGTCGATGCTCAAGCGGATCGGCTTCGACGTCGAGAACATCCGGGGCAAGTCCCGCGACTACTTCGACATGCTCGCCTGGGAGACCCGGCAGTGGGACTACCTGGTCTCGCCCAGCCCCTGGGCGACGCCCATCCTGCGCAGCGCCTTCCGCTTCGAGGGCGAGATCCTGGAGACCGGCTACCCGCGCAACGACATCTTCTTCTCGCCGGACCGGGAGGCCCTCGCCGAGCGCACGCGGCGCCGCCTCGGTCTGCCGGAGGGCAAGAAGGTCGTGCTCTACGCTCCGACCTGGCGGGACGACAAGTACTACACGCGCGGCAAGCACAAGCTCGACCTGCACCTGGACCTGCGGCGGATGTACGAGAAGCTGGGCGAGGACCACGTGCTGCTGGTGCGCCGCCACCCGCGGGTCGTGGACAGCGTGCCGATCGTGGGCGAGGACTTCGTCTACGACGTCTCCCTCTACCCGGAGATCATGGAGCTGTTCCTGGTCACCGACGTCCTGGTCACCGACTACTCGTCGATGATGTTCGACTTCGCCAACACCGGCCGCCCCATGCTCTTCTTCACCTACGACCTCGAGAGCTACCGGGACAACCTGCGCGGGTTCTACTTCGACTTCGAGGAGACCGCGCCGGGGCCGCTGCTCACGCGCTCCGACGACGTCATCGGCGCCCTGCTGGACATCGACCGGGTCGCCGAGGAGCACCGGGGCACCTACCGGTCCTTCGTCGAACGGTTCTGCCCCCTGGACGACGGCCATGCCGCCGAACGGGTCGTGGACCGGGTCTTCGGCCGGGACTGACCGCCGGTACGGGACGCGCGGGGACGGCGGAGGGCGGGCGGCGGCCGTCCACGCCGTCCCGTCCCGCCGTCCCGTCCCGCCGTCCCGTCCCGCCGTCCCGTCCCGGCGCCGCGGGTCCGCCGGGTAGGCCACAATGGTGGCGTGATCGTCATCACCCGCTACTCCGTGCCCGAGGCCGACACCGAGGCCTTCCAGTCCGACGCCGCGGTCGCGGTCGAGGTGCTCTCCCGCCGTCCGGGCTTCCTGGGCCACCGGCTGGGCAGGGCCGCCGATGATCCGTCCCTGTGGACCGTGGTCACGGAGTGGGAGGGCGCCGGGTTCTACCGCAGGGCGCTCTCCGACTTCGACGTCAAGGTCCACGCGGTGCCCCTGCTCTCCCGCTGCATCGACGAGCCGACCGCCTTCGAGCTCCTCACCAGCGAGGGGTCCCGCGGCTGAACGACGGGGGCCGCCGGGCCCCGCGCCACGGCGGAAATCGTGCGCACCAGGGTCCCCGCGTGCTCTAGCCTGGGTGGACGCGGCCGTCTGACGTGCCACTCCCCGGTTCGTCACGCGTTTCGCGCCCCGACCACAACGATGTATCGCGCACCGCGATCCACCGACCGCCAGCCGGATGGAGAGTCACCCATGGCCGCCAAGTCAGAGGCAATGGACGCACTGGTCAACCTCGCCAAGCGTCGAGGCCTGGTCTACCCCTCGAGTGAGATCTACGGCGGCCTGCGCGCCGCCTGGGACTACGGTCCCCTGGGCGTGGAGCTCAAGGCCAACGTCAAGCGCCAGTGGTGGCGCTCCATGGTGCAGGAGCGCGACGACATCGTCGGCCTCGACTCCAGCGTCATCCTGGCCCGCGAGGTCTGGGAGGCCTCCGGCCACGTCAAGGCGTTCGTCGACCCGCTCACCGAGTGCCAGTCCTGCCACAAGCGCTTCCGGGCCGACCACCTCATCGAGGCCTACGAGGAGAAGCACGGCCGCGAGCCCGAGGAGGGCCTGAAGGCCCTGGCCTGCCCCAACTGCGGCGCCAAGGACTCCTTCACCGAGCCGCGCATGTTCAACGGCCTGCTGCGCACCCACCTGGGCCCGGTCCAGGACGACAAGGGCCTGGCCTACCTGCGCCCGGAGACCGCCCAGGGCATCTTCGTCAACTACAAGAACGTCGAGCAGAGCGCCCGCCGCAAGATCCCGTTCGGCATCGGCCAGATCGGCAAGTCGTTCCGCAACGAGATCACCCCCGGCAACTTCATCTTCCGGACCCGCGAGTTCGAGCAGATGGAGATGGAGTTCTTCGTCCGTCCGGGCAGTGACGAGGAATGGCACCAGTACTGGATCGACACCCGTTACCAGTGGTACCTGGACCTGGGCATCGCCAAGGACAACCTGCGCCTGTACGAGCACCCGAAGGAGAAGCTGTCCCACTACTCCACCCGGACCGTGGACATCGAGTACCGGTTCAACTTCCAGGGTGGCGAGTGGGGTGAGCTGGAGGGCGTCGCCAACCGCACCGACTACGACCTGCGGACGCACTCGGAGGCCTCGGGTACCGACCTGTCCTTCTTCGACCAGGAGAAGAACGAGCGGTACTTCCCGTACGTCATCGAGCCCGCGGCCGGTGTCGACCGCACGGTGCTCACCTTCATGCTGGACGCCTACAACGTCGACGAGGCGCCCAACGCCAAGGGCAAGCTGGAGAAGCGCGCCGTGATGCGGCTGGACCCGCGCCTGTCGCCGGTCAAGGTCGCCGTGCTGCCGCTGTCGCGCAACACCGACCTGTCGCCGAAGGCGCGCGACCTGGCGGCCGCGCTGCGCAAGCGCTGGAACGTGGAGTTCGACGACGCCGGCGCCATCGGCCGCCGCTACCGCCGCCAGGACGAGATCGGCACCCCGTTCTGCGTGACGGTGGACTTCGACACCCTGGAGGACAATGCGGTGACCGTGCGCGAGCGCGACACCATGTCCCAGGAGCGCGTCTCCCTCGACCAGGTGGAGATGTACCTGGTGGAGCGCCTGCCCGGCTGCTAGCCGCGTAGTTCCGCTTGCGTCGACGGCCCGCTTCCCCGACCAGGGGAGGCGGGCCGTCGTGCGTTCGCCCACCGAACGCGATGCCTCGCACCGCTATGTCTAGTTCTGCTAGGGTAACTATCCCTAGCAGAACTAGGTATGGGAAGTGCACGTGCACATCGACAAGGATCTGGTCGCCGCGTCGGCCACACCGCTCGTCCTGGGCATCCTGGCCGAGGGCGAGTCCTACGGCTACGCCATCGTCAAACGCGTCAACGAACTCTCCGACGGGCGCATGCAGTGGACCGACGGGATGCTCTACCCGCTGCTGCACCGCCTGGAGCGCAACGGCTACGTCCAGGCCTCCTGGGGCACGTCCGACGCGGGACGGCGGCGCAAGCACTACGCGATCACGCAGGCCGGGCTGGAGACGCTGGCCGAGCGGCGCAAGCAGTGGGACGTCGTCGCCGGCGCGCTCACGCAGGTGTGGCAGGCCGCCTCGCGTCCACCGGTCCTCGGGGACGCCGCGGCAGGGGGGTTCGCCTGATGAGCGACACGTCCCGAGAGGGTGTCCTGGAGGCCCAGATCGACCAGTGGCGCGGGTTCGTGCGCCGCCGCCGGGCCATCTCCCCACCGGACATCGAGGAGATGGAGGACCACCTGCGGGAACAGATCGCCGACCTGGAGTCCAACGGCCTCGACGACGAGGAGGCCTTCCTCGTCGCGGTCAAGCGCATGGGCAACCTGGACGAGGTGTCGCGCGAGTTCGCGCGCGAGCACGCCCACCGGCTCTGGAAGCAGCTGGTCCTGGTCCCCGAGGTCGACGACGGCGCGGGCGGCCTCTCGCGCTGGCGCGAGCTCGGCGTGGTCCTGGCGTTCGCGCTCGGCGCGGGCCTGGCGGTCAAGCTCCTGGTCGCCTCGGTCGACGACGAGTTCGCGCAGTTCCGCAACATCGCCTTCGTGGTGCTCCCGTTCCTGGCGGGGTGGTTCGCCTGGAAGCGGCGCGTGCCGTGGCGCGTGTGCGCGGCGGTGGCCGCCGTCGCGGCGGTGCCCGCCCTGGCGGTGAACCTCTACCCGTTCGCGATGATCCCCGGCGGTGCCCAGCCGGCGCCGGGGATGACCGCCGTGCTCGCGTTGACGCACGCTCCGGTCCTGCTGTGGCTGCTCGTGGGTGTCCTGCACACGGGAGGGCACTGGCGGTCCCACGAGCGGCGCATGGACTTCGTGCGCTTCATGGGCGAACTGGCGATGTACCTGGCGCTGATCATGCTGGGGTCGGCGGTCCTGGTCGGACTCACCTTCGGCGTGCTCTCCGTGGTCGAGATCGACCTCGAACCGGTCCTGGAGGACTGGCTCCTGCCGTTCGGCCTGCCCGGCGCGCTGCTGGTGGCCGCGTGGCTGGTGGAGGCCAAGAAGAGCGTGGTGGAGAACATCGCGCCCGTGCTGACCCGGGTCTTCACGCCGCTGGCGCTGGTGATGCTGGTGGCGGACCTGGTGGCGCTCCTGGTGAACGGGCCGCTGACCACGGTGGACCGCGGCCTGCTCATCCTCATGGACGCCGTGCTGGTGCTGGTCCTGTTCCTCCTGCTGTACTCGATCAGCGCGCGCGACCCGATGGCCCGGCCGGGCGTCTTCGACTGGCTCCAGCTCGCGCTGGTCGGAGCGGCGCTGGCGGTCGACGCCGTCGCGCTGACGGCGATGCTGACCCGTATCGCCGAGTTCGGGTTCACCGCCAACAAGACCGCCGCGCTCGGCCTCAACCTCGTGCTGCTGGTGCACCTGGCCTGGTCGGCGTGGCTGCTCGCGGGCTTCGTGCGGGGTACGCGCCCCTTCGCGGCGATCGAACGATGGCAGACGACCTACCTGCCGGTCTACGCGGTCTGGGCGGGGCTGGTCGTGCTGGTGTTCCCGCCGGTGTTCGGCTTCGCCTGACGCGGACGACCGGGCGGGTCCGGCCGCCCGTCCCCGAGCGGGACGGGCGGCCGTCACGCGTCCGGACCGCTCCGCTTGCGGTGGTGCGAGCGGACCCGTGCGCGGTTGCCGCAGGCGGCGCCGTCGCACCAGCGGCGGTCCGCCCGGGTCGCCACGAAGACCTTGAGGCAGCCCTGGCCCCGGCACACCGCGAGGGGCGGCCCGGTGACCACCAGGCCCATCGCGGCGCCCGCCAGGTGGTGCGCGAGGGCCGCGGCCGGGCTCCCGCCCTCGGGCACGGTCAGCTCGTAGCGGTCCCCGTGCCACGCGAGCCCGGGCGCCGGGCCGCGGGTGAGTGCCGGCAGCCGGTCGACCACGGCGGGGTCGGGGTCCTCCCGCGCCGCCGCGGCACGCAGGACCTCCTGGACGTCGTCGCGCGCCGCGCGCAGGAGGGTCAGCCCGTCGGCGTCGACGGCGCGTCCCACGGCCTTGAGGCCGGGCCGGGCGTCGCACCAGGCGCGCCACTGGTCGAGCTCGGCGATGCGGTCCCGGTGCGGGGAGGAACGGGTGTTGGCGAACGCGACGGCCACGGGTTCAGCGGGCACGGGTGCCCCCCGCGGCCCGGAGCACGTTGCGGCCCGTCGCCCCGTCCGACCACGTGAAGTCCTCGACGAGCAGCAGACCGCCGTCGCCGTCCCCGGTCAGGCGCATCACGGCGGTGCCCGCCCGCGCGTGCCCGGCGGCGTCCACCTGGGAGTAGGCGGTGGTCACGCGGTCGTCCTCGCGCCGGCCGACGAGGAAGCCCTGGTCGACGGCGCCGCCGGAGTAGCGGGCCTCGACGCGGCCGTCCCGTTCCCGGAACTCGAACCGCGTGTCTGGGGAGATCGCGCTCGCGCCGGAGGTCTCGGCCACTTCGAACACCCGCAGGTCGAGGCCGAGGCGGTCCTCCGACGGCGGCCGGCGCAGGTCGTCGAGCACGCCGCGGACGGCGTCCGCGGCCTCGGCGGGGTACCCGAGGTAGTCGAAGACGCCGCCGCGGCGGGGGTTGTCGCCGCACACCACGAACACGCCGCTGCCGGTGCGCTCCTTGAGGGTCGTCGATACCCACCCGATGTAGCCGCTGTTGTCGATCCCCGGCGGGAACGTGCTCAGGGTGAGGCCGAACGGCTCGGCGACCTCGCCCTCGGCGGGGGTGAGGGCGCACCAGCCGTCGGCGTCCCTGACCGTGGCCAGGGCGTCCGGCGGCGGCGCCCCCGTGAGGCGCCGGAAGCACCAGTGGCCCGGCAGGTGTTCGATGTCGGTGGCGCGCAGCACCCGCCGGAGGCGGGCTTCGGACTCGGTCGGGAGTTCCCGGGAGATGGAGACCATGCGCACACTCTAGTTAATGGCTTTTCCCATTACCAGTGGCGAGGGTCAGGCGGCGGTGTAGACCACGAAGGAGACCGCGACATAGTGGCAGACGAACGCCGCGATGGTCAGGGAGTGGAAGATCTCGTGGAAGCCGAACCACCGGGGCGCGGGGTTGGGGCGCTTGAGTCCGTAGACCACCGCGCCCACGCTGTAGAGCACGCCGCCGACGAGGATGAGGATCCACGTCGCCGGGTTCGTCCCGCCGATCAGGTCGGGGATGAACAGCACCGCGACCCATCCGATGGCCAGGTACAGCGCCGTCGACAGCCACCGGGGCGCGTTGAGCCACAGCAGCTTGAAGGCCACGCCCGCCGTGGCGCCGCCCCAGATCAGCGCGAGCATCGCCGCGCGCAGCGGGCCGTCCAGGACCAGGACCACGAAGGGCGTGTAGGTGCCCGCGATGATCAGGTAGATGTTGGAGTGGTCCAGGCGGCGCAGGACCTTCTGCGCGCGGGGGGACCAGCGGCCCACGTGGTAGACGGCCGAGGTGCCGAACAACAGGACCGAGCTGAGCGCGTACACCGCGCTCGCGGCCATGGCGGGCAGGGTGGGTGACAGGCACACCAGGACGATGCCTGCGGCCAGGGCGAGCGGCGCGGTGCCCAGGTGCAGCCACCCGCGCAGGCGGGGTTTGACCGCTTCCAGCAGGTCCTCGGCGGCTTCGCGCGCTCGGCTCGTCACCGTTTCGGTCTGGTTCTGCTGCTCCTTCGACACCGTCGCACTCCTCGCGTCCACCCGTCCCGCGCCTGTGCGGGGCCTCACCGGCAGCCTAACTTACGCACCCGTAGGTTACTGCCAGGTAATGCTGTGTCGCCTCGCACACCGCCGCGTCCGGGCCCGTGTCGGCGTGTCCGGCCGCGCCTGGGTGTGGCGGGTGTGGTTCTGGCGCAAAGAGTGCCGTCAGCGGCCTGTTCCCGGATGACCCGCTCTCCGGCGCCTGCACGGAGTTCCCAGGTCGGCGGCGGTGTCGCCGTGGCGCGGGCCCGTTTCGGTCGTAGTCTGGGCGCAAGGGGCCGGTGTACCCGAGCTGAACCATTGGTATAGACCTGTTCAACCTCCTTGAACTGCGGAAACATCGCAATCGGGGAGTTCATGACAGGGGAGTCGCGCACGGTGCGGATAGAGTCCGGTCCCATCCGGGCGAGGGGCCGATCCCACCGCGGAGCCGTCGAGAAGAACGAGGGAGCACCCCCGTGGCCAAGTACGTCTACAACTTCACCGAGGGCAGCAAGGACCAGAAGGATCTCCTCGGCGGAAAGGGGGCCAACCTCGCCGAGATGACCAACCTCGGTCTACCGGTGCCCCCCGGCTTCACGATCACCACGAAGGCGTGCCGGCACTACCTGTCGAATGGCAGCGTCCCCGCCGGGCTCGACGCCGAGATCGAGGCCAACCTCAAGGAGCTGGAGAAGGCCATGGGCCGCCGGCTCGGCCAGCCCGACGACCCGCTCCTGGTGAGCGTGCGCTCGGGCGCCAGGTTCTCGATGCCGGGCATGATGGAGACCGTCCTCAACATCGGCCTCAACGACGAGTCGGTCGTCGGCCTGGCCGCCCAGGGCGGCGACGAGCGCTTCGCGTGGGACTCCTACCGGCGCCTCATCCAGATGTTCGGCAAGACCGTCCAGGACATCGACGGCGAGCTCTTCGAGGAGGCCATCGAGGAGGCCAAGGCGGCCAAGGGCATCACCAACGACCTCGACCTGGACGCCGCGGACTTTCGCGCCCTCGTCGCCCGCTTCAAGGACATCGTCCAGGAGCAGACCGGCAGCCCCTTCCCCTCCGACCCCCGCGAGCAGATGACCCTCGCCGTCAAGGCGGTCTTCGACTCCTGGAACGCCCCCCGCGCGGTGCTCTACCGCCGCCAGGAGCGCATCCCCTCCGACCTGGGCACCGCGGTCAACATCTGCTCCATGGTCTTCGGCAACCTCGGTATGGACTCGGGCACCGGCGTCGCCTTCACCCGCGACCCCGCCTCGGGCCAGCCCGGCGTCTACGGCGACTACCTCCAGAACGCCCAGGGCGAGGACGTGGTGGCCGGCATCCGCAACACCGTCCCCCTCGCGGACCTGGAGAAGATCGACGCCGCCAGCTACCAGGAGCTGATGGGCATCATGCAGACCCTGGAGAACCACTACCGCGACCTGTGCGACATCGAGTTCACGATCGAGCGCGGCAAGCTGTGGATGCTCCAGACCCGCGTGGGCAAGCGCACCGCGGGCGCCGCCTTCCGCATCGCCGACCAGCTCGTCGACCAGGGCATGATCAGCCTCGACGAGGCTGTCCAGCGCGTCACCGGCGACCAGCTCGCCCAGCTGATGTTCCCGCGCTTCGACGACAGCGCCGCCACCGATCCCGACGTGCACCGGATCGGCCGCGGCATGAACGCCTCGCCCGGAGCCGCGGTCGGCAAGGCCGTCTTCGACTCCTACACCGCCGTCAAGTGGTCCCGCAGCGGGGAGAGGGTCATCCTGTGCCGCCGGGAGACCAACCCCGACGACCTGGAGGGCATGATCGCCGCCGAGGGCATCCTCACCAGCCGCGGCGGCAAGACCTCGCACGCGGCCGTGGTCGCCCGCGGCATGGGCAAGACCTGCGTGTGCGGTGCCGAGGAGCTCGACATCGACACCAAGAACCGGCGGATGACCGCGCCCGGCGGCGAGGTGGTCGAGGAGGGCGACGTCATCTCCATCGACGGCACCAGCGGCCAGGTCTACCTCGGCGAGGTCGCCGTGGTGGACTCCCCGGTCGTGCGCTACTTCGAGGGGGAGATCGACCCCGCCTCGGACCAGGCCGACGACCTCGTGCGCGCCGTGGACCGGCTGATGCACTACGTGGACGCCGCCCGCCGCATGTACGTGCGCGCCAACGCCGACACCCCCGAGGACGCCGCCCGCGCCCGCCGCATGGGCGCCCAGGGCATCGGGCTGTGCCGGACCGAGCACATGTTCCTCGGCGACCGCCGCCAGCTGGTGGAACGGCTCATCCTCGCCGACACCGAGGACGAGCAGGGGGAGGCGCTCGGCGCACTGCTGCCCCTGCAGCGGGAGGACTTCAACGGCATCCTCGGCGCCATGGACGGCCTCCCGGTCACCGTGCGCCTGCTGGACCCGCCGCTGCACGAGTTCCTGCCCGACATCACCGAGCTGTCGGTGCGCGTGGCCGTGGCCGAGGCGCGCGGCGAGAGCCACGAGAACGACCTGCGGGTGCTCCAGGCCGTGCACAAGCTGCACGAGCAGAACCCGATGCTGGGCCTGCGCGGCGTGCGCCTGGGCCTGGTGGTCCCCGGCCTGTTCACGATGCAGGTGCGCGCCATCGCCCAGGCCGCGGTGGACCGGATCAGGCAGGGCGGCCGTCCCCGCCCGGAGATCATGATCCCGCTGGTGGGCACGGTGCAGGAACTGGAGATCATCCGCGACGACGCGCTGCGCGTCCTGCGCGAGGTGGGGGAGGAGAACGGTCTGGACCTGGACTTCCCGGTCGGCACCATGATCGAGCTGCCCCGTGCCGCGCTCACCGCAGGGCAGATCGCCGAGCACGCCGCGTTCTTCTCCTTCGGCACCAACGACCTCACCCAGACCGTGTGGGGCTTCTCCCGCGACGACGTGGAGGCGTCGTTCTTCTCCGCCTACCTGGAGAAGGGCGTCTTCGGGGTCTCTCCGTTCGAGTCGCTGGACGTCGACGGTGTCGGCCGCCTCATCCGCATCGCCGTCGAGGAGGGCCGGGCGGCGCGCCCGGGGATCAAGCTCGGCGTGTGCGGTGAGCACGGCGGCGACCCGGCCTCGGTGCACTTCTTCCACGAGGTGGGGCTGGACTACGTGTCCTGCTCGCCCTTCCGAGTACCGGTGGCGCGCCTGGAGGCCGGCCGGGCCGCGGGCCGCGCCTCCGGCTGACCGGCCCCCGGCACACCGAGCCACCGCCCCCGCGCACACCCGCGGGGGCGGTGGCGTCCGCAGGGGCGTCCGCGGCCGTGGGAACGCGGCGTCGGGCGGATGCCTCCCGTCCGCGCACGCCCTAGACTCATGTCCCGGCGGGGAACTGCCCACCAGGGGTCATCGTGACCTTTTCGTGATATATTCTCGACCGCTGGCCTGGCCGTCTTCCCCGCCCCTCCTCACCTCAGGTTCGTCCCCCGAACGGGTCGGCCTGCCGAGAACCAGCGGTGGTCGGAAGCCGTCCCAGTAGGGGTGAGTACTCCAGTCAGCGAATTGTGCGGAGGTGAGCCGGTGCGAGTGGCAGGCGACGGTCACGGCGAAGAGCCGTGGGAGGCCCCGGCCGGTGCCTCCATCGATGACGAGGCCACCCGGGTCTTCTCGCGGAGCGAGTACGCCCCGGCCGCGACCGCGGACGGAGACGACGCCACACGCACCCTCGCGCGCGAGCCCGAGGTGGCCGGAGCCGGCGGCTCCGGCCTCGGTGCCGAGCCCGCTTCGGAACCCGGCGCGGGGAGCACCATGTCCTTCGAGCGCGACCCCGCGGCCGGCACGACCCGTGCGTTCTTCCGCGAGGAGTTCCCCTCCCGGCCGGAGCGGCCGGCCGGACACGATGCGGCCGGCGGCGATGCGGCCGGCGGCGCCCAGGGCGCCGGCGAGGGCGCGGAGACGTCCTTCACCCGCCGCTTCGTCCGCGACCGCCCCCCGCCCCGCGGGCGCGCGCCGCACACCGGACCCCGGCCCGGAGCCCAGAGCGACTCCGGCCCCGACTCCGACTTCGGGCCCGATGACGACTTCGGAGCCGACGACGGCTTCCGACCCGGACCCGGCGTGGAACCCGAACCCGAACCCGAGCGCGCCGCCCGTCGCCGTCCCCGGCAGCCCCGGCGCCGGCGCCCGCGCCGCCGGATCCGGCTGCGCTGGATCGTCACCCTGCTGCTGTTGGCCGTCCTGGCCGTGCCCCCGGCGACGTGGGGCTGGGTGTGGTACACCGCCCGCCAGGACGACCGCACCCCCTCCGACGCCATCATCGTGCTGGGGGCCAGCCAGTACAACGGCGTCCCCTCGCCGGTCTTCGAGGCCCGGCTGCGCCAGGCCCAGGAGCTCTACCTCGAAGGCGTGGCCCCGGTCATCGTCACCGTCGGCGGCAAACTGCCGGACGACAACTTCACCGAGGCCGCCTCGGGCCGCAACTGGCTGGTCGAGGTGGGCGTGCCCGCCGACTCCGTCGTCGCGGTCGAGGAGGGCAGCGACACCCTGCAGAGCATCGCCGCCGTCTCGGAGGTCTTCGCCGCCAACGGCTGGGAGACCGCGATCCTGGTCTCCGACCCCTGGCACAGCCTGCGCTCCAAGCAGATGGCGGACGACTTCGGCATCGAGGCGGGCGCCTCGCCCGCGCGCTCGGGTCCGGCCGTCATCGAGCGCCGCACCCAGCTGTGGTACATCACCCGTGAGACCACGTCCCTCTGGTACTACTGGATCTTCAACGACAGCAGCGACATCCGCGTGAACGCCGCCTGACCCGGCGTTCGGTTCCGTCACCGGCGGGAAGTAGGCTCGCAGTGATGACGAGCGGTTCCGGCGACGAAGGACGCGTCCTCGGCTACCAGGCCCGGGACACCGAGCGCATGGCCCGGGAACGGCGCAAGAACCGCGCCCGCGGCCCCTTCGAACGCGACCGCGCCCGGGTCCTGCACAGCTCGGCGCTGCGTCGTCTGGCCGCCAAGACCCAGGTCGTCCAGCCCGGTGTGAGCGACTTTCCGCGCACCCGGCTCACCCACTCCCTGGAGTGCGCGCAGATCGGGCGCGAGCTCGGCCAGGTGCTGGGCTGCGATCCCGACCTGGTCGAGGCCGCGTGCCTGTCGCACGACCTCGGCCATCCCCCGTTCGGGCACAACGGCGAGCGGGCGCTGGACGAGGCCGCGGCCGCCTGCGGGGGGTTCGAGGGCAACGCCCAGAGCCTGCGCCTGCTCGTGCGCCTGGAGGGCAAGGTCATCGACCCCGACGGGCGCAGCGCCGGGCTCAACCTCACGCGCGCCACCCTCGACGCCACGGTCAAGTACCCCTGGCGCCGGGGCGAGGGCGGCGACACCCGCAAGTTCAACTGCTACCCCGACGACACCGAGGTCTTCGACTGGCTGCGCGAGGGCGCGCCTGCGGGCCGGACCTGCTTCGAGGCCCAGGTCATGGACTGGTCCGACGACGTGGCCTACTCCGTCCACGACGTCGAGGACGCCCTGCACGCCGGGCTCGTGCGCATGGCCGCCCTGCGCAGCCCCGTCGAGCGCGCCGAGGTCGTGCGGGTGGCCGCCGACTCCTACTGCGACGCCGACCCCGCGGAGCTGGACGAGGTCTTCACCGAGCTGCTGGCCGCGCCCGTGTGGCCGGCCGAGTTCACCGGGGACCTGGCCTCGCTCGCCGCGCTGAAGAACCTCACCAGCGAGCTCATCGGCCGCTTCTGCCGGGCCGCCGAGGGCGCCACGCGCGCGGCCTACGGGCCCGGCCGCCTCACCCGCTACGGCGCCGACCTCATCGTTCCGCGCCGGGCCCTGCTGGAGTGCGCGCTGCTCAAGGCGGTCGCCGCCCACTTCGTGATGTCGCGCGCCGAGGCCCTGGCCTACCAGGTCGAGGAGCGCCGGACGGTCACCGAACTGGTGGAGGCGCTCTGGAAGGGCGCCCCGGGCGAGCTGGACCCCCAGTTCGCCGAGGCCTTCGCCGCCGCCGAGGACGACGCCTCCGCCCTCCGGGCGGTCGTGGACCAGGTCGCCTCGCTCTCCGACACCTCCGCCACCGTGCTCCACTCCCGCCTGCTGGGCTGACCCGATTCGGGAGTTTTCTCCTCGGAAGTCTTGACGCCGTTCCTGTTAACGCTAACAATGTTGGCTGCGTCACAGAACTTTCCCGAGTGTTACGAGGAGGTGCCGTCCAGGTGACCCCGCAGAGTGGCCGCAGCCCCGTCATGGCCGACGTCGCCCGCCTGGCCGGCGTCTCGCACCAGACCGTGTCCCGGGTCGTCAACGGCCACCCGAACGTGCGGGCGGAGACGACGATCCGCGTCCAGCGGGCCATCGACGAGCTCGGCTACCACCGCAACTCGACCGCGCGCGCCCTGGTCACCCGCCGGACCAACGTCCTGGGGGTCATCGCCTTCGACACCACGCTGTTCGGTCCGGCCCAGACCCTGGCCGGCATCGAGCGGGCCGCCCGCGAGGCGGGGTACTTCCTGAGCATCGTCAGCCTGGACGACGTCAGTCCCGCCGGCGTCGCCGAGGCCGTGGACTACCTCATCCAGCAGTCCGTCGAGGGCTGCATCGCCATCGCCCCGCAGCGGGCGCTGGTGGAGGTCCTGGCCGCGATGCCCGGGCCGCGCCCCCTGGTGGCGGTCGAGGGCGGCGAGGGGTCGGGGCTGCCGGTCGTGTGCGTCGACCAGGTCCAGGGCGCCCACGACGCCGTCCGCCACCTCCTCGACCTGGGGCACCGCACCGTCCACCACATCTCGGGCGACCCGGAGTGGCTGGAGGCCGAGTCCCGGGTGGCCGGCTGGCGCCGCGCCCTGGCCGAGGCCGGGACCACCGCCCCCGAGCCGCTCGTCGGCGACTGGAGCCCCCGCTCCGGTTACGAGAAGGGCCGGAGCCTGGTCCGGCGGCGTGCCGACGGGGAACCGGTCACCGCGGTGTTCGTGGCCAACGACCAGATGGCGATCGGCCTCCTGCGGGCCCTGGCCGAGGCCGGGCTCCGGGTCCCGGACGACATCAGCGTCGTGGGGTTCGACGACGTCCCCGAGGCCGAGTTCCTCGCTCCGCCCCTGACCACCGTCGCCCAGGACTTCGCCCAGCTCGGCCGGATGAGCCTGCGCGCGCTGCTCGACGAGCTGGGCGCGGGGGAGCGGCGCGGCGCCGAGCCCGCCGACACCGACACCGAACCTGACTCCGACTCCGCGTCCGCTCCCGAGCCCGATCCGGCCCTGCGGCTCATCGTGCCCGCACGGCTGCGGGTGCGCCAGAGCAGCGGGCCCGCCCCGTCCGCGGGGCCGCACCGCCCACCCGTCGCCCACCATCGCCCCTGAGGCGCTTCGCGAAGAGGAGGGGCTACCACCCTCAACGGACGGCCTCCGGCCGCACCACTGACCCCGCTCCCGCAACGACCGCCCGCAACGACCACGACATCCGCACACACCCCCGAGGAGGGCACACGCGTGGCCCAGAATGTTAACGCTCACAGAACCGGTGGCCCCGACGCCGTGGCCATCGGGGTGGACTTCGGCACCCTCTCCGGCCGCGCTGTCGTCGTCCGCGTGGCCGACGGGGCCGAACTGGGCACCGCCGTCCACGAGTACGAGCACGGCGTCATCTCCCGCACCCTGCCCGGCGGCACCGACCCCCTCGCGCCCGAGACCGCGCTGCAGTCCCCCGAGGACTACCGGCAGGTCCTGCGCACCGCCGTCCCCGAGGCCATCGCCGCCGCCGGCGTCGACCCGGCCGACATCATCGGCATCGGCACCGACTTCACCGCCTGCACCGTCATGCCCGTCACCCGCGAGGGCACCCCGCTCAACGAGCTGCCGGGCCTGGCCGACCGCCCGCACGCCTGGCCCAAGCTGTGGAAGCACCACGCCGCCCAGCGCGAGGCCGACGACATCAACGCCCTGGCCGCCGCCCGCGGCGAGAAGTGGCTGCCCCGCTACGGCGGCCGCATCTCCTCCGAATGGCAGTTCGCCAAGGGCCTGCAGGTCCTGCGGGAGGACCCCGAGGTCTACGACCGCACCGACCGGTGGATCGAGGCCGCCGACTGGATCGTGTGGGAACTGTGCGGCCAGGAGACCCGCAACGTCTGCACCGCCGGGTACAAGGGCATCCACCAGGACGGGGCCTGGCCCGGCAAGGACTTCCTGGGCGCCCTCGACCCCGCCTTCGCCTCCTTCGCCGAGGACAAGCTCGCCCACCCCCTCTCCCAACTCGGCGAGCGCGCGGGCCGCGTCACCGCCCGCGCCTCCGCCTGGACCGGGATCCCCGAGGGCGTGCCGGTGGCCGTCGGCAACGTCGACGCCCACGTCACCGCCGCCACCGCCCAGACCACCGGCACCGGCCGGATGCTCGCCATCATGGGAACGAGCACCTGCCATGTCATGAACTCCGACGTGCTGGCCGAGGTGCCCGGCATGTGCGGGCTCGCGCTCGGCGGCATCGCCCCCGGCATGTGGGGCTATGAGGCCGGACAGAGCGGCGTCGGCGACATCTTCGCCTGGTTCGCCGACTCCTACGTCCCCCCGGAGTACCACGAGCTGGCGCGCGAACGCGGACTGTCCGTCCACGACCTGCTCTCGGCGATGGCCGCCGGGGAGCCCGTCGGCGCCCACGGCCTGGTCGCCCTGGACTGGCACAGCGGCAACCGCTCGGTCCTGGTCGACCACGACCTGTCCGGGGTCCTGGTCGGCCTCACCCTGGCCACCCGCCCCGAGGAGGTCTACCGGGCGCTGATCGAGGCCACCGCCTTCGGCACCCGCACCATCGTCGAGGCCTTCGAGTCCGCAGGGGTCCCCGTCGACGACTTCACCGTCGGCGGCGGCATGGTCCGCAACCCCTTCGTCCTCCAGGTCTACGCCGACGTGCTCGACCGGCCGATCCGGCTCGTGGCCTCCGAACAGAGCTGTGCCGTGGGCGCCGCCATCCACGCGGCGGTCGCGGCCGGGGCCCACCCCGACATCCACGCGGCCTCCGCGGCCATGGGCGGCGTCCGCGAGGACACCGTCGACCCCGACCCCGCGCGCGCCGCCGCCTACGACGACCTCTACGCCCTCTACACCGAACTGCACGACCACTTCGGCCGCGGCGGGAGCGAGAGCCTGCACCGCCTGCGCGCCCTCCGCAACGCCGCCCGGAAGGGAACACGATGACCGCCGACGCCCTGCGCGAGCAGGTGTGCGCCCTGCACGCCGAACTCCTGCGCTGGAACCTGGTGACCTGGACCAGCGGGAACATCTCCGCCCGCGTCCCCGACGCCGACCTGATGGTGATCAAGCCCAGCGGAGTGTCCTACGAGGACCTCACGCCCGAGGACATGGTGGTGTGCGACCTCGACGGCGCCGTCGTCGAGGGCCGGCACAAGCCCTCCAGCGACACCGCTGCGCACGCCTACGTCTACCGGGCCCGCCCCGACGTCGGCGGTGTCGTGCACACCCACAGCCCCTACGCCACGGCGTGGGCCGCCCGCGGCGAACCCGTCCCGTGCGCCATCACCGCGATGGCCGACGAGTTCGGCGGCGACATCCCGGTCGGCCCGTTCGCCCTCATCGGCGGCGACGACATCGGCAAGGGCCTGGTCGCCACCCTCGAGGGACAGCGCTCCCCGGCCGTGCTCATGCGCGGCCACGGCGTGTTCACCGTCGGAGACACCGCCCGCGCGGCCGTCAAGGCGGCCGTCATGTGCGAGGACGTGGCCCGCACCGTCCACCTCGCCCGCGAGAACGGGCCCGTCGAGCGCCTGCCCCAGGAACACATCGACGCCCTCTACGACCGCTACCAGAACGTCTACGGCCAGTAAGGACACCTCCGTGCCCCACCCCCAGCCGACACCCTCGGCCCACGAACCCATCCAGAACCGGCCGCCCCGCATCGGCCTGCTCGGCATCATGCAGCCCCTCTACGACGACATGATCCCCGGCATCACCGAGCGCCAGGCCGAGTACGCCGCCCAGGTCGCGGCCTCGCTGTCGGAGACCGCGGAGTGGACGGTCAGCCCGCCCGTGCGCGGCCGCGCCGACGCCGAGCGGGCCGTGCGCGAGTTCGAGGCCGCCGGCCTCGACGGCGTCCTGGTCGTCATGCTCACCTACGGCCCCTCCCTGCGCGTGACCCGGCTGTTCAGCCAGATGCGGCTGCCGGTCGCGCTGGCCAACATCCAGCCCGACCCGGCGGTCAGCCCCTCCTGGGACATGGCCGACATGACCTACAACCAGGGCATCCACGGCGCCCAGGACACCGCCAACGCCATGGTGCGCGCGGGCCTGCCCTTCGAGGTCATCACGGGGGAGTGGGGCGGAGCCGAGTTCA
Source organism: Nocardiopsis sp. Huas11 (assembly GCF_003634495.1). Classification (GTDB taxonomy): domain Bacteria; phylum Actinomycetota; class Actinomycetes; order Streptosporangiales; family Streptosporangiaceae; genus Nocardiopsis. The sequence continues at coordinate 6,388,765 of NZ_RBKY01000001.1, read as the reverse complement.
ACGCCCGCGTGGACCGCTGGGCGCGCGCCGCCCGCACCGTCACGGCGCTGCGCTCGCTCAAGGTCGGCGTGTTCGGCTACCCCATGAACGGCATGGGCGACGCCCGCGTGGACGAGACCGCCTTCCTGCGCAAGCTCGGACCCGAGATCGAGATCATCGCCCCGGGCACCCTGCACCGGACCATGGCCGAACTGCCCTCCGAGGCCGTCACCGAGCTCATGGAGTGGGAGGACGGCGCCTTCGCGGTCGACGAGCGCCTGTCCAAGGAGGAGCGCGAGGACCACGCGCGCATGCAGCTGGGCATCGAGCGGCTGCTGGAGGCCACCGGCTGCGGCGCCTACTCCACGCACTTCGACGCCATCGGCGAGGACGGCCGCTTCGCCCGCCTGCCCATGGCCGCCGCCTCCACCCTCATGGCCAAGGGCTACGGTTTCGCGGGCGAGGGCGACGTGCTGGCGGCCTCGGTGGTCTACGCCGGGCACCAGCTGGCCGGGGACGGCCACTTCACCGAGATGTACGCGATGGACTTCCCCACCGACTCCATCCTCATGAGTCACATGGGGGAGGGCAACTGGAAGGTGGCCCGCGACGACGAACCGATCCGCCTGATCAAGCGCCCGCTGGGCATCGGCGGCCTGGACGACCCGCCCACCATCGTCTTCCGGTACCAGCCGGGCCCGGCCACGCTGGCGTCGCTGGTGGCGCTCGGCGGTGAGCGCTTCCGACTGGTCGTGGCCGAGGGCGAGGTGGTCGACGCACCCGAGCTGCCCGACCTGGAGATGCCCTACGGCCAGTTCCGGCCCGCCACGGGCGTCCGTGCCTGCATGGACGCCTGGCTCCGGGCCGGCGGCACCCACCACATGGTCATGAACTCCGGCGCCCGGGCCGAGGACTGGCGCGTCCTGTGCGAGCTGGCCGACATCGAGTACGTCCAGGTCTGACCACACCAAGAGGCGCCCCACCCGGGGGCGCACCCGTCACCCCCCAACCACGGAGGGCCCGGCCACCCGGGCCCTCCGGCCCCCCGGCGCAAGGAGACACCATGCGCAGAACATCACGAGCGACACACGCGCCACCCCCGGCCCCAGCCGGGCCGGGCCGCCGGGCCTTCGTCACCGGCGCCCTGGCCACCGCGGGCCTGGCGGCGGCGGGCTGTGCCCCGCCCGACACCCTCCTCACCGGCAGGACCCGGCTTCGGCAGTGGAACCTGTTCGCGGGCGGTGACGGCAACCGGATGGTCGAGATGCACGACGCCTACCAGGCCGAGCATCCCGAGGTCGACTTCCGCGCCACCACCTTCACCTGGGGCGCGCCCTTCTACACCAAGGTCGCCATGGGCGCCGCGGGCGGGCGGGGCGCCGACATCGCCACCGTGCACGTCTCGCGGCTGGAGAGCCTGGCCCCCGGCCGTCTGCTGGACCCGATCGACCCCGCCCTGCTCGCGGAGTTCGGCATCGACGACACCGTCGTCCTGCCCAACATCTGGGAGAAGTGCTTCTTCGAGGGGGAGCTGTACGCCATCCCCATCGACACCCACGTGCTGATCCAGTACATCAACCTCGACGTGTGCAGGCAGGCGGGCGTGCTCGACGCCGACGACCGCCTCGTCGAGGTCTCCGGAGTGGACGACTACTTCGACCTGCTCCGCGAGATCCAGGGTGTGACCGGCGAGTACGGCCTCTCCATGGACACCTGGAACCCCTGGTCCAACTTCTGGGCGCTCTACCGCCAGCAGGACGGCGACATCGTCTTCGGCGAGGACGACTTCGAGATGGACGACGACAAGGCCCTGGCCGCCATGGACGTCATGTACCGCCTCTCCGAGGAGGGGCTGGCCCCGCGCCACTCCAGGGACGCCGACACCGCCGCGAACCTGTCGAACGGCCACGCCGGGCTGATGATCCACGGCAACTGGGAGATCCCCACCCTGGAGGCCACCGGGATCGAGTTCTCCGCCACCCAGTTCCCCGCCGTGTTCGGCAACCACCGCACGCGCGGTGACTCCCACTGCTACGTCTTCCCGCACCAGCGCGTCCGCGACCCCGAACGCACCCGGGCCGCCACGGAGTACGCCGCGTGGATGCTGCACAACAGCCTGACCTGGGCCGGCGGCGGACACATCCCCGCCTACCAGCCGGTCGTGGAGAGCGCCGAGTACGACGCGCTGCACCCCCAGTCCGAGTACCGCGAGGCCGCGGAGAACGTCCAGTTCGAGCCCGAGGCCTGGTTCAGCGGATCGGCCGGTCGGCTCCAGGAGGAGGCGGCCGGTGCCCTGACCACCCTCCACCAGGGCACCCAGACCCCGGAGCAGTCGCTCGACCAGCTCAAGGCCACCATCCGTGACCTCATGTCCGTTCCGTCGCCGGTGTAGGGAGCCCCATCATGACCCAGAACACCCAAGCTCCCGCGCCCCGCACCGCGCCCGGATCCGCCACGGCCGCCCCGCGCGGCCTCGTCGACGTCCGCCGCCGCCCGTCCTCCTGGACCGGCCTGTGGTTCGTCCTGCCCTTCCTGGCCTTCTACGCCGTCTTCCTGCTGTGGCCCGCCATCGTCGGATTCGGCTACACCTTCACCGACCGCAGCCTGGCCGGCGGCGACGTCTCCTTCATCGGCCTGGACAACTGGTCCGAGAGCCTGACCGACTCGGACATGTACGACTCGCTGTGGAACACGCTGTGGTTCACGATCCTGAGCGTGCCCCTCATGGTGCTGTTGGCGCTCGGCATGGCCCTGCTCACCGACCACGCGCGCCGCCTCGGCTGGTTCCTGCGACTGTCGTTCTTCGCGCCCTTCGTCCTGCCGGTCACGGTGATGACGCTCATCTGGGGCTGGATGTACAACCCCAGCCTGGGCCTGTTCAACGGCACGCTCGGACGCTTCGGGATCGAGGGCCCCGAGTGGCTCTTCTCCGAGGACACCGCGATGTTCTCCGTGGTGATCGCCACGGCGTGGTGGCAGGTCGGGTTCAACTACCTGCTCTACCTGGCCGCCATGCAGTCCATCCCCAAGGACGTCTACGAGGCCGCCGCGATCGACGGCGCCGGGGTCTGGCAGCGCATCGGCCGGATCACCCTGCCGATGCTGACCCGCACCACCGCGCTCATCACCGTCCTGCAGCTGATCGGCTCGCTGCGCGTGTTCGAGCAGATCTACCTCATGACCAGCGGCGGCCCCAACTTCGCCACCCGCACCGTGATCCAGTACATCTACGACTCCGGCTTCGTCGGGCTGCGCATCGGGCTGGCCTCGTCGATGGCCTACGTCTTCATGGTCCTGATCATCATCGCCTCCGTCGCCCAGTTCCGACTCTTCTCCCGGAAGGAGGGCTGACGATGGCCACCTCCACACCCCCCGTCGCACGCACCGCCCAGGGCCCCGCGACGACCCCCCGGCCCACGGTCCCGCGCCGTCGCCGGTGGTCGGTCGGCGCCGTGGCGCTGTACACCGTCGCCGCCCTGGCCGCACTCGTCTGGCTCGTCCCGCTGCTGTGGGCCTTCGCCACCTCCGTCAAGCCCGAGGGCGAGACCACGGTCATGCCGCCCACGTGGCTGTCGGAGAACGCCACCCTCGAGGCCTACGCCTCGGTCCTCGCCCGCGGGGACGTCCTGCGCTGGACCATGAACTCGTTCATCACCACGGTGATCGTCACCGTGCTCACCCTGGTGATCTGCGTCCTGGCCGCCTACGGGTTCTCCCGGTTCGACTTCCGCGGCCGGCCCGCGCTGTTCGCCCTCATCATCGGCGGCATCCTCATCCCGCCGCAGACCCTGATCGTCCCGCAGTTCGTGCTCATGACCCAGCTGGGCCTGGTCGACACCTACTGGGGCATCGCGCTGCCCCAGGTGGTCGCCCCGGTGTTCGTGTTCATCCTCAAGCGGTTCTTCGACGCCATCCCGCGCGACTACGAGGACGCCGCCCGCCTGGACGGCGCCGGACCGGTGCGCGTGCTGTGGAGCGTCATCCTCCCGTTGTCCCGGCCCATCCTCACCGCGGTCGGTATCTTCACCTTCATCGGCGCCTGGAACAACTTCCTGTGGCCGTTCATCGTGACCAACGACCCGGAGATGATGACCCTGCCCGTGGGACTGGGCACCGCCGTCGGCCAGTACGGCATCCAGTACGCGCAGGTGATGGCCTCCGCCGTGCTCGGCGCCATCCCCCTGCTCGTCGTGTTCCTGCTCTTCCAGAGGCACATCGTCACCGGTGTGGCCGGAGCGGGCATCAAGGGCTGACCCGTGCACGTCGAACCCCCTCAGGAGACCTCCATGAGACGCACGCTGACCTCGGCCGCGGCGGTCCTGGCCGCCACGGCCCTGACCGCCACCCTGGCCGTCCCGGCCGCCGCGGCGCGGGACGACTGGGACGTGCCGCCCAACAACCCGGGACTGCCGGTCCAGGGCTACCAGCCCGACGACATCCACCCGTTCGCCGGCGGTCTGCGGGTCCACGACCCGGGCCTGCTCCGGGGCGGAGGCGGTGAGGACTGGTACGTCTTCGGCACCGGCAACGCCGAGATCGGCGACGGCAACATCCAGATCCGCAGCTCGCCCAACGGCCGCCACTGGACCTTCACCGACACCGTCTTCGACACCAAGCCCGCCTGGATCGCCGAGGAGATCCCCGGCGTGGAGACCCTCTGGGCACCGGAGATCTTCCACGCCGACGGCACGTACTACCTGTACTACTCCGCCTCGACGTTCGGCTCGAACCGCTCGCTCATCGGCCTGGCCACCAACGCCACCCTCGACCCCGAGGACCCGGACTACGCCTGGACCGACCAGGGCGAGGTGTTCGAGTCCTTCGACGGAGATCCCTACAACGCGATCGACCCCGGCATCGTCGACGACGCCGAGGGCCGCCGCTGGATGACCTTCGGCTCCTTCTGGACCGGCATCCACATGGTCGAACTCGACCCGGCCACCGGCGGCGTCCTCCCGGGCGCCGAGACCGTGCACCTGGCCGACCGCCAGGAGCCGCCCAACGCGATCGAGGCCCCCTACATCGTCGAGCGCGACGGCTACTACTACCTGTTCGTCTCCTTCGACCACTGCTGCCGGGTCGACAGCGACTACAAGATCGCCGTCGGCCGGGCCACCGAGCCCACCGGCCCCTACCTGGACGCCGACGGAGTCCCCATGCTGGAGGGCGGGGGCACCGTGATCGTCGCCGACGAGGGCACCATCACCGGTTCGGGCGGCCAGTCCGTCTCCGGCGACGTGCTCGCCTACACCTACTACGACACCGACCTGGGGCCGGACTTCGACTTCCGGATGGCCCTGCGCCGCCTGCACTGGTCGGCCGACGGCTGGCCCTCCGTGCGGCCCGGCACCCTCGGACACGACCGGGCCGCCGCCGGCTGACGGCCCGACACCACCACGGGTCCGGCCCCACCGGGCCGGCCCCCCGACCCCCGCCACCACCCTCAACCGACGGCCTTCGGCCGCAGCACTTGCCCACCCGTCGCCCACCACCACCCTCAACGGACGGCCTCCGGCCGCAGACCCTTCCTCTTTGGAGACCTCATGATCAACGCCTCCCTGAGCGTCGACGCCGCGACCCCCGTGGCCCCGGTCCACCGCCGCACGTTCGGTTCCTTCGTCGAGCACATGGGGCGCTGCGTCTACACCGGCATCTACGAGCCCGGACACCCCACCGCCGACGCCGACGGCCTGCGCCAGGACGTCGCCGCCCTGGTGCGCGAACTCGGGGTGACGACCGTGCGCTACCCCGGCGGCAACTTCGTCTCCGGCTACCGCTGGGAGGACGGCATCGGACCCAAGGACCAGCGCCCGGTCCGCCGCGACCTGGCCTGGCACAGCCTGGAGACCAACCAGTTCGGTCTCGACGAGTTCATGACCTGGTGCCGCCGCCAGGGCATCGAGCCGATGATGGCGGTCAACCTGGGCACCCGTGGCCTCCAGGAGGCCCTCGACCTGCTGGAGTACGCCAACCACCCCGGCGGCACCCACCTGTCCGACCTGCGCGCGGCCAACGGCCACTCCGACCCGTACGACATCCGCATGTGGTGCCTGGGTAACGAGATGGACGGGCCCTGGCAGATCGGCCACCTGGACGCGCGCTCCTACGGGCGCAAGGCCGCCCAGGTCGCCCGCGCCATGAAGATGGCCGACCGCGACCTCGAACTGGTCGTGTGCGGCAGCTCCGGGTCGACCATGCCCACCTTCGGCGCGTGGGAGGCCACCGTTCTGGAGGAGACCTACGACGCCGTCGAGTACATCTCGCTGCACGCCTACTACGAGGAGCACGACGGCGACCTCGCCAGCTTCCTCGGGGCCGTCACCGACATGGACCACTTCATCGAGTCGGTGGTCTCCACGGCCGACGCCGTCGGCGCCAAGCTGCGCGACCGCAAGCGCATCCAGCTCTCCTTCGACGAGTGGAACGTGTGGTACCTCAGCCGCCACCAGGCGCTCGCCGAGGTCCAGCCCACCGACGACTGGCAGGTGGCGCCCCGCGTCATCGAGGACCAGTACAACGTCGCCGACGCCGTCGTGGTCGGTAACATGCTCATCAGCCTGCTCCGCCACAGCGACCGCGTCACCGCCGCCAGCCAGGCCCAGCTCGCCAACGTCATCGCCCCGATCATGACCGAGCCCGGCGGCCCCGCCTGGCGGCAGACCATCTTCCACCCCTTCGCCCTCACCGCGGCCTCCGCCGCCGGCCACGTGCTGCGCGCCGACCTCGACGCCCCCGTCCAGGACACCGCCAAGTACGGCGAGGTCCAGGTCGTGGACTCCGCCGTCACCCACGACGAGGAGACCGGCCGCACCGCCGTGTTCGTCGTCAACCGCTCCGTCGACCAGCAGGTCGCCCTCACCGTGGACCTGCGCGGCCTCACCCCGGCCGAGGTGACCGAGGCGCTCACCCTCGCCGACGACGACGCCTACGCCGCCAACACCATGGACGACCCCGACCGGGTCGTGCCCCAGCCCAACAAGTCGGCCCGGCTGGACGGGGGACGCCTCACCGTGACCCTGCCGCCCGTCTCGTGGACCGTCGTCACCCTGTCCGACCAGGCCCGGTGACCCCCTCCCGTCCCACCCACGCGAACAAGTGAGGTCCCACATGCGCACACACGCCCGAGCAGGAGCCGTGACCGCCGCACTCACCGGCGCGGCCCTGATGCTCACCGCCTGCGGCGGCGTCGGCGACGCCGCCCAACCCCAGGGGGAGGCGGGCACCGTCGGCATCTCCATGCCCACCCAGTCCTCCGAGCGGTGGATCAACGATGGCGCCAACATGGTCGCCGAGTTCGAGGAACGCGGCTTCGGAACCGACCTGCAGTACGCCGAGGACGTCGTGGAGGACCAGGTCTCCCAGATCGAGAACATGATCACCCGGGGCGCCGACATCCTCGTCATCGCGGCCGTCGACGGCGAGGCGCTCGGCGACGTCCTGGACATGGCCGACGCCTCCGACATCCCGGTGATCGCCTACGACCGCCTGATCATGGGCACCGAGCACGTCGACTACTACGCCACCTTCGACAACTTCGAGGTCGGCGTCCTCCAGGGCCAGTACATCGTCGACTCCCTCGACCTGGAGAACGAGGAGGGCCCGTTCAACATCGAGCTGTTCGGCGGGTCGCCCGACGACAACAACGCCTACTTCTTCAACGACGGCGCGATGTCGGTGCTCCAGCCCTACATCGACGACGGCACCCTGGAGGTGCGCAGCGGCCAGACCTCCATGGAGCAGATCTCCACCCAGCGCTGGGACGGCGCCCTCGCCCAGGCCCGCATGGACAACCTGCTCAGCGCCAACTACTCCGACGATGACGTGCACGCGGTGCTCTCGCCCTTCGACGGCATCAGCCTGGGCGTCATCGAGTCCCTGCGCGCGGTCGGCTACGGCAGTGAGGAGCGGCCCCTGCCCGTGATCACCGGACAGGACGCCGACGTGTCCTCGGTCAAGTCGATCATCGCCGGCGAGCAGACCCAGACGATCTTCAAGGACACCCGCGCCCTGGCGACCCAGACCGTCGACATGGCCGAGGCCGTGCTGGCGGACGAGGAGGTCCCGGTCAACGACACCGAGACCTACGACAACGACGTCAAGGTGGTCCCCGCCTTCCTGCTCGAACCCGTCGACGTGGACATCGACAACTACCACGAGGTCCTGGTCGAGAGCGGCTACTACGAGGAGTCCGACCTCGAATGAGTACCGCGCACGAGTGGTCCGCCGGCCACGGCGGGCCACTCCTGCGGATGCGCGACATCCGCAAGGAGTTCCCCGGAGTACGCGCCCTGGACGGGGTGTCGCTGAGCGTGGGCCACGGCCGTGTCCACGCGCTCATGGGCGAGAACGGCGCCGGCAAGTCCACCCTGATGAAGGTCCTCAGCGGTGTGCACCCCACCGGCTCCTACACCGGCGAGGTGTTCGTCGACGGTGAGCCCTGCACGTTCTCCGGCGTCGCAGACAGCGAGCGCGCCGGGATCGCGATCATCCACCAGGAACTGGCGCTCATCCCGCAGCTGTCGATCAGTGAGAACGTCTTCCTCGGGCACGAGCGGTCCCGCTTCGGCATCGTCGACTGGGGCGCCACCCACGCCCGCGCCCGGGAGCTGCTGAACAGGGTCGGGCTGGACGAGAACCCGGCCACACCCGTCTCGGCGCTGAGCGTGGGCGCCCGCCAGCTCGTGGAGATCGCCAAGGCCCTGGCCAAGCGGGTGCGCCTGCTCATCCTGGACGAGCCCACCTCTGCGCTCAACGAGGTGGAGAGCGCCCGGCTGCTCGACCTGCTGCTGGACCTGCGGGACGAGGGCGTGGCGTGCATCCTCATCTCGCACAAGCTCGGCGAGGTCGTCAGCGTGTCCGACGAGATCACCGTGCTGCGCGACGGGCGCGCCATCGAGACCATGTCCGTGGAGCGCGACGCCGACGGCACCCCCTCGGTGGACGAGGACCGCATCATCCGCGGCATGGTCGGCCGCGACCTGGACCACCGGCACCCCGAACGGATCGGCGACATCGGCCCCGTGCGCTTCGAGGTCCGGGACTGGACCGTCGACCACCCCACCCAGCCGGGGCGGCGCGTGGTCGACGGGATCGACCTGGACGTGCGCGCGGGCGAGGTCGTGGGCATGGCGGGGCTCATGGGCGCGGGCCGCACCGAGTTCGCGATGAGCCTCTTCGGCCGCTCCTACGGGCGCTACGTACGCGGACGCCTGTACAAGGACGGCGCCGAGCTGGACACCTCCAGCACGGCCGCGGCCATCCGGGGCGGCGTCGCCTACGTCCCCGAGGACCGCAAGACCCTCGGCCTGGTGCTGGACGACGACATCCGACACAACACCACCCTGGCGGCACTGGGGCGGGTCTCCTCCCACGGGATCATCGACCCGGGCCGCGAGGCGGTCGAGGCCGCGCGGATGAGCGAGCGGATGCGGGTCCGCAGCCACGGCACGACCCAGCGGGTCCGCACGCTCAGCGGCGGCAACCAGCAGAAGGTCGTCCTCGGCAAGTGGATGTTCACCGAGCCCGACCTGCTCATCCTGGACGAGCCGACCCGGGGCATCGACGTGGGCGCCAAGTACGAGATCTACCTGATCGTGCGCCGGCTCGCCGCCGAGGGCGCGAGCGTACTGCTGATCTCCTCCGAGCTCCCCGAGATCCTCGGCATGAGCGACCGGATCTACACGATGTGCGAGGGACGCATCACCGGTGAGGTCCCCGGCGAGGGGGCCGACCAGGAGACCCTGATGAGACTGATGACGCGAACCGGGGGCCACCCGTGAACCGACCGACAAGGACGTCCCGCCTGACCCGCCTCGGCGCGGACCTGCTGCGCGGCAACGCCCGCCAGTACGGCATGGCGATCGCCCTGGTGGCGATCATCGTGCTGTTCCAGATCCTCACCGGAGGGCTGCTCCTCACCCCGCTCAACGTCACCAACCTGATCATGCAGAACTCCTACATCCTGATCCTGGCGATCGGGATGATGCTGGTGATCATCACCGGGCACATCGACCTGTCGGTGGGCTCGGTCGTGGCCTTCACCGGCGCGGTGTCGGCGGTCATGCTCACCTCCTGGGGGCTGCCCACCCTCGTCGTGGTGCCGCTGGCGCTGCTGCTGGGCGCGCTGATCGGCGCCTGGCAGGGGTTCTGGATCGCCTACGTGCGGGTGCCCGCGTTCATCGTCACGCTCGCGGGCATGCTCGTCTTCCGCGGCGCGACCCTGGCCGTGCTGGGCGGGGAGTCCATCTCCCCACTGCCGGCGGACCTGCGCCGGATCGCCACCGGATACCTGTCGGGACCGGAGGCGCTCGGCCTCCACCTCGTGACGCTCCTGCTGGGCGCGCTCGGCGCCGCGGCGATCGTGTGGATCCAGTGGAGCGGCCGCGCCAGCGCGATCAGGTACGGCCTGCCGACCCCCCCGGTCGGGGTGACCGTCGCCTCCTCGGTCGCCACCGCCGTGGTGATCATGGCCTTCGCCCACGTCCTGGCCCAGTACCAGGGGCTGCCCATCGTGGGCGTGCTGCTGGTGCTGCTCATCGCCGCGTACTCGTTCGTGATGCGCTCCACGACCATGGGGCGGCGCGTGTACGCGGTCGGCGGCAGCGAACAGGCCGCGGCGCTGTCGGGCATCGGCACGCAGCGCACCACGTTCTGGGTGTTCGTCAACATGGGCGTGCTCTCGGCGCTGGCCGGGCTCGTGTTCACCGCGCGCCTGAACGCGGCGACCCCGGGCGCGGGGACCATGTTCGAGCTCGACGCGATCGCGGCCGCCTTCATCGGCGGCGCCTCCGCCGGCGGAGGCGTGGGGACGGTCATCGGCGCCGTCATCGGTGCGCTGGTCATGGGCGTGCTCAACAACGGCATGTCGCTGATCGGCCTGGGCGTGGACTGGCAGCAGCTCATCAAGGGCCTGGTGCTGCTGCTGGCGGTGGCCTTCGACATCTACAACAAGCGCCGTGTCTCGGCGGCCCGCCCCCCGGCGTCCGCCGCGCCCGCGCCCGCGCCCTCGCCGGACGCGGAGCCGGCCGGACCGGAGCGGCCGCCGTCGCCGTGACCGCGCTCCGGCGGGGGACACCCCCGCCGGGGCCCGGCCCGGCGGCTGGTCACGGCGCCTCGAAAGCGGTCACGGCCAGCGCCTGGTCCACCCGAGCGGCGGCCAGGTCGTCGTGGCGGATGACGAAACCCGTACAGAAGACTTCGTACGCCGGCAGTTCCCTGGCGAGCGATACCCATTCGCTCGTCAGTCGGTGCTTCTCCTCCTCCAGGTGGGAATACCACTGCGCGATCGGGATGGCGGGGATCTCGCCCGCCTTCTCGCGTCCCGCGAGGGTCTGCTCCGCGATGCCGTTGACCACCTCGTCATCGGCGTACCCGCCGATGACGACGAAGGCGTCGGACGACCAGAGATCGTAGGCCAGAGCCCGGAGTTCGGCCAGGTGCGGCAGGTCACGCTCCATGTACCGGGCCAACCGCTGCTGGAAGGGCGACATGTCCTCCCAGTCGAGATCCTCCCAGTACTCGTGCCAGTCCTCGTCGCCCTCCTGGAGCCACAGGGGCAGTTCGGCTCTGAGTTCGAAGTAGAGGTCGTCAGGCTCGCGGACGGTCACGGAGCCGGGGGCCTGCGCGACCGCGGTCCCAGTACCGTCCGGTACGTACACGACTCGCGCGTACCTCCCGGAATCGTCCTCATGGTCCCTCTCCTGGTCCACGAAGAACAGCAGCGTCCCGTCCGTCGGCAGGTCGAAGCCGTCGATCCTCGGCAGCGCCCCGCAGTCGACGGAAAGGAACAACGGCAGGGGAATGTCCCCGGCGGACGGCCACTCCATGCCCACCGGCAGCCGGGGCGATCCACCGACCTGCCCGACCGGAGAGCCACCGCCACCGCCGAACAACCCGATCGACACACGAAGGTGTTCGCTGAACCTGCCGATCTCGTCGTCCGGAATGCCCGATTCGAGCGCCGCGCGACGAAACTCCCCTTGATGATCCATGCCCAAGAAGGTAGGCCCCTGCCACTCGGCCGCACCATCAGGGGGTGGCGCCGACGTTCTCGACTCCGCGAAGTCTGGACCCGAAAGGGTCGGTCGGTCAGTCCCGTGGGTGCCGGCCGTCGGTGCCCACGGTGAGCGCGGGCTCGAAGGCGGCGGCGATGTCCTCCCAGCGGGTGAATGTCAACTTCTCGATCCTGAAAGACCGAGCTCGCAGCTCCGACCAGCGCACCTGGGTGGTGCGTGTCAGGCCGCGTCGTCGGCAGCGTGACTCACTGCCCAGACCGCCTCGCCCCGCGAGGAGACGTTGCGGGCCGCGTTGACGTCGGCGTGCTCAGCGAAGCCGCACGACGTGCATCTGAAGGTGGCCTGGTCGGGCCGGTTCTTCTTGGCAATGTGGTCGCACTCCGAACACGCCTGGGAGGTGTAGGCGGGGTCGACGTGGACCACCGGTCCCGTCCGAGGTGGTGGCGATGTTCGCGATACCGAGGTCAACCCCAACAAAACCCTGGGGCGTGTACTCCTCGGCCTCGGGAACCTCGCAGGTCGCGTACAGGTAGAAGAAGTTGCCGCGCCGGACCAGGTCGGACTCGCCCTGCCGATACTCGGAGAGCATCTTCGCCTGCTCAGGTGAGCACACGAAGGCGATGCCCTTCCTTCGGCCCTGAACGGTCCAGATCGACACAGTGCGCGCGTCCAACCGCCAGGACAGACACCGATCGTCAAATGGCTGCGCGGCGTCCTTGCGGAACCGCACCGGCGCAGCCTCCACCCGGGTACGCCGTTTCGAGCCCTCGTCGCCGTAGTCGCCGGCCTTGAGATTGGCCTTCAGCGTGGCGTAGGCCCCGGCGACCTTACGCACGCAGTGGATCGCGGGCTGCGCGGACAGGCCCATCGCCTTGACCTCGTGATAGACCGGCCGCTGCAACGCAGCCTTGGCCTTCACACCGGTCTCGAACGCCCGGCGCGAGGCGTGGTTGGCCGCGGTGTTGCACAGCTTCAACGACTCCCACAGCGCCGCCTCCTGAGCGGCGTCGGGAAGCAGCTTGACTTGCACGACCAGCTTCATGGTCGAACACACCAACGAACCTGTTCTTGGTCATGGGGTAGAACAAGCGAAGCCGTTCCAACCCCCTATACACCGCGCAGCATGTCCGCGTCGCCGCGACCGGGGAGAAGGAGGCCCGTCCCCGCCGCCAACTCCGGATGAACGTTGCGCACCCGGCGCCGGGCTGTGGGCGGGAAGGGCGTTCCCGCCCACGGCCGGGCTCACTGGTAGCCGCGGATCTCCCGGAAGACCGTGTCCAGGCTCTGCTCGCGGGCGTCGAAGACCCGGCCGCCGGTCAGCTCGGCGAGCTCGGTCATCTCCGGCGCGTCGGACTCGCCGAACAGCACGGTGAACGTCGGCACTCCCGCCACCGGTTCGGTCAGATCCCCGTGGAAGTCACGGAAGTCGGGGTACTCCATCCCCTCGTTGACCTCGCCGTCGGTCATCAGCACGACGGAGGTGAAGAACTCTTCGGCCCCCTCCTCCGCGTCCAGGAACTCGTAGGCGTCGGCCAGGGCGTCGTAGCCCGCGGTGCCGCCGTCGGCCGTCAGGCCGCCGATGCGCTCCGAGAGGTCGTCGCGCACGGCGGACTCCTCGTCGCCCAGGAGGAACGTGGTCGGCTCCGCCGGCTCGTCGCTGAAGGGCAGCAGCGTCACCTCGTCGCGCTCGTGGAAGGACTGCGACAGGGCCGCCAGCGACTGGTCGTCCACCCCGGTCAGCGCGCCCAACGAGGTGCGCAGCGACTCGATCCGCTCGCCCTCCATGGAGCCCGACACGTCGAGCACGAACACGGTCCGGGTGGGCCGGCGCAGCTCCGCGAAGTAGCGCCCCACCAGCTCGTCGACCACGTCCTGGTGGGTGGGGAACGGCAGCTCGACCAGGTCGGGAGCGTCCCCGGCGGGCTCCACACCCGGGGTCGCGGGACGGCGCCAGGTCTGCTCGGTGATCTGGCGCTGGGTGTCCTCCGAGGCCAGGTCGGCCACGAGCCGCTCGTAGGCGTCGGCCGCCTCGTCCGAGGGGTCGGCGAGCAGGGTCAGGGGGTAGTCGGAGGTGACGACGCCGTCGGCCGGGCGCACGATGTGCAGCGGCTCGGGCAGGGCGCCGGACTCGTTCAGCGACAGCAGCACGGACTCGTAGTTGATCAGTCCCGGCACCGCGTCGCCCTCCGCGGCCAGGTCCGCGTACCGGTCCGAGAGCCAGCCGGAGGAGCCGGAGGTGATCGCGTGGCCGGCGAAGAACTCCTCCAGCTCCGGGGCGACCTCCTCCACGTCCTCGACCTCCAGGGCCGTGCCGGTGTCGGCGAGCGCGGAGGCGACCCCGATGAGCGCGGAGAAGCCCGAGTTCGAGGCGCCCGGGTTGGTCATGCCGTAGCGGAACTCGTTCTCGGCCACCGCCTGGGCGATGTCGGCCCAGGTCACCTCGGCGCCGTCGGTCCATCCGCGCGCCTGGGCGGTGGACTCGGCCACGCCCACCACGACCGGGGAGAGCATGACGGGGTTCTCCTCCGCCAGCACCTGCTGGCCGTCCTCCAGGAGCAACCCGAGGTAGCGGTTGGAGCCGAACCAGATCGCGTCGACGTCCTCGGTCTCCCCGGCGGCCACCCTGGCCATGCCGTCGAGGGTGCCGACGTACTCCATCTCCACGGCCACGCCGGTGCGCTCGGTGACCTCCTCCAGCAGCGGTTCGAGGTCGGCCACCTCGCTGCCCGCCAGGATCCGCAGGGTGGTGTCGGCCCCGCCGCCCTCGCCGGGCGTGCAGCCGCTCAGGAGCAGGCCCGCCGCGGCGGTGGCCGCCGCGACCGCGCGCAGCCGTCGGTTGCCGGTCATCAGTTCCTCCGGTCGTTGAGGGGGCCGCCCGGTCCGCCGGGCCCCGGCTGTGCGTCGGCGGCGGGCTCGGGCTGCCCGCTGTCGCTGTACTCCTGCTCGATCCGCCCGATGAGGGCCTCCACGGTCTGGTAGGCCGGTTCGTGCACGACGTCGTCGACCTGCTCGCGGACGGGCAGCGCGTGCTCGCCGACCAGCTCGTGGAAGTGCGCCGTGTCCTCGGTGCGGAAGCCGTAGTCGGCGGCGAGCGTCTGCAACTCCTCGTCCTCGGTGAGGAGCCGGCCGACCTCGGAGCCCTCCTCGGTGAGGGGTAGGACGGTGTGCGTGGAGAACACCGTGGGGGAGGGGTACATGACCACGGCGTCGTCCGGGAGCGCGGGACCGTGCACGGCCGCGGCGATGTACTGGAACTCGTAGGCCCACACCAGCGGGGTGTGGCCGGGCCCGAGGTCCCGGTAGTGCTCGAAGGGCTGCTGGGAGGAGTCCGGCGGCTGGCCCTGCGCCAGGAAGAGCCGGGAGAGCGTCGCGGCCAGGTCGTCGTCGACGGACGTGCCCTGGACGATCTCCTCGTCGTTGAGCAGGTAGGAGAGCACCACCAGGTGCATGGCCGCGGAGTTGGACGTGCGGGGGTCGGTGGTGCGGATGAGCAGCTCGTTGCGGTTGCTGGCGCTCACCGAGTCACCGGGCAGGTCGCGCCAGCGGGTGCGCTCCTCGGTGAGGTCGAGGTAGGCCTGCATGTCGAACGACCACGTGCCGTCGGACTCCAGGCCGGCCACACCCGCCTCCGCCAGGGCCTGGGCGATGGGCTCGTAGCTGAGCAGCACCATGGGCGTGGTGAAGGGCCGGTACTCCTCCTCGATCCCGTTCACCTGCTTGAAGTGCTCGCTGGAGGGCGTGCTGCCCGGGGAGCCGAAGTCCTCGCCCTCCTCTATCGCCTCGGCGATGGCGCGCGAGCCGCGCGGGCGCACGGTGACCTCGTAGCCGAGTTCGGCCAGACGCGCGACGACGCGCTCGTCCTCGAAGAAGGGCACCTTCTCGGAGCCGACCACGCCCTGGACCTGTCGCAGGGAGCCGTCCGCTCGGCCGAGGGCCCACAGGGCTCCGGCGCCGAGGACGATCAGGGCGACGGCGGCGGCCGCCGCCAGGAGCGGCCAGCGCGGTCTGCG
Organism: Nocardiopsis sp. Huas11; assembly: GCF_003634495.1. Taxonomy (GTDB): domain Bacteria; phylum Actinomycetota; class Actinomycetes; order Streptosporangiales; family Streptosporangiaceae; genus Nocardiopsis. Next base: position 6,372,762 of record NZ_RBKY01000001.1, on the reverse strand, counting down.
GCGCGAGGGCGGGTGCGGGGGCGGGTAGGCCATGGCGAAGGGCCCTCTTCCGTAGGGGGACGACGGGGACACTGCGCGGGCCCCCGATCCTTTCGCCCGCCACGGGCACGGAGCCGTCGCTCCGGTGGACGCCCGGTGGCTCCACCAGCAATTCCAGGTGACATCGCCCCCGGGCGCGCGTGAACGTGAGGAGTACGGCGCGACCCTCGTCATCGCCCGGGGCGTCGGTGGCACCGTGTGACGGCGTATGGGCGCACCGGAGCGAACGCTGGTTCGAGCGTCGTCGGGGCGAACTACGCTGGAAAGCGTGGCTGGACGGATCAAGGACGAAGACATCGCACTGGTGCGCGATCGCACCCCCATCGCGGACGTGATCGGGGAGTACCTACAGCTGCGCAACGCGGGCGGCGGCTCCCTGAAGGGCCTGTGCCCCTTCCACGACGAGAAGTCGCCGTCCTTCAACGTCACTCCCTCCAAGAACCTGTTCTACTGTTTTGGCTGCGGGGAGGGCGGGGACGCGATCTCCTTCCTCCAGCGCATCGACAACCTCAGCTTCGCCGAGGCCGTGGAGTCGCTCGCCAAGCAGAGCGGCATCACCCTGCGCTACGAGGAGGGCGGCCGCAGCACCCGGCGCGGCGACGAGGGCCAGCGCCAGCGGTTGCTGGAGGCGCACCGCGCCGCGGCGGAGTTCTATGCCGAACGGCTGCTCTCGCCCGAGGCGGTCGTCGCGCGGCGCTTCCTCACCGACCGAGGGTTCAACCGGGAGAACGCCGAACAGTTCGGACTGGGCTTCGCGCCGGCCGGCTGGGAGAACCTCACCACCCACCTGCGCAACAAGGGCTTCACCGACCAGGAGCTCATCACCGGCGGCCTGGCCAGCCAGGGGCGGCGCGGCGCCTACGACCGCTTCCGCAACCGACTGCTCTGGCCGGTGCGCGAGGTCACCGGCGAGGTGGTCGGCTTCGGCGCCCGCAAGCTCGACTCCGAGGAGGACGGGCCGAAGTACCTCAACTCCCCCGAAAGCCCCATCTTCCACAAGGGGCGGCTGCTGTACGGTCTCGACCTCGCCAAGCGGGAGATCTCCCGCCACAACGAGGCGGTCATCGTCGAGGGCTACACCGACGTGATGGCCTGCCACCTGTCCGGGGTGCCCACGGCCGTGGCCACGTGCGGGACCTCCTTCGGCGAGGACCACGTCAAGATCCTGCGCCGGATGCTCCAGGGACGCTCCAACCACGGCGGCCGGGTGGTGTTCACCTTCGACGGCGACGCCGCCGGGCAGAAGGCCGCCGTCCGCGCCTTCGCCGAGGAGCACGGGTTCGCCTCCGAGACCTTCGTCTCCGTGCAGCCCGACGGGCTCGACCCCTGCGACCTGCGCATCCAGCAGGGGCCGCAGGCCGTCGCCGACCTCGTCCACCAGGCCGCGCCGCTGTACGAGTTCATGATCCGCAAGGTCATGGAGGAGTACGACCTCACCACCGCCGAGGGGCGGATCGCCGCCCTGGACGCCGCCGCGCCCGTCGTGGCCAGCATCCGCAACGAGGGCGTGCGCCTGGCCTACGGCAAGAACCTGGACCGGTGGCTCGGACTCATGGACGAGGCCTTCGTGCTGCGCCGGGTGCGCCAGCACATGGGCCGGCCCGGCGGCCGGGGCGCCGAGCGCACCGGAGCGCGCGCGCAGGGCCGTGTGCGGACCCGGGAGGGGGCCCCGTCCGGCCCCCCGGTCACACCGGACGCCCGCGAGGCGCCCTACGACCTGCGCGACCCCTCCGTGCAGCGGGAGCGCCAGGCCCTGAAGATCGCCGTGCAGCACCCGGGCCTGGCCGTGGGCTTCGACGAGTTCTCCGACGAGGACTTCACCGTCCCCCAGCACAAGGCCGTCCTCGCCCTCATCCGCGGCCTGGGCGGCGTGGCCGCCGCGCACGACCCCGGCCGGTGGGCCATCGACCTGCGCGAGGCGGCGCCCACCGACGCCCAGCGCGATTTCCTCACGCGATTGGCGGTCGAGGGGATCGAGTTCTATGGAGAACTCGACCGGCATTACGCCGCACAAATGCTGGGCACAATCAGAACTCATTCCATCAACCGGCGGATGGCAAACCTCAAATCGCAGCTGTCCCGGCTCGATCCACGGACTCAGGCCGAGGAACAGGAGCGGGTCGCCACCGAGCTCATGGTGCTTCAGCAGCAAAAACGTGCCCTCCAGGAGGAGGCCTCGGGTTGAGTGTGCCGCGGGGGTGACAATAATAGATCTCCCTCTTTCGGTAGCCTTGTGGGCACAATGGTGGGGTGGCTCCCATGGTTGTGACCAAAGAAATTCCGCTTGCTCGCCAAGTCGCCGGACTTCTTCCTGACCCGGGACGGGGAACGGCCACCCGTGTCGAGGTCGCCTCGGCACTGGAACGGTTGGACGCGCCCGCCGGCGACCTCGACCGGACGGTCGACCAGCTCGCCCGGATCGGGGTGGAGGTGGCCGATCCGGACGCCGACTCCGGCGAGGCCGTGCCCCCCGCCGAGGCGGCGGGGAGCGGCGGTTCGGCGGGAGCCGGCGGCGGCCGCTCGGGCTCGGACCTGGTCCGGCTCTACCTGCGCGAGATCGGCCGGGTGCCGCTGCTGTCGGCCGAGCAGGAGGTGGAGCTCGCCAAGGCGGTCGAGGTGGGCCTGTACGCGCAGCGCCGCGACGCCACGGCGGAGTGCGGACCCGAGGAGCTCGCCGCCCTGGCCGAGGAGGGCGCCCGCGCCAAAAGACGCCTCATCGAGGCCAACCTGCGCCTGGTCGTGTCGATCGCCAAGCGCTACATGGGCCGGGGGCTGCTCTTCCTGGACCTGATCCAGGAGGGGAACCTGGGGCTGATCCGCGCGGTGGAGAAGTTCGACTACACGCGCGGCTTCAAGTTCTCCACCTACGCCACGTGGTGGATCCGGCAGGCCATCACCCGGGCCATCGCCGACCAGGCGCGGACGATCCGCATCCCCGTGCACATGGTCGAGACCATCAACAAGCTCGTGCGCCTCCAGCACGAACTCCACCAGCGGCTCGGCCGGGAGCCGTCGGTCGAGGAGATCTCCTCGGCGGCGGGCTTCGGCGGCCGACGCGTCCTGGAGATCCAGCGCATCGCCCGCGAACCCGTGTCCCTCCAGGCGCCCATCGGCGAGGAGGAGTCCGACTTCGGCGACTTCATCGAGGACTCCGACGCGGTGGTCCCGGTCGAGGCGGCCGCGTTCAACCTGCTGCAGGAGCACCTGCGCGACCTCCTGGGCGGCCTGTCCGACCGTGAGCGGCGCATCATCCGGCTGCGGTTCGGGATGGCCGACGGCCACCCCCGCACCCTGGAGGAGGTCGGGCGGGAGTTCGGGGTGACCCGGGAGCGGATCCGCCAGATCGAGGCCAAGACGCTCGCCAAGCTGCGCCACCCGTCCAGGGCGGGGACCCTGCGCGACTACCTCACGAGCTGAGCCCCGGGCGTCGGCCCGAGCCCCGGGAGCGGACCCCCAGGAGCCGAGCCCGCGAGCCGAGCCCGCCCTCGATCCCGTACCAACGTGCGAAGGGCCGCGCCGGTTCCCCTGCCCCCGGGAACGGCCTGATGTGGCCGACCTGGGCCGAACCGCCGCCGTTCGTCCCGTGCGCCCCCTACCGTCGTAAGGGTGAACGCCTCCCCTTCGACCAGAACGCTCGGCCGCGTCGGGCGGCGTCCGCTGATCGTCATCGGCGCGGCGGTGGTCGCCGGCGTCCTGATCCTGGGAGTCCTGGTGGCCGTGAGCGGGCAGAGGCTGGAACGCATCGGCTACTACGCCGACTGGAACGCCGCCAACCGCGGGTTCACGATCGGTGAGCTCCACGACAACGGTGCCGCGCAGCGCCTCACCCGGCTGATGTGGGCCTTCGGCGCGACCAGCCCCGACGGGCTCTGCCACATCCCCGAGGACAACCACGACCAGCCCTGGGAGCTGTACCAGCGGCGCTACTCCGCCGACGAGAGCGTGAGCGGGGAGGCCGACTCCTACGCCCAGCCGCTCGCCGGCGGGCTCCACCAGCTGCTCCGGCTCCGCGAACTCCACCCCGACCTGGGCGCGAGCCTGTCCCTGGGCGGCTGGAACTGGTCCACGCACTTCTCCGAGGCGGCCCGGACCCAGGAGTCGCGCGAGGCGTTCGTGTCCTCCTGCGTGGACCTGTGGCTGCGCGGCGACCTGCCGGTGCTGGGGGAGGAGCCCCAGGGCGGACCAGGGGCGGCGGCCGGGGTGTTCGACGGCATCGACCTGGACTGGGAGTGGCCCTCCGGAGGCGGGCATCCCGACAACACCGAGCACGCCGACGATCCGGCCAACTTCCCGCTGCTGGTCGCGGAGTTCCGCAGGCAGCTCGACGCGCTGGAGCGGGAGACCGGCCAGGAGTACACCCTGTCGGTGTCGCTCCCCGGCGGAGCCGGGGCGGCGGAGTCCTACGACGGCGCGGTGTTCGAGCACGTCGACTTCGCGACCGTGCAGGGCTACGACTTCTCCGGCCCGTGGATGGAGCGGACCGCGCACCACTCCAACCTGTACGCGCCCGAGTCCGGCCCCGAGGCCCACAGCGTCGACGCCGCGGTCCGGCGCTACCTGGACCAGGGCGCTCCGGCGGAGAAGCTCGTGATGGGCCTGCCGGCCTTCGCGCGCGGGTGGCAGGGCGTGGAGCCCGCCGACGCAGGGCGCGGACAGCCCGCCGAGGGGCCCGCCGACGACGACTACGACGGGCCGACGAAGGCGTTCGCGGACGCGGAGGAGCTGCAGGGCGAGCGCCACCTGGACGAGGAGGCGGGCGCGTACTGGGTCTACGACGGCGACGAGTGGTGGACCTACGACAACGCCGACGTGGTCGACCTCAAGGGCGCCTACGTGGCCGAGCGGGGGCTGGGCGGGCTGATGGTCTGGAACCTGGACATGGACCCCGAGGGGGAGCTGGTGCGCGCCATGGACGAGTCCCTGCGGGGTTGACCGGGGCGCGGGCGGGCGCGGGCGGGGGCGGGCGGGGCCCACGCCCCGGGGCGTGGGCCACCCGTCGGGCACGTCCCCGGCACGGGCGCGGCGCGGTCCGGGCGCCCGGCCCAGGTCCCACCGGAATTCGGGCGCGTGACGGTTGCCACGCCGGGACCCCGCGCGCCACGCTGTGGTGCATGGCCGACCCGCACAGCGACACAGCATCCGCCCGTCTGCGACACGACCTGGAGAACGCCGTCCAGGGCACGGTCGCCTTCGACGCCGGCACACTCGCCCTCTACACCTCCGACGCCTCCAACTACCGGCGCGTCCCGCTCGCGGTGGTCGTGCCCAGAACCGTCGAGGACTGCGTCGCGGCCGTGCGCGTGTGCGCCGACCACGGCGTGTCCGTGGTGCCCCGGGGCGGGGGGACCTCCATCGCCGGCAACGCCATCGGCACCGGCGTCGTCATCGACACCTCGCGCCACCTGCGGACCATCGAGCACATCGACCCCGAGGCCAGGACCGCGACCGTGCAGCCCGGGGTCGTCCTGGACGATCTGCGGGAGGCCACCGCCGAGTACGGACTCACCTTCGCCCCCGACCCCTCGACGCACAGCCGCTGCACCATCGGCGGGATGGTCGGCAACAACGCCTGCGGCTCCCACTCGGTCGCCTGGGGCACCACCGCCGACAACATCGTCTCCCTGGACGTCCTGCTCAGCGACGGCACCCGGATGACCGTGGGCGCGGGCCCGGTCGAGGCCGACACCGAGGGGCGCGCCGGTCAGGTCCACGCCGCCCTGGACCGGCTCGTCGACACCTACCGCGAGGAACTGCGCACCGCGATGCCCGACTTCCGCCGCCGCGTCTCGGGCTTCGGCCTGGACCGGTTGCTGCCGGAGAAGGGCCGCCACGTGGCCGCCGCCCTGGTGGGCAGCGAGGGCACGTGCGTGTTCGTCCTCGGGGCCACCGTGCGGCTGGTGGAGTCCCCGCCCGCGCGCGCCCTGGCCGTGCTCGGCTACCCGGACGCGCCCGCGGCCGCCGACGCCGTGCCCTCCCTGCTCACCCACCGGCCGCTGACCGTCGAGGGCATCAACCACCGCATGGTCGCCGCCCTGGACGAGCACGGCGGCCCACGCGTGCCCCTGCCCGAGGGCGGCGCCTGGCTGCTCGTGGAGATCGCGGGGCAGGACGCCGAGGACGCGGTCCGGGCCGCGGAGTCGATGCTGGCGGACCTGTCCGAACGGCCCAGCGGCTCCGTGGTGGTCGTCGACGCGGCCCACCAGAAGGCCCTGTGGCGCATCCGCGAGGAGGGGGCCGGGCTCACCCAGCGCACCCCCGACGGCCGGGAGGCCTGGTCCGGGTGGGAGGACGCCGCCGTGCCCCCGGCCCACCTCGGCGACTACCTGCGCGAGTTCGAGGCCCTCATGGAGCGCCACGGCCGCTTCGGGGTCGTCTACGGGCACTTCGGCGACGGCTGCCTGCACGTGCGCATCGACTTCGAGCTCACCGAGGAGAAGGGGCGGCGGGAGTACCGGGCGTTCATGGAGGAGGCCGCCGACCTGGTGGTCCGGCACGGCGGCTCGCTCTCCGGCGAGCACGGCGACGGGCAGGCCCGCTCGGAGCTGCTCTCGCGCATGTACCCCGAGCGGCTCATCCGGGCCTTCGGTGAGTTCAAGCGCCTGTGGGACCCGGCCGGCCTGATGAACCCCGGTGTCATCGTCGATCCGCTGCCGCTGGACGCCGACGTCCGGGTCGGCCTGCCGCTGGTGGCGGGGGCGACCCTGGCCTACGGCGCGGACGGCGGGGACTTCGGCAAGGCGCTGCGGCGCTGTTCGGGGATCGGCAAGTGCCGGCGCCAGAGCGGCCCGGGCGTGATGTGCCCCAGCTACCAGGTCACGCGGGAGGAGAAGCACTCCACCCGCGGGCGGGCGCACCTGCTGTTCGAGATGGCGGGCGGCGAGGTCATCACCGACGGCTGGCGGTCGGAGGAGGTCCGCGAGAGCCTGGACCTGTGCCTGTCGTGCAAGGGCTGTCTGAGCGACTGCCCCGCGGACGTGGACATGGCCACCTACAAGGCCGAGTTCCTGCACCAGCACTACAAGGGGCGGGTGCGCCCCGCGGCGCACTACTCGATGGGCTGGCTGCCGCTGTGGGCCCGGCTGGCGGGCATCGCGCCGGCGGAGGCCAACCGGGCGGCCGCGCTGCCGGGGGTCTCGCGGATCGCCAAGCGGATGGCGGGCGTGGCGCGCGAACGGGACCTGCCCGCGTTCGCGCGCACGACCTTCACCCGGGCCTACCGTCGGCGCGGACCGCGCCCGGGCGGGCGCCGGGTGGTGCTGTGGCCGGACACCTTCGGCAACTTCCTGCACCCCCAGGTGCCGGCGGCGGCCGTGCGGGTCCTGGAGGACGCGGGGTTCACCGTCGTACTGCCGCGCGGACAGGTCTGCTGCGGGCTCACGTGGGTCTCGACCGGTCAGCTGGACGTGGCCCGCCGGGTGATGCGCCGGGCCGTGCGGGCCCTGTCACCGCTGGTGGAAGAGGGGTTGCAGGTGGTGGGCCTGGAGCCGAGCTGCACCGCGGCGCTCCGCCACGACCTGCTGGAACTGCTGCCCGGCCCGGAGAGCGAGCGTGTGGCCGGCGCGGTGCACACGCTGTCCGGGTTCCTGAACGCGTACGCGCCGGACTGGGAGCCGCCCCGGGTGGCGGCCTCGGCCCTGGCCCAGGTGCACTGCCACCAGCACGCGGTGATCGGCTTCGAGGAGGACCGCAAGCTCATCGCGCGCGCCGGGATCGACGGCGAGGTGCTGGACTCGGGCTGCTGCGGGCTGGCGGGCGACTTCGGGTTCACGGAGGGGCACTACGAGGTGTCCACCGCGATCGGGGAGCAGGAGCTGCTGCCCCGGGTCCGGGCGGCCGCGCCGGACACACTCGTCCTGGCCGACGGCTACAGCTGCCGCACGCAGATCGAGCAGGGGACGGACCGCCGGGCGCTGCACCTGGCCGAGGTCCTCGCCGCGGCCCTGCCACCGAAGGAGTGACCGTGGGCCGCCGGCCCCGCCGCCTCGGCGGGGCCCGGCGGCTCAGACGCCCATCTGGTCGTGCAGGAGCGCCAGGGCGTCGGTGACGGCGTCCGCGAGGGCGGGGTCGTGGGGATCGACGCCCTCGCCCAGGTGGACCCTCCAGTCCGCCTCCGTGCCCCCCGGGGCCCGGCGCGCGACCAGGCGAAAGCCCGTGGCGGAGTCCGCCCGCGGGAAGGGCACGAACCGGTTGACCAGGATGGTCGAGGTGACGCGCTCGGCGACCGTCTCGGCCAGCCGCCGGTAGTCCAGGGGCCGCAGCGCGACGCTGTGCTCGCCCGCGCCCTCCTCCATGAAGGTGAAGGTCTCGGTGCTCCACCGGGCCTGGTCGATGTCCTGCCACAGCACGCGGCGCCCGTCGGGCAGGTAGAGGGCCTCGGTGCTGGCGACCAGCTCGCCCTCTCCGACGACGGGCGCGTGGGCCAGAACGCGTTCGCCCCGCTCCAGGCGGGAGCGAACGCCCTCCGGCACTCCGGCGCCGAACACTAGCGGCCGCCGGCCCCGTCGTCCGCGGTCTCCCGGGGGGTCTCCCGCTCCATGGTGCGGAGCTCCTCGTCGGTGGGCCGCGCCAGGAAGTCGCGGACCGAGGTGATGGGCATCTTGTCGACGGCCTTGTCGTAGACCGTCCGGCCGGCGTTGCCGACCTGGGCGCCCACGAGCCCGGCGACCTCTTGGACGACGGGGCTGTCGGCCACCTTGCGGGCGGTGCGGGACATCTGTTCATAGCGTGCCCGGCCCGCCTTGGCACCCAGGACGTATCCGATGGCGAGTCCGGCGACGAACGTGATCCGATAGCGCATGGTCCCTCTTCAGGCCTTGGAGACGATGTCTCGACGGTACCCGCTCACGGCGCCGCCCACACGGGCCGACACTGTCACGAGGAGTCGTCAGGGGCGCTAGTCTATTGGTGTCGCCGCGGCTCACAGAGCCGTGGACGAGCGCCATCCCGCGTAGCTCAATCGGCAGAGCAGCCGGCTGTTAACCGGCAGGTTACTGGTTCGAGTCCAGTCGCGGGAGCCGACGATGCCCGAAAACGGCGTCGCGAGCACCCCCTCGGGGGCGCTAGTCTATGGGTGTCGCCGCGGCTCACAGAGCCGCGGAGGAACGCGATCCCGCGTAGCTCAATCGGCAGAGCAGCCGGCTGTTAACCGGCAGGTTACTGGTTCGAGTCCAGTCGCGGGAGCAGATCAGGGTCCTTTCCCCTCGGGAAAGGGCCCTTTCGCGTGTGCGGGACGAGCGGGCTCCGCCGTCCGCCGTCCGCCGTCCGCCGTCGGCCGTGCGCCGCGGTCCGTCCGCGGGCCGCGGCCCGTTCCGCCCCGGCGCTCCCCGCCCTCGGGCTCAGACGGCCTCGATCCCGATCCCCTGGGCGCGCCCCTCGTCGAACGCCTTCTCGAAGTCCGCGTCGCCCAACGCCTCGCGCGCCCGCGAACCGATCCGGTTCACGTCCCCGCGCTCGGCGTCCGGCAGCGGCGCGCCCACCGACTCCCGCGTCGCCGCCGCGGCGCCCAGCAACCGCGCGGCACGCGCCGGCGCGCCGCCCAGGGCCGCGGCGCCCGCCAGCCCCTCCAGGGCCAGCGCGACGGCGCGCGCGTCACCCGACTCCCGGGCCACCTCCAGCCCCTGCGCGTGCAGGTCGCGGGCGGTGTCGGCGTCCCCGCGCAACTCGGCCGCGAAGCCGAGTTCGGCCAGCCCCAGGCAGACGCCGGGCAGATACCCCCGGCTGCGGTTCCACTCCGTCAGTTCACGCTGGCGGGCCTCGGCGGCGTCCAGCCGGCCCGTCCTGCGGTCCGCCAGGGCCAGCCCGTTCGCCGCGAACGCCGCGTTCGATCCGTAGGCCTGCTCCTGGGCCACGCGCAGCGCCCTCTCGTGCAGGTCGGTCGCGGCGGGAAAGTCACCGGCCAGGAGCCTCAACCGGCCCAGCGCGGCCAGATGCCAGGACACCGCCGCCCACAGCCCCAGCCCCTCGGCCATGTGCAGCCCCTCGGTGGACAGCCGCCGCGCGGTCTCGTAGTCGCCGCTGATCTCGGCGAGCATCGCCAGCAGCCGAGTGGCGTGCAGGCGCCCCCAGCGGTCGCCCACCTCGCGGAACAAGGACTCGGCCTGCGTCGCCTCCTCCCGCATGCCGGTGAGGTCGCCGTTGACGGAGCACAGTTCGGCGAGGATCGACCGGGAGGCGGCGATGCCCCAGCGGTCTCCGAGCCGCCGAAAGGCCGTCAGCGCCTCCCGCGCGATCTCCCGGGCGCGTGAGGCGTCTCCGGACCCCATCATCGCGAACGCGCACTGGACCCGCGCGTGCGCGGATCCCACGGGATCGTCGATCGCGTCGTACCCCTGCAGCACGACACCCAGCAGGTGCCCGGGGTCGCTGTTTCCGTGTTCGAGGAACCCGAAGCAGGCCTGCCACGCCATCGCGCGCAAGCGCAGCGAGTCCGCGACGGGTACCGGGTCGGCGACCACGCCCAGGGCCGCCGCCAGGCTCCGCCGTGCCTCCGGGGCGCGCCCGCGCAGGTACCAGTAGCGGCCCGTCGCGCCCGCCAACCGCAGCGCCGTCGAGCTCTCACCTTGTTCGACCGCCCAGTCCAGGGCGGCGCGCAGGTTCGCCGACTCCGCGTCCAGCCGGCGCAGCCACACGTGTTGGAGGTGCCCGCGCAAAGCCGGTTCGGACTCCTCCGCCAGCTCGGCGTGGTATCTCGCGTGTTCGCGCCGCGCGGCTTCGGCCTCGCCGGACTCCTCCAGCCGTTCGAGGCCGTAGTCGGCCACCGACTCCAGGAGCCGGTAGCGGCGCGGCTCGGCTTCGTCGACCACCACCAGGGAGCGTTCCAGGAGGCGGGACAGCAGGTCCAGGACGTCGGTGCCCTCGACGCCGCCGCCCGCGCACACCCGTTCGGCGGAGGCCAGGGTGCTGCCGCCCCGGTGCACGGCGAGCCTGCGCAGGACCGCGCGCTCCGCCTCCGACAGCAGGCCCCAGCTCCAGTCGATGACCGCGCGCAGGGTCCGCTGTCGCGGGGGAGCGGTCCGGCGTCCGCTGCCCAGCGCCCGGAAGCGGTCGTCCAGCCGTGCGGCGAGGTCGTGGACGTGCAGCGCCCGGATCCGGGTGGCGGCCAGCTCCAGCGCGAGGGGGATGCCGTCGAGCCGTCGGCAGACCGCGGCCACCGCCGCCGCGTTGTCCGCGTCCAGGGTGAACCCGGGGGAGGCCTCCGCGGCGCGGGCCACGAACAGGCGCACCGCGCCCGAGGCGGCGAGGTCCTCCGTGCCCGCGTCCACCGGGGGCAGGTCCAGCGGCGGCACCGGATGGACGCGTTCACCCGCCACCCCGAGCTGCTCGTGGCTCGTGGCCAGCGCCCGCACCCCGGGCGCGCCGCCGAGCAGGCGCTCGCCCAAGCGGGCGACGGAGTCCACCAGGTGTTCGCAGGTGTCCAGCACCAGCAGCAGGCGACGGTCCCGCACGGCCTCGCACAAGCGCTCGATGGAGCTGCGCCGGTCGCCCCCGCCCGAGACGGTGTCCTCCCGTAGGCCCAGCGCCTCGGCGACGGCCTCGGCGACGCCGTCGGCGGTCCCCTCGACCCCGGCGCAGGGGCGCAGCCTGGCCAGCTCCACCAGCCACACCCCGTCGGGGAACCGGCCGGCGGTCCTGCGTGCGGCCTCCAGCGCGAGCCGGGTCTTGCCGACGCCGCCGGTGCCGACCAACGTGACCAGCCGGTGGTGCAGGACGAGATCACAGACCTGGTCGATCTGGGCGCTCCGGCCGACGAGTCCGCCGTCGGGTTCGTCGGTGAGCGAGACCGGCAGGTTCGTGGAAGGGCGGACCGGCGCGGGGGACGCGGCCAGCTCCGGGTCCTGCGCCAGGATCGACCGGTGCAGGGCGACCAGGTCGGGGCCGGGGTCCACCCCCAGGTCCTCTCGCAGGCGCACGCGCAGCCGCTCGTAGCTCTCCAGCGCCTCGCTCTGGCGGCCCGACCGGTACAGCGCCCTCAGATGGGCGGCGCGCAGCCGCTCACGCAGCGGATGGTGGTCCACCAGGGCGCCCAGCTCACCGACGAGCAGCTGGTGTTCGCCCAGCTCCAGGCGCGCCTCGGCCAGGTCCTCCAAGGCGGTCAGCCGCGCCTCCTCCAGCCGGGCCGCCGCGGGGCGCGCGAACTCCTCGTCGGCCGCGTCGGCGTGCGCGGGTCCGCGCCACAGGCCGACCGCCTCGTGGAGCAGGGCGGCACGCTCGCCGGGGCCGGAACTCCCACGGGCCCGGTCCAACAGCGCGGTGAACCGCGCCGCGTCCACGTCGGCCGCCACGATCCGGTACCCCGCCGGGCCGAGCTCGACCAGGCCGCGGCCTCCCGGTTCGGCCTCCTCCAGCGCCCGTCGCAGCTGCGACACCTTGGCCTGGAGGGCGCCGGAGGCGTGGCGAGGGGGAGAGGCGCCCCACAGGTCCTCCACCAGCCGGTCGGCGGACACCGGGTGCCCCTCGTGGACGAGCAGGACGCACAGCAGAGCCCGGACCTTGGCCCCCGGGATCCGCACCGCCTCTCCCGACGAGGTCCATACCGACAGCGGACCCAGCACCCCGAACCTCATGGCGTCACGGTAGCCCAACGCCGCCGGTCCGCCCCCACGGGGCGCCTCCGCCGGGCGGGCGCGGGGCGCCGCCGTCGGAGGACCGTCAGCGGTCGAGCAGCCGATGGTAAGGGCCGGGACGCAGGGTGGACCGCACGAGGCCAACGACCTGAAACGGCGGGACACCGGGACACCGGCGCCCGCCGGGAGAGAGGCACACCGTGAACGCACGCAACGCCCGCATCGCCGTCATCCACTACTCCGCGACCGGCACCGTCCACCGACTGGCCGAGGCCGTCGCCGACGGGGCGGTCGACGCGGGGGCCGAGGTCCGCCTGCTCCGCGTGGCCGAACTGGCCCCGGACGAGGCGGTCGACTCCAATCCCCAGTGGCGCGCCCACCTGGACGCCACCGCCCACCTGCCGGCGGCCGGCCACGACGACCTGCGGTGGGCCAACGGATACGCATTCGGCACCCCCACCCGCTTCGGGAACGTGAGTTCCCAGCTGCGCCAGTTCCTGGACACCACCGCCGGGCTGTGGCAGGCGGGCGAGCTCGCCGACAAGGCCGCCACCGGGTTCACGGCCAGCTACGAGGAGCACGGCGGCCAGGAGTCCACCCTGCTGTCCCTGTACAACACGTTCTTCCACTGGGGCTCGGTCGTCGTGCCCACCGGATACGTCGACTACGACGTCGTCAGCGCCGCGGGCGGCAACCCCTATGGCACGAGCCTGGCCCAGAGCCGGGCCGAGGGCGACCCGGAGCACGTCAAGCGCGTCCTGGCCGCCGCCCGCTACCAGGGGGCGCGCCTGGCCTCCTTCGCCGGGGCGCTGGCCGACGCACGCCAGGACTGACCGCCGTGTGCCCCGCCGCGACCGCTCCCACCATTCCCATCGATCGGAAGGGCGCCACCATGCCCACCACCGAGACCCATCCCTCGACCCGCTGGGATTCGGCTCCCCTGGACCTGCCCGCCTACCTGGACCGCATCGGCTACGACGGTCCCCTCACCCCGACCCTGACGACCCTGGAGGCCCTGATCCGCGCCCACCTGGAGGCGATCCCCTTCGAGGGACTGGACCCCCTCCTCGGCACACCGGTGCTCCTCGACACGGAGTCGCTCCAGCACAAGCTGGTGCGCCGCGGAAGGGGCGGGTACTGCCACGAGCACAACATCCTGTTCGCCTCGGTCCTGGATCGGCTGGGCTTCCAGGTGACCGGGCGCGCCGCCCGCATGCTCATGGGCGGCGACGAGCGCGAGATGGGCCCCGTCGCCCACACCATCCTCTCCGTCGTCCTGGACGGCGTCGACTGGCACGTGGACGTCGGCGTCGGCTCCTCCGGCCCGCGCGGACCGATCCCCCTCGTCGCCGGCGCGGAGGTGGCGACCGGCCGCTGGAAGTACCGCATGGACCGCTCCGAACAGGACCACTGGGTGCTGCGGCTGCGGCAACCCGGCGGCTGGTTCAACCTGGTCCAGTTCACGGGGGAGCGCTACTACCGGGCCGACTACGCCGGATACAACCACGTCGCCTCCACCGATCCCGAATCGCCCTTCACCCAGGGGATCGTGGTCCACCACAACGGGGACGACGTCCGCCGCACGCTCAACGGCCTGACTCTGACCAGCCACCGTCCCCACGGGGAGCGGGCCCAGCGGGAGATCGCCGCCGACGAGGTGCCGCGGATCCTGCGCACGGTCTTCGGGCTGGAACTGCCGCGGGACCAGGAGCAGGCCCTCGTGGAGATCGCCCGGCAGGCCGCCGGCGCGCGAAGCGCCGACGCCCGCGAGCGCACGTCGAGGAGCTCGGCATGACCGCCACCCGCGCTTCGTCGGCCCGGAGCACCTCCGGCTTGACGCTGGCCCTGCTGGCCCTGGGCCACCTGGTCATCAGCCTCGACTTCACCATCGTCTTCGTGGCTCTGCCCGAGATCGCGGCCGAGGTGGGCTTCACCGCGCACTCCCTCCAATGGGTCGTCACCGCCTACGTCGTCTTCTACGGGGGCTTCCTGCTCCTGGGCGGACGGATGTCGGACCTGCTCGGCCAGCGGCGCATGTTCGTCACGGGCATGGTCCTGTACGGCCTGTCCTCCCTCGTGGGCGGATTCGCCACCACGCCCGAGGTGCTCATCGGAGCGCGGGTCGTGCAGGGGCTGGGCGGAGCGCTGCTCTTCCCGGCCGTGCTCTCCCTGGTCAACAGCGGCTTCCCCGAGGGCAGGGAACGCAACCGCGCGCTGACGGTGTGGGCGGCGGCGGGCGCCGGAGGTCTGAGCCTCGGCGCCCTCCTGGGCGGAGCGCTGACGGGGGCGTTCGGCTGGGCGGCGGTGTTCTTCGTCAACGTCCCGCTCGCCGTGGTCGGCGTCGCGGCGGCGTTCGTGCTGCTGGACAAGGACGAGCGCCGGGAGAGAGCGGGCGGGTTCGACCTGGCGGGTGCGCTCGTGGGCACCTCGGGCACGACCCTGCTGGTGTTCGCCGTCGCCCAGGGGCCCGAACTCGGCTGGTCGTCGACGCCGGTCGTGTTCTCCGGGCTGCTCGCGGTGGTGCTGCTCGCCGGGTTCCTCGTCGTCGAGACCCGCAGCCGCACCCCGCTGATGCCGCTCCGGCTGTTCCGCAACCGGCACCTGAGCGCGGCGATGGCGGTGATCCTCGTCTTCGGCTTCTCGGTGCAGAACGCGCCGTACTTCCTGACCCTGTACTTCCAGGACGTGCTCGGGTTCAGCGCCGTGGAGACCGGGCTGGCCTTCCTCGCCCCCACGCTCTCCATCACCCTCGGCAACATCGTCAGCGATCGGCTGGTCGGGGGGTGGGGTACCCGGACCACCCTGCTCGTCGGCATCGTGCTGAACGCCGCCGGCGCGGGACTGCTCGCGCTGGGGCTGACGGTCGACGGGTCGTTGTGGACGGTCCTGCCGGGGACGGTCGTCCTGGGTGTGGGCATGGGCGTCACCTACACGAGCATGTGGATCGCCGCGTCGACCGGCGTCGACGACCGGGAGCAGGGGGCCGCGTCGGGGATGGCGTCCACCGCGCTGCAGCTCGGCGCCGCCGCCGGGCTCGCGGTGCTGGTGGGCGTGTACGCCACGGGGCTGGACGGACTGGCCGGAGAGCCCTTGCGGGTGGCTTCGGCGGAGGGGATGCGTGTCGCCCTGTGCGCCACGGCCGCCTTCGCGCTCGCCGGGCTGGCCGCCGCGTTCGCCCTGCCGAGAAGGGCCGACCGCGCGGCCTGAGGCGGGCCGGTGCGGCCGGGCGGCCCGGGCCGGGGCCGGGCACGGTCAACGGGTCGCCGGGGCTGCGCCCATCGATGGCCGTGCGGTAGCGGCGGCGGTGAACGGATCGAGGCCCGTCGGGAGACCGGCGGGCCGTCGCTGCGCGCGCGGAGAGGACGGCGGGGTCGGCGGGCATGCGGCGGCCCCCGCCCGCTGCCGGGCCGAGGGCTCAGGCGCGGGGACGGGGGGTGCCGTCAGAGTCGGCCCACGCCGCCGACGATGAGCCGCCGGTTGCGCTG
The DNA here is from genome assembly GCF_003634495.1 of Nocardiopsis sp. Huas11. Classification (GTDB taxonomy): domain Bacteria; phylum Actinomycetota; class Actinomycetes; order Streptosporangiales; family Streptosporangiaceae; genus Nocardiopsis. The sequence goes on along the minus strand of NZ_RBKY01000001.1, from coordinate 6,356,675 downwards.
CGGCATCTGGTAGCAGCCGGGGACGGGCGGTGCGACCGGCAGCGTCCGCCACCGCTGGGCCTGGAGCACACCGGGGGGCACGGGCCGCCAGCCCGCGAAGAAGGCCTCGATCTCCTTCTCCGTACGCCAGCGCCCGGAACCGAGGTGTTCGGCGAAGACCTGTTCGAGTACGGCCGCGCGCTGAGCGTCCTTGGGGTAGGCGGACGCGTCGGGGCGGCAGTAGTGGCTCAGGACCAGATGACTTCCGGGGGCGAGGGAGTCACGCAGGGCGGCGATGTGCGCGGCCGGGTCGTCGGCGTCCGCCACGTGCGCCACCACGCCGGTGAGCAGGAGCCCCACCGGCTGGTTCAGGTCGATGATCCTGGCCGTCTCGGGGTCGGCCAGCACACGGTCGGGGCTGGTGAGCCCGGCCTGGACCGCGGCGGTGGTCCGACCGTTGCGCAGCAGCGCGCGGTGGTGCGTGAGCACCATGGCGTCGTCCGAGGCGTAGACCACCCGGGCGCCCGGGTCGGTCTCGTGGGCGATCTCGTGCGGGTCGCCGGGCGCGGGAAGGCCGGCGCCGATCTGGATGAACTGGCGGATGCCCAGGTCCGCGGCCAGGAACCGCACCGCCCGTTGCAGGAAGGCGCGTTCACCGAGGACGACGTCCTGGAACCCCGGGGCGACCTGTTCGGCGCGGGTGGCCAGTTCGCGGTCGACCTCGAAGTGGTCCTTGCCCTTGAGGTGGAAGGAGTGGAACCGCGCCAGACTGGGCCGTGCCAGGTCGACGACGGGCGGAGGTTTGGCCCGGACGTGTTTGCCCCCCGCCTGCCTCAGGAAATCGGGGGAGGTGAATCGAGACATCGCCGTCCTCTATGTGAGGTGGGGAAGTGAGCCGACCTCTGGATTGTATTCGTTGTTGACGCGCTTGTTAACCGAGTCACGGACACAGGTCGGAAAAACATCTGTCACTCTGCCCTTGTCGCGCTTGCCGAATCGTGTTACGCCCGACCTGGGCCGACTGGGACATATACGCCCAATGTCCATTTTGTGAGGAATCTGGAGCTGTGCACGAAGGCACAAGCCCCTGCCTGCACCGGAGGGGGCTTTCAGCGGGAGATGCGCGTGGCCGGTGAGATCGTCCCGTGACCCTCCGGAGAGGGCTCCGCGTGCGTGCGCGTAGCGGACAGCTGACACCGGGAATAGGTCCGCACCTATTCCCGCGTGCAATTACGCGCCGGGTTCCCCGGCCGCGACAATCCGAAGTCGTGGAGGTGAAAGCACGGGAAGGCACCGACCGCAGGTCAGCGGCCAATAAGTCCTTCCGGTCGGTGGGCCCGGGCTAACCTGGGGGCATGGACCGTCCGTACACCATCCTGAGCTGCGCGATGTCGATCGACGGCCGCATCGACGACGCCGGTCCCGACCGGTTGCGCCTGTCCAACGAGGCGGACTTCGCCGAGATCGACGCGCTGCGCGCCGAGTGCGACGCGATCCTGGTCGGCGCCGGCACGCTGCGCGCCGACAACCCCCGTCTGCTCGTGCGCTCCCCGGAGCTGCGGCGCCGCCGCGCGGCCGAGGGGCGGACCGAGAACCTGCTCAAGTGCGTGGTCACCCGGTCCGGCGCCCTCGACCCCGACGCACGGTTCTTCACCACCGGCGACGCCGGGGCGGTCGTGCACACCGGGGGAGCGGGGCTGGACACCGCCCGCCGCGCGCTCGCCGGACGGGCCGAGGACCTGCCGCCGGTGGCGGTCGCCGACGCCGGGGACCCGCCCACCGCCAAGGGCGTGCTCGCCGACCTGGCCGATCGGGGCGTGGGGCGCCTCCTGGTGGAGGGCGGCGGTCACATCCACACCATGTTCCTCACGGAGGGGCTGGTCGACGAGCTCCGCGTGGCCGTGGCCCCCTTCTTCGTCGGCGATCAGGACGCGCCGCGCTTCGTGCTGCCCGGCCCCTTCGCCTTCACCCCGTCCTCGCCGCTGCGCCTGACGGAGGCGCGCGCGCTCGGTGACGTCGCCGTCCTGCGCTACGTCGCCGAGCCGGCCGGGGGAACCGCGTGAGCCCCGTGAGCCCCACGGGCCCGCCGCCCGCCGACGGGGACGCCGACGCGCACTGGCTGCGCCGCACGGTCGAGCTGTCCCTGCTGTGCCCGGACTCGGAGACCGCGTTCTCGGTGGGCGCCGTCGTGGTGGCCGCCGACGGGACCGTGCTCGGCGAGGGCTACTCGCGCCGGGACGACCCCCACGACCACGCGGAGGAGGTGGCGCTGCGCGAGGCGGACCGCGCCGACCCCCGCCTGGCGCGGGCCACCCTGTACTCGTCCCTGGAGCCGTGCAGCGCCCGCGCCTCGCGGCCGCTGGCGTGCAGCGGACTGATCCTGACCACCCCCGTGCCGCGGGTGGTGTTCGCCTGGCGCGAGCCCGCGCTGTTCGTGGACTGCGACGGGGCCGAACGGCTGGCCGCCGCCGGCCGGACCGTGGTCGAGCGCCCCGACCTGGCGGCCGGGGTCCGGGCGGCCAACGCCCACCTGCTCGACTGACCCCCGGGCCCCGAACGCGGGCCCGGGGCGAACCCGGTCAGAGCCGGTCGACGTCCACCACGTGCACGACCGCGCGGCCCTCGGCGTCGGAGGCGGCCAGGTCGACCTCCGCGCTGATGCCCCAGTCGTGGTCGCCCGCGGGATCGGCGAAGATCTGCCGGATCCGCCACAGGCCCGTCTCCTCCTCGATGAGGAGCATCTGCGGGCCGCGGGCGTCCGGACCCGTCCCGATCGCGTCGTGTTCGGCGTAGTAGGCCTCGACCGCCTCCGCCCACTCCTCGCCGGTCCACTCCCCGTCCTGGGAGAGCTTGCCCAGGTCGCCGTAGCGGCGGCGGGACGCCAGTTCCACCCGGCGGAACATCTCGTTGCGCACCAGCACCTTGAAGGCACGGGCGTTGGCCGTGACCGGCCGCACCCTCTCCTCGGCCGGCTCGACGCCCTCGGGCCCCTCCTCCTCGGGGTTGGTGAGCTGCTCCCACTCGTCGAGCAGGCTGGAGTCGACCTGGCGGACCAGCTCGCCCAGCCACTCGGTGAGGTCGCGCAGCTCCTCGGTCTTGGCGTCGTCGGGCACCGTCTGGTTCAGCGCCTTGTAGGCACTGGCGAGGTAGCGCAGGACGAGGCCCTCCGAGCGGGCCAGCTCGTAGTAGCCCACGTACTCGACGAAGGTCATCGCGCGCTCGTACATGTCACGCGCCACGGTCTTGGGCCGCAGCGGGTGGTCGCCTACCCAGGGGTGCCCGGTCCGGTAGACCTCGTAGGCGTGGTCGAGCAGCTCCTCCAGCGGCTTGGGGTAGTCGATCTCCTCCAGCCGCTCCATGCGCTCGTCGTACTCGATGCCGTCCATCTTCATCTGCTGGACGGCCTCGCCGCGGGCCTTGTTGAGCTGGGCGCCGAGGATCTGCCGCGGGTCGTCCAGCGTGGACTCCACCACGGTGAGCGCGTCCAGGTGATAGGTCGGCGACTCCTTGTCGAGGAGCTCCAGCGCGGCCAGCGCGAACGTGGACAGCGGCTGGTTGAGCGCGAAGTCGGCCTGCAGGTCGACGGTCAGGCGCGCGGTCCGGCCCTGCGCGTCCGGCTCCGGCAGCGTCTCGACGATGCCGCCGTCCAGCAGCGACCGGTAGATGGCGATCGCCTCGTGGATGTGGCGGCGCTGGGTCCGGCGGTCGTCGTGGTTCTCGGTCAGCAGGTGCTTCATGGCGGTGAAGCAGTTGCCGGGCCGCGAGATCACGCTCAGCAGCATCGCGTTGCTGACCCGGAAACGGGAGTTGAGCGGTTCGGGGTCGGCGTCGATGAGCTTGCGGAACGTGGCCTCGTCCCAGGAGACGAAGCCCTCCGGGGCCTTCTTGCGCACCACCTTGCGCCGCTTCTTGGAGTCGTCGCCGGCCTTGGCCAGGGCCTTCTCGTTCTCGATGACGTACTCCGGCGCCTGGGCGACCACGTGGCCGACCGTGTCGAACCCGGCGCGCCCGGCCCGTCCGGCGATCTGGTGGAACTCGCGGGCGCGCAGGCGGCGCACGCGCACGCCGTCGTACTTGCTCAGCGCGGTGAACAGCACCGTGCGGATGGGCACGTTGACGCCCACCCCGAGGGTGTCGGTGCCGCAGATGACCTTGAGGAGACCGGCCTGCGCGAGCCGCTCGACGAGGCGGCGGTACTTGGGGAGCATGCCCGCGTGGTGCACGCCGATGCCGTGCCGCACGTAGCGGGACAGGTTCCGGCCGAACTTCGTGGTGAAGCGGAAGTTGCCGATCTCGGCGGCGATCGCCGCCTTCTCCTCCTTGGTGCACATGTTGATGCTGGTCAGCGACTGCGCGCGCTCGATGGCCTGCGCCTGGGTGAAGTGCACGATGTACACGGGCGCCTGGCCCTCGCCGAGCAGCTCCTCCAGCGTCTCGTGCAGGGGGGTGACGCGGTAGTCGTAGTACAGGGGGACCGGGCGCTCGGCGGAGGCGACCACGGCGGTGGGGCGTCCGGTGCGCTTCTCCAGGTCCTCCTCGAAGCGGGTGACGTCGCCCAGCGTCGCCGACATCAGCAGGAACTGCGCCTGGGGCATCTCCAGGAGGGGGACCTGCCAGGCCCAGCCGCGGTCGGGTTCGGCGTAGAAGTGGAACTCGTCCATGACCACGGTGTTGATGTCGGCGTGCTTGCCCTCGACCAGCGCGATCTGGGCCAGGACCTCGGCGGTGCAGCACACGATGGGGGCGTCGGAGTTGACGCTGGCGTCGCCGGTCATCATGCCGACGTTCTCGGTGCCGAAGATCTTGCACAGGTCGAAGAACTTCTCCGACACCAGGGCCTTGATGGGCGCGGTGTAGAACGCGCACTCGTTACGGGCGAGCGCGGCGAAGAGGGCGCCGGTGGCGACCATGCTCTTGCCGGAGCCGGTGGGGGTGTTGAGGATGACGTTGGACCCGGAGACGACCTCGATGAGCGCCTCCTCCTGATGCGGGTACAGGGTGAGGCCCCGTTCCTCGGTCCACGAGGCGAACGCCTCGAAGAGGGAATCGGGTTCGGGGTCGGCGGGAAGAACATCGATGAGACTCACGGTTCTATACTGCCCGCTCCCCGACCCCCGTCGGGACGTACGCCCACCGCACGGACGAAGGGGGCGTTCCCCGTGGGAAACACCCCCTTGGCACCGCGGCCCGAACGCCGTGCGGCGGACGGGCACTCGGGGCTCAGACCAGGCCGAGCTCCTTGACGGTGTCGCGCTCCTCGACGAGCTCCTTGACGGAGGCGTCGATGCGGCCGCGCGAGAAGTCGTCGATCTCCAGGCCCTGGACGATCTCCCACTTGCCGTTCTTGGACACGACGGGGAAGGAGGAGATGAGGCCCTCGGGAACGCCGTAGGAACCGTCGGAGGGGATGGCCGCGGAGGTCCAGTCGCCCTCGGGGGTGCCGTTGACCCAGTCGTGGACGTGGTCGATGGCGGCGTTGGCGGCGGAGGCGGCCGAGGACGCGCCCCGGGCCTCGATGATCGCGGCGCCGCGCTTGGCGACGGTCGGGATGAAGTCGTTCTCCAGCCAGGCCTGGTCGCCGACGGACTTGGCGGCGTTGGCGCCGTTGACCTCGGCGTGGAAGAGGTCGGGGTACTGGGTGGCGGAGTGGTTGCCCCAGATCGTGAGCTTCTTGATGTCGTTGATCGACACGTCGAGCTTCTTGGCGAGCTGGGTGAGCGCGCGGTTGTGGTCCAGGCGCGTCATCGCGGTGAAGCGCTCGGCGGGCACGTCGGGGGCGTGGCTCTGCGCGATGAGGGCGTTGGTGTTGGCGGGGTTGCCGACCACCAGGACGCGGATGTCGTCGGCCGCGCCGGCGTTGATGGCCTCGCCCTGGGGCTTGAAGATGCCGCCGTTGGCCTCGAGGAGGTCACCGCGCTCCATGCCCTTGCCGCGGGGACGCGCGCCGACCAGGAGGCCCACGTTGGCGCCCTCGAACGCCTGGCGGGCGTCGTCGAAGATGTCGATGCCCTGCAGCAGGGGGAAGGCGCAGTCGTCCAGCTCCATCGCCGTGCCCTCGGCGGCCTTGACGGCCTGCGGGATCTCCAGCAGACGCAGCTTCACCGGGGTGTCGGCGCCGAGCAGCTGGCCGGAGGCGATCCGGAACAGCAGGGCGTAGCCGATCTGGCCGGCGGCGCCGGTGACGGTGACGTTGACGGGTACTTGGGCCATGACGTGAACTCTCCTGACGACGATGTGCGACCCGCGAGGTTACCAGCGGGTAGAAGCGGCGTCCGTGCCGGGCGCTGGGGTCCACCGGGCGCGCGCCGCACCTCACCACCCTAGACCGAGCACGTGCACGCCCCGTGACCCAGGTGCGGGCTACGCGCGCCGAACCGCGGAGAGCGACGTCAACGGTTCCCTTCCGTGCCGGGCGGGGCGGATTCTCGGCGCGGTGCCGCAGGACACATCCTGTTAGGATGACGATCGCCGACGACGGCGGGCCGGTAGCTCAGTTGGTCAGAGCAGGGGACTCATAATCCCTGGGTCGCGGGTTCGAGTCCTGCCCGGCCTACCCCCTGTGAAGAGCGGTTTCCTCGTAACAGACGCTCCCTTCCGGTTCCCCCAACCCCCTTGGGGGACCGTTGGGGGACCGCCAGTCCCGGAACCCGTCCCCGACGCCGCCCGCGGAACCAGCCGCGCGGACGCCTCCGCGGCCTCGTGCGCGACCTCCGGAAGCACCGTCGCGTAGATGTCCGCGGTGATCGTGATCGAGGAGTGCCGCAACATCGCCTGAACCGTCTTCATGTCCACACCGGCCGCGAGCGCGAGCGTCGCCGCCCCGTGGCGAAGGTCATGAAGACGGATCGGCGGAAGGCCGGCGCCGAACGCCAGGCGCTCGAACTCCTCGGTCAGCGTCGCCGGATGCAGCGGCGCCCCGTTCTCGCGCGCGAACACGTGCCCGACGCCCTCCCACGCGTCACCCCACAGCAGACGCTCCTCGTTCTGCCGTGCCCGGTGCGCCCGCAGGACATCCACAGTGCCCGTGTCCAAGGCGATGGTCGCCTCCGACCCATCCGTCTTGAGGTCGGCCTCCTCGACCTCCCACCCGATCTGACGGCGCTGCCTGCTCGGTGTCACCGTCCCCGCGTCCAGGTCCACATCCGGCCACCGCAGGCCGGCCGCCTCACCGCGGCGTAGGCCCCGGAACGCGATCAGGTGGAACGCCGCGTAGAGCCGGTGTTCGACGGCGTGGTCCAGGAACGCTCCGGTCTGCGGGGGCGTGTACACCATCACGGGCGAGGGCCGCTCGACGGACCGCCACGTCTTGAACCCGAGCACGGCCTGGCCGCGGGCCTTCGCCTGGTCGTCGGCGAGAGCCTTTCCGAACGTCTCCTGGAAGGCCTCCACACGCTCACGCGTCCACACCAGCGCCTTGGCCTTCCGACCGGGCTTGAGGTCGACGAGCTGCGCGACGTTCACGTCCACCAGGCGCTGCTTCACCGCGTCCGCCAGACACGACCGGAGCGTCGCCCTGATCCGCTGCTGCGTGACCGGCCCGGTGACCTTGCGGCCCTTAGCTGTCGCGCGCACCTGCGGGTCCTCGGACTCACGGGCTGCCACGACCTGGGCGTTGGCGACCTCGATGGCGTCGAACATCGCCGCGACGTGATCCACCCGCAGCTTGTCCAGCTCGAAGTGCCCGAGGTGCGGCTTCAAGTAGAGACGGCCGTGTTCGCCGTACTTCTCGGTGGTGGACCGGGCGAGGCTGTTCTTCCCTGCGAGCCAGTTGTCGAAGAACGGACCGAACAGGAGCTTGGTCGTGACGTCGCGCCCGCGGCCGGCCTTGACCTTCTCCGCGGACATGGCGTCGAGGGCATCGTCCTGGGAGGCGAAGCCGCCTCGTTTGAGGAACTGGCGCCGGCCGTTCGTGCCGGGTTCGAGTTCGAGCTTGAAGTACCACGACCCGTGTCGCGGGTTCCAGGTTCCGTTCTTCCTGCGCAGGTCGGGGCACTTCTGCCCGAGCTCCTTGCCGGCCTCGTCGCGGCACCGGCACCGCTTGAACGTCGAGCCCTTCACTCGGTGCCCTCCTCAAACGGGTAGCGCCCAGGGTGTCGTTGGCGCATGAGCTCGTCTGCGGCCCGCTTGCCCTCCTCGCGCTCGCGCTCGACGTCCTCCGGTGTCCGGTTGGCCAGGTACTCGCGGCGGCGCTGCCACAGGATCTTGTCGACCTGGATACGGAGACGGCGAACGACGGTTTTCCAGGGGAGCCCGGTGTCCATGGCGCTTAGCACGGCCGGAGTAGCTGTGTCCGCCATCTCGTCCAACACAGCCTGCTTCTCAACGGGCAGGCGCCCGAAGTCGGTGAAGTCGGGGACGTCGTCGGGGCGGCTCTCCTGCTGAAAACGACGACGTCGGATTTCCTGCTGAGCGAAGAGGTTCTGATAGCGCCTCATCTCGTCCTCTTCGTCCTCGGGCAGTGGATAGACGGAAGGCCCGAGATGGAGCGGTTCTCCGCCGCGCGCCCACCGCCACGCGTCCCGAGCCGAAGGGGAGGTATCAACCGGCTCATCCTGTGAGGGCACAAGGTTGTTGGGCAACTTGATCTGGGCGTCGGTGAGCTCAAGATCTTCGTCGTCGGCCCTCGGGCCAAGCAGCAACCGGTTCGGAGTGGTGTCGAGCGCGATCGCCAACAGAACCAGCTCGTCAACGCTCACCCGTCGGACCACTGCGGCGTCCGGGTTGGCTCCCGCCTCGATCTTCTTGACCGCGTCGACCGAGAGTTTTCCGCTGAGCCGCTTCACCAGCTGGGTCACCGACAGCCCTCGGGCCTGCCGGACCTCCCTGACGTTGCGTGCGACTCGGACAGCGGTCACCCCGAGATCCTGCCTCTTCTTCACCATGACGGCGACTGTAGCGACCATGCGCAAGATCCACTTTCCGTGACTCGCCTTTACTATCTCTGGCGTGCTAGTGTCTCCCCAATCAGGGGGTTAGTCAACCCCAATGGAGGGTGGATAATCCAGCCACGGGAGGATGGATGTCGACGAGGTACCTAGACCCCAAAGAGGCGTCTGAGCTGACCGGATACGCCGAGAGGACCCTCGCAACGTGGCGTTCCAAGGGGATCGGCCCGAAGTACGTCAAGACCTCACCCAGCCGTGGTGGACGGATCCGGTATCGGGAAGAGGAGATCGACCGGTGGATGCGCGCCCGTGAGCAGGGCGGAGAGGACACCTTGGAGCGTGTGCTGTGAGCTCGGGGATGAAGGTCGAGGAAGTTCTCGCGCTGGACGTCACCTTCGATCTGCGCACCCTTGGTAAAGCCCTCAAGTTCGGCGACACGAAGATGCGTGAGCTCGTCCGGACCGGTGAGTGCCCGATCACCGTCCTCAAACTCGGCAATCAGTACCGGTTCCGTCGCTCTGACCTGCTGGCCTACCTGGGCATCGACGAAGCCCAGCACCATGCGGGCGGTGATGCCGCATGACCCGCACGCACAACAGCGGCCCGGCCGGTGCGCCAACACCGAACCGGGCCGAGGAGACCGGTTGGCAGACCGATCAGGACATTCAAGGGGATCAGGACGTGACACCACAGGAAGTCTCGCCCAGCGTAACCGACCAGCCTGAGGGCGAACAGGCGGCCTCCCATCGGACCCCGGCAGCCTTCGCGAGCCTCTACCCGCCTTGCGCCCGACGCCGCCGCTGGCTGTTCGTGTACCGCTGCCCCCGCTGCGCCGGACACCACCAGGGCCTCTCCTGGTCCGGCCGTGTCGCCGGCGTCCGCCGCTCCGGCTGCGGGCGCCTCGTCTGGGTGGTCGTCGCCCGCCAGTACCGCACCCCTTCCCCGATCAGTACCGAGTGAGGAGACCAGGGGTGCCTTGCCCAGATCACGACCCGCTCATCCGCGCCGGACACGTCCAGTGCCACCGGTGCGGCCGGGTCGCCTACCCAACGGACGCCGCATGGGTCGGCGCGCTCATCGTCGCGTCCTTCCCTGCCACGTGCGAGCACACCGACCCCATGTCGTGGGTCGTTGACCCAGACGACTCGGAGGAGGAACCGCTACCGGAGTTCTGTGGCGCCCTGACGAGGTCGGGGGACCCGTGCCGGATCCGCACGCACGGGCATGGCCAGTGTCGCCACCACCGCACCAGCGACAGGGGGCGCCGCTGATGGGGTACAAGCTCTACCGCGAAGTGAAGGTGTGGGCTCCTGACACCCTCACGAAGGGCGAGAAGCTCGCGGCTCTCGTCCTGGCCGACGACGCCAACGATGTCAGTCGCCTGACGTACCACGGTGTCCACGACCCCGAGATCATGCGCCAGGCCATGGTGCCCGACGACCGCGCTATGCGGCGGGTCCTCGCCAAGCTCCAGAAGGAGAAGGTCGTTGAGCATGCCGGGGGTGGCCATAACGGGAGGGTCTCGAAGTACCGATTCCTTCACCTCGCCCCTTCAGGGTGGGCTGCCCCGGGCGACGCCTCGAAGGCGGGTGAAAACAACCCGCCTACAGGTTCAGTGGAAGACCACCAGGCCGATGGCTTCGACGTCCCAGACGTCGGGAAGCAGGGTGAAAACAACCCGCCTACGGACGAGGCTGACGCAAAAAACCACCCGCCTACAGGCGGTGTAGGCGGGTCATTTTCGACACGTAGGCGGGTGAAAACAACCCGCCCTACTCCTCCTTACACCTCAACTTCCTCCTCATCACCACGCGACGCGGGCGACCAGCCGTCGAAGACGAAGACGAAGAAGACGAGCAGCATCCGCGACCGCATCATCGACGCCACCGGCGCCACCCCCGAGGAAGCCCAGGCCCTCATCGACCAGATCCGCCCCGAGGTCAAGCACAGCCTCAGCGGTCTCATCACCAGCCTCATCGAGAACGAGGACATGCACGAGCGGCTCCGCAAGCTGAAGGCCGCCCGCGCGCCGCGCCCCCGACCGGCCCGCGCCCAGACCAAGTGCACCCGCCACTACCTCGCCCTGCCCTGTGACGCGTGCGCCAGCGACATCAAGACCAGAGCCTTCGGGGACGTCACGAAGCTCCTCCACGACCACGGCCCGGACAAGCGGTGGGACCTCGCCCAGAACGAGGCCCTCGCACAGCACCTAGGAGAGTCCGCGTGACCACCACCGACACCGAGCACGCCGACCGGATCCCACCGCACGACATCGGCGCGGAACAGATCGTCATCGGCGCCCCCATGGTCGACGCCGACGCGCTTCCGGCCGTCCTCGATGTCCTCAGCTCGCCGCTCGACCTCTACCGACCCGCGCACCAGATCATCTTGCAGACCCTCATGGAGATGCACGACAACGGGCAGCCCCTCGACCCCCGCGCCGTGCTCGCGCAGCTGCGCACGCAGGGCGACCTCACCCGTGTCGGTGGGTCCCCCTACCTGGTCACCCTCACCGAGGCCGTACCGGCCGCGGCCAACGCCGGGTACTTCGCGAAGATCGTCGCGGACCTCGCCACCAAGCGCCGCCTGGTCGAGGTCGGCACCCGCATCGCCCAACTCGGCTACGACGGCACCGGCGACGTCGACGACCTCGTAGACCACGCCGTGTCCACCGTCGACCAGGCCGCCCGCCAACGGCCCAGCACCAACACCGACGCCGAACTCGTCGGGGACGACGCCGACTACTTCGACCGACTCGCTCAGCCCGTCGACTCGAACACCGTCCCGTTCCCGTGGAAGGACCTCGAAGCGCTCACCGGCGGGATGCGCCCCGGCCAGCTCATCACCGTGGCCGGCCGCACCGGCTCAGGCAAGTCCGTGGTCGGGCTCGACATCGCCAGGCACGCCGCGTTCCGCCACGACACCCCCGTCGCCTACTTCTCCATGGAGATGGGACCGGACCTGCTCAGGAACCGGATCCTGTCCGCTGAGGGCACGATCCCGCTCCACGTCATCAACAACCACCTCATGGCGGAGCAGGACTGGGCGAGCGCGGCCAAGGTTCGCCACCGCTGGGCGAACGCCCCGCTGAAGCTGTTCACCCCCGGCCAGTGCACGCTCAGCACCATCCAGCAGGGCCTCCGCTCCATGGCCCGCAGGGGAATGACCCCACGTCTGGTCGTGGTCGACCACGTCCAGCTCATGTCCAGCGTCGGCACCCCGCAGAACCGCTACATCGAGGTGTCCCAGAACAGCCGCGGTTTGAAGATGATCGCGATGGAGTTCGACGTGACCATGGTGATGCTCGCGCAGGTGAACCGCGGCGCAGCAGATCGGGCCGACGGCATCCCGCGCATCTCGGACCTGCGCGATTCGGGGTCGCTCGAAGAGGACTCGGACATGGTGCTCATCGTGCACCGCGAGGACCAGGAGGTCACCGAGAAGGAGAAGAGCCCTCGGTCAGGCGAAGCTGACCTGTGGATCGCGAAGCACCGATCCGGGCCCACCACCTGCATCACCGTGGCCTCTCAGCTCCACTTCTCGCGGTTCTACGACATGGCGCCGGAGTAGCCATGGCCTCGACGAACCTCGACCTCGCACGGGCAGCACGGGAGTCCGCCCGCACACACCCCGGCGGCAGCACCGAACGCATCGCCCACCTCGTCCTCGCCGCCGCGCTCAGCGAGTCCCACACCACCACCGGAGCCCGCCGCATCCTCACCAGCGAAGCCGGCCGCATCCCTCCGCACATCCATGACCGCGCCCAGGCGCTGCTCGAGGAACTCACCGAAACGAAGGGGGTGACCCGAAGTGGCCCAAACTGACCGCCCTGACGGAAAAGCAGCGGCCATCCTCGCGCTCGCCCGCGGCTCCGGCACCAAAACCGCAGCCCAGGAAGCCGGGGTTTCACCCCGCACCGTCCGCCGATGGCTCGCTGACGACACCGTCTTCGCCGACGAGGTCCGCGACCTACGCGGCGAGCTCCTCGACGAAGTCGTCGGAGCGCTCACCAGTGCCTCCATGAAAGCCGTGGAGACCTTGGTGGAGTGCCTCCAGGCAGACGACCCGTCCGTGCGTGTGCGCGCCGCAGCGCAGATCCTCCGAGCGCTGCCCGCCATGCGCGTCGAGGGCGAGCTCACCGAACGCTTCGCGGAGATCGAGGCGGCCGTCAACGCCCAGAAGAACGGAGCACGCCGATGAACTCCCGCGCGATCCTGGAACGCCTCAAGGCCCTACAGCAGGAGCTCTCTCACGCGCCTACCGCCGCGTGCCGCAACCACGTCCGGCTGTGCCCGACCGGGGACCCTTCCGGCGCCTGGCGGGACACCGCACATCTGGTCGCCGACATGTACCGGGCCCGCCACGGCGTCGACTTCCTGACGCTGCCCTGCGAAACCGGTGACACCGACGAGGCAGAGCAACTCCTCCACCAAGCCGGAGTCCTGGACGTGCCCACCCCGCGAGGGCCGCTCCTCTACCTCATCCCCAACGTCGACCTTCTAGAGCTCTGAACAAGGGCAACGAGGAGAACACCATGTCCAAGAAGCACATCACGGCCGACTCCCGCGCCGCAGAACAGCGCCGCCGCGAAGTCACCCAGCCCATCGGAGACGTGTTCGTGTCCGGCGGCCTGCAGCTCGACTCCCCGACCCGCGCCAACTACCCGAACAAGGTCGCCCGGGAAGTGCGGCGGCTCGGTGGCGACCCCGAGACCGTGGAGACCGCGAAGCGGTGGGCGGCGGAACTCGCCGCTGAGGTCGAAGCCGACCCCACCCACCAGGGCCTGACCGCTGCCCGCGCTTCCGCTGCGGCGTGCGCCGACACGATCGCCTCCCGCGTCCACGAGACGGCCGAGAACGGCCTGAACGCCGAACGTCAGGGCATGAGCCCCGACGAGATCACCGAGGCCGTCGAGGCCAACGTGAGGCCCGGGGGAGCCCGCGCGCGGGCACGGGAGGCCGCCAGCCAAGCCCCGGCCGCCCCGGAGGGTCCGCCCACCGAGGAGCGGCGCCGCGTGGTCGACGCGGTCAACGGCCGCGACCGAGCCCAGGCACGGCAGCGCCGCCACGACGCCCTCGGTGAGGACACCAGCACCACCATGCGGTTCGCCGACGGCACCATCCGACGAGGCGGTGAGAGCTGATGGAGGGCCTACGCCTCACACGCGCCGACACCCGAACCCTGTTCCTGTGGTTCCTCGCCGCCGGCGCCACCATCGACGAGACCGCCGCGGTCCTGGACATGAACCGGCGTGCTGCTCACCGGCTCGCCGATCGGCGCGGGATCCTGCGTAAGGCCGCGGCGATCCGCGAGGTGATCGACGCAGGAACCGACACCGAGCAAATCAATGAACGTGCCCAAGCGCTCTTCGACGAGGACGCGGACCACACGATGGCGCGCCTCCTGGCCACTGGCCGGTTCGCTGCCGAGGATGCCGGGTGGCGGTTGGCTCAGGTCAAGGCGGCTGTGCAGCTGGCCTCTGAGCGCGCAGAACCCAGCGGGCCCTGAGTAGCTGAGTAGGCGGAAGACAAGCGGGACCCCCGGCCGGGGCAAGTAGGCCGGGGGTCCCATTCATTCCTCAGAGTCATGATAACCCGATCTTTCATGCCTCCTGGCTATAATTGCTGGTAAGGGGGCAAGCATGTCGATCTTGGAAGAGCTCACCGTCGTCCTGGACGCGAACACGCGTCCGTTCGATCGGGAGACCCGTCGGATGGAGCGTCGTGTCAGGCGCACGTTCGCGGGAGTCGAACGCACCGCCACCCGCGCTGGCCGGACCGGCGGCACCGGGTTCGTCACCGGGTTCGACACCACCACCAACCGCGGGCTGCGACGCTCCAACGCACGCGTCGTCAACAGCATGACCAGCGTCGAGAAGACCATGGCCGCCTCCGGCACCCGCGCCGGCACCGGATTCGCCACATCCATGGGGCAAGCCACCACCCAACAGGTCTCGCGCTCCACCACCCAGCTGACCCGCACCATGGGCGGTGTCGAGAAAACCGTTGCCGCCTCCGGCACCCGCGCCGGAACAGGGTTCGCGACGGGCATGACCACGGCCGCCACCAAGACCCTGGGCGGCTCGGCGACCCAGGGCGAGCTCGCGGGCAGCGGCATCCTCGCCGCCCAGGGGTGGGTGCGCGGCGTGGACGGCAAGATCCGCGACAGCCGCGGCAAGTTCGTCTCCGCCGCGAACCAGGCCGCGGCCGGGCTCGCCGTCGGAGTACGCCAACAGGCCACCAAGGCATCCGGCCCCGTGGCCACCGCCATGACCGAGGCGGGAGCCACTGGCGGCCGGTCCTTCACCCGCGGCCTCAGCGGCGGCCTGGCCGGGATCGGCACGGCGTTCGGGGCCGCCGGCGCGGTTGCCGGGGTGGCCGCCCTCGCGATCGGCGGGGCCGCCATCAACGCCGCCGGGAACTTCGAGTACGCCATGAACGGGGTGCGCGCGGTGACCGGCGCCACCGGTCAGAGCTTCGAGGCCCTGGAATCCCAGGCCAAGGAGCTCGGCGCCACCACCCAGTTCAGTGCCACCGAAGCCGCGAACGCCATGGAGTTCCTGGGCATGGCCGGGTTCGACGCCTCCCAGACCATGGCGGCCCTGCCTAACGTCCTGAACCTGGCCGCCGCCGGCAACACCGACCTCGCCCGCACCGCCGACATCGCCTCCAACGTCATGAGCGGGTTCGGGTTGAAGGCTGAGGAGTCGGGGCGCATCGCTGACGTCCTGGCCCAGACCATGCGCTCCACGAACGTGGACCTGAACATGCTGGGAGAGTCGTTCAAGTACGCCGCCCCCCTTGCTAGCGCGGCCGGGTGGTCGTTCGAGGAGACCGCCGCCGCCATCGGATTCCTGGGCAACGCCGGCATCCAAGGATCCATGGCCGGCACCGGCCTGAACAGCATCTTGGCGACGCTGGCCGACACCAGCTCCACGGGCAGCAAGAAGCTCAAGGAGTTCGGGGTCGCCGCCACCGGCGCCGACGGGCAGGTCCGCCCCCTCACTGGCCTGCTCACCGACCTGGCCGACAAGGGCGCTGACGTCGGCGACGTCATGTCGATCTTCGGGTTGGAAGCCGGACCCAAATTGCAGAGCCTCTTGGGGCAGGGGTCGGCGGGCATCGAAGCCCTGATCGCGGACCTGGAGAACTCCGAGGGCGCCGCCCAGGAGATGGCCGACATCCGCATGGAAGGGTTCGTCGGCGGCATGAAGGGCGCCCGCTCCGCAGTGGAGGGGTTCTTCATCTCCTTCGCGGACCTGGGCATCCTGGACGCCGCCACCCAGGCCGTCGGCATGTTCACCGGCGGGGTGCGGGCCGTCACCGGGTGGCTGGACAAGCACGAGCGCATCGTCACCCCGGTCATCAAGGCCGTCGGCATGTTCGCGTCGATCGTCGCCGTGCTCGTCGGCGGGCTGCTGCTCGCCAAGGGCGCGATGCTCGGCGTGGGCGCCGCCCTGGGTGTGCTCGGCGGCCCGGTGGTGTGGGTGATCGCCGGAGTGGCCGCCCTGGCCACCGGCCTGGTCATCGCCTACAAGCGCTCGGAGAAGTTCCGGTCGATCGTGACCGGCGCGTGGGAAGGCATCCAGGCCGCCGCGTCCACGGCCAAACGCTTCTTCGACCGCAACATCTGGCCCGGCCTGGTGTGGGGGTGGGAGCAGCTCGAAGACGTCGCAGGGCGGGTCGGCCGCTGGTTCGCGACCACCCTGTGGCCAGCCCTGGTCGACGGCTGGCGAGAGTTCCGCAACGCCGCCCAACCGCACGCCGAACGCATCCTGCGGTGGCTGCGCAACCTCCGCGACGGAGCCGACGAGTTCCGCGACCGGTGGGGGTTCCTGTGGGACCAGGCGGCCGCGCGGGTGCGGATCGCCACCGACCTGATCGGCTCCGTGGCCGGGAACATGGTCCGCCAGCTGGGCGGGTGGATCGACATCGTCACCGGGCTGATGTCGGGCGACTGGTCCAAGGTGTGGTCCGGCGCCAAGACCGTCATGAAGTCCGGGTTCGACAACCTGGTCGCGGTCGGCACCGCTGGCGTGAAGCTGCTCTGGCAGACCTTGAAGTTGCAGTTCGTGCAGCTGCCGCGCGCGATCGCGGAGTGGATCGTTGAAGACCTCCCGGTGATAGAACGCCGGCTGCGCACCGAGTGGATCCCCGCGTTCCTGGGCTGGGTCGTGGACTTGGAAGCCCGGCTGCGGTCCAAGCTCGTGGGTCTGTTGCGCCGGTTCGGGTCTTGGCTGGCCACCGACGCCCCCGACATGATCCGCGACAAGACCGCCGAGTGGACCAAGCGGTTCACCACCTGGGCGGGCGGGCTGTGGCCCGCGATCAAGGCAGAGCTGCCCGGCGCGGTGGCCTCCCTGGGCTCGTGGATCTCGGACCAGAAGAGCGAACTGGACACCAAGCTCGACGGGTGGACGGAGTCGTTCAAGGAGTGGGCGGGCGGCCTGTGGGAGTCGGGCAAGGAGCAGTTCAACGCCTACGGCCAGCGGTTCACCGAGTGGGCCGAAGCGTTCGCGGAGTCCCTGCCAGACCGGTTGAAGGCGTGGACGGACCGGATCGTCGCCTGGATCGACGGCGTCTCGGAGTCCCTGCCCGACCGGCTGGAGGACTGGACCAAGCGGTTCACCACCTGGATCAACGAGTTCGCGGAGTCCCTGCCAGACCGGCTGCAGGCGCTCACCGACCGGTTCGTGGCCTGGGCGACCAACGCCCCCACCGAGACCGCTGAGGGGTTCGAGAAGGCCGACGGTGGCGGGCAGATCGCCCGCCAGGTCGAGGAGGACTGGGCGCCCAGGCTGCTCATGGCGTTCGTGCACGCCATCGCGAGCCTGGTCGTGGCGATCCCCGGCATGGTCGCCCGCGTCGGCTGGGCGCTGATCTCCGGATTCCACGATGTCTTGGTGCAACTGGGCGTGACCGTGGCCGAGTCCTTCGTCCGACTGGGCAAAGCCGCTGCCCGGCAGTGGCGCGAGATCAAGGACGCCATCCTCGGAATCGCGTCTGACCTGGTCAAAGGCGTCGCGGACCACATCAACGAGATGGTCGACAACACCATCGGGGCCGTCGAAGGCCTCGGTGACGTCCTCATCTTCAACAGCATCGTCCCGGACATGGTGTCCGAGATCATCGCTGAGACCGGCAAGCTGCCGGGCGGGGTCGGCGGCGAGTTCGACCTGATGGGCGCCGAGGCCGCGAAGAAGGCCACGTCGATGCAGGTCGCGATGGTCTCCGAGATGGCCACCATGGTCTCGCAGGTCATGGTCGCCCTCGTCAAGATGCAGGCATCCGCGACCGGGGTGTTCACCTCCCTGGTGGCATCCCTGGTACGGGCCCTGGGGGTGCTGGTCTCCTCGGCCACCCGCCTGGTCGCCACCCTGGGCAAGAACATCGCGGGCGGGTTCGCCTCGATGGCGAAGAACTCCGCGACCGCTTTCGCGACCATGGTCCGCGGGCTGATCACGGTCGCGGGCACCCTCTCCCGCACCCTGACCAGCGTCTTCGCTGACATGCACAAGAAGACCGTGACCGGGTTCGCGCGCACCGTCAAGGGTGTGGCGACCGCCTGGTCGGGGCTGCGCCAGGCGGTCGCCGCCCCCGTGCGGTACGTGATCAGCCCGGTCGTGAACCGCGGGCTGAGAGGCGTGTGGAACACGATCGCGTCCAAGGTCCCGGGCCTGGGGTCGATGCCCGCCGTCAAGGGATTCGACCGCGGTGGCCTGGTCGACCTCACCAACGGAGGATCCCTGTCCGGGTTCTCGGTGCGCGACAACCGGCTCGCCATGGTCCGCGACGGCGAAGCGGTCCTCACCCCCGCCGCCACCCGCGGCCTGGGCGGGGAAGCGTTCGTGGACGCCGCCAACCAGGCCGGCACCGGCGCGTCCCGGCTCCTGCAGGGGGTGCCTGGGTTCGCGGGCGGCGGCGTGGTCGGTCTCGCGGACTCCTTCAACGCCAAGGCCAAAAACGACTTCGACAACAAGGGCGGGGCGGTCGCCGCGGGGCAGCAGGCCTTGGGCGGGATGACCGACATCGTCGGTAACCGGTTCGGGCGGGGCACGGACCTGCCCGGCGCGGCCGGGTACCGGCAGATGATGGTGTGGCAGGCCGCGATCCTGTCGCAGATCAAGAAGAACAAGGACGACCTGGAGGTCGGTAAGGGCGCCAAGGGTGTCGTCAAGCTCGCGGAGAAGTCCGTGGGCCGCTACCCCGAGGTGCCCGGCGGGTCCAACCGGAACGCCATCACTGACTGGTACGGGATGGTCGGCCCCTGGTGCGCGATGTTCATCTCCTGGCTCTACAACCAGACCAAGCAGTCCCAGGCCCTCAAGGGCGCCTCCAGGAGCGCGTGGACCGGCGACTACTACACCTCCGGCATGAAGCGCGTGAACCAGCCTCGGCCAGCGGACATCCAGGTGTTCGGCACCGACCACGTGCGCATGGTCACCGACAAGTCCTGGATGGGCGTCGGCGGCAACGAGGGCGACAACGTCCGCAAGGGCCGCCGCTTCGGAGGCGCCTTGTTCCGGCCCCAGTTCGCGCGCGGCGGCGTCATCGAGAACCGGGACTTCTGGAACCAGGACAAGGGGTGGGAGGGGCCGTTCCCCGGCGAGCACACCCAGCGCATGCGCGACATCTGGAACGGCGCCCAGACCTACGACCAGGGCGGGTGGTTGGCCCCCGGCTACACGCTGGCCTACAACGACACCGGCGCCCCCGAACCCATCGGCGCGGAGCCCATCGTGGTGACCATCGACCTGCGCGGCGACGACGAGGACATGGTCCGCCGCCTGCGTAAGCAGGTCAAGATCAAGGGCGGCGGCAGCGTCCAGGTCGCCCTGGGGAAGGGGACCGGATGATGACGGAATGAGCGACGACGTCCTACAATGGCCATAACCGCCGGAAGGCCCGAAACGGGAGTCCCGGTGTATTGGCTGCCGAAACGGCGCACAGCACCCGAAACGGGTAGGCGCAACCGAAGGCGTTCACAGGGAACCGAAGGTCCGGAACGGGCACACGGTGACACCCTCGATGTACTGCTTGCTCTCCCGAGGGGATCGAGCGAGCTGTCGAACGCGCTCCGAGGGCGGCCGGAGTGTTTGGCGAAACCGCCTGACCTGACCTCCGATAAGTGAAGGATATCGGAGGCTAGACGATTGTTGAGGTTCTACTGACCGGCCCCGCCTCCTCCCCGCCGGCGCGGACGCCGTCACCGGTTCAGGCCACCAGGCCCGCGGACGTCGCGGGCGGGCACGTCGAGATGCCGGCCAGACTCAGCCACCCGAACCCCCCGGGAGGACTACGTTGGCGCCATGAACATGGACATCCAGACGGCCTCCTTCCTCGTGGCCGCACTCGGCGGCTTCCTCGGCGCGGCCTCGTTCGCCTGGCAGGTGCTGCACTACGTGCTCACCGGGGGCCGGATCAGAGTCAGGCTCCGCCTGGGGTTCATGGGGGCGGACGAGTCCACCCTGGTCACCCAGGACCCGAAAGCGTTCACTGAGGCACAGGTGCAGCGATTGGCCGACCAGGGCTTCGTGCATCGGCTGGCCGTGGTCGAGGTCGTCAACAAGGGGCGCATGCCGGTCACGGTGCAACGATGGGGCGTCAGAGCTTCTCCAGGGGCCAGCATCCACCCGATCGGCGACTCGATCGGCCCGCAGCTTCCCCACCGGTTGGACGTTGGCGAGTCGGCGACGTGGGCTGTGGCCTGGAATTCGGCGTTCGCATTGAGGGAGGCGTCCAAGGCTCTCTCGGACGGCAGGCCCGTTCGCCTTCGGGGCGTTGCGGAGTTGGCGGACGGTCGGCCGAAGAAGAGCCGTGAGTACCTGTAGGGCTTGCGCCTCGCACGCCCGGGGCGAACTTCTGGCCTGCTACTTCCTGGGATCGCAGGAAGCCATGTCCTCCGTAGCCGGTACGGAAGCGTTCTTCGTCCCCGCCCACGCGCAGGGCGGACCCTGCCCGTTACGGCTACGCGTGAGAGATTCTCTGCCGGTAGGCCTTCTGACGGCACGCCGGGGAGCAGTAGAGGGAATCAGCACGACCTGTCGTCACCGGCTCCTCGCACACCTGGCACGGCTTGCCCGACCCCTTCCCGCCGTTACGGCTGCGCGTGAGGGAGGTGGAGCATGCGCGGGAGCACGTCACCCTCTTGAGTAACGGGTCGTCGTTGCGGACCACCACCATCCCGCAGGCCGCGCACGGCGTGGGCGGTAGCTTCTCGCCCCGCCCGACCAGTCCATGCCACTGGACGCGCGGCGTCTCACGGTGGGCGGGGGCAGGGAGCAGGCCGGTTTCGGGGTCGGGGGCGCCGCGCGTGTAGCAGGGCCCGCAGATGAGCAGGAGTTCCGCAGTCCAGCGGCGCCTGTGCTTGAGGGCGCCGTCGACGAGGTAGGCGGGGCCGGTAATAGGGGTCATACACATCGGGCAGTCTTTGTTACGCATAGACGTAACGGTATCTGTTGGAGTCCACACCGTCACGCATAGCCGTAACACAAGAGAACCCCCGCCGTCCTCACGGACGACGGGGGCCGGGCCCGACTGGTCCTTCCCCATCGGGCCCTCCCGGGTTCCACCCCGGGCTGTGCCGCGCGCTATGCCCTCGCGGGTGTGGGGGCACGCGGACGTCTACTTCTCCGGCGGTTGCAGGTGCGGGCAGGATGTCACGTAGCCGCACACCGGGCAGTGCCAGATCCACGCCATCAGGGTGCCACCTCCGTGCAGGTGAGGCTGCGCACGTGGACGGACAGCGCAGCCACCTCCCCGCCGGCCAGGGCCCGCCCGCCAGCGTGCACGAGATCGTGGAAGAACTCCACGGTCACCGGCAAGGCGGGGGACGCCCCAGGCGGGGCGATGGTGTGGTCATCGAACCGGTCAGCGAGGCCGGCCAGCTCCACCCCCGTGAGCGGCTCGCCCTGGGTATCGGTGACCAGGTCCTCAGCGATGAAGTAGAAGTCGAGCCGGGACCGACGCGGGAGCGGACCCGGCCTCAGCCCTCGGTCACGGCTCGTGCGTGGCGCGGTCTGCCGGGGGAGTTCTTCGAGGGTCACGACTTCACCGCCCGGGGGTAGAGCTGCCTGTGCAGCCGCTTCCACGCCGCCCGCAGGTTGCCCCATGCGCCCGCATCTTCGATCGTGCGGTCCATCAGCGTCCCTGGTCGGGCCACACTGTCGGACACCATCTCCGCGGCGACCAGGTCGACCAGGTCCGCGAGCGCCTGGCGCTGATCGGCATCGAGGTGGTCGTTGGCGATCGCGTCCACCAACCGGTCTGTGGGCTCTCTGCGAGGCGGGGGGAATCCCCCGGATGTGGTGTCCATGCCGCCATCGTTGCGGCGACCAGGCCACCCGCGGGAGACGACCGGTGGTGACAACCCGACCTGTCACCGCTGTCACCGGTCCCCGGTCGTCTCCAACGCCAGACGCTCCCGGTAGTCCACCACCAGGCGCTCACCCTGATAGCGCCCCTCCAACTCCGAGAGCAAGCCGCGCGCCCACGACGTCAACGCACCCGACCGGCGCTCGGACTCGAACGCCGCTTCCCCCAGGTGCACGGCTTCGTCCAACGCGCCCCTCCGCGCCGCGAGGATGCCCAGATTCAGGCGGGCCGTCGCCAACCGCATAGGCCGGTACTCGCGCTGGTACCGGTCCGCCATCTCCGACGCGTACTCGCCCGCGGCCTCGTCCCACCCCAACCAGGTGTACGCCGTCGCCCCATGGCTGGTGAGCTTGTCCGGGTCGAACACGAAGTGGTGCTCAGGCTGGTCAGTGGCCGGCAACTGCGCGAGCATGTTCCCGGCTTCCACGAGCAGCACGTGCGCGTGGGGGTCGCCCATCTTCGCCGTCGCCTTGGCCTGCTGAACGAGGAGCTGCACACCGCCGCTGGACACCCCAGCGTGAGCGCGTCCGGCCTCAGCAGCCGCCACCACCGCTTGGTACCGGCCCTCGGACAGCGCGAACCACGCGGTGATCTCATACGCCCACGCCACGATCTCGCCGTGCCCTGCCTGGTCGCCCAACTGGTGGGCCATCTTCCGGGCGGTCTCCGCAGCGAGACGGTCGCCGACGTCGAAGTGCACGCACCCCAGGAGCGCGGACAACCACCCGACGTGGACGAGGAGTTCCCGGTGTTCAGCGAGTGTGGTGCGCCGCTCCAACAGCCCGAGAGCGTGCTTGAGGAGCTTCTTGGAGCGGTCCCGCAGGACCGGCCCCGGAGCGGTCGGGTAGTCGCGGCAGAGTTGGTCTACGGCCGCCCCGAGGACGTCGATGGTGCCTGTTCCGAGGTCGGAGGCTTCGGCGCGGCGCATGAACTCCAACATGTCGCCGGTCTCGTCCATGTCGTCGGACGGCGGCGGTCCGGCGGCCAGGGCAGCGAGGTTCCCCCGGGCGTTGAGCGCCTGGTCGACGGCGTCGGCGAGCGCGGGTGAGGGCCGCTGCTTCCCGGCCAGGACACGGGAGAGGTAAGCGTGATCGAACCGGGTCCGGCGGGCGAGCTCGCGGACGCTGATGTCCTGTTCGGTGAGGGTGTCCCGGACGGTTTCGCTGAACGACGCTGAGGGTCCGAGGGTAGGCTTCGACATGAGGGCTCCGCCTTGCTGGGTGGGTCGCACTTCCCAGCGTAAGGCGGGGCCCTCGCCGTGTCAGGCTCCTTGCAGCCCGAGGACACCCACCCAGAGCGAAGCGCCCCCAAGAACAATGCCAAGGATGATCGACCCGATGGTGATTCCGAGCATCCACAGGTTCCAGGATTTGGCGCTGTCCCGGTCGGCCTCGAGCATCTCGATGATGGTCGATCCGTGGTTGAGTTCGGTCGAGCTCTGCTGGGCGATCACGTCCGAGATCTCCGCTGGGGACATGTCCTCCAGTTGCCCATAAGTGAGATTTTGCAGATCCCCGTAGGTGGTTGGGGGCGAGTTTTGGCGCAGTCGACGCGTCAGCCTGTAGTGCCGACGGAATGATTCGTCGAGTCCGTGGATTGCCTGTGACCCTGGAAGGTTCTTAGCTATGTTCCCCACGATGTCGACGGGGTTCGGCTGGGGAAGCTCAGAATCGTTGCTCATGCCACTCATCTTCCCGCTCTCCAAGTCTCCGAGGCATCACATCATCAAACTCTGGCTGGGGCGTGGGCACGACAACGGCCCTCATATGCGCTCTGAGGGCCGTGCACACGGGTGCGCGCCCGGACCCCGAAACCCGAAACCTGTGCAGGTCACGGGGCTGTCAGGCCGACATCGGGGTCGAAACCGGTTTCGGGGGCCAGGCGAAACCACCACCCACCCCGAAACCGGCCCCGGGCGGTTAATCGTCGCCGTCCTCCTCGTCCTCCCAGCCGTCCCCAGACGGCTCCGGGACGTCGTCCCACCGGACACCCTTCGCCCCACCACCGCAGCACTCCCGGATCGTGAGCTGCTTCGTGGGGACCTTGAAGGGCTTCAACGCGTTGTTCAGCAGAGTCGAGCGGGCCGCGGCGTCCTCCTCCTCCAACCACACCGCATAGGTGTCCGGCCGGAACCTGGCCAACGCCTCGATGAGCCGGTGGGAGTGAACCGCCGCGGCGCCGTCCGGCCACACCGCGCGCACGTGGTCCACGACCGTGGACGTGTCCGCGTCCACGACCTCCTCGCCCGCGGCCTCACCCGACAGAGTCCCCGCGGCCGTCCGCAGAGCGAGCGCCCGCCGGCCAACCTCCCGGGCGTCCCCTTGAGGAATGAAGTACGCCCGGACGATCTTCGCGTTCGTCGCCGAGCGAGACAGCCAACCGGTCCCCGAGTCCTTCGGGTCATCGCCCTCCGCCGGTTCGAAGATGTTCGCGCGGATCCCCCGCTTGTACATGCCCGTGCCAAGGATCAAGTCGTTGGCGATGTGACCGGTGATCGCCAGGCAGAACCGGAGGATCGCGTTGTCCGACACCATCTTCGGGATCGAGTCCGCGTCCGGCTTCTGCGTGGTCAGCACCAGGATGATGCCGTAAGCGCGGGCTTTCCGGATCAACCGGCCGGCGACCTCCGCGGCCTTCTTCCCGTACTTGGGGTGCTCGAACAGGGTGTGGACCTCGTCGAAGATCGCCAACAGCGGGTCCAACCGCAGGTGCGGGTACTTGTCCGCGAGCTTGCGGGTCACCTTGCGCCCGTTCGGTACGTCCTCGATCGGCAGTTCGGCCACGACCTTCTTGCGGCGCTTCATCTCAGCTTCGAGGGCGCGCATACCGCTCAACGCGACCTCGCAGTGCTCATCGTCGTCGCCCTGCACATACCGGTACGCGACCGGCTGCACAGACTCCATGTCGCCGGACCCCTTCAACTCGAAGATCCATATCTTGCAGGTGGGGTCCAACGCGGCGGCCAGGGCGATCACCAGCACAGCGGACGTCTTCCCGGACCCCATCACACCGCCGATGAGCACGTTCGTGCCGATCAGCGACACGGGCACGGCCTCACCGCGCGGGGTGACACCGAACGGGAACTCGTCGTAGAAGTCGGTCTGGCCATCGGTGAGCAGCGGCCACACCCGCTTGATGGTGCGCGGGTCCTTCTTCGCCACCCACAACACGGCGCGGGAGGTGTGCTCGGTGCCCACGGACGGCCACACGCACTGCAACGGGCGGCGCATCGCCCCGGACAGTTCCTTGCGCTTGTCCAGGAGCTTCTCAGCGAGCACACCCGGGGGCAGGTCGATCTCCGCGCGCCACCCGGGCCCGTCCACCTGAATGGGGTTGACGAAGTCGATACGGCCCTTGACGCCGATCGCGGCCAGGGCCGCGGTGACCTCGTCGGAATCGAGGGGCCGCTGGAACTGCACAGCGACGTACCGGCTGACGATGGGCTTGTCCTTGTTGCGGACACCCAGGCCGAACAGGGCGTCAACGGCAGCGGCCCACGCCAGCACCGCCCACCCGGGCATGGTCAGGACACCGAGCACCAGCAGCACGGTCACGGGTACGGCGACCACTGCGGACACGACCATGCGCCCCTTCACCCGCTGGTCGTGGCGCATGGACAGCAGCATGTACTGGTGGGAGTCGCCGCCTGAGTGCTTGAGCACCCCGTCACCGAGGTTGACCTGCATTTCGCGGCCGGCGGCGTTGCGGATGAGCGGGCGGGATTCGGTGTCGGCTGCCCACGTCCACCAGGCGCGCGCCGCACGTGCGATGCCGCGGGGACCGCGCCCCATGAGTCGGAGCAGGTAGATGGGGCTGCGGGTGGTGTGGAACGCGGCTATGTGCGCGTAGTAGGAGGTCACCCACCGTGCGGCCTGGGTGAACTCGTCGCTGTCGCGCAGGTATGAGGGGATGACCGGGGGTGCGTCGGCCAGGTACGCCCGTCGCTGCTCCAGCCATGTGCCGGTGTCCGTGGCCACGGCGGGTGCGTCGACGGGGTGGGTGGTGGCGGGCGCCTGGTCGTCGACGATCTCGGCGTCTTCGATGTGCGGGACGAGGTCCGCGCTGGGCTCCTCGTCGTCGAGGGGCGGGAGGGGTTCAGCGTCGGGGATCGGGAAGTCGTCCAGCTCGTCGGGGGTACTGAGATTGTCAGTCCCCCTGTCGCGGGTGGGGAAGCGGATGACCTCGCCTCCGAGCTCGACGAGGCGGGGCGGGTGGTCCGGGTTGTTCTCGGGCATGATGCGTGGTGCTCCGTTCATGGGGTGGCGGCCCGCCCGGTCCCTGGAAAGTCGGGGCGGGCCGCGTCATGGGCAACCGTTGCGATCTGGGCAACGGTTGGGTTCAGCGGTCTTCGAGGCCGGCGCGGCGCAACCGGGCCAGCTCGTTCTTCACGGTGCGGTGGTCGGACGGTGTCCCTGAGGTCTGCAACCGGCGCCCGCACGGGGTCGTCCACACCATGTGGCCGCGCTGGGCGATGACCTCCCATCCGTCCGCGCGCGCCTTCTCAGCGGCCTTGCGGAGCTCAGGCGGGAGCCTCTTCGGGGGACGCGGCATGGTCTGTCACCCCTCCCCGCGCAGCGCCTGCCGGTGCCGCTGCACAGTGCGCTCCGTCAACCCGACCGCCTCAGCGATGTCAGACACCGTCGCGTGAGGGTGACGCACCAGGTACTCGGCGATCCGCGTCCGGTTCTTCACCCCCTCCAGCCGCTTGGCCTCAGCGGGCGACAGCACCACTTCGGTGGACTCGCCGCCGTCATCGGCGTGCTGGTCGCCGCGTGTGTCACCCCCCGTGTCACGGGCAGCACTGGCAGCGTCGGGGGAGGGGGTGTCAGACGGGCCTACAGGTGCGGTGCCGGCACTGCCGTCGGGCGGGTCGCGGCGGTCGCGCACGTAGGCCTCGACCTGGTCGGCGAACTCGCTCTCGTCGTCGAACACCCAACTGTCGTCCTCTGTCACCCCCGAACCCGCGGCGGCGATGATCGGGAGCAGCGGGCGGCCCTCAGGGGACAGCCACCCGTCGATGCGCGGGCGGGTTCCATCCGTGTCGCGGACCGAACCCGGACGCAGGGCAGGGGTACCCACAAGCTGGGTACCCTCCCCAGCCGGCGCGTCGAGCGTGAACAGGTCCTCGCCCAGCGCGGCCGTGCGCAGCTCGGTCTCGTCCGCCTGGTCGACACGGGCCGCAGCCTTACGCATCGCGTTCGAGGACCGGTCCGCGACCACGTAGGCCAGGAGCGCGAACGCGGCGGCACCGATGGAGCAGGCAGCACCGACCGGGCCGGACCCGGTGGTGGACGCGATGATGGACCCGAGCAGCGGGGCGAGCATGAGCACCCACAGCGCCCCGTTCTGCCACCCGGTGACGGCACCGCGGTGCTGTGTCAGGTGGGACCGGTACAGGATGACGGTGGTGGCGAGCCCGGTCATGCCGACTTCGGCGAGGTATCCGACTCCCGAGGGCGCATCCCAGCCTTGGGCGGCGGCCTCCACCCCGAGCGCGGACCCCACGGACAGCAGCAGTGAGGCGGCCAGGGACGCGCCCATGAACCGGCGGCGCCCCACGTGTAGGGCGACCACGGATAGGGCGGGAGAGGCGGTTTCACGGGCGGCCTGGATCGCTTCGAGGGTGCGTTCGGCGTAGCCAGCCCGGTTGTCCGCGACCCGGCCTCGTCGGAGTGCCCGGCGGTGTTCTAGGTCGAGTGCGCGTCGCTGCTGGTCGTCGCGCAGGGCGTCGGCGTGGCCGCGCACCCGCGGGTTGGTGCGGGGGTCGGCCAAGAGGGCCTGGTCTTCGATCCCTGCGAGCGATGCGGCCTGCTTGGTCTGTTCGGCGACGGTTTCGACTACGGGCCGGTTGCGGCGGCGGATCATCGTGCGCCTCCCGGGTGGTTGGCGAGGTCGGTGAGGAACTGGGCGGTGGCGGCCTTGTTGGCGGCGCCGTCGAGGAGTACGGCCACCCCTGCGAGCGGCAGGGCGGCCACCCGCAACAGGGCGATGGCCAACCCGACGAGGAGCACGACCAGGACCACGGCGAACCCGTGGTGCCGGATCAGGTCAGCGGAGTTCACTTGCGGCCTCCCTTGCGGGAGCGGCGCGCGGCGGTACGGGGCTTGGTCATCCGGCGGATCCGGCCGCGGATGCTTGCACGGTGTCGGCGCCAGGAGTCGGCGCCCACGAGCGCGAGGAAGCCGCACGACGCCGCGAAGAGGCCGAGCAGGAGCGGTGCCGTGCCGTCTGCGATGGCCATCCCAGCGGCCAGCAGACCCACCAGGACGGCGAGGAACACGTTGATCTGTTGGTGTCGCATGATGGTGGTGATCCCTTCGTATGGGGGGCGGCCCTGGGGTGAGCTGCCAGGCGTTGCCCGGAGCCGCCGGTGTTGGGGTTGGGGGTCCCACCAGGACGGCAATCCAGGTGGGGCCCCGCTGCTGTTCGGCTACCGCTTCCACCAGGGGACGCCCGCAGCCTTGGCGTCCTTCTCGGCGTCGATCACGGCGCGGTTGGCCTTGAGGTACGAGTCGGTCTCGGTGGTGTCACCGTTCTTCGCCAGGCGCTCGCGGGCGGCCTGCAGGTTCTTCTCGGCGGTCTTCTTGTCCATGTCGTGCTCCTTCTCGTTGGTGCTTCGGGTGGGTGGTTAGGACTCGCGGGCAGCGACCAGGAGGACGCTGTCGATGATGTGGGCGGTGTATCCGGCGCCGGTCAGGACGTCACGGACTCGTTCCGAGTAGCCGCCGTGGACGCGCACCACGGCGCCGGTCCGGCACGCCCGGATCGTCACGTCCTGCTCCTTGCTGGGCAGGACCATGCGGGCGATCTCGCGTACCTCGTCGTGGTCCACCCCGCGCGGCGGCAGCTCCTCCGTGTCGAGGTGCACCGAGAACTCGGCGAGCACCGGACCCTTGCCGTTCAGGGTGCGGCCGTACACGAAGCCGCGGGCCTGGTCGGGGTGGGCGTCCACGGTCACGTCGCCGTCGTGAGCGAGGAGCGGGCGGACGTGGTCGCCGATCAGCATGTGAAGGTCCCGCACGATGTAGGGGCCGTGACCGTCGTCGTGGGTGCGCACCTGGGCGACCAGGTCGGGGACATCGGTGTGCAGTCCGACCCGCTTGAAGCGGACGATTCGGGTGTAGGGCTTCGGGCGCATGGTGGGTCTCCTCAGGCGTTCGTGATGGGGGTGGTGGGCAGGTCGTCGCGGCGGCCGGTGTGCAGCTCCGCGGCGACCTCGAGAGCGACCTCGGACAGCCGCTCCAAGGCGGCGATCCGGTAGGCGCGGCCGTTGGTGTGCATGTAGCGGGGGGCGACGTCCAGGGAGATGTCTCCGAGTTCGATCGTGTCGAGCTGGTCGCGGTGCCGGCGGACCTGGATGTCGTCGGCGACGAGGTCGAAGAGGCTGGTTCGGGTCTTGGCCATTGGGGTGTGCCTTCCGTGTTGGTGCGCGGGCCAGGTCGGGCCCGATGGAAAGGTCAGGTGGTCTGGAGCCGGCGGCCGGTCAGCAACTCCGAGGCCGCCTCGATCGCGACCGCGGCCAGGTGCTCGAGCGCGGCGACGCGCTCGCCTACGTCGTCGGCGGTCTCGTTGTTGAACCGGGCCCGGTCCAGGTCGATGACGACGTCGTTGATGTGCAGGCCCACCAGGACGCCCGTCTCCGGGTCGTGCTGCAGGTCTACGGCGCCGGCCTCCAAGCCGCGGACGGTGACGGTGTTGGTCTGCATGGCGGTTCTCCTCACTGGGGTTGTGCCGGGACGAAGGGTCAGCTGCGGGTCGGCGGGTGGAAGGAGCCCAGCTCCGTGAGGATGCGGAACGCGTCGCCCCGAGTGGCGTCCATGGACGGCACGCCAACGACCACCCGGCGGGTGGCGCCCTCACCGATTTGGGCGACAAGGCCGCCTTCGAGCCCGGCGCTGATCGCGACCCACTCGGTGTCGTGCCGGGCGATGACGGGCGTGGAACCGTCGGGGCCCTCGATGTTCGCGACGAGGGCCTCGTGCACCAGGTGGCCGTTGGCGAGCGTGCGGGGCTGCCAGGCGACCGGTCCGGTGTGGCGCGGCAGGTGCCAGGCGAGAGCGTGCGGGGCGTGCGAGAGCAGGTGGGCACTGGCGCTCTCGCGGTCCGGCACGGGGTAGGTGATCACCATCCGGTCGCGGTCGAGCTCGGGCGTCCCGGCCACCTTCCGGGTGTGGCGGGTGAAGCGGTCGGCGTCGATGTGGGCCTCAACGGTCCACACCTCGCCTCCCACGGAGACCTGTCCGAGCCGGACGTGCGTGTCGTCGGCGGGCACCTGTGCGGTGAGTTCGACGGTCATGGGTTCCCCTCCGGTGCTGCGGTACTGCTGGGCACTGCGATGGCTGTACGGCGGTGGTGAGTCGCCGTGGTCGCGGCTGCGGGTCTGGGAGTCGCGGGGTGCGGGGTCAGGCGGCGGGCGCCTGGTAGCGGCTCACGAGGGCGTCGAAGTCCTCGGGGGTGATCTCGCCTCGCTCTTCGGCGCCGGCGTGCCAGGGGCACAGGACCTCGTCGAGGTCGGCGTCGGGAGCGAGCGGGGCGCCGCAGTTGTCGAGGCGGCCGTCCTGGTCGACCTCGTACACGCACCGGTCCGTGATGGGGGTGTCGTCGGGGTCGGGCGGCAGGTATCGGTATCGCTCGGGGTTCACTGCGGAGCTCCTTCGGGCTCGGTGTGGTCAGGCGGCGGCGACGAGCTGGGGAGCCTCGTCCGCGGGCGCCTGGTCGTCGGCGAAGGTGACGACGATCGAGGGGGCGCACTGCTTCATGGGCACGTCGCCCAGGCCGTGGGCGGCGAACAGGGCGCGGATGGCGTCGAGGTCGGCGGTCTGGCGGGAGGACTCGACGCGCTCGACGGTGACGGCTCCGTGGGTGCCGGAGGGGGTGCGGCGCAGGACCTTCTCGGCGCGGCGGCGGAGGCGGGCGGCGGCGTTGGCCTCGGTGCGGGCGGCCTCGAACTCCTTCGCGGCGAGGGCGATGTCTTCGAGGTCGGGGGTGTTGGCGGGGTCGATGTCGACGTGCACGGTGCGCGGCGCCGGCCGGGTGGCCGGGCTGGTGGTGCGCAGCTCCGCGAGCTGCCGGGCTACGGCGGGGGCCTGGGCGACGTCGCGGATGACGCGGGTGGCGGTGCTAGCGATGCGGGTGAAGAGGTTCATCGGGGTCTCCCTCGGTTGTCCTTCGTTCTGTGGCTACAGCGTACCCTCAGTGTAGCCACACACGCAAGCACTGTGAGAGACTTCCTGTAGCCACAGAAGGGACACCCAATGGCAGAGAAGACACCGAGCGCACTCCGGCGCTTTCGGACCACCGATGAGCTCTGGCGGAAGTTCGGGGACGCCGTGGAACGCAGCTCAGATCCGGAGGCAGACATGTCCAAGGTCTTGCGAAGCTTCGTCCGCTGGTACGTCGGCGAGCCCGGCGCGAAGATGCCCGAGCGCCCTGAGCCAGAAGAGAAGTAGAACCCCGAGGCAGCACGACGGCCCCGGCCGGTGGGTACACCACCGAACCGGGGCCGAGTCATGTGCGCGTCGAGCGAGGGGGACCCCAGGGGGGACCGGTGGGGGACCGAGGGGACCACGGTCCCCCGTGCGGACGCGCGGAGAACACTGCGAACCGACAGATCGGCAACGCTGTGACCTGCATATACGGCGAAAATCATCGCTATTCGCCGTCATCCGATGGGATATCCCGGTGACTCATAATCCCTGGGTCGCGGGTTCGAGTCCTGCCCGGCCTACCCCCTCTGAGCATAAAAAAAGGCCGCTGACCTGCGTGAACAGGCCAGCGGCTTCTTTGTGTCCTATCCGGCTGTCTACGGCCGCCACCGGCCGGATCCGGGGGGCTGCGCTGAATACGTGCTGAAGTTCTCCGGGATCAGAAACCCTCGAACCCGGCTGCCGCCCGTCGGCGTGCCTCCTGCTCCCGCCCCTCCAGACAGCGCGCGTAGACTCGGAGTAGGACATCGACGCTGTGTCCCGCCCACTTCGCCACCTGGGGAGGGTCGATGCCCTCGTTCAGCCATGTGGAGACGCAGGCGCTCCGGAGGTCGTAGGGGCGTCGGGCCAGGGGAGTGTCGAGCTGGTCCGCCCGGAGCGCCGCCCGCCGGGCCTTGCGCCAGGCCTTGGAGTAGGTGCTGGTGGCCAGTTGGTGGCCCCGCTCTCCGAAGAACACCAGCCCGCCGGGCCCCTTCTCCTCCCGCTGGCCGTGTTCCCACAGGATGCGGCTCAGCAGCGGCAGGCAGGGGACCGGCCGGGTCTCACCCTCCGCACGGCCCTTGGGTGGCCTGGTGTCCCTCTGACGGCCGCTGTCCGTCCACCGGCGCCCCACGTCCGGGGCGACCTCCCGCACCGTGATCTCGCCCCAGGCGTCCTCGGGCGCCACCCACGCGCCCGTCATCTCGTCACGGGTGAACGTCGGCAGCTTCACGTCGGACCACAGCAAGCTCACGGCCTCCTCTGGTCGAAGCGCCGCGAAGTACATCACCGCGAAGAAGGGCCGTAGCAGCGTGCCGCTGCGGTTCTCGGAGGCCACCGCGTCGAGCAGCCTCCGGGCGAGCGCGGGGTCGGGTACCGATCGTTCGTCGATGAGGTTGTTGACCTTCGGCGGCGTCCATTTGATCGCCCCGGCGGGGTTGCGGTGGAAGCTCACCGGGTTCGCCTCCAGGTGGCGGCGTTCTACGGCGAAATCCAGACAATGCGACAAGATCCGCTTCGACTTCACCGCGGACTTCGCCCCAAGGCTCCCGCCGCCGTTCTCGGGCAGCTTGCTGGTCACCTCCGTCAGCACCCGCCGGGCCACGGTCGGATCACTCAACCGTTGGACAGGCAGTGTGTGCTCCTCCAACCACGCGAGAGCTTCGTCGATGTCCGGCG
Organism: Nocardiopsis sp. Huas11; assembly: GCF_003634495.1. Lineage (GTDB taxonomy): Bacteria > Actinomycetota > Actinomycetes > Streptosporangiales > Streptosporangiaceae > Nocardiopsis. The sequence continues at coordinate 6,323,576 of NZ_RBKY01000001.1, read as the reverse complement.
GGCGGTCCATGTTCCTGTGCACTTTGTTGAGAGCCCAGTTCCGCATGGCGGTGCGCACTAGGTCATCGTTGGGGCGACCGGGGGAGTCGTCGTGGACCAGGGCGACCGTGGCCTTCGCCAGGTACTTGGCCCGATCGAGGCGGTGGCTCGCTGAGACGCCCCAGTGGGCGTCCACGTAGTCGCACACGAACGAGAACCAGGAGACCTTAGCGGCCCTGTTCTCTTCGGCCTTCGCCGAATCCTTCCAGGAGGCGGGCCGCCCCGTGGTGAGGCTGAACGCCTCACCACGGTTGGTGGCGGCCACCAGTTCGGATCGAAAGGAGTCGGCCATCGCGGCGGTGGTGTGTGGCTCACGGAAGGTCTTCGCACCCACCCGCCACCGCACCGTGTGCGTGGTCTTCCGCTTGCCCTTATAGACCTCGAACTTCTTCCAGATCCGAACGTCGTAGGTGACGGCTTCCATCAGGAGACGTCCTCCAGCGCGGCCATGTACTGCTCGAAGACCGATCGGCGGATGCGGAGCTGGCCGTTGGGCAGCTTGGCGCACTTGGGTGCCCGTCCCTTGGCCCGCCAGTCGTTGAAGGTCGAGCGGGCGATGCCGAGTTCCTCGCAGAACTCGTCGACGGTGAGCCAGTTCCGAGTTCGCTGCGCCGGGATTCGGAGTGCCTTGGTGCTCATTCGGGTGCGACCTCCAGGTAGACGCGGACGTGGTCGGGGTTGTGGCGACTCGGGTAGGGGCGGGAGGGGGCGGCGGAAGGGAGCGCCGTAGTGATTGCGTCGACCACCTGGTCGACGACGTCGGGCGGTCCGATCACGCGGACCTTCGCCAGATCCAGGCGGCGTTTGGTTCGATCGGTCATGCTGGGAGTGCCTCTCCTTCTCAGAGGGTTGGGGTGCGGCTCTGGCGAGTGCTTGGTGGTTCGCGCCAGAGCCGCTCTTTTTGTGGCGCTCACGTTCGGTGCCTGGAGGCACAGGTCGTGCACACCTTGGGGTGGTCGGTGGTCTCGAATCGGTGGAAGGCGGCGTCGCAGCGCACGCACGGCCCCTCCTCCACTCCGTTGGTGGTCGTCTTTTCAGAGAGTGGGGGCAAGCCAGCCTCCGCAGGCTCAGTAGCCTCCGTGACCGCCTGTGAACTGGGGTGATGGTGGGAGGCTGGTGCGGAGGCTGGAGTCTGCGCGTCCGACGGGTCAGATGTGACTGGCTGGTCAAAAAGAGAGGCGTCCTGCCTGGTCACCGTGGTGTCCGGGGCAGGATCAGCGTTCGGACCCTGCTGCGGAGGCTGCGAGGCCTGGTCTTCGAGGCTGTGGGCAGTGAAGGTGTAGAGCTGGCGGCGGTGCCGGTCGCGGGAGCGTCCGGCTTCGATCACCGTGATGCCGATCGAGCGCAGTACCGGGGCGTCGCGCTTGAGCTGGCCGGAGGCTCGAGTGGCGTCCACCGGCCAGGACCGGGGCCGCGGTTCCGGGGCGGGGATGAGGTCCAGGAGCTGGCTGATGGAGCCGGTCCACTGCGTGTGCTCGTCCACGAAGTCGGCCACCGCGCTGGTGAACGGCTTGGCGTCGAGCAGATCGGCGGTGGTGACCTGGGAAGCGGTCAGGTAGGTGTCCAGGGTGTTCCACCCCGTGACCGTGTCCAGGGCCCGCAGAATGCGCGCGAAGTCGGCCATGCGGGGCAGTTCGGCCAGGTGCGTGTCAGGCAGAGTGGCCAACACCTTGCACAAAAGGTCGAACAGGGCGGCGCGGATGGCGGGCGCGTCGCGGTGGAAGGCGGCGGCGACCTCGCTGTGGGGACGCCGCTGTTCCTTCTTGATCGGCAGGAACTCCACGGTGAGCATCCGCTCGGACAGGTCAGAGGCCAGGGCGCCGGTGTCGATCGAGGTGAGCGCGATCAACCTGCGGAAGCTGAGCACGCTTACGTCGTCGTCGCTGTACAGGGCCCGGTCGACCAGGCCGTCACCGGTGACCGCCTTGCACAGGGTGTCCGACAACCACATGGGGATGACCGAGACGTTGTCCAGGCACACCGCCCAGCTCGCGCTGGCCACGGTGGCCCACGTCTTGATGTCGCGGGGCAGGGACCGCAGCGCGGCAGGAGAGGGATCAAGCAGGTTGATCAGCATCTCCAGGGCGGTGGACTTGCCGGTTCCCTGTTCGCCCTTGCCGCCCAGGATCGGGTGGGGCAGGTCGGGCATCATCCCGGCCACCAACCACCCCACGATGAGGCGGAATGAGGGCTCGTCCACGTTGATCAGGTCCCGCAGGGCGGCCAGGCCTTGGGTGGTCTGCCCGGCCGGTCCGGGCTCGGTCATGGGGCTGGTCAGCTTGGTGCGCCGGAACAGCACGGGGCTGCGCTCGGACACGTGCCAGCCGTCGGGGCCGGCGATGACGCACCGCCCGTCGGGGGTGCCCAGGTCGATGATGATCTGGTCGCCGGCGTCGGTGCGGTGGGTGGCCAGCCGCAGGTGGATGGGCTGGGGCTGTTGGTCCATGGCGCGTCCTTCCAGGACGGAGATGGCGTCGGTCAGAGCGGACTGTGAGGCGACCGCGTGGTGCTCGGCGTAGTACTGGCGGGCGAGCTGCACACGCAGCCCGTCCTTGCGCAGGAGCGGGAACGCGGTGGACGACCCCTTGCGGACGGCGTAGGTGCGTCCGTCTTCTCCGGCCACGACGTCGACGTGCCGGTCAGCCAGTTCGATCAGCAGGGTGGCCTGGCTCGGCTTCTTGTCTTTGTCGTCGCGGGAGTTCATCTAGGCGGCCCTCCTGGGCGGTCGGTGGCGGGTGGTGGGGCGGCGGGATTCGCGTAGGCCCTTGGTCAGGCCGGAGCGGATCGTGGCGGCGATCTCGCGGGGCGGGTTGGCATCGCCCGCGGTGTTGGCCTCCAGGGCGGCGTTGTACAGCGCGTCCTGGATCCAGGCGGTCTCCAGCAGGCCTTCGCGGGCGAGCTGTCCGAGGCTGGCCGCAGCGATGTAGAGGTTCTCGTTGCGCGTGCCGGGCTGAGCGCCTCGAACCCTGGCTAGCTCTCCGGTCACCGCAGCCTTGACGTAGGCGGCCCTGCGGCGGTCGTCGCGGGCGACGTCGGCGAACACGTCGCTCGCGGGCCCCGGCGACGGGACAGGCGCGGCGGCGGGCTCACTCCGGGAATCGGGCCTGCGCAGCAGGCTCCATATCCATTCCGGCAACGGTGCGGGTGCGTCGCGGTTCAGGTGCTTGTAGCATCCCGATCCGTCCGGGGCGGCTACCGGGCAGCCCGGGCCGACCACGTACCCGCCGTGGGCGCGGGTGTCGATCAGCCACCCCAAACTCCCGGAGGTGTTGCCCATTCGGGGGCCGGTGGGGTGGGCGAAGTACAGGTGCGTTCCGCCCCGGCGGGTGCGCACGGTGAAGGTGTCGGTCGGCAAGGCCTGTCCGGCGCGTTCGGCCAGCACGGCCAGGACATCGGCACCGTCGGTGACGCCGGGCAGCGCCCACTCCTTGGGCGGGGCGTGTCCGGGCTTGGGGGTGTCCAGGTCGACCACCACGAGCCCGGCCGGGCCGGTAGCGATGCCGTAGTTGGCCTTCGGCCACTGCCGCCACCAGGACCGGATCTGGTCGGGGTCGGTGGTCGCGGCCTGCTCCCACGCGCGGACCAGCGGGGGCTTCTTCGAGTTCGGGGTGAGCGGGAAGACGGGCCAGTCGCGCCGGGCGGCGGCCAGGGCGTAGTCGACCGGTGAGAACGCGGTCATCTCTCTCCTCACAGGTGGGTGGTCTGCAATGGAGAAGGGGCCGGAACGGCCAGCTTGTGACGCTCCGACTCCTTCTTTTCGCCCCTCGGGGGTGGGCTCAGGCCCCGAGAGAGGCGGGCAACGCGGGGTCCTCCGGGTTCTTGGTCTGCAGAAAGGGGAAGGGGCCGGCCCGCCACGTCGTGACGGTCCGGCCCCCTCGGACCCGATGGGGTTGTGCGCTCAAGGCCTGGGTGCGAGAGGCCAGGACCCGTTCACGACCGCTTCGGGTTCCTTGCGCCGCAGGTACTCCTGGAAGCTGGCGGACTGAGCGGCCTTCCACCCGATCTGGGCTGTGTGCAGGTCATCGATGTTCATTTCGGTCAGCTCGCTGTGGAGCGCTCCGAGCTTCCAGGCCAGTCGTGCGGCGGCCAGAGCGTCGGCAGCGGCCCCGTGCGCCTGCTCAGCGTCGAGCCGGACCCCGTGGTGGGCGCACACGTCCACGAGCTTGCGGGAGCCGCGTCGGTAGGTGTCGACCTGCTTGTCCAGGACGAAGGGGTCGATGATGCGCAGCAGCCCGGAGAAGGACACCCCGGTCTGGTGGCGTTCCAACTCGGCGGCGAGTAGGCCGAGGTCGTAGGGGGCGTTGTAGATGACCACCGGGAGCCCGTCCACGGCCGCTTTCTCCAAGGCCTCGCCGATCTCCGGTACGGCCTCGCAGGCGGGTCGACCGTGCGCACGGGCGTGCTCGGTGGTGATGCCGTGGATGTCGGTGGCGGCCTGGGGGATCTCGATGTCGGGGTCGATGAGCCAGGTGGTGACGTCCTTGGTCCGGTTGGCGGGGTCGATACGCCATAGGGCGGCGGTGACGATGCGGTCATTGTCCAGGTCCAGGCCGGTGGACTCGATGTCGAACGCGGCCATAGGACGCAGGTGCCAGGTCATACGGGTCCTTCTGCTCGGGGGTTGCTGGCTTGTGTGCCCGCCCCTGGGCGTTGCTTCCCGGGGCGGGCAGATGGTGTAGGTCGGCGTGCGAGGAGCTTGGCGCTCAGCCTTGCCGGAGCCAGCCGGGGAGATCGCGAGGGGCCAGAGTCACATGCACCCTGGTATCGGCTTGGGCGGCGGTGACCACGGCCGTGGCGACGGCGGCGGTGTTCGTCGCGTCCAAACCCACCAGGGCGTCCCGCAGATCCACCGGTTCGCCCCTTCCTAGAGAAACGGCGATGCGCAGGATGGCGACCATGGAGGAGGATGCAGGCAGGCCGTCGACCACGGCCCGGAACGTCTCGTCCCAGTCGATGATGGCGATCGGTCGGGCCGGGTCGAACAGCTCTTCCACCGGCATCTCTGTCACACATCGGTCGAGGAAATCCGGTCGCACCAGCCAGGACTCGTGCGTGATGAGCAGCTCAACGGCGGCGCGGTCAGCGGAGAACCCGTCAGCCCAGTTGCGCAGACCTTCGATGAGAGGGCTGGTCATTACGGGCGTCCTCCCAGCCAGTACTCGCCCGGCGCGGTGCTGTAGGCGGTCTCGGCCACGTCCAGGTCGGACTCGGTCAGGCACGGCAGGCGCCCGGCCTCGAACAGCAGCCGCAGCCACACCGCTTCCAAGGAGTGGTCAGGCTGGTCCGCTGCCGCGCCCCCGGCCCGGTAGTGGACCAACGTGGCCCGAGCCATGGCTCGTACCTGGTCCGGGGTGTACCAGTCGGCGCCCTTGGTCTCGCCCGGGGCGGCGACGACCTCTCCTTCGGCGGTGGCGGCCGCCAGGTGCCAGTAGTGGCCCGCCAGCGGCTGGTGGGGCAACGAGGCGCACAGGTTGGGCAGGTGGCCCTCCCACAGCAGCCGGTCCCCGGTCACGGTCAGGCCGACTTCCTCCTGGACTTCGGCGACCAGGGCGTCAGCGACGGCGGTGTGCGCGTCGCGGACGTGGCCGGCCACCGGGGCTGTGCCCTTGGGCCACCAGCCGCGGGTGACCATCAGCAGCCGGTCGTCCTGGTCCTCGATGATGACGCCCACGCTGGTGCCGCAGCACCGCTTGGCCGTCTTCTGCGTGGTCATACTGAGTGTGCTCCGTTCGGAGTGGCGGCCCGCTCGGTGCCTGGAAGTTCTGGGCGGGCCGCTCTGTGTGTGTGTGGACCGGTCGGTCCCCCCGCCCACCAGCCCGCAGGGGTCTGGTGGGCAGAGCGAGCGCCCGGGACAGCTCAGGAGGTGGGGCCGAACAGCGGGACATGGGTAGCGGCGACGTCCTGTTCGTGGCGCAGGATGTGGCCGTGCTCGGGGCACATCACCCGGCCGCGGGGCCCGCGCACCCACGGGACGCCCTCGTCGTCGGTCAGGTAGCCCTCGGGGACCCGGTCCAGGTCGGGGCTCTCGATCAGGAGCGGGGCGTCGTACTCGTCGTCCATCACCAGGCGGATGCATCCGGGGGCGTCGCAGTAGATCCGGTACAGCGTGGTCAGCTCGAACATCAGGGGGTCTCCTCCAAGGGGGTCAGGCGGACGCCGATCCCAGACGGATCGGCATGACCAGGTACTGGTAGCCGTCGCCGTCGGCGTCGGGGGTGAACAGGACCGGCCGGTCCGTCGCGCTGACCGCCACCCGCATGCGCATGGTGCGTGCGCTGGCCAGGCCCGTCAGCAGGAAGGGCGCGTTGAACGCCACCTGCAGCCCTTCGCCGTCGACCTGGGCGGGCACGTCCTCGCTTCCGGCATCGCCGTCGTGGCCGGCGCGCACCTCCAGGCCCTCGTCGGTGATGGCGACCCGGATCGGGGTGTCGGCAGCGGCGAACAGCTTGACCCGGTCGACCGCGGCGGCCAGGTGGGCGGCCTCCACGGTCACCCTCAGCTGTGCGTCCTGGCGGGCCCGCTCCAGGAAGGAGTCCGTGCGCGGGAAGTCGCCGTCGAGCAGGCGCGTGGACAGCCGCCGCGTGTCGTCGGACAGGCTGAGCTGGTCCAGGCGGCCGGTGTCGTCGGTGGCGGTGGCGATGCTGACCGTGCCGGTCATGGCCTTGGCGGCCTGGGACAGGGCGGCGGCCGGGACCAGCAGCACGGGATCGGCGCCGTCTTCCTGGTCCAGGACGGGCTCCCAGGCCACGCTCTGGCGGGCGACGCGGTACCGGTCGGAGGCGCACATCACGATGCCGTCCTCGGCCAGGGTGGTGTGCACGCCGGTGAGCGCGGCCAGGGTGGGGTCGGTGGAGGCGGCCACGACGACCTGGTCGACGGCCCCGGCCAGTTCGGCGGCGTCGGCCCGCCCCACGGCTGCGGGCGCCGGTGGCGGGGTGGGGTAGTCCTCGGCTGGCAGGGTGAGCAGTGTCGCGCGGGTGGGCCCGCAGGTGATGCGGGCCCGGTCGGGGCCGATGGTGATCGTGACCATCTGCAGGGGCGGGAGCTTGGCGAGCAGGCCCGCCATCAGGCGTCCGGGCAGGACCGCGACGCCCTCTCCCTCGGTGTCGGCTTCGACGTCGGCGCTGGCCCACACCTCGTAGTCGGTGCTGGTGACGCGCACCCGGTCGGTGCTGATGTCCAGTCGCAGACCGGCCAGGACGGGGATCGCGGGCCGGGCGGGCAGCAGGCGGGCGGCCCACCCGACCTGGTCGGAGAGCACGGCGGCGGTAGCGGTGATCGTGATCGTCGGCATTGAGGGGGCTCCTCGGTGGTAGACAGAACGGTGAAGGGCACCCGCCGTCTTTGCCTCGGCGGGTGCCCTTCGTGGTGGGTAGGGGCGGTTCAGGCGGCCTTGCGGGCGCGCATCTGCCTGCGGCGCTCCCGGATCCGCTCGTCGGCGGTCAGGCCGCCCCAGATGCCGACCTGGCTGGTCGGCGGGTGCTCCAGGGCGAAGTCCCGGCAGTCGGTGCGGACCGGGCAGCGCCCGCACACCGCGACCGCAGCTTGGATGGCCTCCTGGTCGGAGTCGTCGGGGTGCCAGTCGGCGGGGGTGCCCACGCGGGCGCACAGGGCCTGGGCGGCCCAGGCCGGCGGGGCGGGGGCCGCGTCGATGCCGCGGGGGCGGGCACGGAAGCGCGGGACGCCCATCACAGCTCACCTCCGGTCAGTAGCGCGGCCACGGTCGCGTCGACGTCGACGTGCTCGGTGCCGGAGGGCACCAGCCGGTAGGTCTCGGCCAGGAAGGCCTCCAGTTCGGTTCGGCGGGCCAGGAAGCGGCCCCAGCGGCCGGTAATGCCGTCGAGCAGCTCGACCAGGACCAGGGTCGGCAGGGGCGTCCACACCCGCACGCGCACGTCGCCGTCCCCGGCCCACGAGGCCACGCCCTGGTCGAGTACGCCGCGGTCAACCTCCCACACCAGCACGGCGTCGGGGTCGGAGGAGTCCAGGACGAAGCGGGCCTCGATGGCGTAGGGGTGGGCGGGGTCGTAGGCGAGCTGAAGGTCGTGGACGGTCTGGTCGTCGTCGGATGACATCCACTGGGTGTGGTGGGTGATGGTGGCGGCGCTCACTCGTCCTTCTCCCGCCCGATGGCGGTGCGCCGCAGCCCGGTGCCGGTCAGGTGCCGACGCCCCTGCTGCCGGTGCTCGGGGGTGAGCAGGCCCTGGTCGTACAGGGCCCGCTGCCATTCGGGGCGCTGGGCCACCTCGTCGGCGGACCAGCGCGGCTTACACGATCGGTCCATGGGTCGTCCTTCCACAGTGTTCGAGAGGGGTGGACCGGGCGGTCCGCCCGCCGGCCCCGCGGCGTGTGCGGGGCGGGCAGAGGCACCGCCTGGTCAGCTGCGGTCGGCGGTGCGGTGGGCCTCGGCCCAGCCGAGCCGGGAGAGCATGTCGGTGATGTAGAGCCCGGCCAGGCACAGCCCGGCCAGCAGCAGGGCGGGCACCGGGTCGGCGCTGATGATGAGCGCCGCCGGGAGAAGCCAGCCCATGTGAGCGGCCTGGTCCAGCGCCATCCGGCCCTGCTCTCCGGACGTGTAATAGGAGTGCTTGCCGTAGCGCTGCATCAGGTGGGCCAGGCCCTCCAAGGTCCGGCGCCGGTCGATCCAGTAGTGCGAGGCGGCGTTGACAGCCAGGCCCAGGACGGCCTGGGCGGGGCCGCCGATCCCGCCCTCGCAGAGGGCGACCAGGCCGAGCAGTACGGCCTGGCACAGGGTCAGGGTGGCCACGTGGGCGGCGCACGCCCGCCGTCCGGCGGCGTCGCACCGGCCTTTGGCGGCGACCTGGTGGCCGGTCTGTGCCCAGTGGTCTCCGAGCCAGTGGCCGACGAACAGGGCTACGAACGCGGTCATCATGGTGGTGCTCCTTCGTCGCTGTGGGAGTGGTCGGGGCCGCCGCGTCGTGGAAGGTGGGGCGGCCCCGACGTGTGCTGTCGGGCGGGTCGGGTCACGTGCGCAGGTCGCCGTAGTGGTCGCTGCCGCCGGTCTGCATCAGCGATCCGCCGTGGAACTCGCCGACGAACGTGTTGTTCACGACGGCGCGGCGGCGCGGTCGGGGGTCGGCGAACGCCAGTTCCACCGCGCCGTTGGGGTTGGGGTCGACGTCGACCAGGGCGCGGCCGGTGGCGGCGTCGATCACCACCTGGTCGTCGGGAAGGTCGGCCAGGGCCTCGCGCAGGGCGGCGGCGGTCATGGGCTGCATCAGGTGTTCTCCTCACAGTGGGTGATTCCGCGCCCGGGGCGGGGCGGGATGTCTCGGTGTCTCGGCGTGGGGCCGGCGCCCGGGTTTTTCGGGTGCGGGCGGGGTTTGTCTCGCGTCAGAATCGGTTGATTCTTCGCATGAGGGCATGAAGCGGGTGAGACATCGGTGGGGATGTCTCACCCGCGTGTGCGGTGACGCTGCGTGGCCTCAGGCGGCCAGTTGCCACCCCGCCCGGTTGGGCAGCGCCTCGATGACCCCGGCTTCGGCCAGGTCGTCCAGGGCGCGGGAGACGGTCGCCCGGGAGCACTCCTCCGAGGCGCGGACCTGCTTTTCGATCTCGCCCCGGCGCAGCGACCCGTGCTCGATCAGCAGCTCCAGGACCCGCTTGGCCGCACCCGACCACGTCGCCAGCAACTCCTCGTTGGGGTCGCGGCCCGCGGCCGCGAGGATCCCGAGCCCGAGGTCGGTGTCGCTCAGCAGCGCCGGGTCGATGTCGGGGATCTCGAACAGCGTCGGCCCGGTGATGTTGGGCAGCGCCATCTCGGTGTCGGTGGCCTCGCGTGCGGCCGGCACCCGCCCGGCCTCGTAGGAGCGCAGCCGCTCCTCGGCGTTGGCGACCTGCTGCTCGGCGATCTCGTGGCGGCGGCTGTAGAGGCCCTTGGTCCCGGCGTCGAACGCCCCTGCGGCCAACGGGTCCAACTCGTCGGGAGCGTGTTCGAGCGCGGCGTCCATCTGCGCGGCGGTGGTCTCGCTGGGAGCCCATGCCGCCTTGAAGGGCGCCTCACGGCCGGAGTCGACTAGCCCGACGCCGGTGATCTTGGGCAGCGTGGACGGATCCAGCGGAATGTCGGCGATCATCGTGGACTGGTTCCGGCTCACCCGCAGCGCCACCGTGTTCCCGGCGGTCGCGGAAGAGCGGACCGCGTCGTCGCCGCCGAAGGTCTGCAGCCCGTAGATCTGGCTCGCGTAGATGGCCTGGACGCCGGCGGCGCGGCCTTCACGGCCCACCCGCCCCCACTTCTCCGCGTTCTGGGCGTGGATGACCACGTGGCACTCGTCCACGATCACCACGATCCCCGGCCGTTCCTTCGACGGCGTGAACCCGCTGGCCTTGAGGCGGGCGGAGTTCTCCAGGCCGCGGGCCTCGATCACCTCGATCAGCCCGTCCAGGATGGCGTCCCAGGTGCCGGGGTCCTTGCCCACCGACCAATGCGCCCGGTCGAAGATCCTGGGTGAGGAGCCGCCGTTCTTCGGGTCCAGGTAGATGACGATCGTGGACTCGGTCTGCCAGATGCCCAGCGCCAGGGCGTCGATCAGCCCCGACTTGCCCGAGCCGGTGCTGCCCGCGACGAACCCGCCCCAGATGGAGTCGGCGGTGTACAGGCGCCACAGGGCCTCGCCGTCGCCGTCGGCGTAGGGGCCCATCCGGATCGAGACGTCGTCGCCGTCCACGACCAGGCGCTCGCCCTCCAGAGGCACCTTCTGGGTGAGCATCCCGACGGTGACGACCTTGATGTCCAGGATCGAGGAGTCGGGCTTGGGGTCGTCCTCAGTGGGCTCGACGTGCTCGATAAGGAGGTCGGCCTCCGAGACTCCCAGGGCGGTGGCGATGTAGCCCAGCGCCGCGCGCACCGAGGTGATGGTCTGGCGCCCGGGCACCAGGTGCAACCGGCCGCGCACCCCATAGGACTCGTCGGCCAGATCCGTGAGCTTCGTGCCGGGCAACGCTCCGTTGCCGTTGGCCACGCGGGTGCGCCACTTGCGGGCCACCGCGTGCTCCCCCGGCGGCGGGGGCGGTGCGACCGCTTCGTCCACGGCCGCCAGGACCCGGGGCACCCGGTGGTGGGCCCAGAACCGCGACCCGAGGGCGAGCAGCGCCAGGAGGCCGACCAGACCGGACCACCACCAGGCGGTGAGCGTCGCGGGCTGGATGAGGATGACGGCCATCAGCCACACCCCGGCCGCGGCCGCGCACACCCTGGCGTGGGCGGGGTCGATCTCGGCCCACTCCGAGGCCAGGCGGGTGGCCTTGTGCTTGCGGGCCCGGGTGGTGCGCAGGATCCGCAGCGCCGCCCACGTGCCGGCGCCGGTGGCCAGAGCGAGCACCAGGGCGTGCGTGCCCGAGACCGCGGCCGCGCGGGCGGCGACCACCCCGGCGGCCAGCACGAGGCCGCCGACCTTCCACGGGTAGAACTGCGCCGCCATGTGGACCCGGATCGAGTGCTCGCCGGGGCGGAACGCGGCCTTCCATCCGGCCGCGATGATGGCTCCCACACCCTCACTCTTGAAGGTGCGCGGCTCCTCCCGCGCGGGCTGTCCCAGGGCGGCCAGCACCTCAGGCGGCAGGGACGCGGTCGGCGCCGGGGCACTCGTCGGGGTGTCCTTCTTCGACTTGCGGGCCACGGGGCCCTCCTTCCAATCGGTCACTTTGCGTGCCCGCACCCGGGGCGGGAGCGGGATGTCTCGATGTCTCACCGGCGTCCGCAGGCCCCGGTATCGGGGGTCTCAGCCGGGGTTTGTCTCACAGAAAATCGGTCGATAGTTCGCGTTCGGGGGCAAGCGTGATGAGACAACAGCGGTCGTTGCCTCACCGCTGTCTCATCACGTTCAGTCACCGAAAACGGGCATGAAGGGGGCCGCCCCCGCGTGCGGGAGCGGCCCGTGGAACGGCGCCTGGGGGTCAGCGACCGCCGAGCTGGTAGCCCTTGTCGGCGGCCTGGCCGCCGCTGTTCTCGTAGGCCTCCTGCACGTGCCGGTTGACCTGTTCCAGGACGGCCCGGGCCTTGATGGTCTGGGTGATGTAGGCGGTGCCGATGTCGCGCAGCGTCGCGAGTTCGGAGGTGACCGACTCGCCCATGTCGGCGGCCCGCATCTGGCCTTCGACGATCTCCAGCATCTGGTTGCCCTGCTGGACCAGGGAGCCGATGCCGGTGATGGTCTGGGCGTGGGCGTCCAGGCCGGAGGCGTCGCTGTAGCGCAGCGAGGAGTTGCCGTTGGCGGCCACGGTGTTGCCGTTGCCGAGTGCGCTCCTTGGGGCGTGTTCCTCTCAGTGGAAGGTCAGGGGCCGGACCGTGCTGGTCGGGCCCCGGGGTTGGGGTGAGGGTCAGTGGGAGGCGGTGCGGGTGGCGCGCTCGTGCGCGATCAGCGCGGCGATCGCGCCGTCGACCTCTTCGGAGGTCATCGCACCGATCGCCTCGGTGTCGGGGGCGTATCCCGCGGTGGCGAGCATGGTCATCAGCACCATGCGCCGGTGCGGAAGCGGAGGCTTGACGGTCTCCTCATCGGGGTTCAGCAGCACGACGTCCGAGCCCGGGGCCGGGCGGTCGGCCTCCTCCTCGTACACCTGCTCGGTGGTGGTGTGCCGCCAGCGGCGGCGCTCGGCGTGCGGCCGCGGCTCCCCGGCCTCGGGCGGGGTGAACTCGTCGGTCTCGTCGACGATCTCGGCGTCGACGATCCCGTCGGCGTCTTCGTCGCCGACGTCGGGGACGTGCCGCTCGGCCCACTCCCGGATCAGGCGCGCCCGCTCAGCGCGCCTGCGCTGACGTGCGGCCTTGCGCTCGGGCTTGGTCTGGTGCCGGTGCGCCCGCCAGTGGTCGACGTCCTCGCATGCGTCCAGGTACCAGTGGCGGGCCACCATCTTCAGCCCGCCCCGGGTGTCGGGGTCGGCGGCCAGGCGGCGGCGCTCACGTGCGGCCTGCTCTTTCAGGCGGGCCATCCGGTAGGCGTGCGAGGGCGGGGTCTTGCCGGTGGCCATGGCCACCGTGTCCACAGCGGCGTTCTTGACCACGAAGGCTGCGATGGCGGCCAGGATCAGCATCTCCATCGGCTCACCACCCCAGCAGCGGGCCGAAGATGCCGGTCCCGGCGTCAGCGAGGGAGGTGACGACGGACCCGCCGACCCCGCCCACGGACCCGCCGGCGGCCAGCAGCACGACCGGCAGGCAGATCGCCGCCCACTGGCCGCCCTCGTCCAGACGGCGGTCGCGCCAGACGTCGATACCGACCATGACCACGAAGAACACCGCGACGGCGGCGAGCACCGAGGCCGGGGAGATGGGCTCGGGGAACAGCCCCAGGACGAACCCGAGGACCCAGGTGATCAGGGCGGTGGCCCACCCTCCCAGGAAGGAGAAGGCGAACAGGGCCCCGCCGAAGACGGCGAAGAACCCGGAGATGAGCCAGTGCGCCTTGCGGCGCAGGAACCAGAACAGGGCCAGGCACAGGATCGCGCCGACGGTGAACATGAAGACTCCTTTCAAGGTGGTGTGTGTGCAGGTCAGAGCATGAGAGCGGCGGATACGGCGATCAGCACGGCCACCACCCAGGCGGTGACCTGGCGGGCCGGGGACCGCAGGATCCAGATGAGGAAGTGCAGGACGCCGATCAGCCCGATCGCGGGTACGGCGTAACCGCGGGCGGCGGCCCGCCACGGGCCCTGCCCGGGCAGGTGGTCGCCCTTCATCACGAAGTCCCACTCCTCCTTCAGGCAGGGCTGGCGCTCGCGCCAGATGTCCGGGGGCCGGTAGGTCACCCCCAGCCACGTGATGGCGCGTTCAGCGTCGGCGGCGCTGCGGCTCTCCGGTTCCACGGCGACCAAGGCGGTCTCCTTCGCGGTCTCGGTCGGGGTGTCTGCGCTGGTCGGGGTGGCGGCGGGGGCCGTGGGCTGCGCGTCCTGGTCCCGCTCGGGAGCGGGCGGCGGCACCCGCGCGGCGGGCTGGTCCGTGCGCTGCGGTGCGGGCTCGGCCGTGCGGGCCGCGGGCGCCTTGGGCGTGCCCTGGTTGCCCAGGACCGCGTTGGCCAGCGCGTCGGGCAGCCCGGCCGGGGCCGCGGCGTCTTTCTCCGGGCTCGGGGCGGGGCCCGAGGGCACCGCCGACAAGCGCGGGGCGTCCTGGGGACGGCGGCCGCGCGCCGGGGCGCGGCCAGTGGTGGTGTTCGGCGGGACCATCGGCCCCTCCCATCTGTGAGCGTGTGTGCAGGTCAGGCGACCACCGCAGGGGCGGCGTCGCATCCGGTCCCGGGCGGGCAGACCCGACCCAGGGACGTGGGCAGGCAGTAGGGGTGGATCTCGCCGCAGTCGCGGCAGGTGTGCCGGGCCAGCAGCGCCCGGGTCAGGGCCCGCTCGCGGGCCGGGGTCATCGCCCGCACCGGCCGGGCCAGGTGCACGTAGTAGAGCCAGGCCACGCGGTAGCCGTCACGGGCCCCGCCACAGCGCGACCGGGACGGCCAGGCGAGTTGCGCGGCGGGCTCCTGGCCGCCGGGCCGCAGCCCCAGAGCCCGGAGCTGGTAGCGGGTCGCCAGGCCCCTCGGGGGTGCCGTCTGGATCCCAGAAGCGGCTGGCCACCGGGTCTCTCCTCTCGTGTGGGTGGTGGCAGGCGGGCTCTCACGCGCGGACACTGAAGGTCTCGCGGTACCGGCCGCGCCGACGCCGGAGTAGTGCGCACATCCCCTCCCGCAGAACGGGCCGGAAGGGGATGTGCGCACCCGCCGGAGCGGGGCGCCGACCCCCATGCGGGGGCCGGGTGTTCGGTCACTGCTGCGGGGCGTAGACCTCGATGCCGTCGGCCGCCAGGCGCTCGCGCGCCGTCTTGGCCTCGGTGCGGGTCAGGTGCAGGTCGGCCGCCATCGCCCGGGTCTGCACGGCCACACCGTGGCGCTCGATGTAGGCGGCGACCCGGTCGCGGATGCGCTGGTCCATGTCGGCGGCGGTCACGCCCTGGTCGACCAGATAGCCGCGGACCGTGCGCTTGTCGCGGCCCATCTGGGCAGCGATCTCGGGAGCGCAGTAGCCCTGCCCCCACAGGGTCAGGGCGTCCGCGCGGCGCTGGTCGGCCCGTTCTGCGGCCGCCCGGGTAGCCGCGTCGGTCGGAGCGGACTCCGAGGAGTGTTCTCCCAGGTCAGACCCGGCAGAACCGTTCACCGCCTCCTCAGCGGGATCGGAGGGGTGTTCTCCCAGGTCGGACCCAGCAGAACCGTGCTCGTCCACGGTTTCGCCGGGGGCGAGTTCGCGCAGGTCAGAGCGTGCAGGGCCGGGCCGGTCCTCGGTCGCGGGCGCGGTGCGGTCCAGCAGCGCCTGAAGGGCGTCGGTGCCCCGGTCCGCGAGCGCGGCGATCTGCTCGTCGGCCAGGCCCGCGAGGATCCGGCGGACCCGCTCGGTCTCGTCCTGCTCGGTCTGCTCCTGGCGGGCCGGGCCGGTCGGGGCCGCGGGCGCCTCCTCGGGCGTGGGGATGTGCGCGCCGGCGGCCCGGGTGCGCAGCTCCTCGCGCGCCCGCTCCCAGTCGCCGCCCTGCCACGCCTGCACGTTGGAGCGCACCGTCTCGGTGACCGCGACCGAGACCCGCGCCGCCGACCAGGACGCCACGGCGGCCGCAACGGCACCGAGCACGCCGATCAGTCCCAGCCACCCGGTGGCCACGACCAGACCGGCCAGGTTGAGCAGCACGCTCACGGCCAGCAGGGCGATGATCTGCCGTCCCATGAACACCAGCGCGGACTTGCCCTCTTTGGAGAGGGCCTGGCCCTTGTGGTGTTCGGCCAGCGTGGCGCGCTGGGAGATCAGCCGCACCACCCGCATGGTCAGCACCACCTCGGCGGCGGCCGCCACCAGCGGGGCGGTCCACCACGTCAGTGAGGTGACGGCGACCAGCAGCGCCGCGATACCCACGGCGCTCAAGGCGCTGCCCACGATGGCGTTGACGAACTCCTCGCGCCGCCAGCCGCGGACCGCGCGGGTCAGCGCGGTCGCGGCGGCGGCCGGGGAGGCCTCGCGCTCGAACTCGCGGATCGTGGCCAACTGTGCGGTGGCCTCGTCCGCGTCGGCCAGGCCCTCGGCCACCGCGCGCTCGGAACGGGCGGTCACCGCGGTGGCGCGGTGGCGGCGCTGGGCGATCTGGTCCAGCAGCACCTGGTGGTCGTCGCGGGCGGTCAGCCGCTCGCGCTCGAAGTCGAGCTGGATGCGCTCGCGGGCGGTAGCCGTGCGCTCGGTGTTGAGCGTGGCCACGGCGTTGGGGTTGGCGTAGGGGGTGTCCAGGTGGGTGGTGTCGACCTCGGCCAGCTCGTCGGCGGCCTCGGCCTGGGCGGCGTAGGCGGACACGACCTCGGTCAGGTCCACGGCCGGGTCGGCCTCAGGGGCGGGCACCCCGGTCCGGGGCGCCTTCTTCTTGTTGCGGTTCACGGTCAGCCCTCCTTCGGGGCACGGCGCGGGTGGCGGGCGGGTTCGGGAAGGTCGTGTTCGGCGAAAACGGTGACGGGGCCGCCGGTGGCAGCGACCAGGAACACGGGCAGCGCCACCGTGACGAACACGGCGACGGCGATGATCAAGCCGGTCACCGGCCCCACCACCAGTCGGCCAGGGCGGCCCGCAGGCCGCCGATCATCTGCCGGGTCCGGCAGGCCAGCCCGCGCTGGCAGGCGGTGCAGTTCGAGATGTGGAACTCCAGGTCGCTCATCTGGCGGCTCCGCAGTGGCAGACCCAGGAGGCGCGGAAGACGTCCCAGCTCATCTGGGTGCCGCAGTGCGTGGGCGGGGCCATCCGGGCGGTCAGACGCTTGAGGCGGTTCATGCGGCCCACACCTCCCGCTCCGCGGAGTCGCCGGCGGGCCACAGGCCGGACCCGTCGACCGGAACCAGGACCAGGACCAGGACCTGGTCGAGGTCACGCACCAGCGGCCGGGCGGTGGGGGTATCGACCAGCGGCACCACGCGGACGTCGTCGGCCAACAGCTCGCGGATCTCGACAGCGTCGGCCGGGTCGTCCCAGCCGTCCTCGCCGGTCAGCGCCTCGTGCACGTCCCAGGAGGGGTGGTCGTAGGGGTCGGTGCTGACCTGCTCGGCCGCGTCGGTGTCCCAAAAGGTCGGGGAGTAGGCCGCCACGACCTCGGTGGCCTCGATCTGGGCCAGTTCGTCGAAGGTAGGCTCGTCCTCGTACATCTGATCTCTCCTTGCAGGTGGGTGGATGTGCGAGAGCCCCGCCAGGGCCGCAATCCCGGGCGGGGCTCACTGCTGTGTGGGGGTCTGGTCAGAGCGGGCCGACGTCGGCCGTCAGTTCCTCGGTCAGGGCCAGGCCGCCGTCCTCGTCGTCGATGTCGGCGTGCTCCAGGTCGTAGCCGTAGAAGTCCTCGTCCATCCGGTGCTCTCCTTCGCGGGTGGTAGGCGGTGTGGACCCTGGTGGTCCCCCGGACCCCACCGGGTGGGCCGGTGAGGACGGGCACCCCAGGGGGCGGGATCAGGCGGGCGCTCGACGGGCGCGCTGGGCGCGCTTGGCCTGTTCGCAGATGGAGTCCAGCTCCTGGTGGGTGAAGCCGTAGCGGCCGATGAGGACGTCGACTGCGGAGGTATAGGAGAACCCGGAGTCGGTGTTCACCGGCTTTCCGTCGAGCTGCCAGATCCACTCGTCGTAGACGTCGTCGTAGAAGTAGGTGACCTTGACGTCGTAGGCCTCCAGCGGCAGCGCCATGAGCGCCTGGGCGACCAGCGCGCGGCCGTGGGAGGAGTTGTGGCTGGGCCCGCACCAGGCACCTCCGAGCGCGTGTTCGGCGGCCCGCCGACGGCGGGCCTCCAGCACCTGTCGGTGTTCGTCGGCGACCTGCTCCAGTTCGGCGACCCGGTACTGGAGGTCGTAGATCTCGGTGCGCAGGTTGGTCTCGCGGTCGGCGGCTGTGTCGAGCTTCTCCTTGAGGAGTTCGGCTTCCCCTGCCGCGTCCCAGCGCTCGCTCTGGGCCCGGTCGCGTTCGGAACGCAGGGCCGCGGCCGCCAGGGTGTGGTCGACCTCCCGGCGCTGGGCTTCGCGGAGTTCGCCCTCCAGGGCGCGGATCTGCTCAGTGCAGGAGCGGTGCAACCAGCTCATCGGGCCGCCACCGCCGTCTCGGCCTGAAGGGCGGCGATCTCGGCGGTGAGCCGGTCGCGCTCGGCCACCAGCAGGGCGAGGCGGTCGATCGCGCCGGTGACGACCAGGCGCTCCTGCACCACGCGGACGGTGTAGCCAGCGGCGGCGACCAGGTCGCGGGCCTCGCCGATGTGGAAGCCGTGGACGTGCAGGATCACTCCGGACCGGCACAGCCGGGCCATGAGCACCACCCGGCGGGCGGTAGAGGCCATCTCGGCGGCCGCCTTGATGTCGGCCAGGTCCTCGTCGGTGATGGGCGTCGGGCGGGTGAGGGTGGTCTCGGACATGGGTGTCTCCTTCTCGTTCTCGTGGGTGCGCTGGTCAAGCGGGAGTTGGACCCTGCGGTCCCTGCCTCAGCCCCGGCGGCCGCTTGGTGGCGGTCGGTGGGGCGGGACAGGCACCCGGGGGGTGCGTGTGGTGCGCGGCCATTCCGTGCCGCCGGCCTCTGCCGGCGGCGCACCCTTGTCGAGGTGCCGTGGCCACGTCTTCCCATCGCCGCCCCTTGTCTGCTCGGGGTGGGGTCAGGGCTTGCGCGCTATGTGCCTCAAGGGCTTGTGAAAGCTCATGTGCTCCGGGCTTCCACACGTCTCACCTGGGGTGACACGGAGTCCGCTACCGAACACCAGGGAATATTTCCCTAGGCCAAATGGTTGGACTGTTTGGCCTAGTCCAAATAGAAGCATGCGAGGTGGCCAGGCGTCAAGCGTTTGCTACGTTTGGACTAGGCCAAAGATCGGACCAGGCAGGGGAGACGGGTATGACGCTTCGTGAGCCACCGCTATACGCGCAGGTGGCAGAGCTGCTGCGTGAGAAGATCAGGTCAGGTGACCTGGCGCCTGGGGAGTTGGTTCCGACGGAGCGGGACCTGGCTCGCGATCAGCAGATCAGCCGAGGTACCGCTGTACGGGCCTTGGAGCAGCTCGTCACCGAAGGGCTGATCACCCCTGGGAGCACCCGAGCGGGCCGTCGCGTCCGGGATCTGAGGATCCTGCCGATCCATGCCAGCAGGAGTGAGCAGATCGATCACCGGAAGGCTGCGGGGGTCGACGCGTGGGTGAGTGATAGCCAAGAACACGGGCGTGTCCCGGGCCAGCAGATCGAGGTCGGGGTTGTTCATGCTGACTCGGAGATCGCTGGCTACCTTGGTCTCAACGAGGGAGAGTCAGTTGCGGTGCGGCGGCGCTTGCGCACGTTGGACGGTGAGCCGAGCAACCTGGCCGACACCTACTATCCGATGAACATCGTGCAAGAGGTGGCCGAGATCCTGGATCCGGCAGACGTGCCACAAGGAGTTGTGGCCCTAATGGCGGAGCGCGGTCTCGTTCAGACGCGTTACCGTGACCATCTTCGTTGGCGGCCACCGACACCTGAGGAAGCTCGTAAGCTCCGTATCGGGGCGGGCGTTTCGGTGCTGGTCCAACACCGCATTGGCTATGTAGGTGATCGACCTGTGAAGGTCAGTCGGCATACCTGGCCGGGCGATACGATCGAATTGATCTACGAGCTGCCAGCATGACTCAGTGGAAGGTCCGTTCTGCGACGCCTGAGGACACGGAAGGCGTTGTCGATCTCCTCAACTACGCTGCGGATCAACTGAGGGAGCGCGGTATCAGTCAGTGGCGTCCCGGTTGGATGAACTCAGAACGTATGCTCCCCATGATTGAGCGGGGCGAGACATTCGTTGTTCATGACGCAGCTGGGAATCTCATTGCCACCGTTTCTTTGAATGAAAGAGCCGACCCAGATTTTTGGACACCTGATGAGCAGAAGGTGCCTTCGTTGTACCTAAGTAAGCTGGCAGGGCGTGTGCCAGGAGTCGGAGAGTGGGTGTTGGACTGGGCGGTCCAGCGGGCTTATACCCTGGGGTATGAAGCGGTCCGACTGGATGCCTGGGCTACCAATGCAGGGCTTCACAGATACTACAGGGAACGAGGATGGGTGCATCTGCGGACTATGCGCATCCCTGGGAGAAATAGTGGAGCCCTCTTCGAATTTAGGACTAGAGCGTCTGCAAGGAGTGCCCAGTGATCACTATCCATACGACCGTCCATGGTCCTGCTGAGGAATCCGTTGCAGCGGAACCGGGTATTTCCGTTCACCATGTGCACGGTGCTTCAGTGGCAGGAGTGCACCCCTTCGCCGAAGAACCGCACGAGCTCACACTAGCGGTCGGTGACCAGCGGCCAATCTGGTACGACGGCACACATTGGCGGGTGGGACAGAACGGCTGGGGGGTCCGTTACGCGGATCGCGTGATTCGTTGGGACACGCTTGAGGAACTTGATCCCCAGGCACGCTACTTCATCTCGGACCAGGGTGGGGTAGTTGTGCTAGAAGCTGATTGACCTGAGTTCTAGAGGAGCCCGCTGTGAATCTTCACAGCGGGCTCTTGTATTTCCTAGGAACAGGATCTTAATGTCCAATTCGTCCCAAGAGTTTGGTGAGGCCTGCCGTGCTAGCCATTGGGGGGATCAGCGACCTGGCGTTGTGCCTGTTAAGTCCATGAGCTGGTTCTGTCTGTGCTTTCTCTGGCTGGCAGGGTGCTCAGAAAGCTGCGAGGGGTCAGGGTGACGTCTCTGACGAAGAGCTACGCGCCCGACTGGTAGAGATCGACCCTGACCGGTACGTGGCGCCGCTGTGGCGCACTCGATGAAGCAGAGCGGTTTTCAGAGCCGATTCAGTTCGGGACCTCCCACAGCCCCGTGAGCATCACGGACGCGTGGCCGCGTTCAGGGGAGGGTCTCGACCGGGGCGTCGGGGAGATAGCGCTCCCACTCCTGCGCAGGCGAAGTCGTGACGATCGGCCAGCCGGCATAGCGGGTCATCGCTTCATGGACGACATGGGCGTCAGCCAGTGTCAGGCCGTCGTCCTGCCAACGGGTGGCGATGCGTGCAACCGCTGCCGCCATGTCCCGGTCGACGTGGCCGAAGGTGAAGATCGGCCCGTCCAAGCGCTCCTCGACTCCGGCCGCGCGGACAGGCGCAACGGTGTGCAGGCCGGCGGCCAGCGCCAGCGTCGGAACATGGAGCGGGATGACGCGGCGTTGGGCGACCCCGACCAGGGCGGACATGTAGACCGAGCCTTCCGCCCAGGCGTTCAGCGCGGACGCGGTCAGGATCTTGCCACCGATCACGCGGCCTGGCCCTCTTTCCCGTCGGTGATGTCCTGCGCCCACTGCATTGCGCGTTCGTACTCCTGCGGGTCGCTCTCCCGAGCTTGAACCAGGTCCTGCTCGATGAGGAGCTGCGCGCGCTCTTGACGGCGCTTCTTCTCGGCCAGGGCCGCGTTCACCCAGGCGGATACCGATCGGGCGTCACCGGCGTCCACGGCAGCCTCGGCGACCGCCAGGAGATCGGGGTCCAACGTGAGCGTCACACGCTTCTTCGCCTCACTCATACCTTCATCATACTCAGCGCCGCCTCCGAGACCAGAGCGAGCGGCCTGAGCCGCGCGCGGCACGTTCGTGATCTTCGGCAACCCCTGTGCGCAACCGAGGCCAAGTGCGGCAAGACCAGCGCTACGCCTTCTGCCCGTCACAAGCTGGCCGTGAGACGGCTTGCCCTTCTTGAGAGGAAAAGGCACTGGCCTTGCCGACAGGGCTCGCAGGGAGGCGTCTGGAAGGGCTCGCAGACGGGTGAACGCCCGCTGTGGCGCCATCCGGCTGTATGGCCTGCCGTGTCAGGCTTGCGGACCTGTTGCCGACGCAGTGACATCTTCTCCACATACACCTCCCAGGTGGATGAGGAGAAGACACACTCACCACCGTGCCAGTGCACCTTTCTGTTGATGCCGTCTCGACAGACAGGACCACATGTCTTCAGCACAGCAACGCTCAGCATCCGAGCGCACCCGGCTCACCCCGATCCAGTCCGCCGTTCTGATGGTCCTCACCCATCACCGACTCATGACCACCTCGCAGATCCAGCGACTCCTCCGTCCGGACGCCGCACACCCGCACTACCTCCGCAAGGCATTGAGCCGACTCCGTGCTGTAGGTCTGGCCGACCGGGTCTTCCGCCCCCGCGGTGAGGACAGCGTGTGGTTCGCCACCCCGGCCGGAGCGGAGCTGGCGCATGCCCACGGCGGTGTCCCGGAACGCCCCTACCGGATGGACGCCGCACGCGCTCGCGGACCACTGCAGCGCCACTCCCTGGCGGTCGTCGACACGGGTCTGGCCTTCCTCGACCACGCACGCCGCCAGGGCCTGTCGTTGAGTCCTCTGAGCTGGACACCCGAGGTCGCCCACCGCTACCGCAGCGGGAGATCCTTCCGGAACTCCAACCTCATCACGGACGCCGTTCTGGACTATGTCCACGTCGAAGCCGACACTCGCTGGGACACGTCCTTCTTCCTGGAGATCGACCGGGGAACCATGCCCCTCCACCGCCTGGTGCAGAAGCTCGACCAGTACCGGCGCTACGCCGACTACGCCCCGGGCCGCCATCCCAGGGGCCGGCGCGTCCTCATCGGCGACCTGTCCATTCGCCCGGCCTGGGAGCGCCGGTACCGGTGGTTCCCCAGGGTCTTGATCGTGCTCGCAAACCCGCAGGCATCCCGCATGATGCGCACCCGTCAGCACTCGCTCCAGCGCATGACACCGCGATGGTCCTACCGCGGGAACACCGACACGGTCCTGCAGGCCGGTGTGGTTCTGCTGAGTGACCTCCAGGAGCACGGGCCCGCAGCGGACATCGTGGTGCCGCTCCACTACGACTCCGATGGAGAGCGCACCAGCATCGTGTTCCGGTCCAGCGGAGGCTAACGCGGAGGCTGCGGAGGCTAGCGGAGGCTGGGTTGACTGCCCAGCCTCCGCTGTATGTCGGCAGGCCAGGCGCAGTTTTGCGCGTCGTGCGGAGGCTGCGGAGGCTGCGTCTTCTTATTCTCTAGGAAGGTGAAGAGCACAGGCAGGGGGAAGCCCCCCACTGGCTAGCCCTGGAGGTAACGTCAGCCATGTTGGGGCTCTGCCTTCCTGGCTTGCTCGCACGTCCCAGAGCAGGCAGAGCCTCGTGTTGTGGCAGGGGTGCAGCTGTGTTGTGACCCGGAGCCCGACCCGCGCGGGCGCCAATCACCGCAAGCGATTCAGCATCCGCCGCCACCCACCGGGCAACGGCGCAGCCAAGCCCTCCTCCAGTTCCCGAATGCGCCGAGCCGCTTCCTCTACGAGCTCCACACCCCCGCTATCAGCATCGCTTGTGAACTCAGCAGTGGCTTCAATAATTTTCCGCTCGCCAATGAGAGAAGCCGTGCTCTGCATCTCAACCTTCGCGTTCATACGCGTCACTGCGCCCAAACCCACAACCAAGCACTGCTGGCGAAGCTCGAGCAAGTGTTGGAAGCGCTCCATCTTCGTCTCGATCACCTTCTGCCGGGCGTCGAGCCTGCGATCCATCAGCTCGTTTCGGCGCTTCCGGCGCTCGTTCATCCCGTTGCTGACGGTGGTGACTAAGGCACCCACGATGACGAGAAGGACGGGCTCGGCGGCAGTGAAGAGCTCGGCTATCTGTTCAATCACTGAGGATCCTTGAGGGTGAAGAAACGGAGACGACCCCACTGTTTGAGGCCCTTTGATCGCGCACGCACCCCGCCCCGCAGTGTGGATCCGCGCGCACCGCCAGGCTATCCAAGTTGCTCCCTGGTTCGGGAGAAGATTGGAGAATACGGGAGGCTCCTCCGAACAGGGGCCGACGCTTACTCCTCGGGCGGGTCCTCAGAGGCTTCCTCCAACGCATCCGAGACCACGCGCACTTGATCCTCCACCTCTCCTGTGCGCTTGTCCATTTCCCGGAACAGCGACTCATTGTGCGGGATCGCGTCGCTCGCATGCCGTTGGAACTCGACCTTATTCACCGGATTGAAGATCGAATCCGTCACTGGCTCTATGCCTTCGCTCTCGCGCATACCGCCATCGTAGAGCTCGGTAGGTCAGCACGGGACAACGGCTATCCCAGACCCACGGAGGGAAGCGGCCAATCAGTCACTCGTCCCGGGGCGCCACGGACAGTCCGTCGCGGTGATGCAATCGCCAGCGTGCCCCCGCGCCATCGGTGAACTCCACGAACACCTCCAAGGGAGAGACCGTTACCGCCCCTTTCCAGTAGAATCTGGCCTCCTCATCGGGAGGGAGAACGGGCATCGGGATGACTTGGGCGCTTCGTTCGAAGTGGGACAAGTAGCAGGAAGGCGAGGGACCTTGGTCGACTCCGACGATGACGTGCCGGATGCGATCGTCGCTGCGATTGATGACTTTGAACCGAGTTGTTAGATCGCGAGGGGAAAGGCCCGATGGGCGGAGAAATGCACTCAGAGGGTCGGTGTCGCCTTTTTCTGGCCACCCCCAGAACGGGAGTAGCCGTACTTTCCGGGCCTGCTCCCAACGTCGTTCCTCAGCTTCCACCGCTTGTCGTAGGCGGTCCTCGCGTCGGTGCGCCATCTCGTCGTTGAGCGCCTCTGTGGTGGCCACGAGAGCTTTCTCCTGCTTCCCGGACAGGTCGATTGTGACGGACAGGGCTCTGTACTGCTTGATGATGAGGATGAGGGCAATTATCAGGGTGCCGGCGCCGCCGATCGCTGCGACGACTGATGCGCCTGCTCCGATCCAGTCGGTGAGGGTGGGGGCTGTGGCGAGTTGCATGGGGCTGCTCCGGAGGTGTGCTTCTCAGGTTCCCGGTCTTGGCACGCCCGGCGGCCTCCGCGACCTTCGGGTCGACCAGTTCGCCGACCGCGCGGATGTGCCGGGAGACCTATCGCAAGGCGTCATCGAACTCGGGTGGGCGTTCCCTCGCCCGGTAGGTCTTGCTGCAGGCCCAGCGCCGCAGCGCGGCTCGCAGGAGGGCCGGATCCGGCATACCGCTCTTGGTGGTGAACAGCGCGGTCGTAGCCATTGTCAAGGCGAACGTGGTGTTGTCCCTGTGTTTGGTGGAGGTGTCCGACCACCTTTTCTGGAGAAGTTATTCTTTCCTTGGGATGAAATAGAGTTTTTGGTGGCCTGGTATATTTCCTCCTTGTTTTCCGCGTTCATGCGATCGATATCTTCTTGTGGCAAGGCGTGGTCAGGCAGGCCCCTGATTGAATCCTGTATGGCCATTGGCAAGAAAGGTAGTCCTCAGAAAATCAACCAATGAATAAGAATCTATCGAAAATCGTGGCCTGGCTTTATGTGGCATCCTCTATGATTTTTCGCAAATTTCGAGCAAAACCCTCCAGGCCGTTCTC
Source organism: Nocardiopsis sp. Huas11 (assembly GCF_003634495.1). Classification (GTDB taxonomy): domain Bacteria; phylum Actinomycetota; class Actinomycetes; order Streptosporangiales; family Streptosporangiaceae; genus Nocardiopsis. The sequence goes on along the minus strand of NZ_RBKY01000001.1, from coordinate 6,298,204 downwards.
TTCAGCTCCAGCCAACATCGTCTCCAAGTAGGGCAACGGAACTTCAGACAGATTCTCGGCCTCAGTAATCACTGGAACATGAGTATACGCATCTCGATGAGTACCGTCCACTTTTACTCCCACGCGTTGAGGACGGTATCCTCCACGCTCAATATCATCCAGTCGACGTTGATCCGAGGGGGTCATCTCATAAACGACGCCAGTGACATAGGAGTCATCGTAATCAGATCTCTGAATCCCAGCCGCAAGGCCACTCATGTGCGGCGCAGGAACACAGAAACTTCTACTCCACCCATAAAGATATCCAGTACCCACCCGACGAGCACTTGGGCATCGCGATTGCATCTGCCTCGTTGAAATATTAGAACCATAGGCAAAATAGATTGGCGCCTGAGAAAGGCTTCTGACACTCTCAGATGTCATCCTGTCGAGACTCTGTGTGTATTCTTCAAACTGCCCCTGAAGACTGGAAGCCAGAGCCGAGTTCCCGTGGAGAAAGACGGCGGCACTGCCGCGTTGGCGGGGTCTGCCAGGCGCCACCTCGTGAGCCTCAAAGAGGATTTGAATAACGGGAGATGGGCCGTATGCGTCTATGACAGCGACATTTACGAGCGGAGCTTCTCCGTAGTCAGCAAACATTCGGAGATTCTCGGGGTATTGTTCAATGAGGTCCGCACAGGCGTTCGCCCACACTTCATCAACCCAGGAACTTAACTGAATCCGCGTAATATCCACCCCGTTGCGCAATGCAGTTTCTTCGGCGCGAATCAAGTCATTAATGTAGCGCTCATGCCGACTTCTGGAAAATCCACGACCGGAACGATAAATGCAATCTTCGGCATTCGTTATGCTCTTCACTAATTCCTTATAGAAGGCATCCTCACCTTCAGTTGTAGAAAGATCGAATGTGTGCCAACTCTGTGCATCAATATCAGCGCCTGGCTCAGATTTTGTGTGGCGTCGACGGCGCAACTCTACAATCAAATACAGGATCACGGCTGCCAGGCCAGCTAGAGCGCCAACGCCCTGCCAAAACGGGTTTGCCAATATGCCTTCGCTCATATCATTTCCCTGCAAAGGTGTCCAGTATTTGACTTACACCATGATCCCATCTGTATCCGATTTTCGCCAGTGCTTGAGATGTCGTTCCGGTTTGTCCTGAATTGTGGCTATAAGTCGGGTTGGGGAGGACTCGCCACGCTGGCCTGGCCGTTTCCTAGACATACCAACGGCCACCGCCCGGTGATTAAGGGTTGGGAAGACAGAGAAGACGCAGGCGGTGGAGCCAACCACCGGCGCAACGGCCCGAGACGGGCCGCACCTGCTGAACGAAACGGACTTCACCGCCGTCGCTCCGCACCTGAACCGCCCAGAGACTCGAGCCTGTGTCCACGACCCTCTCAAGGCCCTGCTCGCGCTAGTGCAGTGCTGGTTCGCTCTGCTGAATACGCGTTAAACAACCGGGTGGCTGCCTCGGTCGGAGGTCTCCGTTGCAGATCAGGTGGGGTGCGCCGCCATCTCGCTCCGTGGACTCATAATCCCTGGGTCGCGGGTTCGAGTCCTGCCCGGCCTACCCCCTCTGAGCACGAAACAGCGCCTCCCACCTGTGTAGACAGGCAGGAGGCGCTTTCGCTGTGCCTACGGTCGGCTACGGTCCCGTCCGGGTGGCCACGGGGAATACGCGTTGAAGTTTCAGAAGCCCTCGAACCCGGCCGCCGCCCGGCGGCGCGCCTCCTGCTCCCGGCCCTCCAGACAGCGCGTGTAGACCCGAAGCCGGACGTCGACGCTGTGCCCCGCCCACTTCGCCACTTGGGGAGGGTCGATTCCCTCGTTCAGCCAGGTGGAGACGCAGGCACTACGCAGGTCGTAGGGGCGCCGGGCCAGGGGTGTGTCGAGCCGGTCCTTGCTCAGCGGCGCCCGCCGGGCCTTGCGCCAGGCCTTGGAGTAGGTTCTGGTGGCCGGCTGGGGCTTGGTATCCCTCTGACGGCCGCTGTCCGCCCCCGGCGCCCCACGTCCGGGGCGACCTCTCGCACGGGATCTCGCCCCCGGGGGTCCTCGGGAGCCATCCACTCGCCCGGATCCTCATTTCGAGTGAATGTAGGCAGCTTCACGTCGGACCAGAGCAGGTTCACGGCCTCCTCCGGCCGAGGCGCGGCGAAGTGCATCCCCACGAAGAAGGGCCGCAGCAGCGGGCCGCTCCGGTTCTCCGAGGCAGCGGCATCGAGCAGCTTCCGGGCGAGTGCGGGTGAGAACGGGACAGCCGGGACCCACGATGCAGCCGCCGAGTGGCCCAACGCCAACCATGGCATCGCCACCGGTCCCGCCCACCTGGTCGTAGTCGACATGGACACGCCCAAGCCCGGCCAAACCCCGCCGCCGAAGTGGGTACTGGCTGGGGTCACCGACGGAGCTTACGTTCTGGTCGCGCTCGCCGAATGTGAACGTGCAGGACAGACCTCGCCGACCGGCATCTTCACCATCCGCCCGGGGCGGGTTACACCTGTGCTTCACGCACCCGGACGGCCCCCTCTCAGCAACACCAGCGGGGCCCGGGCTGGTTGATCGACACCCGTGTGCCGCCCGGCGCGGATGCGGTCGGGGTCGGTGTTCGCGGCCTGCTCCCAGTCCCGGACAAGGAGGGCTTCTTGGAACGGGGCGTGAGTCGGAAGACGGGCCAACCGCCGCCGAGCTGCGCCCAGGGCGTAGGCGAGCAGGGCGAAGCCGCCGAGCATCGTCAGTACCTTTCTTGATTATTCAATAACCAGGAAGGTAACACTCGTGTGGCCCTATAGCTAGAGATCCGTGTCGGGGCCTCCCTAGACCTCCCTGGATGTTTAATGGAAAATTAAAAGGGGGAAATATTGTTCCCGATGAAATGGGGGCCTTTCTTGGTCAGATATGTTCCTGTCCTCAAGGGGAAACTGGGAGAGATGGAAGCCCTGTGGAACCTCTCCGACTTTCAAGGAATCCTTCCTTTGTTAGAAGTAGTGGAGGCTGAGGAAGGAGGAAGCCGGAAGTTGGGGGAGAATATGAAAAAGCTCCCCAGTGGGATTACTGTCGCCGTGGACGGAGGTCGCGCGGGGGGCGAAGCGCTCTCAGAGGTGGAAGAAGTAATCCAACGCGGAGGCAAGTTCTCGGACTCGCTCTTCCCCCTGGGGAATATCTCCTTGATGCCCGTCATCCGGTACGGAGATGGCTACGCCAGTTTGGACTTCTTCAAGCGGCTCAACGAGAAGTACCAGAGCGGTTACTTGCTGCGCTTGGGCTCTGTCGAAGCAGACCCGCATGTAGCAGAAGCTGAGTCCGAAATCCCATTGCTCCTTAGTAACCTCGGGGCAGACCCCGGGGAGATCGATCTCGTGCTCGACTATGGTGAGGTAGGTTCCGAACGAGAGGTCGAGCGAGTCGCACACAGTGCCCGCCCCGCATTGCAGTGGGCCGCGCGCCGCGCGTGGAGAAGCGTGACCTTGGTTTCGGGAGCGTTCCCCGCCTCGATCGCCGAACTCAAATACGATCGCGAGCATCGACTTTCGAGGCACGAGGTGAACCTATGGCGCGCAGTTTCTTCGCACGCTCCCCAGGGAATGGAACTGGACTACGGGGACTACGCCACCAACCACCCGACGCTTAGAACGACTTCCTTTTCTTGGCCATCATCTCCCAATCTTCGGTACGCACGGGGAGAAGAGTGGATCGTGTATCGTAAGAAGGCTCACGCGGAGCATTCGAACGCCACCTTCTATGAGATCTGCGAATCTGTAGTGAACGATCCGTCTTGGGAAGGCGAGTATTTCTCTTGGGCCGATAAGATGATTTCTAGGGGTGCTCGGACTTACGAGAATCTCGGAAGCGCCACCAAATGGGTCGCGTTAGGAAGATCCCGACACATTGAGGTGGTCAGGCGCCGAATGGCCACTCTCGGCGAGCCTTAAGCCGCCTGCGGACCACACCCCTGAGTTCTGCCACGGGCACAGCCTGCGCGAGGTGATGCCAGATGACCCAGCGCCGCTTCTTCGACAGTCCTCTGGCCAGGCCACGGCTTTTGAGTTCCTCCAGGGCCTCTTCCCGCCAGAGCAGTTGGGCGAGCGCAAAGGGGTCCTGCCCCTTGTTCGGCTTGCCAGCGCGTACCTGCTCTGAGGACACCCCTTCTCGCCCTTGGCGGATACACAGCACTTCCCACCAGGAGGGCAGCATGGCGACGGCCTCGGCCAGGTAGCGGTCCGTCGTCACGATCGACATGCGGTCAAAGACTCTTCCATAGACCTCGGCCTGATCGGCCAGACGGTCGAGTCTGTCCACGTCGCTCTTGATCTCATAGCCGACCATCTCGCCGTTGATCACAGCCACGTCCACGCGCCGTTCTCCAGCGCACAGGCCCAACTCGTGCCTGATCAAGGTGTGGGAGTCGTCGGCATACCGGGCATGCAGATCAGCCGCTAGCACCTTTCGGATGTCCGTGTCACGCAGCTGCTGCGCCATGCCCAGCCCCGTTCTCGTCTGTAGTCTTCAGCGAACTCGTCGACCACATCTTTCCTCACCAGATCCCCAATGTTGAGCCACCCCCAGCAAACGTTGCCGAGATGTCCTCTCCTGGCCGGCGACATGCTGTCGTGACTCTGACCGCGCCGACTCCTTGACCTTGAATCAGCATGAGCAAACAGGCTGGGGTCCTTCTGCCTGGGTGATGGTGACTTGCGTGCCCTCCCCGGGGGTGCATCCCGGGGCAGGCAGTTGGTGTTGGTCAGGCTGCTGGGATTCCGGCGCTCGGTTCTCCCGGAGCCAGTTGGGGCGGTCTAGGGCCGTCTGGGTGAGAGTGGCGCGGCCAGGGTGGTCGGCGGCCGTGAAGATCGAGGTGAGTACCACCGTGGTGGCGGTTGCGCGATGGTCGGTCTCGGGCACTTGCGCTGAGCACGGAACAGCGCCTCCCACCTGTGAGAACAGGCAGGAGGCGCGTTCGCTGTGCCCTGTCGGCGTTCCCGACCGAAAGTGCACCGCAACTGTCGGGTCGTGCTCCCGGAGCGCTCCCTAACGTGGCCGGTGACCAAGGAGGGAACCGACTCATGCTGTCCGATCACGACATCCAGGCGTTCACCGAGGACGGGTTCGTCGCCCTGCGGGGCGCGTTCTCCCGCGACCTCGCCGACCAGGGCCGCGCCATGCTGTGGGCCGATCTCGGCTGCGACCCCGACGACCCCGCCACCTGGACGCGGCCGGTCGTCCGCCTCGGCGGCTACCACGCCGCGCCGTTCCGGGAGGCCGCCACCACTCCCGCGTTGCACACCGCGTTCGACCAACTGGTGGGCGAGGGCCGCTGGCAGCGCATGGGCGGGCTCGGCACCTTCCCGGTGCGCTTCCCCAGCGACGAGGATCCGGGGGACGCCGGCTGGCATCTGGACGCGTCGTTCCCCGGTGCGCGGGGGGAGTACCGCGTCAACCTCCGTTCGCGGGGCCGAGCGCTGCTCATGCTCTTTCTGTTCTCCGACATCGGCCCCGACGACGCCCCCACCCGTATCCGGGTGGGTTCGCACCGCGACGTCCCACCGCTGCTGGCCGACGCCGGCGACCAGGGCCGCGAGTTCATGGACCTGTGCGGCGCCGCCGTCTCGGCCAGTGAGGGCCGTCCCGAGGCGTCGGCCACCGGATCGGCCGGCGACGTCTTCCTGTGCCACCCGTTCCTCGTGCACTCCGCCCAGCCACACCTAGGCAGCGTCCCGCGCTTCATGGCCCAGCCGCCGCTGCTGCCCGTGGGCGAACTCGACCTCGACGCGGAGCGGCCCACTCCCGTCGAACGCCCGGTCATCGAGGCGCTGCGCGCGAACTGACCCGTGCTCCGGCGGGTCCGGCGGCCGGTCCGGGGCACCGCCGCGACAGGATGGTGGACATGACCAGGACCGTCACCGTCGTCACCGCCGTCCACGCGCCCGCCGTCCGGTACCTGCCCGAGGCCTACGCCTCGCTGGCCGACCAGCGCCTGCCCGAGGGCTGGGACTGGCAGTGGGTCGTCCAGGAGGACGGGGAGACCGACGAGGTGGCCCCCCACATGCCCGACGACCCGCGCGTCGACTTCGGTCAGGGCCGGCCCGGCCGGGCGGCGATGGCGCGCACACTGGCGCTCTCGCGCGCGAAGGGCGAGCTCGTGCGGGTCCTGGACGCCGACGACCGGCTCACCCCCGGTGCGCTCGCCCGCGACGTCGCCGCGCTCACCCGGAACCCCGGCGCCGGCTGGGCCGTCTCGCGCGCCCTGGACCTGCTCCCCGACGGTTCCACGGTCGCCGTGGACGACGGGCCGCCCGAGGGCCCCATCGCCCGTGGCACCGTGCTGGCCGCCTGGCGCGAGCGTGACTTCCTGCCGCCGGTCCACCCGGCGACCCTGTGCGTGCGCCGCGACCTGCTGCTGGCCCTGGGCGGCTGGATGGCCCTGCCCGCGGCCGAGGACACCGGGCTCCTCCTGGCGCTGGACGCCGTGAGTCCGGGCTGGTTCACGGCGGAGCCGGGCCTGCTCTACCGCAAGTGGCCCGGCCAGGCCACCGCGGACGCCGCGCACACCGGGGCCCGGGAGCGGGCCGCGCGGGCCGTGGTCGTGGCCGAGCGCGCACGCGCGCTGGCCGCCCTCGGGTGGGCCGCGCCGTGACCTCAGCCCGCGTCGCGCGTGGACCACGTCCCCCGCGCGCCCCACTCACCGCCGGGGCGGGGCGGCGCGCCCACCGCACTTTCCCCGACGCACTCAGCGCGGTTGCCCCGTTCCCGTAGACTGACCGGCGGTCGATGGGTGTGGTGGTGCACGTCTCGACGACCACCGCGCATCCGGCGTCGTCCGACCAGTGGTGGACGGACGTATCCGGGAGGTCGTGTGGAGTTCGAGAACCGCGGACACGGGCCCGACCTGGATCGGCGGGGCCAAGCGCTGCGGATACACCTGTTGCGCGGCTGCGCGGCCCTGATGATGCTGGTGGTGCTGTTCGTCGTCCTCAACAGCACGGTCTCCCGCGACGTCGACGCCCGTTCGCAGAGCGAGCGCCCGCCCGGCGCGGTCCCCAAGGCCTTCTCCACGTACATCGACCGGGCCGGGATCTCCTCTGACGGCTCCGCGGCCGAAGCCGACCTCGACGGCGCGGGCCACAGCCTCTCCGGGCACGCGCTCGCCGACGCGGGCTGGGCCCCCGGCGGCGATGTCGTCCTTCTGGGGACGCCCTTCCGCCTTCCCGCCTACGGGCGGGACCGCCCCGACCACGCGCTCGCCGACGGCCAGCCGGTCCTGCTGGAGGACACGCGCGTGCGCTCCGTGGGGTTCCTGGTGACCGGTTCACGGTTCGGCGGCGGCGGCGAGGACGTCCTGGGCACCGGAACGGTGGTCTACGCCGACGGCACCGAGCAGGAGTACACGCTCAGCGTTCCGCACTGGACCGAGGGCCCGGCGGGAGACGCCGCGCTCACCCTGCCCTACGCCAACTCCTCCCGCGCGATGGACCCCGGTCCCACCGGGCCGGTGCACCTGTACGCGCGCAGCGTCCCCGTCGACCCGGTCCGGGAGATCGACCACGTGGTCCTGCCCGAAGTGGCGGAGAGGTCGGCGCGCATGCACGTGTTCTCGGTCGGCGGCCGGTCCGCGGGCCAGGACTGGACCGGCACCTGGGCGCGGGCCACCTCCGGCTACATGGAGGTCGGCCCCTGGGAGGACCAGACCCTGCGGCTGGCGGTGCGTTCCACCACCGGCGGCCACCGGGTCCGGATCCGGCTGGACAACACCTTCGCCGACCGTCCCGTGCGGGTGGGCGCCGCCTCACTGGCCCTGCGCGGTGAGGGGGCCACCACACGGGGGTCCGCGCTCCCGCTCGCCTTCGGCGGCTCGGACGAGACCGTCATCCCCGCCGGCGGCCAGGTCTTCAGCGACCCCGTGGAGCTTCTGCTGCCCCCGCACACCGACGTCCTGGTCAGCCTCCACCTGCCCGACCGGGTCACCGCGGCACCGGTCCACTTCGCCTCGGTGGACACCAACTTCACCAGCGCCCCCGGCACCGGCGACCACACCCGCGACTCCGGCGGCGAGCCGTTCACCGGGCGGGTCGACCAGTGGCCCTTCCTCGCCGGGGTGGAGGTCCTGGACGGGCCCGGGGCGGTGGTCACGCTGGGGGACTCCATCACCGACGGGACCCGGTCCACGCCCGACGCGCACGCACGGTGGCCCGACGTCCTCAGCACCCGCCTGGCCGAGCAGCCCGGGCTGCCCCAACTGGGCGTGCTCAACATGGGCGTGGCCGGAAACCACGTGGTCACGGACGGGTACCCGGGCGCCGGGGTGTCCACCTACGCCAACGGCGTCGCGATGACCCACCGGGCCCAGCGCGACGTGTTCACCCGCGAGGGCGTGGGCACGCTCATCGTCTTCGCGGGGATCAACGACCTGCGCTGGGGCACCGATCCCCGTGACGTGATCGTCGGGCTGGAGAGCCTCGCGGAGGCGGCCGCCGAGCACGACGTCCGCGTGTTCGTGGCGACGCTCGGTCCGTGCGGCGGTGAGGCGCGCTGCACGGCCGAGGTGGATCAGGCCCGCCAGCTCGTCAACTCCTACCTGCGCGGGCAGGCCGACGATCCGACGAACGCCTTCACCGGGGTCTGGGACTTCGACGCCGTGCTCCGCGACCCGCAGGACCCCGCCCGGCTGCGTCCGGACTACGACTCGGGCGACCACCTGCACCCCGGTGACCTGGGCCTGCGGGCCCTGGCCGAGTCGGTGGACCTGCACCAGCTCGTCGGCGGGTGAGTCCGCGCCCGTCCGTGTGACGGCGCCCGCAGCCACGGCCGCGCCCGTCCGCGTGACCGCGCCCGCAGCCACGGCCGCGCACGGCTCGGGAGCGGGCGCCGCGGCCGGGACACCTGCCGCGCCCGCCCAGCTCGCCCAGCCCGCCCAGCCCGCCGCGCCCGCCCAGCCCGCCCCGGCCGCGGCGGCGGGGCGGGCCTGCGGCTCAGCGCGGGCTCTTCAGGTGGTGGTGTATCACCAGGTCGACGTAGACGGTCGCCAGGTCGGGCAGGCTCAGCCCGCCGTCGGGCTCGTACCAGTGCAGGACGGAGTCGAGCGTGTCCAGGACGTCGTCGGCCGCACGGCCGGCGTGGCGGACCTGGAAGGCCCCGGAGACGACGCCGCCGACGATGATCTCGCGCACGTGCTCGCGGTAGGTGCGCGTCAGCGCCGTGATGTCCCGGTGCCGGGGCGGGTCGATGGCCCGCAGGACCGGCAGGATCTCCTCACGCAGCGCGGTGGCCGAGCGGTGTTCCCAGCCCGTTTGCACGTGGCGTCTGACCAGGAATGACATGCGGTCGGTAGGACACGCGCGGACGTCGTCCGCGGCCAACTGGCCGTTGACGCGTTCCCGGGTGGAGCGCAGCACGACGGCGAAGGCCAGGTCGAAGCGCGTGGGGAAGGCACGCCGAAGGGAGGCGGTGTCGACCCCGGTCGCGGCTGCGATCCGGTGTGTCAGATCGGACATGGGCATGCCGCGCGAGCCGTGCTCGGCGAACAGGCGCGCTGCGCAATCCAGGACGGGAGCCGTCGTGCGCAGCACGTGAGGGGAGATATCGGCCGTCATATGAAGGTGTCTCGTCGCTCGTGGTAGCGCCGTGAAGGGGAGGGCGGCGCAGGATCGATTCTCGGAGAATCGCTTTCGAGCTTAACCCTGAGCCGCCGACGAAACGCGCAGAACAACAGAACTCGTCGAAGAATAGGGCGATTGTGTGGCGCATGATGCCCGAGTGTCCCGCGTGCCCGACTACGTGCGACTTCGCACCCTGCTCAGATCGCTCCGGCGGTCGCCGCGTCGCCCAGTTCGCGCCCCGATGTCAGGGACACCAGGTCGTCCACGCGTTCGGTGGCCAGAGCGTCCACGCCCATTCCGATCAGGCGGGCCATCTCCGGGAACTCGTTCACCGTCCAGGCCGTGACGCGATATCCGAAACGGTGCATTTCGGAAATGTGCTCACGCGTGAGCAAAGTGAAGTGGGTTCCGAGGAAGGCGGGGCGCAGGGTGCGGGTCAGTTCCTCCGGAGGCATCCCGGGCTGGTCCCAGGCCAGCAGCAGCTGCACCCCGGCGGAGCGCTCGCGCAGCGCGGCGAGCGTCTCGGTCGACCCGGTGAACAGCACCTGGTCGGCCAGTCCGCGTTCCCGCAGCAGCGACTCCGAGGCCAGGGCGGCCTCGGTCGACCCTGCGTCCAGCAGCAGAGGCGGGACCTGTTCGCCCCGGTGCTCGGCCAGGACCTCCATCAGGGTCGGCACCCGCCGGTCGACGTCCTCCCGGGTGGCGGCGAGCTCGGCCAGGCTCAGGTCGGCCACGCGGCGCGGCGGGGAGCCCGGTGGGGACCCCACCCGCTCGTCCGCCAGGACGGGGTAGCCGTCGGTGGTCAGGTGGACGTCCACCTTGACCAGGTCGGCCCCGGCGCGCAAGGCTGAGCGCAGGGCCGGCAGCGTGTTTCCCGGATGGTGTGCGGTGTCGCCGCGCAAAGCGATGGACAACGTCATGGTTCCAGCGTGACAAAAAAGGGCGCCGCACGTGGCGCAAACTGGAAAAACAGCCCGCAAGGTGAGACGAGAGGGGCCTGTGGGGCCGTAGTGACGCACGAGGCCTACGAGGCCTACGAGGCCTACGAGGCGCCCGGGGTGCATGCGGCGGAAGGGAGTCCTGACGCGAGTGCGAGAGGACTCACGTCGCGAGATCGACCTCTCAGGTGCGCCGGGCTGGGAAACTTTGTTACATGACGTCGTGACAGCACGGTGTCCCGAGCCAGGCCCCCGAACGTGAGGCGAACGATGATCCCGGACCAGCGGCGAGAGCACATCCTCAAGCTCCTCCAGGAGCGCCACGTGCTGAGCATCAACGAGCTCACCTCGATGCTGTCCGTGTCCCACATGACGGTCCGGCGCGACATCCAGGCGCTGGAGAACGACGGCAAGGTCCTGTCGGTCACCGGTGGGGTGCGGCTGGCGGCGCGGCTCAAGAGCGAGCCCTCCTACCTCGCCAAGGCCCAGCTGGAAGTGCCCGCCAAGCGGGCGATCGCCCGGGCCGCGGCGGACCTGGTGCGCGAGAACTTCACCATCTACCTGGACGCGGGCACGACCACGCTGCAGATGGTCCCGCTGCTCACCGACAAGGTCGGCCTGACCGTCATCACCAGCGACTTCAACGTCGTGGGCCACCTGATGGAGTACCCGGGGATCGAACTGATCCACACCGGGGGCGTGGTGTCGCACTCCGACCACTCGTCGGTGGGCCGCTTCACCGCCGACTTCCTGCGCCAGGTGAACGTGGACCTGGCCTTCATCGCGAGCAGCTCGTGGGACGCCGACCGCGGTTCGACGACCCCGTCGGAGGCCAAGGTCGTCGCCAAGCAGGCGCTGCTGCGGATCGCCTCCAAGAGCGTCCTGACCGTGGACAGCACCAAGTACGGCAAGTTCGGGACGTTCCGGGTCGCCAGCCTGGAGGAGTTCGACCTCATCATCACCGACGACCGGCTGCCGCGTACCGCCGTGGAGGAACTGGCCGAGCGCGACATCCGTCTGAAGACCGTCGCCGCGGAGTAGACGCGCGCGGCCCGCGGGGGGTCAGTCCTCGCGGCCGTCGATCTCGGCGGGCGCGTACAGGGCCAGCTCGGTGCCGTCGGGGTCGTAGAAGAGGATCTTGGAGCCTCCGTCACCGTGCATCACGGGGGAGTGCTCCACGTCCATGTCGCCGAAGCGCTCCTCCCACGCCTCCAGTTCGCCCAGGTTCCGCACGCCCAGCGTCAGCCGGTCCAGGCCGCAGTGGCGTCGGTCGAACCTGTTCTTGAAGTGGTCGCGGTGCTGGATGAGGGCGATCAGCAGACCCGAGTCGGGGTGCTGGCACTCGGTACGGAGGGTGCCGCCCTCGTCACGTTTGGTCCGCACCTTGAATCCGAGAACGGTCTTGTAGAAGCGAACGCTCTCGTCACGGTCGCGGACCGACAGGGTGACGCGCGCGAGCCCGGTGAGCTGGGGCACGGATACCTCTCTTCGGCGGCGGGAGTTCTTCGGGTTGATGGTGGTCAGTAGGTCGAGCACGATCCATGAGCCTAGGGCCCGTGGACGAGTACCGGACCGCTCTTTAACGCGCGCTTAACGCCCGATGTTCCCGGTCTCACTCCGAAGCCGCGTCAGCGCCCGCGCGGGGCCGGTCCGGGAGTGACCGATCGAACACCGGAGTCGGTCCGCGCCGGCTCCGCGCGCTCGTACCAACGGGCCCGCAGCACGAGTCCGGTCACCGTCAGCGAGACCAGGCCACCGGCTGTGGCCAGTGCGAACGCGCCCTGGTGTCCGTACCCGTCGGCGAGGGCCCCCGCCACCATCGACCCCAGCGACTGCCCCAGGATGAGGCTGCTGAGGACGACCGCCATCGACTGCGACAGCCGGCTCGGCGGGGCCGCCCGCTCGATGAGTCCGAACAGGCTCACGATGTGCGGGCCGATCGCCGCCCCCAGGACGAAGATCGTCACCGCCAGGCCGACCGCGCCGAGCGGCAGGTACAGCGGCAGGGTCAACAGGAACAGGGCGCCCGCCGCGAACCTCGTGCGCGCCGTGAGCGTGAACCCCGCCGGGAGGGAGGCCATCATCAGCCCCGCGGTGGCGCTGCTGATCCCCATGACCGCGTACATCAGCCCCGACAGGTCGGCGTGGCCGGAGGAGGCGGCGAACGCGGTGACGCCCGTGGACATCCCGCCGAAGAACAGCCCCTGGCAGAACATGGGCACGGTGAGCAGGAGCAGCGCGGGCGTGGCGATCCGGTCGCCGCCGCCCCGGACCGGGACCGCCCCGGGCGGGGCGGTGGGGTGCAGCGCGAAGTGCGCGCCGAACACCCCGATGAGGACCGCGGCGCCCAGCACGCTCGCCGTCGGCGACAGGGTGACGGTGAGCACGCCCACCAGGGCCGGGCCCAGCACGAAGGCGGCCTCGTCCAGGACGCCCTCGACGGCCATCGCGGCGCCGACCGAGCGTTCCCGTTCCGCGCCCCGCCAGGGCCCGCGCTTGATCAGCACCACCCAGCGGGTCCGGGCCATCGGGCCGATCTGGGGCATGCACGCGCCGCCGACGGCGGCGAGGGCGGCCAGGGCGGGCAGGGGCGCCCCGGCGGTCACGGCCGCCACCAGCGCGCCGATCAGGGCCGCGTCCACCACCGACACCACCAGGACGGGCCGGCGCTGCCCGTGCCGGTCGGCGAAGCGCGCGATGACGGGTCCGCCCATGGCCCCGCCGAGCGCGAAGGCGCCCGCCACGATCCCGGCGCTGCCGACGCTGCCGGTGGTGGAGGTGACCAGCGTCAGCAGACCGATGAGCGCCATGGAGAGCGGCAGCCGGGCCAGGAAGGAGGCCAGCAGCAGCGGCCAGCCGGCGACCTCGTGCATGCGTCGCAGGGTCTGCAGTGGTGACATCCGCCCTCGTCCCGATCGGGTACCGCGCCCTCTGGATTCCAGCACGGCGGTCGGGCGCGGGGCATCGTCAGAGGGACCAAAATTCATCCCATGATATGGGCGGTTCGTGCCCCCGGGGCCGATCGCTCCCGGTCCGCCGGCGGGTCCGTGCGGGCTCCGACCTCCTGACTTTCGGCAGTGCCGGTGCCCCGCGCCGATCTGTAGGTTCAGCCCATGGACTTCTCCGATCCGATCCGGACCGCCCGGCGCGCCCTGCGCCCCCTGGGCGGCCGGCCGACGCGGCGCGCACTCGCGGGGGGAGCGCTCCTGGTCCTGGCCGGTGTCCTCGGCGTGCTCGGTGAGGCCCACGCCGCCCGCCTGTGGTCGGTGCCCTCCACGCCCGACCCGGCCTGGGTCACCGCGGGCCTCCTCGCCTCCTGCGCGCTCGCGGGCGTGCTCGTACGGCCGTACCCGCTGCTCGCGGTCATCGTCATCCTGCCGGGGGCGATGGAGTCCCTCACCCTGTCCCTGCTCCTGGTGTACGCCTCCTACCGGGCGGGACGGCGGATGCGCCGGGTGTGGCCGGCGCTCACCGTGTTCGGCACGGGCCTGGCCCTGTGGCTGGCGCTCGTGCTGGTCCTGTGGTCCGGCGAGCGCTTCGTGTGGGTGGCGACCGTCGTCACCGTGGTCGGCAACCTCGCGCTGCCCTGGCTGGTCGGGGTGTACCGGCGCCAGCACCAGGAGCTCTCCGAGTCGGGCTGGGCGCACGCCCGCCACCTCCAGCAGGAACAGCGGCTGGTGGCCGACCAGGCCCGGCTGCGCGAGCGCTCGCGCATCGCCCAGGACATGCACGACTCCCTGGGACACGAACTCAGCCTGATCGCTCTGCGCGCCGGCGGCCTGGAGGTGGCGCCGGACCTGGACGAGCGTCACCGGCGGTCGGCCGGCGAACTGCGCGCCACCGCCGTCAGCGCCACCGAGCGCCTGCGCGAGATCATCGGGATCCTGCGCGAGGACGCCGAGCCCGTTCCGCTGGTGCCGGCGGACGAGGGCGTCCCCCAGCTGGTCGAACGCGCCCGTGACTCGGGCATGCGCGTGGCGCTGGTGCGCGAGGGCCCGGTCCCGGACCTGCCGCCGATGGTGGACCGGGCGGTGCACCGGGTGGTCCAGGAGTCGCTCACCAACGCCGCCAAGTACGCCCCGGACGCGGAGGTGGCGGTGCGGCTCACCGTCGTCGACGACGAGCGGCTGGAGGTGGTCGTGACCAACGCCGAGCCGCGCGGCGCCCTGGACACCGGCGGGCAGGGCGGCCGCCGGGGCCTGATCGGGCTGCGTGAACGCGTGCGCCTGGCGGGGGGCACGTTCGCGTCCGGTCCCCGGGAGGGCGGCTGGGAGGTCCGTGCGACTCTGCCGCTCGTGGCCGCGCCCACACCGGATCGCGGGGAAGGCGGCGACGAGGCCGCCGAACTCGACCAGCTGCACAGGGTGGCCCGCCGCCGGGTGCGCGGCTGGACGCTCGCCCTCGTCGTCCTGCCGGTCGTGGCCACGGTGGCGCTGCTGGTGATCGGGGCGGTCTCCGTCGTGCACACCGTGCGCGACTCCACCCTGGAACCGGAGGTGTTCGACTCCCTCGCGGTCGGGACCGCGCGCTCCGAGGCGCAGGGGGTGCTCCCGGACGACACCGTGGACCCGGAGACCGCCGTGTGGGCGGAGGGCGAGGCGACCGAGGGCGCCGAGTGCCGTCACTACCGGGGCGGGGCCGGCCTGTTCGACCTCGACCCCGTGATCTATCGGCTGTGCTTCTCGGAGGGGCGGCTGTCGAGCAAGGCGCAGGCGCCGGTACGGTGACCGCGCGGACGCGGTCCGTGGGCGCCCGGGCCCCGGGATCGAGGAAGGACACGGCAGTGATCAGAGTTCTGCTCGCCGACGACGAGGCGATGATCAGGGCCGGAGTGCGCGCGATCCTGGCCAGCGACGCGGAGATCGAGGTGGTCGCCGAGGCCGCGGACGGCCGCGAGGCGGTGGACCTGGTGCTGTCCCACCGTCCCGACGTCGCGCTGATGGACATCCGGATGCCGAGGATGGACGGGCTCGCCGCGTCCGCCGAGATCCACCGGGTGGCACCGGGCACGGCCGTGATCGTGCTGACCACGTTCGGGGAGGACGAGTACGTCTCCCAGGCGCTGGGGGACGGCGCGAGCGGCTTCCTGCTCAAGGCGGGCGACCCGCGCGAGCTCATCACGGGTGTGCACGCGGTCGCCGACGGCGGCGCCTACCTGTCGCCGAAGGTCGCGCGGCAGGTGATCGCCCAGTTCGGCGGCGGTCGCGTGGCGCGTCGGTCGGCCGCCGCGGCCAGAATCGCCGAGCTCACCGAACGCGAGCGCGACGTGCTCGCCCTCATCGGCGCGGGGCTGTCCAACGCCGACATCGCCGCACGCCTGTTCCTGGTGGAGGGGACGGTCAAGAGCTACGTGAGCGCGATCCTCAGCCGGCTGGGGATGCGCAACCGGGTGCAGGCGGCGATCCTCGCCTACGAGGCCGGACTGGCCTCCCACACCTGAAGGGGAGCGACGGCGTGAACAGTGATTCGGGTCCCGGCGACGAGCGCCACGAGAAGCACGACCGCCACGAGAAACACGACCGCCGTGAGCAGCACGAGCGGCACGAGCCGGGAGGGCACGGGCCGCGCGTGCCGGTCCTGGCCGCCGCCTGGCGCGAGCTGGCGGGGTCGGAGCCAGAGGCCGTGGCGGTCGGCCGGGAGCTCCTGGAGCGCTGGAGTGAGCCCCACCGTCGATATCACACGGTCGCGCACCTGTGGGACACGCTCGACGCCGCCGAGCGCCTGCGGGGGGAGGCCCGCGACCCCGACGCCGTGCGCTACGCCCTGTGGTTCCACGACGCGGTCTACGAGGGCCGCGCGGGGGAGGACGAGGAGGAGAGCGCCGCCCTGGCCCGGCGCCTGCTCGCCCTCATGGGAGCACCGCCGCCGCTGGTGGCGGAGGTGTCCCGACTGGTGCTGCTGACCAGGACCCACCGCCCCGACGAGGGTGACGCCGACGGGGCGGTGGTGTGCGACGCCGACCTGGCGGTGCTGGCGGGCACGCCCGACGCCTACCTCACCTACGCCGCCGCGGTCCGGGCCGAGTACGGGCACGTCCCCGACGAGGCCTTCCGGCAGGGGCGGCTGGCCGTCCTGCGGGAACTCCTGGCGGTACCGCACCTGTACCGCACCCGCTACGGCCGGGAGCACTGGGAGGCCCGGGCCCGCTCCAACCTGCTCGCCGAGACCCACCGGTGGCAGAGCGATGCGCCGGACCCACCGCTCTGAGGCGCAGGCCCCACCGCTCTGGGGCGTGGGCGGTGCCGCGCGGGGCGTCAGGCGCCGGCCCGGGGCCGGGCCCTCTTGGGCCGGCGCAGGCCGGCGGCCCGCAGCCGGGTGACCAGCTCGCGTCCGCTCACGTGCTCGGCGCCCAGGGCCAGGGCCCGCTCGTGCAGGTGGGCGGGGATGTCGTAGTGGTCGCGGTCGAAGGCGCGCTCGCTCACGCCCAGGCCGCGCGCGAACGCGTGCAGTTCGTCGTAGGAGTGGTCGCTGACCATGTGGCAGAACAGCCAGCCGCGCGGCCCGGGCCAGACGGGCGTGTCGATCAGGACGCTCATGAGGTGCGCGCCGCGGTGACGGCCCGCCAGGGGACCGGACTGGACATGACCATGGTGCTGGAGGGGCGGCCGTGTTCGGCCAACTGGTCGATGACCTCCTCGAAGTGCTCCATGGAGCGCACGGCGATGAGCAGGACGCAGCACGCGTCTCCGGTGACCCGGTGGACCTGGAGGATCTCCGGCAACTCCATCGACTCCCGCTCCCGCAGCAGGCAGTTCGCTCCGAAGCACTCCATGCGCACCAGCGCCGTGACGGGGAGTCCGGCGGCGGCCGGGTCGACGTGCGCGTGGTAGCCGGTGATCACCCCGCGGTCGGTCAGGCGGCGGACGCGGTCGGCCACGGCGGGCGCCGAGAGGTTCACGCGCCGGGACAGTTCGTTGAAGGACAGCCGGCCGTCCTGCTGGAGCTCCGAGAGGATCCGCAGGTCAACGCCGTCCAAGGGGGTTGCCATTGCTGAGGTCATACTTTCTGATCCCAAAGCCAGAGGGTCTGATGTGTTATGAATGCTAACTCAATGTCCGACTTGCGTGTGCGTTGTCCCTTCCTTGTTCCGGTGTTTTGTTCGATCATGTGAACTCGCGTACACGGCGTCGTGCACCGGGTCGTTCCCGAGTCCCGCGCCGGGTGCGCCCAACGGTTCCGCGCAGTACCACGAGGGGTTTCCATGCTCACCACGACGTCCACCCAGCAGTGCCCGTTCATGCCGGGAGGCGAGGGCGGTGACGGCGCCTCCGAGCAGGCGGCGGGCGCGGAGAGCGGCGGCCCCACCCTGTCCTTCGGCGGCAACACGCCCTACGTGGACTACGCCGGCATCGACACACTGCTCGACCTGCAGCGCACCCGCACCGACGAACCGGCCGAGTCGGCCTTCCTCATCGCCACCCAGGTCATGGAGCTCCTGTTCACGCTGGTCCGGGAGCGCTGGGAGGCCGCACGCGACGCGCTGGAGGCCGACGACGTTCCGGGCGCCCTGGCCTGGCTGCGCCGGGCGTGCCACGCCCAGGACGTGCTCAACGACTCCTGGGGCCTGATCGGCGACATGACCCCCACGGAGTTCAACCGCTTCCGCGACTCCTTCGGCGAGGCCTCCGGCTTCCAGTCCTACGGATACCGGAAGCTGGAGTTCCTGCTCGGCAACAAGTCCGTGGCGATGATCCGCCCGCACAAGTCCATGGAGCCGGTGGTCGACGAACTCACCCGCCTGCTGGAGCGGCCGAGTCTCTACGACGCCGCGCTGCGCCTGCTGCACCGCCGCGGACTGCCGGTCCCCGCCGACCGCGTCGAGCGCGATTGGACGCAGGCCTACGAGCCCGACCCCGAGGTCGAGCGGGCCTGGTCCCACGTGTACGAGGACGACCGGCCCGGCAACGACCTCTTCCTGCTGGCCGAGGCCCTCATGGACGTCGCCGAGCGCGTGACGCGGTGGCGGCACCTGCACCTGGTCGCGGTCAAGCGCACGATGGGCGGCAAGCCCGGCAGCGGGGGTTCCAACGGCCTCAACTGGCTGGCCCGCCACGTGGAGCAGGACGTGTTCCCAGAGCTGTGGTCGCTCCGCAACACCATCTAGCCCGCCCGTCACCCACCACCGGCCTTCGGCCTACCGCCCTCAACGGAGGCCTTCGGCCCGGACCAGCCCGCCCGTCACCCACCACCGGCCTTCGGCCTACCGCCCTCAACGGAGGCCTTCGGCCCAGCCCAGCCCAGCCCATCCGTCACCCACCCGCCACCACCGGCCGGCAAGGAAGCAGGACCATGACGCCCACCACCCGCGCGGACTGTGTCGAACTCGACCGCACCGATCCGCTCGCCGCCTTCCGCGAGGAGTTCCTCCTCCCCGAGGGCGTGATCTACCTCGACGGCAACTCCCTGGGCGCGCTGCCGCGCGCCACTCCCGGACGTGTCGCCGACATGATCGAGAGGGAGTGGGGCCGCGACCTGATCGCGAGCTGGAACACCGCGGGCTGGTGGGACAAGCCGCGGACGCTGGGCGCCAAGATCGCCCCGCTGGTGGGCGCCGACCCCGACGAGGTGATCGTCGGGGACGGGACCTCCACGAACCTGTTCAAGGCGCTCGTCGCCGCCCTGCGCATGTCCGACCGCAACGTGGTGCTGGGCGAGTCCGGCAACTTCCCCACCGACCTCTACGTCACCGAGGGCGCGGCGGGGCTGACCGGGGCCGTCCAGCGCCGGGTCGACCCCGACGGCCCCGAGCTGGCCGCCGCCCTGGCTTCGGGCGACGTGGCCGTCCTGCTGCTCAGCCACGTCGACTACCGCAGCGGAACCCTGCGCGACCTGCCCGCCATTACGCGCATGGCGCACGAGCACGGCGCCCTCGTGGTCTGGGACCTGTGCCACAGCGTGGGCGCGGTGCCGATCGAGCTGTCCGCCTCCGAGGCCGACTTCGCGGTCGGGTGCACCTACAAGTACCTCAACGCCGGGCCGGGGGCGCCCGCGTTCCTGTACGCCGCGCGGCGCCACCACGCCGTCGCCGACCAGCCGCTGACCGGGTGGCACGGGCACGCGGACCCCTTCGACTTCACGCCGGACTACGAGCCCGCCCCCGGGGTGTCCCGCTTCCTCAGCGGCTCTCAGCCGCTGGTGGCCGACGCGGCGCTGGAGGCGAGCCTGGACGTGTGGGCCAAGGCCGACATGGCCCAGGTGCGGGTCAAGAGCCTGGCGATGACCGACCTGTTCCTGCGGATCACCACCGGGGAGGATCTGGGCCGGAGGCCTCCGTCGAGGGCGGTAGGCCGAAGGCCGGTGGTGGGCGACGGGCGGGCGGGGCTGGAGTCGGTCACGCCGCTGGACCACGCGCACCGGGGGAGCCAGGTGGCGCTGCTCCAGCCGGAGGAGGGCGCGGGGTACCCGATCGTGCGGGCGCTGATCGAGCGCGGCGTGATCGGGGACTTCCGGGCGCCCGACGTCATGCGGTTCGGCTTCACGCCGCTGTACCTGCGCTACGTGGACGTCTACGACGCCGCGACCGCGCTCGTGCAGGTGCTGGAGTCGGGCGAGTGGCGCCAGGAGCGCTTCGCGCAGCGCGCGCAGGTCACCTGAGCCGCCGCCGCGGCGCGGCACGGATTCTCACGACCCCGGGGAGGCGACTCCCCGGGGTCTCTTCGCGTGCGGGTGCGGTCGCGCGGCCCGGGGTGACCGTGGGCGGGGAGCGGGGTGGCGTGGCCTTTACCACGGTCGGGGCCTGGGGGACACCACCGCCCGTGTCCGTGTCGTCGTGACCTACCGGCGGGTATCGACGGCTGAGCGGGGTTTCGGCCGCGTTCGCGGCGGTCGGCCACGGCGTTATGACGCCCGCCACGCGGGGTGGTCCGGTCTGTGTCGCCGACTCACGAAAACCCCTGTGACCAGGGCTTTCTCGTGACCGTGGTGAGTCGGGGCGGCTGATTCGGGGTGTGCCCGTGCGGCCACGGGCCGTCATTTTACTCGCGGGACTTGCGCATTTTGCTCAAACCTGGGTTAGTGTCCTCGTGATCGGTTCGTTACGAACTCGTGGTGAACCGATGCCGAGCCCTTGTCCGGCCGTGTGCCGCAAGGGAGTCGAGACCCTCACTGGGAACAGGGCCGCGCGAATCCACGCGCCTGAGCCAGCGGACCACCGATCCCATCGGTGACTCCCATTCCCACCCGCAGTTCGCAGCCGGCGACGCGGGAGCCCCATGCCATGGCGCCCACTTCAGGGTGCGCTCCGAGCGTGCGCGAAGCACGCGCTCCGAGCGTGCCCGAAGCGAGCCCGTGCGCCATGGCACCGGTCTTCTCGGCCCTGTCGTCAACCTGGCACTTACTTCATGAGCAACGACACTCCCATTCAGTACGGCGAAGTCACCGCGACCTATTTCTGGGACGACGGTTCCGGCATCAACGGCGACACCGGCGCACCCGCGGGCGGTGAGCCCATGCAGGAAGGGCTGTTCTCCAGCCCGAGCTGGCCGTTGGGCACCGAGGGCTACATCGTCTACGAAGGCGAAGAGTACGATTTCTTCATCGGGGACCGCGGGCCGGGAAACCCCTCGCAGGACTGCGACGTGCTGCTCGACATCGACGGCAAGACCTTCGCCAAGATGATGGGCACCGAGTTCGACGAGAGCTCCCTGACCGTCGGCGGAGGCAACGGCCACGCCGAGGTGGAGTACTACATCACCGAGTGGGGCGACGGCGCCGGCACCGAGGGCGCGCCCCACCCCTTCATGGAGGAGGGCAACAGCTGCGAGGACGCCGTCTCCCCGATCCCCGAGGAGGCACAGGCCTCCGAGGAGGAGTCCTCCGAGGAGTCCTCCGAGGACGCGTCCGAGGACGAGGCGGCCCAGGAGGAGTCCGAGTCCTCCGAGGAGTCCGCTGACGACGGTTCCGAGGAGCAGGACGCACAGGAGGAGGAGTCCGAGGAGTCTGCCGCCCCCACGGACGAGTCCGAGGACGGCGGCGTGTCCGCCGAGACCGCGGCCAACGACCTCTCCGGTGCGGAGCTCACCGGCGCCGACAACGGCATGCTGAGCGGCACCGGCCTGCTCACCCTCGCTCTCGTCCCCGCCATCCTCGTCGCCATGCTCTTCGTCTGGAGCCGCCGGGCGGCCGGCGCGCACGCCGGTGCGGCCGACAACGACGGCAAGGGCCTGATGGCCGAGAGCAACGGGCGCCACAGCCTGGGCTCCCTGCTCGACAAGCTGCGCGGCAGGAAGTAACACGGGTCGCGCGCCCGCCCCCGCTCCCTGTCGCGGGTCCGCGGGCGCGTCCGGTTCCGTCAGGAGCCGCGGTCATCCGACCGCGGCTCCTGCGTGTGTCCGGGGTCCGCGCGCGGGTGCAGGGGCCCGCGCGGTCAGGGGTCTGCGCGGGTCAGGCGTCGCCCAGGAGCAGTTCCGGCCGCTCCACGCGGTCGGCCACGTAGCGCAGGAACCCGCCCGCCACGCCGCCGTCGCAGACCCGGTGGTCGAAGGCCAGCGTCAGTTCCGTGACCGGTCTGGGGACCACCGACTCGCCCACCACCCACGGGCGGCGCACGATCCGGCCCAGGCCCAGGATCGCCGCCTGCGGGTGCGGGATGATCGCCGCGGACCCGTCCACGCCGAACACCCCGTAGTTGTTGACCGTGAACGTGCCGCCGACCAGCGCCGCCGGTTCCAGCGTCCCGGACCGCGCCGCCTCGGCGGCCTCGG
Organism: Nocardiopsis sp. Huas11; assembly: GCF_003634495.1. Taxonomy (GTDB): domain Bacteria; phylum Actinomycetota; class Actinomycetes; order Streptosporangiales; family Streptosporangiaceae; genus Nocardiopsis. The sequence goes on along the minus strand of NZ_RBKY01000001.1, from coordinate 6,275,974 downwards.
CCAACCGGGCGGAGAGCCGCCGGGTCGACAGGGCCTGCGCCCGGCGCACCACCGGGACCACCAGGCCGCGCGGCGTCTGCGCAGCGAAGCCCAGGTGCACGTCGTCGAAGCGCAGCACCTCACGGCGCTCCTGGTCGAAGTGGGCGTTCAGCTCGGGGAAGCGCTCCAGTCCGGCGATCGCGATGCGGGCCACCAGCGCCAGCACGCCGACCGGCCGCCCCGGATCGGCCTCGTTCAGTGTGCGCCGCAGCTCCACCAGGCCGGTGGCGTCGGCGTCCACCCACACGGTCGCCTCGGGGATCTCGCGCCGGGACCGTTCCAGGTGCTCGGCCATCGTGCGGTGCCCGCCGCGCAGCGGCGTGCGGTGCGTGCGCTCGGGGTCGGGCCGGTGCGCCGCGGCCCGTCGCGCCTCGACGGCCGCCGCCACGTCGCGGCGCAGCACCAGGCCGCCCTCTCCGCTTCCGGGCACCGTGGCGATGTCCAGTCCGTGCTCCCGCGCCATCCTTCTGACCAGGGGAGAGATCACCCTGACCGGCCTCGGCGCGGGCGGGTCCCGCGGGGGCGGGGGTGGGCCGCCGGTCATCGTCGACCGTGGCGGCCCACCCGCCCCACGGGCGCGCCGACGCGGGGTCCGCGCGCCCGATCCCGTGCCGTAGCCCACCAGGACGGCGCCCGATCCGGCGTGGTGTTCGGCGGCGCCGTTGCCGCCCGCCGGATCGGACCCTTCCCGTGTGCTCGGCACGGTGGTCTGTTCGGTCGCCTCAGTCGGCTCGCTCCGCGGCGACGCTGCGCGGCCGGACCGCGGCGCCGGAGCGGCGGGGGCCGGCACGGCGACCGTGATCAGCGGGGTGCCGACGGCGACCGTGTCGCCCGCCGACCCGTGCAGCCGGGTGACCGTGCCCCCGTACGGGCACGGTACCTCCACCGAGGCCTTGGCCGTCTCCACCTCCACGACCGGCTGGTCCACGGCGACCTCGTCGCCCTCGGCGACCAGCCAGGCCAGGATCTCGGCCTCGGTCAGCCCCTCACCGAGGTCGGGCAGTGCGAACGAGCGCTCGGTGCTCATGGGCGTGGCAGGCCCCCTTCACCGTCGTCGACCCACGCCGACTCCCACTGGAGGCGGTCCACCGCGGCCAGGACGCGGTCGGCGTCGGGCAGGTGGTGGTGTTCCAGCTTGGGCGGGGGATAGGGCACGTCCAGCCCGCCGACCCGGAGCACCGGAGCCTCCAGGTAGTGGAAGCACCGTTCGCCGATCCGCGCGGCCAGCTCGGCGCCGTAGCCGCCGAAGACCGACGCCTCGTGCAGCACGACCGCGCGCCCGGTGCGCCGTACCGACGCGGTCACGACCCCGTCGTCCAGCGGCGCGAGCTGGCGCACATCCACGACCTCCAGCGACCGCCCCTCGGCGGCGGCGGTCTCGGCCGCCTCCAGCGCGGTCTCCACCATCGGGCCGTAGGTGACCAGGGTGGCGTCGGTGCCGGGGCGCCGGACCACGGGCATGGCCATGGGCTCGGTGCGCACGGGCAGCTCCACCTCCTGCCGCGACCAGTACCGGCGCTTGGGCTCCAGGAACACCACGGGGTCGTCGCACTCCACGGCCTCGCGCAGCATCGAGTAGGCGTCGGCGGGCGTGCCCGGCGTGACGACCCGCAGTCCGGGGGTGTGCGTGTAGTAGGCCTCGGAGGAGTCGCTGTGGTGCTCCACCCCACCGATGCCGCCGCCGTAGGGCACCCGCAGCACGACCGGGAGCGAGACCGCGCCCCGGGTCCGGTTGCGCATCTTGGCCAGGTGCGAGACGACCTGCTCGAACGCCGGGTAGGCGAAGGCGTCGAACTGCAGCTCCACCACGGGGCGCAGCCCGTACATCGCCATGCCGATCGCGGTCCCCACGATCCCCGCCTCCGCCAGCGGCGAGTCGAACACCCGCTCCTGGCCGAACTCGGCGGTCAGCCCGTCCGTGACGCGGAAGACGCCGCCCAGCGGCCCGACGTCCTCGCCGTAGACGAGCACGTCGGAGTCGTGCGCGAGCGCGTCGCGCAGGGCCCGGTTGAGCGCCTCGCCCATGGAGACGCCGGTGGTGGGCGCAGCCGCCATCAGACCTCCCGCAGCTCGTCGGCGAGCGCCGCGCGCTCCTGCTCCAGCAGGGGCGGGACCGTGGCGTAGACGTCGGTGAACAGGGACCGCGGATCGAGTTCGTCCTCGCCCGCCAACCGTTCGCGCACGGTGTCGGCGATCCCGTCGGCCTCGGCGCCGAAGGCGGCCAGGACCCGCTCGGTCTCCTCGGCGTCGCCGATCAGCCCCTCGTCGCGGATCAGTCGCTCGGAGCGGATCAGGGGGTCGCGTTCCTTCCAGTGCTCCACCTCCGCGGGGTCGCGGTAGCGCTGGGGCGCGTCGGCGTTCGTGTGCGCGTCCACCCGGTAGGTGACAGCCTCCACGAGCGCGGGCCCGCCGCCGGCGCGCGCCTCGGCCAGGGCGTGGGAGACGACCGCGTGGACGGCGGCCGCGTCGTTGCCGTCGACGTGGTAGCCCTTCATCCCGTACCCGACGGCCTTGTGCGCGAGGGTGGGCGCGGCGGTCTGCTGACGCAGGGGCACGCTGATCGCCCAGTGGTTGTTCTGCACCAGGAACACCACGGGGGTGTTCCACACCGCGGCGAAGTTGTAGGCCTCGTGGGCGTCGCCCTCGCTCGTGGCGCCGTCGCCCATCATCGCGAGCGCGGCCACGTCGCGGCCCTTGCGGCGGGCCGCGTAGGTCAGGCCGACCGCGTGGGAGGCGTTGGTGGCCAGCGGCGTGCACTGGGGCGCGCACCGGTAGCGGTGCGGGTCGTAGCCGCAGTGCCAGTCGCCGCGGAAGAGGGTGAGGGTCTGGACCGGATCGACGCCGTGCGCGACCAGGGCGACACTGTCGCGGTAGGTGGGGAAGAGCCAGTCCCGGTCCGACAGTGCCAGCACGCCGCCGACCTGGGCCGCCTCCTGACCCGTCGACGACGGGTACACGGCGAGGCGGCCCTGGCGGGCGAGCGTGCCGGCCTGTTGGTTGAAGCGGCGTCCGATGAGCATGGCGCGGTGGAGTTCGACGAGTCGCGCGGGGTCGGGAGCGGTGAACGAGGAGTGACCCACGCGGCGGCCGTGTCGGTCCACCAGACGCACGGGCTCCCTGGTCGGGAGTGCGGGAGCCGAAGGTCGCTCATCGGTGTGCTTCATGTCTTGAATATGCGGTGAATTACCCCATATTGTCGACATCACATCGCCGATGCTGGACGAACTGCTCAGTAAGCCCGAGGTCGGCGCAATACATCTCCCCTGACCGCCGTCCGAGTGGTGTGAGGTAAGACACATGGCCGTGCCGTTGGACGACACCGACCGGCGCATCATCGCCCTCCTGCGCGGCGACGGTCGCATGTCCATCCGGGCGGTCGCCGAGCAGGCGCACATCTCCCGCGCCAACGCCTACTCGCGGCTCGAACGCCTGCGCGACGAGGGCGTCATCCGCGGCTTCACCGCCGTCATCGACCCGGAGAAGTACGGCACGTCCCTGTCGGCGTACGTGTCCGTGCGCATCGAACAGCACTCCTGGGACCGCTTCCGCGGCTACCTGCGCGACATCCCCGAGGTCGACCACGCCGCCCTGGTCTCCGGGGACGTCGACCTCCTCCTGCTCGTGCGCGTCGCCGACGCGGCCGCACTGCGCACCTTCGTCCTGGAACGCCTCCAGCGGATCCCCGAGGTCAAGAGCACCCAGACGATGTTCATCCTCGACGAACCGCAGCTGTGAGCGCGCGCCGGACGCGTTCCGGTCCACTGTGCGCGGATTGGTCCTGTCCGTCGCGCGCCGGGCGTTCCTAGACTGGGCACCATGCCTGAGTACACCGTGGTCGACGCCTTCACCGACCGGCCCCTGGCCGGCAACCCCGCAGCCGTGCTCGTCCTGGACGACACCTACCCCGACGAGTGGGCCCAGGGCGTGGCCGCCGAGTTCAACCTCTCCGAAACCGCCTTCGCCCGCCCCGTGGACGGGGCCGACGCCGACTACGAGCTGCGCTGGTTCACGCCCACCGCCGAGATCGAGCTGTGCGGCCACGCCACCCTGGCCACCGCCCACACCCTGCGCGAGCGCGGGGTGCCCGGCCCCTACCGCTTCACCACCCGCAGCGGCATCCTCACCGTCACGCCCGACGAGGACATGCTGTGGCTGGACTTCCCGACCAGGCCGGCGACGCCGACGGAGGTCCCCGAGGGCCTGGCCGAGGCCCTGGGCGCCGAGCCGCTGTCGGTGGGGCGCGGCGGCACCGGCGACCTGCTCGTGGAGGTGGCCGACGAGGAGACCGTGCGCGGTCTGGCACCGGACATGGCCGCGCTGGCCGCCGTGGAGGCGCGCGTGGTCATCGTCACCGCCCCCGGCAAGGAGTACGACTTCGTGTCCCGCGTGTTCGGGCCGCGGGTCGGCGTGACCGAGGACCCGGTCACCGGCAGCGCGCACACCGCGCTGATGCCGTTCTGGGCCGAGCGCCTGGGCCGCACCGAGCTCCTCGCCCACCAGGCCTCCGCGCGCGGCGGCGACCTGCGCCTGCGCCTGCCCGGGGACCGGCCCGGCCGTGTGCTCATCGGCGGCCCGGCGGTCACGGTCGCCCACGGGACCCTGCACCTGTAGCGGAGCCGGCCGGCGCGCGCTCGGCGCGCCGGCCGCTCACATGCGCGGCTACTCCGGCGCGCGGACCGCGGCGGGCTCGCCCCCGGCGGCGTCCACGCGGCGCCCGATCAGCAGCAGGCCGCCCAGGGTGGCCGCCGCGCTCAGCGCCAGGCCGGCCCACCAGGGCAGACCCAGGCCGACCGGCAGCAGGCCGAACACGATCACCGTCCCCGCCACGAACAGGGCGTAGGGCGTCTGCGTGCGTACGTGGTCGATCACGTCGCACTGGGACGCCAGCGCCGAGATGACGGTGGTGTCGGAGATCGGCGAGCAGTGGTCGCCCCAGACCGCGCCCGCCAGGATCGTGGACACCGACGCGAACAGGATCGGGTGCCCCTCCGCCGCGGCCAGGCCCTGGGCGTCCAACACCGCCCAGGCCAGCGGGACCGCGAGCGGGGTGAGGATGCCCATCGTCCCCCAGCTGGTGCCCGTGGCGAAGGCGATCGCCGCCGCGATGACGAAGAGCAGCGCGGGCAGCAGGAACACCGGCAGGGACGTGCCCAGCGCTCCCGCCAGGAAGTCGGCGGTGCCCAGCTCGCCGGTCAGCGCCGACAGCGCCCAGGCCAGGGTCAGGATGATGACCACGAACAGCACGGACTTGACCCCCGCGAACCAGGCGTCGACGACCTCGGAGAGGGTCAGGATCCCCTGCGCCACACTGAGCGCGCCCGCGACGAGCAGCCCCAGGAGCGAGCCCCACAGCAGGGAGGAGAACGGGTCGCCGTCCCCGATGATCTCGATGACCGAGCCGCCCTCACCGGTGGCGAACAGTCCCACCACCGTGGTGGCGACCAGGACCAGGATCGGCAGCAGCGCGTTGACCAGGCGGCGCGGCGTCCGCTCGGGCGGCCTCAGCTCGTCCTCCAGCGCGGAGGCCCCCGGGGCGGTCGGGTGCAGCGCGACCTCACCGGTGGCGCGGGCCCGCCGTTCGGCCCGCAGCATCGGACCGAAGTCGCGTCCGGTGAGCCCGACGGCGAACACCAGGCCGATCGCCAGGATCGGGTAGAAGGCGTACTTGAGCGACTCCACGAACACCGCGAAGCCGTTGAGGGCCAGCCCCGTGTCGGCGATCGCGTCGTCGATCAGCACCACCTGGAACCCGATCCACGTGGACAGCAGGGCCAGCGTCGCGACCGGTGCGGCGGTGGAGTCGACCAGGTAGGCGAGCTTCTCGCGCGACACCCGCAGCCGGTCCAGGATCGGGCGCATCGTGTTGCCGACCACGAGCGTGTTGGCGTAGTCGTCGAAGAACACGGCCACGCCCAGGCCGCCGGTGGCCAGCTGTCCCCGGCGCGGCGTGGACGCCCACCGCGTCACCAGGTGCACGATGCCGTCCGTGCCGCCGTTGCGGCGGATGACGCCGACCAGCCCGCCGATCATCAGCGTGAACACGATGATCATCACGTGGTCGGGGTCGGAGATGGCGTCGACCGTGTACACCCCGGCCGAGTCCAGGAGCGAGGTGAGCAGGCCCTGGCCGCTCAGCCCCTCCACGAGCCAGGCGCCCAGCCAGATGCCGGCGAACAGCGCGGGCAGGATCTGCCGGGTCGCCAGGGCCAGGCCGATCGCGACGACCGGCGGCAGGATCGACCACCAGCGGCCGGTGTCGAGCACCGTGTCGGCCGGCACCAGCAGGCTCACCGCCACGCCCAGGGCCACCACCGCCGCACAGGCCACGAGGACCGCGGTGCGGCGGCGGCCCCCGCCGGGGGAGACGCCCCCCGGCTCGCCGTGCGGATCGGGAGAGCCGGCGGTCTGGTCGGTCTCTGTCATGGTTCTTCCTTCGAGAGCGGGGGCGAGCCCGGTCACGCGCGCCCCGACGCGTGCCTGGGGCCGCTGCGGTCGGCTGGGCTGGCATCCATCCTGTGTGAGGGCTATCACAATGTCCTTGTGGAGAGCGCCCAAGGAAGCGGCATGGCGTGCACGGGATCGACAAAGGCTCCCGTCGGCCCCTCGCCCGGCGGCTCCGGAGCGTCACCCCGGGACCCCGCTCCCTCACCCGGAGGCCGTGGTAGGCCGCGGTCAGCTCCGCTGGTCGCGCGGTTCCTCGGGCGGGGCGGTCGCCAGGCGCAGCTGGATCCAGCACGAGAGCCGGTCGTCGGGGTCGTCCAGGTCGAGACCGAACAGCTCCCGCGCGCGACGCAGGCGGTACTTCACCGTGTTCGGATGCACGTGCAGCCGCCGCGCCGCGTCCCCGAAAGCGCCCACCGCGTCCAGCCACGCCGTGACGGACACGGCGTAGGACGTGCCGTGGTCCCGGTCGTGCGCGAGCATCGCGTCGACGCCCGGATGGCGCAGCCGCGGCAGGCGCGCCAGCTCGTCGGCCACGTGGGCCAGCACGACCCGGGCGTGCGCGTCGGACAGGTCGGCCACACCGGGCGCGCTCGGATCGGTCGAGATCACCCGCAGGATGTCGTCGGCCTCCGCCCGCAGCAGGGGGATCTGGCCCAGATCCGCGCTCGGCCGGCTCAGCGCCGCGCACATCCGCAGCCCCAGCACCTGCTCCACCACCGTCAGTGTCTGCTCGGCCAGCCGGCGGACCGCCCCGGCCGGCTCTTCGGGCGCCAGGACGTAGACCGCGCGCGCCGTGCTCGCCACCGCCGCCTCGGGCTGTACCGCCGAGCAGTGCCGGGCCACGGCCGCGCCCGCCCGAGCGGTCAGTGCGGCGGTGTCGGCGTCCCCGGTCACCGGGGCCAGGCCCACCAGCGTCACGGCGGTGCCGTCCGACAGGCCCAGCCGGGCGCGGGTGTCGGCCTCGCTCGCGGCCCCCTCCAGCGCGCCCCGCAGGGCCTGCTCGCGCGCCTGGAGCTCGATCTCCGGTCCGCTGCGGCGGCGCAGCATGTGCAGCGCCGCCAGCCGGGCGCCGTCGGCGAGGGCGCGCTCACCGGCCGCGTCGATCGGCGACCGGCCCTCGATCACCCAGATCGTGCCCAGGGGCAGGTCCCCCGCCCGGATCGCGACGGCCGCGCGGGGCAGCTCCTCGTCGCCCAGCGGCGGCATCCGCAGCATGCCGGGCGCGTTGAGCACCTCCCGGTACTGCCGCACCTGCTCCGCCAGGACCGGGACGCGCCGGTCCAGGATGCCCCGGCGGCGGAACTCGTCGATGGGCTGGTCCGGCAGCGTCGAATAGGCGAGCACGTGCTGTTCCAGGTCCTCGATCACGATCGGCCCGCCGACCGCGCCCGCCAGGGCGTTGGCCAGGGTGAACAGCTCGTCGCCCGACGCGGTGGTCGCGCCCGGCTGACGCTCGCCCGCCCCGGAGGCCCCCAGCGCGGACGACAGCAGCGCGTCCACCTGCCGCCAGGCCGCGTCGTCGGGTGTGGAGAGCAGCGTGATCCCCGCCTCGCGGGCGGCCCTGGCCGGTACGCGACCGTTTCCGCCGCGCAGCTTCAGGACGGCCGCCACGTACCCGGCGCCGGCCGCCGCGCGCAGGGTCGCCGCGGTCTGCGGGGCCTCGGCGTCCGCTCCGACCAGCAGCAGGACGGAGCCGGTCCCGTCGGGGAGGGGGTCGGCGGCGTCGTGGATCACCGTGCGCAGCACACGCGCCCCCAGCCCGACCCGTCGCCCGCCATCGCCCGTGGGGGGCGTTCCGTGTCGGGACGGGCTACCACCCTCAACGGACGCCTGCGGCGCGGTCCTGTCTTCCCGTCGCCCGCCATCGCCCGTGGGGGGCGTTCCGTGTCGGGACGGGCTACCACCCTCAACGGACGCCTGCGGCGCGGTCCTGTCTTCCCGTCGCCCGCCATCGCCCGTGGGGGGCGTTCCGCGTCGGGGCGGGCTACCACCCTCAACGGACGCCTGCGGCGCGGTCCTGCCTTGCGGCGCGTCCAGCACCGTGAGCATGACCGGGCCGACGGACTCCAGGACCGCGCGCAAAGACGTACCGGGCTCGGCGTCCTCGCCGCGGTTTGGCGAAATCCAAGAGTCCATGACGCGAGCTTAAGCGTGTGCGCCAATGCCTGACCAGGCCGTGCGCACCAGGATGGGGTGACCGCCCCCGTGGCGGCCCACCACGACGAGGAAGGCCCGACCATGCCCGGGACCAGCCCGCCCGCAGCCCTGTCCCTGTTCCCTCCGGGGAGCACCGTCGGCCCCGACGGAGCCCTGATGATCGGCGGCTGTCGCGCCGAGGACCTGGCCGAGCGCTTCGGCACCCCGGCGATGATCGTCGACGAGGGCGCCCTGCGCGCACGCGCGCGCCGCTACGCGGCGGGCCTGGCCGAGCGGTGGCCGAACTCCCAGGTGGTGTTCGCCTCCAAGGCCTTCCCCTGCACGGCGATCGAGCGGGTGCTGGTCGAGGAGGGCCTGGGCGTCGACGTCGCCGGCGGCGGTGAGCTCGCGGTGGCGCTGCGCGCGGGCGCGGATCCGCGAGGCCTGGTCGTGCACGGCAACGCCAAGACCGACGAGGAGATCCGCGACGCGGTCGGCGCCGGCGCCGGGCTCGTCGTCATCGACAACGACGACGACATCGACCGGCTCGAACGCCTGACCACCGGCGACCAGGGCGTCCTCGTGCGCGTCACCCCCGACATCCGGCCCGACACCCACGAAGCGGTCGCCACCGGCGGGCGCGGGTCCAAGTTCGGCTTCGACCCGGCGCGGGCCCGGGAGGCGATCGCCCGACTGCGGGGCAGCGACCGGCTGCGCCTGGACGGCGTGCACGTCCACGTGGGCTCGCAGATCCTGGGCACCGAGCCGTTCGCCCGCGCGGTGGAGGCCGTCGCCGACCTCGGGGCGTTCGCCGTCTACGACCTCGGGGGAGGGCTCGGCGCGCGGTACACCCACGACGACCACCCGCCCGCCGTCGAGGAGTACCTGGACGCCCTCGTCGGGGTGGCGCGCACCCGCCTGCCCGCCGACGCGCGGATCATCATCGAACCCGGGCGCTCCCTGGTGGCCGAGGCCGGCGCGACCCTCTACCGGGTGGTGACGGTCAAGCGCGGCGAGCCGGACATCGTCGCCGTCGACGGCGGGATGGGCGACAACATGGAGGTCGCCCTGTACGGGCAGCGGTTCGAGGCGGTACTGGCCGCCCGGGTGGGCGTCGGCGACCCCTGCCACCTGGTCGGACGGCACTGCGAGTCCGGCGACCGGCTCGCCTCCGGTGTCCCGCTCGCCGACCCGCGTCCGGGCGACGTCGTCGCCGTGCCCGTCACCGGCGCCTACTGCTACTCGCTGGCCAACAACTACAACGGCGCGCGCCGGCCTCCGGTGGTCCTCTGCCACGACGGCCGGGCCCGGGAGGTCGTCCGCCGCGAGACCTACACCGACCTCACACGTCGGGACGTGGACGGAGAGGCCGTGGTGCTGGGACCGCGGTAGCGCCTCCCGCGCCGTGGCGGACCGTCGACCGGCGGGCGGCCCCGCGGCGCATGCCCTAGGGTCTGGGGACCGAACCAGAGAAGGGACGTCCGCCATGGAGCAGTGGGCCACCAAGGAAGAGATCATCGCCGCGCGCGAGCGCATGGAAGCCTCCCACCCGGGGTGGGAGCGTCCCGCGGCCTTCGCCGTGGGGGTCGTCCGCGACGGCGAGACGAGCTTCGGGCTGACCAACGCGGGCGGCAACTACTTCCCGGCCATCGTCCTGGCCCGGGCGGTGGGCCACGCCTCGGGGACGGCCACCTATCCGCTCTCCCGGGGGCAGTTGGAGACGGCCGTCGCCGAGCTGTCCCCCGCCGAGGCCTGCACCGAGTTCCGGCACCCCAACCTGGTGCACTGGCGCGAGCTCCTGGACGAAGTCGCCGACCGCGGCGGACAGTTCGTCGCGGTCTTCGTCGGGGACCTGGACGACCCGCCCGTGGACGAGCACGACCGGGCCCTGCGCGCCGCCGTGTCGAACTAGCGTTCGAGTGTGACTTCTGCCACCATGGCGCCATGTCCTTCGCACTGATGTTCGTCGACGTCCAGCGCAACATGCTGGAGGGCGAGTTCCCCGTGCCCGAGGCCGACGCCGTCCGCCCGGTGCTGTCCGGGCTCCTGTCCCGGGCCCGGGCCGCCGGGGCGCCGGTCGTCCACGTCCTCAACGACGGCAGCGACATCGACCCGGACCGGCCGCACACCCCCGGCTGGCAGCCGGTCTTCGCGGCCGAGCCGGGGGAACCGGTCTTCCGCAAGACCGAGCCCAACGCGTTCTCCGTCCCGGGGCTGGCGGCCTCGCTCAACGGCTTCGGCGTCCGGACGCTGGTCGTCGCGGGGTTCCAGAGCGAGTTCTGCATCGCCGCCACCAGTCGGGCCGCCCTGGAGGAGGGCTACGACGTCGTCCTGGCGGCGGGGGCGCACGCCACCTATCCCGGGTCCCTCAGCGCCCCCGAGACGGCCGCGACCGTGGAGCGCGAACTCCAGGCCGACGGAATCAAGGTTTCCCCCGCACAGGACCTCGTCTTCCGGTAAGAATGAACCCAGGCACCTCCCCACCCCTCCCGGAGAGGTGCGCGCCCCGGCGGGATCCCGGCACACCCCCTTGGTGTCGGCGCAGTCGGGGCGTTTCCGAGATCGGCCCCGGATCTGCCCCGGGGCCGATCTCTTTGTGCGCGGGACCTCCTCGCCGACGTCCTCCCCGAGCCGCCCGTCCGGTCCGCGCGAGGCCGGGTGACCCGGAGGGCCGGGCCGAGCACGGGGCCGGATGGTCAGGGCGGCCGGGACGCCGGACGCCCGGGACGACGCCGTCAGCCCGTGCGGGCCGGGGCGCGGCCGAGCAGGGCCACCAGGAGCGCGCCCACGGCCAGCGCCGCGGCCGACCACATCAGGACCGCGCCGCCCGCCCCGTCCAGCACGAACCCGCCGACCAGCGCGCCGAGCGCGATACTGCCGTTGAAGGCGCCCACGAACAGCGCCGACGCGTTCTCACGCTCCTCGGGGGCGGAGCGCATCATCCAGGCCTGAACGCTGACGGACACCCCTCCGTAGGCCAGACCCCACACGGCCATGAGCAGGCCGGCCGCGAGCGCGGTGACACCGATCGCCGGGACCAGCGACACCGCGCCGCCCAGGAGGCAGATGAGCACGACGAGGGTGGCCCGCGGTACCCGGACCGCCACCGGGCCGGCGGTGAAGGTCCCGGCCACGCCGGCGAGACCGTAGACCAGCAGCAGCGCCCCGACCGCCCCCGCGCCGATGCCCGCGGCCGCCTCGAGCACGGGGCGGACGTAGGTGTAGGCCGCGAAGTGGGCGGTCACGAGCACCACCGCGACGGCGAGCCCGGTGGCGACCTTCGGATCGCGCAGGAGCCCGGCGGTCCCGCGCGGCCGGGTGCCGCGCTCGGCGGGCAGCGGGGGCAGGAGCAGCCCCATGGCCGCCGACAGCAGCAGGGCGAGCACCGCGAACACGGTGAAGGCCAGGCGCCAGTCGGCCAGGGCGCCGATGTAGACGCCGGTGGGCACACCGAGGACGGAGGCGACCGCGATGCCGGCGAAGATCACCGACGTGGCCGCCCCCACCGACCGCGCGGCCACCAGGCGCGGGGCGAGCCCGGCGGCCAGGGCCCAGACCCCGCCCATGCCGAGGCCGACGAGGACGCGGGCCGCGATCAGCACGGTGAAGGTCGGCGCCCAGGCGGACAGCAGGTCGGCGGCGGCGAGCAGGGCCATCAGCAGGACGAGTGCGAGCCGGCGGTCCGTGCGACCGAGGGCCGCGGGGACGAACGGCGCGGAGACCGCCGCGACCAGGCCCGTGACGGTCAGGGTCAGCCCGGCGGTGCCCTCGGTGACGCCGAGACCGTCACCGATGGGCGTCAGCAGCCCCACGGGCAGCATCTCGGAGGTGACCACGGTGAAAGTGCTGAAGGCCACCGCGGTGACGGCGAGCCACCCCCGAGCGGGCGAGGGCAGTGGTGTGGATGCGGAGGACCGGGCCTCGGATACGTGCGGCATGTGGGCCAGTCAAGGCCCGGCCGCGTCGACGAACAACGGGGAATCCCTCATACTTCGATGAGCTGAGCTCATCGATCCACGTCACGGGATCGACAGAGGCGAAGACGCGGGCCGCGTGCGGGCCGGGACGGGAGGCGGGGCGTGGCGCCCACGATCGAGGCGGGCGAGCTGGAGTGCTTCCTGGTCCTGGCGGAGGAGCTCCACTTCGGCCAGACCGGGGAGCGACTGCACCTCTCCCAGAGCCGGGTGAGCCAGTTGCTGCGCTCGCTGGAGAACCGGATCGGCGCACGCCTGGTGGACCGCACCAGCAGGAGGGTCCGCCTCACCGCCTTCGGCGCCGACTTCCTGGAGTCGCTGCGTCCCGCCTACGGCGCGCTGGCCGGTGTGGTCGAGGACGCCCGGGCCCGTGCGCGGGGCCGTCGCCGGCACGTGCGGATCGGATTCCAGGGCGCCGTCTATGAGTCCGTGGCCAGGGCGATCTCCGAGTTCCAGCGCGGCGGCCCCGACGTCGACGTCGACATCGTGGAGATCCCCCTGGCGGACCCCTTCACCCTGCTGCGGGCGGGCAGGATCGACGCCGCCGTCGTCCTGCTGCCGGTGGAGGAGGCTGATCTGGCGCTGCGCCTGACCTTCTCCCGCCAACCCCTGGTCCTGGCCCTGTCCACGGCCCACCCGCTGGCCGCTCGGGAGGAGCTCGCGGCCGAGGAGCTGGCGGGGGTCCCCCTGGTCCGTCTGGCCGGTCGGGCGCCGTCCTACTGGCGGCGGGTGCACTCGCCCCTGGTCACCCCGGGCGGCCGGAGCATCCCTCAGCAGGGGCGGGCGGGCACGCTCCAGGAGGCGCTGACCCTGGTCGCCTCGGAGCGGAGCGCGCTCCTGGTGTGCGCCGCCACCGCGGAGTACAACCGGCGGCCGGACATCGCCTACGTTCCGGTGGCAGGGATGCCCGACTCGGCGCTCGGCCTCGTCCTGCGCGGCGACCGCCAGGGGGAGCCCTGGGACCGCTTGGCCGATGTGCTCGGCGCCGCGGTGACCTGAGGGCTCGACGGACGTCTGAGGTGCGGCACGCGGTCTGTCCACAGGCCTTCTGCGGCGCGGGCCCCAACGCCCTAACCTGGCCGCAGACGTGAAGCGAACACCAAGGGGGCACTGATGGCGGGACGCGACGGGGGCGGCGGCCGGGGCGGCCGCTACGGCGGCGGCCGTGGCGGCGGGGGAGGCGGGCGCAGGCCCGAGCCGGAACCCATCCGGGGCGTGCGCGACGAGGCGCGGCTCTCGTCCGAGCTGCTCAAGATGGACGGCGCCTCCTACGGCCGCTACAAGACGCTCAAGGGCGACTGGGACTTCGGCGACTTCACCCTGACCGTGGAGCGCGTCCAGGCCGACCCCTTCGCCCCGCCCTCGCGCGTGCGGGTGCTCGTGCCCGACAGCGGAGTGCCCGAGAGCGCCTGGCGCGACCCGGTCCGCCGTCGCGCCACCGCCGACTACCTGGGCCGCCGGGCGCGCCGCCTGCTCAAGGACTCGCTGCTCAAGATCGACACCGGCGGCCAGGAGGTCATCGAACGCTCCTCCTGCCGACTCACCGACGGCGGCTTCGACCTGCGGATCGGCATCGATCTACCCGGCCACGGGCGGCGCATCGACGGCCGCGGGGCCGAGCGCGAGCTCTGCCGGACCCTGCCCGGCCTGGTCGACGACCTCGACTGGGAGGAGATCGACGCCGAGGAGGCCGTGGCCTTCGCCGACAGCGTGGCCGACACCGTGGCGCTCCGCTCCCGGCTGGCCGAGCGCGGGCTCGTCGCGTTCGTCGCCGACGGCGCCGTCCTGCCCCGCAGGAGCGGCGTCAGCGACCAGCCGATGACCGGCGGCGCCGTGCCCTTCACCTCGCCCGACTCGCTCCGGGTCAGCGTCGACCTGCCGCACCGCGGCGCCGTCACGGGCATGGGCGTGCCCGAGGGCATCACCCTGATCGTCGGCGGCGGCTTCCACGGCAAGTCCACCCTCCTGCACGCCCTGGAGCGCGGTGTCTACGACCATGTGCCCGGTGACGGCCGCGAACTCGTCGTCACCCGGGACGACGCCGTCAAGATCCGCGCGGAGGAGGGCCGCGGGGTCGAGCGGACCGACGTCAGCGCCTTTGTGCGCAACCTGCCCACCGGCGCCGACACCAGCGACTTCCGTACCGAGAACGCCTCCGGGTCCACCTCCCAGGCCGCCAACATCTGCGAGGCCGTCGAGGCGGGCGCCCGCACGCTGCTGGTGGACGAGGACTCCACCGCCACGAACCTGATGATCCGCGACGAGCGCATGCAGGCCCTCGTGCACGGCGACCGCGAGCCGCTGATCCCGTTCATCGACCTGGTCCGCCCGCTCCACCGCGAACACGGCGTGTCCACCGTCCTGGTCATGGGCGGCAGCGGTGACTACTTCGACGTCGCCGACCTGGTCGTCATGCTCGACGCCTACCACCCGCACGACGTCACCGAGCGGGCCCGCGCCCTGGCGCACGAGCGCACCGACGCCGACTTCGCCATGCCCCGCGCCCGTGTCGTCGACCCGAAGTCGGTGGACGACAGCACGGCCCGCGGCCGCGGCAGGATCAAGCGCCGCGACATGGACGTGCTGGTGTTCGGGAACAGCGACATCGACGTCCGCGCCCTGGAGCAGTTCGTCGACCCGGGACAGATCACCGGGGCCGGCCTGGCCCTGCGCGCACTCGTGCACGGCGGACACCTGGAGGGCACCCGCACGCTGGCCCAGGCCCTCGACCGCCTGGACCGCGCGCTGGAGTCGGACGGCGTCACCCTGCTCGGCGGAGACTTCGGCGGTGACTACGCCCTGCCGCGCCGGTACGAGATCGCCGCCACGCTCAACCGGCTGCGCACGCTCAGAGTCCTTGACCTCCACGGATAGGCCCTCGCCAGGGGCGCTGTGAGCGCTCTCACCCCCCGGTGAGACGGTCACCCCACGGCCCGCGGTCACCACTGGGAGGTCGGTATTGTGGACAAGCAGGGCACAGCGGTCCAGGCGAGGCGGTCACGGGGCGACCCGGACAGGCCCGTCGCGGGCTCACGCGCCGTGGCGGCCCGGCCACGGCGTGAACGTCGCGGTCCCTGCGATCCCGACCAGTTTTGGAGACGAGAACCCGGTGCGTGACCCCGCAGATCTGTACCAACTCCATCCCGGATTCGACGACGTCGCCGGTCTGGCGATGCTGGTCTGTCTGGACGGCTTCGTCGACGCCGGACACGCCGGGCGCCAGATGGCCTCGGAGCTGTTCGACCGGTCCACCGCGGAGGAGATCGCGACCTTCGACACCGACCGCCTCGTGGACTACCGGTCCCGGCGCCCGACGATGACCTTCGTGGAGAACGTCTGGACCGACTACGACGCCCCCAAGCTCGCGCTCTACCGGATGTTCGACCAGGACGACGTCCCCTTCCTGATCCTGCACGGACCGGAGCCGGACCGTGAGTGGGAGGGCTTCGTCGCCGCCGTCGCCGAGCTCGTGGAGCACTTCTCCGTCACATTGACCCTGAGCGTCCACGGCATCCCGATGGCGGTGCCGCACACGCGGCCGGTGACCGTGACCCCGCACTCCACCCGCCCCGAGCTGGTGGCCGGCCACACACCCTGGATCGGTCGGGTCGAGGTGCCCGGCAGCGCGGTGTCGCTGCTGGAGTTCCGGTTGGGCGAGCGCGGCCACGACTTCATCGGCTACGCCGTCCACGTGCCCAGCTACCTGGCCCAGTCCCCGTACCCCAGGGCGGCCATCGCCGCGGTGGAGTTCGTGGCCGGAGCGACCGGGCTGGCCCTGCCCAGCCAGGGGCTGCAGGACATCGCGGGCGCGACGGACGTCGACATCGCCGAACAGGTGGCGGCCTCCGAGGAGGTCCAGCGTGTCGTGAGCAACCTGGAGCGGCAGTACGACGACATCATGTCCTCACGGACCGACCCCGAGGAGCGGACCACGCTCCCGTTGGCCGAGGAGGAGGCCGGTCTGCCCACCGCCGACGAACTCGGCGCGGAACTCGAACGCTACCTCGCCGAGCGCGAGGGCGACGGAAACGGATAGCCGTTGTTCTACCAGATTCTCTTCAGCTCGGTGCTGCGCCACATGGACGCTGAGAAGGCGCACAAGCTGAGCTTCGCGGCCCTGCGCGGCGCGGCGGCCGTGCCCGGGCTGGCCGCGGCCATGGGCCGGGTCCTGGGCCCGCGCGAACCGGAGCTCACGGTGCGCGCCCTGGGCCAGGAGTTCCCCGGCCCGCTCGGGCTCGCGGCGGGCTTCGACAAGAACGCGGAGAGCCCCGCGGGCCTGGGCGCGCTCGGCTTCGGGTTCGTGGAGATCGGCACCGTCACCGCCCAGCCGCAGCCGGGCAACCCCAAGCCCCGGCTGTTCCGGCTGGTCCGGGACCGCGCCATCGTCAACCGCATGGGCTTCAACAACGAGGGCTCCGCCCTGGTCGCCGAGCGCCTGCACCACCAGCGCGGCCGCCGCCGCCCGGTGCTCGGCGTCAACATCGGCAAGACCAAGGTGACGCCCGAGGCCGAGGCGCCCGCCGACTACGCCACCAGCGCGGTTCGTCTGGCGCCCTACGCCGACTACATGGTCGTCAACGTCAGCTCGCCCAACACCCCGGGCCTGCGCAACCTGCAGGGCGTGGAGCAGTTGCGCCCGCTGCTGGCCGCGGTGCGCGAGGCCCTGGCCGACTCCGGCCACGCGTCGCTGCCGCTGCTGGTCAAGATCGCCCCGGACCTGGCCGACGAGGACATCGACGCGGTCGCCGACCTCGCCCTGGCCGAAGGTCTGGACGGGATCATCGCCACCAACACCACGATCTCCCGCGAGGGCCTGCTGGCCTCCGAGGAGGAGGTGTCGGCCGCCGGAGCGGGCGGCCTGTCCGGTGCGCCGCTCAAGCAGCGGTCGCTGGAGGTCCTGCGCCGTCTGCGCGCCCGGGTGGGCGGGCAGGTCACGCTGATCGCGGTCGGCGGCATCGAGACGCCCGAGGACGCCTGGGACCGGATCCGCTCCGGTGCGACCCTCGTCCAGGGCTACACGGGGCTGATCTACGGCGGCCCGATGTGGCCGCGACGGATCCACCGCGGCCTGGCCCGCCTGGTCCGCGCCGCCGGCTACGCCTCGGTCGGCGAGGCCGTGGGCGTGGACGCCCCGGCTCCCGCGCTGACCCTGGCCGAGGACCCCGCGGTGAAGACCGCCTGACCCAGCGCCGGCGGCCCTGACCGCCGGTCGACGGTCGGCGCTCCCCGGACACCGGGGAGCGCCGTCGTTTCTCCTCGGCGCACGCGCACATCGCCGGACCGATCCGGGTTCCCCGGTTGTCTACGGGTCTCCGCTTGAGGCGCACGCGGAGCCGGTTACTCCCTGGCGCTGCTCTCACGGTTCGCGAGGAACTCGTCGAGGAGTCGGAAGAGGACCTCGATCGAGCGGGCTTCGTGCTCGGGCGGTAGTTCCCAGAGGTCGTCCCAGCCGTCGGGCAGGGCGATGTGCAGGACCTGGCCGGGCCATGCGTGACTACAGTCCCGTCCTCGGCGGGTGACCAGCCACCCGTGCCACCCCTCCAGCCCGGGCGCCCCATGTCGAGCCGAGCTCTGGTCGTATCCGGTCAAGAATGCGGTCAGCGCGTGGAAGGAAGGGCGGCCGACGAACATCCCCGGCCGTTCGCCCACGCCGGCGAAGTACTCGCGTTCACTCATCTCGTCGAAGTCGGTCATGTGTCCGTTCTCCCGCGGGATCGCGGTGACGGCCGATCCACTGGCGTCCCCGTGGCCGTCAACACCGGTGCGGGTGCCGGTCGGTCAGCCCTCGATCTCCGGGACGGTCTCGCCCTCGGGGTAGGACTCTCCGACCTCGGGGTCGCCGAGGGTCTCGCTGACGGTCGCCAGCACGTAGCCCTCCTCGCGCAGCCGCTCGACGATCTCCGGAACGGCCGCCAGGGTCGTCGGGAGCGTGTCGTGCAGCAGGACCACCCCGCCCGGTTCGGCCTGGTGCAGCACCCGTTCCACGATCTCGTCGCGGTCGATGTCCATCCAGTCCTCGCTGTCCGAGCTCCACAGGACCTCGGCCATGTCCTGATCACCGATCTCCTGGCGGATCTCAGGAGAACTCGCACCGAACGGCGGCCGGAACAAGTCAACGGTGTACCCGGTGTTGCGCCGCACGATCGCGCTCACCACCGCCATCTGCGCGGGGAGCTCGTCGGCCTCGTACTCGGGCAGGTGCTCGTGCAGATCGTTGTGGTTGGCGATCTCGTGGCCCTCGGCGTAGGCGCGGCGCAGCACGTGGGGATAGGTCAGCACCGGATTCCCGTTGAGGAAGAACGTCGCGGGGACCTCCTCCTCCGCCAGGATGTCGAGCAGGTGGGGGGTGGTCTCGGCCGGTCCGTCGTCGAAGGTCAGCGCGACGCACTTGGCGTCCTCGGCGGAGCAGTCCTGGCCGGTGCCGGCGGTGATCTCGCCGGGGACCGCCGGACGCGCCTCGTGCTCGACGCTCGGCTCGGGCACGTCCAGGTCGGGCTCCTCCACCAGGGAGGCGGTCCGCGCCCGCTCGCCCAGGTCGGACAGGAGCGGAGCGACCTCCTCGGCGTCCAGCACCGCGGTGATCCGGCCAGGCCCGGGGTCGGGCGGGTGCCCCTCGCGGGCCGGTGACAGGTGGCCGTCGTCGAACTCCACCACGAGGTCGCCGTCGGCGTTGAAGCCCATCGAGTCATAGGTCCCCAGCACGGGGTACAGCACCTCGGCGCCCACGTCCGGGTCATCGGCCAGGGCGGCGGACACCAGCCCGTTCAGCTCCTCCAGCGCCGACTGGTCCCGCACCAGTTCCGTGGCGTAGCGGGTCAGCCCGGTCCGCGCGTCGTACCAATAGGTCCCGTACGCCTGGCGGGTGCCGTGCAGGTCCGTCTCCGTCCGGACCAGGCGCACGCCCAGCACGTCCTCGCCGGCGGCGACGACCTCCCAGCCGATGTCCAGGCCCACCGGCTCCCGGCTGGCCCCGCGAAAGTCCCGCACGTCCCGGTCCACCTGAGCGGCCAGGTCCGTGCTGAACCGCTCCGCCGCCCCCGTGAACTCCGGGTGGGCGACACTGATCTCCACGCCCTCGGGCCGGTGCGGATGGTCCTCGAAGGCCCCGGCGTCGCCGGTCCACTCGTCCACGGGCGCCTCGTCCGACCCGGCCGCCTCGGTGGGATCGATCAGGACCGTGATGTCCTCGGGCGCGGCGGTGACGCCTCCGGTGACGGCGGCGCAGGCGGCCACCGGCAGGAGCGCCGCCACGAGGGCGGCACCGGTCCTCCACCGCCGGGCTGATCCCGGGTGGCACCCGGCCCTGACCTGGGGACCTCGGGTCGCTGACACTGACGGACTCCCTCAACCTGGACCGATACCACGCTCACCCTGCCAGCAAGATAGAGGACCGGGGGTACCCCCCAGGTGCCTTGACCACAAGTGGTCAAGGCACCCCCGGGCGTCATCCCCTGTGCGTGGCGTCCGTCGTCGCCTACGCGTCCTCTTCGGGGGAGGGGCTCTCCTGCGGCGGCGCGGGGGCACCGTCGACGTAGGTCCGCCCGGGCTCGGTGGTACCGAGCATCTGGGAGACGGTCACCATCGTGTAGCCGCGCGAGTCCAGCTCACGGATGATGTCGTGGGAGGCGGAGATCGACGTGTCGTGGATGTCGTGCATGAGGATGATGGCGCCGTCGGAGGCACCGTCCAGGGCGCGGCCCTTCACCACCGACGCGTTGCGGTCCTTCCAGTCGTTGGTGTCGATGCTCCACAGGATCTGGGCCAGCCCCATGTCCGCGGTCACGGACGCGACGTTGTCGTCGGTCGCGCCGTAGGGCGGCCGCATCAGGTCGGGGGTGTAGCCGGTCTCGCGGTAGACCAGCGCCTGCACGGTGGCCAGCTCCGAGCGCACACCGCCCGCGCCCAGACCCGTCAGATCGGGGTGCTCGTGCGTGTGGTTGGCGATCTCGTGGCCCTCGGCGTAGGCCCGCCGGACCGTCAACGGGTCCTCCATGACCGGCACACCGGTCACGAAGAACGTGGCGCGCGCGTCGTACTCCGCCAGGGTGTCCAGCAGCGCGGGGGTGCCCCCGCCGGGGCCGTCGTCGTAGGTCAGCGCCACGCACTTGGTCTCGGGGTCGGAGCAGTCCACGTTCTCGTCCACCGGGGACAGGTGGCCCGGCGCCGGAGCGGCCCGGCCGTCCGTGTCGGCCTCGGGCGGCCCGTCGATCGCGAACGACCGGACCCCGACGGTCGCCGCGTCGCGCACCCGCGTCCCCCATTCGGACAACAGGGGCTCGGCCGCGTCACGGCCGAGCACCGCGTGCACGCGGCCCTCGCCGGCCTGGGCCACCTGGCCGGCGTCGAACTCCACGACCAGGTCGCCGTCCGGGTTGAACCCGACGGAGTCGTACAGCGATCCGAGCGGGTGGATGGTGCCGGCCTCCGCCGCGTCCGGCACGCCCTCCCTGACCAGTCCGTTGGCCTCCGCCAGCTGCTCCTGGCCGGCGAACAAACGCGTGGACTCGAAGGCCTCCCCGGTCGCCGTGTCGTACCAGTAGGTCGAATAGCACTCCCGGGTGCCCTCGGAGTCGGTCTCCAGGCTGATCATCCGCACGCCCACCACGTCGTCGTTGGCGGCGGTGATCTGCCATTCGGCCTCGTAGGACTCCGCGCCCGGGCTGGCGGCGTCGAAGGCCTGGACGCCGGCGGTCAGCGTCCGGTCGAGGAAGTCGGTCAGCGGTTCGGCGTTGGGCAGCACGGGGTAGCGGACCACCACGTCGAGGTCGCCGTCGTAGGCGAGCTCCGCCTCGTCGAGGTCCGCGACCTCGGACGGGTCGACCACCGTCAGCTGGTCGGGCTCGCCGGTCGCGGGCACCGCGGGGGCGCTCTCCTCGGGGGACCCGTGCGAGGTCGTCTCCGAGCCGATGGGGGACATCGGACCCGAGGGGCGGGTCGCCAGGTACACCAGTCCCAACAGGACCACCATCGCGACCACAACGGTGATCACGGGGCGATCAGGTGCCATCGTGGGGTGGGACGGCTTGTTCACCAGGGGTTCTCCACGTTCATCTGCAGACGAACGTTCGCGCGGAACCGGGGTGCTCTCGCGCGCAACGCTTGTTCGTGTGTTGTGTGACGCTCGGCACGGAACGGGGGTTCGCGCGCGAACGGGCGTAGGGCAAGGGGTTGCGGTGCCGGGTGCAGGGGCGAAGCGGGGGTCTCCCTATACTTGCAGCCGTGGAAGGTACACAGTCCACGAACGCACCGGGCCCCGCCCGCGATGCTGTGGTCTGTGTCGCAAGAGGGAACCCGGTGCGAGTCCGGGACTGCCCCGCAGCGGTGAGTGGGAACGAAAGGCGCCATGAGCACTGGCACGCCGACCGGAACGGTCGGAGGCTGGGAAGCGGCGTCGAGTAGGTGAGCCGGTCGTCCGGCGCCGCCCACGAGTCCGAAGACCTGCCTCCGCCCGGCGGCGCTCCCGTGCCGCCGGTGGTCCCACGCCCCGAGGGAGGGCCGAGGGCGGTGGCAGGCGTGCGCGTCCCCGACGCGTCCTCACGCGTGCCCGCGTCCTTCCTCCCCCCTCGGTCGGGTCCCGACCTTCGACGAGGGAGAGAAGCTCATGACCACGACCCCCGAGGCCCCACGGCCGCCCGTGCGCTCGACCGTGCACGGCTACCCGAGGATCGGCCCGCGCCGCGAACTCAAACGCGCCTGCGAGTCCTACTGGAAGGGCGCCCTGAGCGCCGGCGAACTCGACGCCGTCGCGGCCGACCTGCGCTCCGGCGCCCTCGCCCAACTGCGTGCGGCGGGCGTCGACGACCTGCCCTCCAACACGTTCTCCTTCTACGACCACGTCCTGGACACCGCGGTCCTGTTCGACCTGGTCCCCGCGCGCTTCGCGTCCCCGGCCGCGGCGCGGGACCGCGACGAGGAGCTGCGCCGCTACTTCGCGATGGCCCGCGGCGAGCAGGGCGCGCCGCCCCTGGAGATGACCAAGTGGTTCGACACCAACTACCACTACCTCGTCCCGGAACTGTCCCCGAGCACCCGACCCCGCCTGGTCGGTGACAAGCCCGTCGCCGAGTTCCGGGAGGCCGCCGCGGCCGGGTTCCACACCCGTCCCGTCCTGCTCGGGCCGTTGACCTTCCTCATGCTCGCCAAGACCGCCGACGACGCCCCCGCGGGCTGGGACCCCCTCTCCCTGCTCGACCAGCTGCTGGACGCCTACGCCGTCCTCCTGGCCGAGCTCAGGGCGGCGGGGGTCACCGAGGTCCAGCTCGACGAGCCCGTCCTGGCCACCGACGAGGGCCGCGCCGCCACCGACCGCCTGGAGCGCGTCTACCGGCGGCTGGGGTCGCTCACCGAGCGCCCCGCCCTGCTGGTGTCCACCTACTTCGGCTCCATCGGCGCGCCCGCCCTGCGCGTGCTCAAGGAGTCCCCGGTCGAGGCGGTGGGCCTGGACCTGGTCACCGACGACGAGGCCGTCGACGACCTGGTCCAGGTGTCCGGTCTGGGCCGGACCCGGCTGGTGGCCGGGATCGTGGACGGGCGCAACGTCTGGCGCACCGACATCCGGGCCGCCGTCGCCACGCTCGGCACGCTGCTCGCCCTCACCGACGAGCTCACCGTCGGCACGTCCTGCTCCCTGCTGCACGTGCCCCTGGACCTGGACGCCGAGACCGCCCTGGATCCGGAGCTGCGGGGGGCGCTGGCCTTCGCCCGGCAAAAGGCCGCGGAGGCGGCCCGGCTCGCCCGGATCCTCTCCGACGGCGGCGGGGCCGACGACACGGCGCCCACCAGCCCTCCGGCGTTCACCGACGCCCGTGTACGCGCACGTCTGGACGCCCTCGGCCCGGAGGCGGTACGCCGCACCAAGGTGCGCGGCCTGCCCACGGACCGGCGCCTGACCACCACCACGATCGGGTCCTTCCCCCAGACCCCCGAGCTGCGCCGCGCCCGCGCCGCCCACCGCCGGGGCGAGCTCGCCGACCAGGACTACTCCAAGCTCCTGCGTGAGGAGATCGACCGCGTCATCGCCCTCCAGGAGGACATCGGCCTGGACGTCCTCGTGCACGGCGAGCCCGAGCGCAACGACATGGTCCAGTACTTCGCCGAACGGCTGCGTGGCTACGCCGTCACCGAGTACGGGTGGGTGCAGTCCTACGGGTCCCGCTGTGTGCGCCCGCCGATCCTCTACGGGGACGTCTCCCGCCCCGAGCCGATGACGGTCGAGTGGATCACCTACGCGCAGGGCCGGACCGACAAGCCGGTCAAGGGCATGCTCACCGGTCCCGTCACCATGCTCGCCTGGTCGTTCGTGCGCACCGACCAGTCTCTGGGGGAGACCGCCCGCCAGGTCGGGCTGGCCCTGCGCGACGAGGTCGCCGACCTGGAGCGCGCCGGGATCCGGCACATCCAGGTGGACGAGGCGGCGCTGCGCGAACTGCTGCCGCTGCGCCGGGAGCGGCGCCAGGCCTACCTCGACTGGGCGGTGGGAGCCTTCCGCCTGGCCACCAGCGGCGTCGCGCCGACCACGACCGTCCACACGCACATGTGCTACTCGGAGTTCGGTCTGATCGTCGACGGCATCGAGGCGCTGGACGCCGACGTCACCAGTGTGGAGGCCGCCCGCTCACGCATGGAGCTGGTGGCCGACCTGGGCCGTCGCGGCTACCGCCGGGGGATCGGTCCGGGCGTGTACGACATCCACTCCCCGCGGGTGCCCTCGGTGGAGGAGATCGAGGAGTCGCTGCGTCTGGCGGTCGCCCACATCGACGCGGACAAGCTGTGGGTCAACCCCGACTGCGGCCTCAAGACCCGTGGCTACGCGGAGGCGGAGCAGGCCCTGCGCAACATGGTCGAGGCCGCCCGCCGCGTCCGTGCCGACCTCGCGACCACCCGCTAGGGCGAGAGCGGGCGGGCCTGCGAGGGCGCCAGAAAGCACTGGGGGCCGCGGCATCGCGCCGCGGCCCCCAGTGTTCGCTCGGTCCGATCAGGTGCCGACGAGAGCCAGAGCCTCGTTGGCGGCGCCCATCATGATGTCCTCGACGTTGTCGGGGAGGGTGACCTCCGCGTCCTCGTCGCTGAAGGGCGGGTTGACCTGGTACTCGATCCGCACGTTCAGGTTCGCGGTGCGGATGAGCACGACGGCCTGCGGCACCTCGGTGCCCACGTAGTCGTAGACCGTGGTCACGTACTGGGCCTGGTCGCCCAGGTCGATCTCCTTGTTCTCGTCCAGACCGTCGGCGATGTAGTTCGTGTAGTCGGCCTGGCCGGTCACGTCCCGCAGCGCCGTTTCGAAGTCGTCGGTGGCGGCCTCGACGGAGTCGGCGGCGGAGTACGGCACCTGGTAGGAGATGTCGAAGCTCGCGTAGCCGTCGGCCGGGTTGCCCTCGGGCGGGTCGGCCAGCAGGCTGCTGCAGGAGGAGGTGTTGTCCTGGACGGACTTGGTCCCGCCCTCGGTCAGCAGGAAGTCCGACTGGACCTGCTCGGTGAAGGCCTCGCAGGGCTCGGTGGGGACCTCGTAGGGCGGCTCACCGTTGGGCTCGGCGTCGGTCTCGGGGGTGTCGTCGCCCTCGGGAGCCTCCTCGCCGCCGGTCTCGCCCGTGGAGGCCTCGACCTGCGGGTCCGCGACCTCGGTGCCGCCGTCATTGCCGTTGGTCACGAGCATGACCAGGACGGCGATGACGAGGACGATGATGATCGCGCCACCACCGATCACGACCCACAGGCCGGCCTTGCTGCCGCCGCCGCCCTGGGGCTGCTGCGGCGGAGGGGGGTAGCCGGGGCCACCCGGCCCGCCGGGCCCGCCGTAGGGCGGCTGGCCGCCCGCGTACATCCCCTGGTCCTGCCCGCCGGCGTAGCCGCCGTAGCCGGGCTGGCCACCGGTGTTCGGGTCGCCGCCGAAGGGCATGCCGCCCTGGGGCTGGCCGTAGGGAGGCTGGCCCGGGCCGGGCTCCCCACCACCGTAGGGATTCTGCGGTGGCTGGTTGTAAGGTCCGTTTTCGCTCATGGCTCCCCTCGCCCGGTGATGTGCTGACCGTGTTGTCTGGGACGCGTGTGCGCCGCCCTGGGTTCTCACGATTTACGCCCGTTCACGGCTGACCGAGAAAGACGCGGGAATCGTGCGGGGAGGTCGCCTCCCGTGGTCACCGGTCCGCGGGCGAGAGCGGGTGGGTGGCGGGCTGGCTTTCCCCGTGTGTGGAGGAGGCCCCCGGAAATGCCGGGGGCACCGACCGCCGACGCGGAGCCTGATGGGGTCGCTACTCGCGGGCAGGGGCCGGAACCTGATGCATCCTAACCGGGCGGGATGTCGTCGAGCAGGGCCAGGGGCATGGTAGAGGGGGCAATCGTCACCGTTTTGTGCTGCTCAGGCCCGTGGAGCCGCCCGGCGTAATGCAATCGTGACGTTCGGGACTGGACGCGCGGGCGAGGGCCAGGGTAGAGGTGGCAGCCTCACCAGGGTCGTGATCGGCCGTGGTCGGCCGGGGTCCGCTCGCGCGGACCGGTTCGCGATCACGGAGCGCGCCAGGGCGACGCGGACGCGTCACCGCGTGGCCCGGCGGGTGGCCGGATCCGGCCACCGCGGGGACCGCGCTCCGGATCCGGCTCCACGCCCTAGAACATCGAGATGTGCACGTGGTCGAAGTGGTTCTCGGTGATGCTGCCCCGGTCGGCCATGTCACGCCAGTCGGTGTCGCCTCGGCGGACGTCCCAGATCTGCTGGCGGTAGATGACGTACATGATCCCCAGGTCCTCGGCGTTCTCCCGGGCCCACTCGGAGATCGCCCAGCCGCGGTCGATCTCCTCCTGCGGGGGCATCGAACCGTTGGCGTCCACCATGAAGTCGCAGGCCCGGCCCTTGGGGTGCTCGCCGACGATCCAGCCGCCGACCGGCCGGTAGCAGCCCACGCCGCCCACGTCGCGGCCCTCGCCGAACTGCTCGATCACCAGTGCGCGCATCTGCTCGGTGCGCGGCGTGACGTTGTACTGGCCGCCCATCTCCTGGACCGGGTAGTCGGCGATCATCCGCTGCACCTCGCGACGGCGCTCGTCCAGCTCGTCCAGGTCCGCCTCGACCTCCTCCAGCTGCTCGTTCGCGTTCGCCTGCGCGACCTCGTCGCGTGAGAGCGCCTGGTTCAGCTGGTCGATCTTGTCCTGGTTGCTGGTCGAGAGGTAGTCGACCACGATCGCGCGGTCGATGACCTCGTCCGGTTCGGAGTCCACGAACAGCGACAGCGACGGGTCGATCCCGCTGCCGGTGTAGGTGGCCACGGCCAACGAGCGCACCATCTCGCTCGCCTCCGCGACCTCCTCGCGGGTGCCCTCGGCGCGTGCCTCGGCGCGCTCGGCGTCCTCGATCACGCCCTCCATGTCGCGCAGCTCGCCCTGGTACTCCTCGCTCAGGGTTCCGGCACGCTCGCGGAGGGAGTCCAGGCTCTCCTGCGGCTCGCTCGGCGCGGCCGCCAGCGCGGGGGACTGGGGGACGACCAGCATCGCCCCGATCAGTGCCACGACCGCCGCGGCGGTGCGCGTACGCCCGGCGGGCGCGGGCCGCCGGGTACGCGGCAGGACCGCGTCGACGGCGTCGGCCCAGGTCCAGACACGGGCGTCGGGTGCCCAGAAGTCGGCGAAGGGGTCCGCCGCGTCGCCGCGCGCGGAGGCCTCGTCCACTCTGTTCAGGTCGTCGGACTGCACGGTGGGTCGCTCCTCGTGCCCATGTGCGCCCGCCGCGGACGCGGAGAGCGCGGTGGGCGCAGATACTCGTCTTGTCCGGCCGGGCCCGGGAGCCCGTGGGGAGGCCGGGGCCCGTTCTCTCGCGCACGCCGTTCACGGGGGCGAGAGTCATGGGACGGTAATGAGTGTAGGCACTCACGCGAAGATCGGGGCTGCCTCGATCGACCTCACGGCTCTGACAAGCCACGATGTGGCATAAATTACCCGATATCGGTCGCCGGATCTGGTGTTCGGAACCCTGGAGCCGTGGTTGGCTGGTGTCCGTGAAGGCTTCAGCGCACGACTCGTCCAGCCCCGCCGCGGCTCCGGCGCACACCACTCGGTGGTGTCGTCCGGCCCCCGGCGGCCGTTGTCGAGCGCACTTCTAGCGGCCCCCCGCCCGGCCGCCGCCGCACCTCCTCCCCGCCTTGGGGAGCGCCCGCCCGCACGCCGCGCCCCGGCGCGTCGCCGCCGTCCGCGTGGCGGGCCCTCCGTACGCTCTGACGTGGGCGTCAACCCCACGCTGAGTCCTCGCGTCCCCGTGTGCCGCCACCGGGTGCCGTGACTCCACCGCTGAGACGTCGATGGGAAGACCGTGATTGACGCAGTGGGCCTGCACAAGGTCTACAGGTTGAAGAAGCGCCGGGTGACCGCCCTCAACGGGGTGGACCTGCGCGTCGAGCCCGGCGAGATCTACGGGGTCGTGGGCCAGAGCGGTGCCGGCAAGAGCACCCTCCTGCGCACGGTGAACCTCCTGGAGCGCCCCGACGTCGGGACCGTGCGCGTGGCCGGCGAGGACCTCACCTCGCTGCGGGGCCTCGGCCTGCGCACCGCGCGCCGCCGCATCGGCATGGTGCACCAGCACTTCGCCCTGCTGGCCTCGCGCACCGTGGCGGCCAACGTCGCCTTCCCGCTGGAGGTCGCCGGAGTGGGGCGCACCGAACGCCGGGCCCGGGTGGGCGAACTCCTCGAACTCGTGGGGCTCGCCGACAAGGCCCGCGCCCACCCCTCCCAACTCTCCGGCGGCCAGAAGCAGCGCGTGGGCATCGCGCGGGCGCTGGCCTCGCGTCCCGACGTCCTGCTCAGCGACGAGGCCACCTCCGCGCTCGACCCCGCCACCACGGACTCGATCCTGGCCCTGCTGCGCCGCCTGCGCGACGAGCTCGGGCTGACCATCCTGCTGATCACCCACGAGATGGA
This sequence comes from Nocardiopsis sp. Huas11, assembly GCF_003634495.1. Lineage (GTDB taxonomy): Bacteria > Actinomycetota > Actinomycetes > Streptosporangiales > Streptosporangiaceae > Nocardiopsis. The sequence continues at coordinate 6,247,484 of NZ_RBKY01000001.1, read as the reverse complement.
CGTGATCAAGAGGATCTGCGACTCCGCGGCGATCATGGAGGCGGGCGAGTTCCGCGAGTCCGGACGCGTGCTCGACCTGATCGGCACCCCCGGTTCGCTCCTGGCGCGCTCCCTCTTCCCGCTGCCCGACCGCGGCGGCCCCGACACGGTCGTGATCACCTACCCGCGCTCCTACGACGAGCCGCTGATGTCGGAGCTCACCCGCCGCTTCGACGTCGACGTGAACATCCTGGGCGGCGGCGTGGAACAGGTCGCCGGGCAGTCCGTGGGCCGGCTCATCGTGGACCTGCGCGGCTCGCGGCGGGGCCAGGCCCTGTCCTACCTGGCCGAGCACGGCCTGCTGGTCGAGGAGGCCCGACAGTGACTTCGCACGCCATGACCCCCGTTCAGACCCTGGCCGACACCGCTGCCGACGGCGGCCCCCTGGGCGCCCTCGGCGCCTTCCTCCAGGCCTGGCCCGAAATGTGGCCCAGCCTGTGGCTCGCCACCCTGGACACCGTCTACATGGTGTGGTGGGCGAGCGTGTTCAGCGTGCTCATCGGCCTGCCCCTGGGCGTGCTCCTGGTCGCCACCGACCGCGGCGGGCTGATCCCCTCGCCGGTCGTGCGCGCCGTGCTGAGCGGCATCGTCAACATCGGCCGCTCGCTGCCGTTCATCGTCCTGATGGTCGCCGTGCTGACGCTGACGCGGTTCCTGGTCGGCACCACCCTGGGCCCCACGGCCGCGATCGTGCCGCTGAGCATCGGCGCCATCCCCTTCTTCGCCCGCCTGGTGGAGACCGCGCTGCGCGAGGTGGGCCGCGAGGTCATCGAGGCCGCGCACGCCATGGGCACGTCCCGGGTCACCATCGTCGCCAAGGTGATGCTGCCCGAGGCCCTGCCCGGGCTGATCGCCGGACTCGTGATGACCGTGGTCACGCTGATCTCCTACTCCGCGATGGCCGGCGCGATCGGCGGCGGCGGCCTGGGCGACCTGGCCATCCGCGAGGGCTACCAGCGCTTCAACGACCACTACCTGTGGGCGACGGTCATCCTGCTGATCGTGGTCGTCCAGGTCGTGCAGAGCCTCGGCGACCTGTGGGTGCGCCGCCTGGCCCGGCGCTGACCCCCGACCCCCACCACCACCCGACCCCCCGGACCCGTTGGAACTCACCTGAAAGGGAAACAGATGATCAGGAGCGCGAGTACACGTGCGGCCGGGGTCGCGGCGACCGTCACGGCGGCGGCCCTGCTGCTGTCGGCGTGCGGAAGCCCCAGCGAGCGCGGCGAGGGCGGCGGCGCCGACGAGGAGGGCCTGACCACGCTGCGCATCGGGGCCACGCCGGTGCCGCACGCCGAGATCCTGGAGTTCGTCGACGAGAACCTCGCCGCGGACGCGGGCCTGTCCGTCGAGGTGGTGGAGTACACCGACTACAACCAGCCCAACGCGGCCCTGGCCGAGGGCGAGCTGGACGCCAACTACTACCAGACGGTGCCGTTCCTGGAGGAGTACCTCGAGGGCAACCCCGACGCGGACCTGTCGTGGGTGTCGGACGTGCACGTCGAGGCGTTCGGGATCTACGCCGACGAGGTCGACGACCTGGCCGACCTGCCGGAGGGCGCCCAGATCGGGGTGCCCAACGACGCCGCCAACATGGCCCGCGCGCTGGACCTGCTCGCGGCGGAGGACGTGATCACCCTGTCCGAGGACGCCGGCGGCACGCCCTCGGTCGACGACATCGAGGACAGCCCGCTCGGCGTCTCGGTCACCCCGGTCGAGGCGGCGCAGCTGCCGCGGTCGCTGGAGGACCTGGACGCGGCCGTGGTCAACGGCAACTACGCCCTCGAGGCGGGCCTGCCCGAGAGCGCCAACGCCCTGGCCTGGGAGAGCAGCGAGGACAACCCGTACGCCAACGGGCTCGTGGTGCGTTCGGAGGACGCCGGTTCCGAGGACCTGGCGACCCTGGACGAGCTGCTGCACAGCGACGAGGTGCGCGACTTCATGGAGGAGCGCTGGCAGGGCATCGTCATCCCGGCCGAGGGCACGCCCTCGGAGTGAGGCCGTCCCTCGCGGGAGGCCGTCCCCCTGGGATGCCGGCCTGCTCACCCTCACCCCAGGGGGTTGGCTCGGGGCGCGCCAGTGTTCTGCAGGCCGTGGGCGTAGCTGAAGCGAGGAACGAGCGCCCAGCACGCACTCGGCCGAAGAGCACTGGCCTCCCGGCGCCCCGAGTGCGCGTCCGAGCTTGCGAGGACGCCAGAAGACACGGCTCCATGGCCGGTCGGAGCGGGTCCGCCGCTCCGACCGGCCAGTAACGTTTGCGTTGCGGCGGCGAAACCATCGATTGACTTCGCGGTGCCGTTCTGCTTCCGTTGTGGGAGCGCTCCCAAGCCCTCAGTCTCTCCTGGAAGGTGCGTCCCAAGCAGTGAGCAACAGCAACGAGTTCCCCGAGGACTTCCTCTGGGGGGCGGCCACCGCCTCATTCCAGATCGAAGGCGCCACCACCGCTGACGGCCGCGGCCGCAGCATCTGGGACACCTTCTGCGACACCCCCGGCAAGGTGCTGGGCGGTGACACCGGTGAGCCCGCGGACGACCACTACCGCCGCTACGCCGACGACGTCGCGCTCATGAAGCGCCTCAACCTGGGCGCCTACCGGTTCTCCATCGCCTGGCCGCGCATCGTGCCCGACGGCTCGGGCGAGGTCAACCCGGCCGGCCTGGCCTTCTACGACCGCCTGGTGGACGAGCTCCTGGAGCAGGGCCTCCAGCCCTGGGCCACGCTCTACCACTGGGACCTGCCCCAGACCCTGGAGGACGCCGGCGGCTGGCCCGCCCGCGACACCGCCTACCGCTTCCGCGACTACGCGAAGGTCGTCGCCGACGCCCTGGGCGACCGCGTCGAGCACTGGATGACCCTCAACGAGCCGTGGTGCGCGTCCTTCCTCGGCTACTACGACGGCCACCACGCCCCCGGCCACAAGGACCCCGAGGCGGCCCTGGCCGCGACCCACCACCTCCTGCTCGGCCACGGCCTGGCCACCGAGGCGATCCGCTCCACCGGGCGCCCGGCCAAGATCGGCATGGCCCACAACCAGGCCGTCATCCGCCCCCACGGACCCAGCGCCGAGGACGCGCGGGCCGCCCGCCGCGCCGACGGTGTGCGCAACCGGCTCTTCATCGACCCGGTCCTGCACGGGCGCTACCCCGCCGACGTGGTCCAGGACCTCGCCGCCATCAGCGACTTCTCCTTCGTCCAGGACGGCGACCTGGAGACCATCTCCGTGCCGATCGACTTCCTGGGCGTGAACTACTACACGCCCGAGTGGGTCGCCGCCTCGGCCAAGGGCCTGGACCCGGACCTGGTCAGCGGCGAGGGCGAGGCCTGGCTCGGCGCCGAGCCCGAGGAGGTGCACGTCTCCCAGGGCCTGCCCGTGACCCACATGGGCTGGGAGATCGACCCCACCGGCCTGTTCGACGTGCTCCAGCGGCTGGCGGGGGAGGGCCGCGGCATCGACCTCTACGTCACCGAGAACGGGTGCGCGTTCGAGGACACCGTGTCCGAGGACGGCGCGGTGCACGACCCCGACCGCCTCGCCTACTACGAGGGCCACCTGCGCGCGGCCCGCGAGGCCATCCACGCCGGGATCCCCCTGCGCGGCTACTTCGCCTGGTCGCTGCTGGACAACTTCGAGTGGGCGTGGGGCTACTCGCGCCGGTTCGGCCTCGTCCACGTCGACTACGACACCCAGGTGCGCACCGTCAAGGACAGTGGGCACTGGTACGCGGAACTCGCCAGGACCGGCAGGTTCCCCGACACCACCGCCACTCCTGCCGGCGCGGGAGAATAGGGCGACGGACCGGTCGCCGACCCCGCCTGGCCGCCCGACGTGGGCGTCCGTGGTGAAGTAGGGTCCAGCGATCGCGCAACGACCGCCGCCCCGGTCACGGACCGGGGCGGCGGAACCTGATCAAGGAGTTTCCCTGTGGCCAAGAGCGGTGATGGTCGGCGTCGCCCGACCCTGGAGATGGTGGCCGAACGCGCGGGCGTGGGCCGAGGAACCGTCTCCCGGGTGATCAACGGGTCGGCCCAGGTCAGCCCCCGTACCCGCGAAGCCGTGCACAACGCCATCACGGAACTCGGCTACAGCCCCAACCAGGCGGCCCGGACCCTGGTCACCCGGCGCACCGACACGATCGCCCTGGTGGTGTCCGAGCCCCGGGACCTGCTGTTCACCGACCCCTTCTTCGCCGACATCATCCGCGGCGTCAGCTCGGTCCTGCACGAGCGCGACCTGCAGCTCATGCTCACCACGGCCCGCACCGACACCGAGCACAAGCGGATCGGCGACTACCTCGGCGGCTCCCACGTGGACGGCGCGCTGCTGGTGTCGATGCACCGCGACGACCCGCTGCCGACCCGGCTCGCCGAGGCGGGCGTCCCCGTCGTCCACGGCGGCCGACCGCACTCGCCGGCCGAACCCACGCCCTACCTGGTCGACATCGACAACGTCGGCGGCGCGCGGCTGGCCACCAGACACCTGGTGGACTCCGGGCGGCGCCGGGTGGCCACGATCACCGGCCCCATGGACATGAACGCCGGCCTGGAGCGCCTGCGCGGGTACCAGGAGATCCTGGGCGAGAGCGGGATCGGGGTCGACGAGCGCCTCGTCGCCCAGGGCGACTTCACCGCCGAGAGCGGCGCCGAGGCGATGGAACGCCTGCTCGACGCCGGGGGAGCGCCCGACGCCGTCTTCGTGGCCTCGGACCTGATGGCGCTGGGCGCGCTGCGCGTGCTGCGCCAGCGGGAGGTGCGGGTGCCCGACGACGTCGCGGTGGTCGGCTTCGACGACTCGGTCATGGCCCAGCACAGCGAGCCCTCGCTCACCACCGTCCACCAGCCCACCGTCCGGATGGGGCAGGAGATGGCCCGACTGCTCGTGGACGTGGCGATCCCGGGCGGCGCCGAGGCCGAGACGGTCGTGCTCGACACCCACCTGGTGATGCGCGACTCCGGATAGTCCGCGCCCGCCCGCGCCCTCGCCCGCCGCCCGTCCCCCGCGGGACCGCCGCCGTCCGGCACCGGGCAGAACGGGCGCCCCCGGATGCTTGCGGGGCCTTCGGCCTGCTCACGGCTGGACTCGCGCACCGCGACTGTGCGAGGCTTGCTGCGATGTGGCGGGAGACGGTGGGAGCACATGGACCCGACGCGGGAACCGACACACGACCGGTGCGCCATCACCTCGTGCGGATGGTGCGACCGGGACGGAGTCGACTGCCGGTTCTGTTCAGGGACAGGGTGGTGGCGGCCCGAACAGCCGCACCGGGACGGCAGCGGAGTGATCGTCTGGCTGAGAATCGACGAGCCATGCCGCGGTTGCGCCGGAACCGGCAAGGAACACGACTCGACCGCCGCCCGATGAGGGGCCGACGGGTCACGGGTGGACGAGGAGCGAGACAGTGCGCTGGGTGACCTATCTGTCGCCGAGCGGCGGGCGCGAACGCGCCGCCGCGCTCGACGACGGCGACGTGCTGGGCCTGCCCGGCGACGACCGCCTCACGGACCTGCTCGACGCGGGACCGACGGTCCTGGCCGAGGCCCACGCGCGTGCGGTGGCGTCCCCGATCGAGATCATCGTCGAGCCCGAGGCGCGCATGTGCGCTCCGGTGCTCCCGCGGGCGCTGGTACCGGTGCGCGCGGGCGACGACAGGTGGGAGGTCCATCCCGAGCTGGTGGTCGGTGTGGACGACGCCGTCGACCCCTCGGCCGACTCGGCCAGGGTCGGCGTGGCCGCGGTGAACTCCCGTGACGGGTCCGTGCTCGCCTACACGCCGGCCTGCCTGTGGTTGGACGACGACGGGCGGCCGGTGCAGCTGAGCCTCGGCCCGGTCCTGGCGACCGCCGACGAGCTCGGCGCGGGTCCGCTGCGGGTGAGTGCGGAGATGGAGGAACGGGAGCTGGGCCGCGGCCTGGTCGACCCCGCCGACGCCTGGCTGGCCGCCGGGCCGGGCCGGATCCGCGCACTGCTGCCGGTGACCACACCCCCGCTGGCGGCCAACGACGAGCTGTTCGTCGACGCCGACGCCCTGGGCACCTTCGAGGTCCGTGTGGGTTCGCAGGTGTAGGGACCGGCCGCCGCCGACCGCCGCGCGGGCTCAGCCCGTGAACTCCCAGTGCCAGGGCTCGAAGCCGCCACGGGCCCAGTCCGGGTTGTCCCACCCGTAGTCCGGCCCGGTGTCCAGCATCCACTCGTGTTCGGGGGTGCCGACCTGGTGCACGCCTCCGCACAGGTCCACGGCCACGCCCAGGCCGTGCTGGCTCGTGCCGGGCTTGGCGGCCATGCCCGGCAGCATCTCCTCGAACAGGCGTACCTGCTCGTGGTAGGGGCGGTAGGAATCGGCCACACACATCTGGCGGCCGAACTCTGACCGGAAAGCCCCGTCCAGTTCGATGAAGGCCTGCGCCGCGTCCGCCCGCAGCCGCTCGCCGGGCTGGGGGAGGGGGCACAGCAGCCCTTCGGGAATCCGCCCGTTCCCGTGCCCTGCCAGGGAGCCGCCGGCGGTGCAGCCGTGGTCGTCGGAGGCGGGCGCGTCGGAGGCGCCCCGGGCCCGCGTCTCGGGCAGCGCGGCGGCCGTCCGGGCGTTGGCCAGGGCCTCCTCGCGGCGGTCCTCCTCGGTGTCGGTGTCCCGCTCCTCGGCGAGCCGCGCCTCCAGGCGGGTCTGCTCCTCCACCAGCGTGCGGACATACCCCTCCTGCTCCGCGACGGCGGCCTCGGCCTCCTCCCGGGCCGTGCGCGCCGCCTCGGTGGCCTCCGCCTGCTCCTCCTCCACGGTCTCGGCGACCTCGGCGAGGGTGCTCGTGGCGACGCGCGCGGCCTCGGCCCGGTCCACGTCGGCGGACCTGTGCTCGCCGAGCAGTGTCAGGTAGGCGCCGCGTTCGAGGAGCTCGTTCGGCCCGTTCGGGCCGGTCCAGGCCTGGACCATGCCCAGGTCGCCGCCCATGTAGGCCGTGGCGGCGTGCTGGGCGGCGGCCGTGCGCGTCCGGGCGCGGTGCCCCTCGGCGCCGTCGGCCCGCTCCTCGGCGGCCTCGCGCGCCTCCGTCAGCTCCGCCAGCCGGGTGCTCTCCGTCCGGTACCGCTCGATCCGCTCCGTCGCGGTCCGGCGCAGGGACTCCATCTCCGAGCGCACCTGTGCCAGTTCCACGCGCACGTCGCCGGGCTCGGACTCCGGTACCGCCTCCGGGTCGGCCGCGCCCGGGGCGGCCGACGTCAGCGCCAGGGCGACGGCGGCGCCGAGCGGAAGCACGACCGTGACCGAAAATCGCCGCCCAGGTGGAAAGCGGCGGGAAGGGTGATCAGAACCCTGGGGTCGGCTCGTGTTACCGTGCGTGTTCGCCTTTGGGCATGGGTCGGCTCGCATTCCCGCATCCTCCTCAGGACCTGCGTCAACGTCTTGTCACGATGTCATGTCGAGGAGGTGTTGATCGGGAAGCAGACGGTGTGTCCAAATAGTTACCTGATGGCCGGTGTGGGTTTCGGACACCCTGTCTGACCAGGAAGATTGGTCATAATGCCGACGAGAGGGGCATTATGTCCCTGGGTCAGCGTGGACGATCTTGCCGAAGGCCGCCAAACGGTCGAAGCGAGCCCTTCGCGCCCATTGATACGCTATCCACCGCACGTGCACCCAGGACTTCGGGTGTGCGGCGCCTCTCCTCCCAGGCGAGTCCGGCGGACAGTCTCACATCTCCCCACATTCCCACCGCTTCCTCTGGTGGACCAAGTGGTCTATACCGGTTCTCCTCCGAAGAAGGAGTCTTCGGTCTGGAGCGGTCAATCCCTGGGTTCAACAGCCGTTCGAGGCGGTGACACGAAAGGTTGCGAGGGTCCGTGTCGACACGAGCGACGAACAACGGGGCCAGCGCGCAGCGCGAGGCAGCGCAGGCCGAACACGCCGATGCCCCGCGGCGGCGCAGAGCCAAGTGGTGGCGTCCGCGTCACTGGCGGGTGCGGTCCCGACTGGTGGCGCTCATCGTCATCCCCACCGCCGTGGCGCTCGCGCTCGGTGGCCTGAGGGTGTACGAGGCCGCGGACTCCACGGTCACCCACGCGCACATCGAGAACCGCGCCGAGGTCGGCGTGCTCATCGTGCAGCTGGCCAACCAGCTCGGCCGTGAGCGCACCGCGAGCGCGATCTACATCTCCGACAACGCCGACCCCGATCGCCGTTCGGACGAGCTGCGTCAGGCTCTGGACGAGGAGCGCTCCGCCTCCCAGTCCATCCAGACCAGCCTCGAAGCGAAGCTCGAGGACATCGGCGAGATGGACGGCGGCCTGGCGCAGACCCGGCTGTCCACCATGAACAGCCAGCTCGGCACCCTCAGCAACCTGCGGGACGAGGTCGACGGAACCCGTATCACGGTGCTTCCCGTCGTCACCAAGTACCGCACGATCTCCCGGTCCCTGGCGGACTTCAACCAGACGATCGCCGACGAGACCGACGACACCCAGCTGCGTGAGGCCGTGCGTGCCCTCACCGCTCTGTCGAGCGCGCGAGACCAGCTCTCCTACGAGACCGCGCTGATGAGCCACTCGCTCACCAGGAACACGATGACCGGCGGTATCGCCGAGGCCATCGACTCCAGCCGGGCCCGCTACGAGAACGAGATCTCCAACTTCACCCAGGCCGCGTCGACGACTCAGAGGGCCTCCTTCGACGAGCACTTCACCGGCCTGGAGGTCAGCCAGGTCTCCACGATGCGCATGCGCGTCATGTACCGCGCCGAGCGCGGGGACGACCTGGTCGGCGTGACGTCCAACGACGGCCCGGAGGACTACGCGGCCATCGCCAACACCGCCCTGGACCGCCTGCAGACGGTCGAGGAGGAGATCGCCGACGGCATCGCGGCCGCCGCGGGCGACCTGCGCGAGCAGGCCATGATGCGCGCCCTGGCCGACCTCGCCGTCGTCCTGGCGCTGCTCGCCGCGGTGTTCGTCCTGACCTCGCTCGTGGTCCGCTCCCTGGTGCGCCCGCTGCGCACCCTGGAGGACGGCGCCCGCCGCGTCGCCCAGCGCGACCTGCCCGAGGCGATCAACCGGATGCAGGAGGCGGGCACCGCCCCCGACTCCGTCCGGCTCACGCCCATCGAGGTCGACACCCGCGACGAGATCGGCGAGGTGGCCCGCGCCTTCGACGACGTCCACCGCGTCGCGCTCACGCTGGCCTCCGACGAGGCCGCGCTGCGCAGCAACGTCAACGCGATGTTCGTCAACCTCTCCCGCCGAAGCCAGACCCTGGTGGAACGGCAGCTGCGCCTGATCGACGGTCTGGAGCAGTCGGAGCAGGACTCCGACCGCCTGTCCGACCTCTTCCAGCTGGACCACCTCGCGACGCGTATGCGCCGCAACAACGAGAACCTGCTGGTCCTGTCCGGTCAGGACAACACCCGCAAGTGGGCCCAGCCCGTTCCGCTGGTCGACGTCCTGCGCGGCGCGGTCTCCGAGGTGGAGCAGTACGAGCGCGTCAACGTCCGCGCCCCGTCCCACATCTCGGTGCTCGGCCGCCCGGTCAACGACGTCATCCACCTTGTCGCCGAGCTGGTCGAGAACGCGACCTCGTTCTCGCCCCACGACACCGAGGTGCTGGTCAGCGCCAAGACCCTGGACAACGGCGGCGTGCAGGTCGACGTCACCGACAGCGGTATCGGCATGGCCCCGGACGACCTGGAGGCGATCAACGCCCGCCTGGCCGCCCCGCCGGTCATCGACGTCGCGGTCTCGCGCCGCATGGGCCTGTTCGTGGTCTCGCGCCTGGCGCACCGCCACGGCGTCCGGCTCCGGCTCCAGGAGGCGCACGGCGGCGGCACCACCGCGATCGTGATCTTCCCGCCGGACCTGCTCATCACGCCGGTCGAGGGCCAGCACGCCCTCGGCGGCGCGGACTCCCGACCCGAGCTGGCCTCGGGGGCCCCCGACACCTACGCCGACGCCGAGGCGGCCTTCGCCTCGACCCCGGCCGCGGTCGAGCCGGGCGACGCCTGGCAGACCCGTGAGACGGCCGCGGGCCCCGGCGACCTGGGCGGCCTGCCCAAGCGCCAGCCCGGCGGCGGGCGCACGGACGAGCACCCGCCGAGCGGCCAGGACCTGTGGGGCAACGACACCTCCTCCGGTTCGGCGTGGCAGCCCACCGCGGGCAGCGGCGTCACCGGCAACGGCGCGGACACCCCGCCCGTGGTCGACCCCTACGACGTCCCCGAGGAGGAGGCGCCGGCGCCGGACACGGGCCGCAGCCTCTTCGACCCCGCTCCGCGCGCCGACACCGGCGACTCCACGCCCTTCGGCGACCACGGGTCGGTCGGCCGGTCCTCGGACACGGGCTCCTTCAGCCGTCCCTCGGACACCGGTGCCTTCGGCCGTCCGCCCGAGACCGACTCCTTCGGCCGCCCGGCCGACACGGGGTCGTTCCGGCGGCCGACCACGGACACAGGGGCCTTCCGCCGACCGCTCGACGCCTCGGAGTCCTACGACGCCTTCAGCGGCGCCACCTCCGGTTCGTCCACCGGCGGCACCAACGGCACCGGGGCCTTCGACCGGCACGAGGCCGCACCGGCCTCGCACCGGCCCGACGACACCGAGACCTTCCCCGCGGTGTCCTCGGACTGGAACACCGGAGCACAGCAGCCCCAGCAGCCGCCACAGCCGCAGCAGCCCCAGGCGTCGCACCAGGCGCCGCAGGCTCCAGAGGCCCAGGCGCCCGCCGGGAACTGGCGCTCAGGCGGCTCCGAGTCCCGGGACGGCTACGGGTCCACCGCCTACCTCTCGCGGCGCTACGGGGGCACTCAGGGGCCGAACAACACGGTCGTGCCCCCGACCCCCGGCGGAGACGACAACGACTCGCTGCCGATCTTCGACGCGATCGAGTCCAACTGGTTCAAGCGCCGCACCGGCGGACCTACGGTGGACACCACCGAGACCGGACCGATCCCGCAGGTCGGGGCCGAGCCGACCGCTGCGCCCGCCGCGCAGGCGACCCGAGAGGAGCCCGCCCCCCAGCCCAGCGGCAACGCCGGTTCGGAGCAGGAGTGGAGCTCCGCGGCCGACCGTGGATGGAAGGCCGCGCGCACCGCGGCGGAGCCGCTCGCGGGCGGTCTCACCACTTCGGGGTTGCCAAAACGGGTTCCCAAGGCAAACCTTGTCCCGGGGACCGCCCCCAAGCCGGAGAACTTCAAGCAGATGCCCACGCGCAGTGCCGACCGGGTTCGCAACCGATTCTCTGGTTTCCAAAAGGGTGTTCGGGACGGCCGAAACCGACTCGGCGACCGCCCGACTGAGGAGTGACGTCAGTGCAACCTGGTGGGACGGGGTCCCCCTTATTCCTCGAAGCCGGATGCAATAGCATCTACCGAGCTTCTCGGACGCGCGACACCCGACGCTTGACGAGAACACCACACGAGGCTCCCGGCGTCCCCCACGGGAGGGGCCGGGCAGCTCGCAGAGGCAGTGCTGTCACATGCCGTGCCGGCGGTAGCAGTGCCGTAAGACCAGCCGGCGAACTTGGACAGGAGATCAGATGAGTCGACAGGTGAACGAGCTCAACTGGTTGATCACTGACTTTGCCGACCGGGTGCCTGACGTCGCCCACGCGATCGTCGTCTCCTCAGACGGCCTTCCACTGGCGTCGTCGGCAGGATTCCCGGCGGACCGGGCCGACCAGCTGGCGGCGATCGCCTCCGGCCTGTCCAGCCTCACGCAGGGCGCGGCCCGGGTGTTCGAGGGTGGCGCGGTCGCGCAGACCGTCGTGGAAATGGAGCGGGGGCTCATGCTGATCATGGCGATCAGCGACGGCTCCTGTCTGGCGGTCCTGGCCGCGGCCGAGAGTGACCTGGGCCTGGTCGCGTACGAGATGACACTGCTCGTCGAGCGGGCGGGGCGGGCGCTGACTCCAACGGCGCGCACCTCGGGAATCCACTGATCCACCACCGACAGGAGGAAGTGGTGGCACCTCACAGTAGAGATGCCGGGAGCGCCTCGTGGTTCGGGCAACAGGCGGGCGGTCCCCCCACAGGGGGAGTGCCGGCGGTTCCGGGCGGCGGAGATGTTCCTCGACCAATGCAACAACCGTTTGACCAACGACCAGCGGGGGGTAGCGCGCCCAGCTCTCTTGTGCGCCCCTACGCGGTCACCAAGGGCCGCACCAAACCGAAGTCACAGCTTCCCCTGGAGGCTCTGATCTCGGCCACGGCGGCCGCTCGCAACGAGTCTGGGACGCTGACGCCGGAATGGCAGGCGATCAGCGACCTGTGCCGGGAATGGCGTTCCGTGGCGGAGATCTCCGCACTGTTGCGGATGCCTCTTGGTGTGGCGCGGGTGCTTGTGGCGGACATGTCCGAGCAGGGACTGGTCCAGATCAGGTCTTCGCTCAACAACGAGGCCCGTCCCAACACCAACCTGCTTGAAAGGGTGCTCAGTGGACTTCGCAAGCTCTAGCCCAGCCGAGGAAGGCGGTGCTGGGGGGAACGCGATGACGTCGGTCAAGATCGTCGTCGCCGGGGGCTTCGGTGTCGGGAAGACGACATTCGTAGGCTCCGTCTCCGAGATCGTGCCGCTGACCACGGAGGCGGTCATGACCAGCGCCAGCGTCGGGGTCGACGACCTCGCCAAGACGCCGGACAAGCAGACCACCACCGTGGCCATGGACTTCGGCCGTGTCTCCCTCGACTCCGACCTGATCCTGTACCTGTTCGGCACCCCCGGACAGCACCGGTTCTGGTTCATGTGGGACGACCTGGTCAAGGGCGCGATCGGTGCTGTCGTTCTGGTCGACACCCGTCGTCTGGCGGACTGCTTCCCCGCGATCGACTACTTCGAAGAGGCGCGTCTGCCCTTCATCGTGGGGATCAACGGGTTCGACGGGTACTACCCCCACGCGGCCGATGAGGTCCGGGACGCTCTGACCCTCAGCCCGGAGATCCCCATCGTCCAGGTGGACGCCCGTGACAAGGCCTCCACCAAGTCGACGCTCATCACCCTCGTCGAGCACGCCATCACGGTGGGGGACCCCGAGGGCGCGACCGGTCAGCCCACTTCCACCGGGAGCCAGAACTCCTGGCGCTGACACCCGGGCCGGGGTCCCGCACGAGCACGGCCCGGTTCCCGCACGTCGGGGACCGGGCGCCCGTGCTGGCATGATGGATCCATGAGTTCTCCCTCGCATCCCGATGCGGCCGCGATGACCCAGAGGTTCCGACGGGTGGCCGAGCGGGTGCTCGACGCCCTGCTCTCCGACGCCCCCGAATGGGCGCTGGAGCTGGGAGACGCCCGTGGCGCGGCCCGCCTGTCCGACCACTCGGTCGAGGCCGACGCCGCCCGGATGGCCATGCTCGCCGACGCCCTGGGCTCGCTGGACGAGATCGACGGCGACCTCATTCCCGAGGGCGACCTGGTCGACCTGGAAATCCTGCGCTCCAAGGTCAGCGCCGACCTGTGGCACCTCACCGAACTGCGCCCGCACACCTGGAACCCCCTGCTGCACTCGCCGGGTGAGGCCGTCCTGGCCCTGGTCGAACGCGACGCCCTCCCGCTGCCCGAGCGCCTGGAGGCCCTCGCCGGACGCTGTGGCGCCCTGCCCGACTACCTCGCCACCGCCCGCGCGCGCCTCGACGAGGGCCCCGGCATGCCCCGCGTCCACGTCGAGACGGCCCTGGCCCAGCTCGCGGGCGCCCGCGAGCTGCTCACCACCGACGTCCCCGCGCTCGCCGAGCGCGACCCCGGCCTGCGCGGCCGGGTGGAGGAGGCGGCCCGGACCGGGCTGGCCGCGGTGGAGGAGTACGAGGCGTGGCTGCGCTCGCGGCTGGAGACCGCCACCGCCGACCCCCGTCTGGGCGAGCGGGACTTCGCCGCCCAGCTCTGGTACACGCTCGACTCCGAGATCTCCCCCGAGGCCCTGCTGGTGCGGGCCGAGAGCGACCTGCTGGCCACGGAGGAGGCCATCGCCGAGGCCGCCGCCGAGTACGAGGGCCGGCCGCGCCGCCCCGGCCAGGTCGCCGAGGTCCTCTCCTCCCTGGCCGCCGCGACGGCCACCGACACCGACATCGTGCGGCCCTCGTGCTCGCGGGCGCTGGAGCACCTGGACGCCCGGGTGCGCGAACTCGGCCTGGTGACCGTCCACGACGACCCCGTGCGCATCATCGCGATGCCGCGGTCCCGCCAGGGCGTCGCGGTCGCCTACTGCGACCCCCCTGGCCCCCTGGACCCCGCCGCGCGCGACCAGCCCACCTTCGTCGCGGTCGCGCCGCCGCCCCCGGACTGGCCGGCCGAGCGGCGCGCGTCGTTCTTCCGCGAGTACAACGGCGCCATGCTGCGCAACCTCATGGTCCACGAGGCGGTCCCCGGGCACGCCCTCCAGCTCGCCCACGCGGCGCGCCACGACGGCGGCACGCGCGTACGCAACATCCTGTGGAGCGGCACCTTCGTGGAGGGCTGGGCGGTCTACACCGAGGAGCTGATGGCCCGGCACGGCTGGAACGGCGGCACCGACGAGGCGTCCCGCCGCGACGACCTCGCCCTGCGCCTGGTCCAGCTCAAGATGCGTCTGCGCGTCATCCTCAACGCCGTCCTGGACGTACGCCTGCACACGCGCGGGCTCACCGAGTCCGAGGCCATCGCCCTGCTCACCGAGCGCGGCCACCAGGAGGAGGGCGAGGCGGTCGGCAAGTGGCGGCGGGCCCAGCTCACCAGCGCCCAGCTGTCCACCTACTACGTGGGCTACGCCGAGGTCGCCGATCTGGCGCGGGACCTGTCCGCGGCCCGCCCCGGCGACGACGCGCGCCGCGTCCACGACGCGATGCTCGCCCACGGCTCGCCGCCCCCGCGCCACCTGCGCACCCTGCTCGGGCTGTGACCGGGCGGCGCCCGTCCGCCGACCCGCCCCGGGCGGGCCGGCGGACGGGCGCCGTTCCCCGTGGGCGCTTCTATGCTGGGATCCGAAGGACGGACTCGTACGACGGATCGGACAAGCGATGAGCGGTGCCTCCCACCGGCCCGAGGACGGGCCCAGCGACCCTCCGGGCACGGGCACGGGAACCCCGGACGGCTGGGAACGGCTGTGGACTCCGCACCGCATGGCCTACATCAAGGGCGAGGGCAAGCCCACCGGCTCCGGTCCCGAGGACGGGTGCCCGTTCTGCCGCGCACCCGGGATGGCCGACGCCGACGGGCTCGTGGTCGCACGCGGCAAGAGCGCCTACGTCGTCCTCAACCTCTACCCCTACAACAGCGGCCACCTGCTGGTGTGCCCCTACCGCCACGTCTCCGAGTACACCGCCCTGGACGAGGGCGAGACCGCCGAGGTCGCCGCGCTCACCCAGGCCGGGATCCGGGCGCTCGGCGCCGCCTACCGACCCCAGGGGTTCAACGTCGGCATGAACCTCGGTACTGTCGCCGGTGCGGGCATCGCCGCGCACCTGCACCAGCACATCGTGCCCCGGTGGGGCGGCGACACCAACTTCATGCCCGCCATCGGGCAGACCAGGATCCTGCCCGAGATGCTGGAACAGACCCGGGCCAGGCTGGCCGAACACTGGCCCCGCGGCTGACCCGGGGCCCGACCGCCGACACAGCGCGCGGCGGGGCCGAAGGCCGCCCGCTCAGCGCCGGGACGACGCGCCGCCCCCACCGGGCGCGTATCCCACCCCCGTGACCCCTTCCGTCCTACGATCACAAGAAGACATGCTGAGAATCCTTCGTCCCCTGATCTCCCGGATCACCGCTCCGCTCGGTCGGAGCCTGGCCCGGATCGGCCTGACGCCGAACATCGTGACCATCGTCGGCGCCGTGGGCGTCGTCGCGGGCGCGCTGTACTTCTATCCGCGCGGCGAACTGTACGCGGGCTCGGTGGTCATCACCGTCTTCGCCCTGTTCGACATGCTCGACGGAGCCGTGGCCCGGGCCAAGGACAACGCCAGCGAGTTCGGCGCCTTCCTCGACTCCAGCCTCGACCGCGTCGCCGACGCCGCCATCCTCGCCGGCCTCCTGTGGTGGTTCATCGGCGACGGCGACGACCCCCTGCTCGCCGGGCTCACGCTCTTCTGCCTGATCACCGGCTTCATGGTGTCCTACATCAAGGCGCGCGCCGAGGGCCTGGGCGTCAACTGCGACGTCGGCATGGCCGAACGCACCGAACGCCTGATCATCATCCTGGTCGCCGTCGGCGTCAGCGACTTCGGCGTCCCCTACATCCTGGCCGGAGGGCTGTGGCTGCTGGCCGCGCTCAGCCTCGTCACGGTCCTGCAGCGGCTCATGGAGACCCGCGCCCGGCTCAACGACCGCGATCCCCGTTTGGCCGCCCGCCGCCGCGGTGAGGAGTCCGAACAGGACTCCGGGGACTCCGACGCCGACCACGACGTCGACGAACAGAGCAACTCCGGGTCCGACGCGGGCAGCGGGACCTGAGCGCGCACACGGGAGGAGGGGGACTCGACGTGGACGAACGCACGGCCGCCCTGGCCTACGCGGCCGGGTGGGCGATGGTCCGCCGCTCGCCAGAGCGCGCGGGCCGGGCGGTGTTCCAGCGCATGGCCGACCGGTCCTGGCGCACGCACGACGGCGCCACCCGGGGCCTGGAGCGCAACCTGCGGCGCCTGCTGGGCCCCAGGGCGACCGACGCCCAGCTGCGCGCGCTCTCCCGCGCGGGCATGCGCTCCTACATGCGCTACTACTACGAGATGTTCCGGCTGCCCGCCATGGACGCCGACCACATCATGCGCCACACCCGCCAGAGCGGTATCGAGGTCCTGGAGGGCCACCTGCGCGCGGGCCGGGGCGTCGTCGCCGCCCTGCCCCACATGGGCAACTGGGACCACGCCGGGGCCTGGATCGCCCTGCGGGGCTCCCACCTGACCACCGTCGCCCAGCGGCTGCGGCCGGAGAGCCTGTTCCAGCAGTTCACCGCCTACCGCGAGTCCCTGGGCATGGAGGTGCTGCCGCTGAGCGGCGGCTCCGGCACCGTCGGCACCCTCGCGCGGCGGTTGCGCGAGGGCGGGCTGGTGTGCCTGCTCGCCGACCGCGACATCAACGGCGGCGGCCCGGAGGTCGACTTCTTCGGGGAGAAGGCGCGCATGCCCTCCGGCCCGGCGTCCCTGGCCCTGAACACCGGCGCCGCGCTCATGCCCGTCTCCCTCTGGTACGACGGCCCGTACTGGAACATCCGCGTCCACGACGAGATCCCCGTCGCCCCCGGCGTCCACCGGACCCAGCGCGTCCAGGACACCACCCAGGCGCTCGCGCACGTGTTCCAGGACGCGATCGCCGAGCACCCCGAGGACTGGCACATGCTCCAGACGGTGTTCAGCGCCGACCACGACGCCGACCGGGCGCGGGACCTCGAACGGATCGAACGGAGAGGGTGAGCGTGGGCATGCGCGTCGGCCTCGTCTGCCCCTACTCCTGGGACGTTCCGGGCGGTGTCCAACAGCACGTCGGCGACCTCGCCGACGCGCTCGCCGCCATGGGCCACGAGGTGTCGGTGCTGGCGCCCGTGGGCGACACCGACGCCGCGCTGCCGGAGTACCTCGTACCCGCGGGGCGTCCCGTGCCACTGCCCTACAACGGGTCGGTCGCCCGCGTGGCCTTCGGGCCGCGCACCGCCGCCCGGGTCCGGCGGTGGATCGCCGAGGGCGGCTTCGACCTGCTGCACATCCACGAACCCGCCGCGCCCAGCGTCTCGCTGCTGGCCTGCTGGGCCGCCGACGGGCCCCTGGTGGCCACGTTCCACACCTCCAACCCGCGCTCGCGGGCCATGGCGGTGGGCTCGGGCGCGCTGCGCTCGGCGATGGAGAAGATCAACGGGCGCATCGCCGTGTCCGAGGCGGCCCGCCGCACCCTGGTCGAGCACCTGGGCGGCGACGCCGTCCTCATCCCCAACGGCGTGGCCGCCGACGCGTTCGCCCGGGCCGAGCCCCTGCCGGACTGGCCGGGGCAGGGCGGTTCCATCGGCTTCCTGGGCCGGGTGGACGAGCCCCGCAAGGGCCTGGCCACCCTGGCGCGCGCCTTCGTCCGCCTGGCCGAGGACCGCCCCGGACTGCGGCTCATGGTGGCGGGGCCGGGCGACCCGGAGGCCGCGCTGGACGTGGTGCCCGACCACCTGCGCCCGCGCGTGGTCGTGCTCGGACGCCTCAGCGAGGCCGACCGGGTCCGCGCCTACCACTCCACCGACGTCTTCTGCGCGCCCAACCTCGGCGGCGAGAGCTTCGGGATCGTGCTCACCGAGGCGATGGCCGCCGGCGCCGCCATCGTCGCCAGCGACATCCCCGCCTTCGCCGCCGTCCTCGACGGCGGGGGAGCGGGGGAGCTGTTCGCCGTCGGCGACCCCGACGACCTCGCCGCCCGTGCCGGGGCGCTGCTGGACGACGGCGTCCGCCGCGCCGAGCTGTCCGCGGCCGCGCGGCTGGCGGTGCGCCCCTACGACTGGGCGACCGTCGCCGCCGACGTCGTGCGCGTGTACGAGACCGTCCTGATGTGGGACGGCACCGGCCACGGCCACCCGTCCGGCGTCCGCCTGGACACCGGGCCCAGCGCCACCGCGCTGCTGCGCCGAGGGCAGGTGTGACCGTGCTCGTCCTGACCGCCTCCCTCACCGCCGTGGTCCTGGCCGCGCTCGCGCTGAGCGTGTACCTGTCCTGGCGCGCCACCCGGCTGCACCGGCTCCACGTGCGCGTGGACATCGCGCGGGCCGCGCTGGAGGAGGCCCTGCGCCGGCGCGGAGCGGCGGTGCTGGACCTGGTGGCGGCCCGGGTGCGCGCGGCCGACGATCCGGCCGCCGGCGACCGCGGCCCGGTCCCGGCGCCGGTCGAGGAGCTGATGGCCGCGGCCACCGCCGCGCTCGCCGCGCACGGGACGGGGCACGGGGAGCCCGGCCGCGGTGTGGTGCGCCAGGCGGACCACGAACTCGCGGAGAGCCGGCTGTCCCGGGCCCTGCGAGCCGCCATGGAGCCCGACGGCGCCCGGGGGGCACCGGTCGCGGCGCCCTCCGAGGAGGTGCGGGAGCGCCTGGCCGCGGTGGTGGCCGCCGCCAGGAGCGTCCAGCTGGCGCGCACGTTCTACAACGACGCCGTCTCCGACACCCGCCGAGCGCGCCGGTCACGCCCGGTGCGCCTGTTCCGCCTCGCGGGCACGGCCGCCCTCCCGGACTACTTCGACATGGACGACCAGGCGCCGCGCACGCCCGCCTCCATGGTCGAACCGGACACCCTGTAAGGGCAGGACCCGCGAAAACACCGATCTGGCCAAACCACCCCGGAGGGTGAGGAACTACCATGGGGGCCTGGTAGACCCCAGGGCGCGCGCCCCGACGGCGTCCGCGCGCCCCCCGCGCGAGACCCGCGCCGCCGCCAGGGGGACCACCACAACTCTGCGCACAACTCAGACGGGACGGGAGTCCACCACCGTGGCCACCAACGCATCGAACCCCACCGACAACGCCGTCGGTACACAGCGCGTCAAGCGCGGCATGGCCGAACAGCTCAAGAACGGCGTCATCATGGACGTCGTCAACGCCGAGCAGGCCAAGATCGCCGAGGACGCCGGTGCCGTCGCGGTCATGGCCCTGGAGCGGGTCCCCGCCGACATCCGCAAGGACGGCGGTGTCGCCCGCATGTCCGACCCGGACATGATCGACGGCATCGTCGAGGCGGTCTCCATTCCGGTCATGGCCAAGGTCCGCATCGGACACTTCGTCGAGGCCCAGGTCCTGGAGTCCCTGGGCGTCGACTTCATCGACGAGTCCGAGGTCCTCACGCCCGCCGACGAGGCGTACCACATCGACAAGTGGGCGTTCACCGTCCCGTTCGTGTGCGGTGCGACCAACATCGGCGAGGCCCTGCGCCGCATCGCCGAGGGCGCGGCCATGATCCGCTCCAAGGGCGAGGCCGGTACCGGCAACGTCGTCGAGGCCACGCGCCACATGCGCTCGATCCGCTCCGAGATCAAGCGCCTGGGCACCCTGGACGAGGCGGAGCTCTTCGGCGCCGCCAAGGAGCTGCGCGCCCCCTACGAGGTCGTCAAGGAGGTCGCGGCCCTGGGCAAGCTCCCCGTGCCGCTGTTCTCCGCGGGAGGCGTGGCCACCCCGGCGGACGCGGCGCTCATGCGCCAACTGGGCGCCGAGAGCGTCTTCGTCGGCTCGGGCATCTTCAAGTCCGGCGACCCGGCCCGCCGTGCCGACGCCATCGTCCAGGCCACCCTGCACTACGAGGACCCCGCGGTCATCGCGCGCGTCTCGCGCGGGCTGGGCGAGGCCATGGTGGGCATCAACCTGGACGACCTGGCCGAGTCCGAGCGTTACGCCGGTCGCGGCTGGTAGCGGATCCGCCGCCGGCGCGGCCCGTGCGTCCCGCGCCGGCACACACTCCTGAACACGATTGAGGCCGTTCTTGACCGTCAGACCCACCATCGGCGTCCTCGCCCTGCAGGGCGACGTCGCCGAGCACCTGCACGTGCTCGACCAGTTGGACGTGCACGCCGTCAAGGTGCTCGGCCCCGACCACCTCGACACCGTCGACGCCCTGGTCCTGCCCGGTGGCGAGTCCACCACCATGTCCAAGCTCGCGCTGCGCTACGGGTTGATGGAGCCGCTGCGCAAGCGCGTCGCGTCGGGCATGCCGGCCTACGGCACGTGCGCGGGCATGATCATGCTGGCCGACCGCCTGCTGGGGGGCATCGCCGACCAGGAGACGATCGGCGGCATCGACATGACCGTCCGGCGCAACGCCTTCGGCCGCCAGACGGAGTCCTTCGAGGCCGGAGTGGACATCGAGGGGGTGGGCGCGGAGCCGTTCGACGCCGTGTTCATCCGGGCGCCGTGGGTGGAGTCGGTGGGGCCCGAGGTCAGGATTCTCGGGAGCGTCCCCGGTCCCGACGAGGCCGGTAGGATCGTCGCCGTACGACAGGGCGGCCTGATGGCCACGTCCTTCCATCCCGAACTGACCGGCGACGCGCGCATCCACCGCCTCTTCGTCGACATCGTGAAAGGACAAGCATGAGCGGCCACTCCAAGTGGGCCACCACCAAGCACAAGAAAGCCGTCATCGATGCCAAGCGCGGCAAGCTCTTCGCCAAGCTGATCAAGAACATCGAGGTGGCCGCGCGTACCGGTGGTGGGGACCCCGACGGGAACCCGACGCTCTACGACGCCATCCAGAAGGCGCGCAAGAACTCCGTGCCCCAGGACAACATCGAGCGCGCCCGCAAGCGCGGTTCCGGTGAGGAGGCCGGCGGCGCGGAGTGGCAGACCATCATGTACGAGGGCTACGCCCCCGGCGGTGTGGCGATGCTGGTGGAGTGCCTGACCGACAACCGCAACCGCGCCGCCTCCGAGGTGCGCGTGGCGGTGACGCGCAACGGTGGCAACATGGCCGACGCCGGCTCGGTGTCCTACATGTTCAACCGCAAGGGCGTCGTCATCGTGCCCAAGGAGGGCACGACCGAGGACGACGTGACGATGGCGGTGCTGGAGGCGGGCGCCGAGGACGTCGAGGACCTCGGTGAGGCGTTCGAGATCGTGTGCGAGGCCACCGACCTGGTGCCGGTGCGCACGGCGCTCCAGGAGGCGGGCATCGACTACGAGTCCGCCGAGTCCAGCTTCCTGCCGACCATGGAGGTCCCGGTCGACGCCGAGACCGCCAAGAAGGTCCTGCGGGTCGTCGACGCGCTGGAGGACTCCGACGACGTCCAGAACGTCTTCACCAACGCCGACATCCCCGACGAGGTCATGGCCGAGATCGGCTGAGTCCCCGTTCCCACGACGCCGGTGGCCGCGACCCGCGGGGTCGCGGCCACCGGCGTCGGCGCACCAGGGCGCGGGCCCGGCCCGCGGTCGCGGTCAGGGCAGGCGCCGCAGGAGCTCGTCGGTGAAGTCCTTGGTACCGGCGTCGCCGCCCAGGTCGCGGGTGCGCACGCCCGAGGTGGCCAGGACCTCGCGCACGGCCGCCATGACCTGGGCGCCCGCCTCCGGCCGGCCGAGGTGGTCGAGCATCATCGCCGCCGACCAGATCGCCCCCAGCGGGTTGGCCGTGCCCTGCCCGGCGATGTCGGGGGCCGAGCCGTGCACGGGTTCGAACATCGAGGGGTACTCGCCCTCGGGGTTGAGGTTGGCCGAGGGCGCGATGCCGATACCGCCGGCCACGGCCGCCGCGAGGTCGCTGAGGATGTCGCCGAACAGGTTGGAGCCGACGATGACGTCGAAGCGGGCCGGGTCGAGCACGATCTTGGCCGCCAGGGCGTCGATGTGCTCCTGGTCCCAGGTGACGCCCGGATGGTCGGCGGCGCGCTCGGCGACCAGCTGGTCCCAGAACGGCATGGTGTGCACGATGCCGTTGGACTTGGTGGCCGAGGTCAGGCGGCCGCCGCGGCGTCCGGCCAGCTCGAAGGCGTAGTCGAGGATCCGCTCCACGCCCGCCCGGGTGAACACGGATTCCTGCACGGCCGCCTCCTGCGGGAAGCCGCGGTGGATCCGGCCGCCGATCTCGGAGTACTCGCCCTCGCTGTTCTCCCGCACCACCACGAAGTCCACCTCGCCGGGCCGTGCGCGGGAGACCGGGCTGGGCACGCCCTCCAGGACGGTGATGGGGCGCAGGTTGACGTACTGGCGGAACGTGCGGCGGATGGGGATGAGCAGGCCCCACAGGGACACGTGGTCGGGCACTCCGGGGTAGCCCACGGCGCCGAGCAGGATCGCGTCGTGGTGGCGGATCCGGTCGAGGCCGTCCTCGGGCATCATGGCGCCGGTGGCGAGATAGCGCTCGCACGACCAGTCGAAGGCGTCGTAGGCGAACGCGAACCCGTGGTGGGCGGCGACCCGGTCCAGGACGGCGCGGGCGGCGGGAAGGACCTCCGTGCCGATGCCGTCGCCGGGGATCATCGCGACGCGGTACTGCTGCATGGGGACTCCAGTCGGGGCGTGGTGGCGGTTCGGGGACGCGGGCGGGGAGCCGGGGGGAGTCAGGTCGCGGCGGCGGTCGCGCGCAGGAAGGCGCCCAGGTGCTCGGCGGTGGCCTCGGGGGCCTCCTCCGGCACGTAGTGGTCGCAGGGCAGGGCGTGGCCCCGGACATCGGCGGCGTACTCCGCCCAGGCCGCGGGCACGTCGTAGTGCCGGCCCACGAAGCCGTGCTCGCCCCACAGCAGGAGGACCGGGCACCGGAGCCGGCGGTCGGCGTCGGCCCGGTCGTGTTCGAGGTCGATCGTGGCCGCGGCCCGGTAGTCCTCGCAGGAGGCATGGACGGCCGCCGGATCGGAGAAGCAGCGGACGTACTCGTCCACGGCCTCGGGGGCGAAGGGCGTTCCGCCGTGGTGGCGCACGTTCATCCGGGTGCGCAGCCAGAACTCCGGGTCCTGGCCGATGAGGTGCTCGGGGACGCCGTGGTCCGCGGCGAGGAAGAACCAGTGGTAGTAGCCCCGCCCGAACGCGGTGTCGGCGTGCTCGAAGGTGTAGCGGGTCGGCACGATGTCCAGGGCGGCGAACGCGGTGACCGCCTCGGGGTGGTCCAGGGCCAGGCGGTGCCCGACCCGGGCGCCCCGGTCGTGGCCGACCACGGCGAACCGGTCGAACCCCAGCTCGCGCATGACGAGGTACTGGTCGCGGGCCATCGCCCGCTTGGCGTAGGCGGCGTGGTCGGGACCGGAGGCGGGCTTGCCGCTGTCCCCGTACCCCCGCAGGTCGGTGAGCACCACGGTGAACCCGGCGGCCAGGACCGGGGCCACGTGGTGCCAGATGAGGTGGGTCTGCGGGTAGCCGTGCAGCAGGAGCACGGGCGGTCCGTGTCCGGCGGCGCGCACGTGGATGGACACGCCCTCGGCGTCGATGGTCCGGGTGGTGAACTCGTCGGGCAGGAGTCGGTTCATGGCCCCGATCCCATCAGGCCGGCCGGTCCGGCGTCCAAGTCCGGTCGGCGATCACACTGACAGGCGTGGCCTATCAGGCGGCCGACCTGGCGGGGCGGATCCAGGGAACGCGTCCTAGGCTGGCGGGATGGACGTGCGACAGCTGGAGTACTTCCTGGCCGTGGTGGACCACGGCGGGTTCCACCGTGCCGCCGCGGCCCTGTACGTGGCACAGCCGTCGCTGTCGCAGTCGGTCCGCGCGCTGGAGCGCGACCTGGGCGCGGAGCTGTTCCACCGCATCGGGCGCCGGGTGGTGCTCACCGAGGCCGGGACCGCGTTGGTCGAACCCGCGCGCGAGGCGGTGCGCGGGCTGGACCTGGCCCGGGCCGCCGTGGAGTCCGTGCACGGGTTGCGCGGCGGCCGGGTGGACGTCGCCGCCCTGCCCACCCAGGCGATCGAGCCGCTGACCTCCATGGTGAGCGGTTTCGCCGCGCGGTTCCCGCGGGTGTCGGTGACGCTGCGGGCGGCCTTCTCCGTCCGCGACATCGTCGGGATGGTCCGCACGGGCGCCTGCGAGCTGGGGCTGGTGGCGACGTCCGGACCGCTGGTCACGGCCGACGTGCGGGTCCACCCCCTCGGTCAGCAGCGGTTCGTGCTGCTGGCGCCGCCCGGAGGCCCCTTCACTGCGGGGGAGACCGTGAGCAGGGAGAGCCTGGAGGGCTCCCGGGTGATCGTGGGCCAGGAGGGGTCGGGCATGCGCCGGTTCGTCGACCGGCTGCGGGAGTCGGGGGTCGGGTTCGAGATCGCGGTGGAGACCGAGCACCGGGTGTCCATCCTGCCCCTGGTGCTGGGCGGCGCCGGGGTCGCGGTCGTGACCGACGCCTGGCGCGGCCTCGCCGAACGGGCGGGCGTGCTGGTGCTCGAACTCGACCCCACCGACGCGCTGGACGTGGCCCTGGTGAGCCGACGGGGCCCGCTCACCCCGGCGGCGCGGGCCTTCCTCGACCACGCCCTCGCGCCGACCTCCCAGGGCCCGACCGGCCCGTCCCGCCCGCCCGCGGCGCCCCCTACGTCCGCCGCGGGAGCGGGAGATGTCGGCACGGACGCGTAGTCTGCGCTCGCGAGAGCGTTCGACCCCGGGAGGCCGCATGACCAGCGCACGTGCGCACGTGAGTGACGACGAGCGCCGTGCGCGCCTGGTCCGGCGGCACCTGTTGGCCCCGGGCCTGCGTGCGGACGCGGTCGAGGACGTGGCCGCGGCCCTGGTCGCGCTGCACGCCACCGACCCGGCCACCGTCTACCTCGCCGTGCGTGCCCGGATGGCCGCGCCGACCGTCGCCGAGGTCGAGCGGGCGCTCTACGACGAGCGCACCCTGCACCGGATGATGGCGATGCGCCGCACGATGTTCGTGGTCCCCGACCACCTGGCGCACCTCGTCCACGAGTCCGCCGGGCGCGCCATCGCGGCCAGGGAGCGCAAGGGCGGCCAGAAGTTCCTCCAGGACGAGCTCGGGTGGACGGCCGAGCGCTACGCCGAGACCGAGACCGCCGTGCTCGCCGCCCTGCGGGAGAGGGGCGAGGCCACCGCCGCGGAGCTGGGCGAGGCCGTGCCCGAGATCGCCGAGCGGATCGTCGTCGCTCGGGGCAAGCGCTATGAGTCGAGTCAGGCGGCGTCGGCCCGCCTGCTGCGCACGCTCGCCGCCGAGCGCCGCATCCTGCGCGGGCGACCGCGCGGCTCCTGGACCTCCGCGCAGTTCCGGTGGTCAGCGGCGCCGGAGGGCGAGGACGCGCCGCGCCTGGACGAGGCGGCGGCCAGGGCCGAGCTGGCCCGCCACTACCTGGCCCGGTTCGGCCCGGCCACGCTCGAGGACGTCAAGTGGTGGACGGGCTGGACGGTGACCGCCACCCGCCGCGCGATCGCCGACGCGGGAGCCCGGGAGGCCGACCTGGACACGGGCACGGGGTACCTCCTCGCCGGCGACGACGCGGAGGAGGCCGAGACGGATCCCGCGGCCGCTCTGCTGCCGGCCCTGGACCCCACGGCCATGGGCTGGCGCGGCCGGGACTTCTACCTCGACCCCGACCACGTGCCCGCGCTCTTCGACCGCAACGGCAACATCGGACCCACGGTCTGGTGGAACGGGCGCGTCGTCGGCGCCTGGGCCGTGCGCAAGGACGGCGAGGTCGTGTGGCGGGCGCTGACCGACATCGGCGGCCAGGGACGCTCGGCGGTCGAAGCCGAGGCCGCGCGCCTGGCGCAGTGGCTCGGGGACACCCGCGTCACCCCGTCCTTCGGTACCCCGCTGGAACGGGAACTGGCCGCGGGGTGAGCCCGGACCCGGGCGGGGCCGTGAGGGCGGCCCCCGCTTCACCGGGTCGGCATGCCTCCGTGCGGACTGTTGACCACCAACGGCACGGATCCTTCCGCGAGGTAGAAGTGCCCGGGGTAGTAGTCGATGTGGAGATGGCCTCCGTCCTCGGCGGAGGCCATGTCGCGGATCATGTCCGCGAGCACCGCCCTCCCCGCGGCGTCACCACTGATCACCAGGATCCGCCGCGCGGAATCGAGGTGGATGAGAACCCCGGGGCCGGGCGTCCTCTCGACCTCGACCCCCGCCAGGGCGCCGGCGGTCGGCGCCCTGGCGCCGAGCAGCCCTTCGCCCTTGGCCACCGCGTCCGCCAGACGGCGCAGCTCTAGCGCCGACGCCTTCAGATCCACTTCGTCGCACGCGGTGTCACTCATGAGTATCACTGGCGGTACTCCCTCAAGGCCGGACTCCCATGATGCCGGCCGGCCGGCGAACGCCATCGGGCACCGCGGATCTCCTTCTATGCTCCGGCCATGTCCGTTCACACACGCACCTACCGCGACGGCGACGGCGAGCGCGTCTTCGGCACCAGACGCTCCGCGTTCATCCGCAACGGGGACACCTACTACCTCACCGATCTGGTGGTCTACGCCGACGGGCTGATCGACTGCTGGGGCCTGGCCACGGTGGACGAGTTCGCGCGGAAGCTGCGCTCCGGCCGGGTCGCCACCGAGTTCGAGGAGGGCGCCCGGGCGTCGCTCCACGGCGTGGGCTCCTGGCGGTTCGCCGATCCTCGCTCCTCCACCGACGCCGAGTCCCTGCTGGGCGAGATCCGGGACGAGATCGACGGGCTCAACGGCCGACCCGACTCCGGCGACCGCTGCCGGGCCGCGCTGGAGGCCTTCCTGGACGACTCCTCCGAGGACCGCCGCGCCGACCTGCGCGCGGCCTATCTGGCGATCCCGCGGACGCGACGCGCGTTCGTCGTGGGCGACATGGACAACAAGGACCGCCCCGTGCGGATCCTGGCGGCCGGGGTCGGCGGCACACTGCCGGACGGCGGCGGCCCCTTCGACGAGAGGGACCACGCCGGGGCGCCGGCCCACTTCGAGCGTGAACGCCAGGCGGGGGCGCGTCTGTTCGGAGGACCTGTTCGCGGGGAGCGGCCCAGGACGTCGTGAGCGGCCTCAGGCGGTCATGTCGAGTTCGGCGATGACCTTGGTGGGGCGGATCCGCACCACCAGCTCTCCCGGGACGCCGTTGCGCCGGCCGAACTCCTCGGCCCGGTCCGCGCCCATGTAGCGGGCGGCGATGTCGGTCGCCGTCCGCAGCAGGTCGTCGGGGTCCTCCGAGACCTCGGCCCGGCCCTGGACCTGGACGAACGCGAACGGCGGCTCCTCCAGGTCGACGCTCATCGCCACCCGCGGGTCACGCAGGATCGACCGGCCCTTGGCCGTGGTGCCGCCGGTGTTGAAGACGATGGCGCCGTCCTCCACGATGAACCAGACCGGCGCCACGAGCGGGCGCCCGTCCGAGGCCGTGAAGGCGAGCTTGCCGGTACGCGTGCCGTGGAGGAGGAAGTCGCGAACCTGGGGATCGGTGATGGAAGCCATGGGCCCACGCTAGTTCGGCCGTGTCGGCGCACGCCGCGTGACACGCCCGCGACGCGGGCCCCGTCCCGGTCCGCGCCCCCGCGACCCGGACACGCGGGCGTCGGCGCGGGTCGGCCCGCCGAACTCCGCCTCCAGGGGCAGTCCGAGGGCCCGGCCGATCGCGCCACCGAGGTCGTCGTCGGGGATCGCCGCCAGCACGGGACGGACCCGCAGCAGCGCCCGGGTCAGCCGCTCCTGGCGCTCCAGATCCGGGGAGGCCTCGGGGACGAGGTGCAGCGCCGTCCCGTCGGGGTTGGCGTAGGCGGTGCACCACAGGGGCCGGCCGTCGGTCGCTTCGACCGCGTCGGCCGTGCCGCTCCCGTCCGCGGGCCCGGCCCCGGCGAACGCGTCCGTGTGGGTGACCACCAGCGAGTCGACGCCGCCGGTGGCCGCCAGCGCGTACCGGTGCGCCACGAGGTCCAGGTGGCCGATCCGGAACGGCCCCTGCCACGGGTGGGTCCCGTTGTGCGGTTCGGGCAGGAGCGACCCCAGCGCCGGGTCCTCGGTCACCAGGGGCCCGGCGCCGTGGCGCGTGGTGTAGGTGCGCACGACCCCGATCCGTCGTGCCTGCCCGGGCCGGCCGGCCTCGGCCAGCAGCGCCAGCGGGTTGGCCGTGGTCGTCGTGGACCAGGTGGTGTAGGGGTGGAATCCGTGCCACTCGTCCAAGAGCACGCCCTGGGCCCCCTCGAACACCACCGGGGCCGAGGCGAGCAGGTGCGGCAGGTGGGCCTCGTCCACCAATCGCACCCGCTGCGCGAACGCCGCGTAGGCCGACACGCACTCCTCCAGGTCCGGGGAGCCGGCGGTGCCGTCCGGACCGGCCTCGCCCGACGGATGGTCGCCGAGCCGG
Organism: Nocardiopsis sp. Huas11; assembly: GCF_003634495.1. GTDB lineage: Bacteria > Actinomycetota > Actinomycetes > Streptosporangiales > Streptosporangiaceae > Nocardiopsis. The sequence goes on along the minus strand of NZ_RBKY01000001.1, from coordinate 6,218,831 downwards.
TCACGCAGGTGGTCGGCCAGCAGGCGCAGCTTGCGGCGCAGGCGGGCCGGGTGCGCGCAGTCGCCCGCGGTCGGGGCGTCCCCGGGGTGGGCGAGGGCGTAGGCCATGGTCTCGCCCACCCCCATCCCGCACGACCCGTGGCGATCGGAGCCCCGGGCGCGTTCACGGGCCCGGTTGGCCGCCTGGTGCCAGGGGGTGCTGATGAGCGCCCGCCGGTCCACGGTGACCAGGGCGAACGGGTCGGCGATCCCGAGCTCCGCCAGGTGCCGCGCCTCCGCGGCCAGCGCGAACGGGTCCACCACCGCCAGCCGTGACAGGTGGGTGGGCACCGGCCCGCCCGGAGCCAGGGTCCCCGATCCGAACTGGGAGAACGTGTGGTGCCGTCCGTCGGGTGTGACCACGTTGTGCGCGGCCTGCGCGCCGCCGTTGGCGCGCACGACGGCGCCGTAGCGCCGCCGTGCGCACAACAGGTCGACGGTCACGCCCTTGCCGGCGTCGCCGAAGCCGAGGTCGACGACGATCGCGTGCTCGTCGGCCCGCGGACCGGATGTCCGGCTCACAGCCGGTCCACCCCGCCGGCGGCGTCGCCGGTCAGACCGTCGGGCGACTCGGAGACCACGATCGACCCGCGCGCTCGCGAGAGCGGGCGCAGCGCCTTGCCGACCACGTCGCCGGCGTCGGATCCCGCCGAGGCGATGTCCTCCAGACCCTGTGCCAGGTCGACGGCCTCCTCTCCCATCCCGATGGTGACCGCGATCGTCTCGGACACCGCCTCCAGGTCGTCCAGGTAGATGACGTTCTGCCCCAGGTGGGTGTCCCAGAAGCCGCGCACGTCCTCGTTGCCGAAGTGGGCGCTTCCGGTCGGCATGATGAAGAAGACCTCGAATCGGCGCTGGAGCTCGGCGAGGATCATCGGGAACGCGACGTTCTCGCGGGTGTCGTCGCCGATGACCTCGCGCACCTCCCGCGCCTTGACCGCGCCGTAGGCCATCTCGTCGCCGATGACGAACAGGTAGCCCTTGCGTCCGCGCTTGTCCAGGCAGTCCATCGCGGTGTGCCGGGCCATGAAGTACATGGCCAGCTCGTAGGACTCGGTGACCTGTCCGCCGCCACCGCCCTCCAGCAGGATGTTGCCGAGGTCGTCCTCCAGCTCGTTGCCGGACTCGAACTGTCCGACCTGGAGCGGGGCGCGGTCGCAGGTGGCGTCGCCGATCCCGCCGAACAGGATCTGCGGGTGCTCCACGTAGCCCTTGCGCAGCAGCAGGCCGAACAGGTCCGGCAGCTTCTTCTGCAGGAGCCGGGGCACGCGCCCCATGGAGCCGGTGACGTCGAAGAGCACCGAGACGGCCAGCGACTCGGGGTGGGCGTCGGAGTCGCGGCTCTCACGGACGGTGACGCCGTGCGGGTCCAGCGAGGGGTGCACCTTCCACTTGTCGCGGGGCAGGGACGAGGCCACGTCGTCGGTGTAGGCGAAGCTGCTGGATCCGGCGGCGGCGTTGTAGGCCGCGCGGGCGTGGTAGGCGTCGGTGGACCAGTTGCTGCTTCCCATGGGAAGTCTCCTTGCGTTTCTGTGAGTGGGTCTCCGGCCGCGGGGCGGCCGGTGGCGGGGTCAGGCGGGCATGTGGAAGGGGCGGAACCGGCGCGGGCCGAACACTCGCTCCAGCGCCTCGTCGAGTTCGGTCAGGAGCCGGATGCCGTCGGAGGGCCTGCGCTGGGGCTGGGCCAGGGTGCAGCCGAGGGCGAACGCCTTCAGCGGGCGGGGCAGGCGACCGGCCGTCACGTGCTCGATGCACCGGGTCGCCATGTGGATGTCGGTGGCGGGCACGGCGGGTGCGCGGTCCAGCACCTCCCTGGGGTACAGGTCCTTGCGGTGGGCCACCATCGCCGGGATGTGCGGCGCGGTGTGGGCGGCGACCGAGGTCACCGAGTAGCACCAGTCCACGAGCACCAGGCCGTGTGCCTCGGGGTGGATCAGCACGTGTTCGGGCACCACGGCGCCGTGCACCACCCCGGCCCGGCTCGCGCTCCCGACCGCGATCAGCAGGCGCCGCCACATCCACGCCGCGTCGCGGGGGTCGATCCCGTCGGGGTGGGCGCGGCGGACGTCGGCCAGGCTGTGGAACCCGCGCAGCCGGGCGAGCACGCTGCCGCGCCGTTCCACACCGGTGGCGGCGTCGCGGTGGCGGATCTGCTCGATGAGTTCGGGGTGGAACGCGCGGGCCCGCTCGGGCACCCGCTCCCGCAGGCGGCGCAGGGCGTTCGCCTCGGCGTTCATGAGGTCGTTGTCGTGGTGCGAGCGCGGCAGTTTGACCACCGCCTCCCGCCAGGTTCCGCCGTCCCGGTAGCGGGCGCCGTGCAGGTCGGCGATGTCCCCGGCGGCCAGCGGGTCGGCGCCCCGGCGCAGGTGGTAGGTGTGCCTCTTCGCGGTGAGGGTGATCTCGTCCAGGCCCAGGTCGCCCTCGGCGGTGGCGCGGTAGGCGGACCAGAGGCCGGTCAGCCTGGCGAAGGCCCTGGTGGCCTCCGCCGTGCGGCCCTCGGGCGCGCGGTCGGGGTGGAGCAGGCGGGCCAGGCGCCGGTAGGCGGCGGTGGCGGCCGGGGGCAGGGGAGAGCCGTCGCGCGGCAGGGGACCGAACAGGGCCATGGGGTAGTCGGACATGTCCAGTTCCCCCAGAGCGGTGTCGAAGTCGTCGGCGGTGTTCACGTGCTGCCTCCGTGGGCGCGCAGGGGAGGGGTCAGGGGGCGCCGCGCAGCAGCGGCGGGTGCAGGAACGCGGCGCCGCCGGGCCGGTACAGCCGGGCGCGGCGGCCGCCACCGGAGCCGCCCCGGTCGGCCAGGCGGCCGGTGTCCTCGACGAACCCGGGGGTGGCGAGGATCTTGCGGTGGAAGTTGGCTCCGTGCAGCGCACGCCCCCACACGGCCTCGTAGACCTCGCGCAGGGCGGTGATCGTGAACTCGGGGGGCAGGAAGGCGGTGGCCAGCGCCGTGTACTCCAGTTTGGAGCGGGCGCGCTCGACCGCGTCGGCGACGATGCGCCCGTGGTCGAAGGCGAGTTCGATGTCGCCGCGGTCGCCGTCGTCTCCGCCGTCGCCGTCGTCGCCGTCGTCTCCGCCGTCGCCGTGGCCGAGCGCGGACCACGGGATCCACGCGGCCCCGGCGGTCTCGGGGTCGGGCAGGCCGGGGGCCAGGAGCACGTAGGCCACGGAGATCACGCGCATGCGGGGATCGCGGTCGAGCGCGCCGTAGGTGCCCAGTTGCTCGAGGTGGAGCTCCGTGGGCAGCGGGGTCTTCTCCGCCAGCACGCGCAGGGCGGCGTCGGGAAGGTCGGGGTCGGCGGGACCGTCCGGTCCGTCCTGGGCCCGGACGAACCCGCCGGGCAGGGCCCACCAGCCGAGCTGCGGGCGCGCGGGGCGGCGCATCAACAGCACGTGGGGGGCGCCGGCGCGGATGGTGAGGGCGACGACGTCCACGGTGACCGCGGCCGGTGCGTAGGAACCGGGGTCGTACTCGTCCAGGAAGCGGCGTTCGCCGTCGTCCTGCCGTGGTGTGCGTTCGCCGGTCACGTACGCCTCCAGTTGCTCTCAGAGTGAGTTTTTCTCTTTCAGAGATCAACCTAGCACCGGAGCGGGGTCCCGTCCATCCCTTTTCGGTGCGTCGTCGACGGGCGGTCGCAGGAGGTGCCAGGCCATGGCGGCGAACCAGGCCGTGTAGACGGTGAGGTCGACCCGCTGCCACAGGCCGTGGAACGCCCCCGCGTCGGCGAGGCGCAGCGTGACGACGATCGTCACGAGTGCCAGTACGGCCGTGGCCGCGGAGTACGCGGCCCACGGGCGTGCGCCCGGCGCGGCGGCGCCCTGATCGACCACTACGTCGTCGGGTCGGTCCTGCAGCGGCAGGCCGACCGCCGGCGCCACGAGGACGAGGGCGCCACGCCCCCCGAGCACCTGTCCGAGGAACAGCGCGCCGCGCTCACGGCGGGAACGCCGACCCTGGCCGCCGCGCTGCGGGAGGGCGGTGACCCCGACGGCGACGACGCCTTCGAGGAGGCTCTGGGCATGATCGCCCACGGCATCGCGCCCGAATCACCGCCAGTAGAGCCCCGGCAGGGCCGACACGCCTAGGGTGGCGGGCGGCGGGGGTCGGAGGCCGCCGCTAGCATGGTGCGAACGGACGTTCGAGAAGGGTGGCGCAGGTGCGCGTGGTGGGGATCGACCCAGGGCTCACTCGGTGCGGTGTCGGCGCCGTCGAAGGCGCCATCGGCCGCCCGTTGACCCTGCTCGGGGCCGACGCCGTCCGGACCAGTCCCGACGACGACCTCCCCCAGCGCCTCGTGGCCATCGAACGCGGCATCGACGCCTGGCTCGACCTCCACCGGCCCGACGCCGTGGCCGTCGAGCGCGTCTTCGCCCAGCACAACCTGAGCACGGTCATGGGCACCGCCCAGGCCAGCGGCATCGCCCTGGTCTGCGCCGCCCGGCGCGGGCTGCCCGTCGCCCTGCACACCCCCAGCGAGGCCAAGGCCGCCATCACCGGCAGCGGACGCGCCGACAAGGCGCAGGTCGGACACATGGTCGCGCGTATCCTCAGACTCGACTCACCCCCCAAGCCCGCCGACGCGGCCGACGCCGTCGCCCTCGCCATCTGCCACATCTGGCGCGGCGGAGCCCAGGCCCGGGTGGCCCAGGCACAGCAGGACTTCGCCCGCAAGGTCGAACTGGCCCGCCAGGCGCGGGGCCGGTGACACCCGTCCCCAGGAAGGAGACGGGCGCCCCCTCGGGCGCCCTCACGCCATGATCGCGTTCCTCACCGGCCGGGTGGCCGCACGCGGCGCGGGTACCGCCGTCATCGATGTCGGCGGTGTCGGCATGTCCGTCCAGTGCACCCCCTCCGCCCTGTCGCGGCTGCACGTGGGCGAGACCGGCACCGTCGCCACCAGCCTCGTCGTCCGCGAGGAGTCCCTGACGCTGTTCGGGTTCGCCGACGACGAGGAGAAGCACATGTTCGAGCAGGTCCAGACGGCCTCCGGCGTCGGACCCCGGCTGGCGCTGGCCATGATGTCGGTGCACAGCCCGGCGAGCCTGCGCCACGCGGTGGCCACCGAGGACACCGCCGCCCTGACACGGGTGCCGGGGATCGGGAAGAAGGGCGCCCAGCGCATCGTGCTGGAGCTGGCGGGCAAGCTCGAGGGCCCCATCGTCACCGACGGCACCCTGCCCGGCACGGCCGAGCCCGCCGCCGACGACGCCTGGCGCGGGCAGGTGGTCTCCGGCCTGGTCAACCTCGGCTGGTCGGCCAAGGACGCCGAGACCGCCGCCTCGGCCGTGGCCGCCGAGGCCGAGAACACCGCAGACGTCGCCGTCCTGCTGCGCAGCGCCCTGCGCAAGCTCAGCCGCGCCTAACGAGGGAGACTGGCCCCCATGGAACCAACGGACGAGCCGTCGGCCTACGACCGCGAGGCCGTCTCACCCGACGCGCACGGTGACGAGCGGCAGATCGAGGTCGCGCTGCGCCCCCGGGCGCTGACCGAGTTCGTCGGGCAGGAGCGCGTGCGCGAACAGCTCTCCCTGGTCCTGCACAGCGCCCAGCGGCGGGGCCGCGCCCCCGACCACATCCTGATGTCCGGCGGTCCCGGGCTGGGCAAGACCACCCTGGCCATGATCATCGCCGCCGAACTGGGCGCGCCCCTGCGGATCACGTCCGGGCCGGCCATCGAGCGCTCCGGCGACCTGGCCGCCGTGCTCTCCACCCTCCAGGAGGGCGAGGTCCTGTTCCTGGACGAGATCCACCGGATGGCCCGCCCCGCCGAGGAGATGCTCTACGTCGCCATGGAGGACTTCCGGGTCGACGTGGTGGTCGGCAAGGGCCCCGGCGCCACCGCGATCCCCATCGAGATCGCGCCCTTCACCCTGGTCGGCGCCACCACCCGGGCCGGGATGCTGCCAGCGCCCCTGCGCGACCGCTTCGGCTTCACCGCGCACATGGACTTCTACCGGCCCGACGAGCTGGAACTGATCCTGCACCGCTCGGCCGGCCTGCTCGGCGCGCCCATCGAGGACGACGCCGCCCGCGAGATCGCCGGCCGTTCCCGCGGCACGCCGCGGATCGCCAACCGGCTGCTGCGCCGCGTGCGCGACTACGCCGAGGTGCGCGGCGACGGCCGGCTCACCCTGGAGACCGCGCGGGCCGCGCTGCGCCTCTACGAGGTCGACGAACTGGGCATGGACCGCCTCGACCGCGCCATCCTCGACGTCCTGCTGCGCCGCTTCCGCGGCGGGCCCGTGGGACTGTCCACACTGGCGGTGTCGGTGGGGGAGGAGGCCGAGACCGTCGAGGTGGTCGCCGAACCCTTCCTCGTCCGCTCCGGCTTCCTGGCCCGCACCCCGCGCGGGCGCGTGGCCACCCCGCAGGCGTGGGCGCACATGGGGCTGACCCCGCCGCCGGACGCCGCCTTCGGCGCGGCCGCGGCCAGTGCCAACGGCGCGGCCCGGCCCTGAGCCGCGATCGTTAACACACCGATCTCGGCCGGTGGGCGGACGGTGATCGGCGCCACGTAAGCTGGGGCCTGCCAACCGACGCGGGGGCTCCGCTCCGCGCACCCGCGGATGTCGTTCAGCACTCGCGGAACGTGTCGGGCCCGTCGAACGTTACAGGTGACGGGTGCGACCCGGGATGATCCCGGGTGGCATGCTCAAGGTGGTCGGCGCGGTGTCCCAACCGGAATCCGTCGGCCACACGACGAAACGTCAGGAAGGACGCCCCCGTGCAGGGCATTTACAATCTCGCCGCCGAAGGAGAGCCCACGGGCGGGCTGCTCTCCATGATCCTGCCGTTCCTGCTCATCCTGGTGGTCTTCTGGCTGCTGTTCTGGCGGCCGAACCAGAAGCGGCGCCAGATGGAGACCCAGATGCAGTCGGCACTCGTGCCCGGCGTCGAGGTCATGACCAAGGCGGGCATCTTCGCCACGGTCGTGGAGATCCACGAGACCGACGTGCTGCTGGAGATCTCTCCCGGCACCCGGATCCGGATGCTCAAGGCCGGTATCGGTGAGGTCATCACCCCGGCGGCCGACGACACCCCGGTGGAGGACCGCCCCGACTTCGGCGACGACGACAAGCCCCAGAGCTGATCCCGCCCGGTCCCCTCGGGGACCGCGCCCGGCAGGGTCGGTCGCGTCCGACCCTCCGACGGCCCACAGACTTCGGTACCGGCCCCCGCTCGGGGGCCGGTACCGCCGTGTTCGGCCCCACTCGCATCCGATTCCCACCGCAGAGGTCCCGCATGCCCACCGACACCGCCGACGCCGTACCGGATCTGGAACTCATCCAGGCCGGCATCCGAGACGTGCCCGACTTCCCCAAGCCCGGCATCCTGTTCAAGGACATCACTCCGCTGCTCAACGACCGGCGCGCGCTCGCCGCCACCGTGGCCGGACTGGCCGGGCCCTTCCGCGACGCCGGGGTCGACCACGTCATCGGACTGGAGGCGCGCGGCTTCATCTTCGGGGCCCCCGTCGCCATGGAGCTGGGCGCGGGCTTCGTCCCGGCGCGCAAAGCCGGGAAACTGCCCTCACGGACCATCGGCCAGGCCTATGATCTGGAGTACGGGACCGCGACCGTCGAAATCCACGCTGACGCGCTCCACCCCGGCAGCCGTGTGCTCATCGTCGACGACGTCCTCGCGACCGGAGGCACCGGCAGGGCCGCGGTGGAACTCGTCCGCAAAGCGGGTGGTACGGTCGTGGGATTCTCGGTCCTGATGGAACTCGCCGCGCTCCAGGGACGCGAGAAGCTGCCCGACGTGGAGCCGCACTGCCTCCTCTCGGTCTGAAACCGACGATCCGCGTTCCACCCTTCGCGCCCCACGGGGAATGGGGAGGGGGTCCGCCATCGTTGACCTACTCCTACACTGGGGGTCACACTCCAGGTGACACGCGTCACACGGGGTCATGTGGGGGTCGTCGGACCGCGACCGGGAGCACGGGACCGCCGCCTCGCGCGAGCGCGGGGACGATCCGTGGGGGAGACACCGCGGCGGCCACGTCGGAGACTGGCCCTTGACGACACGCACGTGTACCGGTGGAGCCGGGCGACGTCGCCATCGACGTCGACGACGCCGCGCGACCGGACGGACCGCGGGAGGTAGGCATGCCAAGCGAAGTGGCTTCGACCGGGGCCGTGTCGGCGAGCGGATCGTGGCCGGAGGCCTCCGGCTCCCCACGCCCGGACGTGCCGGCAGGGCAGACCGACGAGACCCGTGCACCGGCGCGAACCGACCGGACACGTGTGTCGGCGAGCGAAAGACCACAGGGGGACCGCCCGGAGGGCGCCGCGACCGATGCGGCGCCCTCCGACGTCTCTGGGACGGGGGGCCCGACGGCGGCCGCTCCGTCCACCACGCCCTCCACAGTGCGGGTCCGCAGGCGGCTCGCCCGACTCGGCGCCCAGCGGGGAGTAACGATGAACCCGGTGCTCGAACCACTGATCAAGACCGTGCGCGCCACCCATCCGAAGGTGGACGTGCGGCTGATCGAGCGTGCCTACGAGGTCGCCGCGCACCACCACCGCGACCAGAAGCGCAAGAGCGGCGACCCCTACATCACGCACCCGCTCGCGGTGGCGACGATCCTGGCGGAACTGGGCATGCAGGAGGCCACGCTGGCCGCCGCCCTGCTCCACGACACCGTCGAGGACACCGAGTACTCCCTGGACGAGCTGCGCGCGGACTTCAGCGACGAGATCGCCGAGCTCGTCGACGGCGTCACCAAGCTGGACAAGGTCAAGTACGGCGAGGCCACCCAGGCCGAGACCGTCCGCAAGATGGTCGTGGCCATGGCCCGCGACATCCGCGTCCTGGTCATCAAGCTGTGCGACCGCCTGCACAACATGCGCACCCTGCGGTACCTGCCCTCGATGGCCAAACGTGAGAAGAAGGCCCGCGAGACGCTGGAGATCTTCGCCCCCCTCGCCCACCGGTTGGGCATGAACACCATCAAGTGGGAGCTGGAGGACCTGGCCTTCGCCACCCTCTACCCCAAGCGCTTCGACGAGATCGCCCGCCTGGTGTCCGAACGCGCCCCCCGGCGCGACGTCTACCTCCAGGAGGTCATCGAGGCGGTATCGGCGGACCTGCGCGAGTCCAAGCTCAAGGCGACCGTGCGCGGGCGGCCCAAGCACTACTACTCGATCTACCAGAAGATGATCGCCCGCAACTGCGGCTTCGACGAGATCTACGACCTCATAGCCGTACGGGTCCTGGTGGACAGCGTCCGCGACTGCTACGCGGCCCTGGGAACCATCCACGCTCGGTGGAACCCCGTGCCGGGGCGGTTCAAGGACTACATCGCGATGCCCAAGTTCAACATGTACCAGTCGCTGCACACGACGGTCATCGGCCCCTCGGGCAACCCGGTGGAGCTGCAGATCCGTACCCGCGCCATGCACCGCCGCGCCGAGTACGGCATCGCCGCCCACTGGAAGTACAAGGAGGACCGCTCCAGCGGCTCCGAGCCCAAGGCCAAGGGCACCAACGACATGCAGTGGCTGCGCCAGCTCATCGACTGGCAGCAGGAGACCAAGGACCCGGGCGAGTTCCTGGAGTCGCTGCGCTTCGACCTGTCGGTGCAGGAGGTGTTCGTCTTCACCCCGCAGGGCGACGTCATCTCGCTGCCCCAGGGCGCCACCGCCGTGGACTTCGCCTACGCCGTGCACACCGAGGTGGGCCACCGCACGGTCGGCGCGCGCATCAACGGCCGCCTGGTACCGCTGGAGAACGAACTGCACAACGGTGAGGCCGTGGAGATCCTCACCTCCAAGGACCCCGACGCCGGCCCCAGCCGCGACTGGCTGAACTTCGTCAAGAGCGCCCGCGCCCGCAACAAGATCCGGCACTGGTTCACCAAGGAGCGCCGCGAGGCCGCGATCGAGCAGGGCAAGGACGAGATCGCCAAGGTCATGCGCAAGCAGGAACTCCCGGTCAAGCGCATGTTCAGCGGTGAGGCGCTCATCGCCCTGGCCAGCGACCTGCGCTACGCGGACGTGGACTCGCTGTACGCGGCGGTGGGCGAGCACCAGGTGAGCGCGCAGAACGTGGTGTCCAAGCTGGTGGACTCCATGGGCGGGCTGGAGAGCCACACCGAGGACATCGCCGAGTCCGCCCTACCGGGCCGGACGGCGGTCCGCCGGGCCAAGCCCGGCAACCCGGGCGTGGTGGTCGAGGGCGACGCCGACGTGTGGGTCCGGCTGTCCAAGTGCTGTACCCCCGTGCCCGGGGACGACATCGTCGGATTCGTCACCCGTGGCAACGGTGTGTCCGTGCACCGGGCGGACTGCGTGAACGCCGCGACGCTGGACACCGAGCGCATGGTCGATGTGCAGTGGCGGCCGACCGAGGACTCGATGTTCCTCGTGGCGCTGCAGGTGGAGGCCCTGGACCGGTCCCGGCTGCTGTCCGACATCACCCGGGTCCTGTCCGACCAGCACGTGAACATCCTGTCCGCGACCGTGCAGACCAGCCGCGACCGCGTGGCCCAGAGCCGGTTCACCTTCGAGATGGCCGATCCCGCCCACCTGGGCAGCGTGCTGCGGTCCGTCCGCGGCGTCGACGGGGTCTACGACGTCTACCGCGTGCGCAACTGAGGCGTCGGTCCCGGCACGCGAGCGGGTGCCGGGACCGACGCGGTCGCCGACCCGGATCAGATCCGGATCGTGGTGGAGCGCACGATCGCGAAGACCGGATGCCGGTCGGCCTCCTCCGCGAACGCCTCGGCCGGCGCCTCCGGCGGGGTCTCGAAGTACGGTCCCACCATGGCCGCCCTCGGGTGCTGCAGATACTCCCTCAGCAGGGGAGCCGCCTCCTCGGGTTCCAGCTCCCGGACACTGATCAGCTCGATCCAGCCCCCTTGGCGCAGAGTGGCGAAACCGTCCTTGCGCAGGTTGCGCACCCAGTCGACCTCCCCGAAGGGGGCGACCAGGAAGCGGCCGCGCTCACTGTCCAGGACGCTGATCGGGATGGTGCGCAGGAACCCGGACTTGCGCCCCCGCGTGGTGAGCAGGTGCATCTCGGGCGGGCACGCCCCGTACTTGACGAAGTTGCCGATGACGGCATTGGCCGTACGCCGCAACCGCGTCATCTCGAACCGCTTCGTCGGTTCGTTGACCATCTCTGCAACCCTCTCGATCGGATGCCTCCATTGTGAAGGGTCGGGGCGGGCCACCGCACCCCGGTTACCCGTGGCGGTGGCCCGAACGCTCCTACCGGAAGGCGGAGAGACCCGTGACCGCCTGCCCGATGCTCAGGGCGTGGATCTCCTCGGTGCCCTCGTAGGTGGCGACCGTCTCCAGGTTCACCATGTGCCGCATCACCGGGTACTCCAGCGTGATGCCGTTGGCGCCGTGCACCGAGCGGGCGGCGGCGGCCACCCGCTGGGCGGCGGCCACGCAGGAGTACTTGCCGAAGCTGACGTGGTTGTGGTGGCACTCGCCGGCGTCCTTGAGCCGGCCGATCCGCAGCGCCGTCATGTTCGCGTGGTTGACGTCCACGACCATGTCGGCGAGCTTGCGCTGGGTGAGCTGGAAGCCGGCGATGGGCCGACCGAACTGCTCGCGGGTGAGCCCGTACTCCAGCGCCGCCTCGTAGCAGGCGCGCGCGGCCCCGGCCGCGCCCCACACGATGCCGTAGCGGGCCTCGTTCAGGCAGGACAGGGGCGAGCCCAGGCCCTTGGACAGGGGCAGCACGGCCTCGCCGGGCAGCCGCACGTCCTCCAGCACCAGCTCGGCGGTGATCGAGGCGCGCAGGGACAGCTTCTTGTGGATGACGTTGGCGGTGAAGCCGGCGGTGCCGGTGGGGACCACGAAACCGCGGATGCCGTCGTCGGTAACGGCCCACACCACGGCCACGTCGGCGACGGAGCCGTTGGTGATCCACATCTTGGTGCCGTTGAGCACCCAGTCGGAGCCGTCGCGGCGGGCGCGGGTGCGCATGGAGCCGGGGTCGGAGCCGGAGTCGGGTTCGGTCAGGCCGAAGCAGCCGATGGCCTCGCCGGCGGCCATGCGCGGCAGCCACTCCTGCTTGTGCTCCTCCGAGCCGTACTTGTGGATGGCGGCCATGGCCAGGGAGCCCTCCACGGACACGAAGCTGCGCAGGCCGGAGTCGACCGCCTCCAGCTCGCGGCAGGCCAGCCCGTAGGCGACCGCGCTGGAGCCGCCGCAGCCGTAGCCCTCCAGATGCATGCCCAGCACACCGAGGTCGCCGAAGGCCTTGGCCAGCCCGCGGGGATCGGGCAGCGTCCCGGCCTCGAACCAGTCGGCCACGTTCGGCGCCAGCTCGCGGGTGGCGAAGCTCCGCACGGCGTCGCGGACATCGCGTTCGGTGTCGGAGAGGGTGGCGTCCACGGCCAGGAAGTCGTGCGGGTCCGGGGCTGCGGGTCGGCGCTGGGAGTCGCTCATCGGTGGGTGTCCCTTCGTGGTGCGGTCGGCCCGGCGGGCCGGTGGGTCTCGTGCGGGGCGGGCGTTCGGGGCCGCGGCGGCCCGTCGGGGCCGGTCACAGGTCCGCCTGCTGGACGGCGCCGCGCTTGACCATGGCGTCGACGCGCTCGGTGCTCACGCCGAGCTCGTCCAGGAGTTCGCGGGAGTGCTGGCCCAGCAGCGGCGGCGCGGTCAGCGGAGGGGGAGACCCCTCCAGCCGGAAGCCGGCCCGGACCTGCTCCAGCAGCCCGGCGGTGGGGTGTTCCACGGTGCGCAGGACGTCGTCACCGGTGGCGTCGGCGGTGCGCAGGGCGTCGAGCACGCCGCGCACGCGGCCGACCGGGACGCCCGCCTCCACCAGGACGGCCATCCAGTGGTCGGCGCCGCGCGAGGCCAGGGTGGCGGTCAGCGCCCCGACCAGCTCCTCGCGGTGCGCGACGCGCCCCCGGTTGGTCGCGTAGCGCGGGTCCTCGGCCAGGTCGGCCCGGTCGATCGCGGCGCACAGCCTGCGGTAGAGCGCGTCGTTGCCGGCGGCCACGACGATGTCCGCGTCGGCGGTCGGGAAGACCTGGTAGGGCACGATCGTGGTGTGCGCGTTGCCGACCCGGGCCGGCTCCTCCCCCGTGATCAGGGCCTGCTGGGTGAGGTTGACCAGGCCCGACAGGGTCGAGTTGATGAGGGACACGCTGACGTCCTCGCCCACGCCCGTGGCGCGGGCCCGCATCAGCGCGCCGAGGATGCCCACGGCGGCGTTCAGGCCGGTGAGGACGTCGGTCAGGGCCACGCCCACCTTGCTCGCCGGTCCCTCCGCCGGGCCGGTGGTGGCCATGAGCCCGCTCTCGGCCTGCACGACGATGTCGAACCCCGGCCGGCCGGCGGGTTCGTGTTCCGGCCCGAACCCGCTCACCGAGCAGTAGACGACCGCCGGGTTGCGGGCCTGCACGGCTCCGTAGCCCAGGCCGAGCCGTTCGGCGACCCCGGGCCGGAAGTTCTGCACGACGACGTCGCTGGAGGCGCACAGGTCCTGCACGGCGGCGAGGCCGTCGGGGTCCTTCAGGTCCACCGCCAGGCTGCGCTTGTTGCGGTTGACCGAGAGGAAGTAGGCGGCCTCCCCGGGCGGCGCGTCCGGCGAGCCGGGGGCGCCCCCGGCCGGACCGGCCCACGGCGGGCCCCAGGCGCGGGTGTCGTCGCCGCGTCCGGGCTGCTCGACCTTGACCACCTCCGCGCCCATGTCGGCGAGGAGCATCGTGGCGTAGGGCCCGGCCAGGACCCGGGACAGGTCGGCCACGCGCACGCCCGCCAGGGGCAGCGGCGCGGTACGGGATGGGGTGTCGGTCACGGGCGTGGTCACTCCTTGGCGTCGGGGTCGCCGGGCAGCTGGTCGCCGTCCCGCATCTGGTAGTAGGTCTCCAGGCAGCGGCGCAGGGCGGTGGTCAGCGCGGCGCCGGACTGGCCCGCGTACCGGGTCTGTACCCGCCGCACGATCTCGGCGATGTCCTCGGTCACCGAGGCGCCCTCGACCAGGGCGCGGAAGAAGTCCTTGGCCAGGTCGGTCAGCAGGGTGGTGTCCGCGGCGACGATCCGGCCGTCGGAGCTGTCGACCGCGAGGACGACGCCGAGCCGCTGGTACTGGGAGTGGCTCGCCACCGAGTCGGGCAGACGGGCGTAGCCGGAGATCAGAACGACCCTGGGGTCGCGGAACAACTGCTGCATTCGGTCGTCGCCGTGCAACGGACTCACCTCTCGCTCGCGGGCAGGCATGCGAAAACTCCAACGCTCTGGAGTCTCGCGCCTGGAGGGCGGCCGGGGGAACCGGACACCCGCGGCGTGAGGGCAGGCAGTGGGCTCAGTATGGCGCAGCGGGTCGGCGGGGTGTCAAGCGGGGGGTGGCGTGGGCCACACCGCGTCACCGGTGTTGACCGTCCGCGGTGCTGTGCTAGCCTCCTGAACAGGTCACGAGTACCAGCGCTAAGCCCCGGCTAGCTGGTCGGCAACCCTCCATCCGCGGTGGGGTGCCCCGGGTGAGGACCAGGTCCCGACACGACCGTGTCAGACAAGCGCGGACCCCTGTGGCGTTGCCGTTCCCGGCACCCCTGTGGGTCCCATGACCCACAGAAGAGGTGCCCCATGACCGCTGTCAGCCCTACCCACACCGCGCCCGCCGCTCGCACCGCCCCCGCCCCCGAGTGCGCGATCGTCACCGCCGAGGGCGGTGTCCCGCTGGTCACCGGTGAGCGCGTGGAGTACGCGAACTTCGACTACGCGGCCAGCGCCCCGTGTCTGACCTCCGTCGCCGACGCGCTGTCCGCGGCCCTGCCCTACTACGCCAGCGTGCACCGCGGCGCGGGCCACCACTCCCAGGTGAGCACCGACGCCTACGAGCGGGCCCGGCGCAGCGTGGCGCGCTTCCTGGGCGTGCGGTCCCAGCCCGCGGACGCGGTGGTGTTCGTGCGCGGCACCACCGACGCGCTCAACCTGCTGGCGCGGTCGGTGCCCGAGGGCTGCACCGTGGTGGTCTTCGAGTCCGAGCACCACGCGAGCCTGCTGCCCTGGGAGCACCCCGCCTCCCGCGCCGGCCGGGTCGTGCGCCTGCCGCTGCCGTCCTCCCCGGAGGAGGCGGTCGAGGCCGCGCGCACCGCTCTGCGCGCGGCGCCCGAGGGGCCCGCCCTGCTGTGCGTGACCGCCGCCTCCAACGTCACCGGTGAGATCTGGCCGGTGGAGGAGCTCGTGGCGGCCGCGCATGCCGAGGGCGCCCGCGTGGTGGTCGACGCGGCGCAGTACGTGCCGCACCTGCCGTTCAGCCTCGCGGCGACGGGCGCCGACTACGTGGCGCTGTCCGCGCACAAGCTCTACGCGCCGTTCGGCTCGGGCGTGCTGGCCGGACGCGCCGACTGGCTGCGCTCGGCCACCCCGTACCTGTCCGGCGGCGGCGCGACCCAGCTCGTCACCGAGCACGACGTGGTGTGGAACGACCTGCCCGCGCGGCACGAGGCCGGCAGCCCCAACGTGCTCGGCGCCGTCGCCCTGGCCGCGGCCTGCGAGACCTTCACCCCCGCCACCCAGGAACTGCTGCACATCCGCGAGTCGGCGCTGCTGGAGCGGCTGCGCGCCGGGCTGGCCGAGATCGAGGGCGTGCGCGAGCTGGCCCTGTGGGGCGACGAGCAGCCGCGGGTGGGCATCGTGTCCTTCACCGTGGACGGCCTGCCCGCCGACCTGCTGGCCGCGGCGCTGTCGGCGGAGTACGGCATCGGCGTCCGGGACGGCCTGTTCTGCGCGCACCGGCTCACCCAGGCGCTGCTGGCCGAGGGCCACGCGCAGGCGGTGCGCGCGAGTTTGGGCGTGGGCACCACCTGGGAGCACGTGGACCGGCTCGTCGGTGCGGTCGCCGACCTGGTCGCGCACGGGCCCCGGTGGGAGTACGTCGACTGTGACGGCCGCCTGGTCCCGACCCCGGACCCGCGCAACGTCCTCTGACTCCCGTGTGGCCGGTGCGGGCCATCGGTGGTTCGCGGTGCGCGCCCCGGGACGACGCAGGAGCCTCTTGTGCCCCAGGGGGTTACAAACGGCGAAATAGGGCGCATAACACTCAGGGGTGTGTGAGGGATCACGTTCCGAGGGGGTACGATCGGGGCCCTGACGGCAAGGCGCGATGCCCCGGGACCCGATCGGTCCGTGCGGGAGGACCGCTCTGCCTCCCACGAGCGAACCGGCTGGGGGAGCGAGTACGTGACGGATGTCCGGGGGCCGAAACCGGGCCGCATGGCGCCCGCCTGCCACCCCCCTGCGCAGATCCCCTTCCAGGCCCCGCGCGTGGTGAGCCTCGGCGCCCGTGCCCGCCCTTCGGAACCCGCGGTCTCCGAGCAGACGCGCCTGCACCAGGCCTTCCTGGGCCGGGTGATCGACTTCCTGTGCGCGGACGCCGGCATCACCCAGTTCGTCGACTGGGGATGTCCGGCCCCCGGCACCGCCGAACGCGTGCGCGCCGCGAACGCCGACGCCCGGTTCGTCCACGTGGCGCCGCGGGGCGCCGCCGGAATGCTGTCCCCCTCCGGGACCGCCGTGGTCACCGAGGACGGTTCCGGCGCCGACTCGCTCACGCGGCGCCTCAGCACCTCCGGGCTCGTCGACTTCGACGAGCCCGTCGCCGTTCTGATGACCCGCCCCTTCACCGCGGACGACCAGCCCAACGGGATCGGCGAGCTGCACGCCCTCATGCGCGGCGGCGGCTACCTGGCCCTGACCTCCACCGCCCCCCGGCGTACCGTCGAGCGCGCCTTCCGCCCCTTCCAGCCCATCGAGCCGGGGGTGGCCGACCTCACATGGTGGCCCTACCCGGACGAGGACGTGACCGCGCAGGGCACGGGCATCCTGGGGGGACTGGGCCGAAGGCTCCGTTGAGGAGACGAAGGGGAGGGCCGCGATGGCGGTGAGGTGGAACGGCGAGATCCTCGCCCAGGTGCAGTTCTACTGGGACTTCTCGCTCTGGCCGCGGTTGGAGGGGCTGACCGAGGAGGAGTACCTCTGGGAGCCCGTGCCCGGGGCCTGGACGGTCGTCCGGGGCGAGGACGGGCGCTTCCGGCCCGACGGGATCAACCCCGAACCCGACCCGCCGCCGGTCACGACGATCGCCTGGCGGCTCGGCCACATGGTCGTGGACGTGCTGGAGACACGGATCAACTGGCACTTCGGCGACCGCACGTACACCCGCGACACCGTCAACTGGCCGGGCAACGTCGACGAGGCCAAACAGCGGCTGCGCCATGCCTACCTCGCCTGGTCGGAGCAGATCCAGGCCCTGGACGACGACGCCCTGGCCGCCCCGGTGGGCGGCGCGGAGTCGGCCCAGTGGGCGGACTTCCCGATGGTCGCGCTGGTGCTGCACCTCAACCGGGAGCTGATCCACCACGGGGCCGAAGTGGCGCTCGTCCGCGACCTGTACCGCGCCCTGCCGCCCGAGCGCCGCTGAGCCGTCGCCGGTCAGACCACGTGCAGCGGGTCCACCCGGACCTGGGCCAGGTGCTCGTCGCGGCGCGCGCTGCGCGCGGACGCGGCCACCTTCAGCGCCCGGGCCAGGGCGCCGACACCGCTGCGGGGCACCCGCAGCAGGGCGCGCTCCCTGGGGTGCGTGCCGTCGTCGCGTCGCCCGGAGCCGCCCTCGGCGGAGGCCTCGGGGGCGCCCCGTTCCGGGGCGACCGGGACCGGGCCCAGGAGTTCGACGCCCTCGGGCAGCTCGATCTGGTCGAGCAGCTCGCGCACGTGTTCGGGGGCGCCGGTGACCGAGGCCATCGAGACCGCGGGCGGGAACCCCAGCTCGCGGCGCTCGGCCAGCTCCCGTTCGGCGAACCCGGAGGGGTCCCACCGGACCAGGGCCTGCACGACCGGCAGGGAGGCGTCGGCGGAGACGACCACGGTGCCGCCGGGCCGGACCAGGGCGGCGGCGTTCAGCCAGCGGCGCAGCGCCTCCTCCGACGCGCGCAGGTCCATCCGGTTGAGCAGCGCCCATCCGTCCAGCAGGACCGCGGCCGCGTACCCGTTCTGGGCGATCGGCTCGGCCCCGGGCGTGGCGACCACCAGCGAGGGCCGGTCGTCGACGCGGGCCAGGACCTCCTCCCGGCCGGACGTGCGCACGGTCAGCGACGGGAAGGCGCGCCCCAGCTCCTCGGCGGTGCGGCGGGCGCCCACGACGACGGCGCGCATGCGGGTCACACCGCACTCCGGGCACGCCCACTGCCCGGCCAGCCGGCCGCACCAGGTGCAGGAGGGCATGGCATGGGCCGTACTGATCGACAGCGGGCCCCGGCAGCCGTCGCAGCGCGCCGGCTCGCGGCATCCGGCGCAGGCCAGGGTGTTGAGATAGCCCCGGCGCGGGACCTGGAAGAGGACGGGGCCGGTGCGGGACGCCTCGCGCGCGGTGCGCCAGGCCAGGCTGGGGATCCGGGCGGTGCGGGCGGCCTCGTCCCGGGCGAGTTCGCGGTCGTCCCCGGCGGCGCGCACCTGGGGGGCGAGGCGGCGCAGTGTGGCGCGGTCGGCGGTGAGCGATCCGGCCCACCCGGACTCGACCAGGAGCTGGGCGTCGGTGGTGCGGGTGCGACCGCCGATCAGGGCTCCGGCCCCGGCGCGGTGGGCGCGCATCGAGAGCACGGTGCGGGCGTGCGGGTAGGGAGTGTGCGGGTCCACGTGCAGGTCGTCGCCGTCGTCCCACAGCACGACCAGGCCGAGGTCCCGCACCGGGGCGAAGATGGCCGTGCGCGATCCGACCACCACCTGGACCCGTCCGCGCCGCACCGACAGCCAGCGCCGGTAGCGGGGGGTGGGGCCGAGGTCGGAGGGCAGCGCGACGTGCCTGCCCTCGCCCAGGCGCCGGGCCAGCGCCGCGTCCACCGCCTGGACGTCGCGGCTGTCGGGGACCACGATCACCGTGCCGCGGCCAGCGTCCAGGGCCGCCTCGGCGGCCGCCGCGACGGCGTCGACCCACTCCGGGCCCGGGAGGGCGTCCCACACCGTGCGGGCGGGCTGCCCCTCCCGCAGGGCCCGGAGGAAGGCGGGGCCGTCGGGATAGGCGTCCCAGGGGCTCGCGGAGTCCGCCCGGGCGGTCTCCGCGGCGTCCTCACCCGTGGTCGCCTCCGGGTCCCCGGACTCCGCCTCCGCGTCCGCTTCCGCGGGCTCCGCCGGATCGGCTTCCTTCTCCACCCGTGCGCGACGTGGTGGGAGGGCCAGTCGCAGCACGTCGTTCAACGTGCCGGAGTACCGGTCGGCGACCGCCCGGGCCAGGTCCAGGATCTCCGGGGCGAGCACCGGTTCCGGAGAGACCACCGAGCTCAGGTAGGCCAGCCGGCCCGGGAACTCCGATCGCTCGACCCGCTCCGCGATGAACCCGCTGAGCTGCCGGTGCTTGAAGACCACCGTCACCCGACAGCCGGGCACGGCGGCCTCGTCCAGGTCGGCGGGGACCCGGTAGTCGAAGTAGCGGTCCAGGTGCGGCAGCGGGGTGTCCACGATGACGCGCGCGACCGAGAGCCGCTCGGCGGGCCGCTTCGGGGCCGGACGGACGGCCTGCTCGGCCTTGGCCTTGGCCGCGGTTCTGGGGTCCACCAGCTCCGCCACGTCGAAAAGGGCGTCATCGGGCTGGTCGGGCTGCGCTGTCATCATCCCTGGTGTACCAGAATCCTCCGACACCTCACCGCGTTCCCGGCGGGGCGGGCCGGGCGGGACTGGTAGAACTGGGGAACCGACAGGCCGTCCCCGCCGGGCATCGTGCTGCCTCGCGACGGAGCCCGGCCGGGCACGCGGTCGATTCCGGGGACGGTCCCCGGCCAGTGGAAGGACTTCTGCCGATGAAACTTGTCTTTGCCGGAACACCGCAGGTGGCAGTGCCGTCGCTGCGGGCCCTCATCGACTCCGACCACGAGGTCGCCGCCGTCGTCACGCGGCCCGACGCCCGCTCGGGCCGCGGACGGAAGTTCTCCGCGAGTCCGGTGGGCGAGCTCGCCGAGAGCGCGGGGATCGAGGTCCTCAAACCGGAGAAGGTCCGCGACCCGGAGTTCCTGGAGCGGCTCGCCCAGATCGCGCCGGACTGCTGCCCGGTGGTCGCCTACGGCGCCCTGCTGCCCCAGTCGGCGCTGGACATCCCCCGGTACGGATGGGTCAACCTGCACTTCTCCCTGCTCCCCGCCTGGCGGGGAGCGGCGCCCGTCCAGCACGCGGTGCTGCACGGCGACGACGTCACGGGGGCGTCGACCTTCCGGATCGTCAAGGAGCTGGACGCCGGCCCGGTCTTCGGGACCGTGGTCGAGGACGTGCGGCCCACCGACACCAGCGGCGATCTGCTGGAGCGGCTGTCCCACTCGGGGGCCGAGCTGCTCACGCGCACCCTGGACGGGATCGAGGCGGGCGGGCTGAGCCCGGTGGAGCAGAAGGACACCGAGGCCACCTACGCCTCCAAGCTCACCACCGAGGACGCCGAGGTCGACTTCACCGCGCCCGCGCGCCGGGTGGACCGCGTGGCGCGCGCCTGCACGCCCTCCCCGGGCCCCTGGACGACCTTCCGGGGGTCGCGGCTGAAGCTGGGCCCGGTCTCGCCGCTGCCCGAGGCCGACACCCCGGTGCTGGACCCCGGCCAGGTGCACGCCGACAAGAAGCGCGTCATCGTCGGCACAAGCACCCACCCGGTGGTCCTGGGCGAGGTCCAGCCCCAGGGCAAGCGGCCGATGGCGGCCGTGGACTGGGCGCGTGGTGTGCGTCCCACCGAAGACGACCGCCTGGGGCGTTGAGCTGGCATAGCATCGTGCTGACCCTTCCCCGGCTCTGTTGAGGCAGTTACACGTTGAGCGAGCAGTCCCGATCCCCGTACCGCCGACCCCGACGAGGGAAGCCGAATCAGGGCGGTGGCCAGGGCAAGGCCGGGCCGCCCCAGCCGCGCGACCCGGCCCGCCGCGTCGCCTACGACGTGCTGGCGGCCGTGGAGCAGCGCGACGCGTACGCGAACCTGCTGCTGCCCGCGCTGCTCAACGAGCGGGGGATGAGCGGGCGCGACGCGGCGCTGGCCACCGAGCTCACGTACGGCACGCTGCGCCGGCAGGGCACCTACGACGCGATCCTCGAAGCCTGCGTGGACCGCACGCTCGCCTCGGTGGACCGCGAGGTGCTGCCGCTGCTGCGCCTGGGGGCGCACCAGCTGCTGTCCACGAAGATCCCGCCGCACGCCGCCGTCAGCGCGACCGTCGACCTGGGGCGCCGCGTGGTGGGACACCACCGCGGACGGTTCGTCAACGCGGTGCTGCGCAAGGTGTCCGCCCGTGACCTGGACGCGTGGACCGAGGTCATCGCCCCGGACCGCGAGCGCGACCCGAGCGGCTACCTGTCCGTCGTGCACAGCCACCCGCGCTGGGTGGTCAAGGCGCTGGCCCGGGCGCTCGGCGAGCACTCCTCCACCGGGCTGGTGGAGACCGAGCACCTGCTCATCGCGCACAACGAGCGGCCCCGCGTGACCCTCGTGGCCAAGCCGGGCCGTTCCACGGCCGCCGACCTCGTCGCGGCCGGGGCCGAGGAGGCACGGTACTCGCCGTTCGCCGCCTACCTGCCCGAGGGCGACCCTGCGGGCATCCGCGAGATCCGCCAGGGCCGTGCCGCGGTCCAGGACGAGGCGAGCCAGCTCGTCGCCCTCGCGCTCACCCGCGTGGACGCGCGGGGCGACGACCGGCTCTGGCTCGACATGTGCGCCGGCCCGGGGGGCAAGGCGGGCCTGCTGGCCTCGCTCGCCGGACAGCGCGAGGGCCACCTGCTGGCCTCCGAGGCCCAGCCCGCCCGCGCCGGACTGGTGACCTCCGCCGTGCGCCGCGCTCCGCGCGACGCCGGACGCGTCATCGCCGCCGACGGCACCAGGCCCGCCTGGAAGCCGGGCGTGTTCGACCGTGTCCTGGCGGACGTGCCGTGCACGGGCCTGGGAGCCCTGCGCCGCCGTCCGGAGTCCCGCTGGCGTCGGACCCCGCAGTCCGTCGTGGACCTGGCGCCGCTCCAGCACGGCCTCCTCACCGGCGCCGCGGACGCGGCCCGCCCGGGCGGCGTGGTCGCCTACGTGACGTGCTCGCCGCACCTGGACGAGACCGACGCGATCGTCCAGAGGCTCTTGGGTGAGCGCGAGGACCTCACGCTGCTCCGCGCGGCCGACTACCTCGACGAGGTCCCCGACCTGGCCGCCGGACCGGAGGGCAAGTACGTCCAGTTCTGGCCCCACGTCCACGGAACCGACGCCATGTTCCTGGCGCTGTTCCGCAAGAACGAGTCCTGACCGGCCGGGGCGGCGCGCGTGCGCCGTCCGGCCCCCAGCGAAGCCCGGGTGAACCCTCCATGGCCCTGCACACCCCCAGGCGCCGGTGGGCGTCGAGGAGTTCCTGCCCGAACTGGGCCCCCTGCGGCGCGGCGCCGTGCGCCTGCACCCCCGCCGGGGCGAGCCCGGAGCCCACCAGAGCTCGGTCGGCGGGCCCCTGCTCTGGCCGGAGGGGGAGCCGTGGCCGCTGTGCACCGCCGAGCACGAGGCCTGGGGGAGCGAGCCGTCCGCGGGTCCGGTGCCGTTCGTGCCGGTGGTGCAGCTGTTTCGCTCCGACGCCCCGGACGCCGGCTTCCCGGAGGGGACCGACCTCCTCCAGGTGCTCTGGTGCCCCCACGACCACGAACCGGCCCTGTGCCCCGAGCCCCGGGTGGTCTGGCGCGAGACAGCGCGCATCGGTGCGGCGGCGGCCCGCCGGCCCGTCCTGGACGACGCGCCCGCGGGGAGCGTGCCGGTGCCGTGCGTGGTGCACCCGGAGGCCGTGGTCGAGTACCCCGGCTGGGACGACATGGGACCGGCGATGGCGCGCGGTCTGTGGGGCCGCGCCCGCCGGATGGAGGAGCGGACCGGCTGGGGCTATGAGGAGCACCTGTCGACGGCCCCGGGGATCAAGCTGGGCGGCTACGCGTCGGGCGCCCAGGGCTCCGTGGCCATGGACTGCGGCGCGTGCGGCGGCGGGATGGACCTCTTGTTGACCGTCGCCAGCTGGGAGTACGATCCGGCGTCGTGGAAGCGGTGGCTCCCGGTCGAGGAACGGACGGACGCCGACGGGGAGCGAGGGCCGTTCAGCATCGAGGACGGTCTCGGCGCCCAGGGCGTCGCGGGACTGATGCTCGGCGACGTGGGCAGCGTGTTCGTCTTCGAGTGCCGCCGCTGCCCGGAGCGGCCGATCGGCCACGCGTTCGTCTGCTCCTGAGCCCGCGGCCGCCGATCCGGCCGCCGATCCGGCCGGTGGTCCCTCCGGCGCGCGGCGCGTGCGCGGCCGCCGACGGCACCCGCACCCGGTGGGGGAGAGGGCACGGCCGAGCTGGTTAGACTTCCTGGTGTGGCAATCCAGATCTCACCCAGCATCCTGAACGCCGACTTCGCGCACCTGGCCGACGAAGCCGCCGCCGTCTCGCCCGCCGCCGACTGGCTGCACGTCGACGTGATGGACGGGCACTTCGTGCCCAACCTCACGCTCGGCCTGCCCATCGTCGAGTCCCTGCTCAAGGCGACCTCCACGCCGCTGGACTGCCACCTGATGATCGACGACCCCGACCGCTGGGCCCCCGCCTACGCCGAGGCCGGCGCGGGCAGCGTCACCATCCACGCCAAGGCCGCGGGCGCACCCGTGCGCACCCTGCGGGAGATCCGCAGGCACGGCGCCCGGGCGGGCCTGGCGCTGAACCCCGCCGAGCCGGTCGACCCCTACGAGGACATCATCGGCGAGATGGACATGCTCCTGCTGATGACGGTCGAGCCCGGATTCGGGGGCCAGAAGTTCCTCGACCTGGTCCTGCCCAAGATCCGCCGCGCACGCGAACTCCTCGACAGCCGCGAGGCCTCCGTCTGGCTCCAGATCGACGGCGGCGTCAGCACCGAGACCATCGAGCGCGCCGCCGAGGCCGGAGCCGACGTCTTCGTGGCGGGCTCGGCCGTCTACGGCGCCCAGGACCCCGCCAAGGCCGTCGAGTCCCTGCGCGACCTCGCCATCGCCGCCGCCAGGCCGTAACGATCCCGGCGCACCACGCCCTCCGCACTGGCACCAGGGACCCCGCACGCCTAGGATGACCGCTCGACAGTCGTTGATTTCGCTTGGTCGCGGCTCCGTCTTCCCCTGTGCGTGGGCGCGGACCTGGGGGAGCGGCGCGGCGTGAGCGCGTTGCCAGGCGCGGACCCGTGGAGTACGCGTTGAACGCTGGAACCTCCGAGCACTCGGCCATGGACGCGCTCTGGGAGGCGGAGACCACCCCCATCCTCTGGTTCCAGGGGTTGGGCGACTGGTTCTCCGTCCCCTTCGAGCTCGTCACCGCCCTCGGCTCGCAGACGTTCGTCATCATCCTGATCGCGCTCGTCTTCTGGTGCGTGCACGCCGGCGTCGGCGCACGCCTGTTCGTCGCCGTGATCGCGTCGACGACCCTGAACGCCCTGGCCAAGTCGCTGGCGTACGGCGCGCGCCCCTACTGGTTCAGCGCCAACGTCTCCGCCGTGGTCAGCGAGTCCAGCTTCGGGATCCCCTCGGGCCACGCCCAGGGCTCCACGGTCCTGTGGGGCTATCTGGGCGCCAAGTCGGGCGACCGGCGCTGGATGTGGGCCGCGGGCGTGCTCATCGCGCTGATCTGCCTCTCCCGCGTCTACCTCGGCGTGCACTTCATCAGCGACGTCCTGGCCGGTCTGCTGCTCGGCGGCGCCGTCCTGTGGGCCGCGCTGCGCTGGGAGGACCGCGTCCTGGCCTGGTGGCGCGGTCTGGACACTCCCCGCTGGGCCTTCTACCTCGTCCTGGCGTCCCTGCTCCCGTGCCTGCTGGCCGTCCTCTGGCAGCTCGGCGTGCGCGGTGACTGGGCCCCTCCGGCGGACTGGATCGGCTCCACGCCCCAGGACCCCGCCGGGCACACCCTGAACGGTCTGTTCACCGCGGCCGGCGCGCTCCTGGGCGGTGTCGCGGGTCTCACCCTGCTCGACCGCCGCGGCGGCTTCAGCGCCTCCGGCGCCCTGACCGCGCGGGCCGCCCGCTTCGCCCTGGGCATCTCCGTCGTCCTGCTCATCGAGGTGGTCGGCCACCTCCTCGCGCGCGATCTGACAGGCCTTCCCGCGGCGATCGCGGCCTACGCCGTCTACACGGTGCTCGCGTTCTGGGCGACCTTCGCCGCTCCCGAGCTCTTCGTCCGCAGCGGCCTGGCCGCCCGTTCCGAGCGGGGCACCGACACGCACACCGGCCCGGGCCTCGCATGACACCGGTCACACCGGCTATGCGGTCGGGTGAACGAGCGGTTAAGATCATGATCGTTGAGACGAAAGTCAGACGCGTGCTCCGGGGTCGGTGAAAGTCCGAACCGGCGGTGATAGTCCGCGACCCGGCCGAAGCCATCGGCCGGTTGAACCGGTGAAATTCCGGTACCGACGGTTAAAGTCCGGATGGGAGGCAGTGCGCGTCGGGACGGTCCGACCGCTGCGCCCCGTGCGCGTCGCGTCGCCGACCCCGCCGTGGACCCGTTCCACACCCTTTGCCCCGGAGCCTTGACAGGTGAAGGGAATGCGAAGGCGTGTTCACAGGAATCGTGGAAGAACTCGGCGAGGTCGTCTCCATCGAACCCGCGGGTGCCGCCGGTGAAGCGGTCCTGCTCACCGTGCGCGGACCCCTGGTCAGCTCCGACGCCCGGCACGGCGACTCCATCTCGGTCAACGGCGTGTGCCTGACCGTCGTGGGCCAGGGCAGCGGGACCTTCACGGCGGACGTGATGAAGGAGTCGCTCGACCGCTCCTCGCTCGGCGCCCTCACCCCCGGCTCCCCGGTCAACCTCGAACGCGCCGCCCCCGTCGGCGGCCGTCTGGGCGGCCACATCGTCCAGGGCCACGTCGACGGCACCGCCGGCCTGCTCTCCCGCGACCCCGGTGACAACTGGGACGTCCTGCGGTTCGGACTCTCCCCCGAGCTGTCCCCTTACGTGGTCGAGAAGGGCTCGATCACCGTCGACGGCACCAGCCTGACGGTCTCCGCCGTCAGCGCGCCCGGCGCCGCCGAGGAGTACTTCGAGGTCAGCCTGATCCCCGCCACCCTTGAGGCCACCACCCTGGGCTCCCTCGCGGTCGGCGCCACCGTCAACATCGAGGTCGACGTCATCGCCAAGTACGTCGAGCGCATCGCCGCCGTCGCAGCCGCCCGGACCGCCACCGGGGCCTAGGCCCCGCGGCCCTCCCGCGCCGACGCGCACCACCCAGCACGCACCGAACCACCCACGCACTCTCAGGGAGCGGCAATGACCGTCACCGACACCAGCCCGGACACCAGAGGGATCGAGCAGGCCGTCGTCCTGGACCCGATCCAGGACGCCATCGCCGACTTCGCCGCCGGGCGCGCCATCGTGGTCGTCGACGACGAGGACCGCGAGAACGAGGGCGACATCATCTTCGCGGCC